>JAUMWB010000002.1 GCA_030529845.1 Rothia sp. (in: high G+C Gram-positive bacteria) | reverse complement strand
TATCGGTCATTCTCAAGTTTTTGTGTTACCCGTTTGGGCAACTCGTCTAGTCTATCGCGTTTCTTTTCTGTGTGTCAACTCGGTGTTCCGTGTTGTGTCTCACAGTGGCTTTTGGCTGGTTTGTTACTTCAAAATCTCACTCGTTTGAGGTGAGGTTTCTCAGTTCCGGCTTGGGCCTGAATTCGCTATGTGACTAGGTGTTTTGTCGCTTGGCGGGTTTCCCCTGTGCCGTGGCGACTCGTAATACTCTACGCAGGTTCAAAACACTTCGCAAGTCGAAAATGACCTCAAAACCCAGCCATAGGCGTCCCTACACCCCTTTTCAAACCCAAAAGGCGCACCCATCAAGAACGTTTCCCCTAGTCAGAAGAATTCAGTGAGGCAGGTCTATGGCTTAAATCTATGACCTACTACACCAAAAAATCCCTAAAAAATCTTCCTCAGGCCACTCTAGGGCCCATTTTCAGCCCCTTCAAGGAATATCGCACCCCCTCCTGGCCGTTATGCCAGGCATACACAACCCCTATATACGGAAAGAAGTTTTCAGTATGCCAGCCCTATCCCTTCTCGACTTTGCCCTGATTTTTCCCGGTGAACGCCCCGCAGACAGTTTCAAGCGCTCCGTTGCCCTAGCCCAGCATGCAGAGAAGCTGGGCTATGAACGTATCTGGTACGCAGAGCACCACAACATGCAGCGCATCGCCTCAGCGGCCCCGGCGATACTGATTGCACACGTAGGCGCCCAGACCTCAACTATTCGCCTGGGAGCCGGGGGCGTCATGCTGCCCAACCACTCCCCTCTTACTGTGGCAGAGCAGTTCGGCACCCTGGCTGAGATGTACCCCGACCGCATCGACCTGGGTCTGGGGCGGGCACCCGGCACCGATATGCGCACCCTTACAGCCCTGCGTCGGGACCCGCAGGACGCTGAGAACTTCCCTCAGGACGTCCAGGAACTCGCAGGATACCTGAGCGGGGATACCCGTGTACCCGGCGTGCACGCGACTCCGGGTGCGGGCACCAATGTGCCCCTTTATATTCTGGGCTCGTCGCTCTTCGGCGCTTCCCTCGCTGGCGCCCTGGGCCTACCCTACGCTTTCGCCTCCCACTTCGCTCCCACTCACCTGGAGCAAGCCATCAAGGTCTACCGCGAGCGCTTCACCCCCTCAGAGCAGCTTGAGCAGCCCTATGTGATTGCCGCTGCGAATGTGATTGCCGCCGACACGGAAGAGGACGCCCGCACCCAGCAGGTGGTTGCGTACCGGCAGCGGGTGAAGTCCATGATGCGTTTAGATGACCGCGACCTGACCGACGATGAGCTGGATATGCTGGTCGCTTCACCCCAGGGCCAGCAGATTCTGGACATGCTGCGCTACACCGCGGTAGGCACCTCGGAACAGGTGGGTGACTATCTCACCCGCTTCGCTCATTCAGTGCAGGCCGACGAGCTGATGATTTCTAACCTCTCCCCCAGCACGGAACAGGCCCACCGCGGCCTTGAAGTGCTGGCGCAGGCCATGATTCAGAAGTAAGGGCAAAAGTGTAAGTACCCCAGTTTTTGTGCATATACCCCGCGATAAAGAGGGGGTATATGCACAAAAACTGGGGTACGTGCCTTAACGGGGGCGTTAGCCTTCTAGAAAAGCCAAGACCGCGCGGACGCGACGGTTGCCGGTATCGGCGGGCAGGTCGAGCTTGTCGAAGATGTTACCCACGTGCTTAGCAACGGTGGCCGGGGATATAAAGAGTTCAGCTTCGATCTCTGCATTGGATCGCCCCTGCGCCATGAGCCGTAGGATTTCTAGTTCGCGCGGGGAGAGCCTGGCCAGCTTGCCCTCGGTGGGGTGGGCTGCCTGGCCGAGCTGGCGGGCGGACGCTCCCCCGGCAGTACCTGCCCCGGGGGAGGGAAAGGGGGCGGGGGCGTCCGCACCGGAAGTATCGGCAGCGGTGCCCGGCAGTGCCCCGCGTACCTGCCCGGCGGTCTGCCCGCTAGAGGATGTGCCGCCGAGCAGGTGCTGGACGACGTCCGGGTCGATCACGGTGCCGCCTGCCACCACGGTGTCGAGGGCGCGGGCAAATTCTTCGACGTCCCCCACCCGGTCTTTGAGTAGGTAGCCCAGCCCGGCCGCGGAGCGGGCGAAAAGCTCGCGGGCGTAGGCGGTGGTGATGTATTGGGAGAGCACCACGATTGGCAGCCCCGGGTAGGTCTCGCGCAGTTGCAGGGCAGCCTTCAGTCCGTCGGACGTGTGGGTAGGTGGCATGCGCACATCGGTAATGACGGCATCGACTCCCTCCCCCGCCATAGCCGCCTCGACGGCGGTGAGCAGGGAGGGGGCGTCCTCAACCTCTGCAAGCACGGAGTGCCCCAGCGCCCCTAGCACCATCGTCAGCCCCTGACGAAGCAGGGCGGAATCTTCGGCGAGGATAATGCGCATGGGGCACCTTTCGTGAGGGCAACAGGTTCGCGGCGAAGCTGCTGGCTTTGGGGCTGGCATGAATCACTGTGTGAGCGCCAGCGAACCTAGTGAGAGGGTCGGCAGCAAGCGCGAACCTGTGGACCTCTATCTCGGATATGTTTCACGTGAAACGCTACAGGGTTGTTGAGCCCTTGGGTAGGGGCAGGGCCAGGGTCAGACGGGTGGGGCCACCGGCCGGGGAGTCCACCTGAACGGTGCCACCCAGAGCAGCAGCGCGTTCTACCAGGCCGGCAAGCCCGGTGCCACGGGCGGGGTCAGCGCCGCCGATACCGTTGTCCTCTACCGTAACCACCAGGGACTCGCCCGCCACAAAGGCAGAGAGTGAGACAAACTGGGCCTGAGCGTGCTTGAGGGTATTGGTCAGAGCCTCATTGACGGTGTAGTAGGCGGTGCGTTCAAGGTCGCGGGGCAGGCGGGCGGGGGCGTCGTAGGTCAGGTGAACCGGCAGGACGCTATGGCGTACCAGCTCTTCCAGGGCAGCCTTGAGGCCGTGATCTTCCAGCACCGCCGGATAGATACCGCGGACGGTGTCGCGCAGGGTCCGCTGGGCGTGGGAGAGCTGGGTGCGAGCCTCGGTGACGTGATTGAGCAGGGCGGCGGCGCGGGCGTCCTGGGTATCAGTGACCAGGTTCTTGGCTTCCATCTCGGCCAGACCAAGGCGCAGGTTGAGGTTGACCAGTTCCTGCTGGACGCCGTCGTGCAGGTTTCGCTCGATACGGCGGCGCTCCCCTTCGAAGGCGTCAACGATGGTGGCGCGAGATGCGGTCAGACGGGCCAGCTGACGTTCCTGCTCCTCGGGGCGAGGAGAAAGAATGAGCTTGGAGAGGCTGCCACCGGTGGCAGCCAGCAGACCGTTGACGTAGGCGAAGATAATGAGCAGCACGGGGATAGCTACCAGGAAGACCCACCAGTACTGGGGGCCTACCTCAAAAATCTGGCCGGTTGAGGGGAGAAGACCTCGGTTGATGTAGTAGTCCAGTTCCCCCTGGGAGTAGAGGGAAACCTCGGAGTAGAGGGAAAGGTGCTGCCAGTCGAGGTAGAGCCTACTGCCCGTATACAGGTAGGAGGCAACAGCAACCGCGGCACCGATCATCATGATCTGGAGGAAAAGGACGATACCGGCGAGCCAACCCCAGACAGTGGTCAGGGCCAGGGAGCCAACCTCGCGCCAGGTGGCAATCTCTTTGAGGCGGAAAAGAGCCCCCTCAAAGAAACCAGTCTTGGGGTAGTCCACATGGCCGTTGGCGACGACACCGTGGCCGGTCTTGGCCAGACGCCAGCGCTCGTACGCGCCGAAGCCAATCGCAACGAAGGGCAGAACCAGGAGCCCAACCAGCGAGGCGGCCAGGCCAGACACCAGGGAGGCAACGATGCCCTGAGCCACCAGCACCGCAAAGGCAATCCAGGGGCCGGCAGTAAAGATATAGAGGGGGTTGGCCATACGGCGCCACAGGCTCTTGACGGGCTTGGGCTGCTTGGCATAGTCAATGTCAAAGGACGCCGGTGCTTGGCTCCCTGCCGCAGGGGCGGCGTCATGCAGGGTGTAATTGGTGCTTGTCATGCTTCTATTCTTTCGCGCCCAACCCCCGAGCACAGTGGGGCAGTCTCTACTCTTACCTCACCCGCACTCCACCTGCCAGGTAGAGCTAGCTCTACCCCGGGCGTCCTCACCGCTTCTTCAACACCTTATCGGCGCCCACCACTCCGCGCAGCAGCTGCGGATCAATCTCTACACCCTCACGCACAATCGATAGCTGGCCGGTAGCCTCCAGCACCACGCACTGCACCTGACTCAGCTGCGACACCCCGGCCTTCCGCAGAGCCACGTACACCTCAGCCGGCGCCAAATGCGAGCGCTTCAAATGGCGCACCACAAACTTGCCGTGGGCCATAATCACCCGGGGCTTGTGATTAATGTGCCGGATGCCGGTCACCGACTGCACCGCACCAAAAATACTCTCCAGCAGCATGAGCGTACCCAGCCCCACCATGCCAGACGCCAGCGTCGGCGGGTGCCCAATAATCACACGGCCAGCCACCGCACCAAACATAATGATGATGACCGCATCAAAACCGTTCCAGCCACTCAACACCCGCACCCCAAAGATACGCACCAGCACCAAAAAGGTCAGGTAGATACCCACAGCAGAGAGCATCACCACCGGAATACGCCAGGGCTCAATACCCAAATACTCAATCAGAGCAGGGCCCCACCCCTGCGGCGGCTCAAAAATATCCATCGGCCCTACCGATCAGAGAGAGCTACGGTCAGCTCCTTGACCAGCGCCCCCAGGCGGAAACGCTCGGGGGCAAGAGGAGTAATGCCCACCTCTTCCAGCGGCTCAGCTGTCACCGGCCCCACCGCAGCCGCAATAGTTCCCGTTTTAAAAGCCTCAACCACCTGCGGCAGCACACCCCGAGCAGACGCCACCTCAAACAGGGCAGTCACCGCAGGCGCAGCCGTAAACGTCACCGCATCCAGCTCAGAGTTCACCAGGGCATCAATCAGCTCATCCACCAGTTCAGGACGATCAGGAGCCTCCCACCGGTGCGGCACCACAGCCGTCACCCGCGCCCCCGCAGCCACCAGGCGCTCCTCCTGCACCGCATCCGGCGACCCGTGCTGCTGCACCACCACATGCTTACCCGCAACACCGCGCTCCAGCGCCAAATCCACCAAAGCTGACGTGCGCTCCTGCGCCGCCATACCGGCGTCCTCAAACCCCAAACCGCGCACCGCACCCCGGCCCTTAGCGCCACGCACCAAAATCGTAGCCCCCGCAAGAACCTGCCTCAGCTGCTCCTCAAAGCCGCGCTCGCGGGCGGAATCGAACCAGCCATTCAGTCCGTAACCGGTAGTGACCAGCAGGACGTCGGGGTGGTGAGCAAGAATGTGGTCGGTGGCCGCGTGCAGTTCGGTGTCATCTGCCACCGGCACGATGCGGACGGTGGGTGCCACCAGCACGCGCGCACCCTGCCGTTCGAAGGCCGCAACCTGCTCTTGACTACGGCGAGAGGCAGTCACGGCAATAGTCTTACCGGCCAGTACACCGGTAGCGGAATCAGGGGCGGACGGGCGGTGTGAAGAAGGTGAGGAAGTCATAACACCAGGGTACCGCCGGTAGCGCACGAAGAGCAGGCTAGCTCAGGCGTTTAGAGCCCTCACGCACGCTCAGAGAGGCCATGCGGGTGCCGTGGCGGGCGATGAAGTCGGCAACCCAGGCAGGGTCGGTCTTGGAGTACTCGCGCAGGGACCAGCCGATGGCCTTATTGATGAAGAACTCCTTAGAACCAAAGTTGAGGGTGATAATTTTTTCGAGCAGGGCGGTGTTTGTTTCGGCCTTGCGGGGGCGCTGGTGGTCGATAGCTACGCGGCGCACCCACAGATTGGCGTCCTGCGCCCAGGCAAGAATGAGGTCGTCGTTGGGGTTACGCCAGAGGATCTCGCCGACCATGGTGTCGAGGCGGTCAACGGTGTCCCACCAGCTTTTCTCTTCGATGAGCTCGCGGAGCCAGTCAATGTCCTCGGGTTCAAGGTAGTGGCGCAGAGCATGCAGGTAGTCGAGGGCTGCGTAATGGAACTCACGTTCCGGGGCCTGCCAGCAGGCCTCGACGAAGGTGCGGTCGATTCCTGTGGTTTTAGCTGCGGCGCGGGCCTCTGCTAGGAGGGGTTTGATGAGTTCCCGGCGCTGCGGGGTTTTAATTCCTAGGAAGGGGAATTGATTGCGCATGTAGACGGCCATGGGGGCAGCATTGACAGGATTGGATGCCGCAGTGAGGGCTTCATGCAGGGCAGGGAAATTCAAGGGGGGCTCTTTCGAGTAGTGACGGGTGGAGTGCTTGGAGCAGGTTGGTGCTTCTATTGAAGCATCTTAGATAATTCAACAGGTGAGGATATTATTCTACACTTGATGAATTTCATCTACGAATGAGGAATTTTTTGGGTAGACTGGGCGTATGGCAGCTCAGAACTCTAGTACTTCCGGCTCACCTCGCGGACGACGCGGCGGCGGCACCCGCTCGCGCGAGGACATCCTCAACGCCGCGAGAACGCTTTTTGCTGAACGGGGCTATGAGGGAGCATCCGTTCGAGCTATCGCTTCCCAAGCCAAAGTAGACCCCGCCCTGGTTCGACATTTTTTTGGATCGAAAGAAGCACTTTTTCTAGCTCTGCTCGATGAGATGGCAGACCACGCTGAGCAGGCTCCGGTCCTGCCTGCATCGGGTGCCGACGGTCAGGGGGTAATCCTTGTAACTACCTACCTGCAGATGTGGGAGTCAGATGAGACCGGCCCACTTCTGAGAGCGCTCGTGCGTTCAGCGCTAGCCTCAACTGGTACCACCCCAACCATCAAGGATGCTCTAGCACGACACCTTACGCACAGCGCCGCTACCCCTTTGCTACCCAACCTGGATGAGGCGTCCGCAGAACTCTTAGGTACCCAACTTCTGGGGCTAGCCGTGGGGCGCTACCTTCTACAGCTCCCCCACCTTGCCGGGCTCAGCGCCGATGAGCTGGCTGAACGCGCCGCACCGGCAGTCCAGAGCTATCTTGAGGGGAATTCTCACTCCCGTAAAACCCGGCCCGCGCCGAAAAAGAAGAGCCCCCAGGAGCAGCTGTCGCTGTTTGACGGCCTCTTCTAACGAGAGAGCCGACTCCTGGGGGCTTACTTTTAGGCTGGGGCTAGAAGGTCTCGGTGCCGGTGTAAGAGTCGTGCACCATGTTGGCAAAGCGCGAGTAGTGGCCCTGGAAGGCGACCGCAATAGTCTTGGTGGGGCCGTTACGGTGCTTAGCAACAATGACGTCTGCCTCGCCTGCGCGGGTTGATTCCTTCTCGTAGTAATCCTCGCGGTGCAAGAGAATGACCATGTCAGCGTCCTGTTCGATAGAGTTATGAACGGTGATGCCGTTGGCGACGAAGTTGTGGTTCCCTAGCACAGTGGCGTCGAAAACCTCTTCTTCCCCCTCGTACTCGATAGAAGTGACGGTGTCCCAGAAAAGGTCATTGACCGCAAGCATGTCGAGCTCAGCGGCATCAAGGACGCTAGCTACCTTTGCTAAACGAGAGCGGGACGGTGCGCTTTTATAGTAGGCCGAACCACAATACTTTGAACCCATGGCAGCTTGGAATTCACGATGCGTCATTCCTTTCTCAGACAGGATTTCCTTCACATCGTCCCACACCTGCACCGGAGCAGTATCAACGTTGGTGTTAGAGCGAACGCCTTCAGCAGTAATTGCCGCAAGCAGTTTCTCGCAACTCTTAGCGCGTTCCCCGTAAACAGAGATTTCACGCAAGAAGCGGAGCTGTTCATCGCGTCCGGAGATATCGAGACTGTACCCCTGACGGTACTCGCCCTTAATGGTGGCACCGCGAACACGAGTGTTAATACCAAACCGCAGAAGCAGAAGAGACAGCTGGTCCAGCATGACACGAGAAGTTGAGGCGTAGTAGATACGCCCTGAACGCCCGTTCTTATTTACGGTAACAGAGCCGTCAGTTGCCCATAGATGTCTAATAAAGAGGGCAATCTGCCGTTTAGGCAAGGCAAAAACCTGATCTGGAATAAATTTTTCCCACGACCGCTTATCGAAAAGACCTAAATCATCGAGCCATGCAGCGAGCGGATTCCGCTTACCATGGGTTAGCTTCTCCGGCGAGCGCAGTCGCAAAGAAGTGCAACGCGCTACTTCGTGAGTATCCCTGACGCTTTCAATTCCGAACTGCTTGTATGCAGATTCAGCAACTATAGAGAGGTTCTCTTCATCAATAGATGCATAACGAATTGCCTGTCGAGCTAAAGCAGATCCGTCACCAATCATGTGAGCCAGCAAAATGACCTGCTCGTCGCTCCAGTACGTCCGGGCAGACGGCCCGTTAACATGGCGGGGTACACCCAAACGATCGCCCACTGCAAGCTCACCCAGCCCCTTCCAGCCTGTGTAGGTAAAGAAGGGGTGATTGGCGGTAGCGCGCAGGGTCTTACCCGAAGCTAGCGTTAGACGATAAACAGGTTTCACGCCCGTAGAAAAGACGTGGGTCAGGTGCCGCTCCACGAAACGCATATCGTCCCCCAGGGACCATACCGGGACGTCCTGAGCGCCCTGCTCAAAAAGCTCACCCATCGTTGTTTCAGCTCCCGTATCAGAGCGAAGCACACGAGTATCAGCAGTCAGACAGCCCGACTCGCGAAGGTCCGACACCTGCGGCTTCTTATCGGTGCGCTGCTCAGAACCACGGTTCAGCTGCGAGAGGGCAATCAGGGGCACCTCAAGCTCCTTAGCCATCAGCTTGAGAGCACGGGAGAACTCCGAAACTTCCTGCTGGCGCGACTCCACCTTCTTACCCGAGCTCATCAGCTGTAGGTAGTCCAGAACAATCAGCTTGAGGTTATTCTTCTGCTTCAGGCGGCGGGCCTTAGCGCGAATCTCCATCAGGGTCATGTTGGGTGAATCGTCAATAAAGAGCGGAGCCGAATCCATCTTGCCCATGGCGGTAGCAATCTTGGCCCACTGGTCATCGTCCAGCTTGCCCTTGCGCAGGTCGGACAGATTGATGCCAGCCTCAGCCGACAGAATCTTCATAGCAATTTCGTTGCGACCCATTTCCAGGGAGAAGAACACCGTGGTCATACCGTGCTTAATGGCAGCAGACCGGGCGATGTCTAGGGCAAACGTCGAATTATGGGTGGGCACAAAAGCACGAGAAGCCAAGAAAAGATGCTGCTCATTATCTACCTCAATACAGCGCACCGGCACAGAATCAACAGGCTCCACAGCAACAATATAGCGAGAGCTCCGCTTAGCGGTCAGACGAGAATCGCGGTCACGGTGCATTTGCTTCTTGCGAGACAGAGCAAAAACAGAATCAGAGGAAGAGAAGGTCAGCTTGTAGGCCGTCAACGTAGCCTCGCTACTGCCCTTGACCTTTTTTGTTGCCATACCTGTGCGATACCCCAAAGAAAGCGCCAGCTCCTGGGTATCGTATGCCAGCTGGCGGTTCGTCACCGTGAACTGAATACACCCGGCGTTTGTAACAGTGCCGTCGCTATCGAGCAGCCCTGCCAGCAAAGCTCGGCGCTGCGCTTCAGAGGCCCGTAGGTACTGCATAGGAATGTGCTTATTATTCAGAACGCCCAGAGTACGCAGCTGCCCTTGAAGGCTACCGTTGGCCCGATGACATGAGAGGCATCGTAGGCCTGATGTGCACAAGCCGCCACAATCAATACATGTTGCACGCGCATGGGGAGCAGCAACAGTCTTTCGCTTACCACCACATTCCCGAGAGCACGTAGTGACATTACGATCAGAATGAGTAAATGCCTTACCGCAGACGAGACAGAAGCTCGTAAATGTACGAGTATCAGCTGGTAGATGCACCGAATAGGTAATGCCTTTTACCTGACGAACCGTGTAGCCATCAGCTTCAATACCGTGGAGAACTTCGTCATCTGCGGTAGATACACGAGCTGCAGCAGACGCACCATCACCCAACCAAATTCCCAGGGTGTAGGGGGCGACTAGTAGGTCAGCTTCGGGCAGTTGGAGCGGGCGGGTGTTAGCAATGGAGTGGTTGGCTCGACGGGCAGCCGTCGCGCAGCGAACCGTCTCACGAATCTCAGCGGTGGTGCGCACCTGCGCGCCCACGGACGTCCGCACACGCCCCCCGCCTGAACCCGCCAGAGCTGACGAGCGAGCCCGGTGGGACGCGCGGGTTTCGGTGAGCCACTGGTGCTCGGCGTCCGCGATAATCTCGGTTCCGTCATCAAAAATGACTTTGAAGCAGGGACGCCCGGTCATCACGTCGGTAGCGTTCGTGACGGTCGTGGGGTGCCCGTCTGCGCCCAGAACGGTGTCGCCCACGCGGATATCGCCCATGGTGGTCCAGCCTGTGGGGGTGGGGATGGGGGTATCAAGGGCTAGCGCTTTACCCATTGCCGGACGCGCCGCGATTACGATCATCTGGCCAGCCTGCAGGCCGGCGGTGAGCTCGTCGAACTCGATGAAGCCGGTGGGCACGCCGTGGATGCCGCCGTCGCGCGATCCGTTGGCCTCAATCTCTTCGACCGTGCTGTTCATGGCCTCAGAGAGGGGAACGTAGTCTTCCTTGGTGTTGTTGGCAGAAACCCCGTAGATCTCGGCCTGGGCGGCGTTGACCAGGGCTTCAGCTTCGCCGTCGCCGGAGTAGCCCAGCTGCACAATCTTGGTGCCAGCCTCCACCAGGCGGCGCAGCATGGCGCGCTCAGCCACAATCTCAGCGTAGAACCCGGCGTTAGCAGCTGTGGGGACGCCCGCAATCAGGGAGTGTAGGTAGGCTGCCCCGCCCACGCGGTTCAGTTCGCCGCGCTTGGTTAGCTCGTCGGCTACGGTGATGGCGTCCGCCGGCTCGCCGTGCCCGTAGAGGTGGATGATGGCCTCATAGATCATCTCGTGGGCGGGCTTGTAGAAGTCAGCGCCGCCGCCGATGACCTCAACGACGTCGGCAATGGCGTCCTTGGAGAGCATCATGCCGCCCAGTACCGACTGCTCGGCGGTGTCGTCGTGCGGCGGTGTGCGGACGAACTCAGACTGGCTCTCAGACAAGGCGGCCCCCTCGGTGGTGAAGAAAACGGTGAGCTTCTATCATCTCACCTGCGAGCGCTCCCGGCGATATCGCTTCGCTGTGAGACTAGATGCTGGTGAGGTAGTAGTAGACGGCAAAGAGGGCATAGAGCAGTACCAGGGTGGGGGCGGTGGTTGCTGCGATAAGGCGGGGTATGGAGGGGGCGCGGCGTAGGGCTGCGAGGAGGCAGAAGTAGCCGGGGGCTAGGGCCACGATAGCAAGCAGGATATTGGCGCCGAAAGGGTCGTAGCTGAGTTCTACCCAGTCTTTGGCGACGGGCACTCCTAGGAGGCCGAGGGGAACAGCGAGTAGGTGCGCTACGGGGGCCAAGATGAGGACGGCACCAATAGCCGTCAGGACGGTGGCCGACTTAGCACTGTGGGGGTTGGCGGTGTGAAAACCGGTGACGTGGGGTTGGGTGATGTCTGACATTGTGTTCTCCGGGGGTTTAGAAGGTGGGACTCTGGGCGATGAGTGCCCCTACCCAGAAAATAAGAAGAGCGCTAACTATTAGTGAGATGGGCAGCCACAGGGCGGTGCGCAGAACCTGCCCGGCCTGACCTCTGTAGACTGCGATCAAACCGAGGATAAGCCCCAGATTGAAAACAATGATGCCGCCGCCGAAAGCAGCAGGGAGAAGGTTGAATAAAACCCAGGAGGGTTCGGAGTAGGTCAGTCCAGCGATAAAGGCAGCAGGGGCAAGCCCAATTCCACCCCAGATCAGTAGTCCTGCTGCTCGGTTGAGGGCGGGATTTCTGACGGTAGGGGAGAGAGTCATGGCTGCCTCCTTTGGTGTTTACAGCGACAGTGATGTGATGGGCTTAACTTTATCTCGGTAGCATGGGTTCTAGCTAGAGTACTTAAGTACTAGAGATTGATCCGGCCAGCACCAAGAGGGGCTGGTCGTAGTCAGAGAAAGGACGCCGGTGGGCAGCACAAAGAGCAAGGACAAGGACGCCAAGGAGCAGCTCAAGAGCCTCAAAGCTGAGCTGAAGTACCTAAAGAAGGGGCAGAAGCAGCTGCTCAAGCGGGTGGAGAAGCTGGAGAAAGCGCTCGCCGCCGGGCAGGGTTCGGCGCTCGCGACCTCCCCTGCGCCCGCCCCAGCCCGCACCTCAGTTGCCGGGGGCAGCCGGGGCGGGGCGGGGGCGTCCTACCCCCAGCCCATGAAATCGGGCAAGTACCGGGGCGGCTACTCCCACTACCGGGTGACCGAGGTGGGGCAGCTGACGCCCACCGTCATGCGGGTGGTTGCTGAGCCTGCTGACAGTAAGCGGGTTGAGGCCCAGGGACTGGTGGGTGAGTACATCTACCTGGTGACCGGAAAGAAGGGGGAGGTGCTGCCCGCGCCGACCTTCGAGAAGGACAAAGCGCAATGGAGCCAGCCGACCACCACCGCCAAGTACACGGTCAGGAACTTTGACGAGAACACCGGGGCGCTGGAAATCAACATCATGCTGCACGAGCACGGGGCTGGAACGACCTGGGCCCGCACCGTTGCCGTGGGCGATAGCGCGCATTTTCTGGGGGCGAAGTCGGGGTACTCCATCAGCAAGGACTACGACTTTTACCTGCTAGCCGGGGACGAAAGCGGCCTACCCGGTATGGCCCGCTGGATCGAGAGCCTGCCCGCGAGTGCCCGGGGTGTGGCCGTGATTGAGGTGCCCGGGGAGGCGTCACAGCAGGTGATTGCTGCTCCTGAGAATTTTGAGGTGGTCTGGGTGGATTCTGCCCGGCACGGGGCTTTGGCTGAGACTGTGATGGCTTACCCCCTGCCGGAGGGGTCGGTGTGTACCTGGTTGGCGGGTGAGTCCAGGTCTATCCACCCTTTGCGTATCTGGGCGCGGCGGGAGCTGAGCGTACCCAAGGGGCACGGCTATGCCAAGGGGTATTGGAAGAAGAAGTAGTTTGGGCACAGGGTGTCATCAAATAAAACAAATTTTTAGGGTATCTTAAACAAAGATTTAGGCACACCTAACAAGAGAGTTTTACCCATGGCACTCACCCGCGCAACCTTCCTCAAGCTCACCGCAGCAACCGCCCTCACCGGCGTCCTTTCCGCCTGCTCAACAGGTTCAGGCACGTCCTCTTCAACATCAGAAACCAGTGGCGGTAGCTATACCGTTGAGCATGCCTTTGGCAGCACCACCTTTGATGCTGTTCCTGAAAAAATTGCTGTTGTTCAGCCCTGGAAAAACCCCGACGCCCTCCTTGCCCTGGGCGTAGTTCCAGCAGGTACCCCCTATGTGAGCTGGGGCGAGAACGCCAACCGCTCCACCGACTGGTTCGACGCTAAGCTCACCGAACTGGGCGGCGACGAGCCCACCCGCTACGACGAGACCGACGGCCCCAACTACGAAGCTCTGGCCGCCCTAGAACCTGACGCCATTTTCTCCCCCTACGGCGACATGACCCAGGAGGTTTACGACAAGCTCTCGGGCATCGCCCCCGTAATCCCCGCCCCGGTTGGGGTAGGGGCCTACGAGACCAGCTGGCAGCAGTGCGTTGAGATGGCAGGCAAGATGCTACAGCGGGAGGACGACGCCACCGCCGTCGTCACAGAGGTTGAAGGGAAGCTCGCAGAAGCAGTTGCAGAATACCCTGTTCTGAAGGGTGCAAGTTTTATTGCAGGCTACTTCGATACCGCCGCCAACACCTTTGGCGCCTACACCTCAGAGGACTCCCGCCCCCAGTTCTTCACCTCTCTTGGCATGGTCAATGCCCCCTATATTAGCGAGCATGAAGGTGAGGCCGAAGGTGTCTATATGACTATCTCTTCAGAGGTTCTTGACCAGGTTGAGTGCGACGTCATCTGGGCCTGGGCCAACTCTGCTGAAGAAGCAGAGGCAGTGCGTTCCCATGAACTTTTTGCTCAGCTGCCCGCCCTTAAGAATGACGCGACAGTGTTTGAGACCGACAAGCAGAAGGGGCTAGCCCTCTCTGCTGCCTCGCCGCTCTCAGTGCTGTGGGCTCTCAACGAGACCACCTTGCTTGCAGACCTAGCAGGGGCTGTAGAGAACACGCGCGCAGCTTCCTAGCGCAGGTGGGCGCTGGCGATACTGGCCGCTAGTTCTTGCAGGTAAGGACGCGGGTTGGCCAGGGATTCTTCCAGGGTAGCTTGGGTGTCACCCACGACCGAGTAGACAGCTGTGAAACCGGCCTCGCGGGCTTGGCCGGTGGAGAGTTCACTGATTCCACAGACGGCGATAACCGGCAGGTTGCGGGCGGAGGCTTCTGCCGCAACCCCTGCCGGACCCTTGCCTTGAAGGGTTTGGGTATCGAACTTTCCTTCGCCGGTGATCACAAGGTCCGCCTGCTCAAGGGCCCGGTGGAAACCGGTGAGTTCGAAGCAGATCTCAACGCCGGGGCGCATGGTGGCCCCGAGCACCGACAGGCAGGCAAAGCCCAGGCCACCGGCTGCCCCTGCACCGGGGGTGGTAGCAAATGTTCCACGTGAAACATTGAGGGCCTCTTCTACCGTATCGGCTAGTTTTTGCAGATTCTGGTCAAGCTGGGGAACCTGCTCTTTGGTAGCCCCCTTCTGGGGCCCGTAGACCGCAGCAGCACCAGACGGGCCACACAGCGGGTTGGTCACATCGCTCGCCATAATGATCTCTACCCCTGCCAGACGCTCATCAAGCCCGATCAGATCAACTGAAGCCAGCTGCCCCAGCGCCCCGCCGCCGGGGGCAAGGTCGCGCCCTTCGGCGTCCTGAAGTTTCACACCGAGCGCCTGCATGAGACCCGCTCCCCCGTCAGTGCTGGCCGACCCACCCAGGCCGACCACGAGCGTCCGCGCGCCCGCGCCCACCGCGTGCAGAATCAGCTCACCGGCGCCGAAGGAGGTGGCCCGCCAGGTATCCAGCTGGTCTTCGCGCAGGCGGGCAATACCGCCCGCTTCAGCGATTTCGAGGACGGCCGTGCGTTCAGTTGGCGAGTAGGCGTAGCGGGCGGTCACCGACTGACCGGCAAAAGGACCCGTCACAGTGCAGGTGATCTCGCTGTACCCGGCAGCCAGGGCTGCATCTACGGTGCCGTCGCCGCCGTCCGCAATGGGGCAGGTGATAATCTCACACCCACCAGCCCCCTCTAACCCAGCGGCAAGCGCCTCAGTGAGCTGGGCACCGGTGAGCGTGCCCTTGAACTTATCGACAGCGAGTAAAACCTTCATGGGTCTATTATGCGCCTATCTCTCTAGGAAGTGACTTTCAGCCCCACAATACCTGCCACAATCATGAGCAGGAAGAGCACCTTAAGCAGGGAAACGGGCTCGGTACCGGTCGCCATGGCATAAAGGACGGTAACAGTCGCGCCGACACCCACCCACACGGCATAAGCGGTGCCAGTAGGCAGCTCCCGCATGGCATAGGCCAGGCCCACCATGCTCAGCACCAGACCCCCGATAAAGACCAGGGTGGGGGTCAAACGGGTCAGACCCTCAGACCTACCCAGGGCCGTCGCCCACACCGCCTCAAAGAGGCCAGAAATAATCAGAATAAGCCAGTGCATAAGCACCCATTCTAGGTGCACACTCGCACAGTTTAAAACGACGAGGCCGGGTCCCCCGACCCGGCCTCATCCATACACACACATTTACACATCAGGGCTAGGCCCCGTGCAAGAAACACACACTACTGCTTTCTTGAGATTCTCCAGGGCCACCCTGCGGGCGGCTGCTCTTTCGAACCTTGTACCTCTAGTATGGCGGAGCCTTCTTAAGCTCTTATATACCGTCCCTGTGCACAGCCTGGGAATCATAAGGTCCCGCCTGAGTAGGCAGGACGCCCACCGGTGGCACCCAAACTTGCGGAAGCCCACCCTTGCCATAGGACATCCGCCGATGCAGCGCCTCCAGCGGGCCGGTCTTGCCCGCCGCTTCAAGGGCCACCGCTACGAGAACCGTTACCAGCCACCCGCCTGTGCCAACCAGCAGGAGCACCGAGGCACCGGCGTCCGCAAAGAGCCCCAGGGCAAAGCCGCCGAAGACAACCAAGAAAATCACCGACTGCAGCACATAGCCGGTCATAGACCGCTTACCCAGGGCAATCAGGGGTCGAAGCGGGGCAGGGACAGGGGCACCGTCGTCCACACGCTCCTGAACTCCAGCCAGAGCCAACGCCAGCAGGGCAATAAAGCCCGGGCCGCCCAGCACACCCAGGGTCATCGTGAGCACCCCGAAAACGCCGGTATGCAGCACGCCCAGGGCCTCAAGCACGGCGGGGATGCCGGTGCCCAGTGCAGCCACCAGGCCCACCCCAGCCAGCCAGACCAGTACCCGGCGGTGACGCGCGGGCTCAGCCAGCACGCCCTCTCGCGCCAGCACAAACCCCAGCAACATCAGGGGGAGCAGCATGAAAGCCTGCAGGGGCACACCGAGGAGGCTGCCCAGCAGCACAATCAGGCCGTTGAGCGGTACCGACCAGTAGCTCGTCATGGGCAGCAGGCCGCCGCTACTTCCCCCGCCCAGTAGCTCCTGGAGCGGCCCAGAGCCCAGCACCGCCTGAAGCAGGAGCACTCCGGCTAGGGCCACCAGGTTGGTCACGGCAAAAAGCGTACCGGCCACCCAGAGCAAGACCTTGGTGCGCACCGCGATCAGGCAGGCCATGAACAGGCCAATCAGGCCGTAGGCCAGCATGATATCGCCCCAAAAGAGAAAGACCATGTGAACAGCACCGAAAATCGCCAACATGCCGTAGCGGCTGGCGATCACTCCACGAGCCTTGGGCAGCGGGTAACCTCGCCGGTAGAGGCTGGCGGCAATCAGCCCCACCCCAAAGCCCAGCAGGGTCGAGAACATGGGGAAGCCGCGGGCATGCACAAAGGAGGTGGTGAACATGATGGTCAGCTTGTCCCAGAAACTCCCATCGACGACCCGCCCGGTCATAGACGCCGGACCACCCGCAAAGAGTACCCAGGCTGTAGCTACATTGGCTACCGCAATGCCCCAGAGCATGAGCCCGCGGGCAGCATCTGGCACCAGCATGCGCGAGCGGGCAGAGGCCACCGGGGCTTGCGAAACGGAAGACTGCGAGGACTGAGCCTGTGGTCGTTGTCGATGAGAAGGCTGGGTGGGGTGCTCCATTGCGACCTTTCGTGTGTGGGTACCTACTTCTACCCTAGAGAAAACGGAGCTAGAGCGCATCCGCCGGGCGGGTGAAAAGAGACCCTCAGCAGTGAAAACAACTTAAACACCGATGGCGAGACCCCCATACTGGTCTCGCCATCGGTGAGTGAAAGCCGGGTTCAGCATTACCCGGTTTTCGAAGCACACACACATTCGCTTCTTGTAGCCTTTCGAGCTGTTATATCCATATAACCGCACTAGGCTTGAACTGGGTTTTGAGTTGCCTGGGAGCAAGCTGGGTATTTTTGCGGACGCCCGTGGGCGCTTCCCGGGCGCGGTCAGACACCGGCCACCCCGGGGAGCTTCTAGGAGAAGTAGCCAATCAGGAAGAACCAGAGCACCGGGTTAGCCAGCACAGACACCACCAGAATCATGATGAACCAGACCGTGTGCCGGGCAAAGCGCAGCAGCCCCACCAGGGCCAACACAAAGGCCAGGGTAGCCGCTACGACAGAAACAGCCATAAACCCCAAGAAGGTCGCTAGAACCGTTGAGGGTGACCCCACGTTCACCACGAAAGCCAACACCAGCGTCAGCACCGCCAGGCCCTCGGTCACCGCAGCTGCAAACAGCATCTGGGTGCTCTGGGGGCGACGAGTACGGGTAGAAGAAGGTGTTGATTGTAAAGCCATACCCTCTAGCATGCCAGACTCCCCTGTGAAACCGCACCCGCTCCCCCACGCAAGGACGCCCCGCTCCCCACCAAGGGGGAACGGGGCGTCCTGATGCTGCTAGAAGCCTAGCGAATAATCCTCAAGGGAATTACTCAGCTACAACGTCCAGCTCAACGTTAGCTACAACGTCTTCGTGCAGACGCACGGAAACGGTGTAAACGCCGGTGCGCTTGATAGCGGAACCGAGGTTGATCGCACGCTTGTCGACGGAGCCTGCGACTGAAGCCTCAATGGCGTCAGCAACGTGCTCAGCCTTGACGGTGCCGAAGAGGCGGCCGTCAGCGCCAGCCTTGTGAGCAACAACAACGGGCTTTGATGCCAGAGCAGCTGCGGTTGCCTTTGCCTCTTCGAGGTTAGCCTTAGCACGAGCAGCGCGTGCTGCGCGGATGGACTCAACCTGCTTTTCGCCGCCTACAGTCCAGGTGACTGCGAAGCCGCGGGGCAGCAGGTAGTTACGTGCGTAGCCGTCCTTGACGGTTACAACGTCGCCAGCGGCGCCGAGGCCGGTGACTTCCTGAGTAAGAATGATCTTAGCCATGTTCTTCTACTCTCCTATCGATTTAGCGGCCAGCGCCTGAGTAGGGCAGCAGTGCAACTTCGCGGGCGTTCTTGATTGCCTGAGCGATCTTGCGCTGTTCCTGAACGGTCACGCCGGTGACGCGACGTGCACGGATCTTGCCGCGGTCGGAGATGAACTTACGCAGAAGTGCGACGTCCTTGTAGTCGATTACGGTGACGTCAGCAGCCTTCAGGGGGTTCTGCTTGGGTTTGGGCTTGCGGATTTCAGCCTTAGCCATCGTGGTGCTCCTTTTTCTGGTGGGAGCCCGCGGGATAAACCGCGGGATGGATGAATATTTTGTCTTGGTTCAAAGAAGGACGCCCGGCGCCCCGTTCCTTCTGCCGTGCAGGCGGTGCCTGCGCGGGATTTAGAAGGGGGGTTCGTCGTCTGCGCCGGAGCCCCAGTCGTAGTTGCCACCGGACTGCTGGCCCCAGGGGTCAGCAGCAGGTGCCTGCTGGGCCGGTGCGGCCTGGGGGGCTGCTGCCGGTGCGGCAGGGGCAGCATTGAAGTTGCCCTGCTGTGCGCCGCCGGTGTTACCACCGTAGCCGCCCTGGTTGCCGTAGCCTGCGCCGCCACCGTAACCACCCTGGTTGCCGGCGTTGAAGCCGCCACCCTGCTGGTTACCGTAACCGCCACCGAAGCCCTGGTCGCCACCGAAGTTGCCACCTGAGCGCTGGTTGCGGGATACGTTAGCGGAGGCGAAGCGGAGTGAGGGACCGATTTCTTCGATCTCTAGCTCCATGCTGGTGCGGCGTTCGCCTTCTTTGGTTTCATACGAGCGAGACTTCAGACGGCCCTGCGCGATCACGCGCATGCCCTTCTTGAGGGTCTCGGCGACGTTCTCAGCAGCTTCACGCCAGACGCTGGCGCGGAGGAAGAGGGTTTCGCCTTCTTTCCATTCGCCCGATGCGCGGTCGAAGTTGCGGGGAGTCGAAGCGATCGTGAAGTTAGCTACCGCTGCCCCGTTGGGGGTGAAGCGAAGCTCCGGATCGCCGGTCAGGTTACCGATAACGGTAATGACGGTATCGCCAGCCATGTGATGCCTCCAGTCGTAATAAGAGTAAGTATTTGAAGTTTTGCACGGGGGTCTGACATTTTAGTGAACAGGGCCCCGTCTCAAACATTTACTTGGAGGAGATCTGCTGATCTTCCGGGCGGATGATCTTGGTGCGCATGACAGATTCGTTCAGGTTCAGAACGCGGTCCAGTTCAGCAGCAGTCTCGGGGGTTGAGGTGAAGTTAACGACGGCGTAGATGCCTTCGGACTTCTTCTGGATTTCGTAAGCGAGCTTACGGCGGCCCCAGATGTCCATGTTGTCAACGGTGCCGTTGTCCTTGGTGACAACTTCGAGGAACTTGGTGAGGGTGGGCTCTACAGCCTTGTCCTCTACCTCGGGGTTGAGGATAACCATCAGTTCGTATGCACGCATGATTAAACCCCTCCTTTGGGCTAAGCGGCTATGGGATTTCCATAGCAGGAGATTACGTACGGTCTGGCCGGTCTCAGGTGTTGGCCGAGCGCCAGCACAGACTTGACCAACTTTACCGCAGGACGCCCGGTTTGGGCAGGGGTGGCGCGGTTAAAGCGGTGTTGTTCACAGCACCATTAGTAGATGCGGCGGTTAGCCAGAGCGTTGAGGTAGCCCACGCGTACGGGGATGGTGAAGAGGTCCCAGATCATGACGATGACCAGGGGAATATAGAAGATCCAGCCGATGAAAGGCACTGCTGCGGTGATACCGCCCGCAATGAGGTTACCTACGATGTAGAAGATGCCCATGATGGGCTGGCGCAGGTAGAACTTATGGGCCCCGAGCCACCAGAGGAAGAAGAAGAGCAGGTAGGCCACCAGGGTGGATTTGGCCTGCACGATGTAAACCGGCTGCCCCTGAGCAAAGGAGCGGGCGCGGCCGGGGTTGTTGATATAGGTGGGCTGGTAGTGCTGGGGCTGTTCGGGCATGGTCTCCTGCCTTTAGGGGGTGTTCTCGTGTGAGGTCACAAATTTTTGGAGGGTAGATTTGGCGGCGTCTTCACTGGTGATGGCCTGGCGCAGCTGGGCTTCACTTTCTTCGCTGCCACCAAGACCCACGCTGATGTCAGCTTGGGTTCCATCTGAGACTACCTCAGCATTGATGTAGAAGGGGATGATTTCTCGTTGGGCTTTACCGTCGGCGAGGTAGGTGACTTCAAAGGTGGCCTGGCGGTAACGGGAGGCCCGCCAGACTGTGGGGTCGGTGCGGTCCGGCACCAGGTAGAAAGCGGGACGGTCGGTGAGTTCCCAGGAGACGTTGCTGATGGTGGTGGTCGAGTCTTCACCGTGCAGAAGGGAGGTGGGGCACCCGGCAACGTCCAGGCGTCGGGCGCTCTCACAGCGTTCTAGCCAGGAGGTGATGAGGTTGTTGGTTTCGTTCCACATGCGGGGGGACGGGCGCACGTCGAGGGTGAGCTCTTGGGTGGTTTGCCCTTGGCCGGGTAGAGGTGCGGTGATGATATGGTCGGCGTGATTCAGGGTGTAGTAGGAACTGCTGGGCAGAGTGAAGTCATAGGTACCGGGCAGGGTAGGGATAACCCACTGGTAGCCTGCCTCTGTTTCTGTACGCCGAGTGGTGGGTAGGTCGAGAGGTTCTCCGTTGACCTGCACTCCGGCCAGGGCCACTGGCGCGGTCAGGGTGAGGTAGGACTGGGCCGGGGTAGCCAACTGCCAGCTGTCATTAAAGGGCCCGGTGCGGGGCACCTGGCTCAGGGGGAGGGTGAGCTGGTGTTCCTGCCCGGCAACGGTGGCGAGGACGCTGGCGGTCACCTGCCCGGTGGCGTCCTTATCTGTGCCCGTGATGGTGTAGTTTTCTACGCGCCCCTGTGCGGCACGGTAGATGGAGTTGGTGAGGTAGGTGTAGTTGAAGTTGCTGTAGGCTTCACGGTCAATACCCGAGATATAGTCGCCGTTTTCAAGGGCACTCATGTAGCGGTCAAGGCTATCTTCGGGGGTGTGAGTCAGGGAGAGGTAGTTGCCGACAGCGGCCACGAGTACCGCAAGCAGGGTGACAAAGAGGGTGGTGATGGTCAGGCGGACGCGGACGGTGAGGGCGTCCTTGCGGGTGAGGATTCCGGCGGCACGGCCCGAAAATTCGCCGACCTGGCCGGAGATTCGACTGACTCGCTGTATGGACGTAGTGAAGGTTGTGCGGACGGCCTCGGGGCGGGCATGCGAGACGGCACGAGCAAGCCATTGTTCGCCGTCCTTTTTCTTGCGCTCAACCATGGCTCTATTGTAAAGCTAAACGATAAGGGTGGTGACTTCTTTTCTACCAGAGAGAAGAAATCACCACCCTATGTCTATGAGGGGCTAGCTGGTTTTAGCCGCGGGTGTCCGTGAAGGTAAACCGCAGGTAGCCCAACAGGGTAGGCACGGCGGCCCACAGGGCAAACCAAGCGCCGCCCTCTAGGTAGCTGATGTCGGCACCCTCGCTCAGATCATAGGTGAGGATGACGCGCCCCAGCCCCGAGGGCAGGTAGTTGTAGGCATCTGCAACCCACTCGAACTGCCCCATGAAGATAGCGGCGATGATGGGTAGCACGAAGAGCAGGAAGACCACCATGACGATGCCGCCGGCGTTGTTGCGGAAGAGGGCACCGAAGCCGTAGCCCATCCAGGTCATGAACATGAAGTAGAGCCCCACTGCCACCCAGTTGAGCATCAGACCATCGGTGAACTCTAGGGTGTCTCGAATGCTCGAATCGAGCACGGGGTAGCCTGCCGCATAGGCCAAGGCAGCTAGCACAAAGCCCAGCACGAAGCCGTAGATACTCAGCACCAAGAGCTTGGCGATATAGAGGGAAGAACGGCGTGGAACAACGGTCAGACTAGTATGTATAGACCTAGTAGCATATTCAGCACCAATAAATACAGCAGCAACAGCGGCGATCAGCATATTGGCTAAATCGACACCCGAGGCACCCAGGGCATATGCCATATTGGTCATAGATTCAATGCCGGCGTTGGTCTGCGCCATACCCTCAGAAGCCTGAGCCATCATCTCAGCGTTCTCAGCCATAGAGTTCAGCATAAGAGAGTAGAGCGGGGCCATACCCACCATCACCACAGCCAGAATCAGGGTCATGACCCAGTTAGTGGTAAGGGTGCGGAACTTCAGCACCTCGGAGCGCAGCACGCCCCAGAAGGTCAGCTTGCGGTCGGCAAAACGGGAACGGTTAACCTGCGCGGACGCAGGAGAAACAGATGCAGTAGTCATGGTTAGTTCTCCTGTGCTGAGGTTGAGGACCAGGGAGCTGACGGGGTAGCGGCACCAGCCAGGGGCTGGGAGCTGACGGGGGCGTCCGTACCGAGATTCTGCTGAGGTGCATCGAAGCTAGCTGAGCTATATTCCACATCGTCGCGGGTCATGTTCATGTAGACCTGCTCCAGGGTGGATTTTTGCGGGGTGAGCTCATGGAGCAGGACGTCGGTGCGGGCAGCCAACTGGGCCAGGTCGCGAGCCTGGACCTGCTCAACCATCAGACCGTCAGTATCGACGGGGGTGAAGATGTGGCCAGCTCCGCGCAGAGTGGCGGCAAAAGCCTCGCGGGCGTCGGTTCGCACAAGAACCTTGTTTTCATCGCCGATTTTCAGGAAGTCTTCCATGGAGCAGTTGGCCAGCAGGCGGCCGCGACCAATCACAATGAGGTCGTCGGCGGTCTGGGACATCTCGCTCATCAGGTGGGAGGAAATAAGTACGGCGCGCCCCTCTGAGGCCAGGTGACGGGCCAGGTTGCGCACCCAGATGACACCCTCAGGGTCAAGACCGTTGACGGGCTCGTCGAGGATGACGTTCTGGGGATCCCCCAGCAGGGCGGCGGCGATACCCATGCGCTGGCCCATACCCAGGGAGAAGCCCTTGACCTTCTTCTTCGATACAGCGGCTAGACCGGTCATCTCAATGACCTCATCAACGCGGGTTTTCGGGATGCCGTGGGTCAGAGCCAGCGAGCGCAGGTGGGCTGCGCCGTTACGCCCGGGGTGCATGGCTTTGGCGTCGAGCAGGGCGCCGACGGAGGTCAGCGGGCTCTTGAGGGAGCGGTAGGTTTGGCCGTCGACCAGGGCGCTACCCTTGGAGGGGTTTTCTAGTCCCACCAGCATGCGCATGGTGGTGGATTTCCCGGCGCCGTTGGGGCCGAGGAAGCCGGTGACCCGGCCATTGGGCACGGTGAAGCTGATGTCATTGACGGCCGTTTTGGGGCCGTAGTTTTTGGTGAGGTTTCTGACCTCGAGCATGGGTCTCCCCTTGTTGCGAGTGACGGTATCGCTTTTAACACTAGGGGTTTAGGCTGAAGAAAACATCAGTCTGCGGGGTGAGTTCTTCCTACTTCCTCAGCGTTGAAACCAGTCTCGCCATCTACCACTATTTTCTTTTAGCCTACTTGGAGCAGGTGTATGGGCAAGATGCATAGGCCTGCCCAAAGCGCCGAGGCGAAAGTCCCTACAATGAACTTTTCAGCGAGACTGCTCTTTGCTCGAATCTCAGGGTATCGAGCCAGCCCCTTGACTGCTACCACCGCTGCTAAAAGTGCTGGCTGTGCAAAGGCGAGCAGCACGGCGATGGTTAGACGTTCAAAGATTCCGATCCAGTGCCCACCGGATAACAGAGCACTTTCATGTGTTTTTTGTGAACTCAGCGTTCCTTCAACCTGAAGTTGTTCACCTTCCGGTGTCGTTATCGACCCATGCAGTTGTTTCGAATCATCAGAGCCAGTGGGGAATTCAGGTTCATGGTGTGCGATACGGTTTAGCAAAGTTGCTAGAGGAAGACTTCCGCCACAAGCGGCGGCCCAAATAGCGCACACGGTCAGCACACCAATTTCCTGATAGGAATTTATATACCCATAGAGACTTACCACGAGCACAGTGACCATGAGTGCTGTTTGAAGAATAAGCAGGAAGCCCGCTCCTGGCATTCTTTTGAGAGCAGGTCGCAAGCTGGGTAAAACACCCGCTAGACCCACAACTGCTAAGGCACAGGCTAAAAAGACGCTCATACGGCTCCCTCATCGTTGAATTTCACTACCGCAGGATTTCTACCAGTTCGTCTATCAGGGCTCGCGTTTCGGACCAGTAGCCCTCACTGAGCCGCTGGCTCACGGCAGACTGACTTATCCCAAGTTTTTCAGCTATCTGTTTCTGAGACAATCCCTGACGAGCCATTTCTCCTGCCTGCTGGCGGGTTTCTTGCCGATCTATTTCAAGGCGGGCTAGCAGTTGCAGGGCTCTATTAACCAGCTGAGCTACCGCTACAGACCCAACGAAGCAGCAACGTCCTTTTGTTTTTTTAGCCCGTTCAACCGCCCTACGGGCGTTTTCAAAGGCGGGCCCTGCCCCTGCGCGGGTTTCTTCAGGTAGCGGCACGACTACCGCACCTTCCCCAATACCCACGTACCAGTGACCGGTGCGTACCAGGGTCAGAGCGGTTGCAAGCGCAGCGGCTGGGTCATCGAACACCGCTTGGGCTTCATCGCCTGCGGTGCGCTGGAAAGGACGGGTTGGGAGGCCAGCTCCCTCTAGACCATCGATAAGGGCAAAGAGGTCGGGGATCCGGTCCTTATCACCGGATGACCCTACCTGGTCAACAGTCAAAACAAACATAAAATAAGCATATAGCCTTATATATTGAAATATAAGGCTATATGCTTATACCCAAGTTTCTGGCTTTACTTCTTACTCCACTCCAGCAGGCGGGCAGTGGCTTCTTCCTTGCCCAAAGCCCCCTCGTCCAGGCGCAGGTTGAGCAGGAACTTGTAGGCCTGGCCTACCTGGGGGCCGGGCTTGATACCCAGAATCGCCATAATTTCTTCACCGTCCAGGTCGGGGCGGATAGCGTCCAGCTCCTCCTGCTCGGCGAGTTCTGCGATACGGCGCTCTAGGTCGTCGTAGGCGGACGCGATACGGTTGGCCTTGCGCTTGTTGCGGGTGGTGACGTCCGCCCGGGTTAGCCGGTGCAGGCGCTCCAGCAAGTCCCCGGCGTCGCGCACGTAGCGGCGCACGGCAGAATCTGACCAGCCGGCATCCCCGTAGCCGTAAAAGCGCATGTGAAGCTCTACCAGTCGGGCAACGGCCTTGATGGTGTCGTTATCGAAGCGCAGCTCGCGCATGCGCTTCTTGGTGAGTTTGGCTCCCACCACGTCGTGGTGCAGGAAGCTCACAGCCCCGTTGCTCTCGAACCTGCGAGTGGCGGGCTTGCCGATGTCGTGCATGAGGGCGGCAAAGCGCAGGACGAAATCGGGGCCGGGAACGGCGCCGTCCGCGTCGGTTTCAAGGGCGGCAGCCTGCTCCATGACGGTCAGGGAGTGCTGGTAGACGTCCTTGTGGCGGTGGTGCTCATCGACCTCCAACTTGAGCGCCGGGATTTCGGGCAGAACAAAGGACGCCAGCCCAGACTCCACGAGCAGGTCAACGCCGCGGCGGGGGGCAGCACCGCAGATGAGCTTGACCAGCTCATCACGCACGCGCTCAGCCGAAATAATCTGAATACGGTCGGCCATATCGACCATGGCCTCAAAGACCTCGGGGGCCAGATCAATATCCAGGCGGGAGGCAAAACGGGCAGCGCGCATCATGCGCAGCGGGTCGTCAGAGAAGGACGCCTGCGGGGTGCCGGGGGTGCGGATAATACCCTTCTGCAGGTCCTCCTGCCCCCCAAAGGGGTCAACCAGTTCAAGGGAGGGCAGGCGCAGGGCCATAGAGTTGATGGTGAAGTCGCGGCGGAAGAGGTCTTCCTTCAAATCTGTACCGAA
Source organism: Rothia sp. (in: high G+C Gram-positive bacteria) (assembly GCA_030529845.1). Taxonomy (GTDB): domain Bacteria; phylum Actinomycetota; class Actinomycetes; order Actinomycetales; family Micrococcaceae; genus Rothia. The sequence continues at coordinate 492,313 of JAUMWB010000002.1, read as the reverse complement.
AGCGACCACCGGCTTACGGGAATCAGGGTCGTACTTTTCAGCACGGTAGGTGGTGATTTCAACCATCTCATTGCCCTTGCGGATGCCGATGGTGCCGTACTCCTTGCCGATCTCCCAGGTAGCGTCGGCCCAGCCGTCCACCACAGCCAGGGTTTCATCAGGAGTGGCGTTGGTAGTGAAGTCCAAATCTACCGAGGTTTCCCCCAAAAACAGGTCACGGACAGGCCCGCCCACCAGGGCTAATTCAAAGCCCGCGCGGGCAAAGAGCTCGCCCGCTTCACGTGCTACCGGGTGGATGAGGGAGGTATCAAAAACATGCGCCATAACCCTTCAATCGTGCCAGCAAACCGCACAAGTTACCACTTACACCCTCAACTTTTAAAACATAGCCTCGATATATCGGTTAAGGTAGAGACATGACTTTTCCTATTCCCCGGGCACCGAAGAGGCGGGCTTTCACGCCCGTTGCTGCCATGCCCACGGTTGAGGAGGTCTCTGCAGGCGGCGTCATCGTCAATTTTGACGACCGCAACCTGCCCGTTGCTATCATCGCCCGCATCAACCGCGGCGGGCGTCTGGAATGGTGCCTACCCAAGGGCCACCCCGAGGGGGACGAGTCCAAGGCGGCAGCGGCTGCCCGTGAAATTGAAGAAGAAACCGGTATTTCTGGCAATGTGATTACTTCGCTGGGATCCATCGACTACTGGTTCAATGTGTCCGGGCACCGCGTGCACAAGACGGTTCACCATTTCTTGTTCTCTGCAACCGGTGGCGAGCTAACCACCGAGAACGACCCCGACCATGAGGCGGTTGATGTCGCCTGGGTCAACATCGATGATTTGGGGCGTAAACTCTCCTTCCCCAATGAGCGGCGCATCGCTGAGATTGCCCGTGAGTACATCATTCACCAGCTCTCCTAGCTGACTGAGTAGATAAGGATTCCCGTGGCACGTTCCGGTGCTTTATCCAGCGCAATTATGGCCGCTGGTACGCTCGTTTCGAGGGTTCTGGGCTTCGTAAAAACCTTCCTGATTACTGTTGCTCTCGGTGCCACCACTACCGTGGGCGATATTTTTGAAACCGCTAACACCCTGCCCAACCTGATTTATGTGCTGGTAGCTGGCGGTATTTTTAACGCCGTCCTGGTGCCGCAGATCATTAAGGCTGCCAAGCACGATGACGGCGGCTCCGACTACGTCTCGCGCCTGGTAACGTTGGCGGTCAGCGGTATAGCGGCAGTAACCGCGGTCGTCCTGCTCTTCTCCTGGCCCATTATTGCGGTGATGGGCAGCAAGTGGACGCCCGAGCAACAGCATTTCGGCTGGATTTTCGCCCTCTGGTGCCTGCCCCAGATTTTCTTCTACGGCCTCTACACGGTTCTAGGCCAGGTGCTCAACGCCCGCGGTGCCTTCGGCTGGTACATGTGGGCTCCCGTCCTCAACAATGTGGTAGCTATTGCAGCCCTGGTTGTCTTCATCGTTTCCTTCGGCCCCCAGGACGTCACCACAAACCCACCCTTCCATAACCTGGAGAGCTGGACGTCTGCCCAGACCCTGGTGCTGGCAGGTTCAGCGACCCTGGGTGTAGCCCTGCAGGCCCTGATTCTCTTTATCCCCCTGCGCAAGGTGGGCCTGAAACTACGCCCGAAATTTGGCTGGCGCGGTATCGGCCTGGGCACCGCAGCTAACCTGGCGGGGTGGACGCTGGCCACCGGCGTCGTCTCCAACCTGGCCTTCCTCTACCTGGCCAAGGTTGCAGCCGGTGTAGTCGGCGCCCGCGAAGACTTCCTGGCCATGGGCGTGCAGATTCCCGGTGTGCAGGCCCTGAATTACTCCTCCATGCTCTACTCCCTGCCCCACGGCGTCATTGGCCTCTCCATTGCCACGGTGCTCTTCAACCGCATGTCTGCCGCCTCCCAAGACGACGACCATACCTCGGTAGCAACCGCGCTCTCGTCCGGCCTACGCACCGCCTCCATCGCCACCATCTTCTGCGCCGTAGCCCTCATTGTCTTCGCCGGCCCCATCGGCATGATCTTCGGCGGCGGCTCCCAGCAAGCGGGCGCGGTCATCGGTCAAACCATCGCCGTCATCGCCCTGGGCGGGCCCTTCCTCACCATCGCCTTTATGATGGGCCGCGTCTTCTACTCCCAAGAAGACGCCAAAACCCCCTTCTACATCCAGCTCTTCTCGGCTGTGGTTATCGTGGCCATGGGCTTCATCGCCTCCCGCCTAGCACCCCAGCACATCATCTACGGCCTAGCCCTCACCTACGCCCTGCAGAACGTCCTGGCGGTCTACCTGAGCCACCGCGTCCTGGCCCGCCGCCTGGGCAACTACGGGGTACGTGAGCTCATCTCAACCCACGCCCGCGTCTCCTTTGCCTCTATCGGCGCAGGTCTAGCCGGTGCCGCCGCCCTCTATCTGCTGGGCGGCTACACCTTCGACGGCTTCGCCTGGGCCTCACGTGGCAGCGCCTTCATCACCGTCCTCGTCGGCGGAATCATCATGGGCCTGGCCTACTACGCCATGCTCATGCTCTTCCGCGTGCGAGAACTCGATACCCTCATGAACCCGATTATGGCGAAAATTGGTATGCGCCGCCCCACTGCCCACCACAGAGGGTAAACTCAGTAACCTAACCAATCACTCACCCATTCGCAACGGGAGGCCCCACTTGACACAGCAGATTCCCCTCAACACCCTGCTGGGAGATCGCTACAAAGTCACCGCGCACCTGCTCGACACAGCCAAAGGCGACGCCGTGCTCGACGGCCTTGATACGGTCCTCGGCCGCAAGGTCTCCATTGTTGTGGCCGCCCCCGACCACAGCCGTCTTCTGGTCACCAACGCCCGCAACTCCAGCGCGCTTTCCCGTTCCGCGGTGCAGGTGCTCGACCTGGGCAACCACAGCGAGCGCACCTACCTGGTCACCTCTCATTCCCGCCCCGACACCCTACTCGATGTACTGCTGACCGAGGGCGAGAGCAACTCTGCCGAAGAGTTCGGCGAAGAGATCTTTGGTGATACCGGTTCCCTGACTGCCCCCAATACCTACGTGGTGGCAAAGGGCAAGCCCTCCGGGCAGGGTCAGGACGCCACCGCCGCGGCAGGTGCAGCAGCGGCAGCGGGTGCCACCTCCATCTCAGCCACCCGCAATCTCTCCACCGTTGAAGAAGAGCCCGCCGACGAGTTCGAAGAATACGACGCCGAAGAAGAGGGCTACTACGAGGGCGAAGAATCCACCGAACGGAACGGTGGCATGTGGGTAGTCGGCATCGCTGCTGTCCTACTGCTAGTTATCGGCGCAGGAGCCGTCTTTGCCAGCCTCGGCGGCATGGTGGATTCTGACGCTTCAAAGCAGGTACTCGATGCTAACGGCACCGCCGTAGCCACCGCCTCCCCGAGCGCGTCCGCGTCCGCCTCAGCCAGTGCGTCCGCCTCAGCAACCCCCAGCGAAACCGCCCTACCCACCCCCAAGATCGAGGGAACCTTCACCCGCACGGTGCCATCCGCCCCCACCCTCATGGCTGAAAGTGACTCCCTACTGGGCAACCTGACCGACGGCAATGCCTCCACCACCTGGCTCTCTCTGGCCTTTGGCTCAGCGAACTTTGGTGGGCTGACCAATTCCTTCTATCTCTCAGCCAAGCTCGATGAGGCAACCACCGTCAACAGCATCACCATCAACCAGGTTTCAGGTGTAGGCGGCGCATTCACCATCTACGCCAACGATTCAGCCTCCATCGACGGGGCCACCGAAATCGGCTCCGGTAGCTTTGCGGCCACCGGTGAGACCACCGTCCAGCTCGACAAAGACGCCCAGGACGGCAAGACCGAATACATCATCGTTCAGTTCACCAGTGCCCCGCAGCTGAGCCAGCCCATCGTCCCGGGCTACACCTACGGCCTGCGACTGGCAGAAATTTCCGTCAAGTAACACACTAGCTACACCGCCGGCGGGTGGGTTGGGAATAAACCCCACCCACCCGCCGTTCCTTTCTATAGCGCACTACCAATACCAAGGAGAACCAATGACCGACAACGCACTCGGAGGCCTCTTCGGCGGCGCTGCTGCCGGCCTCAACCTGGCAGGAGCGGCCACTACCACTGCCCCCGACGCCACCGCCGAGAGCGGCGACCAGCCCGTCCACAACGTCATCATCGTGGGCTCAGGCCCCTCGGGCTACACCGCCGCTATTTACACCGCACGGGCCAATCTCAAGCCCGTCCTTTTTGCTTCTTCTATCTCCCCCGGTGGTGACCTGATGACCACCACCGAGGTCGAGAACTTCCCCGGCTTCATCAACGGTATTCAGGGCCCAGAACTGATGACCAACATCGGTGCCCAGGCCGAGCGTTTTGGTGCGGATATCCGCTACGAGGACGTTGCCGAGGTTGAGCTGGAGGGCGATGTCAAGAAGGTTATTCTGACCGACGGGTCAGTTCATCTGGCCAAGACCGTCATCATCTCCACCGGTTCTGAGTACCGCAAGCTAGGTGTGGACGGCGAAGCCCGCCTCTCTGGCCACGGCGTCTCCTGGTGTGCAACCTGCGACGGCTTCTTCTTCAAGGAGAAGGCCCTGGCTGTTATTGGCGGCGGCGACTCCGCCCTCGAAGAGGCCCTTTTTCTGACCTCTTTTGCCTCGAAGGTTTACCTAGTTCACCGCCGCGATTCTTTCCGCGCCTCAGAGATCATGGCTCAGCGAGCTCTGGCCCACGAGAAGATTGAGGTCATCTGGGATTCGGTTGTTAAGACTATCGACGGTGGCGAGAAGGTCTCCGGCCTGACCCTGTCGAATGTAAAGACCGGTGAGGAAACCACCCTGGATGTTGAGGGTGTCTTCGTTGCTATCGGTTCAGACCCCCGCACCTCCCTGGTTCAGGGCCAGCTGGACCTGACCGAGGCCGGCACTATCGCCGTTGAGGGCCGCTCTTCCCGTACCTCTATCCCGGGTGTCTTTGCCGCAGGCGATGTCATCGACCCCACCTACCGCCAGGCCATCACAGCAGCCGGTTCAGGCTGCGTCGCGGCTCTGGATGCCCAGCACTACCTTGAGGCCCTCTAAGCCTCCCCCTACCCCTCTACGAAAGGTTATTTATCATGGCACAGCAGGTTACTGACGCTACTTTTGCTGACGAGGTTCTGAAGTCAGACAAGCCCGTCATCGTCGATTTCTGGGCTGAATGGTGCGGCCCCTGCCGCATGGTCGGCCCCATCATCGACCAGCTCGGTGAAGAGTACGGTGACAAGGTCAAGGTGCTCAAGCTCGACGTTGAGAACAACCCCGCCACCGCAATGAAGTACGGTATTACCTCTATCCCCGCCATCTATGTTTTCAAGGACGGCGAGGTTGCCAAGCAGACCGTGGGCGCCAAGCCCAAGGCTGCCCTGGAACAGGAGTTTGCGGAGTTCCTTAAGTAAGCTCTAGAGACTTCACGAACGGGGCCCTCTTGCCAAAGCAGGAGGGCCCCGTATTTTTATTATTGAGAAGATTTTCTATTTTTTAAAAGACTATATCCCCACAATAAAAGCACCAGCGGTGCCAGCAGGGTTGATAGAGATGGATAACTTTTTACTACCGCACCCTCGGGGAGATTCTCCCAAGTACAGGTGTACCCTAAAGGAATAAATGAAAAGCCTGCTTCACCATAAATAGAATCAAGATTAGTTGGGCACGAGGTAAACGTTTGCGAGAAAATAAACAATTCGGCGCCTACAGCACATATCCATATAAGAAGAGCTGCAAAAAATAATTTATTCGACATATTTCAATCTCTATTTTCAGTTGAAAATCAGCGATGACTGAGCGTATCAACCAGGTTCTGTTTCACGTGAAACAGAGGAATAACCTTTCAATTTAAACAAACTTAATTCATCAAGGTTGTTTTATGATTCTAGAGGGTCTTTGCCGGGATCATGGATCGATGAGCTCTCGCGTCCGCTTTTCTGGGATGCTTCATATCCAGCAGATCGACCGGGAGCAAAAGAGGAACCATATAATTCCACAGGCTGGGCTAAAGCATCACCCAGCGTCAATTTATTAACAGAAGATATATCACCCTTACTAGCGACAGGTTTATTTTTAGAATTTCTCGCTTTAGGATTTTCTTTAATAACCACACGGCGCACAACGGCAACAAAGGCAAGAAACATCAAACCGTAAATAATAAAAACGCCAAACCAGGAAATAAATTCATAGAAAAAATTCACAATCACCACCTCCTTGTGATACACCCAGTGTAAAACACGTGGCATTCACATCACTACTTCTCTACGCCCACATTTCACATCCTCATGGACAATTTACTGGGAAGCAGAAGATAAGAACCCCCATCAGCAGGGGCCAGACACAGATCTGCGGCATGCAACGCAACAAAGAATTCATACGGTTTTGCGCTCTAGCAGCAAAAAACTGAAGCCCCAGAAGCCTCTCTCCCAGCCTAACTCTCCCCTCCCCATATCCAAGTAAGCCTCACGTCTTTTAAGGCTCACACAGAGCCTCACAGCGCTTTTCACCTCTCTACCAGCCCCAAAAACCCTGATTTTCGTTGAGGAAACCCCCTCATGCGTCCCGTTTCACGTGAAACATAAAGGAGCGGCACCTACGTTTCACGCAGGTGCCGCTCCCAGCTATCGAGGAGGAGCAAAACGGTATGGACTGCCCACTCCCCTACTTTTTCTTGAGCTTAGGATCAATAACATCAAGGATTCGATTGAGGTCATCCACAGAGGCGAACTCGATGGTCATCTTGCCCTTACGAGCTCCCAGATTAATTTTGACGTTGGTATCCAGTTTGTCGGCCAAAGCATCGGCCAGATAATCCAGACGTTCTGAGTGGTCCTGCACCTTAGTGGTCTTCTGAGCACGCTCGGGGGCAGCAGAGCTACCAGCTGACACAAGCTCTTCAACAGCTCGCACAGACAAGCCCTCGTTCACAATCTTCTGAGCCAGAGTCTCAATATCAGCAGCCTTTTTCAGCCCGAGTAGAGCACGCGCGTGCCCCGAAGAAATAGTACCGGCAGCAACCCGGCGCTGAACCAGGGCAGGCAGTTTCAGCAGGCGGATAGTATTTGAAATCTGCGGGCGAGAGCGACCAATGCGTTGGGCCAGCTGCTCCTGGGTGGTTCCAAACTCTTCCAGAAGCTGCTGGTAGGCGGCAGCTTCTTCTATGGGGTTGAGCTGTGAACGGTGGAGGTTCTCCAGCAGGGCATCCCGCAGCAGGTCTTCGTCCTGAGTCTCACGAATAATCGCAGGAATGGTGGTCAGGCCCGCCCGCTGGGTAGCGCGCCAGCGGCGCTCACCCATAATAAGCTCGTACTTTTCAGCACCGTCCTCCCGGCTGGGGCGCACAACAATCGGCTGAAGCACACCGATTTCTTTAATAGAGTGCACCAGCTCCTGCATATCGTGCTCGTCAAAGTCGGTACGAGGCTGCTTGCGGTTGGGGTGAATATCGGTGACATTGAGGGTCGCAAAATCAGCGCCAGGAACAGGCACAAGGCCGTCTCCTGCTGCAGCGGTTTCGTCGCCGAAGAAGAAATCGACAGGACGCCGCGAACTCGTTGCGGTGCGGAGGGCAGCTCCCATATCCGCCCGCTTCTTCTTGGATGTTTCACGTGAAACACTCTTTTGAGCGGGGGCAGGAACCTCTACACTTAGGCCCAGATCGAGCTGTTCACTATCTGCCGGAGCGTTTTCTTTCTTCTCTACCGGGGGCTTTGCGCTCTCCGGAATGAGGGCTCCCAGACCCCGACCTAGACCGCGTTTTTTCTCTGCCACATTGACCTCCGTGCTCAAAAGTTTTCTCCACCCAAGTCTAGTGGAGTCAACTGCGCTGCGTAGACCAACGGCGCCCCGTGTAAACACAAGGCGCCGCTATTCTCACTGAGCTTATCCGAGAGACCCAGAAGGCTCACGCTCGCTGCGAGTCCGCTGGGGCTTTCTGTAAATATTTGCTAAAACATCTTTGATACTGTGTTTATGCCCTTTTTGCCATCTCCATGGCGGCTTTCAAATAAGCCACAGCGCCGGGTGAGGTAGGGTCATAGCTCATCACCGTTTGTTGATAGCTGGGGGCTTCAGAGACGCGCACAGACCGGGGAATAGCGGTATCGAGCACCTGATCTGGGAAGTGCTCCCGCACTTCGTCAGCAACCTGGGATGAAAGGTTGGTACGGCCGTCGTACATGGTGAGCAAGATGGTGCTAATGTGCAGCTCTGAGTTGAGGTGCTTTTGAATCATGCCGATATTCTTCAGCAGCTGGCTCAGCCCTTCCAGGGCGTAGTACTCACACTGAATAGGAATCAGCACTTCACGAGCAGCACAGAAAGCGTTGATGGTGAGCAAGCCCAGGGAGGGCGGGCAGTCAATGAAGATATAGTCCAGGCGGGGAAGGCCGGCTGCTTCGCGGGCTGCCGCGTAATCAGATACAGCGGTCTTCAATCGCGTCTCTCGGGCCACCATAGAGACCAGCTCGATTTCAGCACCCGCTAGATCGATGTTGGCAGGGGCGCACCAAAGGTTCTCGATATCGGGGCAGGGCTGCACAATATCGGCCAGGGGCTTATCGTCAATCAGAACATCGTAAGTTGAAGGAACCTCTACCCCATGCTCAATGCCTAGGGCAGTAGATGCATTACCCTGGGGATCGTTGTCGATCACCAAAACGTTCATGCCCTTGAGGGCGAGAGCGGCAGCTAGATTGACAGCGGTTGAGGTCTTACCAACCCCACCTTTCTGGTTGGAGATAGTAAAGATGCGAGTCTCATGGGGGCGGCTGAGAGTCTCGCTTGCCAGCGCTTCAAATTGCTGCTTGGCAGAGCGGTCCTGTTGGCTGATGGGGTTATTCTGGGCGGATGCAAGGTCAGCACGCTCGAGCTTTTCACGTGTTTCACGTGAAACATGTGAGCCGCGGTCGGGCTTTGCGGAGGCATCCTGAGGTTCAGGTGGTAACCCAAAATCGGGAATATTGGAGATAGTAGACACCGGCTGTGCTCCCTCGGTAGGTGTGATGGTCTCGCTCCTCTAAGGTTACCTGCTTACACCCGGCCACCTGAATTGATAAATAGCAAACACTATTTATAGGTTGTTTAAATAAATATTTCCCCACGTTTCACGTGAAACACCCCTCCAGTTCTATAATCACCAACCATGACCATCATTCGACCAGCCCGCCCAGAAGACGCCGCCAACCTGGCCGTCCTTTCAGCAGAAACCTTCTCTGAAACCTTTACCTACCATCCACCAGAAGACCTAGCCACCTACCTGGCCGAGGCCTACACAGAAGCGGGATACGCGCGTGATATCGCCAACCCCAACTACGGCATCTGGGTAGCGGAGCAGGGCGGCAACCTCATCGGCTACGTAGTAGCGTCCTCCGCCTATCTCCCCCACCCCGAGCTCAAAAGCGCTGATGGAGAGATCAGGCGGCTCTACGTGCGTTCTGAGCACCAGGGGCAGGGTCTGGGCTCCCAGCTCCTTGAAAAGGCCCTCCAGTGGCTTCTCAAGGACAAGCCACAACGCACCCTGTGGCTGGGCGTCTGGTCTGAAAACTATGGGGCTCAGCGTCTCTACAGCCACTACGGCTTTAAACGGGTGGGCGACTACTACTTCGAGGTGGGCAGCACCCGGGACTTTGAGTTTATCTTCAGAAGGGACCCCCGATAGGCCCTTAAGAAAAAGCCCGACTCCCCTTGTCAGGGGAGCCGGGCTTTGCCGTCCTCGGGTAAAGGTTAGAGGCTAACGCGCACTACAGTGGTGGGCTCTTCGAGCAGGGACTCACCGGCAACCAAAATTTCGGTCTCGCGAGCGCCGTACTTGTTGAGCTTCTTCTGAGCCTTGGTAATCTCGTCCGCCGCGCTGCGACCCTTGAGGGCTAGCAGCTGGCCAGTACCGCGCAGAATCGGCAGGGTGATGTCCAGCAGACCAACGAGGGCTGAGACGGCACGGGCGGTCACATAGTCAGCGTCAACCTGACCTACGGCCTGCTCAGCGCGCGAGCGCAGAATATCGACGTTATCGAGCCCGAGATCGTCCACAACCTCGGTCAGCCAGATAACTCGGCGCTCCAGGGGCTCAATAAGGGTCAGATGTAGGTCGGGGCGGGCAATAGCCAGGCAGAGGCCGGGCAAGCCCGCACCGGAGCCCACGTCGGCGACGCGGGCACCGTCCTCGATGAACTCTTCAACGACGGCGCAGTTGAGTACGTGGCGCTCCCAGAGGCGGGGCACCTCGCGGGGGCCAATAAGGCCGCGTTCGATACCGCTGGTAGCCAGGTGCTCAACGTAGCGCTCAGCCAGAGGCAGGCGGTCGCCGAAGATCTGGTCGGCAGCCACCAGGGTGGGGCCTGCCAGCTCGGGTAGAGCAGTGGTTTCTTCGCTCATGGTTTAGTCCTCCGCCGGCATGATGACGATATGGCGGTCGGGGCCAGCGCCTTCGGACTCGGAGTGGAGGCCGTGGGCTGCCACGATGTCGTGTACCAGCTTGCGCTCGTAGGAGCCCAGGGGCTCCAGGTGCACATCGTCACCGGTTTCTTTGACGCGGGCAATGGCGGTTTCAGCCATGTCCACGAGAGCCTTCTGGCGGCCGGCACGATGCTCAGCGATGTCCAGAATCAGGCGGGTGCGCTGACCGGTGGCAGCTAGCACTGAGAGGCGCACGAGCTCCTGCAGGGCGTCCAGCCCTTCGCCGTCTTCACCCACGAGGGCAGAGAGTTCGGTGTTATTGCCGTCCTCGGTTACAACCGAGAGGTAGGTGCGGCCGTTGCGCACCTCGATGTCGATGTCACCGTCGATGTCTGCGATGTCGAGGAGTTCTTCGAGGTAGTCAGCGGCGATGTCGCCTTCGTCCTCAAAGCCCTGCTCAGAGTCGATATCTAGGACGTCGTCTGCGGCGGTTTCTTCGTAGGCTTCAGTCATGGGGGTTCCTCCTGTAGCTGCCGCTATTTCTTCTTGTTCTGCTGCTTTTGGCGTTTCTTGCTCATAGGCTGCTGACGCTGGCCGCGGTTGGCACGCTCACGCTGGGCTTCAAGCTCGGCTTCGTGCTGCTCCTTGGTCTTACCGACGGGGGGCAGACCCTTAGCGGCGCGGCGCTCGTTGAGCTCTCGCTCAGCCTGGGAGCCGGGGGTGGGGTTGTTCTTGATGACCCAGTACTGCTGGCCCAGTGACCAGAAGTTGGAGACGGTCCAGTAGACGAGCACGCCCAGGGGGAAGTTGATACCCGAGATAGCGAATACCAGGGGCAGCACGTAGAGCATGATCTGCTGCTGGCGGTACATGGGGGACTGCTTAGCGGCGTCCGACATGTTCTTCACCGAGAGCTGCTTGGTGATGTAGAACTGGGTGGCGCTCATGAGCACGACCATGATGGCGGCGATGATGATGGTCGCTGCGTGGTTACCATCGCCGGGGCGCAGCATAGTGGAGAAGAGGGGGGCGCCAAAGATGTAGGCGTCGTTGAATTGCTCGACCTTGTCGTTGGAGAGCATAAGGATGCTCTCGTTGTTGGCAGCTGCGCTGGGTACACCGTTGAGCACCTGGAAGAGGCCGAAGAAGATGGGCATCTGCACCAGGATGGGCATGCAGGAGGCCAGGGGGTTGGAGCCGGTCTTGCGGTAGAGTTCCATCTGCTCCTGAGCCATGGCCTGGCGGGAGAGCTGGTCGGTCTTGCCCTTGTACTTGGCCTGGAGCTTGGCCAGTTCAGGTTGCAGCTCCTGCATGCCGCGCATGGCCTTGATCTGCTTCATGAAGAGCGGGATGGTGAGGGTTCGCATGACCAGGGTCAGGCCGATGATGGCCAGCACCCAGGTGACGCCGGACGCGGGGTCCATGCCGATGGCGGTGAAGAGTTCGTGGAATGCCCAGAGAATCGCCGAGACGATCCATTTGAAGGGCCAGAGAATGATGTCGAACATAGTTCTCTCCCTGGCTCGGGTGTGTGAGCCGGTTGTGGTGGACTGCAGCCAGTGCCTGTTAGTGGTTCAGGTGCTGGTGCGGGTGGTTTAGAAGTATTATTTTGGGTTCGCTGCCGGGGGCGAAGGTGCGCCGTCCGGGTGGAACAGGGTCGAGGCCTCCGGTGGCCCAGGGGTGGCAGCGCAGTAGACGGCGGACGGTCAGTGAGAGCCCGCGTGTGGCGCCGTGGGTGGTGAGTGCTTCGAGCCCGTAGGCTGAGCAGCTCGGATAGTACCGGCAGACGTTGCCGTAGAGCGGCGAGACGATGGCGCGGTAGATCTTGATGAAAGCGATGAGGACGTTCTGGGGCAGGGTGATAGCTGCCTGAACGAGGGTGGTGGGTACGACGAACTCGTGGGGGGCCTGGTTGAGCAGGACGTCTTCGTCCGTGTGAGCCCCGCGGGAGTGCTGATGGGAGGCGCTCATGGCTTAGAGCTCCTCTCCGGCGGTGGTACCGAGCTTTTTGAGGGTGGTGACCAGCGCGCTGGTCAGGTCTGTTTCGAGGTCGGTGTAGGGGGCGGATGCTGCCGGCGGCAGGGCCCGTACAACCACCTGGTAGCCGGTGGGGTTTTCGGCGACGAAGGAGGCGATGATATCGCGAAGGCGTCGCTTGGTTTTGTTGCGGGTGACCGCGTTACCGACGGCTTTCGAGACGATGAAACCGACGATGGTTGGTTCTTGGCCTGTTTTGGCTGTATATAGAACTAAGTTCCGACGCCCTGAGCGGGCGCCGGAACGTGTAGTTGCTGAGAATTGAGCCGAAGCTCGCATCCGGTGCTGTTGTGCCAGCACGTAGTCTCCTTTGTCTTTTCGGTCGTCTCTCGGCGGGCTGCGTGATCACGCTGGCCTACACAAGGGGCTAGGCCGAGGCGAGGAGATGTAAAGCCTTATGCTGAGAGGCTTGCGCGGCCCTTTGAACGACGGTTCGCGAGGATGGCGCGGCCTGCACGGGTGCGCATGCGAAGACGGAAGCCGTGCTTCTTGGCGCGGCGGCGGTTATTCGGCTGGAAAGTCCGCTTGCTCATTTGGTTACTCCAAAAATGGTTGGTACGGGGGCCAACCTTTCAACAGTTCTTCGAACAGGTTGACGCTTCTTGCTTGTGTGTTAGCTCCGCCGCTGAGGGGCGGATATCAGGCCTTAGATATAGGCATAGTCCTAGCACACTTTGACTAAACAACTCTAGAAGAGGTTGCGATATAAGGTCAAGCCCGCTAGGGGTAGGTCTTTAATCACAGGTAGGTGGGAGAGTTTGCCCACACCTGTGGATAGCGCGGGAGCACAGCCGTCCTAGCGGGACTTATCCACAGGCCTGCTAGGAAAAGTTGTAAGTTACAAAATCTGCGGTTTTGAGCTAGCGGTGCGCGGTTTAATCACATACTGTAAACAGGTACTCCCCTCGTTAAATCACAAGTTTTCCACCCTGTGGATAAGATGGTGATAAATCGGTGGATCCTGCGGCTAAGCTGTGGGTAAGTTTTTTACGTGACCTGAGATTAAAGGAGAGCCCGTGGGCGATTACATGGACCCTGAGCTTCAGAAGAAGTGGATGCACCTGGTGACTCTGCTGCGGGCAGATACCTCGGTGGCTCAGCGTCATCGTGCCCATATTGGCCTAGCTCAGCCTCACGCTTTTATGGGGAATGTGCTACTGATTGCGGTGCCCAGCGAGTTCACCCGCGATATTTTTCAGCACGAACTCAAAGACACCCTGCAAGAAGCTATCACTGCAACCTTTGGTCAGGGGGTGACCGAGGCTTTCATTATTGATACCAGCCTCGAGAATTCTCCTGAGAAGGTGGCGCTGCCCACAACCGAGCGTCCTGCTGCTCCGTCTTTCCCTGCGTCCGCTGAGCGGGAGCCGGCTCCCCACGCCGGTTTCGACGAAGCTGCCCACCAGCGTCCGGACGCCGCTCCTGCCTTTGGACAGGCACCGGCAGCTGCCGAGTTTGCCCAGGTCAACCATGAGGTAGAGCCTCTTGAAGAGCCTGTTGAGGCAGGTGAGCTGGTCGAGGCCCCCGCAGAGACAGGGGAAGCAAAGACCTGGGACTCCACCGCACGCCTGAACCCCAAGTACACCTTTGATAGCTTTGTGATTGGCCAGTCCAACCGTTTTGCCCACGCAGCTGCCTTCGCGGTGTCCGAAACCCCAGCGTCTGCCTACAACCCCCTCTTTATCTACGGCGGCTCGGGTCTGGGTAAGACCCACCTGCTGCACGCCATTGGCCACTATGCTAAGAGCCTCTACCCCGGTTTGCGGGTGCGCTACGTGAATTCTGAAGAGTTCACCAACGACTTCATCAACTCTATTCGCGATAACAACGGTATTACTTTCAAGCAGATTTACCGCAATGTCGATATGCTCCTGATCGACGATATTCAGTTCCTGGCAGGGAAAGACAGCACCCAGGAGGAGTTCTTCCATACCTTCAACGCCCTGCATAATCACCAAAAGCAGGTGGTTATTACCTCTGACCTGCCGCCCAAGCAGCTCACCGGTTTTGCTGAGCGTATGCGCTCGCGTTTTGAGTGGGGTCTGATTACCGATGTGCAGCCGCCAGAGCTCGAAACCCGTATCGCAATTCTGAGTAAGAAGGCTCAGAACGAGGGTCTTGATGTGCCTGATGACGTGATGGAATATATTGCCTCGCATATCTCCACCAACATTCGTGAGCTGGAGGGCGCGCTGATTCGTGTGACCGCTTTTGCCTCCTTGCAGGGGCAGCCAGTGGATATGCAGCTGGCTGAGCAGGTACTCAAGGACCTGTTGCTGGACGACGGTGCCCAGGAGATCACAGCCTCGCAGGTGCTGCAGGCAACGGCCGAGTACTTCGATGTGACGATTGAGGATTTGCGGTCCAAGTCCCGTAGCCGGACTCTAGTGAACGCTCGTCAGATTGCCATGTACCTATTGCGAGAGCTCACCGATATGTCGTTGCCCCGTATCGGGCAGGAGCTGGGCGACCGTGACCATACCACCGTCATGTACGCAGATCGCAAGATTCGTAACCTCATGGCGGAGCGTCGACCTATCTTTAACCAGGTCACAGAGCTTACCAACCGTATTAAGCAGGGTTCCCGCGACGCGTCCTAACCCTAAAAGGCCTAGTCACAGGGTTGTGGATAACTTTGAGACTTAAGGGGTTTTACTGTGGATATTAAGTGCATGAATATGCAAAGCCTGTGCAGTTCATTATCTGCATAAATATCCATTCACTATTCATTCACAGTGGAGCTAGGTTTTCTGCACAGGTGCCCCACAAGCACTTTGCCGGTATTCCGGGCTCAAACGGGGTTTTCCACAGTTTTCACAGGGGTTATTAACACTACGATTCTTAAAGAAAAAACGTCAAATAACAAAAAATCTACGCGCGCACTCTTGCCTGAGGGTCGGCTCTTGTAATTACAGATTTTCCTCCACGGCCCTTCGGTTCAGGGTCACGGCTTGTAATTACAGAAAACTGGCTATGGAGCTAGGTCAGTCCGGTAGACTGGACAACTGAACTGTGCCCGTTTTAGGGGCTTCTCATGTTTAAAGCTTTGGAAGGTGCTCCAGTGAAATTTACTGTCGAACGCGATACTTTGGCCGAGGCCGTCAGCTGGACTGCCCGTTCCCTCTCCCCCCGCCCGCCCGTACCGGTACTCTCTGGTCTGCTCATCAAGGCAGCTGCCAGTGAAGTCTCTATCGCCAGCTTCGACTATGAGACCTCAGCTAAACTCAACATCGCAGCCGACATCGCAGAAGAAGGTGAAGCCCTCGTCTCAGGCCGCCTACTCGCTGATATCTGCCGTTCACTCCCCAAGTCCGATGTGACCTTTGAACTTCGTGAGGGCAAGGTCCACCTATCCTGCGGTTCTTCTAACTTCAACCTGTCCTCCATGCCCGTAGCTGACTACCCCGAGCTACCTGCCCTCCCGGCAGTTTCAGGTACCGTCGAAGGCTCTGAATTCGCCAAGGCAGTTACCCAGGTATCGGTAGCAGCTTCAAAGGACGATACCCTGCCGATTCTGACCGGCGTCCGTGTAGAAATTGAAGGTGACCAGATCACCCTGCTAGCCACTGACCGCTACCGTCTAGCCATGCGCGAACTGACCTGGAACCCCGCAGACGCTTCTATCTCTACTGCGGCTCTGGTCAAGGCTAAGACCCTGTCTGAGGTCGCTAAGACCCTGGGCGGGGCAGGTGAGCTGTCGATTGCTCTGTCTGACGCCCACGAACTCATTGGTTTCGAGTCTGATTCCCGCCGTACCACCAGCCTGCTGGTCGATGGCGAGTACCCCAAGATTCGCTCCCTCTTCCCCGAAGTTACCCCTGTTCACGCTATCGTCCGCACCTCCGACCTCATGGAGGCCGTCCGCCGCGTCTCCCTGGTCGCTGAACGCAACACCCCCGTCCGCCTGGCCTTCAGCCAGGGCCAGGTCACCCTGGACGCTGGCACCGGCGAGGACGCCCAGGCAACCGAGGTTCTGCAAGCCCACCTGCACGGGGACGACATCACCGTAGCCTTCAACCCCAGCTATCTCTCAGAGGGTCTGCACACCTTCGCGGCTAACAAGTTCGTACGCTTCTCCTTCACCGACCCCCGCAAGCCCGTTGTGCTTTCTGAGCAGGAAGACTGGCAGGCTGAGGACGAGAAGAACTACCGCTACCTGCTCATGCCTATCCGCCTGCAGAACCAGTAAAACCGCTATCTCAAGGAGGGCGCGCTGTACATCGACCACCTTTCGTTGATGGACTACCGCACCTACCAGCTCCTGACCATACCCCTCACCCCGGGTGTCACCGTCTTTCTCGGCTCAAACGGGGTGGGCAAGACCAACATCGTTGAAGCCATCGACTACACCGCGCAGCTGGCTTCACACCGGGTGAGTCAGGACGCCCCGCTGGTACGTGTGGGCGCTGACCGCGCCTACATCCGCACCCGCACGGTCCGCGGCAACCAGCAGACCGTTCTTGAGTTCGAGCTGGCCCCCGGTAAAAGTAACCGGGTGCGCATCAACCGGGCGGCGCCCGTCCGCGCCCGTGAGGCCCTAGGCGTGACCCGTACCGTGCTTTTCTCCCCCGAAGACCTTCAGCTGGTCAAGGGGGATCCCGCCGGGCGACGCCGTTTTCTCGACGATTTGGCTGTCTCCCTGCGCCCCTCGGTCGCTGGCTACCGGGCCGACTATGAGCGGGTGCTACGCCAACGTAACTCCCTGCTCAAGTCCATGCGCTCGCGGCGCAGCAACGGGCAGGAGGACGCCTATACCCTGGAGGTCTGGAACAAGCAGCTAGCGGACGCCGGTGCCCACCTCCTCCAGGCCCGTCTGCGGACCCTGGCCCTGCTTCTGCCCCAGCTCCAGCGTGCCTATGGAGAACTTACGGACGGATCCAAGAGCGTCAGCCTGGTCTATGACTCCACCGTTTTCCCGCCGATTTCTTCCGCTGTTCTTCCGAGCGCTGCCCTGATGAGCGTAGACGATTTGCGAGAGGCCATGCTGCGCGGTTTTGCCGATAAGCAGCGGGAAGAGCTGGAGCGGGGCGTAACCCTGGTGGGACCCCACCGAGATGACCTGGCTCTGGAGCTGGGCGGTATTCCGGTCAAGGGTTTTGCCTCCCACGGTGAAAGCTGGTCCTACGCCCTGGCTCTGAAGCTGGCCTCCTGGTATGTGCACCTGGCAGATAATGACGCCCCCGGGGCCTCGCCGATTCTGATTCTTGACGATGTCTTTGCTGAGCTTGATACTGCCCGGCGTCATAAGTTGGGTGCTATTGTGGCCGGGGCTGAACAGGTCTTGGTGACCTGTGCTGTAGCCAGCGATATCCCTGAAGAACTGGGAGAGATTACCCTGGTCAGGGTTGAGCCCGGTAGTGCCCGAGTGGAAAGCTTCCCACTAGTTAATATTCCAAATCAGGAATAATTGTGCAGTGGGGTAAATATGGTTGATTCAGAATATGATGTAGAAGCGGTGGATGCTCCCCATGCCCTGCTCAGCCGCATACGAGCTGCTAAAGAAGCCCGCGGTGAGCACCGCGTGCAGGGTGCAGCCGGGCAAAAAATCATCAAAGACTTCGGGCGGGTGATGAATGCTGAACCTGGCACTAAAATCCGCCGCTACACCTCAACAGAAGCAAGTGGCCAGCTGGGTGGCTACACCGGGGCTGGCCCCAGTGCTCGAGACCCCCAGAGTCTGGGTGGCCTGTTAGATCGCGTCATTATGGAAAGAGGCTGGACTACTCCCCTAGCTGTTTCATCGGTCATGGCCCGCTGGGACAAGTTGGTCGGTCCCCAGATTGCCTCAAAAGCCACCCCCGAAAGTTTTGAAGACGGGGTCATGACCGTGCGCTGTGAATCCACTGCCTGGGCCGTGCAGATCCGCCAGATGAAGTACGACATTATGCGTCGCTTCAATGGGGAGCTAGGTGACGATGTCGTCAAGGATGTACGAGCCTTTGGCCCAGCGGCTCCCTCCTGGAAAAAAGGGCGACGGGTTGCACCCGGAGGGCGGGGACCCCGCGATACCTACGGGTAGTAGGTTAGGGAAGGTAAATTATAAAAATCGTTTCTGCGCCCCTGACCCCCTGCCCCTGTGAGAACCCACAGCATCGGGGGGTTGGGCGCTCTGACGGCTCTCTGGGTAGCTTCTGGCAGTAAGTACCCCTCTAAAACATCACAAAACAGGTTCAAAAATAGCCCTGTGCGGTAGAATTGGGAGCAGAATACGCGCGCCTGCCCGTCCGTACAGCCCACCCTGCCCCGCCTCCCTGTGCGCGGCCGTCCGCGCTGAACGGCTGCCGGTGCGAGACCGACCATGCAAGGAGCCTAACTACCAGTGGCAACTGAAGAAACCTCCCACGAATACGGCGCAGCCGACATCACGGTCCTTGAGGGCCTTGAAGCCGTTCGCAAGCGCCCCGGTATGTACATCGGTTCAACCGGCGAACGCGGCCTGCACCACCTGGTCTACGAAGTCGTTGATAACTCTGTCGATGAAGCCCTGGCAGGGCACGCCGACCTGATCGAGGTCGTCATTCAGAAGGACGGCGCGGTTCGAGTTGCCGACAACGGGCGAGGCATTCCCGTCGATGAGCACCCCACCGAGAAGAAGCCTACCGTCGAGGTCGTTATGACCATCCTGCACGCTGGCGGTAAGTTCGGCGGCGGCGGGTACGCGGTCTCCGGTGGTCTGCACGGCGTGGGTATCTCTGTTGTGAACGCGCTCTCGACCAAGGTCGAAACCGAGGTGCGCCGCCAGGGCTACAAGTGGCACATCAGCTACGCCAACGGCGGCCACACCGTCAAGCCCCTGACCCGCGGCGAGGCAACCGACGAAACCGGCACCACCCAGACCTTCTACCCAGACCCCGACATCTTCGAAACTGTTGAGTTCGACTTCGAGACCCTGCGGGCTCGCTTTCAGCAGATGGCCTTCCTCAACAAGGGCTTGACCATCCAGCTGACCGACGAGCGCGAGCTGCACGAAGGGGATGAAGTTACCGGTGAAGAGAAGCCTGAGAAGCTGCCTCTCAACCAGGTAGGTGCTGACGCCAACGGTTACAAGACCGTCACCTACATGTACAAGGACGGCCTCTTTGACTACGTCAACTTCCTGAACACCTCCAAGAAGCTCACCACCGTGCACGAAGACGTCATCGCCTTCGAAACCGAAGACACCGACCGCATGATGAGCCTGGAAGTGGCCATGCAGTGGACCACCGCCTACAAGGAATCGGTGCACACCTACGCCAACACCATCAACACCCATGAGGGTGGCACCCACGAAGAAGGCTTCCGTACCGCCCTGACCACCCTGATTAACCGTTTCGCCCGCGACAACAAGCTGTTGCGCGAGAAGGACGATAACCTCACCGGTGAGGACGTCCGCGAAGGCCTGACCGCCGTGGTCTCCGTCAAGATCTCTGAGCCCCAGTTTGAGGGTCAGACCAAGACCAAGTTAGGCAACTCCGAAGCCAAGGCCTTCGTGCAGCGCGAAACCATGGACCAGTTGGGCGACTGGCTGGAGCGCAATCCCGGCACCGGTAAGGAAATCGTCCGCCGCGCCATCACCGCAGCCCAGGCGCGTCTCGCTGCCCGCAAGGCCCGCGAAACAACCCGCCGCAAGGGCCTGCTCGAAACCGGCTCCATGCCCGGCAAACTCAAGGACTGCTCATCTAAGGATCCCTCGATTTCCGAGATTTACCTGGTGGAGGGTGACTCTGCGGGTGGGTCAGCCGTGCGCGGCCGCAACCCCGAAACCCAGGCGATTCTGCCCCTGCGCGGTAAGGTGCTGAACGTAGAGCGCGCTCGCCTCGACCGCGCCCTGTCCAACGCTGAAATCCAGTCGCTGATTACCGCCTTCGGTACCGGTATCGGTGAGGACTTCGACATTGAGAAGGCCCGCTACCACAAGGTTGTCCTGATGGCGGACGCGGACGTGGACGGCCAGCACATCACCACCCTGCTGCTGACCCTGCTCTTCCGCTACATGCGTCCGCTCATTGAAGCCGGCTATGTCTACCTGGCCCAGCCCCCGCTCTACCGCATCAAGTGGTCCAACGCCCCGCACGACTACGTCTTCTCGGACGCCGAGCGCGACGCCGCCCTGGAAGCTGGCTACGCCAAGAACCAGCGCATCCCCAAGGACAACGGTATCCAGCGCTACAAGGGTCTGGGTGAAATGGACTACACCGAGCTCTGGGACACCACCATGGACCCCGAACGCCGCACCCTGCTACAAGTCAAGATGGAAGACGCCGCAGCGGCAGACCAGATCTTCTCCGTACTGATGGGCGAGGACGTCGAGGCTCGCCGAGAATTCATCCAGCAGAACGCAAAGGACATCCGCTTCCTTGATATCTAAGGCTTTTTAGCGTGAATTAAGCGCTATATAGCCAATATGGAATATAAAAATCAAGGACGAAAAACGAGGAACTTATGAGCGACGAGAACACCACCAGCTCACCCCAGCCCATTGAGGGCGATATCGTTGCAACCGACGCAACCCCGGCACCTGCCGGCGGTAACGTTGAGGTTGTCGACCTGCGCTCCGAGATGGAGCGCTCCTACCTGGATTACGCCATGGCCGTCATTATCGGCCGCGCCCTGCCCGACGTGCGTGACGGTCTCAAGCCCGTGCACCGCCGCGTCATCTACGCCATGTACGACGGCGGCTACCGCCCCGAGCGCTCCTTCAACAAGTGCGCCCGCGTGGTCGGTGAAGTCATGGGTCAGTACCACCCCCACGGCGACGCCGCTATCTATGACACCCTGGTCCGCCTGATCCAGGACTGGGTCATGCGCTACCCCCTGGCCCTCGGTCAGGGCAACTTTGGCTCCCCCGGTAACGACGGTGCCGCAGCACCTCGTTATACCGAAACCAAGATGGCTCCCCTGGCTCTCGAAATGGTTCGAGACATCACCGAGGACGCCGTGGACTTCCAGCCCAACTACGACGGCAAGAACCAGGAACCGGTCGTCCTGCCCTCCCGCATTCCCAACCTGCTGGTCAACGGTTCATCGGGTATTGCGGTTGGTATGGCCACCAACATCCCCCCGCACAATCTGCGCGAAGTAGCAGACGGTGTGCAGTGGTTCCTACAGAACCCCGAAGCCTCCAACGAAGAGCTACTGGAAGCCCTCATTGCCCGTATTAAGGGCCCCGACTTCCCCACCGGCGCCACCATCCTGGGGCACAAGGGAATCGAGCAGGCCTACCGCACCGGCCGCGGCTCCATCACCATGCGTGCTGTGGTCAATGTCGAGGAAATTCAGGGTCGTACCTGCCTGGTCGTCACTGAACTGCCCTACCAGGCCAACCCCGATAACCTGGCCATCAAGATTGCTGAACTGGTCAAGGACGGCAAAATCACCGGTATCGCCGACCTACGCGACGAAACCTCCGGCCGCACCGGCCAGCGCCTGGTCATCGTCCTCAAGCGCGATGCCGTGCCCAAGGTGGTACTGAACAACCTCTACAAGCACACCCAGCTGCAGGAGAACTTCTCCGCCAACATGCTGGCCATTGTGGACGGAGTGCCCCGCACCCTTTCTCTCGATGCCTTCATCCGCCACTGGGTCAACCACCAGCTCGAAGTCATCGTGCGCCGCACCCGCTACCGCCTGCGTCAGGCTGAGGAAGAGGCGCATATCCTGCGCGGCCTGCTCAAGGCTCTCGATGCTCTCGACGAGGTCATTGCCCTGATCCGCCGCTCCCCCACCGCCGATGACGCCCGCACCGGCCTGATGGACTTCCTCGACATTGACGAGGCCCAAGCCCAGGCGATTCTGAACATGCAGCTGCGCCGCCTTGCCGCCCTGGAACGCCAGAAGATTCAGGACCGTCACGACGAGCTCATGCGCATGATCGACGAATACAACGCGATCATCGCCTCAGAAGACCGCCAGCGCTCCATCATCTCCGAAGAACTTGCAGAAATCGTTGCCCGCTTTGGCGACGAGCGCCGCACCAAGATCCTCATGGGCTACGACGGCGACATGTCCATGGAAGACCTCATTCCCGAGGAAGAAATGGTCGTCACCATCACCCGCGGCGGCTACGTCAAGCGCACCCGCAGCGACCAGTACCGCTCCCAGCACCGCGGTGGCAAGGGTATCAAGGGCGCCTCCCTGCGCGGGGACGACGTCGTCCAGCACTTCTTCGTCACCTCCACCCACTCTTGGATCCTCTTCTTTACCAACCTGGGCCGCGTCTACCGCACCAAGGCATACGAGCTCATGGAAGCCGGTCGAGACGCCAAGGGTCAGCACGTGGCCAACCTGCTGGCCTTCCAGCCTGAGGAAACCATCGCCAAGGTCATGGAACTCAAGTCCTACGAGGACGCCCCCTACCTGATCCTGGCGACCAAGAACGGCCTGGTGAAGAAAACTGCCCTGTCGGACTACGACACCAACCGTGCTGCCGGCGTCATCGCCATCAACCTGCGTGACGGCGACGAGCTGGTCTCAGCCCAGCTGGCCAGCGCCGAGGACGACCTGCTGTTGATTTCCCGTCAGGGCCAGTCCCTGCGCTTCACCGCCACTGACGAAGCCCTTCGCCCCATGGGTCGCGCAACCTCCGGTGTGACCGGCATGAAGTTCCGCGACGGCGACGAGCTGCTCTCAGCCAACGTCGTCACCGACGACTCCTTCGTCTTCGTTGTCACCGCAGGCGGCTACGCCAAGCGCACCCAGGTTGACCAGTACCGCGTGCAGGGCCGTGGCGGCCTCGGCATCAAGGTCGCCAAGCTGGCCGAAGACCGCGGCGACCTGGTCGGTGGCCTGATTGTGGGCGAAGAAGACGAGGTCATGGTCGTCATGCAGTCCGGCAAGGTCGTGCGCACCTCGGTCTCCGAAGTGCCCGCCAAGGGGCGCGACACCATGGGCGTCATCTTCGCCAAGCCCGGCAAGAACGACGAGATTCTCGAAGTTGCCCGTAACTACGAACGCAACATCGATGAGGCAGACGACACCGACGAAAACGGTGCCGAAAGCGCCGAAAAGCCGGCAGATGAAGTACCTTTAGAAAACAAGACCACCCCGGCAGTAGCCGACACCGCAGACGCACTTGGAGGTAAGAGTGAGCACTAAAAGCACCGGAACCGCACCGCGGCCAGCGCCGCGAGCCGGCACCCCGCGCGCTTCTCAGGGTAAGGCAGGCCCCCAGAGTGCAGCGTCCGCAGGTGCCCAGCGCAAACCGCTGGTGCGCCCCGCACCCCGCTCCAAAATTCGTCGTGCCCGCCTGGTTGTTGCCAAGGTAGACACCTTCTCCGTCGCCAAGCTCGTCTTCCTGCTCTCAGTAGCTATCGGTATCGCAACCGTGGTTGCAGCCGTCATTCTGTGGCTGGTCATGCAGGCCACCGGCGCCTTCCAGAGCCTCAACGACCTGCTGACCCTGCTGGGGACCACAGGCGATGCCGTAGATATCTCTCAGTACCTCTCACTGGGGCAGGTAGCTCTCTACAGCACCATCATCTCCGTAGTGAACGTCGTGCTCTTTACCCTGCTCGGCACTCTTGCAGCCATGCTCTACAACGTGGCAGCCAAGCTGGTCGGCGGCGTGGGTGTGACCCTCACCGACGAATAAACACCGAGTAAAACTTTCTTCTAGCCCCGTGGCACCTTGTTTTTCAGGGAGCCACGGGGCTTTTTGAACCCCTTTGAAGTATTGTGTCTCAGAACACGCTCTTTCGATTTGGCAAGGCGCTAAAATCTGTGTAAAGTTATATCTCGTTCTGATGAACACCAAGGGCGTATAGCTCAGACGGTTAGAGCGCTACACTGATAATGTAGAGGTCCCAGGTTCAATTCCTGGTACGCCCACTCACCTTGGTCGAAAGGTTGACATGAAGAAATTTATGGCAATCACGCTCGCTGCATTAGCAACAGCGATAGCGGCAAAGAAAGCCAAGGATTCTCAGGAGAATAAAAAAACTTGGGAAGAAGCTACAGATAAAATTTCATAGGTAGCACCCGATGGGGGCGTGGCGCAATTGGTAGCGCACCTGCTTTGCAAGCAGGGGGTTAGGGGTTCGAGTCCCCTCGCCTCCACTCTTCGGTGATTATAGCAAGAGGGAAACACCCGGTCCCATCCCGAACCCGGAAGTTAAGGCTCTTAGCGCCGATGGTACTGCACTGGCGACGGTGTGGGAGAGTAGGTCATCGCCGAATTAAATTTGGTGAGGAACCCCCAGTCGAAAGACTGGGGGTTCCTTTTTCTATAAACACTAAAAATTTATTCCGATAGTTCTCTGGGGCAGGTATAGAGCTGTCCTCGGCAGAGTCGCCGGTGAGGCTCGGAGTTGCCTGCAATGACTAACAGCACAAGCGACTCTAGTCTGTTATGGCCTTGAAACAAGCAGAGAAGCATAAGAATAGAAACCGTGACTACAGAACTCATCATTCTGGTGATCGTAGTGCTCACTGCACTAGCCTTCGACTTCACCAACGGCTTCCACGACACCGCCAACGCTATGGCCTCTTCTATTGCCACTGGCGCCCTCAAGCCTAAAGCGGCCGTCGCCCTTTCCGCCGTCCTTAACCTCGTCGGTGCCTTCCTCTCTATTGAGGTAGCTAAGACCGTCGGCTCGGGCCTCATTGACCTTGAAACTGCTGGCGGCGGCCCCAGCCTTATGCTCATTGTCTTTACCGGCTTGGTGGGCGCTATCCTCTGGAATGTCTTCACCTGGCTGCTGGGTTTGCCCTCCAGCTCATCGCATGCTCTCTTCGGTGGTCTGATCGGTGCAACCCTGGCGTCCTTGGGCACCAATGGCGTGCTCTGGAACGGCGTGATGATGAAGATTATCGTCCCGGCCCTGATGGCACCGCTGATTGCGGGTGTGGTTGCCGGTGTCGGTGCCGCCCTTATCTACGCGCTCACCAAGCCCGTCCCCGCCGAACAAAAGAAGAAGAACTTCCGCTTCGGTCAAATCTCAGCAGCCTCCCTCATGTCTCTGGCCCACGGCACCAATGACGCCCAGAAGACCATGGGTGTTATCTTCCTGGCCTTGGTCGCGGCCAACGAAATTAACCCCGAAGCAGATATCCCCTTCTGGGTACGCCTAGTCTGCGCCCTGGCTATCGCCCTGGGTACCTACCTGGGTGGCTGGCGCATCATCAAGACCATGGGTAAGGGCATTGTCGATATTGAAGGCCCCCAGGGCTTCGCAGCGGACGGCTCATCGGCAGCTATCATCCTGACCTCCTCCCACTTTGGCATGGCCCTGTCTACCACTCACGTGGCCACCGGGTCCATCATCGGCTCCGGCGTCGGCCGTCGCGCCAAAGTAAGCTGGTCAACCGCCCGCCGTATGGTCATTGCCTGGATCATCACCCTGCCCGCTGCTGGCTCCGTCGGTGCCCTGACCTGGTTCGTGGGCAACGGTATCAACTCTTTGACCGGCAGCGCCTGGATGGGCGAGGCAACCGTCTTCCTCATTCTGGTGGGCTTCTGCTTCTGGATGTGGGCTCACTCCCGCAAGAGCGCCGTCAGCCACATCGATATGCACTCAGGCGAGGCTGTCACTACCCGCGAGGTGCACACCGAGTCGATTCCCACCGTGAAGGCTGGTTCCTAAATGTTGATTGTTGATATCTTCCACAAGATTTACCCCGTCTTCCTGGCCGGTCTGGGCTTTGGCGCTGGCCTGCCGATTCTCTACGCCCTGGGCGTGCGCCTGATGAGTGGCACAGCTGTAGAAACCCCTGAGGGTACCGTCTACACCGAGCCTGCCTCGGCAGCGCGTGCTGCGGCCTACCTGCTCTTTGCGGTGCTGGCTCTGGCTGTTCTCAGCGGGATTCTGTGGATCGCCAAGGATTTCATCTACGCCTACACCGGCTTCAACTTCCTGGGAGCTGCAGGCTAAGGGTTCTGTCGACACACGGTGGGGGCTGGTGGTTTCGTCTGAAACCACCAGCCCCTGCTGGTTTTAAAGGGCGGACGAACGGAGGGCGGTAGTTCTTGTACCTCTGCTGTAGGGTCGATAGGGTTCCTTATATGGTGTTCAACGATCTTCCCTTGCGCAGTATCACCGCCCGTGGCGACTTCGAGCCGCTCACGGACGTCCGCGCCCATACCTGGCCCTATTGTCTTGCGGTTACTCGGGCAGCGCTCGCCGGGCTCATCTTTGGGC
Source organism: Rothia sp. (in: high G+C Gram-positive bacteria) (assembly GCA_030529845.1). Classification (GTDB taxonomy): domain Bacteria; phylum Actinomycetota; class Actinomycetes; order Actinomycetales; family Micrococcaceae; genus Rothia. Next base: position 465,754 of record JAUMWB010000002.1, on the reverse strand, counting down.
GGCTCACGGTTATCGTGGGAGAAAACGGGGCTGGCAAGTCTTCCCTGGTTGAATCCATCGCAGAAGCCTATGGCCTGCCACTTGGCGGTGGAGATAACCGGGTTGCCCGCCCCATCTTTGAACCGTCCTCCGCTTTTGGGGCCGACCTGCAGATAGTGCGAGGTGCGGCAGGACGCCGGGCAGGGCTCTTCCTGCGAGCTGAAGGAATGCTGGCCCATCTGGAACACCTGGCCAGCCTCAAATCAAAGCAGGCAACCGATATTCTGCACCTCTCCCACGGGGAGGGCACCCAGCGTTTACTTGAAGAATCCTTCGAAGATTACGGCCTCTGGATCCTTGATGAACCAGAATCGGGCCTGTCTTTCTCGGGGCAGCTTGAGCTGTGTGCCCGCGTCCTTGCCTTTCTTGAGCGGGGCGGGCAGGTAGTGCTCTGCACCCACAGCCCCCTGCTTGCAGCCCTCGCCGCTCACCGCAACGAGCTGGTGTGGGAGATAGGGGAGTGGGGCGTGCGCCAGCTGGCCTGGGCTGAACTTGATATGACCATTCACTGGCGCAATATGCTCGATGATCCCGAGATGTACCTGCACCACCTGGGGTAAACCGGGGTGGAGGGCCTGTTTTTCAGGTTTTTATCTAAAATCTGTGGCGGAGCTAACCGCACATTTGGTAGAATTGGTTTGCGCGTGCAAAAAACCTGTAGTAAGGTAGAAGCATAACACCACGGGGGCGTGGCGCAATTGGTAGCGCACCTGCTTTGCAAGCAGGGGGTTAGGGGTTCGAGTCCCCTCGCCTCCACTCTTCGGTGATTATAGCAAGAGGGAAACACCCGGTCCCATCCCGAACCCGGAAGTTAAGGCTCTTAGCGCCGATGGTACTGCACTGGCGACGGTGTGGGAGAGTAGGTCATCGCCGAATTAAATTTGGTGAGGAACCCCCAGTCGAAAGACTGGGGGTTCCTTTTTTGTATGTGCGGTTTTTGTGGGGTGCAGGCTGGTGTGGCGGGGGGGGTGGCACGCATGCGAGCGTGCGTGATATCGCTGAGCGTGCGCCTGCCGTGTGCACGCTCGGCGATTTGGTGCACGCTCGCTGGTGGACGCCCGCGGTGGACGCCCGCGGTGGGCGCTGACTCTATCATTGACCACCAGATGATGCTGCGTATTCAGGGCTGGGCCCTGGAGTTCCTCATCGTTGCCGCTATCGCTAACCTCTCCCTGCAGGCTGTGGGCGAGAACATCGCCGTCTTCGCCATTCTGGCGGTAGCCGGTATCGGCTTCAACGTGGCCATGTTCCTCTGGCTGGCCCCGCGCCTGATTGGCCGCTACTGGTTCGAGCGCGGCATCGGCGACTTCGGCCAGTCTATGGGGGTGACCGCCACAGGTCTGATTCTGATGCGCGTGGTGGATCCCAAGGGCGAATCCCCAGCTTTCGAGGCCTTTGGCTACAAGCAGCTGGTTTTTGAGCCCTTCTTCGGCGGTAGTCTGGTTACGGCTTTGGCGGTGCCCGTCATTTACCTGACCGGCATCTGGCCCCTCTTCTTCGTCATGCTCGCTATCTTCATTATCTCTATTGCGGTGGGCCTGATTTTCCTGCGCCCCAAGGAGATGAAGGACCGCGAGCGCCACACCCAGCAGATGCAGCAGGTTAAGGCTAAGGACGCTTAGGCGCGGCCCGGGTGCCCCGGGCGCGGGGAGGGGCTCTGCTAGGCTGAAACCACCATGACCCACCCATACCCAGATCAGCCTTATAACGCCCCGCCTGGGGGAAGTGCGTCCGTTCAGACCCCGCCCGGGCAAACCATGCCGGCTCCGCCTCCGCCGGCTGAAGTCGCGCCCGCCAGAGTGCCTCCCCAGACGCCTGCTGCTGCCGCCCCTGACGTTGAGAACAAGTCCTACACCCGGCGTAATATTCTGATTCTGCTGGGTGTGCTGGCCGTTCCCACGGTGCTGGTGTTCGTGGCTTATTTTTCGGGGTCCCGCAGCCACATGACGTTGGGCGGAGGGAGCATCTGGAATTCGTCACTGCTGGCCGATGACGGCTCATCAAACTCAGACGCCACCTGGCTCAGCGTTGCCGATACCGGCAGCATAGAGTCGGGCGCCCTTGCCGAGCACCTTGCGCAGACAGTGCCCCAGCTGGGTGGTACCAGCGGGATTTTCCGGCGAGAGTCCACCCACGCCACCTATATCCGTCTGCCCGAGGGTGGCCCCATCGACATCGACAGCCACGAGGAAATCCCCATTACCCTCTCTGCCGAGACCTGGCAGGGAATCCTCACACGGGCGTCCGACGAGCGCATGGGGTCGGTGAGCGTCTCAGCCCGCGGGGCTGGCGAGTACGAAACCGAGGATCCCTGGGTTGAGGTCAAATACTACCTCTACGGAGATAACAGCTCAGACCAACAATCCCTACTCGCTGATATGGCTAGCTGGGAGCCCCTGAGCGGTCCAGACCTTGAGAGCGTCTCGTACATGGACGAGATAGAGCTTGATACTGATACGGTGCAGGTTTTCGCCTTTGGGCCGCTGAGCGAGGTGCAGGCCTGGTCGAGTTCTGCCACCCCGATTGCTCAGGCATTCGCGGCGCACACCGAGGGGCTAGAGGTCGTGAGCATCAACAAATACCGGGACTCTACCAACTACTTTGTGACCGCCCGCTTTGATAGCTACGCAGGCGATACGGATGCCGCCCGCCAGGCCATGGTCGAGGGTGTACAGGGCACAGCAATCGGCAGTGCCTTTGACCTTGACCTGATGGACGCCACCACCTCGGCCTACTACTTCGAAGGCCGGTGGGACGTCTACGAGTCAGGAACCTCAGAATAAGCCCCCCTTACAGCAAAGGCCCCGGCCTCCCTGTGCGGGGGCCGGGGCCGGGCGTCCGCGCTCGCAATCAACGAGGGGCGGACGTGCGTGAGCAGCTAGTGAGGACTAGGCGGCGGGGGTCTTCCAGGGGTCCTCAACGGGGCGAGAAGCCTTGAAAGCGGCTGCGCCAGCGACAGCGCCAGCAACTAGCAGACCAAAGACTAGCAGGCCCTTGTTGCCGCTCTTAGAAGCCTTCTTCTGCTCCTTGGCGTAACCCTTAGCGGCCTTAACAGCAGCCTTCTGAGCCTTCTTCAGGGCCTTCTTGTCGCCGGTGACCTTAGCAGCAACGGTCTCAACCTGGGTGGGGACCTCAGCGTCGGAGAGCTTGTCTGCAACGGTGGTGGCAACGTCAGCAGCCTTAACGCGGGCGGTTGCTACAGCGTTTTCAACGGCGGGGGTGACATCGTCGATGGTGTGCTGAATCTTGTCAGCCAGGGTGGACTGAACCTTCTCCAGCTTCTTAGCGCCGTCCTTAGCGGCAGCCTGGGTTGCCTTTGAGATGCCCTTACCCTGCTTCTCAGCAGCCTTCTGCAGGGCTGAAACCTTCTTGCCGGTCAGCTTCTCTGCACGAGCTGCCTTCTTCTCGGCCAGAGCGGTCAGCTTGTCAGCCTTCTTGCCGGTGTTCTTAGCGGCCTTTGAGAAGAACTTCTCTGCCTGCTTCTGAGCCTTCTTAGCCTTGCTCTTCTTGCACAGTGCCATGGGTGTTTCCTCCATGTGTGGGGCTGCCCCTCACCTAACTCGTGAGTTCGAGTAGAGCGCGGTGGCCAGCAACTTACATTTAGTATCAGCTTACTTTCTAAAACCGTAAAAGTGTTTTGCGGCGGCGTAAAAACCCTCGTGTTTCTCTGCCCGCTAAAGTTAAGGGCTCCTGAAGGGTGGGCGGACGCTGGTGAGCACCCGCTCGAATGCGACGTAAATTCCCGAGCGGGTGGTGTTTGAACGGACACTCGGGACGGAGAGTCACATTCGCGGGACATGCGGTTCTAAATCTTTCTAAGGCGTTCTAAAATATTTTTTAGAACGCCTTAGAAAGATTTAGAAAGCAGCGAACGATGAATCAAGACCTCAATCCCTTCACCCCCGGAGCAGGGCTCACACCGCCTGAACTCACAGGTCGCGACCAAGAAATCATCGACTTCGACAGGCTCGTAGCCCGCAGTAAAATGCGCCTGACCGATAGAGGGCTTATGCTCTACGGTTTACGCGGAGTCGGTAAAACCGTCCTGCTTCGCAGACTAGAAACCCATGCAGAACGCTCCGGCTGGCTCACCCTCAGACTCGAAGGGAGCCTTACTTCCTCTGCCCAAAAACAGCTTCGTATCAAACTCGCACGAGATCTTGCCCAGCAGACCAGGGTAGCCACCCAAGGGCATACTGGAAGTGCAATACAGCGAGCAATCGCCTCTATTGCCGAACTATCACTGACGCTGGGCTTTGCCCAAGCCCGCCTAGTGCTCAAACCTAAGACTGACGAACCTGCCTTCACCACCGGCGTCCTCGATATAGACTTCCCCGAAGCAATCTTGAACCTGGCGGAAGCCCTCAAAGAACTTCCCCAGCCTAAAGCTATCGGTTTTTTCATTGACGAAATCCAAGACCTCGACAGCGAACTGCTCGATATGCTCCTGACAACCCAGCATGAGGCGGGACAACGGGAACTACCTTTTTACATCATCGGGGCTGGTCTACCCTCAGTGCCCACCCGTCTAGGGGAAATCAAAACCTACGCTGAACGCCTCTTCAGCTACCGCGAAATAGGTGCTCTTACCCCGGATGCGACCCGGCGGGCTTTCATCGAACCTATCCGCAGGCCCGGTGGTCACATCGTAGAAAGCGCCCTCGAAAAAGCAACCGTAGCCTCGCAGGGCTACCCCTACTTCATTCAGCAGTACGGGCAGGCTATCTGGAACTCTGCCGCCCAACAGACCATCACCGACGACGATGTGCTTGCTGGCCTTGCCGTAGGGCGAAGCGAACTAGATAGCGGTTTTTACCTCACCCGCTGGCAACGGACTACCGATGCAGAACAGGACTACCTGGTTGCGATGGCCCGCGTGATGAAAGGTCAGGCCGCCCGCACCGGAGAAATCGCAGACGTGTTGGGCAAGACAGCTAACGGAACCAGCGTGGTGCGTAAATCCCTCATCGAAAAAGGCCTAGTGTACTCTCCTGGTGTAGGCCAGCTGGCCTTCACAGTGCCGGGAATGCAGGACTTCGTGCTGAGACAGGCGGGGCAGGTATAGGTCGCCCGACGGCGTCCGCCCCTTTCACTCACCGCAAAAGCTCAGGTCATATCTAGCGGCTGCCCACCTGCCCGTGCAAGAATAGGGGCATGACTGCAACTGCAAAAGCAACTATTCACACCAACCACGGTGACATCGTCGTTAACCTCTTCGGTAACCACGCACCGCTGACCGTCAAGAACTTCATCGGCCTGTCCGATGGCACCCAGGAATGGCGCCACCCCCGCACCGGTGAAGTGCAGGAAGGCCCCCTCTACAAGGACGTCATCTTCCACCGCATCATCCGCGACTTCATGATCCAGGGCGGTGACCCCCTCGGTCAGGGCATCGGCGGCCCCGGCTACCAGTTCAAGGACGAAATCCACCCCGAACTGAGCTTCAACAAGCCCTACCTGCTGGCTATGGCCAACGCAGGCCCCGGCACCAACGGCTCCCAGTTCTTCATCACCACCGTTGAGACCCCCTGGCTCAACGGCCGCCACACCATCTTCGGTGAGGTTGTAGATGAGGACTCCAAGAAGGTTGTTGACGCCATTGAAGGTGTAGCAACCGGCGCTATGGACCGCCCCGTCGAGGACGTCGTTATCTCATCCATCGACATTGAGCAGCTCTAAGCTTTAGAAGCTACTGAGGTAAAGGCCCGCCCGCCCTGGGTGGGCCTTTGCTCTACCCCTAGAAAAAAATTTTCGTGAGCGGCTGACGCCGCAGGTGAAAGGACGAGCCCGTGAGCGAGCAGGTCGGTAGGTACGGCTATTCCAGTGATGAGACTCCGGTATGCCCCCGCCACCCTGATCAGGTGACCTATGTGCGGTGCGGACGCTGCGGGCGGCTAGCCTGCAGGCAGTGCCAGGTGCCGCTTGAGGTGGGCATGATGTGCGTGGACTGCCTGGCAGAAGCACAACGCTCGGCGCCGCAGATTCGCTACGCTAAAACCACTCCCACTATTACATATGCTCTTATCGGTATAAATAGTGCGGTGTGGATTTTACAGTTCTTCTTCGCTAGCGTCACCACTTTCGGTATCTATAACCCCCTCTACGTGGAATACACGGGCCAGTGGTACCGTCTGCTGACCTCTGGGTTCTTACACTCGCCCAATAACGTCACCCACCTGCTCCTTAACATGTTCACCCTCTACCTCTTTGGGCAGGCCCTAGAGCCGCTCATGGGTAGGTGGAAGTTCCTTGCCACCTACCTGCTCTCAATTATTGGTGGATCCGTGGCAGTGCACCTGCTGGCATCTGTTCTGGGTGGCATGGACGTAAGCACCCTGGGGGCTTCCGGCGGCGTCTTTGGTCTCTTCGGGGCCTTCTTTGCACTATCTCGGGCGCGCCAGCAGAGCACCAGCAGCATCGTAATTCTGGTGGCCATCAACTTTGCTTTCGGCTTCCTCATGCCGGGAATCTCCTGGGAAGCCCACCTAGGTGGCCTGGTCACAGGTGCGCTGGTAGCTACAGTTCTTGATCGGATTCCCCGTCGCGTTCGGTAGGTGAGAGATTATAAAAGAAGTGCGGGGTCGCCGGTATGACGGTCCCGCACTTCTTTTTATTCACAGGTCTTATCCACAGCTGTTAATAACTACAGGGGTGTAATTCCACAGATGTTAAAAACCTGTGTACAGGGCTAAAAGGCTTTAAATGGAGCCTGTAATTACACCGGTGTAAGAGATTTCCCCAGTTTTATCCCCATCTGTGGATAACTTTCGTCCGCAGGGTGTAGAAAACCTGTAATTTCAAAAAGGTGACTATTCAGCAGGCAATACTTCGCCCGTGAGGGCATCAACCTTGACCGACCCCACGTCGTTGCCGCGGGCGTCCTCAAAATCAACCTCCCACACCAGGGCACCGTTTTGATCGTCAAGATCAAGGTCGGTAGCAACCTGCCCGCCGCGACCCTCAGCAGCGGTGCGGACGGCGTCCGCGGCTAGAACCTGGGCTGCACCCGCACGCGCTACATCATCAGCATCGTCGCTGGTCTCTTCATCAGCTATAGAACCATCAGCAAAGAGGGTGAACTCATGCTTGACCCCGTCCACCACTATGGCAAGGTCAAAGCTGTCTTGGGTCTCATCCTCCTCATCCGCCTGCACCACGATGCCACCGGGGCGGGCAGCTAGACCTTGCTCAAGCGCAGCAAGCAGGGTCCCCGTTTCGGCAGGGCCCTCAAGGGTAGGGGAGGGGCTGGCGGACATAGCTGCCTGGCTACTTGAGGTAGCTGCAGCGGTGGTTGCTGCAGAGGTCTGAGGGGCGCTGGTCTCGGCACTCCCTGCTGACCCACAGGCCGTAAGTGCCAGTGCCACTACTGCCGCCGAAGAAGTAAAAACAGTCTTTTTCATAGAAAACATCATGCGCTCATTCTTTCAGGTCCACATGAAACCAGGATTAAACGAAGCTTAAACCGCTACTTGCCTGAAGCCTCAATCAGCTCAGCTACAGTCTGCGGGGCGCTCGCGGCTGAGGCAACAAAAGACCGCTCAGCGGTGCGGACGGTCGGCACCACGGCATTACCGTCATTGACGCTCTTAACGTAGGACTCGGCGTCCGCGTCCTCCCAGATATTCACCCAGAGGGCTCGCTCGCCCACCTCGCCCAGGCCGGCGTCCAGGCGCTGGCAGAAAGGGCACCCCGGGCGCCAATAGATTGCGACACCGCCCTCGGCGACAAAGGTTTCGGCGGCAGCGTGGGTGGAAGATGTGCTCGGCATACAATGCTCCTTTTGTGAAAAATATGGCCTAGTGCCCGATATAACGCACTACAAGGGTAGATATTCCCGCTGTAGCTACTTGGGCGGGGCACTCACGCCCTGGCCTAGATACAAGTATCGCCGGGCCCCACGATTATCGTGAGAACCCGGCGATAGGAGTAAACCCTCAAAAGACGGTTTTACTTACCGAACTTTTCGGTGAGCTTGGTTGCGGCGCCGGCAGCGGCTTCCTTGGCCTTCTCAGTGTTTTCTTCGCTGACAACTTCCTTGCCAGCTTTCTCGTTGATGGCGTCCTGAGCCTTGTCGATGCTGTCGTTGATGGCGTTATTGAGATCGAAACCCATGGGTTTCACCTTTCTTTGCGGTGCGAGGGGCCCCGAATGGGTGCCCACTAGCAGTTTAGCGCCTGAAAGGGTGGAACTAGTCCTTCTTCAGGGAATCCTTGATGCCGCTGATGGCATCCTTGGCCTTATCGACACCGTCTGAGATGGTCTGCTTGGCTTCATCGACCTTGTCCTTAGCCTGGGCCTGAACCTGGTCGGCCTTGCCCTCAGCTTCGAGGCGGTCGTCGCCGGTTAGCTTGCCGCCGGCTTCCTTGGCCTTGCCAGCCAGGTTGTCGAGGCCGTTTTCAATCTTGTCTTCTGCAGCCATGGTGGCTCCTTTCATCTCTCGCCTGTGCGAGCCTGGAATGCAGGGATAGTTCGTAGGCTTCCCTTATTGATAAGTTTACGCACTAGTCCTAGAAAAGGGAACCCAGTAAGCTGAGAAAATTCTGACGACTAGCCCTGAACTAGCCAGAAGAGAAAGATAAGTCTAGATATCCCGATCTGCTGGAAAACCCGCTACCATCGGCAGGAACTCGGGGTCGGCATAACCGTGCTGGGCATAGGCCAGGGCCACCTCTTCGGCTGCTGACGCCAAGAGATCTTGTGGGAGCAGGGCCATCACAGCCCCACCAAAACCGCCACCCACAATACGGGCTCCCAAAGCGCCAGCTGCCAGGCAGGTATCAACCGCCAGATCAATTTCGGGCCGGGAAACACGCAGTTCATCGCGCATCGACACGAAGCTCTCGGTAAAGAGCCTGCCCAGCTCATCCCAGCCAACCTGCCCACCGGCGTCCTTACGGCCCAGAAGATAGGCGGCCCGCTCCACCAGAGTCATATCGTGCAGGGTATGGCGCACCCAGCCGCGCGGAAAGGTGCGAGGCTGGCCGCTTTCCTCCAGGGCGCTTAAGGCGCGGTTCACGGTCTGATCCACCAAATCTAGGCGGCGCTGCTTGGCCTCACGCCCGCTCATGCCAGCGCAGGTAAGATCCTCGGGCAGGGCATTGCGCAGGTAGTCCAGGCCCATGGCCTCGGTAACCGCCTCGTTGGCCTCACGCCGTGCCGCGAACTCACCCCCCGCCAGCTCGTGCGGGGTATTCGTATTGATGACCAGCCAGCCTAGGTCGGCGCTCGCCACATCAACAGTCAGCGGGTTGATAGAAAAATCGCGGAAGTCCACCACCAGAGCCTTGCCCGGCGACGAGCGCAGCGCAGCGGTCTGGTCAAGACCTCCGGTCCGAGCCCCAGCCACCTCGTTTTCGGCGCGCATGCAGACCTGGGCTAGGCGGGCACGCAGGGCGTCGTTAGCGGGGGAGAGGTCAGAAGGTAGCGCCTCGGTGCAGCCGCACCCCTTGCGTAGGGGGCAGGAAAGATCCAGCAGGGCAAGGGCCGTGGAGCACTCCAGGGCAGCAGAAGAAGATAGCCCCCCACCCACCGGCACCTGGGAGGTAATGAGGAGGTCCGCCCCAAAGTTGTGGGGCAGGGCGATATCCTTGCCGCCCTCTCGGTTCATGGCCCAGGCTACCCCTGCCACATAGGTGAACCAGCCCTTGAACGTGCCCGGGGTGATTTCGCGGATGACGACGGTACGGTCGTCCCCCGGCATTTGCAGGGAGGTTGCTCGCAGTACCCCGTCAGTGCGCAGCCTGCCCGCCACATAGGTGCGGTAGGGCAGAGGCATGGGCATGCAGGATCCGCCGAGAAAATCGATGTATTCACCGAGGAGATTGAGGCGGCCGGGGGCTGACCAGACCCCGTCGGGCTCCACGCCGTATTTCTCGATAAAGGCAGCTCGGGCTGCCTCAACTTCGGCGCGGTGGTCTGGCAGGGAGGCCCATGCGGGCTCAACGCGGAGGGTCACGGTATTTTCTTCTTTTCGGTTGGTTGGATGTCGGGGGCTTAGGCGGTAAAGCCCTTAATAAGAGCTGTGAGCGCGGCGGTGTAGGACGCCGGTGGTTCAGTTGGTGGGGTGCTGCCTGCGAGTAGGGCCCGGGTCTGCTCCTGCTCAATGAGGGTCAGGCAGGTATGCATGAAGATTTCAGCAGCCAGGGCCGGTTGCGGAGTGCCGGTGGCCAGGGCAAAGTCAGCTTCCAGGGCGTCCAGCAGGGTGAGTCGGTCGGGGGTGAGGGTGGCGGGGTGAAGAGCTAAGGCCAGGCGGATGACTTCGGAACATTCCTTAACTGGAATAAGCTGCCGGTAGGTATTTTCCCCGGTGATGAGCAGGCTGTCGGGGCTTGCCGCCGCCTGGGGGTGCTCCACAGTGGCCAGTATGCGGGAGGCGAGAGAGGCTAGGAGTTCCTGCTTATTCTTCACATGATAGTAGAGAGCGCCGGGAGCCACACCTAGTTCGGTAGCCAGCCGACGCATAGAAAGGTCGGCCAAGCCAAACTGGCGCAGCACATCAAAAGCGGTGTCAAGAATCTTCTCACGGGATAAAGCCACCCCCTCATTGTGACCTACTTTCGCTCCCGGCAACAGCTGAGAGCAGGCGGGGTGGGTATGAAGAGGAGTAGATTTGAACCCATGACCCTCAACTTTTCAGATCTTGCCGCCCGCATGCGAGTCGGAGAAACAGCCTCGCCTGCCGACCTGCATGCCGTGCTCACCGCTAGCCCTGCCGCCACCTTTGCCCTCATGGATCTGGCCACAGAACTCCGCGTCGCCCACCATGGTTCAACCATCACCGCCACCAACCTGCTGGACGCACCCGCGCCGCAGGTGGCGTCCGTCCGCCTGGAAGTGACCGCCCCGCTCGATGCCGACGCCCTGGCTGCCAATCTGGCAGACCTGGCGGCTGACCCTGCCGTTGAGCGCATTGACGTGGACTATGTGGGCAGCCCAGCGCTCGCCCCCATGGAGGCCCTGCGCGTGCTGGCTACTGCCCGTCTGGCCGCACCGGCCAAGAGTCTGCATCTGGGGGAGAGTCGCGAAATGACCCTGCGCTCCCTGCAACCTCTGGCTGTGGGTGCCCTGGATTCACTGGTGCTGACCGTAGACCCCGCCCAGCCCCGCCTGGTGTTTGAAGATCTTAAACTCATCGTGGGTGCTGGCCTGACCATCGCAGATGCGGGCGACCGCGACCTGGTGGCTGAGTATGTAGACCACTTGCGTGCTGCCGGGGTGGAGGACGCGGACGCCTACGCCCAGGTTGCGCTGGAAGGTGCGGCATCCGGCGGCGGCTGCGGTGGTAACTGTGCCTGTGGCTCTGGAGGCTGTGGCGCCTAGCGATTTCCGCAAGGGGACCGCGAAACTTGAAAGGGACCGCAAAACACGAGGTCCCTTTCAAGTTTTGCGGTCCCCTTGGTTGGTGGGGGTTATGTAGAGAGAAGTAATAATTTGAACACTGTTCAAAATTGGTGTTGGCTGGTTCCATGATTGACTCCTCTGCCATCGCCGACCGCGCCCTGGTCGCCCAGGCTGCGGTGCTCGATGTGCGCAACAGGTGCGACTATGAAGTAGTGAGTAACGTGCTCCACCAGATTGACGTGCAGGTGCAGGCCCAGGACGCCATGGACCAGGGATCCGGGGCACTCACCATGTCACTGCCTAAGTCCTTCATTAACGGCGAGCACAAGTCGGATCGCGAGAAGGCAGAGCAGCTCTTTAAGACCACCGAGATGCGCATTATCTCGGCCCAAAAGGAACTAGATGACGAGGCCCTGCGGGTGGCGACCCGTCAGTTGTCTGTAGTTGAGGGTGCGGACGCCCGTACGCGGGCGTGATTCCGGGCACCGGCTAGGTGATACTCAAGAAATTTGCAGAATCATCACCTACTATGGGTAAGTGCTTATTCCGCTGTAGGCCTATAGGGCCTCTGGCTTAATGCCCTGGTGATGGAGGGCAAAAAGAAGGGCACAACACGCGACAGCATATTCTCAATAAAGAATATAAATTTTTCTCACAGAATCAGGATCAATGGACACCAAAGACCTCTCCCCGGCATACTTCACCTCCCTGGCAGCCCTTTTTGCAGGCGCTTTAATGGTGGGTGCGAGTTCCACCTGGGTTTCGGTGCTGGGCTGGGTCGTACTGCTGACGGGTCTAGGCTTGAACATCTTTGCCACCCTGGTGATGATACAGCGCCTCAAAGGCGGGCCCCTGCCCGCTATGATTGCCGGTGCGGACACAGATGCCCAGGTAGAGTATGAGGAAGAAGAGGCGCCTGGCGATACCTACCTCTATGAGCCCGAGGCCATTACCGAGTCCCAGCCCCTGGTAGCTGCCGCAGTGCCCGCTGCTAGTGCCGGTGATGTCGCTAGCGATGATCGTATCTTCCGCTCCCGCACCCCGCGCCCGCACGTCCGCTAGAACCACAGAAGAGGTCCCCATGGATACCCGTTTTCTTCTTTCTCCCGCTTATCTGGTGTCGGTTGCTGCCCTGATTGTTGGTGCAATCCTCAGCGGCACAGCCCTGATGGTGATTGGCTGGATTATCTTCATTATTGGCCTGGCCCTCAACGCCCTGGCTCTGGTGGTGCTGGCTAACCGCGAGCAGCTCTACAAAGCCCAGCGGGTTGGGGTTATTCCCAAGGCTAAAAAGCAGGGTTCGGCCGACCAGCAGTAAAAATCTAAAACTTTTTCTCTGTTTGCCAGCAGAGTACGCAAGAGGGGCGGACGCCGTCCGCTACCGCGCAGGCTCCCTACCTCTCGACGGTCTGGCACTTTATGCCCGCGATGGTCAAACTGCCGTCGAAGTCTAAAGCGGAGCTCTTTGTATAAGGCGCTAGGAGGTGCCGTACTGGTCGCGGGCCAGACGGGCAATATGAATGGTCAGGTAGGTCAGCTCATCGTCCGTCAGGTTCTGCTCCAGGTGCATCTCAAGCACCAGCTTCACCTTGACCGCCGCAGCAAAGGCGCGGGGGTGGGCGTCCTTCAGGGTTTCAAGGAGCATGGGGACGCTCGTGCCCGCGTCCGCAGTCTGGGCGGCACCCGCGCGCACAAAGAGATAGCGTAGATGCGTCACGAAACGGGCAGCGCTCATGAGCGAGCGATCCACCGGGCCGCCAAAGCCGGCCCCAATCACCTCAAAAATCTGGGCAAAGACCTCGGTCATACGGTAGGTGCCGCCCATATCCTCAGAGGCAAACTGCGAATTGACCAGGTGCATAGCCAGCGGAATCGCCTCAATCTCGGGCAGCTCAACACCCAAGCGCTCCTTGACCAGCTCCAGGGCACGGTGCCCAAACCGAACCTCCTGGGGGTACAGCTGAGACACCTCAAGAGCCAGGGGGTAATCCACCGCTAGCCCCTCCCTGGCCCGCACCACTGCATAGCTGATATGGTCAGCCACCGGCACGATAAAGGAATGAGAAATCGTAATGCCCTCGGCCTTGACCAAGAACTCAAGCTCGGTTGCCAAACCCAGAATCTCCGACGGAATCTTAGCCAGCACCCCCGCGAGAGTCTCATCGGGGGTACCGTGCTCCGGCACAAAAGTCTGCTCAATCAGGGTGGGATCAACCATATCGCCCTTGCGCTTACCAAAAGCCAAGCCCCGGCCAATAACCACCATCTGCTCGCCCGTGTAGGCCTGGGCCAGGGCCACATTGTTGTTATAAATACGTGAAATGCGCAACGTGACCCCCTTTCAGCTCAGACACACAAACGTGCGAATATCCTTACCAGTCTACCGACCCGCAGTCCTTTACGGGCCCTAGGCGCCCGCGCCGTACCCAACAAAAGGGAGTAAACTAAACCCTTTCGTACATATAAAGAATTACCTCCATACTTATGAACTCAGCACCAGCCCCCGCACGACCTCTCACCAGTATCGTGGTCACAGCCCTCATGCTGTTCTCCATGTTCTTCGGTGCAGGCAACCTCATCTTCCCCGCCATGCTTGGCGCAGAAGCCGGTCAGAACTTCACCCCCGCCATTACCGGCTTCCTGGTCACCGGCGTCCTGATGCCTATTCTGGCCGTTATCGCGCTCGCTGTCACCGGCCGCGACCTGCAAGACCTGGCCTCTCGCGGTGGAAGAATCTTCGCCCTACTCTTCCCGCCCCTGGTCTACCTTTCCATCGGTGCACTCTACGCCCTGCCGCGCACCGGAACCGTCAGCTACGCCATGGCTGTGGACCCCTACCTGTCCTTTGACGGTATGGTTCCCACCCTGGTTTTCTCCGCCGTCTTTTTCGGTATCTCCTACCTGCTGGCCATGAACCCCACCGGCATCGTTGATACCCTGGGTAAGTACCTGACCCCCGCCCTGGTCATCCTGCTGGGCGTGCTGGTGGTCATGAGCCTTATAACCCTGCGCACTCCCTCAGCGGCACCTACCGAAGACTACGTCAGCGGCGCCTTTGCTACCGGCTTCGTCAACGGCTACATGACCATGGACTCCCTAGCTGGCCTAGCTTTCGGCATTATTGTGATTGCCTCCCTGCGTGAAAAGGGCATCATCGGCCGCACAGAAATGCTCCGCAGTGTCGCCCTGGCAGGCGGCATTGCGGGCGTACTCCTGGGTGCGGTTTATCTTGGTCTGGGCTACATCGGTGAGCATATCGCTGATGGTCAGGGATACAAGGACGGCGCGGCCCTGCTTACCGACGCCGCGGCCCAGACCATGGGCGGCCCCGGCGCCCTTGTCTTTGGTCTTATCGTGCTACTAGCCTGCCTCACCACCTCGGTGGGTCTGATTGGTGCAACCAGCTCTTTCTTTAACAAGCTGCTACCTTCGGTGTCCTACCGCACCTGGGCTATCATCTTCACCCTCATCGCCTTTGTGCTGGCCTCCTTTGGCCTAGAAGGCTTGATGAGCTTTGCCATTCCCATTATCACTACCCTCTACCCGCCAGCCTTGACCCTGGTCGTCCTCACCCTACTTGAAGCTGCCCTGCGCGCTCCCTGGATGAACCTGACCCACCGTCTGGCCCTGCTGGTCTCTGTCATCTGGGCCCTGCTCATGACCCTTAACGCTCAGGGCCTCGGGTCTGCCTGGATTGAGCCCCTTATTGGCTGGGCGCCCGCCCACGCCTACGACCTGGGCTGGTTCGTTCCCACCCTGATCGCCGCCCTGATGGGTGCGGCTATCGACCTGGTGCAGCACCGCCGGGCGTCCGCCCGCTAGCCCCGTAGCGCACCCTAGAGGGTAAAAAGAAAGGGTCTTGCTCCGCATCTGCGGAACAAGACCCTTTGCTACATAGAGGCTCGCGCTGAGGGGAACCACAACCATCAACGCGAGCCCGTCTAACGAGTTGCGAGGTGGTTCATTCAACTCAAACTTAGAAAGCCTCTAGGCAACCCGTCATAAAGTTTCTTCAAAAATAAACAATTGACAGCCTCGTCAAAACTCTACCCGATGAAGCTAAGGAAATAAACCCGCGTTGCTCATAAAGGCAGGTCTTTGTGAAACATTATATCTCTGTGTCATTATCACGCTACCAACCAGCCTCTCACCTGCTGCTACGAGTACATCTACGCATACCTTGCACCGGCTCATACCCGGATAAGAATCACCTGTGAAAACAACCCCCCAACCCCTCAAATAGCGGTCAGAGCCTCCCAGAACACCCGCATTTGGCTACCCTTAGAAGTATGAGCAGTACAGCAACCGACATCGCCAAAAACCTCCCAACCCTCGAACACCCCGACGGGTCACCCATCCGCGCCCTCGTGGTTGACGATGAACGCATGCTCGAAGAGCTGGTCAGTGTAGCCCTCAAAATGATTGGATGGGACGTAAAATCAGCGGGAGAAGGCCCAGCAGCCCTGGCTATCGCGCGCGACTGGCGCCCCGACGTCCTCGTTCTCGACATCATGATGCCCGGCTTCGACGGTGTAGAACTGCTCTCCCGCATCCGCAAACTCTACCCCGAGGTGCCCTGCCTCTTCCTCACCGCCAAGGACTCCGTGGACGACCGCATCGTCGGCCTAGCTGCCGGTGCTGACGACTACGTCACCAAGCCCTTCTCCATGGAAGAAGTAATGATCCGCCTGCACCGCCTGGTGCAGCGCTCCGGTGTTGCCGCGACCAATGATGCCGAGCTTGTGGTCGGCGATCTGGTGCTTAACCAGGACACCCGCGAGGTCACCCGCGGCGGCGAAGAAATCCAGCTCACCGCCACCCAGTTCGACCTGCTGTGCTACCTGATGGAAAACGCCAAGCGCGTGGTCTCTAAGGCCCAGATTCTCGATAATGTCTGGAATTACGACTTCGGTGGCCAGGCCAACATCGTTGAACTCTATATCTCCTACCTGCGCAAGAAAATCGATGCGGGCCGTGAACCCATGATTCACACCGTGCGTGGGGCAGGCTACGTCATCAAGCCTGCCAACCAGTAGGGCCTATGGCACGTCATGTACAGCCTGCGGGCGCGTCCCCTGCCGGGGTGCGCCCTACATCCCACCTGCGCACCAAGCTCATCGCCATTCTGGTGACCATGCTGGGTATCGCCTGCCTGATTATTGGCGTCTCCAGCTATCTGGTCCTCTCCAACTCCCTGATGAACCGTGCCTACGGCCAGCTCCATGAGGCAGCCCACCGTGCTGTATCGTTCAAGCCCGGTGGTCTAGGGGGACAACCCTCAGATGCGGGTGCCAATGGCGACTCGCGATTCGCCGACCGCACTATCCTGGATGCCCCCGGCCAGGGCCCCGGTACCCTGAGCCTCTGCACCGAAAATGGCCAGACCGTATTGGCTGGTGTGCTTGATTCAGCAGGGTCCGCCCAGGCTCTTAGTGAAGCTGACCAGCAGACCCTCCTGGCGCTTTCTACCTCTGACGAAACCGTTGAGGTAGACCTAGAGGTGGGCGATTACCTGGTGGTCATGCAGGAGAACCCGGTCACCGAGGGTGTCATTGTCACCGGTGTGCCCCTGGCAGAAACCCACCGCACCCTGGCAGTGCTGGTGGCTGTGATTGCCGCCGGGTCGGTTGCCGTGATGGTTGGCGCTGGTGTGCTGGGCTCCTGGATTATCCGCCGCACCATGCAGCCCCTTGAGAGGGTCTCGCAGGTTGCAGCGGGCGTGGCCCACATGGACTTAGCCCTGGAAACCCTGCCCGAAGCCACCCGCGTACAGCCAGCGGACGCTCGCCCCGGCGACGAAGTGGGCGCGGTGGGCTATGCCCTCAACCAGCTGCTCGACAACGTGCAGTCGGCTCTTGAGGCGCGCTCGCGCACCGAGGAGCAGATGCGGGTGTTCGTTGCGGACGCCTCCCACGAGTTACGCACCCCTCTGGCGGCTATCAAGGGGTATGCCGATATGATTCGCTGGACAGAAACCCTCACTGACCAGGGCAAGACCTCGCTAGAGCGCGTGAACTCGCAAACTGAGCGTATGTCGCGCCTGGTGGAAGACCTGCTTCTGCTGGCCCGCCTGGATGAGGGGCGTGAACCCGAGATGACCCAGGTGGATCTGACCGAACTGCTGGTAGAAAACGTCATGGACCTGCAGGTGGCAGCTCCCTCCCATATCTGGCAGCTCAACCTGCCTGAGGATGTGGTGGAGGTGCGCGGTGATCGTTCCCAGCTGCAGCAGGTGCTGCTGAACCTGCTGTCTAACGCCCGCAAGCACACGGACGAGGGCACTACAGTGACTGCCTCCCTGTCGATTTCTGCCAGCGGACGTGAGGCCATGATGAGTATCAGCGACAATGGCCCGGGTATCGCCCCCGAGTTTAAGGGCAAGATTTTTGACCGCTTTACGCGGGCGGACGCTGCCCGTTCCGGCTCCGACGGTACAACGGGTCTGGGGTTGCCCATCGCCAAGGCCATAGTGGAGGCTCACGGCGGGTCGATTGATGTGGTCTCTCGCCCCGGTCGTACCGAGTTCACGGTGCGTCTACCCCTAGCATCGGCGTAGGCTGGGGGAGTGACTCCTACCTTTCGTACTACCTGGCTTGTCTTTGTGGGTGGAGGGGCAGGTGCTCTCGTGCGGGCCCTGCTCATCGCTGCCTTCCCTGTCTCTGGATTATCCTTGCCTGTGACGGTGCTACTGGTGAACTGGGCTGGTGCTTTTCTGCTGGCTTTCTTGACTGGTTACCTGCTTGCTGCCGCACCGGGTGGGGTTCTTTCGGCTGGTTCTGAGCAGCTCCGCTTGCTGGTGGGCACCGGATTTTTAGGTGGCTTTACCACCTATTCCACCTTTGCCCTGGCGCTAGCCCAGCTCACCCTATCAGGTCACTGGTGGACGGCTGCCGGGTATGCCCTGCTCTCGCTGGTCGGTGGCTACCTGCTGGCCTGGGCGGGGTGGCGGTTAGGTGCTTGGTGGGGAATGAGCGGACGCCCGCCCCGCGCCGGTACGCCAGCTCGTGGAGCGGAGCGCTAAGGGTATGGTGGTTTATCTTTTGGTCTTTCTGGCCGGTGGCGCAGGCGCTGCCCTGCGCCTCTGGGTCGATAGCTGGATCAAAGCCCTTGTTTTAAAGCTCTGGCAAGTATCTATGCCTTTAGGGACATTTTTTATTAATGCCACCGGCTCATTTTTCTTAGGGCTTCTCACGGGCCTTCTGGCTGGCGGGGTAGCGTCTATGCCAGGTGTGGAAACTTTTGTAATTACAAAAAATCTCACCCTCGTTCTGGGGGTAGGTTTCTTAGGCGGCTACACCACCTTCTCCACCGCCATGCTCGAAGCCCTGCGCGCCCCCGGCAAACTGGCCACCGGCGTCCTTGCTCTCGGCCAGTTGCTGGTCTCAACCCTTGCCGCCCTGGCGGGCCTGGCGTTAGGTGCCCTCACCTAGGGTCTCGGTGTAGCTTTCCCTCTTTCTCTGTAAAGACCCAGTTAGAGTCGGTACACTCAATCATTCAGAGTCCTATCAATCTCCAAGGCTATGCGGTACTACTTCTACTTCTCGATTCCTGTGCTCCAGCAGGCCCTTTCCCTCTGGGCCCTGCTCATGGTTTTTGTGGTGCCCGCCCTTTGGTGGTTTGGTCGCCACCTGCCCGCCCGCAGGCTCCTGCGTCGTATTGCCGCCACGGGCGTCCTGGTGCTCTACGCTACCGGGGTTATCGCCTACACCTTCTTGCCCCTGCCCGATAATGATTCCTTCGTCTGCCCCGATGGCTGGGGCAGCACCTACCCGCGCTTCTTCCTGGGCTGGAGTATCGAATTCGCTATTGCAGCCAACGACGGCCTGCTCGGTGCTATCTTCTCTATCTACGTGCTGCAGATGCTGCTGAACGTGCTGCTCTTTGTACCCTTTGGGGTTTTGGCCCGCTGGCGCTGGGGAGCTAGCTTCCGCACCGTCCTCTTCGCGGCTTTTGGGACCTCGCTTGCGATTGAGCTGACCCAGCTGACCGGTATCTGGGGCTACTATGACTGCGCTATCCGCACCTTCGATGCCGAAGACATATTCAACAACACCCTGGGTGCTGTCCTGGGCTGGGGAGCCCTTGCCACCTGGCAGTATCGTCAGGTTTTGCCGGGGCAGCTCTGCCGCCTTTTCGGGCGCTAGTGGGGCACAGGCATCCGCCCCTAGAATCCCCGTGGACGCCCGCCCAACAGCCTCCCTGTCTTAGTGGGTGAACGCGCCGGTGGGGGCTTGGTCACAGCCCCTGAAAAAGAGGGCGATAAACCGCTTAAGTGTTAGGGCACTTTTACCCCTAAGCCTTGCCGTCAAAAACCCAATCATTCACACTTAAACCCAAGTGAAGCAAACTATGGGCTGAAGGGTCCGGCACTTGCCGGGGCATACTGGCCCCCGACACTTGCGGAGAAACACGTGAACACTATCAGCCCCTACCTGGCCGAATTCCTGGGCACCATGATTATGGTGACCATCGGCTGCGGCGTCATTGCCACCGTCGAACTACGCCGCTCCAAGGGCCACGGCGACAACTTCTTTACCATCGCCTTCGGCTGGGGCTTTGCCGTCGCCTTCGGCGTCTACGCCTCCCACGCCTACTCTGGCGGCCACCTCAACCCCGCCGTCTCTATCGGCCTGGCCGCCTACGGGGAATTCGACTGGGCCATGGTGCCCGGCTACATTCTCGCCCAGGTCGCTGGGGCCATGGTGGGTGCGGGCTTCGTTTTCCTCAACTACCTGCCCCACTGGAAGGCCACCGCAGACCGCAAAATTAAGCTCGGCGTCTTTGCCACCGTGCCCGCCATTCACAACTACTTCACCAACGCCCTCTCCGAAATCATCGGTACCTTCCTGCTGGTCTTCTCAGCCCTCTACGTGGGCGTGAACTTCACCCCCGTCCTTGAGGGTTCAGAGCTGGCGCTCAACCTGAATCACGTGCTCAAGCCCCTGGCCTTTGGTTTCTTGGTCACCGTGCTCGTGATTGGCCTGGGTGGCCAGACCGGCTTTGCCCTCAACCCTGCCCGCGACTTTGGCCCCCGCCTCATGCACGCCCTGCTGCCCATTCACGGTAAGGGAAGCTCCCGCTGGTACTACGCCTGGGTGCCGGTCTGCGCCCCTATCGCAGGTGGCCTGATGGGTGGATCCTTCTTCAAGCTCTACTACGACGGCCAGTTCTCACTCTTCCAGGTAGTGGGTGTTGTACTGGCTGTGGCTGTACTCGGGTTCGGTCTGTGGGCTAACAAGCACATGTACCGCTCCAAGTCAGCTGAGGTCCTGCCCCAGAGCGAGGACACCGAGGCGACCGCCGCGTCCGCTGCCGCCACCTACGTGCCCACCGGTGAAATTCCGGTCGTGCAGAAGCGGGCCTTCTGGGAGTAGCTCCACTCGGCGCTGTGCAGATTTCTTGGGCTGGGTGCAGGTTTTTCTCTGCACCCAGCCCAAGAAGTCTGCACCGCCCGGCTCTAGGCGCGGTCTTGTAGTTCGCTCCAGGGCTGGGTACGGCTCACCAGGTGGAGCTTGACAGTGTAGCCCGCACCCAGTTCGCTGGTGAGGGTATCGCGCAGTCTCTCCCCCAGCTGCCGCCAGGCCCGGGTTGTGTGGTTGGTGGGGTCTTCCGGGTCCATGTCCATGTCCAGGTCTTCCCAGAGACTGGCCCAATTGCCCAGCAACTGCCGGGTAGCAGGATCCAGGTTAAGGTCCTCAGCTGGCCTTCCCTCATCGGCGTACCAGAGGGGGAAGAATTCTCCCCAGTCATTGGCAAGGGCCAGGTGTACGGTCTGTGAATGCGGCCCGATACGCCACTGCGCTACCGGCGGCAGGCCGGGTTCCTCGTAGAGATCCCGGTGGATCACCCGCACCAGGGGTTCTAGGGCGGAGGCGGCGCGGACATCCGCCACCTCGTACTTGCCCCTGGTAAAGGGGAGGTTTTTCTGGGCCCCCACCAGCGGGGAGCCATAGACGATATCCCAGTTGCCGCTGCGCTGAACATACAGGGTCATGCTGTTGATCCAACTCAGTTTCAGCGCCCAGCAATCGGTATCGGTACTGTCCACACGACGCAAGGTGGCGGGCTGGTAGCCCTGTTGTGCCTGGGAGTAGTCCCTGTAGAACCCTGCATACCACAGGCCCTCAGGCCGTGCCCTGCTGGCGGTTGCTGCCAGACCCCGCACCTTGTCATCGGAGGGGTGGACGGGTACGAGCCCCCACCAGCGCAGCGGAGAGGCGGGCAGGGCTAGGGTTACATCGACCTCGGATGCCGCCTGGGTGGCAGAGATGAGATAGGGCAGGTTGCTGCAGTGGGTTACCACCCCGGGCGTGAGTCGGGGCCAGGTTGCCGGGTAGGGTTGGTTGCCCAGTTCCCGGTTAATCAGGGCGCGGACGCCCCGGCAAAAGCCAGTGAGGAGCTCCAGCTCCTCGGTGAGTTCATCACCCGTAACGGCAGGCTGAAAGGCGCCCGGGCTGGTTTCGGTTAGGACGGGGAGCCCCTCCCCACCGAGTAGGGGAGCCGACAAGGCGGTAATCTGCCAGGTGCCGGCGTCCGCATACTCTCCGCGCCCAGCGCGATAGAGGGCATTGATCTGCACCCCCGATACGGTATCGGGCCGGTAAGTGACGGTAATCTTTCCCTGCCCGGGTGGCTGGTTGGGGTGCTGCTCAACCTCTCCCTGAAGATAGACAAGGAGGGAAGGCTCACCTGCTCGCTCAAGGCTGACGGGAACCGTCAGACTACCGGCTAGAGTCGGGTGTAGGCCCGGCTCTGATGGGTAGGGAATGAAGTGATATGGGGCACTCATAGGGCCTAGTCTAGATACCCGGCCCTATTCCTGGCTAGCCCTTATAGATAATCTCGAAGTCATCCCCTAAAACTGCCCGCAGGTTCTCTACCAGGGCCTTACCTTGGTTCTTCCACTCCAGTTCTTCCTGGTGGCGCTCCTGCTGGGTGAGGGAACGGGGAGGGATCTCACCCATCTCTTCATCTGCCCGGGTCGCCCACGCCTGCGACCAAGCCGCAAGCTCTTCCACCAGGTCAGACGGAACCTGGGGTAAATCGTCCGGGTCATAAGGGTAGGGGTACTCTCCGGCTTGCTCTAGCTCACTGGGAGCACCCCACAGGGGGAAATCAACTCCCCATTCCGGAAAAACCCGAATACGCCGACGGGGTCGCGCACCTGCGTCCTGGGGTGTCATCGTATTCTCCTATTCCTGGCTAGCCCACTCCAGCACCTTGAGCATGAAGCGGTCGCAGGCCTCAATCTGGCTCAGCTCAATCCACTCATTGGGGGTGTGGGCCTGGGCGATATCGCCGGGGCCGCACACCACCGCCTGCACCCCGCCGTAGAGGGCGAACTGCCCAGCCTCAGTACCGTAGGTAACTTTCTGGGCTTCCACAGAACCGGGGCGCCCCGCCCACTCGTTGGCCAGGGCAATAATCTCAGCACCGTCAGCGGTTCCCAAGGCAGGGACGGCAGCCAGCAACTCATGCTCAATCCCCACCGCGTCCACAAACTCGCCGGGTGCAGCGCCAGCCAGGGCCTCGGCGTCCGCCGCCCGCGCCTTCAAGGCAGGAAGAAGATCATCGGCAATCTTAGCCTCAATCTGGGTAACGACCTCGTCGGTGGTCATCTGGGGAACCGTGCGGAAGTCATACTCCAGCACCACGTGCTCACCTACAATGTTGTACTGAATACCTCCGCGGGCAAAGTTCACCCCGCCGGTGGAATAGGGCACCACAAAGCCCTCATCGAAGGGGCCTTCAGCCCGCCAGGTACCGGCCAGCTGCTCAAAGAAAGTAATAAACTCCGCCGCAGGCGCCAGAGCGTTAACCCCGTGCGGGCCCAAAGAGGCGTGCTTGGCAATACCCGTGAAAGTCACCCGGCCGCGGTGGGCACCCTTATGAGCAGAAATTACCTGCATCATGGACGGCTCACCAATCACCGCAAAATCAGGGGCAATACCGCGCGCCCGGAAGTCCTCAATCATGGCAGGTGCACCCACGCAACCAATTTCCTCATCATAGGAAAAAGCAAAATGAACCGGCTTCGTCAGCTTAGCCTCAAGCAGCTGGGGCAGCAGCCACATAGCAGAGCCAGTAAAAGACTTCATATCCGAGGACCCGCGCCCGTAAAGCTTACCGTCCTTCACCAGAGGGGTGAAAGGGGCGGTGACAGTCCAGGCCTGACCCTCGACCGGCACAACGTCCGTATGCCCCGACAGCACCACGCCGCCGTCCCTACCACCATCAGCGGCGGGCACGGTCACGAAGAGGTTGGCGCGCTCGCCGTCCTCGCTATAGGTGTAGTGGGGGGTCAGGCCGTGAGCCTCAAACTCAGCCGCCAGTAGGTCAAGCACGGGGCGGTTGCTGGTCTGGCTGATGGACTGCGCGGCAATAAGCTTTTCAATCCAGGGAAGTGATGCAGGGAGTGTCATAGCACCAGTCTAAAACCCCGGGGCCTGCCGGGGCGCTAGATTACAGGGCGGAGTGGTCGCCCAGGCCGTGGAAGCGGCGGGCATGGTAAACAGTGGGGGCGGCGTTGGCGTCGTGGCGGATGAAGTCGGTGACCTCAGCGGTAAAGACTACGGCGGGGCCGGCATCGAGGGTACCCAGGGGGCGGACGCGCAGCACTCGGCTTACCCCGTGCAGCAGGGGCTCACCGGTGGGTAGGCGATCCCAGGTGGAGGTATCACCGAACTTATCGGCCTTGCTGATGGAGAAGAGCTTGGCGATCTCGATGTTGTCGGCACCAATCAGGTGAATCAGGAAGGAATCAGCGTCGATGATACGGGCAGCGGAGCCGGTGCGGTCCTTGAAAGAGAAAGAGACAATGGGGGGCTCAGCAGAAACCGACGACAGGGACGAGATAGTCAGACCACCCGGCAGCCCGTCGGAACCTTCAGCGGTAATGATGGCAACGCCCGCCGCCTGCGCGCCGAAAGCCTCGCAGAACAGTTCAGTGGCGGTTTTTTCGCTGATATTTACCTGGGCGGTCATGGTCGGTTTTCCTTTGTGCGGCTGCTTAGGGACTACAGCGCCTGAAGCGCTTGGTCTCAGCCTAGGACTTCGGGTGCGCCAAACCCTAGCCTTTCTCACATATTGCTCCTATGAGTAGAACTGTGACAGTGTTACGCCAACCTGCTGTAACAAAGGGTAGAAGTCGTAACAGGTTAAGCAGACACACGCTTGCAGCAGACCCTCTCGCTCCTCGCCCGGGGGCTCGTCACGATTCACGCCAGCCCCAGCCAGCAGCGTCGCTGTGCGCCTACTTGACCTGCACGTCTTGAGTGCTCTGTCTATTCGGCATAAAGGCCCAATGGGGTGCACAATAATAGACATGACAAAGGAAAACACACATCACATCGTCGTGATGGGTGTGAGCGGCACCGGTAAAACCAGCATCGCCCACGCCCTGCGCGACCAGCTCGGCTGGTCTTTCGTCGAAGGCGACGACCTGCACCCTGCTGAAAATATTCAGAAAATGAGCGCCGGGATCCCCCTCACCGATGAGGATCGCGCTCCCTGGCTGGCTCGCATCGCCACCTGGATTAAGGACGCGGACGCTCGCGGCGAGCACACGGTCGTCACCTGCTCCGCCCTCAAGCGCGCCTACCGCAATGTACTGCGCGAAGCCGCCCCCGGCGTCCTTTTCGTTCACCTGACGGGGTCGCGCGAAACCATTGCAGACCGCATGACGCACCGCGAAGGCCACTTCATGCCCACCTCCCTGCTCGACTCCCAGTTCGCAACCCTTGAACCCCTCGAAGCTGACGAAGCCGGCGTACTCGTTGATGTCTCCGGCACCCCCGAAGAAGTCGCCGCCGCGGCTCTGGCAGCTCTGCGCCCCACCCTCTAAAACACCCCCACACGAAAGCACATCACCATGCCTCTTCCCGAAGACTGGGTCCAAACCCTTACCGCCGGACCACTTCTTGCCATCGCCGCCGGCGCGATTCTGCTCCTGCTCCTGCTCATCATCAAGTTCAAACTCCACGCCTTCCCAGCCCTCATCATCGTCAGCCTGCTCACTGCGGTTGCCACCGGAATCCCCATCGCCAGTGTCGTCCCCGTCATGCTCAGCGGCTTTGGCTCCACCCTGGCCTCCGTAGCCCTGCTCGTTGGCCTCGGCGCCATGCTCGGTGCCCTCATCCAATACTCCGGCGGCGCCCAGGTGCTTGCCCACAAGCTCATCTCGGTCTTCGGTGAAGACCGCGCCCCTATCGCCCTCGGTGTGGCCTCCATGCTCTTTGGCTTCCCCATTTTCTTCGACGCTGGCCTGGTCGTCATGCTCCCCATCGTCTTCTCCGTCGCCCGCTGGGTAGGTGGCTCCCTCCTGCTCTACGGTATTCCCGCTGTGGGTGCCTTCTCCGTCATGCACGTCTTCGTACCGCCGCACCCCGGCCCCGTCTCCGCCGCCTCCTTCTTTGAAGCCAACGTCGGCACCCTGCTGCTTGTCTCCCTTATCATCGCCGTACCCACCTGGTACCTAGCGGTCTACCTCTTCTCACAGTTCATCGGTAAGCGCATTGACCTGCCGGTTCCTGCCCTCATGGGCCACGAAGAAACCCAGGACGCACCCCTCAACCCGCCCTCCTTCGGCACCGTGCTCTTCGTACTGCTGCTCCCCATGGTCCTCATCTTCCTCAACACCGGCCTTAACACCCTGGCTAAGGGCGGAGTGCTACCCGAAAGCGCAGCAGATGAAGCCTGGTTCCAAACCCTGCGCCTACTCGGTGAAACCCCCGTCGCCCTGCTCATCACCTCCCTCGTCGCCATGTACCTGCTCGGCTTCAAACGCAAGGACCACGCCCTAGGCATCCAGCAGACCATGGACGGTGCCCTCCCCGCTGTCTGCTCAGTCATCCTCATCACCGGCGCCGGCGGTATGTTCGGCGGAGTACTGCGTTCCTCAGGAATTGGCGACGCGCTCGCCGACGTTCTGGGTGACCTTGGTGTGCCCCTCATCCTTGCGGGCTTCTTGATCGCCGCAATCCTGCGTGTAGCCCAGGGTTCAGCGACAGTGGCTCTGACAACCGCCGCAGGCCTTATCACCCCCGGTGTGCTGGCGGCAGATTTCAACTCCATTCAGCTTGCGGCCCTGGTGGTGTCAGTTGCCGCCGGGTCTGTAGTGCTCTCCCACTTCAACGACTCAGGTTTCTGGCTGGTCAGTCGCTTCTTCAATATGGATGAGAAGACCACCCTGAAAACCTGGACGGTCATGGAAACCCTCATTGGCGTCGTAGGCTTCGCCGGTGCGGTTGCCGTATTCGGGGTAGCTAGCCTGCTCTAACTGCGTGTGAGTTAAAGCCGGACGCGCCCGCCCCACCTTCATCGACGAAGGCGGGGCGGGCGCGTCCTTGGGAGCTCTTGTGCTACTTCTTCTTGTTTAGCTGGGCCGCCTGAGCACCGAACTTCTCAAGCAGCTCGGGCATATCCATGGGGGCGGTGACCACCTCAATGAAGACCAGCTTGTCACGGTTTTCCTTGGCAAGGTGGCATGCCTCGTCAAACTCGCGAACTGTAGCTGCCCGCAGAGTCAGCGTGTTGGCGTCCGTACCGCCAAAGGCCGCCGGAATCTTCGACCAGTCGTAGGCGGTGATGTCGTTGTACTCAGCCTCCACACCGTGAATCGACCGCTCAATCGTGTAGCCATCGTTGTTAATCAAGAAGACCACCGGGTTCACGCCCTCACGGATGATGGTGCCAATCTCCTGAATCGTCAGCTGAGCTGAGCCATCACCCACCATCAGCACACCGCGGGAATCAGTATCGGCCATGGCCGCCCCCAGCAGGGCCGGGATGGAGTAGCCGATGGAACCCCACAGGGGCATGCCGATGAAGCGAGAATCGCGCGGGAACTTACGGGTAGCCATGCCGAAGAAAGAAGTGCCCATATCAACCACAACCGTGTTCTTCTCATCCAGGTTTGATGAGAGTACCTTCCACAGCACATCCTGGGTCAGGGCCTCGTCGGTGATCTCGGGCAGAGGTTCCTCGCTGGTGGGAGCCTCAAAGGGAGTGCCTTTGAGACCCAGCTCTAGGGACACCTCTTTAACGATGTTCAGAGCGCTGGCCATGGTCAGCGGGGCATAGTGGCGCCCGGCGATGCTGGTGCTCTCCGCACCGATGTTAATAACCCGGCCAAAATCTATCTGATGTGAGTATATGCCGGTTGTGGTATCTGTAAATTCCACGCCAGCACAGACCAAAACCTCAGCATCTTCCACAACCGCACGGGTATGTTCAGCCGACAGGCCCCCCACATAAATACCCGCAAAATTGGGCTTAGTCTCGTTTAGCACGGCCTTACCCCACATCAGGGACGCAAAAGGGAACTTGGTCTCGGTCACCAGGGCGCGGACGTCCTGCACCGCCCCCAGACGCTCAGCCATGATGTCTGCCAGCACCGTCACGCTCTTACCGCGCATAAAGTCGGTGACGGCCTCCTTAAAGAGGGCTTCGATGTCAGGAGAAGAAACGTGGCTATCCACATCAAGCGGACGCGACGGCGGGGTAGCCGGCATAGTGGACACATCAACCGGCAGCATCAGGTAGCCCGGCTTGCGGTGGATGACGGCGGTGCGGATGACGCGGTCAATATCGCTGGCGGCGGTCGCCGGGTGCAGGGCCGCAACCGCAGCAGACACCTCGGACGCCATACGCATAAAATGCTTGAAATCGCCATCGCCCAGGGTGTGATGCATGCGCAGATGGGAATTCTGAGCTGAGAGGCTGGGGGCGCCCACGATGTGAATAACCGGTACGTTCTCGGCGTAGGAACCAGCGGTCGCGTTAATGGCCGACAGCTCGCCCACCCCGTAGGTCGTTACTAGGGCGCCTAGCCCCTTAACGCGGGCATAGCCGTCCGCCGCATAGCCGGCGTTGAGCTCATTCGCGTTACCCACCCAATCCAGCTTCTCATGCGCCAATACGTCATCGAGGAAGAAGAGGTTAAAGTCCCCGGGCACACCGAAGACCTTATCAACGCCCAGCTCAGCCAGGCGATCGAGAATGTAATTACCAACTGTGTAGGTCATCATTGACTCCTTGCGCTAGGTAAAACCAGGCCTGCATGACCTGTGCCATTTATATTCCAGTGTAGTGGTTTGGACTGACCCTCCCATTGGGCTCCGAGCGCCTGGGTCTTAGTCTGGCGTGCATAATCATTGTTGTCAGCGCGTGTGACTTTTGTTTAAAGGTTTCTGCGCCTCCTTATCGGGCTTTACTACTAGACTTGGTGAGAACGCTTTACCCCCCTCGTGGCCATAAACAAGGAGAACAATGAGCTGGTTCGAGATTGCACTGCCTCTACTGGTGGGACTTATCTACCTTTTTGTTCCGGGCTTGCTTATTGCGGCGGTGGCACGCTTGCGTGGATTTGAGGCCTTTGGTCTAGCGCCGGCCTTGTCGGTAGCGGCCATTATGCTGGGTGCAACTGCGGCCCCTATGCTTGGCATCAGCTGGGATTTGTGGGTGCCGGTCGCCTCGGCTGTGCTACTTGCTGGGCTTGTCTTGCTCGTGATGCTGGTAGGAGGCTGGGCTGGGCTTGGTGCTGCCCCAGCTCGTTCACATCAGGGGAGGTGGCTTCCTCCTCAACGTTCTGTAGTGGCTAGCGTCTGGTGGTCAAAAGATCAGGCAGCCTACTGGGGGAGCTTCCTTATCGGCGCTGTACTGCTAGGGCGGAACGTTACAAACGCTATTGGTCAGCCCGAGTGGATTTCGCAGACCTGGGACAATAACTTCCACCTCAACGCAGTGCGTTTCATCGAAGACACAGGCAGTGCCTCGCCTCTGACCCTGGGCGCTATGACAACAGTTGAAGGGGAACCTACTTTCTATCCCGGTGCCTGGCACGCTATTGTTTCGCTCATTTCGATGGGCTCAGGTGCTGAAATACCGGTGGCAACGAATACTATGGCCCTAGTTGTCTCGGCAATTATTTGGCCGCTCAGCACGATGTTTATGGTGCGCCAGATTTTTAAGCTAAACACTGCCGGTGTTGTAGTGGCAGGGGCCTTTGCAGCCTCCTTCACCGCTTATCCCATCCTGCTCCTTGATTTCGGTGTGTTGTACCCGAACTTGCTCGGTATTGCTCTGGTACCTGCCGGTATCGGCTTGGTAGCGCAGCTCTTCCGTATGGTGGCGGTTCGTCGCATCTCAACCTTGCAGTCGGTGATTTTAGGTATCCCTGTAGCTTTGGCTATTGCGATTTCCCACCCCAATGCGATTATGTCGCTCCTGGTAATGATTATTCCGCTTCTACTTGGCCGAGTAATTCTTAACCTAGCTACCAGTGTCAAACACCGGGCCTACTGGGGCGCTACCGTAGCTACCGCTCTGGGCGTTACTCTGATTTTCATCGTGATGAATATTCTGTGGGGCGTAGTTCGTCCGCCCCAGGCAGCAGGCGAGGTCTGGGGCCCTGTCCTCACCCAGGGGCAGGCCCTGGGTGAACCCTTTGCCTTTGCCGCGATGGGCTTCAAACCCCAGTGGTTCTTGGCCATTATTTTTGCGGTCGGCCTTTATACATTTACCCGCCGTTCCAACGTTTATTCCTTGTGGGTGCTAGGCTCCTGGGCTGTGGTGGTGTACTTCTACGTAGCTGCCCGCTCCCTGGCGTGGGAGGACGGACGCTACGAGGTTGTAGGCCTCTGGTACCATGACTCTTTCCGTCTGGCTGCTCTACTGCCCGTTATGAGTGTTCCTGTGCTAGCTCTGGCAGTGCACTGGGCGGCGGAGAAAATCGCGACTAGTTCCTGGTGGCAGCGAATCCAGTGGGAAACCGCCCGCCGAATATCGATAGTTGGGGCAGTAGCTCTGCTTGCTGTGGTCGGATTCGGGCAAACCAGCGCCGCCTTGCAGAACCAGGTTGAGGCCAACTACTACGAGTATGCCCCTGACCCTGAATCTGATCTCTTGAACACCGATGAGTTTGAGATGCTTGAGGTGCTCGATGAGTATGTGCCTGAAGGTGAGACTATCGTGGTGCAGCCTTTCACTGGTGCTGCCCTAGCTTATGCAATAGCAGACCGCTCTGTGACTGCCTACCATACTATCTATTCAGCGGACGATGATGTGAAGTACGTACAGGACCACCTGAACCAGGCTCTCACCGATCCTCAGGTCTGCCGTGCCTTGGAAAACCTCAACGCTGACTATTACCTTGACTTCGGTCGAGCAGAAGTAAGTGGACACGATCACAGTAGCTGGTATGCAGGTTTTGAGGGGCTAGCTGAGTCTGGTGTCTTGACCGAAGTTCACCGCGAAGGCAACACTATTCTCTACGAGATTACGGCCTGCTCGGCGCCCTAAAGCGGGCAAACCCAACTGATAGACTGGGCCGTACGCATGTTACCTATCGGCCGATAGCTGCACGAGACAGGAAAGCCAACCCCCAGATGAACAGTGATTCTGCACCGCAGGGGCGCCCCCGCGTCCTGGTGATTATGCCCGCCTGGAACGAGGAAGAGGCTATCGGAGCGACGATTGCTGATCTTCGGGCCAAGGCTCCCTGGGTTGACCTTGTTGTCATCAACGACGGCTCCACCGACAGCACAGCCCAGGTAGCTCGGCGGGCTGGCGCCTTCGTCATCGACCTGCCCTACAATATGGGCGTTGGTGCTGCCATGCGAACCGGGTACCGGTATGCCCGCCGTATGGACTACGACATCGCTATGCAGATGGATTCGGACGGCCAGCACCCCCCTGAGTTTATTGAGACCCTCATTGAAGGCCTGGGTCGGGCCGATATCGTTATTGGCTCCCGATTTGCAGCCTCTGATACCTACAAGGTGCGGGGCCCCCGTAAGTGGGCCATGGGCCTTCTCTCTTTTCTCTTCACCCGTATCTCGGGTGAGAAATTTACCGATGTCACCAGCGGCTTCCGTGCGGTCAACCGCCGGGGCATCCAGCAGTACTGTGAATTTTTCCCTGCTGAGTACCTAGGCGATACCATCGACTCAACCGTGATGGCTATTCGTTCTGGTTGCAAGGTCATTCAGGTACCGGTGGAAATGAGGGAACGACAGGGGGGCACCCCCTCGTCAGGGCCTCTAAAATCTGCTATCTACCTGGTGCGATCCTTTTTCGCCTTCGGTATCTCTATGACGCGTAAGAAAACAGCCGGGGAGGGCTAAATATGCCGTCAAATGTCTTCTTTCTGATTCTGTCGGTTCTCATCTTCGTTATGGTTTTTGCCCAGGTGCGTAACCAGAAGATGAAGGAGAAGTATGCAGCTCTGTGGCTGCTGGTATCAGCCGCAATTATCGTGCTTGCGCTCTTCCCCCACCTGCTGAGTGCACTTGCTGACCTGACAGGCGTTATTGTGCCCGTCAATCTGCTTTTCATGTTGGCAATTATCATGCTGATCGGTATTTGCCTGCACCTGACTTTAGACCTTTCACGGCTGGGTGAAGATACCCGAACTCTGGCGGAAGAAGTGGCGATGCTCAGGGCTCAGCTAGAGCAAGGAAGTGCTGATAACCTCCGTCGCCCTGTACCTGCCGAAAGCCGCTCAGAAGAAGAGGGCAAATAGAAACCATGAATATTGCCTTTGTTATTAATAACTATCCCCCGAAAGTTGGAGGGCTTGAACAGCATGTCTCGGCCCTCTCTACTGAGCTCAACCGTTTGGGGCATAAGGTCACTATCGTGACCCTCTCAGATACACCCGGTGTGAGCGTTGAAAACGGTATCAAGGTTTATCGGCTCAAGGAATACCTCACCGTCGACGGCATCCTCGGTTTCCCATCTCTAGTGGGTCTTACCCGCCTCGCTAAGGTGTTAAAGCGCGAGAATATCGATGTCATCTCGGTTCATACCCGCTTCTTTAGTATGAGCTGGTTTGGGGTTGCTTTAGGCCGAATGATGAAGATTCCCGTAGTCCATACCGAGCATGGTTCGGGCTTTGTGGTCTCGGAGAAGGCTATTATTCGCCTAGCAAGTCAGCTGGTAGACCGTACATTAGGTGTGCTGACACTCCGTGCAGCTTCTAAGGTTCTGGGCGTTTCCCAGCCCTCCTGCGATTTTGTTAAAAAGCTTTCAGGTGTAGATGCTGAGGTTTTTTATAACGTTTCCCCCCTGCCTATGGCTGCTCCTGAAGATGTCGTTTTCCAGCGGAAAAAGCTGGTCTTTTTGGCTCGCGTAGTTGAGGTCAAGGGCTGGCGGGCCTTTCTTGAAACCGTGCAGCAATTGCATGCAGAAGATGCTGAGATTACCGGTGTAGTGCTGGGTGCCGGTGCTGATTTAGAGAAGGCCAAAGCCTATGCCGCTGAACTGGGTATCTCTGACGCAGTAGATTTCAAGGGCTTTGTCGATCACGCAACTGTAGCTCGCGAGCTTCGCGGCGCTACCCTGGTCAACCCTACTGTGGCGGCTGAGGGCTTCCAGACAACCATTATCGACGCCTACGTTTCACAGGCGGCCATCGTTACCTATGATGTATCGAGCGCGAGGGTACTTAAGGACGCAGGTGCGCGGGTTCATATTGTTGAGCAGCAGGGTGTGCACCAGCTGGCAACAGCCGTACGTTCTGAGCTCGCCCAGGGTCCACAGGCACACCCCGTAGAACACCTCCAGCAGTGGGGATGGGCTAGCCAAGGCAAGACCTATGAGCGAATTATTCAGATTTTTTAGGGATAAGATTCACGAGGAGTTACAGTGAAAAAAGTATCGGGAACTCTCGCCGTTATAGTTCGCAGTGGGGAACTCAATCGGTGGGTAGATGAAGCCGTGAAGTCTATCCTTCAGAGCGATGATATTGCTTTAAAGGTTGTTCTAGTCCTGAACGGGCCCAACACCAGCCTTGAGGCTGCTCAAATAAAATCTGAAGAAGAACAGTACTCGTGGCTTACAGATAGCAGGGTTTTGGTGTTGCGATTTAACCATTATCTGGGGATGAGTGGTTCAATCATTGAAGGCATTAAACATGTCGATACTGAATACATTGCTAATCTTGATGGCGATGATATTGCTCTACCCCAGCGCTTTGTGCAACAGGTAGAGTATCTTCATTCTCATCCAGATTGTGTTTTGGTGGGAGGTCGTGCTCATATGATTGATGAGGAAGGCCATCAAATTGGTGATTTGAAGTCTGTTGTCTCAGACGACATACGTAAAAGTCTCTTCTTGTTCAACCCGATTCCTCACTCATCTGTCATGTTCCGTAAATCTGCATACGACAAGATTGGTGGGCATACTCCTGGGCTAGACCAGTGTGAAGACTACGACTTAACCCTAAGAATCGGCACCCTGGGAAAGGTCGCTGTATTGTCAGACTTCCTGGTGTTGTACAGGGTTCATACATCCAATTTAAGCAAGGGCGCTTCGCCCCGAGGCCTTCATATAGATTGTGTAACGCGTGGTCGCCGTCAGCTGGCGAAGGTACTTGGGGTTCCAGCCGTCCTAGCGCTACCGCCGCACCTCTTGTGGCGAGGTGTCCAGTTCGCTCGCGCCTCCGGGTTTATCCGCCCAGTGCACGAATACTTCACCTATTTCAAACGTTCCTAAACCAAGGACTTAAACCCAGAGGGGGCAGCGCTAGCTGCCCCCTCTGTGGTCTACCCCTATACAGCCGGTGCGGACGCCCCTGACCGGGTCAGTGCCTCCATGCCAATCAGGTGTACAGCCGCACCAATTATTGGGCTAACCACCAGCGCCATGATAGTCCTGGCCTCAAGCCCCAGTGGCAGTAAAAGACAGCCAAAAGCCACCAGAACCGTGAGCACCCAGCCAGCAAGATAAATACGGTGGGCCCCCATCGCGAGGGCAGCGGTTCCTGACAGCGTTGTAACCGCCAGTAGGGCTGCCGCAAAGGTGAGAGCAGCAAGGAAAGTACCATCGAGCTGTCCAGCATACTTCTCATAAATTTCATCGAACAGCCAGGGCCCGAGAAGATAAGCGGCCCCCGCACCTGCCAGGCCAAGGGCCAGTAAAGCTCCCACCGGTTTAAGCAGGGCAGCGGTAGGACGCTGAGAGTTGGCCAGGAAATAAGAGACAGCAACCCCCTGAAACGCCTGCAAGGGAAGCATGATAGGAGCACGGGTAATCGAGATACCCAAAATAATTGCGGCTAGAAGCACGGCAGACTCAGGCGTAGCAGTGGAGCTTGTCGCCTCCAAGAAGATAGGGAAGCCCGTAGACATAGCAGCTATAGCGACAGCGGTGCCCACTGCCAGTATCATGCCACGATAAGCCGCCCCAGGGCGTCCTACCAGTCGTAAGCGGGTGGCACCCCGCACCCTGGGGGAGAAAACTACGAAGACAAGCCAGAGAAAAGCGGTTGCCAGAAAGGAAAGCTGGAAGGCGAGTAGGCCTGCCCCCAGCGCAGATGCGAGCAGGGTGCACAAGAAGCAGAAAATACCACCGGTTGAAATTAGCAGGGCGTACTCCGTCCAGGCCCGGGTGCCAGCCATCGCCCCAATGCAGTAGACATGGCAGGCATAGACGGCCGTTACTAGCGTAATGAGAAGTACGGTTCTCCAGTCTCCTGCCGGCAAAACTGTGCCAAGCCACACCGGTGTAAGAGCAGCAAAGGTAAGAGCGCAGGTAATCCCCACCCAGGTCGCTACCACAAGAGGGTTATAGGTGCTTTCCCCGGGGGCACGGGTAGCCTTCTTCTGCTGACTGAGCTGGTCAGAACCAATCAGACGTGCAGACTCCTGCTGCACTCCAAGGAGGGTGGCGAAGACCAAAGAAGTAAGGGACCAGAAAACCAAAAAATCTTTGTTGTCTTCGACCGTTAAAGATCGGGCAGCTAGCCAGGTCACCAAGAAAGTAGTACCCGCGCTAATAATGGATGAAGCCGTAATAAAAAGCGACTGGCCGCGGCTAATCACGGCTTCGGTAGGTTCTTCGCTCACGGAACCTCTTCTTCTGTAACGATAAGGAAAGTATCTCTAGCTTATCCGTCTTGCCACTCCAGAAGGCGTTCTAGGGCATACCGTGGGATGGTTTTGTGCCACACTCTTCACATCGCTTCTTTGCTTCCTGCAGTGGCCGCTGTTAAGGGGCATCTTGCAGCACCTTCTGACGGTGCTGCCCCAGGGGTGTGCTCTAACGATGTCGGTGGTTTTCTTCTGAAAACCCAGGGTTCAAAATTCTTCTACCCTCACCCTAATCGCGACCTGGTCAGGCATGTTTACTGAGCACCTTGACGATTCGCACTGGTATCACGGCTTTCCTTCTGCGGATAATCGGGTTTTTTAAACATCAAGAAACCTTCCGCCAGAACTCTCCTTCTTCTTTGGGCACTCTTCTGCCTGGGGCTATCTGCTCGTTGTTATCTCGGCGCTTTCCCTCTATGTCCTCAGCACCCCTACCTGGCGGGCGTCCGTATGCCCCTACGGCTCATGGAGCTGGTCCTTGCAGTCTTCGCCATCTACTTCCTTGCCCACACTGTCATTGCAAAAACAGGTAGTCCCACCATTGCTTTGCGTACCTCTACTAACCCCGTAATTTAAGCCGGGTAGTCGTTGCTCCCGAACCTGCCGACTACTGCCTTCCCGCTAGCGATCTTGTGAAAGCGGACCTTACGTGCCCTGCCTCCTAGGCTCCCCGAGACCTAACCGGTGCCTGTGGTAGACTGCCCAAGTTGCCCAGCCATCGGGGCAGTAACCACACCACAGAGAAGCAGCATCATTGAAACGAACTAGCCACAGACATAAGCCCCTGGGTAGCTTCATTGAGCAGCCCAAATTCAGGCCAGAAGTGCAGGGGCTCCGCTCCTTGGCGGTCCTTCTTGTGGTCATGTATCACGTCTGGTTTGGCAAGGTCTCTGGTGGTGTTGATGTTTTTCTCTTTATTTCAGCCTTCCTGCTCTCGCTGTCGTCCTTACGAAAAATTCAAGACGGCAAGCCCCTCAAGGTAGTCAGCTACTGGCTCCACGTATTCCAGCGTCTCCTGCCTGCTGCTGCAACCGTCATTCTGGCTACCCTGATAGCCGCCTATTTCATCATTGCTCCCTCTCGCTGGGCGTCCCTGCTGGCCGACGCTAAAGCCGCCCTCTTTTACTTCCTCAACTGGCGCCTGGCCTTCACCTCGGTGGACTACTACGCCCAAGATGCCACCCTCAAAACCCCCTTCCAGCACTTCTGGTCCCTTTCCATGCAGGGGCAAATCTTTATTCTCTGGCCTCTGCTCTTTGCCTTTGTAGCCTTCCTCGTGGGCTATCTGCGGCTGAAAGTGCTCCCCACAGCCCTGTTTGTCTTTGGTACAGTATTCGTTGCGTCTCTTACTTTTTCCGTCATTGAGACCTCTACCAACCAGTCTTTCGCCTACTTCGACACCCGAACCCGCCTCTGGGAATTCGCCGCGGGTACTTTGCTCGCTATGCTGCTGCTGGCCTGGCGTGTGCCGTCTTGGCTTAAAGTTCCCATGGGCTGGTTGGGTGTTATCGGCCTAGTCACCTGCGGCTGGCTCCTTCCTGTGGAGCAGGCCTTCCCCGGTTACCTGGCACTGTGGCCCCTCCTCTCGGGTGCCTTCGTCATCGCAGCGGGGCAGACCGGATCCCGTCTAGGCGTGGACCGTCTTCTCTCGGCCAAACCCCTCCAGAAAATGGGGGCAATCTCTTACTGCCTTTACCTGGTGCACTGGCCTATCCTTATTCTCTACACCACTGCTATCGGAGAGCCTAAGGCCGGCTGGCTGGATGGAACGTTGGTTATTCTTTCGTCTATCGCAGCAGCCTGGGTCTTGCACAACCTCGTGGAAAAACCCCTGCGAGCCTGGGAAAAGAAGCCCAGCCGCCGCGTCCTGCGCCATGCTCAACGCAGTGAAACTCCATGGAACCGTAAAAAGCAGGACGGCCGGGGTGCTTGGGTGCGTCCGGTGGCCATCATCACTACTTGCCTGGCTCTTATCGGCGGGAGTGTATCTGCAGGGCAGGCTTGGATGCGGTACCAACAGAATCGCGCAGAGGAACTTGCTCTTCTAGCCGGTACTGATGCCTATCCCGGTGCCCTAGCCGCTGGCGGTACTCAGCGATACCGCGATATGCCCATCCCCCAGGGAGACATCGTAAGCCAGTTTGATAACCTCAGCGAATCTTGTGCCGCTTATAACGCCACAGTCAACACCAGCCTTGCTGAGTATTGCACCACCAATCATTGGGGTGGGTCTGATGCTCCTCTCACCATTGTGGTGGGTGACTCCCACGCCGAACAGGCTATCTCGATGTATCGGCCTATTGCAGAATCTAATGGGCAGAACATGATGGCCTTCCTCATGGGCGGTTGCAAATTCCCCACTCAGCCCGAAGGGTGGGTGGAGTGCGCAGACTTCAACCGCAATGTTACCCAAGAGATTCTTGACCTTAAACCCGCTAACGTCGTGCTCATGGGCACCGCAGCTAGCGCTACTGACACTAATGAAAGACTTATTAACGGTCTAGAAGATACTGTTGAGACATTGACGCGTGCTGGCATCAACGTCATTGTCCTACGGGATAACCCCCGCTACGACTACAACATGTACGTGTGCGGCCAGGTTAACCTGCGCAACCTCTCTAACTGTTCTGTGCCTGTGAGTGAGAAGCTAGCGCCGATTAACCCCTCGCTGGCTTTGGCGGAGTTTAATCCCCGCGTCTACACCGTAGATTTGACTGACCAGATCTGCCCGAACGGCGTATGCAGGCCTGTTGAGGGTAATGTCTTTGTCTATATCGACGATAACCATATTTCAAAGGCCTACGGTTCCACTATGGCCGCTGAAATGGAAAGCCAGCTACTGACCCAGGGCTGGGACCCCTCTGCCTCTCATCCTGTAACCGAGTAGTCAGAATACGGAACGCCCGACCTAAACTTTGACCCGCTAGGTCGCCCGCGCATACGCTCAGGGTACTACCGTACGCACACACGCCGGGCAGGTGTAGCCGAGCCGGGCGTCCGCACCCCGCAGGAAGACTATGACCGCACTCGTCACCCCGCACAAACGCCCGCGTAAGGCCGCCCTGGCCTCCTGGATTGGCTCGGCGCTAGAGTACTACGACTTCGCGGTCTTTGGCACAGCAGCTGCCCTGGTGCTCAACCGTATTTTTTTCCCCGAGGATTCGGACGCCGCGGGCATCCTTAAATCCATGATGGTGCTGGGTGTCGCCTACGTGGTGCGCCCCTTTGGTGCCATGCTGATGGGCCCGCTGGGTGATAGGTTCGGACGCCGCTTCGTGCTCATGCTGACCCTTTTCATGATGGGTGGGGCCACCTTCGCCATCGGTTGCCTGCCCACCTACGACCAGGTGGGGCTGCTTGCCCCCGCCCTGCTGGTGCTCTGCCGGGTTTTCCAGGGTCTGTCTGCCTCGGGAGAGCAGGCCTCTGCTATTTCGATGTCTTTGGAACACGCCCACGACCACCAGCGTGCCTTCACCACTTCCTGGACCCTGCACGGCACTCAGTTTGGTTCCCTGCTGGCCACAGCGGTCTTTCTGCCCTTTGCGGCCCTTCCTGAAGAGGACCTGCTGACCTGGGGTTGGCGTGTGCCTTTCTGGCTCTCCGCCTTCGTGCTGGTAGCTGCCTGGCTGATCCGCCGCCGCCTCGAAGAGGCCCCCTCCTTTGTTGAGACTCAGGTGCAGCAGGTAGTGGATCCGGCCCGCCGCAAGGCACCCCTGACCCTTGTATTTACCCGGCATAAGCGAGCAGTTGCTGTAGTGGCTGTGTGCGCCATGGTCAATACCGTGAACATGGTCTTCACTACCTTCTCTATCTCTTTTGCCACCAAAGGCCACGGGATTGATTCGGGTGCCATGCTCTGGGTCCCCATCGCGTCAAATGGGCTGAGTCTTCTTGCTATCCCGCTCTGGGCCATGCTTGCCGACCGGGTGGGTCGTAAGCCTATCTTTGCCACCGGAGCCCTGGTCGCTGGCGGGCTCATGTTCCCCTACCTACATGCCATTACGAGCGGCAACGTGCTCCTGGTTTTCGTCTTTGGTGTGCTCATGCACGGGGCTTTCTACTCCATGGCCAACGGTATCTGGCCGTCCTTCTATGCAGAAATGTTCCCCACCCGGGTGCGCGTTACCGGCCTGGCTCTGGGCACGCAGATTGGCTTTGCTCTCTCTGGTGGTATCGCACCGGCTGCTGCAACGGCCCTTGCTGGGGATGATTTTGGCAACTGGGTAGGCCCTGCCGCCTTCACTCTGGGCATGGCCGCCCTGGCCTGCCTGTTTGCTCTCACTGCACGAGAGACCGGCAAGCTTTCCCTGGCTGAGGTTGATCGCGTGCAGGAGCACTAGTTTTTCTGAGGGTAAGGACGCGCCCGCCCCGG
Organism: Rothia sp. (in: high G+C Gram-positive bacteria); assembly: GCA_030529845.1. GTDB lineage: Bacteria > Actinomycetota > Actinomycetes > Actinomycetales > Micrococcaceae > Rothia. The sequence goes on along the minus strand of JAUMWB010000002.1, from coordinate 426,133 downwards.
CTTGTGTGAGCTGGGGCGGGCGCGTCCTGACGAGGGTGCTTGGGCTAGAGCTTTACTTGCTGGCGAGCTTAGCTTCGATAGCCTCGCGTAGGGCCTGTGCTTCTTCGGCCCAGGTTTCGAAGTCGCCGTTGCCCTCAAGATCGGGCAGGGAGCCGATTTCCAGGCGGGCGGCGCGGAAGGCGCGGGCGATGTCGTTAATCTGGGCGCCGTACTTCTTTTCCATCTCGTAGATGAAGGTGATGCCGGTGTGGTTAATCATGCGGTTGGCGGCGCGGGTTGCGATGATTTCGCTGCGCAGGGGGTGCTCAGCGAAGTAGTCTTCGAAGCGGTCAGTGGCGGATTCGGGGAAGTAATCTACCAGGACGTCGTGCAGGTCTAGGTCGGGCAGGTCGGCGTAGCCGCTTTCTACGAGCTGGGCGGTGACGTCGATCTTGGCGTAGGCGGTCAGGACTGACAGTTCGGGGCTGGTCAGGGGGACGTGGGCCTCGGATCGGTCGGCCAAATCAGCGTCGGAGGGCAGCAGTTCAACCTCGCGGTCCAGGTGGACCTTCTGGGCCAGGTAGTCCATGAATTCACCGGCGATGTCGTTGGTGTTGAAGAGTTCGGTGCGTTCTGCTTGTAGAAGGACGTTCTGTTCCAGGTTGGAACGTAGGACGCGGTGGCCTACTTCTTCAACCTGGTCGGCAATGAAGGCGGCGCGGTCTTCTTCCTTGAAGCCGCCGGCTGCGATAGCGCGGCTCATGAGAATCTTGAGGTTGACTTCGCGGTCGGAGGTTTCAACACCGGCTGAGTTGTCGATGGCGTCGGTGTTGACCAGGATGCCTCCGGCGGCAGCCTCGATGCGGGCCCGCTGGGTCAGGCCCAGGTTGCCGCCTTCGGAGATGACGCGGACGCGCAGCTCGGGGGCGGTGATGCGGAGCTTATCGTTGCTGGAGTCGCCGACCTGGGCGTCGGTTTCTTCAGTGGAGCGGACGTAGGTGCCGGTGCCGCCGGTATACAGCAGGTCAACGGGAGCCTTGAGGATAGCAACGATGAGCTCGTCGGCGGTCAGGGTTTCGGCTGAGGTTTCCAGACCGAAGGCCTCGCGCATCTGGTCGGTGACAGGGATTTCCTTGTCCTTGCGGGAGAAGATACCACCGCCGGCTGAGATGAGGTCACGGTTATAGTCGGTCCAGTAGGCGCGGGGGAGGTCAAAGAGACGCTGACGTTCCTTGAACGATACAGCTGCATCGGGGTTGGGGTCGATGAAGATGTGGCGGGAGTCGAAGGCGCCAATCAGTCGGATGTGCTCTGAGAGCAGGGCGCCGTTGCCAAAGACGTCGCCGGCCATGCCACCGATACCGACCATGGTGAAATCTTCAGTCTGGGAGTCGTGGCCGAGGGAGGCGAAGTGGCGCTTGACGGATTCCCAGGCGCCGCGGGCGGTAATACCCATTTCCTTGTGGTCAAAGCCAACAGAGCCGCCGGAGGCGAAGGCGTCGCCCAGCCAGAAGCCGTTAGCGATAGAGATAGCGTTAGCGGTGTCAGAGAAGGTTGCAGTGCCCTTATCGGCTGCAACGACCAGGTAGTGGTCGTTCTCGTCGAGGGCTACGACCTTTTCGGGGCGGACGATCTGCTGCTCGCCCTGCTCGTTGGTAACCAGGTTGTCGGTGACGTCCAGCAGGGACTGGATGAAGAGCTTGTAGGCGGCAACACCCATCTCGTTGTACTTCTCCTGCTCGGCGTCGCGGTCGGGCAGGTTCTTGGGCACAAAACCGCCCTTGGAGCCGGTGGGAATGATGACGGCGTTCTTGGTGACCTGGGCCTTGACCAGGCCCAGGACCTCGGTGCGGAAGTCTTCGGGGCGGTCGGACCAGCGCAGGCCGCCGCGGGCAACCTTGCCAAAGCGCAGGTGGACGCCTTCTAGGGCCTCACCCTCGACAAAGATTTCAAAGAGGGGCTTGGGCAGGGGGGCGAAAGAGATATCGCGGGCGGAGATTTTCAGGGCGATAGTTTCTTTGCCCTGATAAGCATTGGTGCGTACGGTGGCCAGGACGACTTCAAGCAGCTGTGCAAAGAAATCTTGGGTTTCGCCGTCCAGCTTTTCAAGATGGGTGCGGACGTCCGCAGCCGCCTCACGCTGGGAGGAGCGGCGGGCGTCCGCGTCCTTCTGGAGATCGGGGTCGAAGCCGGTGCTGAAAATGCTGGTGATGCCTTCGGTGATGGTGGGGTTGTCAGCAAGAGCCTTGCTCATGAAATCCGCAGTGAAGGGGACTCCGAGCTGCAGGAGATAGCGGGAGTAGGCGTGCAGAACCTTTGAGGAGAGAGCTGAACTGGTAGAGGCTGACATCATCTGCCCTTCTAATCGGGGAGGGCACCTTAGTACCCTGGTGGAAATTCCAGCATAAGAGGGGTGAAGAAAGCTGGCGATACCGTTTTTGCAATGTGAGACCGTGTGCCTCGTATGTGAAGAGCTGGTGCGCGCCTAGCACTTCCTGGGTATAACGAGTTCTTCTTGCTAAAAATGGTACACATATTCTAGTCAAATTGGAATATATGTTCTAAACTTGTGGGTAAGAAATATTCAACGCAAGCGATAGTAGACAGGTGTTTCAAATCTGAATATAAAGGGCTTGGGGCACCTCGGTGTTGCGGTTCACTCCCGCCGTCTTCCCGACTACTATGTAAATGGAGCGCAGACCCGCGCACCCAGATATCACAACGGAGTGACATCCGCCCAGCGAAAGGCAAACCCTTGCTTACGAACAATCGTTCAGCCCACTGGTCCGGCAGCGAAGATTGGATCAATGAATACTACCGTCACAGCTCAGTTGATGAGCTTGAAGGTCTGAGCGACCAGCAGCTCACCAACCTGGCCCAGGCCCACCGCTCCCTAGCCGGTCAGCGCGCAGCCGACGAGGCCCTGATTTCTGTAAGCAACGATGACGCCGGAAGCACCCTCTTTATCGTTATTGACGATACCAGCTTCCTGGTCTCATCTATCACCGCTCAGATTGCCGCTAACTGGGGCGGTATCTCGGGTCTGATCCACCCCACTTTTGTGGTGGAGCGCGATGAGAGCGGGCACCTCATCAACGCCACAGGTACCGGTTTTAAGCAGCCCGTGGCAAGCGGTGACACCGTTTCTATGCCTATTCTGCGCGATGCCGCCACCGGCAATATTGGAGCCGGTGCCACCATCGAGTCGTGGATTGCTGTTCGCCTTACCTCCCGCATTGAAGGTGAGAACATCACCCGTCTTGAACACGAGATTCGCTCCATCCTGATTGACGTGCGCCGTGCTGCCCGTGACAACGACGCCATGGCTACCCGCACCCTCGACATCGCCGAAAAGCTGGGTGAGCTCACCGACGTCACCCTGGGGGGAGCTGCCCACTACACCGGCTCCATTAACTCCGATGCTGACCCCATGACCCGCATTGAATCTGTCCAGGAATTCCTGCGCTGGCTCACCCGTGGCAACTTCCTCTTCATGGGCATTAAGGAACGCGACCTCTCGGGCCGCTCGGGTGACCTACTTCTAACTGATCGTGCTGGCTCTGGCCTAGGTATCCTGGCTGAAACCGGCGAAGGTGACCCCATCGTCCTGACCGGCCTGGGCCTCGAAAACGCCCGCGACCCCAAGCCCCTCTACATCACTAAGGCCAACTCCCGCTCCACCGTGCACCGCCACGAATACCTGGACTACATCGGTGTGCGCGACTTTGACCGCTCCGGCAAAATCGTGGGCGAATACGTCATTCTGGGTCTCTTCTCCCGCCAGGCCTACTCCCTGCCCGCCGTCGAAACCCCTCTGGTGCGTGAGCGCGTTGCCATTATGCGCCGCCACCTGGGCTACCAGCCGGGCTCCCACTCCGATAAGACCCTGGCCGGTATCATCGAGGACTACCCCCGCCTCGAGCTTCTGCACGCCGACCTACAGGAACTCACCGATACCTTCCGTGGCATCATGGGCCTGGAAGAACGCCGTACCACCCGCCTCTTCCTGCGTCCGGACGCCTTTGGCCGCTTTGTCTCAGCCACGGTCTTCCTGCCCCGCGACCGCTACAACACCCACGTGCGTCAGCGCCTGGAAGCTGTCTTCCACGAGTTCATCGACATCGAAAGCCTGGACTTCGAGGTCTACCTTTCTACCTCATCCCTGGCCCGTATCTTCTTCCGCCTGCGCCTCACCACTCCCAACACCATTCCGGCTCTGGATGCCAAGGCGATTGAGCGCCGTCTGCAGGAAGCTACCCGATCTTGGGGCGAGGCAACCGCCGCTGCTGTTGAAACCGCTGCTGCTGGTGAGGGCCTGAGCGCGGAAGATGGTCGCGCCGCTGCCTCAGCCTGGTCTGAGGCTGTACCCATGACCTACCGTGCTGATTACGAGGTTGAAAACGCTGTTGAAGATATCACCATCTTCGAATCTCTCAGCGCGGCCCAGCCTGCTGCTATCCGTGCGGGAGAGCATCAGGGTCGCACCCGCATCAAGACCTACCTGGCCAGTGCCCACACCCTGACTGAGCTACTACCGGTCATGCAGAACATGGGTCTGATCGTGATCGACCAGAAGCCCTACGACATCACCCCCGCTGATGGTCGTACCTTCTCCCTCTATGACTTCGGCGTTGAGCTACCCCAAGGCGTTGAAGCAGAGAAGATTTCTGCTCTCTACGAGGACGCCCTGAACGCCTACCTGTTGGGCAAACGCGAATCCGATAGCCTTGACCGCTTGATTCTGGCAGAAGGGCTGACCTGGGAGCAGGTTCGTGTGCTGCGTGCCTACACCCACTACCTGGTGCAGCTGGGGCAGGTCTACACCGCAGAGTTCATGTCTGACACCCTGCTGGCTTACCCCGCCGCCACCCGCCTGCTCACCGACTACTTCGCTGCTACCTTCGACCCCGACGCTGACTTTGCAAGCGATGAACAGCGTGAGGACGCCCGCGAGCAGGTATGGCGCGAACTGGGCACGGTTCTGGACGCCATCCCCACCCTCGATGTGGACCGTTTCATGCGCTCCCTGGCCGCCGTCATGAAGGCAACCCTGCGTACTAACGCCTACCTGGACCGTCCTGCCCTTGCCCTCAAGGTAGCCCCGGGCCAGATTGACTTCGCACCTTTGCCCCGCCCCACCTTCGAAATCTTCGTCTACTCACCCCGGGTTGAGGGCGTGCACCTGCGCTTCGGTTCCGTTGCGCGTGGCGGCCTGCGCTGGTCTGACCGCCGCGAAGACTTCCGCACCGAGGTGCTGGGCCTGGTCAAGGCCCAGATGGTTAAGAATGCGGTTATCATCCCCACCGGAGCTAAGGGTGGCTTCTACCCCAAGCAGCTTCCCAACCCAGCCCTTGACCGCGATGCCTGGATCACTGAGGGTCGGGAGTCCTACAAGGTTTTCATTGCCTCCCTACTCGATGTCACCGACAATCTGACTATCGAGGCAGACGGCAGCGAAACCGTCGTGCACAACCCCCGCGTCATCGCCCGCGACGGAGACGACTACTACCTGGTGGTCGCTGCCGATAAGGGCACCGCCTCCTTCTCAGATACCGCTAACGCCATCAGCGCCGAATACGGCTTCTGGCTGGGTGACGCCTTCGCTTCCGGTGGCTCTGTGGGTTACGACCACAAGGCCATGGGCATTACCGCCCGCGGTGCCTGGGAGTCGGTCAAGCGCCACTTCGCTGAACTGGGTATCGACTGCCAGAGCGAAGAATTTACCGCTGTTGGCATCGGCGATATGAGCGGTGACGTCTTCGGTAACGGCCTCATGCGCTCCCGTGCTACCCGACTGGTCGCCGCCTTCGACCACCGAGACATCTTCCTCGACCCCAACCCCAACGCCGAGGTTGCCTTCGACGAGCGTGTGCGCCTTTACAACCTGCCCCGCTCCTCCTGGCAGGACTATAACCCCGAGCTCATCTCAACCGGTGGCGGTGTCTACTCGCGCGGGGCTAAGTCCATCCCGATTTCTGAGCAGGTACGCCAGGCTCTGGGCCTTGATGAAGGCGTCACCGAGATGGCCCCGCCCGAGCTTCTTTCCGCCATCCTCAAGGCCCCCGTTGACCTGCTCTACAACGGCGGTATCGGTACCTACGTCAAGGGTTTTGCTGAGACCCACGCTGCCGTAGGCGATAAGGCTAACGACGCTATCCGCGTGAACGGCCGCGACCTGCGCGCCCGTATTGTGGGTGAGGGCGGTAACCTGGGCTTTACCCAGTTGGGCCGTATTGAGGCTGCCCGTGCTGGCATCCTCATTAACACTGACGCGATCGACAACTCTGCCGGTGTGGAAACCTCAGACCGCGAGGTCAACATCAAGATTCTGGTTGACCGCCTGGTCGCCGCCGGTGAGCTATCTGCCGAAGAACGTGCGGGCTTCATCGAAGCCCAGCGTGAGGACGTTGGCGCCCAGGTTCTGCGCACCAACGTGGAACAGAACGTACTGTTGCAGGCTGAGCATCACGGCGTGGTGCCCGGTGTTGAGGCATATATCCGCCTGATCCACGACCTGGAAGAAAACGCGGGCCTCAACCGCGAGGTGGAATTCCTGCCCACCGACAAGGAAATTCGTGAACGCTACGAGGCCACCGGGGAAACCCTTAACGGCCCCGAGCTAGCCGTCCTGGCTGCCTACGTGAAGATTCACCTGACCGCAGAGCTCGAGAAGACCGACCTAGCAGACGACCCCTACCTGGCCCGTGTGCTCGCCGAGTACTTCCCGCCTGCCCTGGTTGAGCGCTTCGGGGAGCACCTGGAATCCCACCCCCTGCGCAAGCAGATTATCTGCACTCGCGTTGCCAACGAGATGGTTAACCTGGGCGGCATTACCCATGTCTTCCGTGCGGTGGAAGAAACCGGTGTGGGGGTAGATGCCCTGGCTCGAGCCTTCTACGTTTCACGTGAAACATTTGGCATTGGCAACTCTGCACGGTTGCATCGTGAGCTCCCTGCCTCTGTTCCCCTGGAAGGCTGGCAAGCCGTCATCAAGGACTGGCAGCGTGTACTCGACCGCCTGGCCCGCTGGTTTGCGGCTGAACGCTCGGTGGTTGTGGGTACTCCCATTGCTGAGATGATTGAGCGCTTCAAGCCCGTTGCCGAGCTCATTCCCTCGCTCAAGGATTACTTCTCGGACGATACCCGCGCCCGCGTCCGCTCCATGCGTGACCAGGCAGAAGCCTGGGGTCTGCCTGAGGAACTCATCGTCAACTGGATCCGTGAGTTTGAAGCCTTCGCCCTCATGGACGTAGTCCGCATTGCTGAAGCTCATGGCCTCTCCACCGAGCAGGTCGCCCGCGTCTACTACTCGGTCTATGACCGTTTCCAGGTTGATCTGCTGCTGACCACTATCTCCAAGCTGCCGCGTAATGACCGCTGGGAGACCCTGGCCCGTTCATCCCTGCGAGATGACCTCTACGAGATTGCGGCCTCCCTGGCGCTCAAGGTCGTGCAGGAAACTGGTGAAGGGGTAGCTGCCGGAACCGAAAGCGGCGACGCCGCCCTGGCTCGCTGGGTAGACAGCCACCCTGTCCGTATGGGTCGCGTGGATTCCATGCTGGCTGAGATTCAGGACGCCGCTCCCGGCGCGGACGGCCGCCCCCGCCTGGCCGTCCTACAGGTAGCCCTGCGCACCCTGCGCGGCGCAGTCAGCTAGACCTCGGTTTATACACAGTAGCCCACGCCTTCTCTCTTAATTTCCAGCGGTTGAGTAGCAGGAAATTATAGAGGGAAGGCGTGAGTTTCTTCGCCTCAGCAGTGGTTCCTATCGCTACCTCCCTTAAATAGGCAATATTCTGCCGTTTTGTGGGATGGTGGCCTATCTACTAGCGGTGGGTGCTGATACCGTGGGGGATGTGAGGGTACTACCGCCCGGAGTTGTACCCGATAACGAGTATGCTGAACCTATAACGGAGTTCGACCCGACTCAGCTAGCGCGTCGATTTCATTTGCTGATTTTTTCTCTGCCCAGGGATTACTGGACTACGCTGCCCTTCTGGGAGTTCAGGATAAAGTGTCGGGCAAGATGCTGACCATCCCCTTCGTCACAACCACAATTTCTATCTGTTGAAGCTCACGCCTCCCGAATACCCATTACTCGTAGAAAATGAACATTTTTCCTAGAGTACGCACGTCGGATATCTTTTCGTAACGGTGTTGTTAGCTCTCACCTAGTGCGTGATATTACTGGCCGCTCGGGTCTTTTGATACAACGATTTGATCGAGGGATAGATGGAAATGGCCATCTGGCTCGCTATGCGGTAGAAGATGCTTGTCAGCTTCTTAATCTCTATCCTGCTGATAAATATGAAGTCACAGCCTTGCGGTTAGCGCAGGCGGTGGTAGAGAAAACAAGCCAGCCTATTCTAGTCGCCCAAGAATTAGTGAGACAGTTTGCTTTTGCATGGCTTACTGGCCACGGCAATCTTCATGCAAAAAATATTTCCATTATCGAGTCTTCTGGAAAATATCGACTGGCGCCGGTATATGACATTCCCTCAACTGCACCCTACGGCGACCAATCGATGGCACTTAAGCTACTTGGAAAAGAGCGAGGGATTTCTGCAAAGACTTTTCTCGATTTTGGACAGGAACTTGGGGTGCGTCCTGCCGCAACCGCCCTCTTACTACGTAAGATATTTCATGGAACAGAGGAGCTTATTGAAGGGGCGACGAGCCTTCCTTTTGACTCTGCTCGCCGTAAGCAGCTAGTCAAAATTCTGAAGAACCGTCGCCTATCTCTATCGGCAGGGCTCTAAGCAGCCTTCACCGGCACCCAAACCTGCATCTGGAAATCGTCAGCTGACGGGTCACCGGGGCCGTAAGCCTCAAAGACCGGCCCGTTGGGCTTAAAACCTGACGCGGGCAGGAAGGTGCCCATCAGGTGGTCCACCCCGGCCATGGTGCTCATGGGCACCGGGCCCTCAACGGTCGTCACCGCGAACTCGCCGCCATCTACCTTCAGGGCGTTGAGACCCAGAGCCTGCGCGGTTTCCAGGTTCTCCACCAGAATCCCCGCCATGTAGTCGAACTCGCCGGAAGCGTTCATCCCCACAATCACACCCATCGAGTGCACCTCGGGCATGGTCACCCCCCCCCGCGCCTCAGCATGGGCGGTGAGCTTCTTCCAGAGCTCACCAATACCGGCACCCTGCTTCACGGTCTCGCGGAAGCCCGCAATAAAGAACTCATCCTTGTGCTCTACGCGCGCACCAATCATCGACTACTCCTTAGAAAAATGTGTGTCGGCTCTATTTTAGTGGCCACACCCGCAACCGCAGCCACAGGAGGCGCCCTGTGAAGTCGCTACGGAATCGTGGCCCCCCATCAGGTTGACCCGGTTGCCGATATCGGGCCCTCCGGCAGGCTTAGGGGTCACTCCTGCCAGGACGGCCGCAAACCCAGCTGGCTCAGTGCCAGGAACCGTGGTGGGGTCGTCCGCACCGCCTGTGCCGCAGGCGGCTGCAGCTGCGTTAACCTTGGGCTGTTTGACCTCACCAAAGCGGGAGAAACGGCGGAGCTGCTCAGCGGTAGGGTACATGTAGGACACCTTGACCAGGCCCTCTACCAACAAGATAGGCAGGACCTCCTGCCCTGCCATAGCCAGCTGATCAGCCACTGGCTCACAGTCCACAAAAGCAGACGGGTAGGAGTCGGTGGAGTAGACGGCAATATCAAGACCCTCATCAAGCAGCTCCTGGGCTTCAGCAAGGAAGGCGTCGCGCTGGGTGTCGCCGGGGTCGTCCGGGTTTTCGCCGGTAGCCGGAATGAAAACTTCAAGGGGGGTGCTCCCCAGGGCGTTGCGAGATGAGCGTGCCACTACTACTCCGTTCGTTGATTCGTGTGCTCTACCAAGCCTACGCCCGCTGGGGCTCGCAGAAAAGATTAGGCGGCGCACCCGTAACCGGGGTGCGCCGCCTGTTGCGCCTTATCAGCGAGCTCTCAGTGGCCTAGTCGCCGATAAAGAACTTGCGCAGGGCTGAACGCAGGCCGCGGTCGTCCTGCTTCTGCTCGTCCTCTTCTGCAGGGGGCTGGGGCTCCACCTGCGCAGATGCCAGCGAAACCTTCTTAGCCCGGGCCGCGATGCTGGGAACAGCATCGGTATCAGTGCTCCGATACTCCTTGCGCTCCTCGGGGGTTCCAAAAGCCAGGGTGCCGATGGTGTTAGCGATATTTTTCTGCTCGGGGGAGGCCGGGACGCGGGCTACACCCGGGTCTATATCACGGATATCCTGAGTTTTCTCACCGGTGGTGATGGGCAGGTCATTGGGGAAAGCCGCTGCTGCATAGGCGCTTGCCGCCCGGCTGAGGGGGCTGGACGCCCCTTCGTCCGTAGAGCCCCGATCGTCTGCTGTGGGGGCCGCGGGTTCTTCATCGGTGCGGACGCCTGCCTCGCCCTGCTCTTCAGCGGACGGCATCGGGGAGGCTTCAGAGCCGGGGGTGGCGGACGGTGCGGGGGCAGGCTCGTCTGCCTCCTGGGTCGCGAAGAGGTTTGAAGCGTTTTCTGAGGTCGTAGTGGACTTAATAACCACCGGCGCTGCGGGAGCGATGACCGGCTCAGAATCATCCATCTGAGCGGGGGCCGGTACTGCTTCAGCAGCAGGTGCTTCGTCACCCTTGGCGGGTTCTGGGGCCACGGCGGGCTCAGGCTCTGCTGCTGATCCGGGGTCAACCTCAGCCAGAACCGCACGGTAGCGAGCCTCTGTGGGAGCTAAAGTCCAGCCCAGGAAACCGGGTAGCGCGATAGGCTCAACGGTGCCTACCCAGGCGATAGTTTGCGCTAGGGGTGATGCTCCTGCTGAAGTCTGGGGGTCAGTGGGTGCGGCTGCGACGGGAGAGCTGCTAGCGGCGTCCTGACCTACCAGCTCGCCGGTCACAAAATCTGCCAATGACAGGGCAACCTGCACCGGTACCGACGCTTCACCCCGCTTGCGCGCAATGACCTGCCCCACGGTGCCCTGGGAGCTGGGGGCTAAATCAATGGCGTAGAGGTGGCTGGGGGAGTTGGCAATTTCAAGCCAGAGGGTGTGGTTCAGGACGGCTTGGACGGTGCCGTCCGTCTTCTCGGGTGCCTTCCAGGGGGCAGAATCGAGGGTGGACGCCCCAAAATCGGCCTGAGGGGTAGAGGCAATGACGTTCTGCCCGGCCACCTCAGCAACCACCCCGTTGCGTACTAGAGCCCGATAGAACTTGAGCTCGGGGGTGAAGGTAAAGCCGCGTTGTTTCTCTTCGGCAGTGACCTCAGCGGGAGAATAACCAGAGTTATGCCCGCGGGCGAGCAGGGCAGAGCGCAGGCGTAGCCCATTATTTGAGACAGTGGCCCCTGGGTCTTCGACGGGTGTGTCGATGTGTTCAGTGTCATGTTCAGATACGGGGGAGAGGGGCATCTGTTTGACGATGACCTGGCCACCTGGTGATGAGTTGATACGCACGTTATAGGAACCTTTGAAGGCTCCACTGCGAGCTAGTTCGTAGATGGCGACGGTGGCTGAGCGGGCATAATCAGCTGGGGGTGGGGTGCCTAAAGAGCCCGTGATGGCGCAAGCAACACTATCTAGCGTGGTGTTGTGTACGGTAAAACGGACCTCCAGGGGCTGCTGGTGGGCCTCTGAATGCCACTGGGTAAGGTGTGCGAGAGCTAAAAGATGCGGGGGGAGCTCGGAGTGCGAATCAAAACTCATAGACTCTATTTTTGCATGCTTAAGCGGGTGGGAAAGATAAGGCTTGCGAGGGCGGTGAGTTGGAGTTGAGGGTGCGGGCGAATAATGGGGCGGATGTATTAAATTTTCTTAGCCATACAGGAGTACCTGAATGTTTTTATGATACAAGTTTTGGCTGCCATTAATAGAAAAGTTGGAGATGGGTCTAGTCCCTAATCTTTTAGGTCTGGGTTGGTGTCAATTTTTATCGAAAATTTCCACCGATAAGACCTGCTCTGGGTGTTAGTATGAATAAGATTTTTTATTACTTTTAGAGGAAATTAAAAACATGACTCACAAACTCTCGCGCCGTAACGTGGTCAAGGGTGGCGCATGGGCCGCTCCTGTTGTTGTAGCCACTGCCGCCGTTCCTGCCTACGCAGCCTCTTTCACCTGTCCTGATATTGCACCTACCTTTGCTCGTGAAACAGCGGAAGGCACCCATCGGGTGACTGCAACCTACAGCTTCCCTGATGCTGGTTCCTACACCCAGATCGTTCTTGTTTCCAACGCTGAGTTGGCAGATCCTACTGGCATTGCCGGGGCTAACCTTTCTACTGACCGCAAGACCCTCACTATTCCTGCTGGCTCTGGCCCTTTGGAATTCTCTGCAACCGCCCTTGTGCCTCAGGATCAAACCAATAATGGGGGTTTCACTCTGCGTTTTACCTACACCATTAACAACTCGCAGTGTGGCTTCTCCTCCACCTTCACCGAGTGGGGTACTGTCGGTTCCAACTAGGTGGTATGTATCTTAATAGTCGGGTCGCGTTGCCATTCTTTTTTTGAAAAGAGGGTGGGCGCGACCCAGACTTTTTAAGGCTTAGTCTCTCGAAGATACAACGAGCTGCTAGGTATCGGTTCTAACTCTTTGACGGGGGCAGCGTTGCGCTCAGACCGGTGAGCAGGGCTGAGAGGCCGATGCTGAAAGCCTCATCTTGGGGGGTGCCCCCCAAGGTTGCGTAGGCCTCTGCTATGACGGGGTGCTCAGGGGCGAGCTGCCCGGGGTCGAAGATGTTCACCGGCGCGTGTATGTCCGTTGCTGCCCCCAGAAGAAAAGCCTCAATGGCCTCCACTGTCAGCAGTGCTTGTCTCGGGCTCATGCCAAAGTCTCTAAAAGCAGAAGTTACTCGCTCATACATGGCCAAGGTGGCAGGGGCTTTGCGTACCGGCGTCACCGCCAGTGTCATGACCACCGCCGGCGCTACCGAAAAAGCCTGCCGGTAAGACCGGGCCCACTGCTCTGTAGCCTCAAGCCAGAGTGCCCTAGCGCCCAGGGTGCTCACCTCTTCGCTGCGCACCCGCTCGGCGGCGTCCTGAAGCGCCTGCGTATCAATTCCCTGCGCCACCTGGTCTGAAATGGCAGCCAGTACCTCATCGCGCGAGGCTACATGGTTATACAGAGAGGATGGTGCCACCCCAAGCGCCCGTGCCAGCTTTGCCATGGTGAAATCACCTTCTGTAGCCATGAGCTTCTGGGCGGTTTCAGTAATCTTGTCCGAGGTAAGCAAGGACGCACTGGGGCGCCCGGCGTTGCGCGGTGAGGTGGGGGCAGGAGTCATGCATATAACGGTAGCACTGCGCCTAGGGGTGGGGTTGATAGGGGAGAAAAGTACCCGGCTTATATATTTTCGTAAGGTACTTCACAGGTCTTAGGGTTCAAGCTACACTAAACGAACGGTATTCGTTTAGTGTAGCTAGCGCTGCAGAAAGGCTGGGCACCATGGCTCCCCAGGAAATCACCCGCGATGTCGTCATTATCGGCGCAGGCCCCTCAGGCCTTACCGCTGCCTACCGCCTGCAGCAGGCTGGGCACTCCGTTGCCGTCCTCGAAGCCCGCCACCGTGTGGGTGGCCGCACCTGGAACGGCGACCTCGACGGCGCCTTCATTGAAATCGGCGGCCAGTGGGTCTCACCCGACCAGACCGCCCTCAAAGCCCTGCTCAAAGAGCTCGACCTCAAAACTTTCTCCCGCTATCGCGAGGGTGACTCCATCTATAAAACCCTAGATGGTCAGGTCAAACGCTACTCCGGCGATATCTTCCCCGTCGATGAGGTCACCAAGGCAGAAATGCTACGCCTGATTGACATGATGGACGAGATTGTCGCCGAAGTGGGGGCCGAAGCCCCCTGGGCTCACCCCCGCGCTAAAGAGCTTGACTCTGTGAGCTTCCGCGAATGGCTCAAGGCCAAGACCGACAACGAAGAGGCCCTCAATAATATCTCCCTCTTCATTGCCGGTGCCATGCTGACGAAGCCCTCCCACGCCTTCTCAGCCCTGCAAGCCATCCTCATGGCGGCCTCCGCAGGTTCTTTCTCCAACCTGGTGGACGAAAACTTCATCCTCGATCAGCGCGTGCTCGGTGGCATGCAGAAGGTCTCCCTCACCCTGGCTGAAAAAATTGGGGAAGAGAATATTATCCTGGGCCACCCCGTGCGCGTGCTGCGCTGGCAGGAAGAGGGTGACTACCCCGTCCTGGCCGAAGCTGAAGACTTCACTGAGGACGGCGTCGCCAACCCCGACGGGGCTGTCAAAGTTCGTGCCAAGTATGCCATCATGGCCGTCCCGCCCAACCTCTACAACCGTGTCTCCTACGTTCCCGCCCTGGATCGCCGCCAGCACCAGATGCACATGCACCAGTCCCTGGGGCTGGTCATCAAGGTTCATGCCGTCTATGACCGCCCCTTCTGGCGCGATAAGGGTCTTTCGGGCACTTCCTTTGCCTGCGACAACCTGGTGCAGGAAATTTATGACAACACCAACTATGACCCGGCAACCGGCCAGGAAGAAGAGCGCGGCACCCTGGTTGGCTTCGTCTCTGACGAAAAGGCCGACCGCATGTTCACCCTTTCAGCGGAGGAGCGCAAGCGCACCATTCTCGAATCCATGGCAGAAATGCTGGGCGAAGAAACCCTGAACCCCATCCGCTACTACGAATCCGACTGGGGAGCCGAAGAGTGGACTCGCGGTGCCTACGCCGCTAGCTTCGATCTTGGTGGTCTCTCCCGCTACGGCGCCTACCAGTCAGAACCCGTGGGCCCCATCCACTGGTCCTGTTCCGACCTGGCCGCCGAGGGCTACCAGCACGTCGATGGTGCGGTGCGTATGGGCGAAAAAACTGCCGCTATGATTAGCGAAAAACTCAAGGGATAAAACATGCGTTACGTTGTTGGTTACTCGCCCTCGCCCCGAGGCCGGGACGCACTCAATTTGGCGGTTGCCCTTGCCTCTTCTTTAGGGGCTGAGCTCGACGTAGTCTATGTGCTCAAGCAGCAAAACCCGCGCCTGGCTGCTCCGCGCTCTAACTTTGGGGCCATGCTGCAGGAGCAGGCTGTGGGCTGGCTTGAAGAGGCTCAGCAGTGGGTTCCCACCAGTCTCAAGGCTCGTTTTCACCTGCGGCAGGCGGAGTCTACCGCCGCCGGGCTGATGGAGTTTGCCGGAGTAATTGGTGCCGGTGCCATCATTGTGGGCGGAGCCAAGACCGGTGGCTGGCTCTTCCACTCCATTGGGTCGGCGGGTAACGCCCTGCTGCACCGCTCGTTGGTGCCGGTGATTCTTGCGCCCCATAATTACGATGCCTCCACCCGTATTGCCCAGATTGACTGCGCTGTTTCCCCCGATATCGACTCGATTAGCCTGGTGGAAGAGGCGGTGGCTACCTGCAACCGCACCGGCTTGGCTGTGCGCCTGGTGTCCTTAATTGAGGACGCCGCCGCTGACGGGGCTGCTGCCCGTGAGGCTGAGGTGGGTGTACGGGACCTGCTGGAACAGTCTTCTCTGGTGCCTGAGCGTCCGGATTTTATTGCCGTAGCCGTTGGGCAGGGTGCTAGCGTGCCCGAGGCAGTGGAGTCGGTGGATTGGTCTGCCGGGTCCGTGCTCATGGCGGGGTCCTCGAAGCTGGCTCAGCGTGGTGAGCTTTTCTTGAGTTCTAACACCGCCAAGATTCTCACCCGCCTGCCGATTCCGCTGGTGGTTGTTCCCCGCGACTATTCACCAGGACGCCGCGGCTCGGCTCAGGAGCCCTGGACCGGCTCAATTCCCGTAGTGGGTCGCTAGTTCCTCATGGGTGTGTGTGCGCCACGCTGCTCGATGCCTACTCCTTGGGTGGGTGTCGGGCAGGGCGGTGCGCCTTGCAGTCTGGGGCGGATGCTGTGTAAAAATTTCGTTACGCACTTCACAAGAATCACTTAAGGTTGTAATCTAACTAACTAAACGAATGATGTTCGTTTTCTTGTTCTGCTTGCAACCTCTGAAGGTGATAGTGAAAAGGAGTCAGCGATGACCCAGACCCCAGCTACCTCGGGAGCCAATCCCCACGGCTCTGTCGACGTCAGCGCCGCCAACAAAAAAGGCCTATCCTCGGGCAACGTCACCCTCTTCTCCTCTATCATCATCGGCATCTCCGTTGTAGCTCCCGCCTACTCCCTCTCAGGTGCCCTCGGCCCCGTCGCCGCAGAAGCCGGAATCTACATGCCCGCCATGTTCCTCATCGGCTTCATCCCCATGCTCCTGGTCGCCATCGGCTACCGCGAACTCAACGCCGCCATGCCCGACGCAGGCACCACCTTCACCTGGACCACCAAGGCCTTCGGCCCCTACATCGGCTGGATGGGCGGCTGGGCCCTGCTGGTTGCCACCATCCTGGTGCTCTCTAACCTCGCCGGTATCGCCGTTGACTTCTTCTACCTCTTCCTCTCCCAGACCCTGGGCAACCCCGATATCGCCGACCTTGCCGCCAACAACCTGGTCAATATCGCAACCTTCCTCGCTTTCATGGCCTTCGGTTGCTACATCACCTACCGCGGGCTCGACGCCACCCAGAAACTCCAGACCGTCCTCATCATCTTCCAGCTAATCGTCCTGGCCCTCTTCTCCGCCGTCGCCCTCTACAAGGCCGCCACCGGCACCGGCTTTGCCAACCTGACCTTCAGCCTGGAATGGTTCAACCCCTTCGGCATTGACTCCTTTTCAACCCTGGCCGCCTCCATGTCGCTGGTCTTCTTCCTTTACTGGGGATGGGACGCCGTGCTGACCATGAATGAAGAAACCGAGGGCAAGCACACCACCAGCGGAACCGCCGCCGTCGGCACGATCCTGACCATCGTCGTCCTCTATCTCTTCCTCTCCGTCGGCACCCTCTCCTTCGCGGGCACCAGCGAGGATGGCCTGGGCCTGGGGAATCCTGATAATCAGGAAAATATCTTCGCCGCCCTCTCAGGCCCCGTGCTCGGCTCCCTGGGTATCCTCATGTCCATTGCCGTGATGGTCGCAGCGCTCGCCTCCCTACAGTCCACCGCCGTCTCCCCGGCCCGCACCCTGCTGGCCATGGGCTACTACAAGGCCCTCGGCCCCAAATTCGCCCGCCTCTCGCCCAAGTACCAGGCACCCTCCTACGCCACTATCGTCTCCTGCCTGATTGCCAGCATCTTCTACGTGGCCATGCGCTTTATCTCCACCTCGGTACTCTGGGACACCATCGCGGCTCTCAGCCTCATGGTCTGCCTCTACTACGGTGTTACCGCCTTCGCCTGCGTCTGGTACTTCCGCAAGACCTCCCTTAAGAGCGGGTCTCGCAACCTCTTCAACCAGTTCATCTTGCCCCTTATCGGCGGCATCATCCTGGTGCTTTTCTTCGCTCAGACCTTCGTTGATTCCATGGACCCCGCCTACGGCTCCGGTTCAGAAATCGGTGGTATCGGCCTGGTCTTCATCCTCTCCCTGGTTCTCCTTGCCCTCGGTGTTGCCGTCATGTTCTACCAGCGGTTCAAACGCCCCGACTTCTTCACAGGCCGAGTACCCATGGACGTTGAGCACATGCTTGACCTGCCCGAATAAGCTCCGCCCCGGGGCGGGCGTCCGCTCAGGGCGTGTGAGACATGCTACCTGCCGACCGGTAGGGGGCGTAAGATAAGCAGAAGAATGGGCCTAATGGTGCGCCCATCCCACAGATAGTTCACGAAAGGTGCACACCGGCTATGACCGTAGATGTGAAAGAACTTTTGGCAAAGGTGCCTACCGGCCTACTCATCGATGGCCAGTGGCGTGAGGCTTCCGATGGGGGAACCTTCGACGTTGAAAACCCCGCTACCGGCGAAGTTATCGCCACCTTAGCTTCTGCTACTGAAGAGGACGCCTTAGCTGCCCTCGATGCTGCCTGCCGTGCAGAAAAAGAAGCGGGGGACCACGGCTGGGCCGCCACACCTCCGCGTGAACGCGCCGAGATTCTGCGCCGTGCCTTCGAGCTGGTCACCGAACGAGCCGAAGAGTTCGCCACCCTCATGACCCTAGAAATGGGCAAGCCCTACGCCGAAGCCCTCGGCGAGGTCAAGTACGGGGCCGAGTTCCTACGCTGGTTCGCCGAAGAAACCCCCCGCCACTACGGCCGTTCCCTCGACATGCCCGAGGGCACCCTGCGCATGATTACCCGCCGCAAGCCCGTGGGCCCCTGCCTGCTGATTACCCCCTGGAACTTCCCCCTGGCCATGGGCACCCGCAAGGTTGCCCCCGCCGTGGCAGCAGGCTGCACCATGGTGCTCAAGCCTGCCCGTCTGACCCCGCTGACTAGCCAGCACTTCGCCCAGACCATGCTGGACGCTGGCCTGCCCGCGGGCGTCCTCAACGTCGTCTCATCCAAGTCGGCAGCGGCTATCTCCGAGCCCATCATGAGTGATTCCCGTCTGCGCAAGGTCTCCTTCACCGGCTCCACCCCCGTCGGCAAAGACCTGCTTAAGAAGGCCGCCGAGAACGTGCTACGCACCTCCATGGAACTGGGCGGCAACGCTCCCTTCCTGGTCTTCGAGGATGCTGACATCGACCAGGCTGTCGCCGGCGCCATGGCCGCCAAGATGCGCAATATCGGCGAAGCCTGCACCGCCGCCAACCGCTTCATCGTCCATGAGTCCCTGGCCGAAGAGTTCTCCCAGAAGTTCGCCGAAAAAATGGGTGAACTCAAGGTCGGCAACGGCCTGGACGAGGGCGTCACCTGCGGCCCCCTGGTTGAGCAGAAAGCCCAGGACTCCATGGTTGCCCTGGTTGAGGACGCCGTCGCCAAGGGTGCCCGCGTACTCACCGGCGGTGAAAAGGGCGAAGGTGCAGGCTACTTCTACAAGCCCACCGTGCTCGTTGACGTACCCCTCGATGCCCGCGTCGCCCGCGAAGAAATCTTCGGCCCCATCGCCCCCATCTTCACCTTCAAGGACGAATACGAGGCCTACGATCTGGCCAACGACACCGAATACGGCCTGGCCTCCTACGTCTACACCGAGTCCATCGACCGTCTCTACCGCGCCAGCGACCACCTAGAGTTCGGCATTATGGGCTTCAACGCCGGTGTGGTCTCCAACGCCGCAGCCCCCTTCGGTGGGGTCAAACAGTCCGGCATGGGCCGCGAAGGAGCCGCCGAAGGTATCGACGAGTACTCCTCCATCCAGTACATCGGCATCCGCGACCCCTACGCCAACTAAAGCCCAGCGGACGCCCGCCCTCCACACCCGGTTCGGGCAGGCGTCCGCACCCCTTACCTTTTGTAGTTACAAGAAAATCCATCACTAAGGAACCTCCACCATGGCTGAGATTGCCTACCGCCTACCCCAGCAGATCACCCTCAACGGCACCGTCCCCGGCCCCAAATCCGCTGAACTAGCTGCCCGCCGCGCCGCCAACGTTCCCGCCGGTGTAGCCTCCACCCTGCCCGTCTACGCAGCGGACGCCGACGGCGGTGTCATCGTCGACGTTGACGGCAACTCCTTCGCCGACCTGGGCTCCGGCATCGCCGTCACCTCCGTCGGTGCCTCCGCCCCCAAGGTCGTAGAAGCCGTGCGCGAAGCCGCCACCCACTTCACCCACACCTGCTTCATGGTCACCCCCTACGAGGGCTACGTAGCTGTGGCCGAAAAACTCAACCAGCTCACCCCCGGCGACTTCGACAAGCGCACCGTGCTCTTCAACTCCGGCGCTGAAGCCGTAGAAAACGCCGTCAAAATCGCCCGCGCAGCCACCGGCCGCAACGCCGTCGTCGTCTTCGACCACGCCTACCACGGTCGCACCAACCTCACCATGGCCCTCACCGCCAAGGCAGCCCCCTACAAGAAGGGCTTTGGCCCCTTCGCCCCCGAGGTCTACCGCGCCCCCATGAGCTACCCCTACCGCGACGGCAACACCGGCGGTAAAGAAGCAGCAGCCCGCGTCATCGACATGATCGAAAAGCAGATCGGCTCAGAATACGTCGCCGCAATCCTCATCGAACCCATCCAGGGTGAAGGCGGCTTCATCGTTCCCGCCGAAGGCTTCCTGCCCGAACTCGTCACCTGGGCCCGCGAAAAAGGCATCGTCTTCATCGCGGACGAAGTGCAGGCTGGTTTCTGCCGCACCGGCACCTGGTTCGCCTCCGACCACGAAGGCATCGAACCCGACCTCATCACCACCGCTAAAGGCATCGCCGGTGGCATGCCCCTCTCCGCTGTCACCGGCCGCGCCGAACTCTTCGACAAGGTCCAGCCCGGCGGCCTCGGCGGCACCTACGGCGGCAACCCCGTCGCCTGCGCCGCAGCCCTCGCCACCATCGAAACCATGGAAGAGTGGGACCTCAACGCCCGCGCCGCCCGCATCGAAGAGATCGCCCGCGAAAAGCTCGGCCCTCTGGTCGAAGAACTCGACATCATCGGCGAAATCCGCGGCCGCGGCGCCATGTTCGCCGTCGAATTCGTAGCAGATTCTGACTCCAAGGAACCCCACGCCACCGCAGCCAAAGACATCGCAGCAGCCTGCGCCGAACGCGGCGTCCTGATCCTCACCTGCGGCACCTACGGCAACGTCGTGCGCCTACTGCCCCCGCTGACCATCAGCGAAGAACTCCTCGGCCAGGCCCTGGACATCTTCGTCGAAGAAATCCGCAAGGTCGCGGGGAACTAACTACCTGTTTGCAGTTTCGTAAGTGCAGGGTAGGGCGGGCAGATGCCCCTCTGTCGGCTAACCTTCTCGAGCTCGCGCGGGGCGCTCGCTCGATTCATGCCAGATCCAGCCAGCCGACTGCCGGGGCACCTGCCCCGCCCCCACCCACAAACACAAAGGAGCTAAACCCATGAGCTACCGACTTGAAGACCCCACCACCGGCGAGGTGCTCGAGACCTTCGACACCCTCACCGACGAGCAGGCTACCGCCGCCGTAGAGCGTGCCCACACCGCCTACCTGACCTGGCGCACCACCAGCGTTGAAGAACGCGCCGCCATCGTGAACCGCATCGCTGAACTCTTCGAAGAGCGCAAGCAGGAACTGGCCGAAATCATCTCCCAGGAAATGGGTAAGCCCATCTCAGAGGGCATTGAAGAAGCCGAGTTCTCCTCCGCTATCTTCGCCTACTACGCCGGGATTGCCGCCGACCACCTTGCGGACGAGCCGATTCCCTCAGAAGCGGAGAACTCCGAGGCCTACATCCAGCGCAAGCCCCTGGGTGCCCTGCTGGGCATCATGCCCTGGAACTTCCCCTATTACCAGGTCGCCCGCTTCGCCGCCCCCAACCTCATGCTGGGCAACACTATTGTGCTCAAGCACGCCGAAATCTGCCCTAAGTCAGCGCTTGCCATCGCTGAGATTATGAAGGACGCCGGGGTCCCCGAGGGTGCCTACGAGGCAGTTTTCGCTAGCCACGGCCAGATTGAGGCCATGATTGGCCACCGCCACATCCAGGGGGTCTCCCTGACCGGCTCCGAACGCGCCGGTGCCATTGTGGCCGGGATTGCCGGGCGGAACCTCAAGAAGGCCGTGCTGGAACTGGGCGGCTCTGACCCCTACATTGTGCTCGATACCGACAACGTTGCTGAAGCTGCTGCCACCGCCTGGGGTTTCCGTATGTACAACACCGGCCAGGCCTGTAATTCCAACAAGCGAATGATCGTCATGGCTGATATTTACGACGAGTTCGTGGCTGAACTGGTCAAGCTGGCCGAGGCCATGAAGCCCGGCAAGCCCGCCGAAGCAGACGAAACCACCTACATGGCCCTTTCCTCCCGCTCAGCAGCCGAAGGCCTCAAGAAGCAGCTGGACGCCGCTGTTGCTGCCGGCGCTACCCTTCGTGCCGGGGGCCAGCTGCTGGATGAGAAGAGCGCTTACCTCTCCCCGGCCGTCCTCACTGATGTGCCTGTTGGCTCTGAGGTCTACTACCAGGAGCTCTTCGGCCCCGTCGCCACCGTCTACCGGGTAGAAAGCGACGAAGAAGCTATCGACCTGGCCAATAACACCCAGTACGGCCTGGGTGGGGCGGTCTTCTCGCAGGACGAGGCCCGCGCCCGCCGCCTGGCCCAGCAGATTGACGCCGGTATGGTCAACGTCAACACCCCCGCTGGTGAAGGCGCTGAGATTCCCTTTGGTGGTGTGAAGAACTCCGGCTACGGCCGCGAACTTGGCCCCTACGGCATGGATGAGTTCGTTAACAAGCGCCTCTACTTTGTGCAGAAGTAAGGCCTGTTTGACCCGCAGGCTTTGGCGTAGGGTGTGCTGCCGCTAGTGCAGATTGCTCAGCCCCACGGTTTGTCATGAAACCCCGGACGGCGCGTCCGGCTCGTGGCGAATCGTGGGGCTGGTGTTGTGTGTGGGGGGTGGGCAGCCTTGTTTTTCATATACCCCTAGGGGTATTATCTCTAGGGTAAAGAAAGAGAAAGGCGAACTGTGCTGTTAGTTCTTGCAGGCGGCCTGGCTGTGGGTCTACTCATGGGTGCCCTAGGTGGGGGAGGGGCCATTTTAGCCATTCCCCTGCTGGTCTACGGCTTTGGCTTTACGCCCGCCCAAGCAATCCTGGCCTCCCTGGTGGTGGTGGGCATCGGTGCTGTCACCGGCGTGCTCACCCAGGCCCGAACCCTCGACTGGCGGCGCGGCACCCTCTTCGGTGCCCTCGGCTTAGCCGGTGCTTACGGTGGCAGGGTTCTAGCCCACGGTCTCGATGGGCACCTGCTCCTCCTAGCCTTCTCTGCCCTACTTCTGGTGGTGGCCAGTCTGATGGTGCGCACGGCATGCAGGGGCTCCGTGCGGGCTAGCAGGGCGGACGCCACCTCCCGCCCCGCTGCCTTCCGTCAAGGGGTGGCGCTGGTGGGGGCAGCCACTGGGGTTGGCTTCTTGACCGGATTCTTCGGAGTTGGCGGTGGTTTTGCCATTGTCCCCGCCCTGACCCTGATTCTGGGGCTCAGTATGGCAACCGCCGTGGGAACCTCTCTACTGGTTATCCTCATCAACAGCCTTGTTGCCCTGGCCCTGGGAGCTGGGGCCCTGCCGTCCTTAGACTGGGCGGCGCTAGCCCCCCTGTTAGCCACAACTATAGTCGGTACCCTGGTGGGCACCTGGGGTGGGAAGCGGCTACCTCAGCGTGCCCTACAACTGGCCTTCGCAGCCTTTCTCTACCTGGTTGCGGTTTATATGGCAGTTAGCACCCTCGCGCAACTGGCGGTGTAGACGAGAAGAAAAGCTGCCTCGGCTACGTCACTTAAGGACGCCGCACCCCGGCTCTTATCTCAGCACCAGTAGAGTGCAAGGTAAGAGCCGGGGTGCGGCGTTTTGGTGTGCTGGGGGCCTAGGCCAGGGAGAGGAACATTTTCTCTAGCTGGTCGGGGGTCATTTCGGGCTCATCTGCGGTGAGGCACTGCTGGAGGCCGCTGGCGACCACGGCAAAGCTGGCGCGGTCGATCGCCTTGGAGGCAGCAGCCAGCTGGGTGACGATTTTTTGGCAGTCATCGCCCTCTTCGAGCATGCGGATAATGCCGTTGAGTTGCCCTTGGGCGCGCTTGAGGCGGTTGATGACCGGTTTCATCTCGTCGGGGTTCAGTTGCATGGCTCCTGCTTTCTGTAAAAAACTTTCCCCTAGTATACCCCCGGGGGTTTGTTTTTGGGTGGGGCTCTACTGCCTTTTTACTGCGGCTCGGGAGATGGCGGGCTGCTGGATTTAGGAGTTGGCGCGGGTCAGCGCTGCCGCCACGTCGGCCAGCAGGGCGGGCACGTCGTCCTTATCCATCATGATTTCCAGGAAGACCAGCTTGTCGCGGGTTGCCTGGGTCAGGGCGGTTGCCTCCAACAGCTCGGCGGCGGTGGTCACGCGCAGCATGAGCACATCGTCCTCGGTTGCCCCCAGGGCTGCCGGGACCAGCTGCCAGTTGTAGCGGCGAATATCGTTGTAGGGCTGGGTGGCTCCGTGAATGGCACGCTCTACCGTGTAGCCGTCATTGTTGATGAGCACCACCACCGGGTTGATTTTCTGCTCCAGCATGGTGCCGATTTCCTGGAAGGTCAGCTGGGCTGAGCCGTCGCCAATGAGCAGGACGCCGCGTGCCTGGCGGTCGGCAATGGCGGCCCCCAGCATGGCAGGCAGAGTGTAGCCAATGGAACCCCACAGGGGCTGGCCGATGAACATGGAGTTCTCGGGGAAGCGGCGGGAGGCCATGCCGAAGAAGGAGGTGCCCTGGTCGGCCACCACAATGTTGCCCGGTGACAGTTCGCGGGAGAGCAGGGACCAGAGGACGTCCTGGGTCAGCGGGGCGGTCATGTCGATGTCTTCGTGGGTTTCTTCATCCCAGGGCAGCAGCTCCTTGGGGGTTGCCCCGACCTCACTGGCAACCTCCCGCACAATATCCAGGGCGGTATCGAGGGTGAGTGGGGCGTAGGTCTTCCGGCCAATCTTGGCGGTCTGGGCACCCAAGAAGACGGTGTTCTCGGGCAGATTCTGGGAGAAGCCTGCGGTGGTGGTGTCGGTGAAGGTCACGCCCGCGCAGATCAGGGCTTGGGCATGCTCCACGGCGTCCTTGGTGCGGGCGGACGACACCACCCCGGCGTAAATGCCCGCAAAAGCCGGCTTGGACTCGTCCACCAGGGTCTTACCCCACATGAGGGTGGCGTAGGGCAGGCCGGTGGCCTCTAGCATCTCAGTCAGGTTGGCCTGGGCCCCCATGCGGTGCACCAACAGGTCAGCGAGCACCGTGGTCTGCTTACCTGCCAGCACCTCGGCCAGGTCGGCGCGGAAAGCCTCGGCAGCACCGGGGGAGGACAGGGCCTTGGGCACCTCCAGGGGGTCGGACGGCGGGGCCACCTCAACCCGGGCCACGTCGGTCGCCAGCAGAATATAGCCGGGGCGCTTCTGGATCATCATCTCCCGCAGTACGCGGTCGATCTCGGCGGTGGCAGTAGCGTGCTCAAGGTTAGCAACCGCGCAGGACACCTCGGAGGCCATGCGAATAAAGTGGCTGAAGTCCCCATCCCCCAGAGTGTGGTGCATGGTCAGGTGGGCGGCCTGGGCGTCCTTGGAGGGAGCGCCCACAATATGCAGGACGGGCACGTGCTCGGCATAGGAGCCCGCCGTCGCGTTAATAGCTGAAAGCTCACCCACACCGTACGTAGTGACCAGGGCGCCAATACCGCCCACGCGGGCGTAGCCGTCCGCAGCATACCCGGCGTTCAGCTCATTGGCGTTGCCCACCCAGGTAAGTTCCTTATGGGCAATCACATGGTCAAGGAACTGAAGGTTGAAGTCGCCGGGCACACCGAAAATATCGGTGGCCCCCAGGGAGGCCAGACGGTCAAGCAGGTAGTCACTGACGGTGTAGGTCATGGGTGGTGTCCTTACGAGTGGGTGCCCGCGGGATGTTGTGGGCATCACGGATTTATCTTCTCTATGATAGGGGTGCATGGAGGAGATGCGCTAGATAGATGCCTGCCGCACCAGGCGTAAACTGGGAGCTATGACACAGCCAGATATCCTCGGTGCCCCCTACACCGCCGAAACCATCGACCTGGGCCATGACTCCGAGGGCCCCCTCATCGCTACCCTGGTCCGCCGCCCCGCCAGCACCAGCGGCCAGGACGCCGCGTCCCACCCACCGGCGTCCGCCCGGGAAGCGCACGGGGCGGCAAAACCTGCCGTGCTCTACCTGCACGGCTTTGTGGACTACTTCTTCCAAAAGGACCTCGGCGACTGGTGGGCCGGGCGCGGCCACGACGTCTACGCCCTAGACCTGCGCAAATACGGCCGCTCCCTGCGACCCGGCCAAACTCCCTTCTACACCGAAAACCTCGACGACTACTTCGAAGACCTCACCGCCGCCTGGCAGCTCATTACCGGCCGCGACGGCCACCAGCAGGTTATTCTCATGGCCCACTCCACCGGCGGCCTCATTGCCTCCCTCTGGGCTGACCGCACCGCCCCGCCCGAGCTGGCTGCCCTCGTCCTCAATTCCCCCTGGTTTGATCACTTCAACAACCCGATTGAGCGCGCCCTCATGACCGGGGGCGTAGCGGCGCTCGCGCGCCTCAAGCCCCGCGCGATTGTGCAGAAGGAGCAGGTGGACGCCTACGCCCCCTCCCTGCATGCCGAGCATGCAGGCACCTGGCAGTTCAACACCGACTGGAAAACCCTCAACTTCCCGCCCATCTACGCGGGCTGGCTGGCGGCTGTGCGCCGTGCCCACCGGCAGCTCCAACGCGGTCTCGACATTCAGGCCCCCGTACTCCTGCTAACTTCGGCCCACTCTGGCACACTCAAAAACCCCACCGACCGCCACGACTTCGACGCCGTCCTCAACGTGCAGGGCATCCGCCGCTGGGCCCTGGGGTTAGGGAAGCACGTCACCAGCCGGGTTATCGAGGGAGCCACCCACGACGTCTTCCTCTCACCCGAACCCGCCCGCACAGCCGCCTACCGGGCAATGGGCGAGTTCCTCGACCGCCTCTAGGTAGCCCAGCCTAGCCTCACCGACCGGTTAAGCACCGCCGAGCAGGGGGTAACTGTGCGCTCGCTGGAAAGTGCCCGAGAGCAGATCTAGGGTGAAAGTATG
Organism: Rothia sp. (in: high G+C Gram-positive bacteria); assembly: GCA_030529845.1. Taxonomy (GTDB): domain Bacteria; phylum Actinomycetota; class Actinomycetes; order Actinomycetales; family Micrococcaceae; genus Rothia. The sequence continues at coordinate 399,649 of JAUMWB010000002.1, read as the reverse complement.
ACGAACCAGCCGAACGAAACCGCACCCCACTCCCACACCGGTGAAGCCCACGACATGGGTGGCGCCTACCAGGAGAAACTCAACCGCCTGCGCGCAGCTGTGCTGGGTGCTAATGATGGCATTGTTTCGGTGGCCGCAACTGTGGTTGGCGTTGCCGGTGCAACTACTAGCACCTCGGCTATTGGCGTGGCCGCAGCGGCTGCCGTGGTCGGTGGTGCCATTTCTATGGCCCTGGGGGAGTACGTCTCGGTTTCCTCCCAGGTGGACAGCCAGGAAGCTCTGATTGCCAAGGAAAAGGCTGAACTGCGCGACCTGCCCGAACATGAGCTGGACGAGCTGACCGAAATCCTAAAAGAGCGCGGCATCTCCCCCGAAACCGCCCGCAAGGCGGCCATCGAAATGACCGAGAAGAACGCCCTCAAAACCCACCTGCACTTCGAGCTGGGTATCGACGATGAGGATATCCCCTCGCCCTGGTCTGCTGCCCTTGCCTCAGCTGGCGCTTTCCTCATGGGTGCCTTGCTGCCTACCCTGCTGATTCTGGTTTTCCCCGAGTCGATTCGTATTCCGGTGACCTTCGCCGGTGTACTGATCGCCCTGGCCGTTACCGGTACCTTGGGCGCTAAATGGGGCGGCTCCCCGCGCTACGGCAAGGCTGCGGTGCGCGTGGTCATCGGCGGCGCTTTGGCTCTGGCTGTTACCTTCGCTGTGGGATCCCTGCTGGGGGCAAGCGGCGTTGTCTAAAACGTCGAGATTTGGCCCCTGATTCTTTGAACCGGGGCGGACGCCAGCAGGCGGGTCTGCTTGAGCAGGCCCGCCTTTGTTGTGCCGACCTGGGTGCTTTGCGACTGGTGGACTAGGGGTTAGGAGGTTGGTCCCGGATGCAGGCTGACGACCTCCCAGCTGAAGGTCTCCCCGGCGCTCTTGCCACAGGACGCCGGCCGCGGCGGCAGCTCGGTGCGGCGGGCGGTGACTACCCAGAAGCGTCCGTCGCGGTGGGCTACGTGGGATGCGTGGAGGTCGGGTTCGGTGGCGGTCATTTCGCTGGGACTCAGGTTCTCGGAGCCGACCTGCTCACCGGCGTCCGCCAGGAGGGAACGGACGGCCACCTCGGCCACCTGCTCGATGGGGGAGTGGGAGGAACGGCCGCGCAGGCCAGCAAGTTCTACCCGACCCTGCCGGGCGCCCTGGGCTAGGGTGAGAGCCTGCTCGAAGTTCAGTCGCCCGTAGGTGTAGCCGGTGGGCAGGCTGATAGCGACCGGGGCGAAGCGGTGCCCGCCGGTGTGTGAGCACTCCCAGACGGTACCGTCAGTCAGTTGCTCGGCAACAAAGGACGCGATGGGGCGGCCCCGCACCGCGCAGCAGCGGTCGCGCTTGGAGTGGGTACAGACAAGGGTGAGTGTTTCACGTGAAACAACCGCGCCGGGTATATTTTCCGGGGTTTCCAGGGGGAGAGTGAGCAGCTCCTCCGCGCCGGAGACCTCAAAGGAGTAGAGCCGGGCGGGTGAAAAACCCCTACCCCCGGTGACCGCTACAAAGGCGCGGCGGCGGGCACCGGCGTCCTTAACCTTTTGCCCCTCACGCCCGGGCTGTCGAATCAGGAGCAAGCGGGCGCTAGCCTGAGCCATCTTTTCTTTAAGGGCGGCAGAAAGCTCGGGGCCAAAGGTCGTGCCGTCGAGAATATCTCGACCCCAGCCACCGGGGTGTTCCAGCAATACCCAGAGAGACTCGCGGGCGGCGGTGCCCGGCAGGTTCTCATCAAGCGGCAGAGAGCAGGAATCTGCTGGGATGGCGGGCGGGGTAGGAGTGGTCATGGGCATAAGTGTACGGCAGCGGGCAAGCCAACGAGCAACGAAAGTGCGTCATATCGCCGAGTGTGCAGCAGCCAGGTGCACACTCAGCGATATGACGCACACTCGTGGGGGCGGAGCGCAGAGGGGAAAGCACAAGGGCCAGCCCAGCGCGGACGCATGCGCGGGTGGGGGAAGACCCGCCGGTGGCGGTAGCCTAGATACATGACTTCACCCGCAGACTCAGCCCCCGTAGAGCCGCAGCCACCTGTGCGCATCGACGCCTGGCTCTGGTCGGTGCGCGTGTTCAAAACCCGCTCGCTGGCGTCCGCCGAGGTCAAAGCCGGGCATGTGCGCATCAACAGCGAGCACGCCAAGCCCTCCCAAAAAATCAAACCCGGCGACACCGTCACCGTGCGCTACCCCGGCTGGGAACGCGTGCTCACCGTACGAAAAACCATCTCCAAGCGCGTCGGTGCACCCGTGGCCGTCACCTGCTACGACGACATATCAGCCCCCAAACCCGCCTACCTCACCAGCGGTGCTCTACCCCGCCGCGACCGGGGCGCAGGCCGACCCACCAAAACTGAGCGCCGCGCCCTCAACAAGCTCCGCGGCTACGAGAAAGAATAGCCATGCCCCATACCCTGCGCCCGGCCGTCCTTACCGACGTTCCCGCCCTCTCCGCCTTCGCTAGCGCACATTTCCCCGACGCCGCCCCGCCCGTGGTGCCCCGCGAGTTCGTGGCGGCCTTTGTGAGCGAAAACCTAGATGAGGCGTCCTTCACCCGCTATATCGAAACCGGCTCCTACAGCTTCACCCTGGCTGTCAATGAAGCAGACGAGATTATCGCCTACTTCGGTATCGACCACGAGGCGCCCCAGCCTACCGAAATTCCCGGCAACGCCGCCTACCTGAGCAAGTTCTACCTCTCCGCCGAAACCCGCGGAACCGGCCTGGCTAGGGAACTTATGGGCGCCGTCATTGCGGCTGCCCGTGCCGACGGCAAGGACGGCTTGCACCTGGGCACTCACCAGCTCAACCACCGCGCCCAGGCCTTCTACGAAAAAATGGGCTTCGCCAAGGTAGGGGAGCGCACCTTCCAGCTCACCGATACCGAGGTTGCTCACGACTACATCTACTACCTGTCTATTTAAAACCTGAAGATTTCGCAGGTCGGTGCGGTATCATGACTCTACGCCCTGCCTTCCCCCCACTCGCTCGCAGCGGCAGGGCTCGAGGAGAATAATGAATTTTGAGATTCGCCCGCCTGTGCCCGCAGAGGCCAGAGCGTGGGAAGAGTTGCGCATGACGTCCTGGCGTCACGCCTACACGGGCACATTTACCCCCCAAGTGTTTGCTAAACAGGAAGAGCAGCTAGATGCCCGCGCCACCGGGTTCGCGGAATGGCTGGACTCTACCGGCGGTACCGGCGAGGATGTTCAGCAACAGCTAGGGCAGCGCCGCCGCGCTCTGGTGGCGGTAGAAAAGTGCGCCCCGGGCAAACTGCTGGGTCTGGCCTTTACCTCACAGATGCCCTACGAGGTACAAAAACTTGAAATGCTCTACCTGCTACCTGAGGCCTTCGGCACGGGAGTTGCCCAGGCTTTGCTAGGGGCTGTGCTTGACCCCGGCCCCGCCGAACTTGAGGTGCTGACCACCAACGCTCGCGCAATCCGCTTCTATGAAAAAGAGGGTTTTGCCATTGCGCGCTCTGACGAATTTGCGGGCCGTAAAACCTACATCATGACCCGGCCCTAGGCGGCTCTCACCCCTTGAATGTAAGGGTAAATGCCATCTGCGCGGTAACTATTCGCGCAGATGGCATTTATCGTTACAGTCAGCCGAGATGGGGCTGGGCTGATCCGGCTAAGGTCTGTAGCCCGCGCGGACGCCGGTGGTAGGGTGGGAGGGTCAGGCTGGGTTTGCCCACTGTGGAGGAGCCCGGCTCGAACCTCACCAAGGAAAACACGCTATGACCAGCTCACCCGCTGCGGCCGCGTCGGGTCGCCCGCCCCTGAACCGCGACACCACCGTCTGTATCTCCCTCTCAGCCCGCCCCTCAAACCACGGTATTAAGTTCCACAACTATCTCTATGAAAAGTTTGGCCTGGACTTTCTTTATAAAGCCATGACCACCACCGACATTGAGGCCGCCATCGGCGGTGTGCGGGCCTTGGGCATTCGGGGCTGCTCGGTATCGATGCCCTTCAAGCAGGCAGTGATTCCCCTGGTCAACGAGATAGACCATTCCGCTGAAGTGATTGGCGCGGTTAACACCATTGTGAACACTGACGGCTATCTTAAGGCCTATAACACCGACGTGATTGCGGTGGCCTCCCTGCTGGCTTCCCACCGGGTAGACCCCGCCCTGCCCTTCCTGCTGCGCGGTTCGGGCGGCATGGCGGCGGCTGTGGCCGGGGCCTTCTATGACGCGGGCTTCCGCACCGGCACCATTATCGCCCGCAATGAAGAGGCCGGCCGCGCCCTGGCTGACCGCTACGGCTACACCTGGGCCGCTGAGGTGGGCGAGCTGACCGCCCCCGTGATTGTGAACGTCACCCCCATCGGTATGGAGGGCGGCCCCGAGGTAGACACCCTGGCCTACCCCGTCACCGTAATTGAGGCTGCTCAAGTGGTCTTCGATGTGGTGGCCATGCCCGTTGAAACCCCGCTCATTCGGGCCGGACGAGCTGCGGGTAAGGAGGTCATCACCGGCGGTGAGGTTATCGCCCTGCAGGCTGCTGAACAGTTTAAGCTCTACACCGGGGTCGAGGTGAGTGACGCCGATGTGGCTGAGGCGGAGGCCCAGGCCAACTAGGTTCTTGAAGGTAGCCGAAACCTTCATCAGCGCGTTCTTCGCACACGCAGATGAAGGTTTCGACTACCTTAGCGGACGCCGGTAGGGTGGTTTTATGCCCTCCACACAGTCTTCTTCGCCCCGGCAGCCTTCACTCAACCGTCAGATTCTTGCCCTGGCGGTGCCCGCTTTTGGAGCGCTTATCGCTGAGCCCCTGCTGGTGCTGGCTGACTCTGCCATCGTGGGCCACCTGGGTAGCGCTCCGCTGGCTGGCCTGACGCTGGGTTCCACCGTGGTGCAGACTCTGGTGGGTTTCATGGTTTTCTTGGCCTACTCGACTACTCCCGCAGTAGCCCGGGCTGTGGGTGCCGGGGATACCTCTAGCGCTTTTGCCGCCGCCCGCAACGGCCTGTGGGTGGCTGCTGGCCTGGGGGTTTTCTTCGGGGTACTGCTGGCGCTGACCGCAGGCCCCCTGCTGGGCGCGCTGGGGGCGAGCGGGGACGTCCTCACCCACGCTACCGCCTATCTGCTGCCCTCCCTGGCGGGCCTGCCCGGCATGCTCCTGGTGTTGGCGGCGACCGGTGCCCTGCGCGGCTTTCAAGACGCAAAGACCCCCCTCTATGTCGCCACTCTTGGTGCCGCTCTCAACGTGCCGCTGAGCTGGGCCCTGGTCTACCCGGCAGGGTGGGGTGTGGCAGGTTCTGCGGTAGCGACGGCTGTGGTGCAGTGGGGTATGGCCCTGGCGCTGACCTACGCGGTAGTGGCGCGGACGCGGGCACCCGGCTCTCTTGCCCGCCCCTCCGGCTTATCAGTGCGGACGCGGGTGCCCGGCTGGCTGCCCGATCTCGCCGGTCTTAAGGCTGTTTTTAGGGTGGGGGCCTGGCTGATGGTGCGGTCCGCCTGCCTGCGGATTGCCCTGCTGGCTACGGTCTTTGTGGTGACCAGCCAGGGGGAGAAAAACCTGGCCGCCTACCAGCTGACCATGGCTTTCTTTAACCTGCTGGCCTTTGCCCTGGACGCCCTGGCCATTGCCGCCCAGGCCCTGCTGGGTAAGGAGATGGGCGCGCAGGATCTTTCAACCCGGCAGGGGCAGGGCGCGGTGGTTCAGCTCAAAAACCGCCTGGTGCGGTGGAGCCTGGCCTTTGGCCTGGTCACGGCCCTGGTCTGCCCGGCGGTTGGGTTTGGCCTGGCCTGGGTGTTTACCACCGACCCCGAGGTGCAGCGCCTCTTTGCTCTCTCTTTGCTGGTGCTGGCGGTGGGCCAGCCCCTGGCCGCCTACGTTTTCATTCTGGACGGCGTGCTCATCGGTGCCCAGGACGTTCGCTACCTGGGCCTGGCGGGGCTCTTCACCCTGGTGGCATACCTGCCGGTGCTGGCTGGGCTGTACCTCTGGTTCGGTGCCGGTGAGGACGCTCCCGCCCAGTTCACTGGGGGCACCTCCTGGGGCTGGGGTGGGCTGTTCGATGGCCCCACCCTGGCCTACCTGCTGCTCTGGTGCTCCTACGCCCTGTGGTACATGGGCGCCCGCGCCCTCACCCTGGGCCTACGGGCCCGCAGTGTGGTGTGGATTCGTTAGGGGTTTTGCTGATGAAGTTTCTGGGGAATTGTGTAACGGGCAATAACTGCTAAAGTACCTAAGGCGCAGGCTGTTGCAAACAGTGTGACAAATCGGGAAAACCGGGCGTAGGAGAACCCATATAGTCCCGGAGAAATTGCTGATGTAATGATCGAAACTATCGCGCTAGCGCCTGATACACGGGCTTGCATTGTATCGGGAGCCAACTGAGCAAGTGCTACAGCGGTACTTACGCCCAGTGAAGGTATGAGAATGACAGCGCATGAAAGGCTAGTTACTGTAATCCAGTAGTTTTGGGAGAGCGCACAAAATAGCATAGCTGAGCTCAGTAGCATAAACACCATAATGAAGAGAATTCGTGGTGTAAAACGTGCGCTGATAGTCCCGCTGAATAGGCTACCAACCAGTGCAGCTAGACTGGTGAAAGTTCCTAGCATTCCAACGAGAACAACGCTCACACCGGATGCTATGAGGTCTATTTCTATAATTGTTCCCGCACCTTCTAAGAAAAGATTAGCGGTAGCGCTGATAATAATTACGGCTGCAATAGGCCTAGTTTTGATTGCAAAAGCAAAACCTGCAAAGAGAGTAAAAAAACCGAAATCAGGTACTTCTTGCGGGCGGCAGTTAGCAGCTATGTAGGCGCGACCAAAAACAATAGTAAACCCAATGAGGATAATCCAGCTGGTAGTACTGATTATGAAGGGAAGAGATTGCCAGGCATTGAGTGTGATTCCCGCAAAGATACCAGCTATAGCAGCAGCTACTTGTGTTCTTGCAGTAATAAACCCAAAAGTTTGAGGAAGATCTTCAGGGGTTAGCATGTGGACGAAAGCAGTAGTGTCTGCACGTGAGAGGGCTGAAGAGCAGGTTGTAATGATGAAACTGGTGATGACTACTATAGGGAGAGTGAGAGTATCAGTGAGAGAGCTAATAGTTAAGGTAAGTGATGTTGCTGTGGCTGTAAACGCAGAGAGGGTAATAATTCGAGGCGGTGCGTAGAAGTCGGCAAGTGACCCAATGATGTTGCCTATAAGCGCTCCGGTGGCAAACGCAATGGCTACGGCTACCCCAGAGCCAATCCCACCGAGATTTTGGATAGCGATAACGGTGACAGCAAACCCTGCCAAACCTTCGCCGAAGCTGGTGAGTAAGCGGCCTGCGATAAGCGCACGCACAGCTTTCCGCGGCGTTATCTTTCGGTCTGCTGCCATGATGTCTCAGCTACGGAGGCAGCGCCGTTAAATGGATTGACAGGATAGGAGACTGTGTAGGTGATTCTGTCATCTACTTCAATAGGTGCTTCGATGGCTCCTGGTAGATGTGCCAACCATATGTCGGGGGCAGTATGGGCATGTTCACCTCTGAAGGTAAGTTTTCTGGGTTCCATAGGATTGCCCCTTAAGCGGAGAGGGACGGTTGATGTGTTGTGATGCAAATCTAATGTTTGCAATTTTCAGACTAATCATTGTGTGAAATTGTGTCAAGAGACACAAAAAAATTTAGGGATGTGAAGTCGATAGGGGTGGCCAGAGTGTGTAGCTTTCCCCCGAAAGTAGAGCGCCAGACGTAGACGATTCCGTTATCAAGGCCTGGGCTTACAGGTAGATTTGTAGAGATACAAAGATGGGGCAACCCGCCACGTTGGTGCGTGACAGGCCGCCCCTTGCTATGGTCGCTACTCTCACTTAGTTGAAGAAGTGTGAGAGAGCGTTAAGGAACTGAGCAGTAGCCCGTAAGAGATTCGCAATGGGAGCTATCCTTTCGAGGCTCTTGCGGGCGATTCTTTTTACATAAGCTCAGCCAGTAGGGCCTCCACGCGGTGCTCCTGCCCGGTGGCGCGCAGCAACTCAATGCAGGCGTCCAGGGCAGCAGCACGGGACTTCTTCAGCCTCAAAGGCTCAAAAAACTCCGCCGCCAACTCATAGCGGCCAATCGCCAACTCACTCAGCCCAGCGGCAGCCGCAGCTTCAGCGGCAACCACCAGCAGACGGGCTGCCCGCTCCAGGCACTCGTTCTCGCGGTAGATCTCAACCAGCTCATCCACGAGCTGCTGGCCCGCAGAGTCACCGGTCGCCAGCGAAAGGCGGGCGACGAAATCCTGAGCCTGCATCACAGTCAGAAGGTCGGGGCGGACGCCCGGGGCGGCGTCCCCGCCCTGGTCACCGTGGGCTGGGGCAAGAGCCTGCTGGGCCAGCTCCTGTAGCTCACCCACCGGAGTACGAAGGGCTTCAAGCTCATTGACACGTTCGGCAACCGGTGCCCACACGCGCACTACCTCGGCCAGCAGGGCAGGGGTGGCGCCGCTGTCCGCCAGCAGGGGCCAGGCCTTCTCAAAGAACCCGTGGACCTCAAGCGCCTGGGCACCCGTGACCGGCCCGCCGGCCAGTACCAAGAAAGCAGCCTCGGCGTAGGCCAGACCCGCCTCAAGGGAAGCCCCTGCGGCCTCATGCTCACGGACCACCGCCAGGTAGGACTCCACCGGGGTAAAGGACAGGGGAGTAGCCCCCTCCACGCCCTCACCCTGGGTCTGCGCGCCCGCGGCGGCGTCCGCCCCGGCCGAACTAGCTGAACTAGCCGAACCGGCCCCGTCCGCCCCGGTAGGCAGCACAATGGGTGCCAGAGCATCCAGTTCGGTGGCGGCCTCCAGAGACTCCGAGAACCGGGTATTACCCGCCCGGCGGTCAAAGGCCTGCGCTAGCGGCCGGGACTCGGCCAGCGCCCAGTCGTAGAGCTCCTTCAAGGTAGACCGTTCGACCTGACCGGCAGGCCGCAGGCCGGTGGGCATATCCCCGTGGTCCTCTAAAGCCCAGGCCAGGCCAGCGACGATATAGCGCAGGAAGTTGCGGTTATCGCCGGGATCCCCCGCCAGGTCAAGGGCACGTTTGCCATGGTCAGCCAGCAGGTCAAAGGCCGCCTGAAGGTTCTGGCCGCGGGCCAGCACCTCAAACTCAACGCCCAGGTCGTCCGGATCATACTGATCGCGGTGAGCCGCTGCCCGCAGCAGGTGACGACCGGCTGCTTCGCCGTCCTCCAGGTGCAGGTAGGCAAGAGCCAGCTGCCGGTGGGAAGCCGCGGGCTCCCGGTTGCACAAATCTTCGGTGGGGGCACCCAGGCGGACAGCCGCCTCAAACTCCCCGTCGGTCACGTGGTCGCGCAGAATCCCGCCGTGCCTGCAGGAGCCGCAGTCCATCTCGTCCTCACCGTGTGCCAGCCAGCGGGCGCGCCAGGTCTCGGCGGCCTCGTCCTCACCAATATGGGCAGCCCACATGTACTCGGCCCGGTCAGGGGCCATCTCGCCCATGCCCGCCAGGCGGTAGCGGCGGCGCATCTCATCGAGCAGCTCGCGCGCCTGCTCCTTAGAGATCTGCGGGTAGGCGGTCATATCGCCGATAATCCACTTGAACTGCCAGAAGAGGGTGCGGGCGGTGAACTCGTCAAAGTGCTCGGGGTGGGCGTCGTAGAGACGCAACAGCTTAGAGAACACCGCAAAGGAGGCCGGGGTCGGCTGCCCAAAAACATAGGCCTCCACCAGGTTGAGGTAGGCCTCGGGCAGCATGGATTCGGGGCCCTCCCGCTCTAGGGTGCGGGTGATGTACTCCATGGCGGCGGTGCGGGCGCTACCGTAGGGCAGGTCGCGGGTTGCGGCAATTTTCTGGGCGGCTTCGTGGGTGGACCACACAGTCTTCTCCCTTGTTGGTAGCTATCTTTAGGGCTGGCGCAGGGCAGCTTCAAGCAGCTGGGCCAGGCTATCGCTGAGTAGGTTGGTTTCAGCCCCGCGCAGGCCCTCACCGGCGAGCATGAGGGCTGAGAGGTAGAGGGTCGTCAGACCCGGCTCAAAGGACGCGTGCTCCGGCTGATGCAGTAGGCGGCGGGTATTCTCGTTGGCGTCGTTGAGCACCAGGGTGCGGGTCGGCTCGGCTGCTGTCTCGGTGAAGGAGCCCAGTAAGCCGCCCCAGGCGCCACCGGCGTCCTCGGCCTCCTGGGCCAGGTCGCGGGCGCGCTCGGCGTCTGCATCGCGCAGCAGCACCGCGGGCACTTCGGCTGGGTCAAAGGTGCGCAAGAGGACGCCACAGTCCTGGGTCGCCAGTACGGCCCGGGCGCGCTCTAGGCCGCGCAATACCTCGAATTCGCGTTCCATCTCAACCGCTGCCAGGGTCTGGGTGACATCCTTGCTGGTCAGCTCGGTCACCTTCCAGCGGGGCCGGTCAGCTAGCTTAGCCAGCAGGTCGGCATCGTAGACGTAGCCGCCGTTGACCACCCACAGCCCCTGGGCCCGCGCCACCGGAGCCACCCGGCGGTAGGCCTCGGTGGTGGGGGTGTAGAGCACCTGCCCGGTCTCTTCAATAACCTGGGCGAGCGTAGCGATACCGCCGGTGGTTTCAAAGGGCAGGGAACGCGCTACTACATCGAGCATGTCGTCGCTGGCTAAGGCCACCGCGCGCAGGGCTAGGGAATGGGTTTCAACAAAACGGTCGCGCAGGGTACTGGGCTCAGAGAGGGTAGCGGTAATCCAGGTTTTGAGCTGCTCACCGATAGCCTCACGGGTGAGTAGAAGGATTTCGTCCTCGCGCAGCTGCTCGCGGGAAGCCGTTGGGGTCAGAGACTCCGAGTTCACCACGGCCCGCACAAAGAAAGCCCAATCGGGTAGCAGGGTATCTTCGCGGGTGTTGACCAGCATGTTCTTCACATAGACCCGGTGACGGCCGGACCCCGGTGATACCGCCTGCGGCAGAACATAAGCCACACCGGTTGTGCCGGTGGCAGGCACATCGATCTCAAGAGCCGCCAGGGGAGTAAATCCCAGGGTTTTCTCGGCGTAGTTGGTCAGGGCCAGGGCACGTTCGTGCTGGTTGGGCTGGTGCTCACCCTCCCCCTTAGCCCAGGGCAGGGCAGGTAAGGAAATGCGGCGCCAGACCCGCTGACCGGCAGCCGTCACCCGAACCGCGACCTCCACCGGGAGCATATCGGCATAGTCGCTGGCCAGTGTCACCACCGTTTCCTCGGCAACCCAGTGGGCGGCGTCCGCCCGCGCCTTGAGGCGAATCGTCGTGCCAACTTCGGGAACCTGACCGGGGGTGTCCTCACCGCTACCCAGCTGGGCCACCTCAAAAGTACCGTCAGCATGACCCAGCCAGCGCACCGGGGCAACCCCCGGCAGGGCACTCTGTGAAATCACCTCAACCGTATCGGCAATCAAGAAGCAGGCCAGCAGGCCAATACCGAACTGGCCCAAAAACTCGGCCCGTCCCTCATTGAAAACCTCATCGCGCTTAGAGGTGCGGCCAATGGTTGCCAGAAACTCCTCAGCCTGCTCGGCGGTCAGACCTACACCCGTATCGGTGATGGTGATACCGGCACCGTCCTCCCAGGGTTCTAGCAGCACCCGGGCCGGGGCGTCGGCGTCCTGCTCCCGGCGGGCAGTAATAGCATCGACCCCGTTCTGAATGGCCTCGCGCAGATAGACCTGCGGGCCTGAATACAGGTTCTTCGACAGCAGCTCAACCAGGCCGCCCAAATCAACCTTAAAACGCTGTGACAAGGCTATTCCTCCTCACCAAAGCCAAAGGCGGAGGCAAGGTTCTCAAAGTACTCCAGTGAAGTCTGCACAGCAGCCCGCAGGTGCTCGTCAATCTGGGCGTCCGTTGCCCCGCCCGCATACACCATGCTCAGCTCAACCGGTAGAACCACCAACCCCTGACCGTCCTCTTCAACCCGGTAGGGGAAGACCTTGGGGAAGAGGTTCTGCTGGTTCCAGGCATTGGTGAACTCGTTGAGGGCAGGCAGCGCCTCCAGGGGGAAGGTTCCCCGGTAGCTACCGCGCACGCTCAGCAGATCGCGGGCGGGGGCGTTAGAGAGGGTGTAGTAGAAGTAGCCCCGCTCAAAATGGAACACGGCGGTGCCGTCGTCGCCCAGCTCGTAATCCACCTCAAGGCGGTCAAGGGCAGCCAGCATACGTTCGTTAGTAATCGGCGTGAGTAGCTGCGCGGCAGACTGGACGGAGTCAAAGTACCCCATGGTTCCTCTTTCAACGGTGGAAGATACTGGTACGGTTCTCTCTATCCTATCGTTTGGGTACTCCCCGCTCTGCCTAGGCACCCACCAGGGCGCTGCGGCGGGCCTGGCGCTCTGCCTCGGCTTTATCCTCGCGGCGGTGGCGGATCCAGATGCTCAGGGCAGTACCCGCAACAGCCAGGGCAATCCAGCCCAGTAGCCAGGCGATACCCGAAGCCAGGCCGATAGAACCGCCAGCGATCAGGGAGCGGAAGGCTTCTAGGGAATGGGTCAGCGGCAGCCAGGGGTGGATAGCCTGCAGGAAGGCAGGGGCGGTCTCAATCGGGTAGGTACCGCCCGCCGCACCGATCTGCACCACGGTCAGAATCAGGGCGATGAAACGGCCGGGGGCATCCAGCAGGGAAATCAGAGCCTGGTTGATGGCCAGGAAGGTGATGGAGGTCAGGACGGCAAAGCCGGTTAGACCCCAGAAGTTCCTCTCTTCAATGCCCACCCAGTAGTGGATAACGGTAGACATCACGGTGCCCTGAACAATACCCATGAGCAGCACCGGTACCAGGGCCCCGCGCAGGGTCCGCAGGCCGGAGTGACCGCCGCGGGCGAACTTGCGGGAGATGGCCGGGTACATCATGAAGTAGGCGATAGCACCAACCCACAGGCCCAGGGTCATGAAGTAGGGGGCCAGGCCGTGACCGTAGGTGGGTACCTCGTTCAGGCGGGTCTTCTCAATAGCGACCGGGTCGCTCGTCACTGCGCTCAGTTCACTGGCCTGATCGGTGGTGTAACTGGGGACCTGCCCCACGGCATCCCCCAGGGAGGTTGCCAGCTGGGTGTTGCCGTCCTCTAGCTCTTGGAGGCCGCTGGCCAGGGAGGATGCCCCGTCTACTGCTGAGCCTGCCCCCTCATCGAGGCTGGCAGCCCCGCCAGCTAGGCTGCTTGCCCCGTCGCTCAGGCTGCTAGTGCCCTCGGCCAGGGTCTGGGCGCCGTCGTTGAGGGTGGCTGACCCGCTGGCCAGGGAACTGGTGCCCTCAGCCAGGGTGCTTGCGCCGGAGGATAGGGTGCCGGTGCCTTCAGCCAGGGTCTGTGCCCCGCTGGCCAGTTCACCGGTGCCTGAGGCGAGTGAAGCGGCCCCGTCATTGGCCTGAGAAATAGCGGTGACTAGGGAGTTCAGGCTGGTGGACAGGGTGCCCGCCTTGCTGTTGAGGTTGGCGGCCCCCTCACTGAGAGTATCTGCCCCGTCTGAGAGGGAGGTGGCCCCGTTGGCTAGCTGGCTGGCACCGCTGTCCAGGGCGGACGCCCCTGCCGCCAGCTTGGTTAGGCCGCTTGAGTCGCTGCCCACCAGGGCATCGGCCCCGGTTGAAAGCTGCCCGGCGGCTGTATCGACCGCGCCCGCTCCACTGGCAAGAGCCGAGGCCCCCGTGTTCAGCTGCTGTAGGGCGGCAAGTTTCTGCTCGTCGGTGAGGCTGCCCCAGGAGTCAACCAGGGCCTGGGCGCTGGTAGAGAGCTCCTGGGTGCCCTCGGCCAGGGTGCCCGTGGCGGTATGGAGCTGCCCGGCCCCATTGGCAAGGGTCTGGGCACCGGTGACGGCGGCGTCCGCCCCCTCAGAGAGGGAGGTGGCCCCGCTGGCAAGCTGCCCGGCGGCGTCCTCAAGATTCTGGGCTCCGCTGGCCAGGCCGTCCGCGCCGGACGCCAGAGCGCCGGTACCCTCGGTCAGGGCAGGCAGCTGCTCGGGCAGGGCAGATACCTCAGAGTTAATCTGGTTCAGGCCGTCTGAGAGGGAGGCTGCGCCGCTGGCAGCGCTATCAGCGCCGTCCGCCAGGGTGCTTGCCCCGCTGTTCAGGTTGGTGGCTCCGGACGCCAGTGAGCTAGCGCCGTCGTTCACCTGGCTAGCGCCGTCGGCGAGAGAAGCAGAGCCGGACGCCAGCTCACCTGCACCGCTCTTGACCTGGGTGGCCCCGTCTGCAAGGGTGCTCGCCCCCGAGCTCAACTCGCTGCTGCCGGATTTGAGGTCGGTCAGGCCCACAACCAGCTGGTCGGAGCCTTCCTGGGCACTGGTGGAACCCTCAGCTAGCTGGCTGGCCCCGTCCGCCGCCTGCCCCAGAGAATCGTGGATGTCGGTAAAGCCCGCGTAGATGTTGTTGAGGTACTCGGTGGACACCTGGCTAGCCAGGGTATCGGTGGCCGCTGTGCTCAGGGAGCTAGCGATATTACCCGAGATGATATTGGAGCCGTCGTTGGTGGTAATGGTCAGTGTGGCCCTCTGGGCTGCCTCAGCTTCGTTTTCAGAAACTGACGCGACGTTGGCTGAGAAGTCGGCGGGAATGGTCAGCACCGCCTGCACCTCACCGCTTTCGAGCTTGGCCTGAGCCTCATCAGCGCCCATGGTGGACCAGTCAAAGTTCTGCGAGCTGTCGTTGCTCAGCAGCTCATCGGTCAGCTGCCGCCCCAGATCAAGGGTGTCGCCGGTTGCGGTGGTGGCCGGGGCGTCCTCATTTACAATCGCCGCCGGAACAGCATCAATCGTGCCCGTAGGGTCATAGTTCGACCAGGTCAAAATGCCTGAGTAAATCGAGGGAATAATAATGACGGCCAGCAGCACCAGGTACTTCATGGGGCTGAACCGGTCGTGGAGCTTGGGGCGTTTAGCGCGTGTCGACGGCACGGGATTCCACCTGCTTTCAGGGTGTAGGGGCAGTAAAAGTAAGGGGCGGGCTAGGAGATAGCTGCCTGCATCATCTGGGACAGGCGCTCGCCGGTGGCTTCTGCGGTGTGCTCGCCGGTGAAGTCGGTGGCCAGCCAGCGCACGGCGAGCCAGGCGACTCCGGCGGCAACGAACTGGGCGTAGTCGCTGGTCAGGCTGGGAGTTTTGGCTGTGAAGCGTTCGGCGACAGCCGGGCGGCTGAGGAAGCGGTGACTGAGGAAGCCGATGAGTTCGGCAACCAGGGAGGAGTTACCTGAAAATGCCAGCACCCTGCGGTAGAAGATGGCATCGACCTGGAGCTGCTTGAGCAGGTTGGTGCTGACCTCGCTGGTGAAGACCGCAACGGACGCGCCGGGGTCAGCCGGGAGGAGGGAGTCGAAGGCGGCGCTGAGTTTGGTGAGGGCGGCGGCGTGGACGAGTTCGTGCACGTCGGTGAAGTGCTGGTAGAAGGTAGGGCGACTGACCCCTGCCGCCTTGACGAGCACGGTGATACTGAGATTGCCGGGGTCGCTGGTGCTGAGGGCCTCGGTAGCAGCTTCGATGAGGGCTGCGCGGGAGCGGGCCGGACGCGGGTCGGCGGCGCGGGCGTCCTCTGCGGCGGGTGCCGGGGTGGGGGTCATGGGGTTTCCTCTGCCAGTAGTTTTCTTACAAATGTAAAGTTTACATCTGTAAAAAATATCGGCAAGCGGTGGGCATGTGAGATAAGAAATAGCTGTCTAGGTAGATTAGAAGCATGAGCATGTCACCCCGACCCCTTGCTGTCGCCGCCCTGGCCTGCGGTGCCGCCGCTGCGGCGTCCGCCCTCTACCATCGCTACAAGCCCCTACCCGCTGGCTTGGGCCTTACCGGGCCCTGGCGGAACGGGCAGGTGGAGCTACTGGCTGACCTGACCTACCGTGCCGGGGGTAAAAGCCGGACTGACCAGCAGATTTTTAGGGCGATTGAGGGTGTGATTGAGCGGGCTGAGAGCTTTTTGATACTCGACATGTTCCTCTTCAACAGCGACTACGACCGCTCCGACGGGCGCACCTACCCGGCCCTCTCTCAGCGCCTTACCGACGCTTTGCTGACCAAGCGGGCAGTTGCCCCCGAGCTGCCCATTGTGCTCATTACCGACCCCATCAACACCTTCTACGGCAGCTACCCGCTACCCCACCTAGAGCGGTTGCAGGCAGCCGGGGTGCAGGTGGTTGAAACCCGGCTGGAGGCCCTGCGGGACTCTAATCCCGTCTACTCCGGCTTCTACCGGGCGTTTCTGGCATACCTACCTGAGCTGCCCGCCGTCCTGCCTAATGCTCTAGCTCCCGACGGGCCGCGCGTCTCACTCAACGCCTATGCCCGCCTGCTCAACTTCAAGGCCAACCATCGAAAGGTCGCCCTGTCTGAAGCCGAGGCCGTGGTCAGCTCGGCTAACCCGCATGATGCCTCTGCCCCCAACTCCAACCTGGGTCTTCGGGTCACGGGGCCTGTGGTTGCTGATGTGCTGGCCAGCGAACTGGCCGTGCTGGACTTTTCTGCTCCCGACCTTGCCCGTGACCTGAGGGAGCTTGCGGCTGCTGAGGTTGCTGTGGGTTCGGGGAGTGGAGCTGAGATCCAGCTGGTGACTGAGAGCGGTATTCGCGATGCGGTACTGGAGCTGCTGGCCGACACCGGCTTAGGGGATAGGGTCTGTCTGGGCATGTTCTACCTAGCGGAGCGGCAGGTAGTTGCTGCTCTCAAAGCTGCTGTGGCCCGTGGGGTAACGGTGCAGGTGGTGCTTGACCTCAATATCGATGCTTTTGGCCGCACAAAAACCGGCCTACCTGCCCTGCCCGTTGCTCGCGAGCTAACGAACGCCGGCGTACAGGTGCGCTGGTACGCCACCGACGGCGAACAATTCCACCCCAAATGCCTGGCGGTTTATCGCGGGGCGGACGCTCCCGCCCCGGCTGGTGCGGGTGGTTTTGAGCTTGTGAGCGGGTCGGGTAATTTCACCCGCCGAAATATGTGTAATTACAACCTGGAAACCAGCCTGCGGGTGCGGGCTGAGAGTGGTTCAGCCCTGGCTCAGGAATTCGCCGGCTACTGGTCCCTCATCTGGAACAACGAACCCGTGAGTGGTACTCCCGCCCTCTTTACCCTGCCCTATGAGACTAAGGCGGGTGGCGGCGTCCTCAAACCTGCCCTGCAAACCCTGGCCTACCGCACCCAGGAGGCGACGGGGCTGGGGACCTTCTAGACCGTAACTCACCCTGCCGGAGGAGCTCTTTTGTCAGCAGGCTTGCTATGCTGGCGGTGAGAGCAGGTAAAGATGCCTGCCATCCGACACCAGAAAGGACGCAGCCGTGACACACTCACTTGATGCCAGAAGCACCCAGCCCGGAAGGCTCTCCCACAGATTCCTTACCCTGCCCGCGCTAGCGGCGGCGGGCGTCCTCACCTTTGCACCCCTCACTTTCGCATCGGCTCAGGCAGCAGAGCTGCCTGCCGCCCCGGCCTCCGGCAATATTCGGGACGACGCTAACCTGCTCACCGACACCGAAGAGGACAGCCTCAACGACCTCATCGACCAGAAAAACCGCGGCACCGACCGCGCCCGCTTCGCTATCTACACCACCAACCAGAGCCCAACTGACCTGCCCGCTTACGCCACCGACCTGGGCAACGCCTGGGGAGTCGGCGATCAAGGCAAAGATAACGGCGCTGTGCTAGTCATTGATATGGAGGGCCGCGAAACCTTTATCGCGGTAGCAGACGGCGCCGGGGATTACATCAGTGACTCCGAGGCAGAAACCATCGCCAACGATGTGCTGGGCCCCTACCTCACCGACGGCAACTACGCAGCCGGACTTGAAGCTACCATCGACGAGGTCTACACGGCAGCAGAAACCGAAAGCGCCGATAGCAACCTGGTTCTGTGGGGTGTCCTGGGCACCCTGGGTACCGTTGCCGCGATTATTGTTGGGTGGGTTTTCCGCGACTACCGCAAGGTCAAACGGGATGCCGAGGACGAGATGCGCCGGGCCAAGGAGGAGAACCCCGGCCTGAGCATACCCGACGATATGCGCCGTGACTACATCAAATACCGCTACGCCAACCGCACCGCCCCGGTCGATCCCGACCAGCGGGAGGCCGAGCTTGCTGAGCAGGAAGCGGAGAACAAGGACACCTACACCCGCTACGTCCCCACCTTTAGCACCTGGCTGCCGCTCTATGCGACCATGCCCCACCTCTACTCGGGCAGCAACCATGTGCCAGAAAGTTCGGCAGGATCAGGGGGTAGCTTCTCGGGCGGCTCATCCTTCGGTGGCGGCGGAGGCTTTAGCGGCGGCGGGGGAGGCGGACGCTTCTAACCGACCGCGCCAGCCGTCTGCCTACAAGGGGTTGGGTTATGGTGAGGACGCTGCCGCCCGGCTGGTAAGACCCAGCAGCTCTTCGTGCACGGTGGTGTCGCCGGTCAGTTCGGGGTGGAATGAGATGCCCAGCAGATTACCCTGCCGCACACCCACAATTTCGCCCCGGTACCTAGCCGTCACCTCAACACCTTCACCTACGCAAACAACCCGGGGTGCCCGAATAAAAGCCGCCCGCACCGGGTAAACCGAACCCGCAGCGTCCTGCCAGTCAAGGGTTGTCTCAGCCGAAGCCACCTGAGCCCCAAAAGCATTACGCCCCACCCTCACATCGAGCAGGCCCAGGGTCTGCTGACTGGCAGCCGGGTCCTCAATCTCGCAAGCTAGAAGGATCAGCCCGGCACAGGTGCCTAAGGTAGGCAGGCCGCCCGCAATAGCCTCAATCAGGGGCTGCCGTAAGCCAAATATCCTGGTCAACCGGTCAATAGTCGTAGACTCCCCACCGGGAAGAACCAGGGCATCCAGCCCCTCCAACTGCTCGGGGCGCTTGACCAAAACCACCTGCGCCCCCAGCTGCTCCAGCAGGGACGCATGCTCAGCGACCCCGCCCTGCAGGGCCAGGACGCCTACAACAGGGCGGTATCCATTCATGGGAATCCTATCTCTCAAAAGGTCTAGCGGCGCTCGCTGCACTCGCCCTGTCTTCGCCTCGCCGCTACGCTATGCTCGGCGGTAAAAATGATTTTTTGATTCGCCTGGGGGCGAAAAATCATTTTTACCAGCCACGCTCCGCCAGGCGGTGGGGAGCGGGTAGGTCTGCCACGTTAATACCGACCATGGCCTCACCTAAGCCGCGGGAAGCGTCCGCAACAGCAGCCGGGTCATTGTAGAAAGCGGTTGCCTTAACGATCGCCTTGGCACGGGCCTCAGGATTACCCGACTTGAAGATGCCGGAGCCGACGAAGACACCGTCCGCCCCCAGCTGCATCATCATGGCCGCATCTGCCGGGGTTGCCACACCACCGGCGGTGAAAAGGACGACGGGTAGCTTACCGGTCTCGGCCACCTCGCGTACCAGCTCGTAGGGGGCAGCCAGCTCCTTGGCCTTGACGTAAAGCAGGTCGGGGGCAGTGGCATGCAGGGCCTGCAACTCGGCAATCTGGGTCTTGATGGTGCGAATGTGCTTGGTGGCTTCAGAGACGTCACCGGTGCCAGCTTCACCCTTGGAACGGATCATGGCAGCACCCTCGGTGATACGGCGCAGGGCCTCACCCAGATTGGTGGCACCGCACACAAAGGGCACCTTAAAAGCCTGCTTGTCGATGTGATTGGCGTAGTCAGCCGGAGAAAGCACCTCGGACTCGTCGATGTAGTCCACCTTGAGGTGCTCAAGAATCTGGGCCTCAACGAAGTGGCCAATACGAGCCTTAGCCATAACGGGAATAGAGACGGCCTCGATGATTCCCTCGATCATGTCGGGATCGCTCATGCGGGCCACGCCGCCCTGGGCGCGGATGTCGGCAGGTACACGTTCGAGGGCCATGACGGCCACGGCGCCGGCGTCCTCGGCGATTTTGGCCTGTTCGGGGGTGACGACGTCCATGATGACGCCGCCCTTGAGCATGTCGGCCAGGCCGCGCTTGACCAGGGGGGAGCCGGTGAGGGTGGTTTCTGTGGTCTTGTTTTCAGTCATGGTTCCAACTGTGCCCCGCGAGATGGTCTAAGAATAGGGCCAGTTTCAAGCAAAGTTTTTAGACCACAGGTTAGCGGACTGGATGCCCTCGGGGTGCTTTGGGGGACAAATTAGCTGCTTTGCTGTCCCCATCGTGCGGTTGAGACCTAGCCTGCTGGTAGGTTGCATGTCTATATTTCCCGTCCTGTCTAGCAGAAATGCCCATCATGACGGTGGTGGAAATTTTTTTAGGGGGCAACCTGTCCCCAAAAACTAAAATTCTGCCCCCACTTGCCGGTAGATGAAGAGGTTTGGGGGACAAATCCCCCTTGTAATCTTTGAAAAAATGAGCCTTTTTGCCCAAAAAAACCGACCTTGGGGACAGGTTGAAAATTTTTTCCAAAAAATTTTTTCACCAGACAAGTTAGATTTGATAAGGAAAAACAAAAATACTTGATATGGAAAGTGGTATTTTTGTCCCCATCTCGCCTTGTCTTGTCCCCCAAACGTCCTATAAAGTTTTCAACCGAAGCACAAAGGGCTAACCCAAAGCCCACAGGCTCCACCCAGGAGCCACACGAACCCACCCAGGGTTCACCCCGAGATTCTCCCAAGAATCTCAACCACCCCAGCTCTCCCCAAGAGCTTCCCATCCCAAACAAGTACACACGAAAGAGACCCAAACCATGCTTTCTGTATCCCGCCGCAACTTCCTGTCACTGACCGCCGCAACCGCCGTAGCGACCGCACTGACCACCCAGGCAGCGCACGCGAACACCGGCATGGTACTCAACGGCAATGGCCTGGCATCAGGCGTCTTGCGCTTTACCCCCCTAGCAGACGTCAACTACACCTCCCCCTTTGCTCAGGCATTCACCGATGCTCGTGCTTTCACTACCGTAGGTACCAAGCACTCAGACGCCCTGGTGGAAGCAACCTACACCACCTCACGTCCTGCTGCAGGTACCATTTACACCCGCGTCATTGCCCGCCGCACTTCAACCGGTCGTGACTACTACACCGCGATGCTCTCCATCGCCCACAGCGGCACCATGACCCTGCATATCGAGCGCGTTGTCAACCACCGCACCGTTGTACTCGATCAGAAGGTTCTGGCAACCGCAGCCCCCACCGCTGCCTTCTCCTACGAGCTGGCCCTGTCGGTGCGTGCTACCCGCCTGGTTGCCCAGGTGATTATCAATGGGCAGACCGTTGAGAGCCTAGTATCCAATGATAACCAGGTCCCCTTCCGCGCAACCCCCCAGGGTACCGGCACCGGTATTAGCGCTTATGCAGGCCGTACCGTTCCCTCTACCCACCTGGTCAAGGTCGAGAAGTCCAAGGCAGATAACTGGGGCGAGCACCGCGGTGCCCTGACCGCCTCAGGCTGGGGCAAGCTCATCTTCGAGGACGATTTCAATAACGGCGCTATCGACGGCACCAAGTGGCGTGTGCGCGACAAGTCCTACGTGGGCTACGACTCCGGCGTCAACCTCAAGGAAGCTGTCACCATGGGTGACTCCTCCACCAAGATCTGGCTGAAGAAGCTGGCCACCCCCGTCACCTACAAGGACGGTAAGCTGCGCGAATGGGCCACCGGCTACATCGACACCATGGGCAAGTTCTCCGCTGAGAGCTTCCGCCTGGAATACCGCGCCAAGCAGCCCGTGTCCACCCCCGAGCACATCGGCGCCTGGGGCGGCATCTGGATGCGCCCCAACAACACCGCTCTTCTCGGTGAAATCGACATCTCCGAGTCCTACGGCTACACCTCCGGCAAGCAGAAGATTGACATCTCCAACCGCTCTGAGGGTACCGTTCACTACGGCCAGCAGCAGGGTAACAAGGCTAAGAAGAACGCCCTGATTCCCGTACTGGGCCAGAACCTTGCCGATGAATACCACACCTGGGCAGTTGAGAAGACTCCTGCCGGTATCAAGTTCTTCTTTGACGGGGTTGAATACCTGTTCGTCTCGTCAGAGGATCCTCGCTACCAGGCCGCACTGCCTGCTGGTGAGAAGTTCAACATCCGTTTGTGCATGCAGGCAGGCAATGCCTACTGGGGCGGTCTCGCTGAGTCCACCCGGGATTGCGCAATCGAGGTTGACTACGTACGCGTTTGGGAGTACGTAGGCTAGTCAGATTCCCTGGGAAGAATCTGATGCGAGAGGGGGTACCGGCGTCAGCAGCCCGGTGCCCCTCTTCGTTTTGTTTGGGATAGGTGCCCGCCGCGTGTGCTTCGCGGCGGGCATTTTTCGTGGTGGATATTTGTCGTGGGGTGCGGACGCCGGTGGGCTAGTATCGGGGGAGTGCGGCTTTGATGTGAGGGGAGCGTAGCGTGGCGGGGTATTCGCGGTTTGATCAGTTGCCGGTGAGCGTGTCGCGGTCGGGGCCGGGTTCTTTGCCGTCGCAGGTGGCTGAGCAGATTCGGGCTCTGGTGCTGGGTGGTTTTCTGGTGGCGGGGGACCCGCTGCCTTCTACTCGCGCGCTGGCTGAGCGCCTGAATGTTTCACGTGGAACGGTTGTTTTTGCGTATGAGCAGCTGGTGGGTGAGGGCTATTTAATCAGCGGAAGCGGCGGCACCCGCGTGGCTGAAAACCTCACTCTGAGTGCCCCGCAGTTTCCTGGGGTTCCCGCCTCTGTGGGAGGAGCGGGCCCCGTCCAGCCCCCTGCTGGGAGCGGGGAAATGGGGCGGACGTCCGCGCACAGGAGGGTGCCGATTACCTCTCCTGCTGACACGGCTAACCGTGACGTCATCGACCTTCGCCCCGGTAGTCCCGATACCTCTCTGGTGGCAAGCTCCACCTGGCGGGCTGCCTGGCGTCAGGCTGCGGCTACTCCCGGTGCGGTTTACCCGCCCGCGGGCTCCTACGAGCTGAGGGTGCAGCTAGCTGAGCACTTGCGGCTGATGCGCTCGGTACTGCGCGGCCCTGATGACCTTTTGGTAACTGCCGGTGCCCGTGATGGCTTCCGACTGATTCTTACTGCCCTGCGCCGCCGGGTGCGTAACCGTCCGCTTCGTATTGCGGTGGAGAACCCCGGCTACCCCTCCCTGCATCGCATCCCTCTGGCCTTTGGTCATGAAATCCTACCGATCGAGGTTGATGAGCAGGGCCTCAACCCTGCTCACCTGCCCACCGGACCTGGGCGACCCGACCTCGTCCTTATAGCCCCCAGCCACCAGTACCCGCTGGGGGCTTCCATGCCGCTGGCGCGCCGCCTGGAACTGCTGGCCTGGGCGCGCACCCACGATGCTCTGCTTGTTGAAGATGATTACGACTCCGAGCTGCGTTACGTGGGCGACCCACTGCCCGCCCTGGCCTCCCTTGACCGCCCACCTCTGCCAGGTGGGGTAGAAGCCCACCCGGCCCGCTGGGCATCTGACCGGGTGGTGACTCTCGGATCCTTTGCCAAGATGCTGGCACCCGGCCTCAACCTGGGGTATGTGGTGGCCCCGCGACACCTGCGGGCAGACCTGCTGGAATTGCGCGCTGACCTGGGTAACCCGGTCTCATCAGTGGTGCAGGATGCCATGGCCGCCTTTCTTGCCGCAGGCGGAGTACGTCGCCATACAGCGCGCATGCGCCGAATCTATCGCGGACGCCGGGAGCAAGTGCTCACCGCCTTGGAGGGTCTAGCCGGTCCGCAGGTATTACCCATGGACGGAGGCCTGCATGCAGTTATTTACCTCCCCGGTGCTGACCCTGCCCGGGGGAGGGACCTTGAGGATGAACTGGTTGAGGCCGCCCGCCTAGAAGGCGTGCTGGTGGCCCCGCTGGGGGACTACTGGTCAGCCCGGGCAGAAACCGGTGAAGGCCTCTATGGGCTGGTTCTAGGCTTTGGTGCGGTCAGTGACCGCAAGCTGGCTCTGGGCCTGGCGCGTCTGCGGCAGGTGCTTGAGGGCTACTCTTTCGATGGAGATGCCCCAACAGGCCAGTAGCGCGTAACAGGCTGCCGGTAGGTCAGCGGCGGTCAGCTTGGCTGGTTAGACTGGTGGGGTGACTTTTGATTCTCAGCACTCCGATTTCCAGCAATCCGATTCCAAGCCCTCCGCCCCCCACCCGGCTAGCACCGGTCAGCAGGCTGCCCCCAAACGTCCGGCTGATCCGGCACTTGCTGCTGCCCTCACCGGCCCCACCCTGGTGCACGCTCTAGTGTTTCTAGCCTTTGGTCTTACCACGGTCTTTTGGCAGCAGCCGACCCTGGGCGTCATTACCGTCATGCTGGGGCTCTATATGCTGGGCTACGCGGGGGCGTCCTATCTGACGGCGCAAACCCTGCGCCGCGTGGGTGATTCCGGCACCGCCCAGGCCTTTACCTCTATTGCCTTGGTGCAGGCTGCCGGTGGTGTGCTAGCTTTTGTGGCCCCCCGCGGGGAGTTCTGGCTGACCCTCATCGCCGCCTGTGTGTTGGGTTTGACCGGTGTGCTCAAGCTACTTGCCGGTATGCGCACTAAAGCCAGCAACCCCGCGGCCCGCGACTGGCAGCTAGAGGGAACTATCGTGACGCTTTCGGCTGC
Source organism: Rothia sp. (in: high G+C Gram-positive bacteria) (assembly GCA_030529845.1). Lineage (GTDB taxonomy): Bacteria > Actinomycetota > Actinomycetes > Actinomycetales > Micrococcaceae > Rothia. Next base: position 375,244 of record JAUMWB010000002.1, on the reverse strand, counting down.
TGCCCTGCCCGTGGTTTCTGAGATTGGCGATAAGGCCATTATGGGTACCGCCGGTGGCGGGGCGCTGGTGGCCGGTATTTTCTTGGTAGTTGGGGCTCTGACCCTGCGCGCGGACGCCCGTCGCGGCTAGGAGCTGTCGGGCAAAAGTGGCGCTCACCCCGTAGACTGGTGGAGAGTTTGTTTTCAGGAGGAATGGTCTTGGCTCAGAAGAGTGAATCACCCAATCGTGGGTTTAAGGCGCAGGTGCGCGGTCCGCTGATTATTGCGGCGGTCTTGGCCCTGGTGGCTTTCTTAGGCATCGTGGTTTTTGCAACTGGCGGCACAAATAACACCCCGAACGTGGTCTTGGCTCTGACTGTTGCGGGTGCCGTTTTCGTGGTCACCCTGGTCATGTGTGCAACCCTGATTTTGGTGGAACGTCCTAACGACCCCGAGCTGGGGGAAGGTACCGGCATTAACCGGTCCTCCGCCAAACTGTACGCGGAGGCTAAGGCCCGCCGTGAGGCCGAGGCTAAGCGCCGTGAGGCTGAGGAAAAGGAGCGCCTGGCCAAGCGCATTGACGAGGCTAACGCTGCCCAGGACGGCCAGCAATAGCCCTGCCGTCAAGGCAGAAAGGTCGGGGTGGGTACCAGTGACGGTACCCGCCCCGACCTTTTACTGTTAAGACTCCTAGTCTTGAGCGCCTTAGGCTTCAGGGCTGAGAAGGACCCCGTCGAAGTAGGCGGCTAGGGCCGCATGATCGGCCAGGGGCAGGACTGCGCCTACATATTGGTCGGGGCGGACCACCACAATCACGCCGTCGCGGGAGAGCTGACGTTCATCGAAGATGTCCTCGTCGGGTAGGGTGCAGTAGATGTTCTCCCAGTACTCAAGCTGATAGGTGCCCACCAGGGGCCGGAAGGCCGCCGGTGCGTCCGTGACCTCAAAGTCGGTGTAGTTCTGCTGGTAAACCACCACCGGCTCAATCAGGGCATCAAAGTCAGCACCTTCAGCCCGGTAACGCACGAAGGGGGAGGTGGCGTCCTGGGTCAAGAAATCGCTCAGGGCCCGCACCTTAGAGTCAGCGGACGCGGGGTGGGCGGCGTCCGCAAAAACGTAGAGGCGGTAGCGTCCGTCGGCCATAGCCTCATGCCCCAGGTGACGGGGGTAGGCGTTCTCGCGGCGGTTGACGCGGGCGGAGCGGAAGCGCTTGCCCACGGGAAAGCCTTCAGCCAGGTGCTGGTGCTCGGTGCTGCCGGTGAGAAGAGAGGGCTTGTATTCGGTCATGAACCCGGCCGGGAACTCGGCGGTCTTGACGTAGAACTCTTCCAGGTATTCGGGGCTGGGTAGGTCTTCAGGCTTGGTGGCCATGAGGGTAGACCACTCTTTGTCGAAGTCAATGAGGTTTTTGGCGATTTCCTGGCGTTCGCCGGAGTAGGTGTCGAGCAGGGTCTCGGGGGCGCGTCCTGAGAGCACGTGGCCTAGTTTCCAGGCGATGTTGAAGCCGTCCTGCATGGAAACGTTCATGCCCTGCCCGGCTTTGGCTGAGTGGGTGTGGCAGGCGTCGCCGGTGATGAAGACGCGGGGGGTGCGGGTGCCGCGGTCACAGGTGTCGACGTCGTCGAAGTGGTCGGTGAGGCGGTGGCCCACTTCGTAGACCGAGTGCCAGGCGACGTGTTTCACGTCGATGGAGTAGGGGTGGTAGATGGCGTTGGCTCGGTCGATGATGTCTTCGATGGGGGTTGATCGCACGGCGTGGTTGTCGTCAAGGGGCACTTCGCCCAGATCGACGTAGACGCGGGCCAGATGGCCGCCCTCGCGGGGGATATGCAGGATGGAGCCCTTGACGGAGTTGATGGCACACTTCATGCGCCAGTCGGGGAAATCGGTGTTGACGACCACGTCCATGACGCCCCAGGCGTGGTTGGCGGCATCGCCAGAGAGGGTGCGTCCGATGGCCTTGCGGACGCCGGAGCGGGCTCCGTCACAACCAATCACGTACTTGGCGCGAACGGTGCGTTCTTCGCCGTAGCGTTCGCCGGTGGTGTGGCGGACGGTGACTTTCACGGGGTGGTCCTGCCCGTCCTCAATTTCTAGGCCGACGAATTCAATGCCGTAGTCGGGGGTGATTTTGCCGGGGGAGTTGCGGGCGAAATCGGCGAAGTAGTCGAGAATGCGAGCCTGGTTGATGATCAGGTGGGGGAATTCGCTGATGTTGTGGGGGTCATCGGCTGTGCGGGTGGTTCGGATGATGTGGTCGGGGTTGGTAGGGTCTGGCTTCCAGAAGCTGGTTTCGGTGATGTGGTAAGCCTCGCGGATGACTTCTTCGGCGAAGCGGAAGGCCTGGAAGGTTTCGACGCTGCGGGCCTGGATTCCGTCTGCTTGGCCTAGTTCTAGGCGCCCTGCCCGGCGTTCAATGATTCGGGTGTTGACGGTGGGGAATTGGGAGAGCTGAGCGGCGGCGATCATGCCGGCGGGTCCGGAACCGACGATGAGGACGTCCATGGTCTCGGGGAGCTGGTCAGGGCGGTTGATGCCGTGCCCAGCTGCTTCTTCGAGGCGGGGATCACGGGAAATGTAGCCGTTGTGGTGGAAATGCATGGTGCTCCTTAGGGAGTGGGTGCGGCGCTGCACCCCAGCAAATATGTGATGGGTGACACTTGCTCTGAATCATATACGATGTGTAGCAAGGCTTGCAAGGCTTGTCTAAAACTTGCCATGAGGTGAAGTGGGGCTTTTGTAAAAGCCCCTTGCTGTGATGTGAGTTACTTGCTAGTGTGTGAAAATGATATACGATTCCAGACAAGGTTGATAGAGCTCAACGAGGAGACTCCATGACTAACGCACCTTCCAGCCACTCCGAAAGCCAGGGGGTCGCGGCTTCCGTCCCCGTGACACCCGGCAAGATTATTGCTGTGCACGTAGCTTACGAATCCCGCGCCGCCCAGCGCGGTCGCCGTCCTGCCCAGCCTTCTTACTTCCTGAAGCCCACCAGCTCCCTGGCCGCTTCCGGTTCTGCCGTGGAGCGCCCCGAGGGTACTGAGCTGTTGGCCTTCGAAGGAGAAATTGCCCTGGTCATTGGTACCCCCGCTCGTCACGTTCCTCCCGAAGAAGCCTGGAATCATGTAGCCTATGTGACCGCCGCTAACGACCTGGGGATTTACGATTACCGGCCCGCCGATAAGGGCTCCAATCTGCGCTCCAAGGGGCGTGACGGCTACACCCCTCTTGGCCCTCACCTGATTGATGCCCGTGCGGTTTCAGAAGACCAGCTTCGCATCCGTACCTGGGTCAATGGTGAGCTGGTGCAGCAGGACGACACCGCCCCAGCCAATATGATCTTCCCCCTCTCCCAGTTCGTCGCTGACCTCTCCCAGCACATGGCTCTAGAGACCGGTGACGTCATTCTGACCGGCACCCCGGCCGGGTCCTCCGTTATTGTTCCCGGTGACCTTGTTGAAGTGGAAGTCGATGCTCCTACCGCTTCAGGGAACCTCACCTCTGGCCGCCTGCTGACCCGTGTTATCTCAGGTCGGGGTGACTTCAAGGAGACTGTTGGCACCCTGCCTGCCGTTGATGAAAAACAGACCGAAGAAGCCTGGGGCTCACGTGAGGCGGCCGGGCTACCCCCACTAGCTGAGGCAGAAACCCAGGCACCGGCGTCCGCTCTCACCCCCGAGCTGCGACGCCTCCTAGAGGCAGTACCCACCGCCGGGCTCTCAGCCCAGCTCCGCGCCCGTGGCCTCAATAACATTGTGATTGAGGGAGTTTACCCCCAGGCTTCCGGCACCAAAATTGTTGGCACTGCCAAAACCCTGCGTTTTGTGCCCAACCGCGAAGACCTCTTCAAGGCTCACGGCGGGGGCTACAATGCCCAAAAACGCTGCTTCGACGAAGTGGCCGAAGGTGAGATCATCGTCATCGAGGCCCGCGGAGAATCCGGCTCCGGCACCCTGGGCGACATTCTTGCCCTGCGCGCCAAGCACCGGGGAGCAGCCGGCGTCATTACCGACGGTGGGGTACGGGACTACGCGGCCGTCAAGGATATCGGCCTGCCCGTCTTCACCCAGGGTCCCCACCCCGCTGTTCTGGGGCGTAAACACGTGCCCTGGGAAGTCGATGTCGCTGTGGCCTGTGGAAACGCCACCGTCCTGCCTGGCGATATCATCGTTGGCGATGACGACGGCGCCATCGTCATCCCCCCGGCCCTCGCCGCCGAAGTTGCCCAAGCCGCCTTCGAAAAAGAACAGGAGGACGCCTGGGTCGCCGAGCAGGTTGCAGCCGGTCACCCCGTCGATGGGCTCTTCCCACCCACCGGTAGCTGGAAAGAAAAATACAAAGCCTGGCTAGCTCAGAACCCACCCGCTCAGCCCTAACCCGCTAGGAACCACTGTGAAAATCGACTTCTACCCCGCACAACCCATACCGGTGGCCCTCGACTACGATAAGGGCTTATCCAAGGCAGAGACAGCCTACACCTGGGTCCGCGAAAAAATCGTGAACGGCGATTTTGCAGCTGGCCACCGCCTGGTGCTGGCCTCTATCGGCCGTGAACTCGATATGTCAGTGGTTCCTGTGCGAGAGGCTATCCGCCAGCTTGAAGCAGAAGGCCTGGTCACCTTCGAACGGAACGTAGGTGCCAGGGTCGCCATGGTCGATAGCTCCGCCTACGTGGAGAGCATGCAAACCCTTGGCATTTTGGAAGGAGCAGCTACCGCCCTGTCCTTACCCCACCTCACAGCCGAAGATATCGCCGCTGCCCGCGACTACAACCACCAGCTTGCTACCCTCCTTGAAGATTTTGACCCCAAAACCTTCACCGACCTCAACCACCGCTTTCACCAGATTCTCACCCACCGCTGCCCCAACCAGCACCTTGTCGATCTTGTTGGCAGCGAGTGGGATCGCCTGGGTAACCTGCGCGAATCAACCTTCTCTTTTGTGCCCGGCCGAGCTGCCGAATCGGTGGCAGAACACGAACGAATCATTGACCTCATCGACCGTGGCGAGTCAGCCCAGGCCGTTGAACAGGCCGTGAGAGAACATCGCCAAGCGACCCTCACCAGCTACCTCAGCACCATCCCCGAGCCGGTATAACCAGCCCACCGGCGTCCGCCCCTCACACCGTACAAAGGAGTTACCCGTGAGCACCACTGAAACCACCCCCTCACCCGCCCAGCCCGCCGGCCTCCCGGAGCGTATCCAGCACTATATCAATGGCCAGTTCGTCAACTCCATCGACGGCGAAACCTTCGACGTGCTCGACCCCGTCACCAACCAGCCTTACATCCAGGCTGCCTCGGGCAAGAAGGAAGACATTGAGGCTGCCGTCGCCGCCGCCCGCACCGCCTTCACCGAAGGCCCCTGGCCCCGCATGCTTCCCCGTGAACGCGCCCGCGTGCTCATGAAGATTGCCGACATCGTCGAATCCCGTGAGGACGCCCTCGCCCAGATGGAATCCTTCGACTCCGGCCTGCCCATCACCCAGGCCAAGGGGCAGGCCCGCCGCGCCGCTGAAAACTTCCGCTTCTTTGCCGACCTCATCGTCGCCCAGACCGACGACGCCTTCAAGGTCCCCGGCCGCCAGGTTAACTACGTCAACCGCAAGCCCATTGGCGTCGCTGGCCTGATCACCCCCTGGAACACCCCCTTCATGCTGGAATCCTGGAAGCTGGCCCCGGCCCTGGCTACCGGTAACACCGTCGTCCTTAAGCCCGCCGAATTCACCCCCCTCTCGGCCTCCCTCTGGGCCGGAATCTTCGAAGAGGCAGGCCTACCGGCTGGTGTCTTCAACCTGGTCAACGGCTTCGGCGAAACCGCAGGCGACGCCCTGGTCAAGCACCCCGACGTCCCCCTCATCTCCTTCACCGGCGAATCTACAACCGGCCAGATTATCTTCGCCAACGCAGCCCCCTACCTCAAGGGCCTCTCCATGGAACTGGGCGGCAAGTCCCCGGCCGTCGTCTTCGAAGACGCCGACCTCGAAACCGCCATCAACGCCACCATCTTCGGTGTCTTCTCCCTCAACGGCGAACGCTGCACCGCAGGCTCCCGCATCCTGGTCCAGCGCAGCATCTACGACGAATTCGTTGAACGCTACGCAGCCCAGGCCAAGCGCGTCAAAGTCGGTTTGCCCTCAGACCCCGCAACCGAAGTCGGGGCCCTGGTCCACCCTGAACACTACGACAAGGTCATGTCCTATGTAGAAATCGGCAAGACTGAGGCCCGTCTGGTTGCAGGCGGCGAACGCCCTGCCGACTTCCCCGAAGGCAACTTCGTCCTCCCCACCGTCTTCGCCGACGTCGCCCCCGACGCCCGCATCTTCCAGGAAGAAATCTTCGGCCCCATCGTTGCCATCACTCCCTTCGACACCGATGAAGAAGCCCTAGAGCTGGCCAACAACACCAAGTACGGCCTGGCCGCCTACATCTGGACCTCCAACCTGCAACGCGCCCACAACTTCTCCCAGGCCGTTGAGGCGGGCATGGTCTGGCTCAACTCCAACAACGTCCGCGACCTGCGTACCCCCTTCGGCGGAGTCAAAGCCTCCGGTCTGGGCCACGAAGGCGGCTACCGCTCCATCGACTTCTACACCGACCAGCAGGCCGTCCACATCAACCTCGGCGAAGTCCACAACCCCGTCTTCGGCAAGGCCGACTAACACCCCACCCCACCTCCGCGGCCGCCGGGTGCGCACCGTAGCCTCCCGGCGTCCGCCCCACCCAAGAAAGCAAAAACCCATGTCACCTACCTTTGTTGACTACCCCGTCATCGTCCCCGACGAAAACGCCCCCGACATCGTCCGCTGCGCCTCCATGGAACTGGTCGTCACCGACCTCGAACGCTCCCGCAACTTCTACGTCGACGTGCTCGGCCTTGTTGTTACTGAAGAAGACGACAACACCATCTACCTGCGCTCCCTGGAAGAATTCATCCACCACAACCTGATTCTGCGCAAGGGCGACACCCCCGCTGTGGCCGCCTTCTCCTACCGCGTCCGCACCCCCGAAGACCTCGATAAGGCAGAAAAGTTCTACACCGCCCGCGGCTGCGAGGTGCGCCGCAAGAAGGACGGCTTCGTCAAGGGCCTCGGCGACTCCGTGCGCGTGCTCGACCCTCTCGGCTTCCCCTACGAATTCTTCTACGAGGTGGAGCACGTCGAACGCCTGGCCTGGCGCTACGAACTTCACACCCCCGGCGCCCTCGTCCGCCTTGACCACTTCAACCAGGTCACCCCCGACGTCCCCAAGGCTATCGGCTACATGGAAGACCTAGGCTTCCGCGTCACCGAAGACATCCAGGACGAAGCTGGCACCTCCTATGCCGCCTGGATGCGCCGCAAGCCCACCGTCCACGACACCGCCATGACCGGTGGCGACGGCCCCCGCATGCACCACGTTGCCTTCGCCACCCACGAAAAGCACAACATTATCGCCATCTGCGACAAGCTCGGCGCCCTGCGTCTCTCCGACCACATCGAACGCGGCCCCGGCCGCCACGGCGTCTCCAACGCCTACTACCTCTACCTGCGCGACCCCGACGGCCACCGCGTCGAGATCTACACCCAGGACTACTACACCGGCGACCCCGACAACCCCCGCGTCACCTGGGATGTCCACGACAACCAGCGTCGCGACTGGTGGGGTACCCCCGTTGTCCCCTCCTGGTACACCGACGCCTCCCGCGTCCTCGACCTCGACGGCAACCTGGTACCCCTGGTAGAGCGCACCGACGACTCCGAAATGGAACAAACTATCGGCGCCGACGGCTTCTCCTACACCCGCGCAGGCGAAGAAGACATGCCCGACTGGAAGAAGGGCGAATATAAGCTGGGCCACCAGCTGTAGGGGTTTTCTATGCTCACTGAAGAACAGCTCACCAAAATTGCCGATGACCTGGCCGAGGCCGAGGCCAAACGCACCATGATTCCGCGCCTGACCGCCACCTACCCCGACATGACCGTCGAAGACTCCTACGCGGTACAAAACATGTGGCGGGCTCGGGGCGAGGCCGCTGGGCGCCGCCTGATCGGCCGTAAAATCGGTCTGACCTCCAAGGTCATGCAAGAGGCCACCGGCATCACCGAACCCGACTACGGGGCAATCTTCGCCGACCAGGTCTACGAAAACGGCTCGGTCATTGAGCATTCCCAGTATTCTAACGTGCGTATTGAGGTTGAGCTGGCCTTCGTGCTCAAGGACGACCTGACCGGGCCGAATACCACCATCTTTGATGTTCTGCGGGCTACCGAATATGTGGTTCCGGCCCTAGAGATTCTCAGCTCCCGCATTGAGATGGAGGGCCGCACTATCGTCGATACCATCAGTGACAACGCCGCCCTGGGCGCCATGGTTTACGGGGGCAATCCGGTGGACCCGGCCTCTATCGACCTGCGCTGGGTTTCAGCCCTGCTCTACCGCAATGAGCAGATTGAAGACACCGGGGTGGCTGCCGCCGTCCTCAACCACCCGGCTAACGGTGTTGCCTGGCTGGCCAATAAGCTGGCTGCCCACGGGGGTTCTTTGAAGGCCGGTGAGATTATTTTGGCTGGGTCTTTCACCAAGCCTATGTGGGTTCACCCGGGCGATACCGTCCACGCCGATTACGGGGACTTGGGGGCGGTAACGTGTCGCTTCGTCTAGAGCCCCCTTTCGGCCAGTACCTACAGACCCTGGGCCGCCCGGCGGTGGGTATGTGGGTTTGCTCGGGTTCGCCGGTGGCCGCTGAAATCTGCGCGGGTTCCGGCCTGGACTGGCTGCTCATTGACGGTGAGCACGGGGTTGTCAGCCTGGAGACTGTGCAGCAGCTTCTGCAGGTCACGGCCGCCTACCCGGTGCAGACCATGGTGCGCCTGCCTTCCCTGGATGTGGTTGCTATTAAGCAGTTCTTGGACGCCGGTGCCCAGAACCTGCTCATTCCCATGGTCGATACTGCCCAGATGGCCCAGGACGCGGTCGCTGTTACTCGTTATCCTCCGGCGGGGGTGCGCGGGGTGGGGTCTGCCCTATCTCGTTCAGCCCGTTGGGGCGGGGTGCCTGGCTACCTGACCGAGGCCGAGAAGTATATTTCGCTTTTTGTGCAGATTGAGTCTGCGGCGGCTGTGGCTAATGCTGAGGAGATTTGCGCGGTGGACGGCCTGGCTGGGGTTTTTGTTGGCCCCTCAGATTTGGCGGCCTCTATGGGGTTGCTGGGCCAGCAGAACCACCCGCAGGTGGTGGACGCTGTGAAGCGGGTGATTGAGGTAGCTAGCGCCGCCGGGGTGAAGGTGGGTGTAAACGCCTTTGACCCGGTGCAGGCTGAGGACTACCTGGCTGCCGGTGCTGATTTTATTCTGGTGGCAGCCGACGTGCAGCTCCTAGCCCTGGAGTCGAAGAAGCTGGCCGCCCGCTTCATTCAGGACGCCGCCCCCGGCTCCACTGACGTGGGCTACTAGGGCCGCCTGGGTTAGAGGAGCCCGGGAAGAAAGAATTCTTTCCCGGGCTCTCTTGTGAACATTTACTTCATTTGCACTTTATTAGAGAACATTTGAAGTATCGAATTTATAGAACTTGCTTTATTTGTTGTTTATTATGCAACAATTGAAGTATGTCCTTTGATGATCTTCGTAGTTTAGCGAGCCGCCAGTTTGGTCTCTTCACCGCAGCTCAGGCCAGCAGATATGGGGTACATCGTTCCAGGGTTCACACTCTGGCTAGGAGGGGTGAACTTCGGCTGGTGCGCAGGGGCGTCTACGCCTTTGAAGTGATTTTGCCTGATGCTCATGAAGAGCTACGAGCAGCCTGGCTAACACTTGATCCTGCTAAAACGGTTGCTGAACGTCTACAGGGTGACGAGTGCGCGGTTGTGGCTACAAGGTCAGCGGCTTATCTTCATGGTCTTGGCGATTTCGTGTCCTATGCGCACGAGTTCTTTGTACCTTTCCGCAAGCAGTCAAGGGCCGAGGACGTGCATATCAGAAAGCGGACTCTCCCTGCTTCGGATATTGAAGTCCTTGAGGGGATGAAGGTAACGTCGGTGACCCGTACTGTTTTAGATTTGCTAGCTGATGGTGAAGAGCTTGAGCATGTTGCTGACGTGCTGATGAGTGCTGTGAAGAAAGATGTAAAGGTTGACTGGGTCAGAATCGAGCAAAGTACTCAGGACTTCACGAAAGTCTATGGACTAACTGGCAGCGAGATTTTTGACCAGCTTTCAGACCCCCGAGATGCCTCCCTGGAAGACAGACTCGCCTACAGATACGCCATTTGTAGCGCACTTGACCCTGAATGGATCACGTCCTTCCAGGAACAGATGACTAAACATTTACAGGGGTCGGCTTCCCCTCAGCAAACTGTTTCTAGCAATGTTGCGCCGCTTACGGGGCAGCTCCAGCAGGTTATAGACGAGGGGCTTGAACCCATCCGGCGTGACATGAAGAAAATATTAGCAACGGGCCTGGTCCGTGGGGAAGCTGAAGATGAGTAGTCAAACTAAAAACTATGTTCAGGGACTCAAGGCAGCACAGGCCGGCAAAGGAAAATTTAATGAAGTTCCTAAAGCGGAGCGTACAGAATTTTACCATCGCAGTATCGTGCTTGCCCGCATCTTTGCAGACTCGAAAGGTAGCTGGGTTCTTAAGGGCGGAACTGCCTTAGTATGGCGTGACCCTGACGCCCGCTCGACACGGGACCTTGATTTTTTCAACAGGGAAGCTCAAAACATTCAACAGGCTGTGGAGGCTTTTGAGCGTACCCTCCAACAGATTACGACGGCTCCCTATGATATTAGTCTTGAGTGCGAAAGCAACCTTGAGCAGTCCACTGTCGCAGGGCACCGTCAGAGTAGCAAAATTACCGTTCACCTGAAAGATGATTTTGGCCATCGGCTGAAGAACCCTATCACCATTGACCTTGTGATCGGTTGTCGGATGACCGGAAACGTTGAAGAATGGCCAACATTAGCACTTGAGGACGTTCTGCTAGAAGAGATGCCGAAGGTCCAGCTCTACCCTGTGGTGGATCATCTTGCCGATAAGGTGGCAGCCACGATGCAGACCTATTCCCAGGCGGGTCGAGAGAATCCCAGTACACGAGTGAGAGACTTGATAGACATTGTTCAGCTTGCTCTGACTGAGGTAATCGATGGCAGGCAGTTGCATGAAGCTTTGGAATCTGAACGGCTTGAAAGAGGTCTGGCGCCTTATCGTGAGGGTCTGGTATGCCCTGATTCGTGGAAAACGATGTATACAGGCCGCAAGGTGAAAAGGGGCGGAACTACACCCTCTAGTTATAAAGAGGCTCTTGTGATTGCAAAGAATCTTATTGACCCTGCAATAAGCGGTGAGGCTATTGGAAAGGTGTGGCGAGACCAGTCGTGGACTTAGCCTTGTACTAAAACGCCCCGCATTTCGCGCTCCATGTTCCTACCTACCCCGAAACACCGGCGTCCGCTTCTCCATGAAAGCAGCGAAGCCTTCGGTATAGTCCGCAGAGGAGCACAGGTCGCCCTGGGCCTTGTTCTCAGCTTCAACAGACTCCCAGAGGCCCACCCGGGCGTCTCGCACCTGGGCCACCAGCTGCTTGGACGCTACAAAAGCCCCGGTTGCCCCGGCAGCCACCTTGGCCACCTTCTCGCGGGTAAAGTTCAGGAGCTCCTCGGCAGGAACAGCCCGGCTAAAGAGCCCGGCGGCCACCGCCTCAGCCCCAGACATCAAATCAGCGGTATAAATGAGGTCTAGGGCCCGGTGGGCACCCAGCCGCTCTACAAACAGGGCATGCCCGCCAGAGTCCAAGGTTGCCCCCAGGTTGGCAAAGGGGGAGCCAATCTTGGCGTTCTCAGCCACATAGACCACGTCCGTAGCAATGGCCAGGCCCAGGCCAACCCCCAGGCAGGGGCCCTGCACCGCAGCAAAGGTCGGGGCGGGGAAGGCGCTCATCTTCTTCAAAAGCGGGGTCACCTTGTCGGCCAGGTAGGCGTAGGCGTCGTCCTCGGCAGGCACCAGCCCGGCAATATCCCGCCCGGCGCAAAAACCTCGCCCCTTCCCGCGTAGAAGCAGGGCGCGGACGCCCGCCGCAGCTGCCTCGTCGTAGGCGGCAGAGAGCTCGGCCAGGGCGGCCTCGTTGACGGCGTTCATTTTTTCGGGGGCGTTCAGCACCACCTCGGCGACAGCACCCTCAATGGTCAGGTCAATCACGGTTCTTCCCCTCCTAGGCGTCGAAGTCCACGGTTACAGCGTCGGAGCAGGGGCGGGTCTGGCAGGTGAGAATGTAGCCGGCATCGACCTCGTCCTTTTCCAGGGCGTAGTTTTCCTCCATTTTTACGTCGCCCGAAATCACCTTGGCGCGGCAGGTTCCGCAGACGCCACCGGCGCAGGCGAAGGGCACGTCGGCCCGCACGCGCAGGGCGGCGTTGAGAATGGTCTCGTTGGCAGAGATGGGGGATTCAACGGAGGAGGAGGTGCCGTCCAGGTTGAAAGAGATAGCGTAGTTGGCCCCGGACGGGTCGGCTTCGACGGCTCGGCCCTGCTGGCCGGCGGGGGTTTCGGGCTTGCCGGTGGTGAAGAGTTCGAAGCGGACGTCGTCCTCGCGGACGCCACGTTCGGCCAGGGTGTCGCGGCAGAGCTGCACCAGTTCGAAGGGGCCGCAGAGGAACCACTCGTCGGCCTTATCCACCTGGATCACATGGTCCAAGATGGCCTTGAGTTTTTCATCGTCAATGCGGCCGCTCATGAGCGGATTGATCCGCTGTTCACGGGAGAGCACATGATGGACGGCGAAGCGGGTGGGGTAGCGGTCCTTGAGGTCGCCGATTTCTTCGGCGAACATGACGTCCATAGCAGACTTGTTGGCGTAGACCAGGTCAAAGGTGCTGGTGGAGCTGGCCTTGAGCACGGTGCGGGCGATGGCGATGATGGGGGTGATACCGGAACCGGCGGCGAAGGCGACCATGTGCTCATCCCCTGCTGCGGCTGCGTCCTCAGCGATTTTGTCGGGGTCGTTGAGGCTGGTGATGGTGCTCTTGGAAACGAAGGCACCCTGGGGGTTCATGACGTCAATCTGGTAGCCGGGTTCGAGGGTGTCGTTGGCCCAGTTGGAGAAGAGGCCGCCGAAGTCGCGTTTGATGGCCACACGGATTTCGCCGGGGACGGGTTCGGCGCAGATGGAGTAGGAGCGGCGGACTTCTTGCCCGTCAATCTGGGCGCGCAGGGCCACATACTGGCCGGGCAGGTAGTCGTAGTCGGCGGCGAGTTCGTCGGGAACAGCGAAGGTGACTTCAACGGAGTCTTGGGTGAGTTTGCGGACGCCGGAGACGGTGAGGGTGTTGAAGGTGGCCCGGCGGCGGGTGCTGGTTTCGGTCATGGCGTCTTCCTTGGGTCTAGTGAATCTTGAAGTAGTCGAAGGGTTCTGCGCAGGATTCGCACTGGTAGAGCGCCTTGCAGGAGGTGGAGCCGAAGCGGGTGAGTTCGCGGGTGGCCAGGGAATGGCAGCGGGGGCATTTGACGGCAAGTCCCAGACGGACGGGTCCCGCGGCGGAGGTGCCGGTGGGAGGGGCGATTCCGTAGTCGGCCAGGCGTTTTTTGCCTGCTTCACTCATCCAGTCGGTGCTCCAAGCGGGGGAGAGGACGGTCTCCACGCGCGGGGCCGGGTAGCCCTGGTCGGTGAAGACCCGGCGGACGTTGGTGGTGATAGCGTCCATGGCCGGGCAGCCGGAATAGGTGGGGGTGATGACAACCACCGGCTGGTCGCCCTCGTAGCGGGTAGCCCGTAGGATCCCGAGGTCTGCGATGGAGAGAACTGGGATTTCGGGGTCGGCTACGCGGGCGGCAAGTTCCCATAAGGCGGAGTCAGAACCGGCCGGGGCGGGCACAGAGCTCTCGGTTTCTAGGGCCGGAGCGGTGTAGCCGGAGTCGGCGTCGAAGCCAAAGCTGAAGTCGACTCTGGCGCTGGCCTGCTCGCTGGTGAGAGAGTCGTCCTGGTGCTGGTGGGGCGGACGGTTGCTGTGGCTATTCACGGGGCACCTCCTTGTACTGGCCTGCTGGGAACTACCAGGTGGCGCCGGGGTGGGCACGGGCCAGGACCTGCATTTCTGCCAGGATGTGGCCGCGGGCCTCGCTCATGACGCCGGAGCGGTCGCCACCGCGGGCCTGGGGGACGTCGGGGACCTGTAGCTGGGCTTCTTCGATGATGGCGGTTAGGCGCTTGTCGAAGTTCTCGCGCAGGGTGGAGGGGAGTACAGCTACACCGGGCAGGGTGGCTGCGTCGTCGAAGTCGTAGAAGAGTTCGTCGATGTAGGGCCACATGTAGTAGAGGCCTTCTTGCATGCGGCGGTTGGATTCTTCGGTGCCGATGCCCAGGCGGAGGGTCCAGGCGGTGGCGTGGTCCTGGTGGTAGGCGACTTCCTTGAGGGCTTTGGCGGCAATCGCTGCCAGGGTGGGGTCTTCAGATTTCACCAGGGCTGAGTAGAGCTCGTACTGGTAGTAGCTGAAGATGAGCTGGCGGGCGATGGTTTGCCCGAAGTCCCCATTTTCTTGTTCGGGTAGGCGGGCTGAGCGGAACTCTTCTTCGTCGCGGAAGTAGGCCAGGTCGTCCTCGGTCTTGCCCCAGGCGGTGCCTGCGTAGGTGAGGAAGAAGCGGGCGTGGCCGATCAGGTCCAGGGCGATGTTGCCCAGGGCGATGTCTTCTTCGAGTTCGGGGGCGCGGGAGATCCAGTGGGCTAGGCGTTGGCCGAGCATGAGGGCGTCGTCGCCCAGGGCCAGGGCGTAGCGGGCGACTTTTTCGCTGGCCTGTACGCCGGAGGCGGCGATGTCTTCAGCGATGATGGATTCGCCTTCGCTGTGGCGGGTGGCTGATTCGAAGGAGGCGTAACTCATAGGTGCTTCACTCCTTCACTCTTGGTGTAGTAGGTGGCGTGGCGGTAGCTCTTGCCCTGGGAGGATTCAAAGAAGCCGCCCTTGGAGTCGGGGTCGGAGGCCAGGATTGCTTCGGCGGGCACGACCCAGACGCTGGTGCCTTCGTTGCGGCGGGTGTAGAGATCGCGGGCGTTGCGCAGTGCCATGGTGGCATCGGGCGCGTGCAGGGAGCCGGCATGGACGTGGGAGAGGCCGCGTGATGAGCGTACGAAGACCTCCCAGAGGGGCCATTCCTTGGATTCGGGCAGGTGTGTGATCTTGTCGGTCATGGTTAGGCTCCTAGCAGTTCGGAGTGCTGTTCTGCGGTCTTGCGGGCGTAGGCGGCTGCTGCTTCGCGTACCCAGGCACCTTCTTCGTGGGCGGCGCGGCGGCGCTGCATGCGCTGGACGTTGCAGGGGCCCTTGCCTGAGATGACGGAGTTGAACTCGTCCCAGTCGAGCGGGCCGTAGTCGTAGTGGCCGCGTTCTTCGTTCCATTTGAGGTCGGGGTCGGGCAGGGTGAGGCCGAGGGCTTCTGCCTGGGGGACTAGCATGTCGATGAAGCGCTGGCGCAGCTCGTCGTTGGAGAAGCGCTTGATGTTCCAGGCCATGGACTGCTGGGAGTTAGGGGAGTCGGCGTCCGGTGGGCCGAACATTTGCAGGGCGGGGCCGTAGAAGCGGTTGACGGCATCCTGGGCCATCTTCTTCTGGGCTTCGGTGCCGTGGGAGAGTTCGTAGAGAATCTCCCAGCCCTGGCGCTGGTGGAAGGATTCTTCCTTGCAGATACGCACCATGGCGCGGCCGTAGGGGCCGTAGGAGGCGCGGCAGAGGGGGACCTGGTTGCAGATGGCAGCCCCGTCAACCAGCCAGCCGATAGCGCCCATGTCTGCCCAAGTGCGGGCGGGGTAATTGAAGATGGAGGAGTACTTGGCGCGGCCGTCTAGGAGCTGCTCGTTGAGAATATGACGCGGGGTGCCCAGGGTTTCGGCGGCGGAGTAGAGGTAGAGGCCATGGCCGGCTTCGTCCTGCACCTTGGCCATGAGAATAGCCTTGCGCTTGAGGGAGGGGGCTCGGGTAATCCAGTTGGCTTCGGGCTGCATGCCGATGATTTCGGAGTGGGCGTGCTGGGAGACCTGGCGGGTGAGGGTCTTACGGTACTTTTCGGGCATCCAGTCGCGGGGCTCAATGCGGGAGTCGTCGGCAATAAGTTGGTCGAAGTAGGCCTGCTCGGCTTCTTCCTTAAGGACGTCCTCGCCCGCCTGGGCGGGGGCGTCGGCGACGGGGGAGAGGTCGGGGTTCTTCGTCGTTGAAGTCATGTCTGGCTCCTTGCGGGTGCGGGCTGCTCGGGGCGAGGCAGCCCCATCTGCACTAATTACTGACCGTTCGTTCAGAATATAGTCTTGAGCGTAGCGCGGTCAAGTGTAATCTTGCGATTAACCCCTAGGCACCCGTCTATTTTTTCTGTATCGTGTGAGCTGATGCACAGAAAACTGTGCGCCCTCATGGAAGGAGGCTTCGATGACGAAGCAGTTAACCCACTACGTCGGTGGCGCCCATCGCCCCGGAACCTCAGGTCGTTTCGCCGATGTCTACAACCCCAGCACCGGCCAGGTGCAGGCCCAGGTGCCCCTGGCGTCCGCTGATGAGGTGCGCGAGGTTATCGCCAACGCCGCAGAAGCCCAGGTCAAGTGGGCTGCAACCAACCCCCAGAAACGAGCCCGCATTCTGCACCGCTTCGTTGACCTGGTCAACCAGAACGCCGACGAGTTGGCCGAGATGCTCTCCCGCGAACACGGTAAGACCGTGGCTGATGCCCACGGTGATATCCAGCGCGGCCTCGACGTGGTCGAATTTGCTACCGCAGCCCCCCATCTGCTTAAGGGCGAATGCTCTGACTCCGTGGGCACCGGCATCGATGTCTACTCCATACGTCAGCCCCTGGGCGTCGTCGCCGGTATCACCCCCTTCAACTTCCCGGCCATGATCCCCCTCTGGAAGTGCGGCCCCGCCATCGCCGCCGGTAACGCCTTCGTCCTCAAGCCCTCAGAACGCGACCCCTCCGTCCCCCTACGTCTGGCCGAACTCTGGACCGAGGCCGGCCTACCCGACGGTATCTTCAACGTGGTCAACGGCGATAAGGAGGCCGTCGATACCCTGCTCGATGACCCCCGCATTAAGGCCGTCGGCTTTGTGGGATCCACCCCCATCGCCCAGAGCATCTACGAGCACGCCGCCCGCACCGGCAAGCGCGCCCAGTGCTTCGGCGGCGCCAAGAACCACCTCATCATCATGCCCGACGCCGACCTTGACCAGGCCGCCGATGCCCTCATTGGGGCCGCCTTCGGCTCTGCCGGTGAACGCTGCATGGCTATTTCGGTTGCCGTGCCCGTCGGTCAGGCAACCGCCGACGCCCTGGTCGAAAAACTGGTCGAGCGCACCAAGACCCTCAAGGTCGGTCACGCCCTTGACCCCGAGGCTGACTTCGGCCCCGTAGTCGCCGCCAGCGCCCTGGAACGCATCGAGGGCTACATTGCCGCCGGTGAGAAGGAGGGCGCTAAGCTCCTGGTGGACGGACGCGGCGTCAAGGTCGAAGGCCACGAGGGCGGCTACTACGTCGGCGCTACCCTCTTCGACCGGGTCACCACCGACATGTCCATCTACCGCGAAGAAATCTTCGGTCCTGTGCTGTCGGTAGTGCGCGTTGATGACTTCGAAGAAGCCCTGGCCCTGCCCACCAACCACGAGTTCGGCAACGGCGTTGCCATCTACACCCGCGACGGCGATACCGCCCGCGAATTCGCCCGCCGCGTCGATGTGGGTATGGTAGGTGTGAATGTACCGATTCCCGTGCCCATCGCCTACTACACCTTCGGCGGCTGGAAGGCCTCCGGCTTCGGCGACCTCAACCAGCACGGGCCCGACGCCTTCCGCTTCTACACCAAGACCAATACGGTAACATCCCGCTGGCCCTCCGGCATTAAAGAGGGCGCCAGCTTCGTTATGCCCACCGGCAACTAAAGGAGGCCCACCGTGACCGATACACCCGGCGCCCAGCCGACCGAGAGCGTCCTGGCAGAAAAGCGCGGCAGCCTGGGGGTTGTCACCCTCAACCGCCCCCGCGCGGTCAACGCTCTCAACGCCGAGATGATGCAGCTCATTAACGCGGCCCTCGACGACTTCGAGCAGGATTCCGGCATCACCGCCGTCCTCCTGCGCGGAGCCGGCGAGCGGGGCCTCTGTGCAGGCGGCGACGTGGTAGCCCTCTACAAGGCCACCGGCGAGAACCCGGATCAGGGCGTGGACTTCTTCCGTGTGGAGTACACGCTCGACCTGCGCATCGCCCGCTACCCCAAGCCCTTCATCTCCCTCATGGACGGCCTGGTGCTGGGTGGCGGCGTGGGCGTTTCAGCCCATAGCTCCCACCGCATCGTCACCGAACGCACCCGCACCGGTATGCCCGAAACCGTCATCGGCTTCTGCCCCGACGTGGGCGGCCTCAACATCCTGGCCCGCGCCCCGCAGAACTTGGGCACCCTCATGGCTGTCACTGGCCTGCACGTGACCGGGGCGGACGCGCTCGCCGTCGGCATGGCCGACTATTTTGTGCCGTTTGAGAAGCTCGATGATTTAGTTGCCGCCCTTGAGAGTGTCGAGGGGGCGGACGCCGTCACCCGCGTTATCGAGGGCTTTGCGGCTGAGGCACCTTCCTCCCAGCTGGTGGAGAATGCCCACTGGATTGAGGACGCCTTTGCCGCCGATTCCGTAGAGGAGATTCTGGAGAGGGTTCAGGCGGTAGCTGACTCGGGGGCGGACAGCGCCAAGTTCGCTGGTACGGTTCTGGCGGCTCTGCAGAAGAACGGGCCAACCGGCATGAAGGTGGCTCTGGAAGCTGTGCGCCGGGCCGGTGAGCAGACCCTGGCCGAGACCCTGAATCAGGACTTTGTGACTTCCTGTAACGCCCTGGCTCATCACGATATGCGGGAGGGCATCCGGGCCCAGGTGGTGGATAAGGATCGCAACCCGCAGTGGTCCCCTGCCAGCCTGGCTGAGGTCTCGCGCGAGGACGTCCTGGCCTTCTTCACCCCCAAGGAGGCGGGGGAGCTGGGGCTAGCCTAAAGACGCAGTCACCCCACCACGAATGTGATTCATATTCCCGAAAGGGTGTTGTTTTAACGCCCTCTCGGGAATATGAGTCACATTCGTTGTAGAGAAAGATTTGCCTAGCCCTTGAGGTCCGGGAAGTCCGTGTCGGCGAACTCGTGGCCGTAGCCCTCGGTGGTGGTGCGAGCGGCCAGGGCCGCAGCGGTCTTTTCACCATGACGGCCGTGGAAGTCGTTTTCACGGGCACGCAGCTCCACACGGCGAATCTTGCCCGAAATGGTCTTGGGTAGCTCGTAGAACTCAATGCGGCGCACCCGTTTGTAGGCGGCCAGATGGTCGCGGGCGTACTTGAGAATATCCTTGGCGGTTTCTGCTGTCGGTTCATGCCCAGCGGCCAGCACAATGTAGGCCTTGGGCACCGCCAGGCGAATCTCGTCGGGTGACGGCACCACCGCAGCCTCAGCTACCGCCGGGTGCTCAATCACCACGGACTCCAGCTCAAAGGGGGAGAGCTTATAGTCAGAGGCCTTGAAGACGTCGTCGGCGCGGCCCACATAGGTGAGCGCCCCGTTCTCATCCCGCTCGGCAATATCGCCGGTGTGGTAGAAGCCCCCGCGCATGGTGTCCTCGGTCTTTTCGGGGTCCCCCTTGTACTGGGTCATGAGGCCCAGCGGGCGGGCATCGCCCAGGCGAATACAAATCTCACCCTCGGTTTCAGAAATCTCACCGGTAGCTGGGTCAATCAGCACAATATCGTAGCCGGGTAGGGGTTTGCCCATGGCACCAATTTTGATGGGCTGGCCGGGGGTGTTAGCAATTTGCACGGTGGACTCGGTCTGCCCAAAGCCGTCGCGAATATCCACGCCCCAGGCGGTTTTCACCTTGGAGATTACCTCGGGGTTCAGCGGCTCACCCGCGGCAACGACCTTGGTCGGCGGGGTTGCCAGCTGGCTCAGGTCAGCCTGAATCAGCATGCGCCAGACGGTGGGCGGTGCGCAGAAGCTGGTAACCCCGAACTTTTCCATATTCTGCATGAGGGCTGCAGCGTCAAAACGGGAGTAGTTGTAGATAAAGACGGTTGCCTCGGCAATCCAGGGGGTAAAAATGTTGGACCAGGCATGCTTGGCCCAGCCGGGGGAAGCTACGTTCAGGTGAACATCACCGGGGCCCATGCCAATCCAGTACATAGTGGAAAGGTGGCCTACGGGGTAAGAGGTGTGGGTGTGCTCCACCATCTTGGCCCGCGAGGTGGTGCCCGAGGTGAAGTACCAGAGCAGGGGCTCATCGCCCCGGGTGGGGGCGTCCGGGGTGAAATCGGTGGGAGCGGACGCCGCGTCCAGGTAATTCAGGTGGGGGTGCTTGGTCAGGGCCCCCTCGGTCTTGCCGTCTGTTTCAATGACAGTGAAGTTACCTTCAACCCGCTCGAACTTGGGCACGTTCTTGCTGTTGGTAATCACCCACTCAACCGTGCCACGGCTAATGCGTTCATCGAGATCAACGGGTTCAAGCATCTCGGTGGAGGGCATGAGAATAATGCCCAGCTTGATACCGGCCAGCATGAGCTCCCAGAGCTCTACCTGGTTGCCCAGCATGAGAATTACCCGGTCACCGCGCTTTACACCTACAGAGCGCAGCCAGTTAGCCACCTGTGAGGATCGCTTCGACATCTCTGAGTAGGTCACGCTCACGCTGGAACCGTCTTGTTCCGCGATAATCAGGGCGGGGGCGTCCTTGCGGTCCTCGGTGGCAGCTACCTGGTCGAACCAATCGAGGGCGAAATTGAAATGCTCAAACTGGGGCCAGGTAAACTGCTCGCGCGCTGCGGTGTAATCTTCACGCAGGGCAACGAGCTGGTCTCGAATGGTGCGGAACTTTTCAGTAACGCTCATGGGGAACCTCTTTCGACAATAAACCACACAGAAATAGTGGCATGGGTCACGATAGGGTGCTGTGAGTCACTATAGGGGAGGGGTGGCGTCCCTGCCAAGACCCTGTGGGAAAATCAACGAATGCAAACCTGTCTGCGCGTAACGAACCGATTAATTCCCCCAAAGGCTACCGATAGGCTCACGAAAGAGGTACATTCAGAGCTAAATATGTCTTGACTCACACTAAGAGTGCGGGCGAACCCCGTCTGCGTGAGTTGCACACGACGACGTTGCACAGGAGAGCTACCCTATGAACACCCACATCCGCGGAATGGTCAAAAACCCACCCGAAAAGCCCCTGCCCTTCCCCGACATCGACCCCTTCGGCGTCCTCAACCTGCTCCCCGACCACGAAAAAGAGTGGTTCTTGCGCATCCGCACCTATCTGCAAGAAGAAGTGCGCCCCCAAATCGTTGACTACTGGAACACCGAAGAATTCCCCCTGCACCTGCTCGAAGGCATGGCCGAGGTGGGGCTGGCTCGTCTCGAAACCAGCGGCACCTCCTGGCTCTTCCGCGGCCTGGTCTACGCGGAAGTTACCCGGGTGGACGTCTCACTCTCAGCCCTGGTCGGTATTCACAACGAGCTGGTGCTCGGCATGATTAACATTCTTGGCTCTGATGTGCAGAAAGCCGAGATGCTCTCGAAGCTCGAAAGCTTTGAACTCACCGGTGCCTTTGCCCTGACCGAACCCGACCACGGCTCCGATATCGCCGGTGGACTGGAAACCAGCGCCACCTTCGACGGCGAACACTGGGTCATCAACGGTGAAAAACGCTGGATTGGCATGGGCACTATCGCCGACTTTGCCCTGGTCTGGGCCAGGGATACCGCCGACCAACAGATTAAGGCCTTCATCGTTCCCACCGACGCCCCCGGCTACGAGGCTGAAAAAATCCGCAACAAGATTGGCCTGCGCGTCATGCAGAACGCCCACATCACCCTCACCGATGTGAAGGTGCCCGCCAGTGCTCACCTGCCCGGGGCCGTTACTTTCGACGCTGCCAACGAGATGCTGCGCAACTCCCGCGCCTGGGTAGGCTGGCAGGGCTACGGGATTCAGCTTGGTATCTTCGATATTGCCCGCGACTACGCCATCACCCGCCAGCAGTTCGGCAAGCCCCTGGCTAAGTTCCAGCTCATTCAGAAGAACATCGCAGAAATTATGAGCAACACCCAGGCTGCCCTGGGCCTCATGATGAACTGCGCCCGCATGCAAGAAAACGGCACCCTGGATATGGTGCACGCCGCCATGGCCAAGGCCACCACCACCAAGCTGGCCCGGCAGAGCGCCTGGCTGGGCCGGGAAATCCAGGGCGGTAATGGCATGACTACCGACTACGAAATGGCCAAATTCTTCGGGGACGCCGAAATCCTCTACACCTACGAGGGCACCTACGAAATCAACTCCCTCATTGTGGGCCGGGTCCTGACCGGCTACTCAGCCTTCGTCTAACCCCAAAAATCCACCTGAAAGAGAACACCATGGATCTCACCAACACAACAGCCCTGGTTACGGGTGCAGCCTCGGGAATCGGTGCGGCAACCGCACACGCTCTGGTTGCCCGCGGCGTGCACGTCTACGGGCTTGACCTACCTACCGGTATCGAGAAGGCTGGAAACGTCGAAGGTGTCACCTTCCTACCCGGCGACGTCACCGACTATGCTGCCGTTGAAGCTGCCTTCGAGCAGGTGGGGCAGGACGAGCGCCCCCTGCGCACCGTAGTCAACTGTGCCGGTATCGCCCCGGGGGCTCGCGTCCTCTCTAAAAAGGGCCCGCACGATCCTGCCCTCTTCGCAAAAACTGTCACTATCAATCTCAATGGCACTTTCAACGTACTCACCGCCGGGGCTGCCCTAATGGCCACCCAGAAGCCGGTGGAGGGTACTGCCGGGCGAGGCGTCATTATCAACACCGCCTCTATTGCTGCTTATGAGGGGCAGATTGGTCAGATAGCCTACGCGGCCTCTAAGGGTGGGGTCGTTGCTCTCACTCTGCCTGCCGCCCGCGATCTGGCCAGCTCAGGAATCCGCGTGAACACCATTGCCCCGGGCATTGTTGATACCCCGCTCATGGCCGGTATCACCGAAGAGTTCCGTGAAGAGCTGGCTAAAAACGTGCCTTTCCCGCAGCGCCTTGCAGCTCCTGCCGAATACGCCGACCTGGCGGTCTTCATCGCCGAGCACGACTACATCAACGGCGAAACTATCCGCATGGACGGTGCCCTACGCATGGCCCCCCGTTAGATTGCGCCTTAGCTTCACTAGACCTACCAGCCACCTTGTAAGGGAGAAGAAGATGACCACCACACCCACCATCGCTTTTATCGGCCTGGGGCACATGGGCGGCTACATGGCAGCCAACCTGGTCGCAGCAGGCTACACCGTGCACGGCTTTGACCTGGTGCCCGCCGCGCTCGATGCCGCCCGCAACCGCGGAATCCACGTGGCCGCCAGTGGCGAAGACACTGTAGCCCAGGCCAGCATCGTCATCACCATGCTGCCTGCCGGCCAGCACGTTCTGGGAGCCTACGGCGGACGCGAGGGCGAGGGGGGCCTGCTGGCTGCCGCTCAACCCGGCACCCTCTTCGTAGACTGCTCCACCATCGAGGTGGAGCATGCCCGCCAGGCAGCCGACCTGGCTGTGCAAGCCGGTATGCGGGCCGTGGATGCTCCGGTGTCCGGCGGTATGGTGGGGGCCGAGCAGGGCACCCTCACCTTCATGGTGGGCGGCGCTGAGGCGGATGTAGACCAGGTTCGCCCCCTGCTTGAGGTGATGGGTAAGAAGGTGGTGCACTGCGGCACCAACAGCACCGGCCAGGCCGCCAAAATCTGTAACAACATGCTGCTGGGCATCACCATGGTGGGCGCTTCAGAAGCCTTTGTGTTGGGTGAGCGTCTGGGGTTGGACGCCCAGGTGCTCTATGACGTTATCTCAACCTCGTCCGGCTACTGTTGGGCGGTCAACGTCAACTGCCCGGTACCCGGCCCCGTGCCCGGGTCGCCCGCCAACCGGGACTACGAACCGGGCTTTGCCACCGCTCTGATGAGCAAAGACATGGGGCTAGCTGTCGCCGCTCTCGACACCGCAGGGGTCAATGGTGAACTCGGCAAGCACGCCGCAGATATCTATACTCACCTGGTAGAAGAAGGGCGCGGCGCCAAGGACTTCTCAGACGTCATCAACGCTATTCGTGAGGCCGACGGCTCGCCCGTCTCAGGCATCTAGCCCGCCCACAGCAAGGAGGAACACCGTGACCACTTACGAGAATATTCTGGTTGAAACCCGCGGACGGGTTGGACTGATTACCCTCAATCGCCCCAAGGCTCTGAATGCCCTCAACGATGCCACCATGCGCGAGGTTGTTGCCGCCGCAACCGACTTTGACCGCTCACCCGAGGTGGGGGCCATCGTCCTAACCGGTAGCGAAAAGGCTTTTGCCGCCGGGGCAGACATTAAGGAAATGTCGTCCCAGACCTACGCCAGCATGTACGCAGCTGACTGGTTTGCCTACTGGGATAACCTCACCCGCCTGCGTACCCCTATCGTGGCTGCCGTGAACGGCTATGCCCTGGGTGGTGGCTGCGAGTTGGCCATGATGGCTGACATGCTGGTGGCTGGGCCTTCCACCAAGTTTGGCCAGCCCGAAATCAACCTGGGGGTCATTCCCGGTATGGGTGGCTCCCAGCGCCTGACCCGCGCTGTCGGCAAGGCCAAGGCCATGGATCTCTGCCTAACGGGGCGCTTTATGGGGGCGGACGAGGCCGAGCGGGCGGGGCTGGTATCCCGCCTGGTGGAGCAGGACGCGGACGTCCTTCCCACTGCCCTTGAGATGGCAGAAACTATCGCTTCTAAGTCAAAGTTCGTGGCCCAGGTCTGTAAGGAAGCGGTCAACGCCGCTTTTGAGACCACCCTGGCCCAGGGTATCCAGTTTGAGCGCCGCACCTTCCACGCTCTTTTTGCAACCGAGGATCAGAAAGAAGGCATGGCTGCCTTTGTGGAGAAGCGGGAGGCAGATTTTAAGCACCGCTAAAGTGTTGCGTGTCTCACCAAAATGTGACACAGTTGGGGTGAGTGAATAACTGACCAAGCGGTCACTAAATACTTTGGAGGCAGAGTGAGCGCAACCCACCCCATGCTTGAACGTGATCACGCCAGCGACTGGATGGGCATCCGCGTGCTCACCGCCCGGCTGGGCCACGCCGTCATTGAAATGGATATCAAGCATGAGATGGTCAATGGCTTCGGCATCATCCATGGTGGTATGACCTTCGCCTTTGCAGACACCGCCTTCGCCCTCGCCTGCAACCACAGTGATCCTGAGCTTTATGCCCAGAGCATCACTGTGGGGGCAGGCGTTGACGTTAACTACATCGCCTCAGCCTACGAAGGGCAAACCCTCCGGGCTGAAGCGAACCTCACAGCACAGTATGGGCGCAACAGCATCGTTGATGTGACCGTCACCTGCGGAGATAAACTCATCGCCGAGTTCCGCGGTCGTGGCCGCTCCATCAAGCCCCCAACAGCCACGGAAGGACAGCAGGCATGAGTACCTACAAGGCCCCCTCTTGCAGCGTAGAAAACCCCTACACCCCGGCCCCCCGAGCCACTGACCCCGGCGCTCCCGACCCCGAGGAGCTGATGAGCCGCGACCAGATTGAGGCCCTCCAGTTCGAGCGCCTGCGCTGGACCCTGCACTACGCCTACGAAAACGTGCCCGCCTACAAGGAACTCTACGATGAGCACGGCGTGCACCCCGGTGACTTCAAGGAGCTCGACGACCTCAAGCTCTTTCCCTACACCGACAAAGAATTCCTGCGGAAGGCCTACCCCTTCAAGGCCTTTGCCGTGCCCATGAGCGACGTCCGCCGCATCCACGCGTCCTCCGGTACCACCGGCCAGCCTACCGTCGTGGGCTACACCGAAAACGATATCGCCACCTGGAGCGCCCTGGTTGCCCGCTGCTTCCGCTTCTCAGGTATCAAGCCCGGCTACAAGGTGCATAACGCCTATGGCTACGGCCTCTTCACCGGTGGCCTGGGCGCCCACTACGGTGCTGAACGCCTGGGCGCGGCCGTTATCCCCATGTCTGGCGGCCAGACCGAAAAACAGGTGCAGCTCATCCGCGACTTTGAGCCCGACGCGATTCTCTCCACCCCCACCTATCTGCTAACCATTGCCGACGCTTTCCGCAAGCTGGGCATCGACCCCAAAGAAACCTCCCTCAAAACAGCTGTGCTAGGGGCCGAGCCCTGGACCGAAGAAATGCGTCGCGAAATTGAGGTCACCTTCGGCACCCTTAGGGCCTGCGATATTTACGGCCTGTCTGAGGTTATGGGCCCCGGTGTGGCCGGTGAATCCTTTGAATCCCAGGACGGCTCCCACATCTGGGAGGACCACTTCCGCCCCGAAATCATCGACCCCTTCGATGACACCGTGCTTGACCTGGGCCGTCCCGGTGAGCTGGTCTTCACCT
This sequence comes from Rothia sp. (in: high G+C Gram-positive bacteria), assembly GCA_030529845.1. Lineage (GTDB taxonomy): Bacteria > Actinomycetota > Actinomycetes > Actinomycetales > Micrococcaceae > Rothia. The sequence continues at coordinate 348,894 of JAUMWB010000002.1, read as the reverse complement.
CCCTGACCAAGGAGGCCCTGCCCATTATCCGCTACCGCACCCACGACCTCACCCGCCTGCTGCCCGGTACCGCCCGCCCTGGTCACCGCCGCCTGGGCCGCATCACCGGCCGAAGTGACGACATGATTATCCTGCGCGGCGTCAACCTCTTCCCCTCCCAGGTAGAAGAGCTGGCCCTGCAACAGCCCGAGCTGTCGCCCCACTTCGCCCTGGAACTGACCCGCCCCGGCCGCATGGACGAAATGACCGTGCGCATCGAACGTCGCGAAGAATTCACCCTAGAAGCGGCCGAAGAAGCCGGTAAGCGCCTGCTGCACGACATCAAGACCAAGATCGGCTCTACCTGCCGGATTGAGGTGCTGGATCCGGACGTCCTGCCCCGCTCCGTCGGCAAGATCCGCCGTATCTACGACTACCGCAACAAGCCCAAGGGCAACGAATAAACCCACCCGCCTGAGGCAGGTTTGTTAGCATGTAGGGAGCTCCCGTGCGGGGGCTCCCTACCTGTGTGTGAGAGGAAGATGCCGTGAGCACTCGCCAGCCCCGGCCCGCCAAGCGCGGCCGCCCCGGCTATGACCGCCAAGAGGTACTGCGTCTGGCCGTAGAGGTCTTCAATGAGCACGGCTACGACGCCACCAGCATGGACATGCTTGCCAAACGCCTGGGTTTGACCAAGAGCGCTATCTACCACCACGTGGCCAGCAAAGAAGAGATTTTAAGTATCGCCCTTGACCGCGCCCTGGATGCCCTGGATGAGGTTTTTGAGGCTGGAGAGAGCTTAGAGGCGGACGCCCGCGAGCGGCTTGAATTTGTGGTGCGCCAGACGGTCTTTGTGCTGGCTGAGCATCTGCCCTATGTGACCCTGCTGCTGCGGTTGCGCGGTAACTCCCCGGCCCAGCAGGCCGCTCTCGATAAGCGCCGGGCCCTGACCGGCCGCCTGGCGGCCCTGGTGGATGCTGCCCAGGAGGCTGGGCAGGTGCGACAGAGCGCGGACGCCCGCACCCTGGCCCGCCTGATTTTCGGCATGATTAACTCCCTGGCGGTCTGGTACGACCCGGCCCGCGGTGGCGACGTTGAGGCCCTGGCCGATACCGTGGTGGATATGGCCTTTAGGGGGATTGGGGCGGGCCCCCGCCCCTAGAGGTGGTGCAGGGTATCGTAGACCTATGACTGAGACCCATTCCGTGCCCACCTTTACCGGTTTAAGCCCGGCGGGGGCGCGCGTCCGCTCCACCAATCGCGGGGCAGAAGTGCCCAGCCCGACCGGTAAGGGTACTACCGGCATCAATAAGCAGCCGGTAGCTTCGCTGGAGGTTTTTGCCCCGGCACCCGGCTATGGCTCTGGCTCCGGCGTGAGTGGGGATTTTGTGGGGGATGCCAAGCACCATGGCGGTGCTGACAAGGCGGTCTATGCCTTTGCCCGGGAAGAATTGGATTACTGGGCCGAGCGCTTAGGTGCTCCCTTGGCTGACGGGCAGTTCGGTGAGAATCTGACCACCGAGGGTATTACCTGGAATCGGGTTCTCATCAACCAGCGCCTGGCGGTGGGTACGGCCGTGCTTGAGGTATCGGTACCGCGCCAGCCCTGCCGCACCTTTGCCGACTGGCTGGGTCAAAAAGGCTGGGTAAAAACTTTTACTGAGCGCCTGGACGCCGGTGCCTACTTGCGCGTTATCCAGCCCGGTACCATCGCAGCCGGGGATACTATTACTTTTCTACCTGCCCCCGACCACGGGGTGACTATGGGGCAGGCCTTTGCGGCTGCTATGGGTGATCGTGCCGCCATGCAGGCCGTGGTAGAAGTGGGCTGCTACCCGCCTTTCTACCACGACCGGCTACTGGCGAAGCTGGGGCGCTAGCTGGCTCATCTGCCTACTTCATGTGGTTTATTTTTTGACTTAGCCTTTGATACGAAAAATGCTATAAGCCATAAAATTCCGGTTATTGCGGCCATGAGAAAGCCCATGAGAGTAAGACCCGCGGCGCCTATGTTTGGGTCGAAAGATCCCAGTATGTCTGCCTCTATAAAAATCCAAAGGTAGCCACCTATGCCGGCGAAGAGGCAGATGAAAAATATAATAGATAATGCTCTACGTGCTCTCATATTTATCTAGGCCCTGTTCTCTTGTAAAATTTTCCCTTCCAATAGAGTCAGGGGAAGCTGTGCAATCATTGGGTGTCAGCTGGTGAATGCTTCGAGTGTCGGCCTGGAAGTGAAAGTTGCTCTTGGTGAAGCTGCAGCTCGCGCACTCTCTGTCATGACAACCGGCTGGTCAATATCATTTGCTGTTGCCATTTCATTAAGGAGGATTATTCACAAGGCATGTCAGGCTCACGCTCGCAGCTGACCCTTTCCCCTTTATTAAAAAAGGAATTTTATTTTTCCATTTTCCTCCTCCCATATATTTTGGAAAACATCGCCTTCTCGATACTTAAAGAAAACTATAACGTGGTGAGGAAAAACCGCTAAATATTCATCCGAGAAGATATCTGCACTTTGTAAATCTTCAAAAATACCTATAATTGTTTGCTGAAACCCTTCAAGTAGTAAAATGTATCCATCGAATTCTTCTTCTGGAAATGAAAATGGTGATTTTTGACTGGGAGATTTCAAAGGGGTGCGCCGAGCCGCCCTTTGAATACCTGCCCAGTGATGTTCCCTCACGGGGTAGAAGTTGCACATCCTGAGGTTTTGGTGGACATAAATGTAGTCAATTGAGACATTTGGGAAATATTTTTTATGGAGATTTACATACCTCTCCACTTGATCTAGATCATTGAATACAGCAGCAATCTCATCGATTTCTCGAAAAATTATATAAATATTTTTAGTATCCACAGTCCAGGGTGCTTTTTATAGTATGAACGGATGTCTGCAAAACTCTTGTTCCAACCACTATTCTTCCAGAAGTATGTTGCTGAAAAACAGATTTGTTTCCGTTATTGCAGTACCATTCAAGATTTTTTGTATGGTAACTTTGGACACCAGAGTTACCTCCAGAAACTTTAGCCATTTCTTTATACTGAAGGCCTCCCCATTCCACAATATACAGAGTCGAAACGTGACGTATAGATGAAGGAAAGGTGTTCATGCAATGAACTCCTTGAGTACTTGGCCAGCCATCTTTGGCTGAACTTGGGGATCAAGAGTGGAAGCCTAGCAAATCTATCTAGAAATATACAAGACCCTTTTAACATTTCCCCCCCACCCTGGGAAGTCCAATCACAAAGACAGGCCAGGCCCACGGTGCACGTTGGCCTGGCCTAACCTAATTTACTGTTCCCTGGGGCGCACCAGCCTATTTGGCAGCCTCCACCATAGGCCAGGTCTTGGCCACCAGGGTCAGCACATCGTAGGTGGCCACGATTTCGTCCTTCTGGTTATGCAGCACCGCGTCCCAGGTGACCTCGCCGTACTCGTCAGTCACGCGCGGGGTAATCTTCTTGGCGGTCAGCGTCACGCGAATCGAATCGTCATAGGTGACTGGGGTGATGAAACGCAGGTTCTCCAGACCGTAGTTAGCCAGCACCGGGCCCGGGGCCGGGTCAACGAAGAGCCCCGCTGCCCAAGAGACCAGCAGGTAGCCGTGGGCCACACGACGGGGGAAGAAGGGGTTAGCCGCCGCAGCCTCCTCATCGGTGTGGGCGTAGAACATATCCCCGGTCTCGTGGGCGAAATCAGTGATGTCCTGCAGTTTCACCTCGCGCAGGTCAGAAGCGAACTGGTCGCCGATTTTCAGCTCGGCCAGGGACTTGCGGAAGGGGTGCACGCACTCGCCCGACTCTACCTGGGCGCGGGTGACGGTTGCGGCGTCCGCCCCGGGGTGCCATACCCCGGTCAGGGCAGTGAGCTTATTGGGGGAGCCCTGCATAGCGGTGCGCTGCATGTAGTGCTTCACGGCGCGCACGCCACCGAGCTCCTCACCGCCACCGGCACGGCCGGGGCCGCCATGCACCAGGTGGGGTACGGGGGAGCCGTGGCCGGTTGAGGTCTTGGCGTCCTCGCGGTCCAATACCAGGACGCGGCCGTGGTGGGCGGCAATGCCCAGGGCTAGCTGGGCGGCGGTGGCGTCATCGTGGGTGCAGACCGTAGCCACCAGGGAGCCCTCGCCCAGGGCGGCCAGTTCAACGGCCTCGGCCAGGTCGGTGTACTCCAGCACGGAGGTCACAGGGCCAAAAGCCTCAACGGCATGAACCTCGGGGGTGCGGGCGTCCTCAAAGGTCAGCACCGTGACCGGGTAGAAAGAGGGGCCCTCGGGGGCTTCGCCGCGGAAGGCAATCGTGCCGCCGGCCTCCACCAGGCGGGTCACAGCCTTTTCAACCTCGGTCTTCTGCTCGGGAGAGGCCAGCGAGCCCATGGTTACACCCTCTTCGCGCGGGTCGCCAACCACCACGCGTCCGGAAATCTTGCCTGCCAGGGCCTGGACCACCTCAGCGGAGCGTCCGGCAGGCACCAGGACGCGGCGGATAGCCGTACATTTCTGGCCGGCCTTAGCGGTAATCTCCACCATGACCGACTTGATAAAGGCCTCAAACTCGGGGGTGTCGGCGGTGGCATCCGGGCCCAGAATAGCGGCGTTCAGGGAGTCGGTTTCGGCGGTAAAGTGCAGGCCCTTGGTCTGCACGCTGGGGTGCTGGCGTAGGGCGCGGGCGGTGGCGGCTGAACCGGTAAAGGCGACGTGGTCGCGGTAGTCCAGGTAGTCCAGCAGGTCGCGGGCAGAGCCGGAAATTAGCTGCAGGGAGCCCTCGGGCAGCAGGCCCGAATCCAGCATGAGACGCACGGTCGCCTCGGTGACGTAGCCGGTGGGGGTGGCGGGCTTGACGATGGTGGGCATACCGGCGATAAAGGCCGGGGCGAACTTCTCCAGCATGCCCCAGATGGGGAAGTTGAAGGCGTTAATCTCAACGGCTACCCCGGGCAGGGTGGTGTAGATGTGCTCACCGATGAAGGAGCCGTCGCGGGAGAGCTGCTCGACGTTGCCGTCGATGATGACGCGGGAGTTGGGCAGCTCGCGGCGGCCCTTGGAGGAGAAGGTGAAGAGGGTGCCGATACCGCCGTCCACGTCGATGTAGTGGTCGCGCTGGGTGGCACCGGTGGCGAAAGAAAGCTCGTAGAGCTCGGCCTTGTGTTCGGTCAGATACTGGGCCAGCTGCTTGATGATGAGGGCGCGTTCGTGGAAGGTGAGCTTACCCAGGTTGGCCTGGCCGGTGGTGCGGGCGTAGTCAATGGCCCCTGTGGTGTCGATTCCCTCGGTGGAGACCCGGTAGATGGGCTCGCCGGTGATGGCGTGGAGGACGTCCTGGGAAGAGTTGGGGTTTTCCGGGGCCCACCAGGAGCCTTTGATGAAGCTGGGAACTAGGGTGGGGGTGCTCGTCATTGAGAAATCCTTACTGTTGGGACGCCCGGAAATAAGTGACCGAGCGTTCAGTTATTGGTATAAACTATAGTTCACATCACAGGTGAAGAAAAGCCTTGCACCCTTTGAGGAACAGGGCGGAAAGGACGCTCATGGGCGAGCAGGCAGGTACCGGCCAGGAGACTGACGGGCAGGCCGAACTCTGGAAAATCACCCTGGGTGAGCTAGATGAAAAGATGGGCGTGCAGGTGCTCGAAGAATCTGCTGAGCGGGTGGTTGCCACCATGCCGGTGGAGGGTAACCGCCAGTCCCTGGGCCTGCTACACGGGGGTGCCATGCTGGCTTTGGGGGAGGCCGTAGGCTCCTGGGCCGCGGTCATCCATGCCTCATCCATGGGCAAGGTTGCGGTGGGCGTGGATGTGAACGCCACCCACCATAAATCCTCAAAAACCGGCACTGTGCGGGCGACGGCGTCCGCTATCCACCTGGGCCGCTCCCTGACCACCCACGAAGTCATTATCACCCACGAAGACACGGGCATGCGCCTGTGCACCCTGCGGATCACCAACTTCATCAAGTAGGTACCACCTCAGTTGGGTAGGTACCAGTTAAATCAGAAAAACCCACCAACCAGGTGGGTTTTTCTGACTTAGATGGTACCTACCGGGGCGGAAGGACCTAGCTGTAGTCGTAGAAACCCTTGCCGCTCTTACGGCCCAGCTCCCCCCGGGCCACCATATCGCGCATGAGCTGCGGCGGAGCAAACCGCTCACCCAACTGCGACTCAAGATACTCAGCAATGCCGAGGCGGACGTCCAGCCCCACCACATCGGTCAAAGCCAGCGGGCCAATGGGGAACTTATAGCCCAGCACCATAGCGTTATCAATATCCTCCGGGCTGGCCACCCCCTCCTCAACCATACGGATAGCCTCAAGAGCAATCGCCACACCCAGACGCGAGGAGGCAAAACCGGGGGCGTCATTGACCACCACCGGGGTCTTACCCAGGCCCTCAACCCAGAGGCGGGCAGCCTCCTTCAGCTCGGCAGATGAATGCTTGGACTGCACCACCTCCACCAGCTTGGACGCCGGCACCGGGTTAAAGAAATGCAGGCCAATGAAGTTACCGGGGCGCTCCAAAGACTCCGCCAACCCATCAATCGACAGCGACGAGGTATTTGACGCCAGCCAGGCGCCTTCACCCAGCTGCTCCTCCACAGCCCGCAGGGCTGAAACCTTCACATCCCAGTTCTCGGGCACAGCCTCAACCACCAGCTGGCGGTCAGCAAAATCACCGTAATCCACCGACACCGCAAACCGCTCGGTCAGCTCATCAAAATTACCGTCAAAAGCCCCGCGCTCCAGCGACTTAGCCAGATCGCGCTCTACGCGCTCGCGGGCAGCCTCGGACGCCTGGGCGTCCCGCTCAACCACCACAACCTGGGCCCCGGCCAGCAGGAAAGCATGGGCAATACCCGCGCCCATGCGTCCGCCGCCCAGCACGCCCACGCGGGCAGGAACCTTCAACTCGTGAACTTCAGTCATCACTTACCTCTACTTCTTCTTCCGATCAAGAAAAGCCTGCATACGGTCAAACTTGGCCTGGGACTCAAACAAAATCGCCTGGGCTAGCTCGTCAATGTGGGGGTGGGCCTCGCGCGGGGCCCCAAAAACCCGCTTGGTCACACGCACCGCCAGGGGATCCTGGGCCCCAATACGGTCTGCCAGGGCGTGGGCGGCAGCCAGAAGCTCGGACGGCTCATGCAGCTCAGTGACCAGGTGCAGCTTCAATGCCTCCTCGGCAGACAGGATTCGACCGGCCATGAGAATCTCAAGAGCCACCGGTTCACCGACCAGCTCCTTGAGACGCCAGAGGGCGCCGGCCGCGGCGATAATACCCAGGTTGGTTTCGGGCTGACCCATCTTGATGTAGGGGGTGCCCAGACGGAAGTCAGCCGCATAGGCCAGCTCCGCCCCGCCCCCCAGGGCGTAGCCGTCAACGGCGGCAATCACCGGCATGGGGAGCTTGTGAATGCGGTCAAAAATTTGCGAATTGACTCCGCGCAGGGCGTCCTCTCGGCGGCGCTCGCGTAGCTGGGCAATGTCTGCCCCCGAGGCGAAAATGCCGCGTCCGTTTACCTCGCACCCGGTCAGAATCAGAATCTTGGGGGTGACCTCTAGGTAGGCGCAGACCTCGTGCAGTTCAGCGACCATGGTGGCATCAATAGCGTTGCGCACTTCGGGGCGGTTCATGCGAACCAGCAGGCGGTCCTCGCCCTCTTCAACGGCCAGGGCGGTGAAATGTTCAAACATTAGACGGCCTCCACCAGCAGGGCGGCCCCCTGGCCCACGCCAATGCACATGGTGGCCAGGCCCTTAGTGGCCCCCTCGCGCTCCATACGGCCCAGCAGGGTAATCACAATGCGAGACCCGGACGAACCCAGCGGATGGCCCAGGGCAATCGCTCCGCCGTCGCGGTTGACGATGTCCTCACTGAGGCCCAGGCGGCGCATGGACGCCAGGGACTGGGAAGCAAAGGCCTCGTTGAGTTCCACGGCCTCCAGGTCGGCCACCGTCCACCCGGCCTTAGCCAGGGCCTTTTCGGTGGCTGGAACCGGGCCCAGACCCATGATTTCGGGAGCCAGGCCCGCCGAGGTGCCGGTGACGACGCGGGCGCGGGGGGTCAGCCCGTACTTCTTTAGGGCTTCTTCGGAGGCCACAATAATGGCTGATGCCCCGTCGTTGAGGGAGGACGAATTGCCCGCCGTCACTACAGATCCGCCAGCAACAACCGGCCGTAGCCCAGCCAGCACCTCAGCGGTCGTGCCGGGGCGGGGGCCTTCATCGGTATCAACGACGGTTTCCCGGCCCTTGCGGTCGCGTACGACCACGGGCACAATTTCGTCCTTAAAATGCCCGGCCTCAATGGCCGCAAGAGCCCGCTCATGGGAGCGGACGGCAAAGGCATCGCAGTCTTCGCGGGAAATCGAATCAACCCGGGCTACCTCTTCTGCGGTTTCAGGCATGGAGTAGGTGAACTTGTCGCGCTCGGCAAAGACGGGGTTGACGAAGCGCCAGCCGATAGAGGTGTCGAAGCTCTGGCCGGGCTTGGCAAAAGCGGTGGTGGGCTTCTCTATGACCCAGGGGGCGCGGGACATGGACTCCACGCCGCCAGCAATCACGATATCGGCCTCACCTGCCTTAATCATCTGGGCGGCCAGGGTAATAGCGCTCATGCCCGATGCGCACAGGCGATTAACGGTGATGCCCGGGACGGTATCGGGGTAGTCGTTGAGTAGCCAGGCCAGGCGGGCCACGTTGCGGTTCTCTTCACCGGCACCGTTGGCGTTGCCCAAAATAACCTCATCGACAGCCGCCGGGTCAATCCCGGCTTTCTCGACGACGTCCTTAATGACCAGGGCTGCGAGATCATCGGGGCGGACGGACGACAGCGCCCCGCCGTAACGCCCTACAGGGGTGCGGGAGCCACCTACGAGATAGGCCTGGGGTGTCTGCGACATTCAAACTCCTTTGTCAGAAAGCCAAAAATAACTGACCAATCGTTCACTAAATCTTTTCACTTTAAGTGATGTAGGTCAAGGGTAGGGGGAGGCCCCCGTAGCCGATAGGGTCACGGGGGCCAGCTCATGCTTTAATCCGGAAGATTTTATTTCCTCGTGCGCTCGGAAAAATCTTCCTCTTCGGGGTGCAGATCAATTTCCTGGTTGCTCTTGGGTACCATGCTCACCGCAATCACCGATACCACGGCCAGGGCTGCGATGTAGAGACCAATCATCCAGGATTGGCCGGTCTGCTTGAGAATCATCTCGGCAATCATGGGGGCGAAAGCGCCACCCAGAATCGCACCGATGGCATAGCCGATTGAGATGCCCGAGAAGCGGACGGAGGCCGGGAACATCTCAGCGTACATAGCTGACTGGGGGCCGTAGGAGGGGCCCAGGCCGATGGTCAGGACGAAGATGGCCAGGGTAAAGAGGGCAGCACTGCCACTGTCGACCAGGAACCACATGGGCACGGCCCAGAGAATCACGAAGCCGTAGCCCAGCTGGAAGGTGCGTACGCGACCGATCTTGTCGCTCATCCAGCCACCGACCATGGTGAAAATCAGCCAGCCCAGGCCGCCGATGAGTGAGGCGGTCATGGCGTCGCCGCGGCTCATGCCCAGGGCCTTGACGCCGTAGGAGATGAAGAAGGCGATGACCAGGTAACCCGCAGCATTGTTGGCGATGAAGATGAGGGCCGCGAGAACAACCTCTTTGGTGTTGGACTTAAAGAGCTGCTTGAGCGGGGCTGATTCGCGCTTCTTAAGGTTCTGCATTTCCTTGAAGACGGGGGACTCTTCAACGGAGTGGCGGATGTAGAAGCCTACCAAAATCAGGATGATGGAGGACCAGAAGGGGATGCGCCAGCCAAAGCTCAAGAACTGCTCTTCGGTCAAAAGGGCGTTCAGGAGCAGGTTGACCAGGGTTGCCAGAATCATGCCCAGGGGCACGCCAATCTGGGGGAAGGCTCCGAAGAAGCCGCGCTTGTTGCGGGGGGCGTGCTCAACTGACATGAGGGCAGCGCCGCCCCACTCACCGCCGGCGGAGAAGCCCTGAAGAATACGCAGAACCACGATGATGATGGGGGCTGCGATGCCGATTTGGGCGTAGGTGGGTACGAAGCCGATGCCTACGGTGGCAATACCCATGAGGATAAGGGTGAGCACCAGGGTGATACGGCGGCCGAACTTATCGCCGATATGGCCAGCTACGATGGCACCGAGGGGGCGGAAGATGAAGCTAATACCCAGGGAAGCCCAGGAGACAATCTGGGCAATGGTCTTATCTTCACCTTCGGGGGTGAAGTACTGGGTGGCGAGGATGAGGCCTGCGGCCTGGGCGTAGATGAAGAAGTCATACCACTCGATGGTGGTGCCAATGAGGGTGCCTGCGAGCACCTTCTTTTCTTCGCGGCTGACCCGGTGGCGGGTGCTGGTTGCCATGTGTGAAGACATCGGTGTCTCCTTGTGTGCGGGGGTGGATGATGGGCGCCTTTTCTGAGGCGGGTGTCACATTTGTTTGAAATCATATACGAAAACCGGGGCCTGGCAACAGGTCTGCGCGGGAATTTTTTAACGCTCGGTCAGTAATTTTTTTACTCGCCCCGCACACAGGGGCTTAAGGACGCCTGCCCCGCCCGGGTGCGTCCGGGCGGGGCAGATGCGGGTGGGGCTATTCGCAGATAACCTGCGGCAGGCCCATGTGCTTGAGACCTTCGACGCCAAACTCCACGCCGTAACCTGACTCCTTGATACCGCCGAAGGGGATGCGGGGGTCAATCGCGCCGTGCTTGTTAATCCAGACGGTACCGGCCTGAACCTTGGCAGCAACCTCCCGGGCTCGCTCAATATTCGATGACCAGACCGAGGCGCCCAAGCCTACATTCAGCTTATTAGCCTCTTCGAGGGCTTCCTCCAGGGTGGAGTAGCGGATAATCGGCAGAGCCGGGCCGAACTGTTCTTCAACCACCAGGGGGTTATCCTTGTCGATATCAGCCATCAGGGTGGTGGGGTAGAAGAAGCCCTTGGCATCTTCGTCGGGGTTGCCACCCAGCAGGACGCGAGCACCGCCGTCCTTAGCCTTTTGCACCAGGTTGGCCACAATGTCGTACTGGGCCTTGTTTTGCAGGGGGCCTAGGACATTCTGCTCCTCAAGGCCCACACCCATGGGCATGTTCTGGGCGACGGCAACCAGCTCATCGCAGACCTGGTCGTAGAGGGAGTCAGGGACGTAGAGGCGCTTGAGGGCCGCGCAGGTCTGGCCGGTATTGATAAAGGCGCCCCAGAAGAGACCCTCGGCAATGGCCTTGGGGTCGGCGTCGTCAAGCACGATACCGGCGTCGTTGCCGCCCAGCTCCAGGGTGAGGCGCTTGAGGGTATCTGCGGTTGAGGCGGCAATTTTCTTGCCGGTTGCGGTGGAACCGGTGAAGGTAATCTTGTCGATGCCCGGGTGGATGGTCATAGCGGCACCGACCTCGGGGGTTGCCGGGATGATCTGTACGACGCCCTCGGGGAGCACGGTGTTGATAACCTCAACCAGGGCCAGCACACTCAGGGTGGTGTACTCGGAGGGCTTGAGCACAATGGTATTGCCCATACGCAGGGCCGGGGCGATCTGCCAGATGGTAATCATGAGCGGCCAGTTCCAGGGGCCAATGCCGCCCACCACGCCAATGGGGCGGTAGTTGAGTACGGCCCGGGTCTCGCCGTCGTCAACCAGGGTTTCTTCCTCCAGGCCGAAGGACGCGGTAGCGCGAGTCCAGGCCACGCAGCCACCCAGCTCAAACCGGGCATTGGGGCCGTTGAGAGGCTTACCCTGCTCGCGGGAGAGCAGCTCCGCCAAGGGCTCGGAGGCATGCTCAATGGCGTCCGCCATCTTCATGAGGTAGTCGCTACGCTCGGCGTGCGACAGGGCCGCCCAGGCGGGCTGGGCTTCACGGGCCTTGGCGACGAGCTCATCGAGGACGTCAGTGCCCTGCTCGGGCGCCAAACCGATAAGTTCTTCAGTGGCCGGGTCGAAAACCTCGCGAGTGCCGCCGGTGGTGACGCGGCTTACCAGTTCTGAATAGGATGTGGGTAGTGACAGCATTGTCATCTCCTTGCTGTTAAAAACGGTTACATCTATGATGTGAGTCACGGTTTTGCGCCTGTTAGGCGAGCCGTGCACAGTATTTGGCGCAGTGTGCGCCCGGTCACTTGAGTGACCTTAGGACAGCAGAAGGAAGCCCACATGAGCCAAGAAGAAAACCGCGCCGCCTACCGCTTTCGGCAGCACCAAGAACTGGGCTTCGCTGACTGGTGCGCCGGTGCGCGCGAAAGCTTTGGCGACCTGCACATCACCTGTGATGACCCCTATAACTTTAGCGCCAGCGTCCGCACCGCCTCCCTGGGTGATGTGGAGCTCTTTGATATGACCACCCCGGCCCACAGTGTCGCCCGCACACCCGATGATCACGACGCTGAACACAACGGCTACTGCAAACTCAGCCTGCAGCTCGAGGGGGAAGCTGTACTCACCCAGGACGGACGTACCTGCCACCTGCACCCCGGCGACCTGGCCCTCTATGTCACCAAACGCCCCTACCAGCTCGAATACCCCGGGCAGCAACGCAGCCTCATCGTGCTCTTTCCGCAAAACTTCGTGCACCTGGGAGCTGACTATGTGGGAGTCATTACCGCAACCCCCGTCTCTGACCAGCAGGGCCTCGGAAAATTTGCCGTGCCCCTCTTTGAGCAACTTGCAGCCAACCTTGATGAGCTCAGTGGCCCTCACGCCCTGGCCCTGGTGCGCTCGGCCCTCGAAATGCTCATTACCGTCATGGCAGCAGAGTCAAACGAGGCTGGGCGCTCGCCGGGTAATATGCTCTTTCACCAGGCAGTTGCCTATATTGAGGAGCACCTGGGGGACCCTGACCTGGGCCCCGGTAAAATTGCTGACGCCCTCTATATCTCCCTGCGGCAGCTGCATGGGCGGTTCGCGGCTAACCAGCAGACCGTCTCTACCTATATTCGAACCCGCCGTCTAGAGTGCATTCGAGAAGACCTTGCTAACCCCCTCTATCGCGGGGACTCGGTGCAAACCATTAGTGCCCGCTACGCCCTCTTTGACCCCTCACATGTCAGCAAGGCCTTTAAGGCTGAATATGGGGAGTCTCCCTCAGCTTATCGGGCGAGAATCTTGGCTGGCTAGCCCCTCGAAAAGTGCAAGTGCCGCATGAAAAATAACAGGCGCTTGCACTTTTTCGATGGCTTCTCCCTGCCATCCGCAATGCTTTACTGGTAAAGTAATGCCTGTAAGGAAAACTAACCTGAAAGGCACAAGACCGTGGCACCTAAAATCGGCTTTCTCTCCTTTGGCCACTACGGCGACTATCCCGGATCCAAAACCCGCACCGGCGCCGACATGCTCCACCAAGCCATCGATCTAGCGGTCGGCGCTGAAGACATCGGGCTGGACGGGGCCTTCTACCGCGTGCACCACTTCGCCCAGCAGCAGATGTCCCCTTTCCCCCTGCTGGCCGCCGCAGCAGCCCGCACCTCCACCATCGAGCTGGGCACCGGCGTCATTGATATGCGCTATGAAAACCCGCTCTACATGGCAGAGCAGGCCGCCATGGTAGACCTCATTGCCGGTAACGAGCGCCTACAGCTGGGTATCTCTCGCGGTTCACCCGAGACCGTCTACAAGGGCTTTGCTCACTTTGGCTACCTGCCCACCGAGGGGGAGGACGAGTCTGACATGGCTCGCCGTCACACCGCCCTCTTCCGCGAGGCCATCGCCGGGAAGGGAATCGCCCAGAGCGTTTCTGACCCCACCCAGCTCGATCCGATTACGCCCCAGTCGCCCGGCCTGCCCCGCCGTATCTGGTGGGGTGCTGGCACCCGCGACACCGCCCGCTGGACCGGCGAGCAGGGCATGAACCTTATGTCCTCCACCCTGCTGCTGGAAGATACCGGTGTGCCCTTTGACCAACTCCAGGCCGAGCAACTACGTATCTTCAAGCAGGCTTGGGCTGGCGCCGGGCACGAGGGTGCCCCGCGCACCTCGGTCTCGCGCTCGATTATCCCAATTATTGATGAGCAGAGTAACTACTACTTCGGCCTGCGCGCTCAGGCTGAGGGGCAGGATCAGGTCGGTATTCTGGACGGTGCTGTCTCCCGCTTCGGCAAGAGCTACATTGGTGAGCCTGACAAAATCGCCGAAGAACTGGCCCAAGACGAGGCTGTGGCTGAGGCTGACACCCTGCTGGTGACCATTCCCAACATGCTGGGAGTGGACTTCAACCTGCGCCAGCTGGAGGCAATCGTCCGCGACATCAAGCCCGCACTCTAACCCCGTTCCCGCCCCTAGCAAGGGGACCTCATTTCTTCAAAAGGACCGCATATTATGCGGTCCTTTTGAAGTTTTGTGGTCCCTTTGAGAATGAGGAGTTACTTGGCCCCTTCAATCTCGGATTCAGTGACCCACTTATGGTTCTTCATGGTCATGCCACTGGAAGTGAAGTCCACCATATAAACGGTCTCATCGGTGGACGATTCAACCGTCCCCTCAGCTCCCCTCATGCCGGTCATGTGCTCAGCCTCGATGGTCACGGGGGCGCCGTCGGTAAGCCGCTCACTCCCGGCGTCCGCCAGTTCTTCCTGCACAACCCACTTGTGGTCGGTGACCGGGTCAGAACCGTCGGTAGGGGTGTAGTTCACCGAGTAGGTGTAGGTCTGATAGGCACCTACGATGGTGGCGGTAGCCCCGCTCATGCCACTCATGTGGTCAGCGGCGAGAACCACCTCGGTGCCAACCGGGTAGATGGGGTCTGATACTTCAGCGATACCGGCAGGTGCGGGCCCGCCGTCGGCTGGGTGGTTGGCGTGATCAGCGTGGGCTGCGGCAGCCGACGAGACCAGAGTCTCAGCCTCGCTTTTAGCATTTGACTCGTTGGATCCGCAGGCAGTCAGAGCCAGCAGAGATGCGGCAGCGAGGGTGAGGACGCGGGTGGGCAGGGTTTTCATGGATGCCTCCTAAGGCGTTGGTTGGGGTGTTAGGTAAAGCGGAGCAGACGGGTGGAGTTGAGCACCACGAAGACTGAGGAGAAGGCCATGGCTGCTGCTGCAATCATGGGGTTGAGCAGGCCGGCTGCCGCCACCGGAATGGCCACCGTGTTGTAGGCAAAGGCCCAGAAGAGGTTGCTCTTAATGAGGCGCAGGGTGGCCCGTGAGAGTCGAATGGCTGTCGGCAGTGAGCTTAGGTCGCTGCGCACAATGGTCATGTCGGCAGCCTCCATGGCCACGTCGGTGCCCGACCCCATGGCCACGCCCACATCGGCTTTGGCGAGGGCGGCAGCGTCATTCACACCGTCGCCCACCATGGCGACCCCCACTCCGCCCTCTTGCAGGCGGGTGATGGTGGACAGCTTATCGGAGGGGCTAACTCCCGCATAAACATTCGCGGAGTCAATGCCTACCCGGGCAGCTACCGCACGGGCGACGGGCTCGGCGTCCCCGGTCAGTAGAACCGGGATGAGCCCCAGGGCCTTGAGTTCTGCCAGAGCTTCGGACGCCCCCGGCTTGGGGGTATCTTGCAGGGCCAGCAGGGCCGCGGGCTGCCCGTTGAGAGCAAGGACGACGGTGGTGCGCCCGGCCTCCTGCCCGGCCAGTAGGGCGTGGGTGTGGGCTTCGCTCAACTCGATACCTTCGGCATCCAAGAAGCTGGCCTGACCCACTAGAGCCGTGATTTCTCGGCTTTCACCTGGGGAAACCTCTTCCAGTAGGGTGGCTCGCACACCCCCGCCGGGGGCTGACTCAAAGGCGGTGACTTCAGGCAGAGAGGAACCCGCTCCAGCAGCCTGGGCAGCCTGGGTGATAGCCCGGGCAATGGGGTGCTCAGAGCGGCTCTCAGCCGCCCCGGCCACCGCGAGCAGACGTCCGGCGTCCTGGGCTTCAAAGCCTGCAAGGGGAGTTACCTCAGCCAGGGTGAAGGCACCGGTGGTGACGGTGCCGGTCTTATCGAGCACCACGGTGCGCAGGTGCTTGGTGGATTCGAGCACCTGGGCTGAACGAATCAGAATACCCAGCTGGGAACCGCGTGAGGTGCCTGCCAGCAGAGCCGTAGGGGTGGCCAGACCCAGGGCGCAGGGGCAGGCGATGACCAGCACCGACACGGCTGCGGTAAAGGCGGCGTTGAGGTCGCCGGTCAGCAACAACCACCCTGCCAAGGTGGCCAGGGCCAACCCAATGACAATCGGAACAAAAACCGCAGATACCCTATCAGCCAGGCGGGCGATAGGAGCCTTGGTGGACTGGGCCTCGGCCACGGTGCGGCTCATCTGGGCCAGCACGGTATCGGCTCCCACCCGGGTTGCCCGCACCGTCAGGGAACCGGACGTATTGACGGTCGCCCCGACAACAGCGTCCCCAACTTCCACCTCAACCGGCACAGACTCACCGGTCAGCAGGGAGGTGTCCACCGCCGAGCGTCCTTCAAGGACCTCGCCGTCCACCGCGATTTTCTCGCCAGGGCGCACCAGAAAGATGTCGCCGGGCAGCAGATCCTTGACGGGAATCTGCACTTCCCGCCCGCCCTGCAGCACCGTGGCCGATTTAGCCCCCAGATTCAGTAGAGCCCGCAGGGCCTGGGAGGACCGCCGGGCGGTGCGGTGTTCAATAGTGCGCCCTGCCAGTAGGAAGAGGGTAATCATGGCGGCGGCATCGAAGTAGAGCATATGGTCCATGCCGTGCCCACCGGCGGACGCCCCGTGGCCGGCATGGGCGGTCATAGCCGGGTCCATGGCCAGCTGCCAGAGAGAAAAAGCGTAGGAGGCAACCACACCCAGAGAAATGAGGGTGTCCATGGTGAAAGAGCCGTGCCGCAGGTTAGTCCAGGCCGGGCGGTGGAAGGGCATAGCTGCCCAGGTGGCCACCGGCAGGGTCAGGGCTGCGACCACCCAGCCCCAGTGGGGGAACTGGAAGGTGGCAAACATGGATATCAGAAAGACCGGCAGGGTGAAGAGCGCCGCTACCCACAGTCGCGGGGCGAGCGAATCCTGCCCGGCCTCGTCTGCCTGCTCCACGGCGTCCTGCTTGAGACTGGCAGAGTAGCCGGCCTTCTCGATGGTCTCAATCAGCTGCTCATCGGTGATAGATGCTGGTACAACCACGCGGGCGGTCTCCAGCGGCAGATTGACCGAGGGCTCCACCCCAATTTTCTTGAGCTTGCGCTCCACCCGCCCCACGCAGGACGCGCAGGTCATGCCTCCCACGTTCAGATTCACGATGCGGGTGTCACCGGTGAAAACCTCAGCGGTGGATTGGGTTGGCATGACGCCTTCTTTCACTTGATGTGTTTGTTGTGTTCGGTGCTTATAGGGTGCTTGGGGGCGGACGCGCGTCGGCAGCCAACTGGCTGGGTCTGGCATGAATCGCGCGCGAGCTTGCGAGCCCGCGAGAAGGTTAGCTGGCAGAGACGCGCGTCCGCCCCTCCCGTGGGCAAAGCCGCCCTCGGCAGCCTGCTGGGTGATTAGCCGACCGGGGTGAAGCCGGCTTCTTCGATGGCGGCTGAGACGGCTGTGGCGTCCAGGTCGCCGGTGTGGTTGATGGTGACGGTGGATTCGCCGTCCTTAACCACATCGACCTCTACGCCGGTGACGTTCTCAATCTCTTCGATTTCTTCGCGCACGCTCATGGCGCAGTGGTTGCAGGTGAGGCCGGTTGCCTTGACGATGGTTGCTGACATGGTATTTCTCCTTATGAGGTAAGGGGCGCGGACGCCCGTACTTGCGGTGGCGGGAAACGGTGGGCTTCCGCCGGGTTTAGCTCTTGATAAGGCGGGTAATAGCTGCCATGGCCTCACTGATTTTGTCGTCGAGCGGGGTGGTGTCGCCTGTGGCCTCTGCCTGGGTGGCAGCTTCGACGACGCAGTGTCGCACGTGGTCTTCCAGTAACTGGATGGAGACGCTGTGCAGGGCCTTGTTGATGGCAGAGACTTGGGTGAGGATGTCGATGCAGTAGACATCCTCGTCGACCATGCGCTGGATGCCGCGTACCTGCCCCTCGATGCGGCGCAGGCGCTTGAGGTAGGCGTCCTTGTCGGCAGTGTAGCCGTGCTGGTGCCCCTCGTGCGGGCTGGCCTGGCGGGTTGCGCAGTGTTCTTCGCTCATGTCTTTAACATATACCCCCTAGGGGTATCTTCGCAAGGGGGTGGTTTCTTGAAAGTAACCGAAATTGCCATAGGTACGGAAAAAGAACACGCTAATGAAAATTTCGATTACCTTCAGCGCCACCGGTCGATACTAAGCGCCCTGTTAGACTGGTTCTATGGCTTCTTTCATCGAGGATTACGCCCTGCTCTCAGATATGAATACCGGCGCGCTGGTGTCGCGAAGCGGCTCCATCGACTGGTTCTGCGCCCCGCGCTTTGACTCCCGCGCGGTCTTCGCTGCCCTTCTGGGGGAGCGGGAACACGGACGCTGGCTGCTGGCTCCCCTTGAGTCGGTCAATCCCGCCCCGGTCGAAGAAGTCCGCACCGAACGCTCCTACCGCGAGAACACCTTTATTCTGCAGACCGTCTGGTTTGTGGGGGAGGCGTCGGTGCGCGTCACCGAGTTTATGCCGCTTTCGGGCGGCACCACGATTGTGCGTAACGTGGAGGGCTTGACCGGTGAGGTCACCATGTATCACGAGCTGGCCCTGCGTTTTGATTACGGTAAGACGGTTCCCTGGGTGACCCGCTACGAGGGGGCGGATGCCACCGGCGCCCCCGATCCGTCCGCCGACATGCTGGTGGGTATGGCTGGCCCCCATGCCCTGGTCTTCCGGGGGGACTCCCTGCCTGAGGGTGACCCCGAGTCTAAGGCCGAGACCTTCACCGTTTCGGCAGGTCAGAGCTATACCTTCACCCTGTCTTATTTTGCCTCCAACCATAACCCGCCTGCCCCGGTTGACTACCCCAGCGCCCTGACTTACACCCAGGAGCAGTGGCAGGAATGGTCAGATCTCTACAGCCCCGCAGACTCTCTGCCAGAAGCTGAAGAAGAGGACGCCACCCCCGCCCACCTGCCCGAGGGCGGGCAGGTGCCCACCGGCGTCCGCGTATCTGAGCAGGCAGAGCAAGCGCCCGCTACTATTTCGGCGGTGCGCGAGGTTGAAGAGCTGGAAGAAGCTAAGACCTCCTCACTTCTGCTGGAAACCGGCTCCAACACTGCCGCTCCCGAGGTCGACGAAGCCACCTACCATGAGCTGGCCCAAACGGCTGCGAGCCAGGTTGTTGCCCCCACCGCCGAGGACCACCGCGAAGAAGCCAACGCCCGCTACCGGGAAGCCCGCCTGCGGTCCCTGCTGGTTCTACGCGCCCTGATTTCCCGCGAAACTGGCGCCCTGGTCGCTTCTGCAACCACCTCCCTGCCCGAGGTGCTTGGAGGTAAACGCAACTACGACTTCCGTTTCACCTGGCTGCGCGATGTCGCCATGGCCATGGACGTAACCCTCACCCACGGCCACGAACGCGAAACCGCCCAGCTGCGCAACTGGATTCTGCGAGCCCTAGCCAACAACCCGCGCCGCATTCACGCGGTCTACGGCCTGGCCGGTGAAAAGGACGACATCGAGCGCCGCCTCGCCCTGCCCGGTTATGAGGGCTCCCAGCCGGTCAGAAGCGGCAACGGGTCGGGTGACCAGTTCCAGGGGGACGCCCTAGGACAGGTGCTCGTCACCTTCGCCAACCTGCGCGAAGCGGGCGTAGCAGAAGACCACCTTTCCTGGCCTATCCAGAAGGCTCTGCTGAATGCCGCCACCGAACGCATCGGCGACACCGACCGTTCCATGTGGGAAACCTTCGGCGAACCCGCCGTCTACACTCACTCCCAGGCCATGCTCTGGGCAGCCTTCGACGCCGGCGTTTCCGCCGTGCGTGACTTCGGGCTCGACGGGGACGCCGCCACCTGGGAACACTGCCGTGACGCCGTTGCCGACGACATCCTTGACCGCGGCCTCAACGCCGACCTGGGCTGCTTCGTCTCCACCTACGGCGGCACCGCCGTGGACGCCTCCCTGCTGCAGCTGCCTCAAATTGGGCTGGTTGACTGGGACGACCCCCGCATGCTGGCCACCGTTCAGCGGATTGAGCAGACCATCGCCCACCCCTCGGGCATGATCTACCGCTACGACAACTCCGACTCCCAGGACGGCTTTGAGGGGCAGGATAACCCCCACTTCATCTCCTCCCTCTGGTTGGCCGAGCAGTATATTCGCTCGGGTCGGGAAGAGGACGGCCGTGCCCTGCTCGATACCGTACTGGCCTGCGCCAATGACCTGGGGCTCATGAGTTCCGAGTACGACTTTGACCAGCAGCGCCTGACCGGCAACTTTCCGCAGGCCTTGGCCCATATCTCCCTGATCCGGGTTGTGGAGGCCCTGGGGCTTTAGAGCAGCTTGTGCGCCGCCTCCACCAGGATCAGCACGCCAAAGACCAGTAGCACCGCCCCTGCGATGCCGTCGATGACCAGGGTGGCGCGGGGGTGTAGTAGCCACTTCATGGCCAGGGCTGCCAGGGAGATAATCAGGGTAAACCAGAGCACGTTAATGCCGCCGTGGATCAGGGCCAGTAGGCTACCCATAATGAAGGGGTGTACGCTGGCCACCATAAAGGGCGGCACGCTGGCAATGTAGAAGACCGCGATTTTCGGGTTGAGAATGTTGGCGATGAAGCCCGCCAGAAAGTCCTTACCCACCTTTTTCTCGTTGGCCGGGGCCGGGCCGTCCTCCCCGCTGATTCCGGGTAAGGACGCCGCAGGTGTAGGCAGTGAGGCCAGGGCGGCTTGCTCTGTTTTGAGGGATGTCACCTGCCCCCAGCCTCCGAGGCTGAGCAGGAATTTGATACCCAGGTAGATCAGGTAGAGGCCGCCCGCTACGGTGATGAGGTCAAAGATGAGGGGCGCGGCTGCCATGAGTACGGCCAGGCCGGTGGCGGCGGTGACGCCCCAGATCAGCAGGCCAGCCGTAATACCAAAGACGCAGGCGTAGGCGCTTCTTTTGCCCCCGGCTACGAGGGAGCGCAGCACCAGGGCGGTATCTGTAGCCGGGATAATCGTAATCAGAAAAGCGATACCGGCGAAACCGATCAGGGCCTGGGTAAGGGTCATGGGCACCACTGTAAGCTAGGGAGCGAACCCGGTTCAATTCCATGAAGTCAACCGGTCTCAGATGGCAGCTACATTCGGCCTGTGGGGGCTATGCCACCGCCCGCCTGCTCATTGATATTCTGCGGGAGTTGAACCCGGGGGCGTCCTAACCCATCCAACGGTAGCCGGTTCCCTTGCGTCCTCGCTCACCCACCATCGCAACGAGGCCTGCCTCAAGGAGCCGCTCTACAGCGTAGCGAACCTGGGCGGGGCTGAGCCCAGTCTGGTTGGCAAGCTGAGCGCGCGTCAGTACCTGCCCGGACGCAAGCGCCTGTGCAATAAGAGGGGTATTCTTGCCGACTCCCTGGGGTAGAACCGGAGCAGGGGCTTGGGGCTGAGCGCTCGGGGCGGCTACCGGGGCTGGGCGTACAGGTTGTTCCTGGCGGGCAGGCAGGGGGTGCTCTGCAAACCAGAGAACCACCCGAAACTTGACCCCGGTATCGGTAAAAATAGGGGCGGGTGCTCCTGCTGCTTCGAGGGCCTGCTGGACCTCCCGAATCCCTCCGCCCTCGCCCTCAATAACCCGAGCCCCATCTGATGTCTCACTGTTCTTCATCAGGTGGTAGAGCCTCTGGTTGACCGCTGCTTGAGCGTGTTCTTCGCTCAGGAGCTGGTGGGTAGAAAGTCCCCGCAAACCACCGGGGCTCTCAACGATGAGGCGCTGCTCTGTGATACGGACCTGCACAGACTTGCCGGTGCTGAGCGTCAGGGGGCTCAGGTCACGGTGAACCAGGGCGTTGGCAATGACCTCGCGCACTGCGGTCATGGGGAGAACCGTTTGGTCGTAAAGCTCCCCGCTGCTGTTGTAGACCTGGTAGGTGGGGAGGTTGGCCTCCACCCAGTTCGTGAGGTCCGCAAGCAGGTCAGGCACTGCTCCATCGAAATGCTCAAGATTGCGGCTTCGCGACGTGCCGTTGCGGGTGGTGAGGACGGCGGCGGTCACCCCGAGCGCAGGTTCAGGGCCCTGCGGGTAAAAACCTAATCCGTACACACCCGCTACAGTGGGAGTGCCCTGGGGGTCTAAGACACATGTTGCCCTGAGAATATCTTCGTCCTCTAGCTGCCGCATACGCCTGCTGCTTGCCCGAGTGTGCTCCAGATAGTTCTTAACGAGCTGGGGGTTTAAATCTGCCCTGGTACTGTTGGGGGCAGGCTGGGCATCATAGCGAATGTGCTCACAAGTGTGGAGTTTAGCAATCTCAATCATGCGTAGCTCCACGGGGTTCATTGCGTAGTCACCGTCTGACTGGCGAAGATACGATACGCCCTTGTAGGTGGCAGGCTTGTCTGTGATAGGGAGCCCCTGGACTTCAACAATGAGTACGGTAGTGGCTTCATCCTCTTCTGGGGAGAGGGACGTGAACTCTAGATACGGGGCCGGAATAACATCGTTTCGGCTATGTGCAGCGATCGCTGCTTCGAGCTGGGCAACCTGGGGTATTCCGGTAACGGTGAACCCTGCCTTCTCGTCGACACCTAGGATAATAGTTCCGCCACTAGGCATATTGGCAAAGGCACAGAGGGTTTCCCCTAGGCGGGTCGGCATGCCTCCCTGGGCTTTTTTGACTTCAATGGTGGTGGTGTCGCCTTGGTGCTGACGTAGCTGTTTGAGGGTTTCGTTAAGGCGTTCAGGTCATGGTTAAAGCATGGGGCGGTCATAGTGAAAAGTCAACATCATTGCTAACCATGATGGCTATTTTCACCATGATAGTCACCATGATTTTCACTATGAAGCCTCGACCTGCCTGCCCCAGCGGGCGGCCTTGGCCGCGCAAATCATGAGCTGAACCTGGTGGAAAATCATGAGCGGCAGAATGAGGGCACCCACGGCTCCGCCCCCGAAAATGACCGCTGCCATGGGTAGGCCAGTGGCCAGGGACTTCTTCGAGCCGCAGAACTGCACCGCCACCCGGTCGCCGTAGCTAAAGCCCAGCTTCTTGGCCACAACACCGCTGAGCCAGAGCAAGAACTCCACCAGGGCAATCGACAGAAGAACTAGAAGCAGAATCTGCCAGGGGCTGATGCGGGTCCAGATGCCCTGCACGATGCCGTCCGAAAAGGCCGCGTAGACCACCATGGCGATGGAGAGCCGGTCAACGTGCTTGGTTAGCTTGTTCTTGGCTATGTCGCCTACCCAACGGCGCAGGAGCTGACCCAGAATGAAGGGCAGGAGGAGCTGAAGGGCAATATCACCGAAAACAGAGCCGGAGATAGTGAGCTGGTCGCTCTGCATCAGCATCATGACCAGCAGGGGAGTGGCAACCACGCCCACGATATTTGAGGCACTCGCGCTAACAATTGCCCCTGCCACATTGCCCCTAGCAATCGAGGTGAAAGCCACCGAGGACTGCACGGTGGAGGGCACCAGGGTCATAAAGAGCAGGCCCAGATAGAGCTCCCGCCCGATAAGACCCTGGATAGGGTAGAGGGCTAGGCCGATGAGAGGGAAGATGAGGTAGGTAAAGCCCAGGATAGTGCTGTGGAGTCGCCAGTTCTTCAGGCCCTGCAGGGCTTCTTGGGGTGAGAGCCTCGCGCCGTAGAGGAAGAAGAGTAGGCCGATAGCGATTTTGGTGGCTACGCTGAACCCCTCGGCGAAGTCCCCCCGCGCTGGGAAGATGATCGCCAGGGCAACGGCGAGCAGAATCAGGGTGATGAGCGGGTCTGGGCGCCAGGAGCGCAATTTCTGGGGTAGGGCCATTTAGCCCATTTTACTCTTTGCCCTTTTCAGCCTCATACCACTTGGCGCCGCCGAGCGCTGCTAGAACCAGGGCAACAATACCTGCGATAGCGTAGAGAAAACCCATGGGGCTCACCTTCTTTCTTGAGGGCTAATAAACCCCACCCTAACCCATGCTTGTGATGCAGGCAACAGGTTGGGGTGGGGTTTTCACGTCGAGGGTTAGTCCTGGTCAGTGGGTGGGTTGCCAGGGGCGGACGCCGGGCGCTCACCTTCCCGAGGTGTAGCCCCCTGGCCACTACCGGCGTCCTGACCCTGCTGGTCAGGCACCTGCTGGGGCTCCTGCGGTGAGGGGGCTCCGAAGCTGTTCCAGGGAGTGCGCTGGCGGTACTGCGGGGGTACCCAGCCGGTGTAGAGCATATCGCCCACGGCGCGGTCGCGGTACTGGGCGGGGCGGCGGTAGGTGGTGTTGACCGAACCCCAGTGCTGGTTATCGGCCCGCTCGGGGTAGGTGGCCAGGTGGTCGGTGGCCTGCAGGGGGTCGGCCCAGGCTTCGGCAGGCTCTGCCGCCGGAATCATGGACAGCGGGTAGGGCGGGTTGTTCTTGGGTCGCCAGATGAGGCGGCCGGGTTCGGTGCGGTCGCGCAGGGCATGGGCTCGCCAGGTGACCGGCGGGTGGGTGGATCCGATGTTCGCGAACCAGGTGAAGAAGCCTCGCTCGTAGACGGCTCGGTTGGCTAGTTCGTGGAAGTTCACGTCGTTCATCAGGTACTTGCCAGCGGCGAGTACGGTGGTGGTGGTTTCGGCGCCGTCGGGGGCGTAGCGGTAGCCGAAGTTATCGGCGGTGTATTCCTGGGTACGGGAGAGCAGGTTGCCAAGGATTGGAATCTGCATGAAGAAGCTGGTGAAAATCAGGCGGAAGTAGCTGACGTGACCGGCGGCGATATGCCCTACCTCGTGCCCGATGATGAAGCGCAGGGCTTCGGGGTTGCGGGCTGCGCCGCCGATTTCGAAGAGGTCGGAGTAGATGGCGATGAAGCGGCGGTGCCCGTGGCCCGAGGCGAAGGCGTTGATTTGGCCGTTGCCGAGCACGACGTAGGCGTCGGGTACGCGGCGTAGGCCGGCGGCGTGGGCGGCTTCAACAACCATCTGGTAGGCCTCGGGGAACTGGGTGGGGGTGATGCGCACCCCGCTCAGGCGCAGACGTCCGTACATGGCGCCACGCATGAAGAAGATGCCCAGGGGCAGGTAGATAGCGATGGCGATGAGCTGGCCGACCAGGTTGCTGATTTGGTAGTTGACGAAGTCGTCCCCCAGCACGCTGCTGAAGAGTGAGTAGATGAGGTAGATACCGCCGCCCACGTAGAGCATGATGGTGAGCGCGTAGGCCATGACGACCAGGGGCAGTTCTGCGGGGTGGCGCAGCGCATTGAGGAACTTGAAGGGCAGTAGGGATTGGAAGCCGAAGAGCTTGGGCGCGGGCAGGGGCGAGAGGGGCCGCTGGCGCGTGTCTTCGGGCAGCCAGCCGTTGCTGAGGTCGTTGGGTAGGGGCTGGGTGAGGCCCTGCTCCTTGCTGTGTGCGGACGCCTGTGGGCCGGGCTGTTGCGGGTAGGGCGGGGTGGTGCCGGGGTTGTTCTCACTCATGCGATTTCCTGCTGGTTAGGCGGTGTGTTCTGGTTCCACAGTAGCAAGAAAAGCCTGATGTTTCAGATGGACCTGACTCGATATTTTATCTTGTGATATTAGCTTTTCACCTATTTTTTAAAAAACTTTCTTAGTTTGAGTTATCGTATGGGCAAGTAGGAAAATGACTGTAGTAAGTAAGAAAAGGATTTGAAAAAATATTTTTTTGCATGGCTTGGTGGTTTACCAGAGAGTGTAAGATGCTAAAAATATTTAAAATTAACATGGGCACTATAAGGAAAGGGGCAAAATATGCGAGTATAGTCCCTATTCCCTGCACGTGGATGAGGAGGGGGAGACCTTCTTTCTTTGTTTGTTTTGTTATGGGACAAAATCCTTTACTGATAATGATTTGGGTCAACAGAGTTTACGGTGAAGCTTTGCTGGCGCCGGAAAATGGTGAACGTGAGTCTGGAAAAAACTAATTCATTGAGCGGCCTTGTCTATAAATCTAGCTCTAAAGAACAGAACAGCTCGTATCCTGGGTAGTTATTCCATTGATGTAACCGTGCAGGCGAGCACACAGGTTTTGCGCAAGTACTCCATTCCAAACAATGCTAAATGAGTAGTTTGCCATCATATTGGCTCGTCTGGTAGCTACTATGTGGGAGATATGTGTGCCTGAATTATTGAAAGAATATGTAGTGCCGGGTAGGGAGGTGGATGCATAGTGGTTAAGTATTTCTGCGCTTGGCTGGAGAAGGTTAGATGAAAGATGAAATTTATATGTATGATTTTAGCGCAGTTTCTATATCTCGCAATTGGGGTATTTCTGATATTGGAGACCCTTGCGTTAGGGCTGGTGATACACCAGACGACCAGAAATGTGGTGGGTGGTATGCTGACCACATGACAACACCGGATATTTCACCGCGAACCTCTACAGAGTAACCGTATTCGGTTGGTAAGCGATAATCTGTCTCGTCTAGTGGAAATTCATTGGGAGGGTATATGCAGGTAAGACTGTCGCCTGTTATAAACCACTGGGTTAATTTTTCTTCAAAGTTATCTTTGGTTATTTTTAAATCTCTTTTGAGGATGTCTGGTATATTCCATTCAACTAAACCATATGAACTTTCTTGTGGTGTAAGATTGAAAAGTTCTTTGCAGTTTAAGATGTATTCAACGAGACATTTTGTTAGGTTTGAAAAATGTGGCTGCGACTCTGCTGCATAGTATTTTCTGTAAATTTCCTGCTTGGGCAAATTTTCCGCTATTACCATCTCACTATGCTTCATCGGGTTGGCAACTGCTGTAAATTCTGAGTTTTCTAAATTTATATTTAGAACATATTCTGAGGTTACTGGAAATTTTTTGTAATCAACAACTGCAAATTCTGAACTATCTGCGTCTACTGGCATTAATTCAAATAGGTAGACATTGAGACTGCTCTTTTCTTGCGCTGCAATGATTCCCTGTGCTATTCCATGTTCTTCGTAAACTTCAGGGGCGGGGCAGGGGTAGGGTATATAGGTAAAGGAATACATCTTCAGGATTTAACTTTCATTATAATCTGGCAGGATTTATTTCAAATAAATTTCCTACAATCTCTCCAGGAATTGTATTTAGACTTCAGCCTTCTTGAGCATATATAATTTTCGTATTGAGTCTTAGGTGATCCCTTTCGGATTGACCCCTAAGCTGTCTTCCCGTTCTAATTATTTTCAGATTTAAAATATTAATCTTTGGTTTAGCGTATTTCACCATTTTCTCTGAGTGAATATATAGTTGATTTTGAGTGAGGGCTCTTAAGTTTCCAGTAGCTATCAGCGTGACCTGCGTGGTCTCTTTCTATATACCAGCGCGTTTTGGGGTCTCTTTGTTTTCCTCCCTCAAAGCGGACTTTAAACTTTGAAATATTTACTTTATTTGCTGAAATTTGAAATATTTACTTTATTTGCTGAAAGGAGCAAAGACGTTGGGATTGATCTGCCACACTGAATCTCATCGTTGACCTTAAAATAGAGGGTCGATGAGGCTGGGAAGGACTCTGGCGGGGAAGTCATTGGAGTGCAATGAGCTAGCGCGGGGGTGGTTTCTGAGGAGCTGGCATGAGCCGCAGGCGCGCTAAGAACAGGAAGCATGCAGAGGGTAAGTGATGCGACTGCTACCTGGGAGATAAATTTTCTTTCAGGAAACATGGCTTACTCCTTGAGTGCTTGGTCAGCCGTCTTTGGCTGAGACTTGGGGATCAAGAGTGAGTTCTTGTGCGTCTGACTTTAATACCTTGTTTAGGACCCAGTCAAGAACCTATCTAAAAATACTGAATAGATTGTTCGGCTGCTTCTTCGTAATGGTGTAACTCTAGCTGTGGGTCTTGCTGTCTAGCTAGAAACGAAAAGCGGGGTTTCTTTCGAAACACAGTAAAGAACTGTAGTTCGAAGGAAACCCCGCTCTATCAGCGGTGAGGCTCTAAAACTTAGGCAACCAGGGCCTCGGTAGCCTCAGCGATAGCCTTTTCCTCGTTGGTGGGAACAACCAGGACGGGGATAGCTGAGTCCTCGGTGGAGATGAGGCGGGGCTCGTCGCCGCGTACCTTGTTGGCTTCGGCGTCCAGCTTGATGCCCAGGGCACCCAGGCGCTCAACAGCCAGCTCACGGAACTGGTGGGAGTTCTCACCAATACCTGCGGTGAAAACCAGGGCCTTAGCGCCACCAACAGCTACATGGTAGGCGCCAATGTACTTAGCCAGGCGGTAGGAGGTCATGTCCAGGGCCAGCTTGGCGCGCTCGTCCCCAGCTTCCATAGCCTCAACCACAGCGCGCATGTCGTTGTTGCCAGCGATAGCGAGCAGGCCGGATTCCTTGTTCAGCAGGGAGTCCATCTTGGCGGGGGTCATTTCGGGGTCGCGCATCATGATGGAGGTCAGTACTGAGGGGTCGATGTCGCCGGAGCGGGTGCCCATGACCAGGCCAGCCAGGGGGGTGTAGCCCATGGAGGTGTCCAGGCACTGACCGCCCTCAACAGCGGTGACGGACGCGCCGTTACCCAGGTGGGCGATCACACCGTTGAAGTCGGAGCGGTCCAGGCCCAGGAAGTCAGCGGCAATGCCGGTGACGTAGTCGTGGCTGGTGCCGTGGAAGCCGTAGCGGCGCACGCCGTACTTCTCCACCAGTTCTTCGGGCACAGCGTAGCGGTAGACGTGCTCGGGCATGGTGCCGTGGAAGGCGGTGTCGAAGACGGCAACCATGGGGACGCCGGGGTAGGTTTCCTGGGCAGCCTTCAGACCCAGCACGTGGGCAGGGTTGTGCAGGGGAGCCAGAGGGGAGAGCTCATCAATCTTGGTGATGACCTCGTCGGTGACCAGCACGGGCTCTGAGAAGACGTCGCCGCCCTGAACGATGCGGTGGCCGATAGCGTCGATGGTCTTGCCGTGCAGGGGCTCAACCAGGGCCTTAGCCATGATGTCGAGAGCTTCGGTGTGGGTGGGAATCTCAGCTGAGCCGATGTTCTCCACCAGGCCCTTAGCGATGACCTGGTTCTCTTCACCGGTAGCGGCGGTGTCACGCACCTGGTACTTCACAGATGAGGAACCGCAGTTAATAACGAGTACGAGCATGAAAGTGTTTTCCTTTAATTTAGAGGGTCTGTGCCTGGATCGCGGTGATGGCTACGGTGTTGATGATGTCATCAACGGTAGCGCCGCGGGAGAGGTCGTTCACGGGCTTGCGCAGGCCCTGCAGGACGGGGCCGACGGCTACGGCGCCGGAGGTCTGCTGAACAGCCTTGTAGGTGTTGTTGCCGGTGTTCAGGTCGGGGAAGATGAAGACGGTTGCCTGGCCTGCGACCTCTGAGCCGGGGAGCTTGGAGGAGGCGATCGACATGTTGGAGGCCGCGTCGAACTGGATGGGGCCCTCAAAG
This sequence comes from Rothia sp. (in: high G+C Gram-positive bacteria), assembly GCA_030529845.1. Classification (GTDB taxonomy): domain Bacteria; phylum Actinomycetota; class Actinomycetes; order Actinomycetales; family Micrococcaceae; genus Rothia. Next base: position 319,587 of record JAUMWB010000002.1, on the reverse strand, counting down.
GCGAAGTCGGGGTTGGCCTCGCGTAGCTTCTCGGTGGCTTCGACGACGAGTTCGACGTCGGTGCCGGAGCCGGAGGTGCCGGTGGAGTAGGAGAGCATGGCGACCTTGGGGTCAACACCGAACTGACGGGCGGTCTCGGCGGAGGCCTTGGCGATGTCGGCCAGCTGCTCTGCGTTGGGGTTGGGGTTCACGGCGCAGTCGCCGAAGACGAGCACGCGGTCTTCCATGAGCATGAGGAAGACGGATGAGACGACCTTGACGCCTTCGCGGGTCTTGATGAATTCCAGGGAGGGGCGGATGGTGTTGGCGGTGGTGTTCACGGCGCCGGAGACCATGCCGTCGACGATGCCCTTGTGTACCAGCATGGTGCCGAAGTAGGAGGGGTCCATCATGCGGTTCTGGGCGCCTTCGAGGGTCATGCCCTTGTGGGCGCGCAGTTCGGCGTAGGTTTTGGCGAAGTCCTCGGTGTAGGTGTTGTTGTCGAGGTCGATGATGGTGACGCCGCGCTTGCCGTCCTCTGCGATGGGCAGGTCGATGGATTCGCGCTGGCAGATTTCTGCGATTTTTTCGGGGTTGCCGATGAGGGTGAGGTCGCAGAAGTCGCGGCGGACGATGATGGAGGCTGCGCGCAGGATGCGAGGGTCGTAGCCTTCGGGTAGGACGATGGAGCGGCGGTCGCTGCGGGCCTTTTCGATGAGGTTGTGCAGGAAGCGCAGGGGGGTCATGGTGGCGGGGCGTTCGAGTTCGAGGCGCTCGAAGAGTTCCTTTTCGTCGACGTTGCGGAACCATTCACCCAGGGCGGTTGCGATCTTGCGGGGCTGGCCGAGGGCCAGCTGGCCGCGCACCATGGAGACGGCGCGGCCGGCTTTGAAGGTGTCGAGCTGGGTGGTGAAGACGGGGAAGGGGGCCTTTTCGACCAGCTGGCCGATGGCGGTGTCGCCCTTGAGTTCTGCTGCGAGGCCACCGGTCAGCAGCATGCCGGAGGGGGCGGGGAAGCTGGGGGAGAGGGCGGAGGCGAGGGTTGCGACCATGATGTCGGAGCGGTCGCCGGGGACGATGACGAAGTCGCCGTCGGTGAACTGGGAGAGGAAGTTGGAGACGGTCATGGCCGCGATCTTGATGTCGTGGATGTCGCGGTCCAGGAAGTCCTGGCTCATACCGTCATGGTTGAGGCCGAGGTTGTAGACGACTTCGGCGACGGTGGGCAGGGAGATTTCGGGCAGTTCGGGCAGGACGTAGACGGGGCGGTTGGAGGGGCCGCGCTTGACGTTCTTGAGGATTTCTTCGCGCAGTTCGGGGCGGGCGCGGTTGACCATGATGGCCAGGACGTCTACCTTGGCGCCGTGGAGTTCGGTGCGGGCGACGTCAACGGCGTTGACGACGTCGGAGACGGTGGATTCCTGGGCGCCGACGACGGCGATGACGGGGGTGCCGAGGTCCTTGGCGAACTGGGCGTTGAGGTCGAATTCTACGGTTGCTGCGTTGTGGGAGAGCAGGTCGGTGCCGTCGACGATGATGGCGTCGCAGTGCTTGGCCATGTCGGAGTAGACGGAGACGGCGATGGAGGACATTTCTTCGTGGTCGCCGGAGGCCAGCAGTTCGCGGCAGCGTTCGAGGGAGACACCGCCGCGGGCCTGGGCGTCGCTGAGGTTGTACTTGGTGCGGAGCAGACGGATGAGGGGGTCTTGTGACTCGATTTCGCCGCTGAAGACGGGGCGGAAGAAGCCGACGCGGTCGGTTTCTTTGAGCAGGGAGTCGAGCAGGCCGATGGCGATGAGGGACTTGCCGGAGCCCTGGTTCATCGCGGAAATGTACATGCCGTTGGTCATCTGGGTCTACATCCTTGTGGCTGTGTTTTTGTGGGTTACGGTGGCTGTGGAGCTACCGTATGTTTACTTCTGAGTTTATTCCTTTGTGTGGGCTTTAGGGGCGGAGCGGCGGGCGTTTGTGTGGTATCTCATGAGGGGCGGACGCTTGCTGACAGTCTGTGCCCGTACGGGGTGCAGGCGGGTGGTTAGGCTGGGTTCAGAACTATCGTCTGAGAGAAGAGTCTTATGTCTGTGAAACTCACCCGCCGAGCCCTTGTGAGCACCCTCCCTCTGCTGGGTTTGGTGGCCTGTGTCGGTTCTACTGAGACCACTGCCGGCGCTTCTGCCGCCGCGAGCGGTGAAGCTGCGGCGGGCGTCCGCACCGATGCTGGTTACCAGCTCAATGCCGTGACGGACGGAGCCCCCACGGTGACCCTCTACACCGATTTACAGTGCCCCTACTGCGCCAAGGCCGACCCCAAGTACCGTGAAGCCGCTGCCGAACTGGAGGGCACCATGAACGTGACGGTACGCCATTTCCCGCTGCCCATGCATGCCAATGCCGTCCCTGCGGCTCAGGCGGTGCAGGCTGCTGAGGCTCAGGGTGCTTACGTGGCTATGGCTGATCACCTCTACACCCACCAGGCCGACTGGAAGGAAATCACCGACACCGCCCAGTTCGCCACCCTCATGGGTGACTACGCCGAAGAGCTGGGCCTGGAACGCTCCCGTTTCGAGTCTGACCTGGCAAGCGACGAGGCCCTGGCCCTGATTGAGCAGGAGTACCAGGACGGCGTCGCCGCAGGTGTGAAGGGCACCCCCAGTTTCGTGGTGGAGGGAACCAAACTGGAGAACGTGGACTCAGGCACCAGCACCGCCGACATGGTGGCGGTCTTCAAGCAGGCGGCGGGTCTCTAAGCGCGTTAATCTGGTCACCGCTCGCTGCGCCCTCTAGAGTTGAAGGTATGAAGATAGCTCTCGCCCAGATGCTCAGTACCAAGGACGTTGCCCGCAATATCGAGACGATCCGTGAATACACGGCGCTCGCAGCAGAGCGCGGGGCTCGCCTGGTGGTCTTCCCTGAGGCCGCCATGCTGAGTTTTGGCGGGCGCCTTTACGACGACGCTGCCCAACACGAGCTGACCTTCCGCACCGCCCTCGCTAACATTGCACGCGAGAACTACGTGACCGTGGTGGCGGGCGGCTTCGCCCCGGTGCAGCTCTCTGATGAATGGAACCTGCGGGTTTATAACAACCTCTACTGCTTCGACCAGAACGGGGTAGAGACCGTCTACACCAAGATGCACCTCTACGACGCTTTTGGTTTTAAGGAATCTGAGGGCGTCAAGGCAGGTGAACAGCTGGTGACCGTCACCGTGGATGGCACCAAAATTGGCCTGGCTACCTGTTACGACGTGCGCTTCCCCAAGCTTTTTGCCGACTACTCCCGGGCAGGGGCTAAGGCAACGATTGTTGCGGCCTCCTGGGCCGGGGGTGAGGGTAAGGTGAGCCAGTGGCAGATTCTCACCAGTGCCCGTGCCCTAGATTCCAATATGTTTGTGTTGGCTGTTGATCAGGCATCGCCTACCAGCGCTGACCCGCGGGCAGATATTACCCAGCCGACCGGCGTGGGCTACTCCCGGGTAGTTTCCCCCTTTGGTGCGACCCTGGCTGAGGCCGGTGAAGCTCCCGAGATTCTGGTGGTTGACCTTGACCTCACCGAGGTGGACCGGGCCCGCGAGGCTCTACCCGTACTGGCGAACGCCAAGCTGGGCTACTAGAGAAAGACTCTTCTGACATGGGTTTCTTTGATATTTTCACCGATAAAACTCCCCCTGAACCTGCCGAGGCTCAGCTCATGGCGACCGCCTACGGGCACGTGCAGGGTGTGGGCTTCCGCTGGTGGGTGGCCGGTATCGCCAAGCCCCTGGGGCTGGTGGGCTACGCCAAGAACATGGACGACGGTTCGGTTGAGATTATCGCCCAGGGCAGCGCGGACGCCTGTGAGCAGCTCCTTGCCGAACTGACCGGCGGTGATACCGCCGGTAGGGTTGACCACGTTGACTCTGACATCACCCAGCCGGTGGGCTCCTATAAGGGGTTCGGCATCTACTAGGAAGGCGCACTATGGGCCATTCTCACGGTCACTCTCATAGCCATACCCACGGGCATTCCCAGGGTGCTGGAGTCAACGAACGCCGCCTCATCGTCGTGGTGGCTATCGCCTGGTCGCTGGTAGCCTTCCAGCTGGTCGGAGCCTGGCTAACCGGCTCCCTGGCTCTGCTCTTCGACACGGTTCATGTCTTCACCGATGCCCTGGGGGTGAGCGTGGCCCTGGCCGCTGCGCGCCTGGTCCGCCTACCGGCGTCCTCCCGCCACACCTGGGGCTTCCGCCGGGTCGAGGTGCTCTCGGCCATGTTCCAGGCAGCCGTACTCCTGGGCGTAGGGCTCTTTGTGCTCTACGAGGCTGTGCAGCGCCTGCTGGAACCGGCCCCCATCCCCGGCCGTGAAGTGCTGATCTTCGGCGTCATTGGCCTGGTAGGCAATATCGTGATGATCGCCGTTCTTCTCGGTGGTGAACGCACCAACTTCAACATGCGCGCAGCCTTCCTCGAAGTGCTCAACGACGCCCTGGGCTCGGTGGCCGTTGTTATCTCGGCCCTGGTGATATGGCGTACCGGCTTCTACCAGGCCGACGCCCTGGTTGCTATGCTCATCGGTCTGCTCATTATTCCGCGCACTGTCAAGCTCTTCCGCGAAACCGCCTCGGTGCTACTTGAATCAACCCCGCGCGGGCTCAATCTCGACGAGGTGCGCCGCCACCTGGAAAGCCAGCCCCACGTGGTTGCCGTACACGACCTACACGCCAGCCAGATCTCCTCCGACCTGCCGGTGCTCACCGCCCACATTGTGCTCGACGATGAGTGCTTCACCTCGGGCCACTCCGTAGAGATTCTCAAGCACCTGCAAAGCTGCGTGGCTGAGCATTTTGAGGTGTCCATCAAGCACTCCACCTTCCAGATGGAGCCGCGCTCCCTGGCTGCCGACGAAGACCTGCGGAACCTGCACTAGACCGGAAAGGGGCTAGGCTAGAGAACATGTCACGCACCATTCAACTTTCTTTTTCTGGCCTGAGCGCATCCGTTGCCCCTGACGGCTTCTCAGCGACCGGCCGGATTCTTGAAATCGGCGGGGCTGAGCAGTCCCACGTGGATCTAGCCCACCCCGACTTCATCTTCTACGAGTACCTACGCCGAATCGGCAACCTGGTTGATCTTCAGGCTGAGCCCGGGGCACCCATCACCGCCGCCCACCTGGGGGCCGGTGCCCTGACCCTGATGCGCTACATTCAGGCCACCCGCCCCGGTTCAGTCCAGTTGGCTGTTGATATTGAGCGGGAGCTGCCCGGTTTCGTGATGGAGCAACTACCCTTGCCAGAGGGCACTAACTGCACAATTTTGATTGAGGACGCCGCCGCGGCCGCTCCCCGGCTGAGGGATGAGTTGGGTGCCCCGGGCGGTCTGGATTTGGTCGTTCTCGATATCTTCTCGGGCTGGGAGGCTCCACCCCACCTAACCACCACCGAGTTTTACACCGACCTGCGCGATTCCCTGGCCCCGGTAAGCGGCGATAGCCCGGGCGGCCTGCTGGCCGTCAATGTGGGCGATGACGCCGGGCTCAGCTTCTTCGTAGCCCAGGCCCGAACCCTATTAGAGGTCTTTGAGCACGTCTGGTGTTTGGCTGATACCACCATGCTGGGCGGCCGCCATGCGGGCAACCTTATTCTGGTGGGCTCCCATGTGGCCCTCGCCCAGGACGCCGCGACCTACCTGGTGGGTGCCGGGCCGCACCCGGCGTCCGCCCTGGGCACCGATGAGCTGGTGGAGCTGCTCGACAAGCTGGGCTAGGGGGCGTCCACCTGGGCGATGGTGCTGGTGACAGGTGCGGGTTCGCTCGCTGCCCGCTTGGGGCGAGAGGTCGCTGTGATACCCATAGAGGCGACCGTCAACAGCAAGATTGCCGCCCAGCGCAGGGCACCGGTTTCTTGGTCTAGCAGCAGCCAGCCGCCAATGGCTGCGATACCCGGCTCTAGGCTGAGCAGAATCGAGAAGACATTATTGGGCAAGCGGCGCAGGGCCGCCAGCTCGAAAGTGTAAGGGACCACGGACGCCAGCAGGCCCGTACCCACTGCCAGGGCAAGGACGCCCGGGTCGGCAAAGGCCTGGGCAGCCCCGACCCCGCCCAAGGGGAGGGTAATGAGGGTGGCGATGACCAGGGCGGCACCCAGGCCGCCCGCCCCATCAAAGAGCCTGCCTACGCGGGAGCTGGCCAGAATATAACAAGCCCAGAAGAAGGCTGCGACCAGGGCAAAGACCAGGCCAAGGGTAGAAATGTGCTCAGCTCCGAAGGCCTTTTCAGCCCCGATGAGGGCCATGCCGATGGTGGCTAGTCCAATCCAGAGGGCGTCGATAGGCCGGCGGGAGAGCACAGCTGCCAGAACCAGTGGGCCGATAAACTCTACCGAGACTGCCAGCCCCAGGGGCAGCAGTTCAATGGCGTGGTAGAAGGCTCCGTTCATGCCGGCGAAGGCAGCCCCGAGCAGGATGACGGCGACCCACTGGGCGGGCGTCCACCGCCAGAAAAGGGGTCGGGTGAGAGCGCAGATGACCAGGGCCGCTACTCCCAGACGCAGGGTGGTCACGCCCCAGGCTCCCAGCTGGGGGAAGAGCTGCACAGCAAAAGCCGCTCCCACCTGTAGGGAGATGCAGGAGCCAATGACCAGCAGGACGCCGGTGGTCTTATCAGAACCGGCCAAACGTGAACGAACTGCTTGCACGGGTGCCTACTTTCAAGAAGATACTGCAACCAGTATAGGCAGGTGTCTGCCGTAGATGTGGCGCTCACCGCCAAATGTGGCTGTGCCGCTCACTCATCTGGCGGTGGGCGCAACAGTCGCCACCGTGAGCTACCGCAGCCCGCCACGCCTAGGGCGTACACAATAGCAAGCACACTGTGTTTACAGCTATTTGCCGGTAAACTAAAAGCTATGTTCAACTTCAACGCATCTAGCGCTTTCGACGCTAACGGTCAGCCCAAGCCCGCAGTCACCCGCACTGTCGACACTGTGCTGAAGGTTCAGCGCCCCCTGATTGTTTCCATGCTCAAGAAGATGCGTGAGAAGCACCCTAACGAGACCCCTGATCAGATTGCCAAGCGCCTCGAAAAGGCCTACCTGCGCGATGTAACCGTTGGTGGCGGCGCCGTCGGCGCAACCGCTTTCGTGCCCGGTCTGGGTACTGCGGCGTCCGTCGGTCTCTCTGCCCTGGCGGTTGGCGGCTATCTTGAGCGCACCGCTATCTACGCGCAGGCTATGGCTGAGCTGCACGGCGTGCACGTAGATGACCCCGAAAAATCCCGCCTCATGGTCATGGCCATCATGCTGGGTGAGGACGGCTCCGTGCTCATGAACTCAATCCTGGCCCACACCGGCAAGACCGGCGGTGTCTCCCGCAAGTGGGGCATGATGATGGGTTCCAAGGACTCCGGCAAGGTGTTCAGTATCGAGCGCACCATCCGCAATATGTTCATTAAGCGCTTCTTGACCCGCCAGTCCGGCGCCCTGCTCGGCCGTGCCCTGCCGTTCGGTATCGGTGCTGTGGTGGGTGGCGGTGCCAACCTGGCCCTGGGTAAGAATGTGGTCAAGTCGGTGGAGCAGACCTTCGGTGCCCTGCCCGCTGTCTTCCCCGATGCCCTTAACTCCGACCGGGCCCCCAAGTTTGAGGGTGGCAAGGGCGAGGATGCCGGCACCTCCGAGGGCGCGCAGGGTGAGACCGCGCAGCTTGAGAAGTAAAGAGAACTGTCATGGGTTTTAACGACAACCTAAATAACAACTACTCCCAGCGAGGTTCATCGGGCGGCAACGGCCGCTCCGGTGGCGGCGGCGGTGCGAACCCGCTCATGATGATGCTGATGAGCAGTGTTGCACGTAAGTTCGGTATTCCCGGCGTGCTTGTTCTTGGTGCTATCTTCCTTTTTGCCTCGGGCGGCCTTGGTGGCCTGACCGGGGGCTCTAGCTCCATGTACGGCACCGAAGCCCAGCAGGACCAGGTCACCGGCGCCGGGAACTTCGATCACTGCCAGACCTATGAGGACGCCAACCGCTACGATGATTGCCGTATTCTGGCGACCGGCGTAAGCCTGGATATGGTGTGGGAAGAGAAGCTCCCTGCTGAGGCGGGTATCTCCTACACCGCACCCGACCTAGTGCTGGGTGAAGGTCAGCTTTCTACCGGCTGCGGTACCGCCAATATCTCGCAGACCGGCCCCTTCTACTGCCCGGCTGACCAGACCGTGTATATGTCGGTTCCCTTCTTTGACCAGCTCAAGGCTATGGGCGGGTCGAACGGTGATTTTGCGGTCATGTACGTTACCGCCCACGAGTTCGCCCACCACATTCAGCAGACCATGGGCACCCTGAGGTACTCCAACTACCAGGACCCGGGTGCTGATTCGGGTGCTGTACAGGTTGAGGTTCAGGCCGACTGCTATGCCGGCGTCTGGGCTTCCCAGGCTGATAAGGGTGAAAACGCCCTGCTGGATCCCCTGACCGAGAGCCAGATTCAGCAGGCCATTGATACTGCCCGCGCTATTGGCGATGACGCGATTCAGCGTTCTTCGGGTCAAGAGGTCAACCCCGACCTTTGGACCCACGGCTCATCAGAGCAGCGCGTCAGCTGGTTCACTAAGGGTTACACCGAGGGCACTATGGCAGCCTGCGCCCAGCCCTTCAACTCTTAGGCGGAGCTTCTATCCCGGGCGCGCGAACTGCCCCTAGGCGTCCGCACCCGTCTCTTTACAGTAGGGACCAGATTCCTACCGAAGTACCTAACGTCCACACGGTATTCGGTAGGAATCTGGTCCTTATCTTTTAACCCTTGAAACGGGAGCGGGCGCGGACGAAGGCGCGGGCAGCGAGGCGGGCTCCCTTGGCGGTTGCCCCGTCGGCTGCCGCCAGCTCTGCCTCGGTGCTGGGTCGCACCTGAGTTTCGGTCACTACCGGGGCCGGGTCTTCAAGGACGGACGCGGTCACCGGCTCGGGTGCCTCAAGTTGGGAGGGCTCGATTGGCTCGGGCTCATCCAGAGCAGAAGGCGCCACTGGCTCGGGTGACTCAATGGCACTTACTTCTTCAGCGGAGAGCTCCAGCAGGTCAGCATCATCAGCAGCCGGTGCCGAACCCCCGCTGCCCTGCCCTGCCCCCGCGCCCGGGGTTCCGGCGTCCTGACCGCTGTCTAAGACCGCGAGGGTACTGGCAGGTAGCTGCCCGGGGGCGTCCCCCAGGTTCTGCCCTACCTGGGCAATCAGCTGCTGAGCGAAATCCCGGCGAACCTTCTGGCTAGCAAAAACAGCGCCACCGGCCTTAACCAGCTGTTCACCCGCCTTGACCAGCAGCAGGGTCTGGGGGTTGCGCAGGCCGATGGCGGCCACGGCCCCTAGAATGTTCATCTGCTGCCCCTGGCGCGCTCCGGCGCTGGGGACGTTTTCGACCTGGGTGAGTAGCTCGTTGACGTCCTGCCCCAAAACGGCTGCTGCGGCCTCGTCGCTGCTTTCAACTTTTAGCCCGTAGAGCAGGGCCATGCCGTGCAGGTAGGTCTTGACCGCCTGGGCACTGCCCACATGGGCTGTGGTGGTGATGCCCTTGTTGGCGGCCCTACTGTAGGTGGCCATGCCCTGCTGCACCGCGCCCAGGTGGGCGGCTGCCTGGGTGAGCCCGGCTACGCGCCGGTTGCGGGTGACACTGCCGAGGACGTTGGGGGTCAGCTCCTGTGCCCCTGCCTGGGCTGATCCGACCAGGGTGAAGTCGCGCACGAAGATTCCGCCTAGGCGCTCTGCCAGGGTGGCGGGGGTGGCGTCGGGGTAGCGGGCACGGAGCTTGCGCAGGCGGCGCACAGCCAGGGGAACCTGCTCGGGTGAGCTGTCTGCGGGGCGGGAGGTTTCGGTCATAGATCTATTGTAAGAAACCCCGCGCAGACGCTGTCTTCGTAGGTGGAAGATGACGCCTGCACGGGGTCTGCGTTTGTGTATTCAGCGGAAGGAACAGGTAACAGCTGCTAAGGAGCGCTGATACCTGTGCCTGACCCGACCTTAGCGGGTGGCGTGCTCCAGCAGGGAGGGGGCCAAGCCGATGTAGGTAGCCGGGGTGAGCTCAGAAAGCCGGGCTTCGGCGTCCGCACTCAGACCGAGCTCAGCGACGAATTCCTTGAGGCGGGCGGCATCGACGCGGTGGCCGCGGGTCAGCTCCTTGAGGCGCTCGTAGGGGTCCTCCATGCCGGGGACGCCAGCGATTGCCTCGGCGCGCATGACCATCTGGATGGCCTCGGCCAGAACTTCCCAGTTCTCGTCCAGGTCTTGGGCGATAACGTCGGTGGCGATGTCTAGGCGCTCCAGGCCCTTGACCACGTTTGAGATAGCCAGTACGGAGTGGCCGAAGGCTACACCAATGTTGCGCTGGGAAGATGAGTCGGTCAGGTCGCGCTGCCAGCGGGACTGCACCAGGGTTGAGCCCAGGGTGTTCAGCAGGGCGTTGGAGATTTCCAGGTTGGCTTCGGCATTCTCGAAGCGGATGGGGTTGACCTTGTGGGGCATGGTGGAGGAGCCGGTCGCACCCGCAACGGGAATCTGGCGGAAGAAGCGGATAGAGATGTAGCTCCACACGTCGGTGCAGAGGTTGTGCAACACCTGGTTGAAGTGGGCGATGGAGGAGTAGAGCTCTGCCTGCCAGTCGTGGTTTTCAATTTGGGTGGTCAGGGGGTTCCAGTCCAGGCCCAGGCCAGTGACGAACTCTTCAGAAATCTTCTGCCAGTCAGCGGTGGGCACAGAGACTACATGGGCGGAGTAGGTGCCGGTTGCACCGTTAATCTTGCCCAGGAACTCGGCGTTTTCAACGTGCTTAATCTGGCGGTTCAGGCGGTAGGCGAAGACAGCTAGCTCTTTACCCAGGGTGGAGGGGGTGGCGGGCTGACCGTGGGTACGGGAAAGCACGGGCACGTCACGGGCCTCTTCGGCCAGCTTCATGATCTGCTCAACCAGGCCGCGGGCGGCGGGCAACCAGACGTTGGTGACGGCGTCCTTGATACCCAGGGCGTAGGAGAGGTTGTTGATGTCTTCGCTGGTGCAGCCGAAGTGGACCAGGGGCTTCAGATGGCCCAGGCCCAGGGGTTCGAGGCGGCGGGCGATGAAGTATTCGACGGCTTTGACGTCGTGGACGGTGACGGCTTCGATTTCTGCCAGCTCGGCGGCAGATTCTTCGGTGAAGTCGGTGACGATGGCGCGCAGGCCGGCCCGCTGCTCGTCGGTGAGGGGTTCGAGGCCGGGCAGGACCTGGTGATCACAGAGGTAGATGAACCATTCGACCTCAACGTGGATGCGGTCGCGGTTGAGGGCGGCTTCTGAGAGGTAGTCGACTAGGGGTTCGGTGGCGGCCTTGTAGCGTCCGTCGAGGGCGCCAAGGGCAAGGCCTGCGCCGGTGAGGGAGTGACGGCCAGAGGGCAGGGTGGTGCAGTTTTCGCGATGAGACATGACTCTAGTTTCTCATGGCTTGGTGGGGTGGCGCACGTTTTTGTGGGGGTGTGAGATGGGCTTTTACGGGGCAGGGGTTGCTGCCGTCAAGGGGTGTGAACTCACAGCGTCATCGTGCGTCACGGCTGCACCGTTTTTGGGGCGATGTGCGTGGACGGCCGGGGTGGGGCTTATCCACAGGAGGGCGGACGCTGGTGCTCAGCCGGGTGCCGCTTTTAGGGTGTGGCTAAGGAATCGCCGGTCAGAGAAATGAGGAGGAAAAGCGATGCCTTCGGTCTATGAACTTGCTGCTGCCGCGGGCAGGGTTGGCCTGGGGAGCCAGGGGGCTGCGAGCGCGTCGGCGGGTGCGCTAGGCTTGGCTCAGCGGGTGCGGGAGTGGTCTGCTGCGCTGGCGCAGCAGGTTATGGGGCAGGCGGACGCCGTCGGTCAGGCTGCGGGGCAGGCTGTGGTTGCTGGTCAGGTTCAGTGGGAGTCTGTGGCTGGCCGGGCTTTTCGGAGTGCTCTTGAGGCGGAGGGGGCTTCTGCTAGGGCCTTGCAGGGGGAGTTAGAAGCAAGTGCCCAGGAGGTACGGTTGGCCGGTGAGGTGGTGGCCGCTGAGCTTGAGGCGGTGGCCGCTGCGATTGGGGCTGCCGGAGCTGCTGTTGATGCGGCTTTGGCGGGTATGGCTGTGCTGGATGATATCGATCTTGATGATTTCATGGTCTATGCTGAGCGGGCTCACCTTCCTGCCTTGCAGGGGGCGCTCACCTCTGCAATGGGCAATCCGCTCCTTGCCCGTGTGAGCACGGCTTTAGCCGGGGCTGGGTGGTAGCGGTGGCTGTAGCGCGTACTCCCGATTCTTTGGTGAGCCCTCAACCTGGTGGTGGTATCGCGGTGGAGCTTGCCGAGCTTGAGCCCCTCGCTCATCAGCTCTTTGCTGTGGCAGGCCGCTATGAAGAGGTTGGTGCCCAGCTAGGGGTGTTAGCAGCCCAGGTTGCGCTACTTGCACCCCTTGACGTTACGGGGGCCGGTAGCCGAGCCCTGACGTCCTTAGGCGCCGGTGCTCTCACGCTCTCTGCCCTGGTGGCAGGCATGCAGGGTCTTGCCCGGGGTGTGGAGAGCGCTACCGAGAATTACCGGCAGGCTGAAGCATTTGCTCACCGGGTTATCGATCAGGCTGATCAGGCTCATACTCTGAGTGTGGCGCTTGTGCGCGGGGTGCAGTCTGCCTTTGGTTACCGGGTTGATCAGTTTAAACTGCTTCTTTCCCACGGAGTAGTGCAGGCGGTCACTTACACTAAGGATGCCTTCTTGCTGGCTCGCACTACTCCGGACGGGCGGAAGGTTATGCAGGATGCAACCGGTCGTCTTACAAAGCTGACGCAGATGACGGGTACGACCGGGCGGCTTCGTGCAACTCGCGATATGACAGAGGTGATTAGCCCTAGTCTGCGCGTGGATAACCTTCACCCGGGTAAGAGCATTCCGCGTCTTGAGCCCAATAGTTACGGGCAGGAGGTGCCCCTGAGCGCACGGGGAATTGCCGAGCACTTCCAGCGTATGGAGGGCATAGAGAACCGGGGCGATGAGCTTTTTGAAGCTGGCCACTACCAGGGGGCATGGGACCACGTGATGGTTCAAACCCTCTACAACCCCGAGACCGGCGAAACCCAGTACCTGGTGACCATTCCCGGTACGGACGGCGACGGCGAGCGTGAGGATTTCTTACAGCCCTGGCGCGGTGGTACTAATACCTGGGCCGGCACAGCTGGCAGCGCTACTTCTGGCTACAGGGCCGACCTCACCCCTGAGCAGTACACGGCTCTCATGGCCCAGGTAGAGCGAGCCCTAGAGCAGGCAGGGGCGGCTGAGGGGAGCGGGGTGATTCTAGCCGGGTTTAGCCAGGGCGGGCTGACTGCCGGTGCGCTCGCTGCCAATACACACTTTGGGTCCCGCTACCGGGTGAAGGGTCTGATCACCCAGGGCAGCCCGGTGGACGAGATTAAGGTTCCGGCTTCGGTCACGCACGTTGATACCCGGTATAGGGGCGACCCTGTGCCCTATCTGCAAGGCGACCGGCCCGATTACGCTCCCGATGTTTCTCTTGTTATGCAGCATCGCCCCGAGGATGCTTCTGTTCACGGCTCTGCCGATTACGTGAAGATAGCGGGTGCCAACCCCGGAACCGAGCAGGTGATACCCGAGCTGCAGGGACTGATGGGTGGCTACAGCGTGGTAAAGACGACCATTACCGCCGGGAGTACCCAGAAACCCGATATCACCCGCACCGAGCAGGAGCAGATGGCCCTTGCGGGAGTTGGCAACACTGCTCACGCCGCGGCGAAGAAAATAGGGCTGGGTAATCGTTTTATCGACAGCGCCAGTATTAACCCTGCAGATCTCTACCAGGATGCCGACTCGGCCCTGCGTACCTTCGATACTGAGGTGATACAGAAGGGGGACATCTGGCTTGATACCCAGCTCCGCAAGGTAGAAATTGGCAGCGTGCAGCTCTATAACCCCACTATCACTCTGCCGGCTGTGGGGGAGCAGCCACCTGCACCCATGCCCGATAGTGGTATCCGGGTGTATGAACCCACCGCCCAGCAGCAGGTGCGTAACCTGACCAACCTAGCTGGGGTGGGTGACCTCATCAGCGACGAAGCAATTGATGAGGGGGTGAGAGTCTTCCTGCCCTCCAGCTCAACCCCACCCGGCTAGGGCGCCGGGTGGAGCATGCCACTGAACTGGTGGCGGTGAAGGGTGCCTAGTTGGCAGGGTAGAGGGGGTTATGGCCGGACGCTACCCGCTCGTCTTCCCGTACCGGGGCAGGGGCGGTGGCACCGGCGTCCGTGTCGAAGGGGGAACCACCCAGAGCCTCGCGCCCGTGCGGGGTCAGCCAGCCGGATAGGTCAGGGCCAGCCGGTACGATACCGGTGGGGTTGATGTCCTCGTGAACAATGAAATAGTGTTCCTTGATTTGCTGGAAGTCCACGGTGTCGCCAAAGCCAGGGGTCTGGAAGAGGTCGCGGGCGTAGCCCCAGAGGTTAGGCATTGAGGTCAGGGTCTGGCGGTTGCACTTGAAGTGGCTGTAGTAGACCGCGTCAAAGCGTACCAGGGTGGTAAAGAGGCGCACATCAGCCTCGGTGATGTGGTCCCCCATGAGGTAGCGACGGGTGGCCAGGCGTTCTTCAACCCAGTCTAGGGCCGTCCAGAGACGCTCGTAGGCGGCCTCGTAGGACTCCTGAGAGCCAGCAAAACCGCAGCGGTACACCCCGTTGTTGATTTCGGTGTAGATACGTTTCATCACCGCCCGCATTTCCTCTTCGAGCTCAGCGGGCCAGAGGTCAGAGGCTCCCTCGCGGTGGTAGGCCTTCCACTCTTTCGAGAAGTCTTCGGTAATCTGCGGGAAGTTATTGGTGATAACGTCACCTGATTCAATATCGACGATGGCGGGCACGGTAATGCCACGGGGGTAGTCGGGGAAGCGGGCAAAGTAGGCCTGCTGCAGACGTTCAATACCCAGTACCGGGTCCTTGCCGTCCTGATCCAGGTCAAAGGTCCAGGAGCGGGCATCATGGGTGGGGCCGGGCAGACCAATGGAGATGGCATCTTCCAGGCCTAGCAGGCGGCGGACGATCAGGGTGCGGCTGGCCCAGGGGCAGGCACGAGCGGCTACCAGGCGGTAGGCACCGGGCTTAACCGGCCAGAGCTGGTGGTCGGGGTCAACCTGGGCGGCAGCGTCGGGGTCTGCGACGATACGGTCTTCGATGTAGGCGGTATCGCGGTTGTATTCTTCCCCAGCATGTACATAGGAGCCGCGGGTGGAGTGTTCGGTCTGTTCGGTTGTGCTCATGCTTCCACCCTCTCACACAATACTTTCAAAGTAAAGTAATTTTGGGTGGTGGAGTAGGCGATACCTGGCTTTTTGTCCGGTAGGATTTAGCTTCTCGGCAGAGATAGGCCCCGATACATACGAGCTGTCTGAGCCGGAGCCCAGGCACCACCGCAGTCTACAGGGCGACCCTCGTCCTCAAAACCCCGGCGACGGTAAAACTCCCGAGCCTGCTCATTACCCACGATGTACCAGAGGTAGGCGGGCTCATCAAGGTAAAGCACGGCATCAAAAAGAGCCGCCCCCAGCCCCGTCCCGTGAGTAGAGGCAAGGGTATAAAGATGGGTCAGCTCCCGGGTGCCCTCGGCAACCGGCGGCAGACCGATTTCTAGCTCCCAAGCCAAAGGGCCGGGACGGGACAGCGCAAAACCCACCGGGGCGTCCCAATCAACCACCCCGCCAACAGCACACGAGAGCCCACCGGCGGGCGTCCACGCCGGATTCTCGTAGGCAAAAAAGGCGCGGGCACCGGGTGCTGCAATATTCTCAGCAAACTCTTCGAGCCACCCGTCCCGCCCAGCTGTCTGCCTGGCTCCAAACCCCGGGTCTACCAGTCCGTTATAGGTTTCTGCCAGGCATCGCAACTGCAGGTCAACATATGTCTCGGCGTCCTCAGCGCCCACCGGCGCCACCACATACCTTCCGTCAGCCACAAAACCCACGGGCGTCCGTCCTTTCACGTCACTGTCACTGCCCTCTCACTCTAACAAGTCCCACAACCCCCAATCACCCACTAGGCTAGAGGAGTGGCACAACGCAGACGAACCCCCAAAAAACAGGTAGAAACCCCCGCAACCCTGATCGAAGGCACCTACCCCATCGATACCGGCATCGCCGAACTCATCGAAGACGACTACACCCCCGGCGGCTGGGTCCTCGAAATCAACGGCATGGAATCCTCCCACATCGTGCTCGGCCAACCCCGCGAACTCGACTTCGAATACATGCGCTGGCTGGCCGCCGTCATCGAACCCTTCGTTGATACCCACCTGGACCCCGCCCACCTCCGCATCACCCACCTAGGCGGAGGAGCCTGCTCCATGGCCCGCTACCTGGCCGACGTCTACCCAGCCTCCCACAACACCGTCGTCGAACTCGACGGCAAACTCGCCGCCTACGTACGCGAATGGTTCGACCTGCCCAAGGCTCCCACCCTCAAAATCAGGGTCGGTGAAGCCCGCGCCGTCACCGAAGGTTTTGCCCCGGCATCGCGCGACATCATCATCCGCGACGTCTTCGCCGGCTACATCACCCCAGAACCACTGACCACCCTCGAATTCACCCAGCTGGCCGAGCGCTCGCTGACTGCGGGCGGGCTCTACATCATCAACTGCGGCGATGACCGCTCCCTGGCCGGGGCCCGAGCTGAGGCTGCCGCCATCGCCCAGGTCTTTGAGCACACCTGCATCGTGGCAGACCCGGCCATGCTCAAGGGCCGACGCAAGGGTAACGTCATTATTGCCGGCTCCCACGCGCCCCTGCCGGTGGCCGGTGACCTGGCCACCGCCGCCATCACCAAACGCCTACTGGGTGGCGGGGTACCTGCCCAGTACAAGGACGACGCCTGGGTGCGCGACTTCGCCCGCTCGGCTACCCCGCGCCGCGACGCCCAGCCAGAGGCCGACCTAGCCCAGCTGGACGCCCAACTTCGCGCCGGTCAGTAAGCTTCAGCTTCGCGCCTGGCAATAAAGTAGTCGCCCTATTCCTTCTCTCTTTACCCCGAGATAATCTCTAGGGTCATGAGAAAAGGGATAGGGCGAAGAAGTCTGTCGGGGTTAGCTGACCTCACCATCCACGTAGTACCAGGCCCCGCCGTCCTTGGTGAAGCGCGAGACCTCGGTCTGCACCCCGCGCAC
Organism: Rothia sp. (in: high G+C Gram-positive bacteria); assembly: GCA_030529845.1. Lineage (GTDB taxonomy): Bacteria > Actinomycetota > Actinomycetes > Actinomycetales > Micrococcaceae > Rothia. The sequence continues at coordinate 302,472 of JAUMWB010000002.1, read as the reverse complement.
CCGCTCGTCGTCGGGTGTGCCCGGCACTGACCGGTAGTAAGCGGCAAACTCCACCCCGCCGGTGCTGTCGAAGGGGCCACCTGCCGTGCTGAGAATGTCGAGGCGGTACCAGCGCAGGCTGCCGTCAAGATCTAAGGACGCAGGCCGGGTGCTGGGGTGCCAGCTGGCCAGCAGGTAGTCGGGCAGACCCACCGCAAAGGCACTGAAACGGGAGCGCATGAGAGCCTCGGGCGTGGGCGCTGTCAGGTTGCCGGTCTGAGCAAAATGGGCGTGGTAACGGCCGCAGCAGGCGCCGTAGGTTTCGCCGGTGCCGCAGGGGCAGCGGGTATCGGGTTCAAGCATGTCTCCATTAAAACAGGTGAGCGGTGAGCCTGCCTGCCCTGCACGAACCTGCCCCGCGCGAGCCTGCCGTGCCTCGGGGCCTGCTCGCGCCCGTCCGCCCCTTAACAGAAATACCCCAGTTTTAGTGCAGTTACCCCAGGTAAAAACCGGGGTAACTGCACTAAAACTGGGGTACTTAGAAAAAGGGAGGTGGGTTAGGCGTGCATCCAGCCCTCAATCACGCCCATGCCGAAGAAGACCAGGAAGGCAGCCGAGACAATGTACATGATCGGGTGCACCTCCTTGCCACGGCCCTGCACCAGGCGGATGAAGGTGAAGGCGACGAAGCCGGCACCGATGCCGTCCGCAATGGAGTAGGTGAAGGGCATCATGATGATGGTGAGGAAGGCGGGAATGCCCAGGCCCCAGTCAGTCCAGTCGATGTGAACGGCCTGGCGTACCATCAGGAAGCCCACGACGACCAGGGCGGGGGCGACAGCCTCGAAGGGCACGATGGACACCAGCGGGGAGATGAAGACAGCCAGCAGGAAGAGGGCACCGGTGACGATGTTGGCGAAGCCGGTGCGGGCACCTTCACCGATGCCGGTGGCAGATTCCACGAAGATCTGGTGGGCTGAGGACGATGAACCACCACCGAGTATGGAACCGGCGGCGTCGATGAGCAGCACCTTGTCGATGTTCTCGATCTTGCCGTCCTCGTCGATGGTGCCGGCTTCGGAGGCCAGCCCCACGGAGGTACCCATGACGTCGAAGAAGACAGCCAGCAGAATCGCGAACATGAGCATGGTGGCGCCCAGGGTGCCCAGGGAGGAGCCTGAGAAGGCGCCGACCATGTCAACGGAGCCCAGCAGGGAGAGGTCGGGGCTGCCGACCCACTGGGTGGGGATGCCGGGAATCATGAGGGACCAGCCGGTGGCTGAGTCCATGGAGGAACCGGAGGGCCAGAGCTTTTCAAGCACAATGGCCAGGATGGTCGAGGCAACTACACCAATCAGAATCGCACCGCGGACGTTGCGGATAAAGAGGGCGATGGTGAGGAAGAGGCCGAAGAGGAAGACGAAGATGGGCCAGCCCTGCAGGTGGCCGCCCGCACCGAAGGAGACGGGGACGGTGGTGCCGGCTGCATCGGGCATACGGCGGACGATACCGGCGTTGACCAGGCCAATTAGGGAGATGAAGAGGCCGATGCCCACAACGATAGCGGTCTTGAGTGACTCGGGTACAGCGTCAAAAACAGCGCGGCGGAAGCCGGTCAGTACCAGGATGCCCATGACGATACCTGCCCACACCACCAGGCCCATAATTTGGGGCCAGGTCAGGTTGGGGGTGGTGGCGATGGTGGAGGCCAGCAGGGCGTTGACGCCCAGGCCCGCCGCCATGGCGAAGGGCTGGCGGGCCCAAATGCCCATGATGATGGTCAGGACGCCCGCCACCAGTGCGGTTGCCGCTGCAACGCGTTCAACGCCGAGGGTGTTACCTGCGCCGTCAGGGCCAAGGCCCAGGATGAGGGGGTTGAGCACCACGATGTAGGCCATGGCGAAGAAGGTTGCCAGGCCACCGCGGATTTCGGTGGAGAGGGTGGAGCCGCGTTCAGTGATTTTGAAGTAGCGGTCGAGGGCGCTGGTGGGCGCTGAGGGTGCGGGTTTATGAGCCGCGGTGTTCTCAGAAGACATTCGTGAAAATCCGTAGATACTCGTGTGGGTTTGTGTGGCCCAGAAATGAAAGGGCGCCGTCTGTTGGTGTGCGGACGGCGCTGATGTACCTGTCCAGTGTACGCCCGTGGGCTAGTTTCTGGCGAGAATCGCTGGTGTGATGCTGTACAAGGAGGTGGACGCCCGCCTCGCCCTGTTTGCCAGGGGTGGGCGTCCTTTTGTTTTTAGAGTGGATTGCTGGGATAGAGTTTCTGGGCTTCTTGTCGTTTGGCGCGGATGTGGTGGATAAAGCTACGGGGGTTCGTGAGCTCGGTGAGGTCATGGGGGTTTTGTGGGTCGCTGAGGGGGCTGACGAGCTTCCAGCTGCTACCTAAGTTGAGGACGGACTGGTGTTTGACGTCGTAGTAACCGGGTTGCCCGTTGAGGGCTATGCCACGGGCTCCGTGGAGGGCTCCGGTGAGGTGGTGGTGGAATCGGCTGGTGATCCATATCTGGTGGGGGCCGTAGGCGAAGTTTTCGCGCCAGAAGCGGGAGAAGGGGATAAAGCCGTCGTCGGCGACAAGGTCGCGGAGGGCATCGTAACCTACGTAGTCGTTGCCGGGGATGGCTTCGACGTAGTAGGTGCGTTCCTTGGGGATCCCGAAATGCTCGATTTGGGCACGGGCAAAGGTGAGCATTGCTTCGTGGGCGCCGGGGGTCAGCGCGTCATTTTGTATGCAAAGGTAGAGCTCTTCGGGATGTCCAGACTGGGTGGCGGACGGGGCTGCCTGGCCAGGCGGAAGCAGTAGGGCGTCGTCAAGGCCTACTTCTATGCTGAGTGCTTCTGCGCTGGGCAGGTCGCGTACACTGACGTGATCGAAGTCTTCAAAAGTTTCGTCGCTGCGCGGGATGAGGCCCTGGCCTGTGGCAAAGAGGCGGGCTCCTGAGATGCTGCGGGCGGCGCGCATTGCTTCTACGAGTAGTTGATTTTCGGGCCAGAGAGAGTTGATGTAACCACCACCGAGTAGGTGCAGGGTGCCTGCCTCTAGCAGGTCGATGATGCCCAGGTCGTAGTTGGGTGTGCTGAGTTCACGGACCTTATCGGCGGGGGTTCTGAGGTCGCCCTGGAGGTGCTCGTGGACGGCTCGGAAGAGGGTGTTCGTGATGTGTAGTTTGGGGTGGGCGTATGTGAAGAGGGACGCGGCATGGCCAGGTTCCCGTACATCGAGCCAGACGTCGGTAGTGGGGTGGGTTGTTGCCAGGTACTGGAGCCAGCGCAGAGTGATGAGCTCGTCGCCGTAGTTGGGGTAGCCCGCCATAGAAATGAGGTAGATGGGCTTACCGGGAGCTGGCTCTTTGGGGTGCTCAACCGGAGCGGGTGCTGGGGTTGGAGGTGTGGGGGTCTCCTTGCGGAGGAGTTTGGTGAGCATGTGGCTAACTCCTGTGGGCGTTGCGGTAGGTGAAAGCAGCGATTTCTGCGCGGAGCACGGGTTGCTGTGGGCGGAAAGTGCCGTCAGCCCAACCTGTGGTGATGCCGCTGGCCTGCATCCAAGCTATCTGTTTGTTGAAAGGGTGGGTGAGGGGCACGTCTTTAAAAATAGCGGACAGGTTTGCTGTGGGGGAGCCGTTGAAGCGATAGAAGAAGGCTGCAATTTCTGCGCGTAGGACGGTTTGTTGCGGGCGGAAGGTGCCATCTGGCCAGCCTGTGGTGATGCCGCTGGCCTGCATCCAGGTGATGGGGTGATAGAAGGCGTGGGTGGTCGGCACATCTCTAAAAGGGCTTACGGTAGGAGGGATGAAGGCCGGAGAGCCTGCAAGCCGGTAGAAGAAGGCAGCGATTTCACCTCGGAGTGCTGATTGGTAGGGCCGGTAGGTGCCGTCCTCCCAACCAGTAGAGATGCCGCTGGTGCGCATCCAGTTCATCTGGGTAAAGAAGGCTTCTGTGGGGAGTACATCGGCGAAGCCTGTGCCTTTGGCCCAGCGAATCCAGGCAGCTAGATGGGGAGCGAGTGCGTTGTGCCCTGCAGGCGAGAGGTGAACGAAGTCAGCAAGAAGGTTAGCAACGCCTTTATCCGTAATCCAGTATCGGGTGGGGACTGTGTTGACACCTTCTTGTCTACCCACTGCGGCGAGTTGTTCTGATAGCTGGTGGCGGTTGGTCTGTTCGGGGATGCGGCGGCCAACTACTTCGGAGAGCATAATGAGGCTGCCGGGGTAGAGGTCGCGCAGTTTTCTGATAACTGCCCGCATGCCTTCGGCGGTATCCTGGTAGCTGTTCCCTGTCCATAGGTCATTGCCTGAGCCCTGAATATAGACGATACCGGGGGAGCCAAGGGGCAGGGCCCTAGCGTTATTGATAACGCTATCGAAGTAGGAAGGGTGGTATTGGTTGGCCGCGTACACGCCGATTCCGCCCCAGCTGTAAAAGTAGGGACGGTAGCCTGCCTGGGTGAAGCCTTGACCCACCCAGTAGCTGTGGTTGGTGTTGGGTTCTCCGACCTGGGAGTCCCCGATAATCAGGGCATCTGAGCTGGTCAGTTGTATGCTGGAGTCGCGCAGCATGTTGCCGGGGCCGGTATGGACAAAGCTGTTGGGGTTGCCGGGGTAAAAGTGAGACCCTGAAGCTGCATCCCAGATGATAATCCCGTTGTTGAAGGGCTGGTAGGCGCTGACGGGGCTCAGGGCTTGCTCTGCTGCTACTGGCTGGCCAAAGCGGGCTGGGTTGGTTTTCCATAGGGAGTAGATACCGCCGATGACCGGGATGTTTGCTACTGCGGGAGCAATAGGAAGAGTTGAGAGTGCCAAGCTGGATGCTGCCAGGGTAAGGGCCTGGGCGCGATTAACTTTAAGTTCTGGGCGGGGCTGCATAGTGAACCTCTAGGTCTTGTGTGCGAATTTGAGTGTGTGGCAGGGCACCTGCTGGGTGTAATTATAGGTCGGGAGCGATGCGGTCTTTTATGGTGGTGCCCGAGTATGAGTAATAAATACGGGAAGAAAGTAACTGTTTCTGACCTTACCGAGTATAGTTTAGGTGAACCTAACTTCTAAGAAAGGCTATCCGTGACTACTTCCCAGTACCCCGCTATTGAAACACTGACCGTCCGTTCTCGTGCAGTGGTGGAAACCGACCGCCCCGCCCGCTATGCCAAGCAGTTGGCCAGCCACTTTGGGCACAAGATCCTGGTTGAAGAGATTGAGGGCGGCCACCGCCTGACCTTTAACCGCGACGGTAACTTCGGGGGCTACGGGGATGTGCTGGTGCAGCAGGTTGACGGCGTCGAGCGTCTTGTTCTGCTGACCTACGCCGCAACCGGTGAGGGGCGTGAGCGTCTTGAGGGCGTGCTGGGTCGCCACCTGGAGCGCTTTGGTGAGAAGGACGGCCTTAGCGTCACTTTTCTGCCCTTCTAGGCTCTTGGCGTGGGCGGGTGTATGTTTGAAACTGAAATTTTTTCCCCGCTGCACCGTTGGAGCGTTATGAGTCAGAGAGACCCCCGCGATCTTGGGATTGCCCGCGATTTCCTAGCCGAGCTTTCTTCCCGTCTGAACCTTGACCCTGCCCTGATGGAGAATGCTATGCCCCATCTTCTGGGCATGACCAAGCACGTGGCGCACGGGGTTGTGCGCCCGGCAGCGCCCCTGGCAGCTTTTTTGGTGGGGTACGCTGCCGGTGGTGAGGGGGCGGACGGCATCCCCGCACCCGAGCGCGTCCTGGCGGCTTTGGAACAGGTGGAGGCCTTGATCGAGGAGTACCGGGAGAACCATGGGCAGGCTTAACCGTTCTGCCCCGGCTACCCGCTACGTGCTGAAAGATGACGGTACCTTTTTGGTAGACCGTCGGGCTGATGCCTTGACCGCCGAAGAACCCCTCGAAATCAGGCTCGATGGGCAGACCGTCACCACCACCATGCGCACTCCGGGGCACGACATCGAACTAGCTCACGGCTTCCTGCACGCCGAGGGGCTGATTAAGAGCGCGGCGGAAATCAGCACCGCCCGCTACTGTGCCGGAGCTACCGGGCCGGACGGTGCTAACACCTACAACGTGCTTGACCTGAGCCGCACAGCCCCCGAAAATCCCCAGCCCAGCTCGTCAGGCGGCGTCCTGCCCCTCTTTGAGAAGGCCGCACCCCTGCGCCTGACTGTCACAAGTTCAGCCTGCGGGGTCTGCGGGTCGGCCTCAATTGGCTCGATTATGGGTAAGGCTACCCGCCCTATTCCGCCTACCGCCCTCACCCCCACCCAGGTGCTGGAACTGCCTGCCCGCCTGCGCGACCACCAGGTGATTTTCAAAAAAACCGGCGGTATTCACGCTGCCGCCCTCTTTGACCCGAGCGGCGAACTGCTGGTTGCCCGCGAAGACATCGGCCGCCACAACGCTGTAGATAAGGTTGTCGGCCACCTGCTCATGAACGGTGGGCTAGAATCCCCAGCGCCGGGTCTGCCGGGGCGGACGCTGGTGGTCAGCTCGCGGGCGTCCTTTGAGTTGGTACAGAAGGCGGTACTTGCCGGTTTCTCGGCGCTCGTGGCGGTTTCTGCCCCGTCCTCGCTGGCCGTGGATCTTGCCAAGGAGTCGGGCCTTACTCTGGTCGCTTTTGCCCGCGAACGACGTTTTAACCTGTACTCGGGTCAGCTAGCTCAGTAATCTGGCACACATCACGCTAAACTGGGGTGTATGAGCACGGTAAGCAAGCACGAAGACGTCCCTGTTGTCAGCCGCGTGAGCGAAGAAGCTACGGCCTTTGACAACCCCAAGATTGGTCACCGCACTAAGGTAGCGGCGGGCCCCGGTGGTGTACTGCACGCCATGGCACACGCTATCCCCGCCCGCGGCCTGCTTCCCCTGATTAACATGAACCAGCACGGCGGTGTTGACTGCCCCGGCTGCGCCTGGCCCGAACCCCACCAGAAGGATAAGAACGTGGTGGAGTTCTGCGAAAACGGCGCCAAGGCCATCGCTGAGGAGACCACCCCCGACCGGGCCGATGTTGATTTCTGGGCGCAGTACTCGGTGACCGAGCTGCGCGACAAGACCGATTTTTGGCTGGGCAAGCAGGGCCGCATCACCCAGCCCCTGCTCTACGACCGCTCTAGTGGGGACGACCATTACCGTCCTATCAGCTGGGACAATGCCATCGGTATGATTGCCGACCAGCTCAAGAAAACCGACCCCAAAAAGGCCGTTTTCTACACCTCGGGTCGAGCCTCCAATGAGGCAGCCTACGCCTTCCAGCTCCTGGCCCGCCGTCTGGGCTCCAACAACCTGCCCGACTGCGGTAACCTCTGCCACGAGTCCACCGGTGTCGCCCTCAAAGAGGTCGCCGGCCTGGGCAAGGGCTCAATCACCATGAGCGACCTCGAAACCACCGACCTGCTCATCTCCGTAGGTCAGAACCCCGGCACCAACCACCCACGCTCGCTGACCAGCTTCAAGAAGATGAAGGAAAACGGCGGCAAGATGGTGGTGCTCAACCCCATGCCCGAAACCGGTCTGATGGCCTTCCGTGAACCCCAGTCGCCGGTGGGCATGATTGTGCCCGAGAAGCTGGCAGACGAGTACCTGCAGGTGCGTCTGGACGGCGACCGAGCCTTCTTCCAGCAGCTCAACAAAGAGCTGATTCGGCGCGACGCCATCGACCACGTTTTCATTGAGAAATTTACGGACGGCTTCGAGCAGCTACGCGAGCACCTTTTGGGTCTGGACGACGCTGAGCTGGAACGCGGCTCTGGCATTTCGGCTGCCCAGGTGGCGCGGGTTGCCGACCTGGTAGAGGCCTCTGAAAACGCTATTGTCTCCTGGACCCTGGGCGTCACCCAGCACCGCGAGTCGGTGGCTACCCTGCGGGAGATGATGAACTTCCTCTTCCTCACCGGCAATATGGGTAAGCCCGGGGCTGGTTCTGCGCCTTTCCGCGGCCACTCCAACGTGCAGGGTAACCGCACCGTGGGTATCTGGGAGAAGATGCCTGAGCCCTTCCTTGCGGCTCTTGAAGACTACTTCGGTTTCCCCGTCCCCCGGGAGCACGGCCTGGACACCGTGGACGCTCTGCGCCAGATGCGCGATGGTGAGAACCAGTTCTTCATGTCTCTGGGCGGTAACCTGGTGCGCGTTGCCTCAGATACCACCGCCTGCGAGAAGGCCATGAGCCAGCAGGAGATGACCGTCCATCTTTCTACTAAGCCCAACGGTTCGCACGCATACCCCGGTGAGAAGGCCCTGATTCTGCCCGTCCTGGCCCGTACCGACCGCGATGTGCAGGCGTCCGGCCCGCAGAAGATTACCGTGGAGAACTCTTTCGGTATCGTCTCTGCTTCTATTGGCAAGCGCACCGCTAACGACGACCTGGACCTCAAGTCCGAGGTAGAGATCATCTGCTCGGTAGGCCGTGAAACTTTCGGCGATGATTTCTGGCAGCCCATGATTGACGACTATGGCGTGATTCGTGCGGCTATTGAGGGCACTATCCCCGGGTTTGAGCGCTACAACGAGCGTATCGAGAAGCCGGGTGGCTTCTACCTGCCGAACGGCCCGCGTGAGCGCGTCTTCAACACCGAAACCGGCAAGGCTCGGCTGACGGTCAATGAGACCAATGTGCTGGAGGTTCCTGAGGGGCACCTGCTGCTATCGACGGTGCGTTCGCATGACCAGTTCAATTCCACGATTTATGGGCTGGACGACCGCTACCGCGGCGTGCGCGGTGGCCGCCGCGTGGTCTTTATGCACCGGGACGACATCGCCGCCCTGGGTCTTGAGGACGGCTCCCTGGTGGATATTGTCTCGGTCTGGGAGGACGGCGAGCGTCGGGCTCCTAACTTCCGCGTAGTTGAGTACGATCACGCCCGCGGCTGCTGCACTGTCTACCTGCCTGAGGGCAACGTGCTGGTTCCGCTGGATTCGGCGGCGAAGCGCTCGAACACTCCGGTCTATAAGTCGGTGCTGGTGCGTCTGGAGGCGCTGGGGCGTAAGGCTTAAACGGCGGTAGCGGGCGGACGGCTGGGCCAGGCTCCGCCCAAAGCTTCCCCAAGGTAATTGAAAGCTTCATCAGCGCGTTCTAAGAACATGCTGATGAAGCTTTCGATTACATCAGAGATTTAGTCTAGTACCGGGAAGTTGTGGTGCCCGGCGTGTACCAGGAGCTGGGTGCGGGTAGTGACGCCCATCTTTTTGTAGACCTGTGAGAGCGTGTTTTTGACGGTTGAGAGTGAGTAGTTCAGCTCTTCCGCGATTTCTTGGTTGGTGTGCCCCAGGCAGACGAGCTTGGTGATGGCCTGCTCTGTCTCGTTGAGTTCGCTCCAGGGGTCGCCCTGGGGTGGTTGGGTGAGGTTCATGGAGATGACCAGGCTGGCGAGGGCCCGCCGGTCGATGATGGCCCGCCCTTCAACCGCAGCTGTGACTGCTTGTTTGATTTCTTTGGCGCGGGAGTTTTTGAGGAGGTAGCCGTGTACGCCTGCGGCGAGGGCTTGGCTGACGTAGCTGTAGCTATCGAAGGTGGTGACGGCGATGATTTTGGTGTCTGGGTGGGTTGCCAGGATGTGCTGGGTGGCTTCTATGCCGTCCATGACGGGCATGTTGAGGTCCATGAGGAAGACCTCGGGGCGTAGGGTGTTGGCGATGGTGATGGCTTCTTGCCCGTTGCGTCCTGTGGCGATGAGGTTGAGGTCGGGGTCGTTTTTGATGTAGAGGCCCAGGAGTTCGTTGAAGTCGGGGTCGTCTTCGATGAGGGCTACGGTGGGTTGGTGCATGGTGGCTGCTTTCTAGGCGGTAGCGAGGGGCAGGTGGATGGTGAGGTTCCAGGTTGTGTCTGTTACTCCGTAGTGCATGGTTCCGCCGAGGGCACGGATGCGCTCACCTATGCCGACGAGCCCGTAGCCGGTGCCCCGGGTGCGCTTTTTGGGGGTGCTGGGGGCGGCGGGGTTGGAGGTGGTAACGGTGACGCCGGTGAGATTGGGTTTGGCGGTGACGGTGATGGTGCACCCTGGTTGGGCGTATTTTTTGGCGTTGTGGCAGATTTCTTGGATGAGTTTGTGGAAGGTGGGGCGCACACCATCGGGTAGGTCGGCTTCGGTGATGGTGATGTTTTCGTGCAGGGTGAAGCCGTGGTCGGTGAGGTCTTTGCGGGCTTGGGCTAGGGTCTGGGTGAGGTTGATGGTGGGGGCGGACGTCTGGGGTAGGGCTGTGGGGTCGGTGTCGCCTCGGGTGGTGCGAATCAGCAGGCGCATGTCTGTGAGGGCTTTGTGGGTGTGTTCTTCGATGGTGTGCAGGGCGGCGTCTTTGCCGCTGGGGTCGGTTGCATCGAGCCCTTGGCCGGTGGTGAGGCCGATGACGCTGATGTGCCGGGCTACGGTGTCGTGGAGTTCGCGGGCTAGGGCGCGGTTGGATTCAGCTACCTGTTCTTTGTAGTCGGCATATTCCTGGGCCAGGGTTCCTTTCTGTTCCCAGGAGATTCGTAGTGCTAGGGGGATGCCTATGAAGAGGAAAAGGCTGATGCTGAGTGTTAACAGGTTAAAGGGCCGCAGCAGGGTGTAAGCTGTGATGATTTCTCCAGCTATGTGTGAGATGGCGAGGAGAAAAATACCTGGTAGGGGGCCGGTAAGAACGAACAAAAAGGTGCAGGCAAGAATGAAGAAGGCCAGCAGAGCGGACTCCTGGTCGTAGTAGGCCGAGCTGAGAAGCATGAGCGCGCACAGGGCATATACAGAGTACCGGTAGGCGGTGTAGTAGAGCGCCGCCCAGAGGGTGATGAGCGCGAAGAAGACGATATGCAGGGATAGGTAGCTGTCGGGATGGCTGACGGCTTGGAAGAAGCCTGTAGCGCCGATTGCTAGAGAAAGGATGAGTGTGGTGAGCCGGACTGCGCGGGAAGGACGTGCGGTCGGCAGAGACCGTAGGGTGTGTAGTAGTTGGGTCACGGGTGCGCTTGCCTATGATGTGAAGAGAAAACTGGCGGCAAGGAGGGCTGTGGCAAGGACTTTCACTGGGTTTGCCTTTCCTGTGGACGGGGCGCTTCTCCATCTTTCATAATCCGTAGGCACGCGGTGCGTCAAGATTTTATGTACAAGTCAGTACTTAAGTACTGAAGGTGCTTCTACCTCTTGAAAACCACGGGTATGTCTGGTGAAATAATTACAATTCTTGGCATTCAAAGGAGATTGCACCATGCCACGTCGAGCCCTTCCCCTTGCCCTACTCATTCCGCTACTAGCTGCCTGCTCCAGCGGCGCGTCCACTACAGCTGAGGCACCAAGCTCCACCCCAAGCGTCCGCACCACTGTGCCACCACCTGCCACCACAGCAACCGCCAGCCCCGAAGAACTAGCAACCCAGGGCCCCACCATCTCTAACGAAGATATTCAGCGGGGCATCGACACCGGCAATGTCTACGTGCTCTACTCCGGTGTCATGTGCTTCGGAGGCACACTAGCCGACCCCGCCGAGTTCGCTACGCAAGAACTAGCCAGCGACTACATGAGCGAGGAAGAATACCAGCAGCACTACAGCCAAATCCCGGCAGAAGTCCTTACCCAGAGCGAGAAAAACAAAACCAGTATCTTCACCGCTCCCCAAGAATGCCTAGACGCTGGCTGGTCCCAGGCCGGAGCCATCTAAAAACAGCTGCACCCCCTCTTAGGTAAAGCTTTGTATGAAAAATCTTCTGCTGTAAGTCTTATGAAGCAATATATTAAATCATCATCCGTACAGAAGAGTCCGATTGCTGAATTTTATGCTGATTGTTTTAACGGTTCGCAAGAAAATTTGAGATATAAGTCAAAGTTGATGCTTGGGGGGCATTCAACTGAACGGAGAGCGCTTGTTGCTGTGATTCTTGAGATGTTTGGTTATCCGATGTTTTCAGTCCAAAGTGAGTTAAAAATTGATGAGTTTGCGCATCGTTTTTCAGACAGATTTCACTTAATCGCAGGTCAGTAATTTTATTATTTCAAAATTATGTACTGAGGGGGATAATCCTGCTTTTGGTTTCAAGTGTGTTGCTTTCAAATATTTGAGGTTCTTTTGAATTATCGACTTTCTGTCAAAGTTTATGTCTATGTTATTTACTTCATTTCACTCAATATTAATTACTTAGGTGCACTGACTTTCGCGGTTAGGCCAGGTGGGGGCAATGAATTAAACACCTGTGATTCTTTTTATGATTACTTTTCGGGCGTGGATTTTCGACGGGGATTTTCCCTGTCGGAGATGAGCCCGCTGAATGTGATTTGTCCAGGTGGAGATAGTCTCTTTAGTGAATCTGAAAAATTAACAATTCCATTTTTCTTCTTTATCTATATTGTCACCTTGTTGATTCTCTTGATAAAATCCGTCAAGGTGGATATTAGTTTGCTTAAAATTGCTGAAAATTTTCCTTGTAAGGCTAAAGAGATTTTTTTCTATGGTGAAACTCTGTATCTTGTGATGCCCTTTGTTGGTATTTTTCTTATAATGTATACCTCGTTCTTTTGGTTCGATTGGGGTTTTTATGTATTTGTTTTTGGCTTACTGTCAGTGCCTGTCGCGCAAATCTTGAATTTGCTCAATTTATTGTTAAATGGTAAAAGAGATGTTTGCCTGCAGGGCGGGGGTGCAAAAGATAAGCTTAGTAAAGCTTGATTTGTGAGAAGGGGTATTTATAAGGAGACCTATTCATAAAGGTAGGTGGAGGAGGCTCACAGCGAAGCTGCTGGCTCGGCGGCTGGCGTGAATCGCCTTGTGAGCGAAGCGAACCAGGCGAGAGGGTCGGCAGCGAGCGTGAGCCTGCGGAACCCCCTTATGAATAAGCCTCAAGGAGCTAGACAAAGCAAACTTTCCTAGACGCTGGCTGGTCCCAGGCCGGAGCCATCTAAAGCACCCTGCACCCCCCCGCCCGTATCTGTTACCTCTGTTACGACCGGCCCCTACCCGCGGTAACCCCAGGACTTACTCTGTAACCGGGGCGACGGCGTCCGCCCCAAACTCGGTAGACTAGAGCAGAACCAAAGTCCCAACCCGCCGTGCCCACCTACGCCCGGCGCCGAAAGGAAAACCCGTGTCAACCGAAGCCCCCCGCGCCCTGCGCGTCGCCGTCATCGGTGCAGGCCCCGCAGGTATCTACGCCGCAGACATCCTCACCAAAAGCGAAGAAGTCCGCACCGGAGCCGTGCCCGTAGCCATCGATATCTTCGACCGCTACCCCGCCCCCTTCGGCCTGATCCGCTACGGTGTAGCCCCCGACCACCCCCGCATCAAGGGCATCATCAACGCCCTGCACAAGGTGCTCGACCGCGGCGACATCCGCTTCTTCGGCAACGTCAACTACGGCACCGACGTCACCCTGGCCGACCTGCGCAAGCACTACGACGCCATCATCTTCGCAACCGGCGCCATCAAGGACGCCGACCTAGACATCCCCGGCGTTGAGCTCACCGGCTCCTACGGCGCGTCCGACTTCGTCTCCTGGTACGACGGCCACCCCGACGTGCCCCGCACCTGGCCGCTGGAAGCCAAAGAAATCGCAGTGCTCGGCAACGGCAACGTAGCCCTTGACGTCGCCCGCGTGCTCTCCAAGCACGCCGATGACCTGCTCGTCACCGAAATCCCCGACAACGTCTACGAGGGTCTCAAGGCCTCACCCGTCACCGACGTGCACGTCTTCGGCCGTCGCGGCCCCGCCCAGATCAAGTTCACCCCCCTCGAACTGCGCGAACTAGCCCACTCCCGCGACGTTGACATCGTGCTCTACGAAGAAGACTTCCAGTTCGACGAGGCCTCCCGCGAAGCCATGGAAACCAACGCCCAGACCAAGGTCATGATGAAGACCCTCAACGGCTGGCTCGAAGAGCAGAAGGAAAACCCCGGCACCGCCTCCCGCCGCCTGCACCTGCACTTCCTCCAGTCACCGGCTGAAATTCTCGGTGAGCACGGCAAGGTCACCGGCATCAAGATGGAACGCACCGAGCTCAACGGCAACGGCGGCGTCACCGGCACCGGCGAATTCATCGACTACCCCGTGCAGGCCGTCTACCGCGCCATCGGCTACTTCGGCTCCGAACTGCCCGAGGTCGGCTACGACAGCGAACGCGGCGTCATCACCAACGTCGAGGGCCGCGTCATCGACGACAGCGACGTGCCAGTCCCCGGCCTCTACGCCACCGGCTGGATCAAGCGCGGCCCCGTCGGCCTGATTGGTTCCACCAAGTCAGACGCCCTCGAAACCGTCACCCACCTGCTGGAAGACCGCGAAAACCTCTACACCGCCGAGGCCGCTGACCCCGCAGCGATTGAGGCCTTCCTCGATCAGGCCGGCGTCCGCTACACCACCTGGGAAGGCTGGCACCGCCTGGACGACCACGAAAAGGCCCTGGGCGCAGAGGCCAAGGACGCTGCCGGCGAGCCCCGCGCCCGCATCAAGGTGGTTGACCGCGACGAGATGACCGCTATCTCACGCGGCGAGTAGTATCTCACCGCCTGGGCCTCGCCTCCAGCAGAAGGGGACCTTAAAACTTAAAAGGGACCGCATAATATGCGGTCCCTTTTAAGTTTTAAGGTCCCCTGGGGTAAAGCGGGCCTACAGAAGCGCGGACGTCCGCCGCCCCTAGCGCATCAGCACCCAGTCCAGGTAGGGGTTGAGGAAGAGCCCCTCGGGGTCAAGCTCCTCCCGCAGCTCCACGAAGTCGCCGAAGCGAGGGTAGAGCTGGGCGAGGGCGTCCGCGTCCTGGGTGTGGAACTGGCCCCAGTGGGGGCGTCCGCCGTGCTCCTTGAAAACCCCTTCTAACACCCCGAAGAGCTCGGCGTGGGGCTGACGCCAGTAGGCGCGGGCCGAAACGTAAAAGGTTTCTCGCCCGTAAGCCTGGGAGAGCCAGATATCGTCGGCGGCAGCGGTGCGCACGACCAGGGGGTAAGCCATCTGGCTACGGTAGGACGCCAGGTGGGCGCGCACATCGCGCATGACGTCGGCAAACTGCGACATATCGAAGGCGTACTCCATATTGTTCTGCCGCACGGTGCGGTGAATAGTGAAGACGCGAGCCGAATAATCGGCGTAGCGCCGGTTGCCCTTGCCCCAGTTTGACACCTTATTCAGCACCGGCTGCGCCGCGGGCACCTTAGCCCCAGCGTAGCTAAGAGCCGAGAACACTCCGTTGTTGAGCAGGTGGTCGCCGCCGTAGCGCCGGGCCTGGCTCAGGGCAGCGCTGGCGGGCATGTAGCCCTCGGTCAGTAGAGCCAGGCGGGTGAGCCTGCGGGTGCGCACCTCGCCTGAGCCGGGGAACCAACTGAACTCGTAATGGTCCGCCCCGCGGGAGCGGTCTTCAAAAGAATGCACAATGGTTTGGTAAGAATGGCCCCGCTCCGCCGCGTGCAGGCGGAACTGGGGCACCACTTTAAAGGTCAGCTCCACAATGACGCCCAACGCCCCCAGCCCACACAGGGCCGCCGAGAAAATTTCCGGGTTCTGCTGGGAGGAACAGACCAGCAGGTCACCGGTTGCGTCCACCAGCTTGAGCTCAGCCACCTGGGTAGCGAAGACACCGTAGGCCAGGCCGGTGCCGTGAAAACCGGTTGAAATAGCCCCTGCCAGGGTCTGCTCATCGAGTCGCCCCAGGTTGGTAAAGGCCAGGTTGTAGTAGCCCAGCAGGCGGTTAGCCTCACGCATGGTGGTGCCCGCCAGGAAGGTTGCGGTGAGTTCGTCTGGGTCCACCCGCACCAGGCCGGTCAGGTGATCCAGGGTCATCAGGGTGCCTGCCGGCTGCCCAATAGCGGACGCACTCCGCCCCCGCCCCACTACCTTGACTCGGCTACCTGCTGCGGCGGCGTCCTTAACCTGCTTTTGCAGCTCGGGCACCGAGCGGGGCGCAAGGACGCCTGTGGGCTGGGTGGTGTGTTGGCGGGCCCAGGTGCTCCACGAGGGGCTTGTCTGCGGGGTATCGGCCATAATCTACCTCGATTCTTGCTCGTACACGCCTATTTTCCCACGAAGAGGTGGGTGCTGGCTGAGAGTCTGGGCGGATGGTCACAGCCCGGTAACAGTTGGCTCACAATTCGATAAACTTGCCTGTTTTCGCTTGCCCGGGCTGGGATGGTTGTGATGGTGTGGAGGTACTGGAGAAAGGAAGGTATAACCACCATGAACAACTCTTCACTCCGTACTTTTGCCCGGTACGGCTCTGCCGCTGTAGCTCTGGGGGCGCTTGCGCTCACCGGGCTGGCTCCTGCCTCGGCCAGCCCAACGGCGGCCACCGGCTCTTCTATCGCGGCCAGTTCAAGCAGTGATACCCTGCCCTGGGTACCTGAGGACTACGCCTGGCTGGGTGCTCCCACCGATGACGGTTTTATTGCCCCCGATACTCCTACATCACCCGGTTTTATGGGCCAGAATTTTACCCACGGGGCTGTTTTCTATAACGAGGTCACCGGCACCCACACTGTGCACGGCGCTATCTATGACCTGTGGCGTTTTGGCGCGGTGACGGTGGGCGAGGGGTCGGCCCTCTATAACCTGATTCCCGTGAGCGATGAGCAGCCGGTGGGTAACGGTGTGCGTCAGAGCTTCGCCCAGCCGGGTCTGGCTAGCGGTAATGTCTTCTGGTCTGAGGCAGCCGGCGCCCATTTTGTTGAGTCTGGCACCCCGGCAGGGGACTATTTCAATGCCCACGGTGCTGTGGACGCTTTCGGCTTCCCCGTCTCTGAAGTCCAGCAGGTAGGGGAGACCTCGGTGCTCTATACCGAGCGGGGTGTGCTGACGGTCAGCTCGTCCGGCGCTACCTTCAGCCCCCTGGGCTAGGTCCCGGATCTTGAGTGAGCGTGCGTCATATCGCCGAGTGTGCACATGCTCGCAGCACGCTCAGCGATACGGCGCACGCTCGTTAGCGTAAGGACGCCGCCACCTACCCTCCTGCCGCGGGGCAGGGCAGTGGGTTGCGGCGTCCTCGCGCCGCGTAGTTCAAAAATGAATAAGTGCGGTAATGATGCGAAATAAGTCACGCCGCTCACCGGGCGAGGACTAGACTAGAAGTAGGCCCCGGCAGCAGCGCCGGCAACCCGGCTGGCAGAGCGGGGTCATCATGAATCTAAGGAGATGACCATGACCGAACGCGCTCTCACCTTCGGTGAAAAAGCAGTAGCTGCCCGTAACGACATCGCAGAAGTAGCCAACGCAGCCGGCGAAATCATCGTCGGTATCGACGGTTCCGAACAGAGCTACGGTGCCCTGCGCTGGGCCGTACACGAGGCTGAAGTCCGCAAGGTGCCTGTCCGCATGGTCACTGCCTACTCCCTGCCAGTCTTCACCGGTACCGGTTTCGACGCAGGCTACTCCATGGTTGACGAGCAGGCCCTGACCGACGGTGTGGCCCAGATTCTCGACGAAGCTCACTCTCGCGTGGGTGAAACCAGCGTTGAACTTCGCGCCACGGTCGAGACCGGCGACGCTACCGCCGTCCTCCTGGAACTCTCCAAGAAGGCTGAGCTGATGGTGGTAGGTTCCCGCTCTCACGGCGGCTTCCTGGGGCGCCTGCTGGGCACTGTTTCTACCTCCCTGCCTGCCCACTCGCACTGTCCCACCGTGGCAGTTCCCCAGTCCTACGCTGAGAAGATTGAAGCTGACCCCGGCATTCTGGGCGGCGGCCAGTCCGTTGTTGTTGGTTCGGACGGCTCCGATGAGGCCCGCCTGGCCATGATGCAGGCAGCTGACGAAGCCTCCCGCCGCGGCGTCAAGCTCACCCTGGTCAACGCCCTGGCTCCCTACACCGGTGCCCTTAACTGGGTGCCTGCCGCTGTGGACTTTGAGGCCCTCTACCGCGAAATTGCTGATTTGCAGCGCAAGGCCGCTGAGTGGATTCGCGGCTACTTCCCCAACCTGGAAATCGAATTCAAGCTCATTGACGGCTCACCCGTTCAAGTACTGCTAGAGGCGGGCAAGGCAGCGGACCTGATTGTGGTCGGTACCCGTGGTCGTGGCGGTATCGCCGGTATGTTGCTGGGCTCCACCTCCCAGGGCATCCTGCACAACACCCAGGTGCCGGTCATGATTGTTCCCCAGCTCGATGACCCCCGTATTGAGCAGGCACCCGATGCTGGTGTTACCTGGGGCTAGTCACAGCATGAACATGCTCTAGTCAGCTCCCCGGCAGGGAAGTAGGCTGGAGACAAGAGAAAGGCAGGACAGCTCCCGCCGAAGCACCTTTTCAGAGTGAAAAGGGCTCCGACGGCGCTGTTCTGCCGTCTTTTTTAAAAAAGTTCAAAAAATTTTTTGCGCGGACGCCCGTGGTGGCAATATGTGCTTTGACTAGGCTATTTGTATGTAGCTTCGGTTACTTTTAGGTGAATATTGTGGTGCAGGGCACCCAATTTTTAGCGCCAAAGAGCCCCTCTGGGTGGTTTTCGATTTGCGCGCCTGTTTGAACTCGCGTAATGTATTACTTGTTCGAGCGACGGGCTGAGGAAACAAAGCCGGTCACGAAATAGCGAACTAGCCCCTATCGTCTAGCGGCCTAGGACGCCGCCCTTTCACGGCGGTAACACGGGTTCAAATCCCGTTGGGGGTACTGTGAAACTTCGGTTTCACGGCCATGTAAGAACTTCGGTTTTTACGTATGGCCCCGTAGCGCAGTTGGTTAGCGCGCCGGCCTGTCACGCCGGAGGTCGCGGGTTCAAGTCCCGTCGGGGTCGCTCCGACCGCGTAAGTTCTCACTTGTGAGAAGACGCGGTTGTGGCATATCTAAGGGTATGCCTGGCTCTGTAGCTCAGTTGGTAGAGCGTGCGACTGAAAATCGTAAGGTCACCGGATCGACGCCGGTCGGAGCCACGAAATCCACTCTCTAGGCTTCTACATGAGAGTGGGTTTTTTGTTTTAACACTCAATAGCCCCAGCCCGTGAGTTCACAGGCTGGGGCTATTGTTGTATCCCGGCTTTTTCTAGAGGGGCTGCAATGCCCCGGACCGTCGGGCGGGGGGCGTCCGCTCAGAGCTAATCTCAACAATCACCGGGGCGTGGTCCGAAGCCCCCTTGCCCTTGCGCTCTTCTCGGTCAATCTCAGCGCCCACAACTCGCTGCGCCAGAGCGGGGGAGTAGAGCTGAAAATCAATGCGCATGCCCTCATTCTTGGGGAAGCGTAGCTTGGTGTAATCCCAGTAGGTGTAGGGCACCGTGGTGTGTTCACGGGCCACATCAACCAGCCCCAGAGGCTCTTCAAGAAAAGCCCTAAAGGCTGCCCGCTCAGGCTCGGTCACGTGGGTCAGATGATTTTCCCTAAAGAAGTCGATATCCCACACATCCTCGTCGCGGGGAGCGATATTGAAGTCTCCCACCAGGGCAAACTGCGCTGCGGGGTCCTGCTCTAGCCAGCTGGCAGCGTCCTTGCGAAGCTCTTCCAGCCAGGCCAGCTTGTAGGGCATATGCGGGTCGTCGATACCGCGACCGTTAGGCACGTAGAGGCTCCACACCCGAACCCCGCCGCAGGTTGCCCCGATAGCGCGGGCCTCAACGACGGCGTCCTCACCGGGCTTACCAAAAGCGGGCTGGTTGGTGAAGGTGCGCTGAATATCCTCAAGCCCCACGCGGGAGGCGAGGGCCACCCCGTTCCACTGTGACAGACCGAAATGGGCCACTTCGTAGCCGGAGTACTCAAAAATTTCGTAGGGGAAGGTCTCGTCGGTGGCCTTGGTTTCTTGGATGGCGAGCACGTCCACGTTGCTGCGCTCTAGCCAATCTTCCACGCGGTCGGCGCGGGCGCGGATAGAGTTCACGTTCCAGGTAGCAATTTTCATGTCACCAGCCTAGCAACCGACCTGCCGCCTTAAAAGTGCATCTGCCTGTCACTTTTAGCAGGGCGGGTGCACTTATGGCAGGGTACTTGCTGTTTTAGAACCTGCTGGAATAGGGTGGAACCCACGGGCGTTAGGTTGCTGGAGCAAAACCTTCCCCGCCTCAAACGAAAGAGCAAGTATGGCAGCGGCCCCCGCTATTGAATTCCGGTCGGTCACCAAGAAATACGGTGACGCGGCGGTGGTAGATAACCTCACCCTCAGCATTCCTCAGGGAAAAATCACGGTCTTTGTGGGGCCCTCGGGCTGCGGTAAAACCACCTCCCTGCGCATGATTAACCGCATGGTCGAGCATACCGACGGCGAGATTCTGGTGCGCGGCGAAGCCAACACCACCCGCCCTGTTCACGAACTGCGCCGCTCCATCGGCTACGTGCTGCAGCAGGCTGGGCTCATGCCCCACCAGAGCGTGCTCGATAACATCACCACCGTGCCCCGTCTCAAGGGGGTAGCCAAGAAACAGGCTCGTGCTGAAGCTCTGGAACTTCTCGACACGGTGGGCCTAGATCGCGCCTCTGCTAGCAAGTACCCGGCCCAGCTCTCGGGTGGTCAGGCCCAGCGCGTGGGTGTGGCCCGCGCCCTGGCAGGCCAATCAGACATACTCCTGATGGACGAACCCTTTAGTGCTATCGACCCTGTTGTGCGTGCGGATTTACAGCAGAGCCTTTTAGACCTCCAGCAGAAACTTCACCGCACCATCGTCTTCGTCACCCACGATATCGACGAGGCTGTGCTTCTGGGTGACTACATCGCTGTTTTTGCTCCCGGCGGCACCATCGCCCAGTTCGGCACCCCCGAAGAGATTCTGCGCGCCCCAGCCTGTGACTACGTTGCTTCTTTCGTGGGTCGCGATCGCGGTATGCGCCGCCTGACCTTTGCCGGGGCCGAGAATGTGGCAGTTAGCCCCCTGCAGGCCGCTGAGGGCGAGGGCTGGCAGCTGAGACTAGCGGACGGACGCCCCGACGGTTGGCTGACCGGCGGTAGGCACCTGCCCGGCGGCTCCCTTTTCGTGCGGGGAGGAACCCTGCGTGATGCCCTGGATTCGGTACTCTCTTCTCCCTCCGGCTGGGGCGTGGCCGTAGATGAGCAGGGGAAGGCCCTGGGCCTGCTGGAAGCCGACAGTGTGCTTGAAGCAACCCGGCAGGAGCGCTACCTGCGCTATGGCCTAGAAGCTCCGTGGGCTCGTGGCGAGAGCGCCGACTCCAGGCAGAACTCTGCGGCCGCGGCGTCCGATGGCGGGGCGTCCGCATGAACTGGTTTCTAGCCAACCTGCCCTATATCGGGCAGCTTACCGCCCTGCACCTGGCGCAATCGGTCATACCTGTGCTGGTGGGCTTCGTCCTTGCCCTGCCGCTGGCCCGCCTGGCGCTGGGACGGCGGGCAGACGGGCGCTCCACCGAGGCCTATACCCGCACAGGACGTCTGCGTAAAGGAACGGTGGTGAACGGGGCGTCCCTGCTCTACACCGTCCCCTCACTAGCGCTTTTCGTGCTTATGCCCCTGCTACTGGGAACTTCTATTACTTCCCCAATCAACGTCTATGTGGCCCTGACCGTCTACGTGCTAGCCATGATGGTGCGCAGCGCTGTAGACGCCTTCGAATCAGTCTCACCCATCACCTTGGAGGCGGCCACCGCCGTAGGCTACACCCCACTGCGCCGCTTCTGGCAGGTGGAACTGCCGCTCTCACTACCTGTGATGATTGCGGGCCTGCGCGTTGCCCTGGTCTCCAATATCTCCATGGTCTCGGTGGGCGCAGTGATCGGCATTCAGTCCCTTGGTACTCTCTTCACCGATGGGCTGCGCCGCGACCTGCCGGCTGAAATTATCACCGGAATCGTGCTTACCCTCGTCCTGGCTCTCGCTCTTGATCGCCTCCTGGCTCTGACCGGCGCCGGGCTCACCCGCTGGAGGAACCCCTCATGATTTTTCAGGACGTCTGGGCCTGGTTCACCGCTCCCGGCGCCTGGGCGGGTACCGGCGGTATCTGGCAGCGTCTCGGCGAGCACCTGGCCTACTCCGGTCTGGTGCTCCTGATAGCGGCGGCTATCGCCCTGCCGCTGGGTGCCTGGGTCGGTCATACCGGTAAGGGGGAAAACCTGGTGGTTGCCCTGACCGGTGCCCTGCGAGCCCTCCCCACCCTGGGCCTGCTCACCCTCTTTGCCCTCTGGCTGGGACTGGGGCTGACCGCCCCAGCTCTGGCTCTGGTGATTCTTGCCCTTGCTCCGCTTCTGGCGGGAACCTACGCCGGTATTGCAGCCGTTGACCCGGTGACTAAGGACGCCGCCCGCGCCCAGGGCATGACTGGCTGGCAGGTGCTCACCCGGGTGGAAATCCCCGTAGCTCTGCCCCTGATTTTTGGTGGTATCCGTAATGCTACCCTCCAGGTCATTGCCACGGTTACCGTGGTTGCCTATATCAACCTTGGGGGTCTGGGCCGCTACCTTATCGACGGTCTGGCTGTGCGCGACTACCCCCGCATGGTCGCTGCTGTGTTGCTCGTTGCCGCTCTTGCCCTTCTCGTCGATGCCCTCCTTGCCCTCGTTCAGCGGGCTCTCACCTACCCCGGACTAAGGTAAACACCTATGACTTCACCCCGCCTTACCCGTCGTTCCCTCTTCACCGGGGCTGGCCTTGCCGCTGGCGCCCTGGGGCTATCGGCTTGCGGCCTGGATGGCTCCACCGCCTTTGGTAGTGGAAGCGCCACCGGCACCATCACCGTGGGGTCGGCCGACTTCACCGAATCACAAATCATTGCTGAAATCTACGCTGCCGCCCTGCGTGCCCGCGGACTAGACGCCACCACCAGCCCCGCCATCGGTGCCCGCGAAGCCTATATCGGTGCCCTGCGCGAGGGCACAGTTTCCGTGGTACCCGACTACTCCGGTAACCTACTGCTCTATTTCGATGCAGAAACCGCAGCCGTCACTGCCCAAGAAATTGTGCAGGCCCTCCCGGCCGCCCTGCCCGACGAGCTAGGTGTTCTCGCGGCCTCAAGCGCTGAGAACAAGGACTCCCTGGCCGTCACCGCCGATACAGCCGAAAAGCACGGTCTGACCAGCCTGGATGACCTGACCACCCTGAGTAACCAGCTGAGCTTGGGCGCACCCCCGGAGTTTGCTGAGCGAGCCTACGGGCTACCCGGCCTGGAGCGCATCTATAGCTTCACACCGGCCTCCTTCGAACCTATCAACGACGGCGGCGGGCCACTTACCGTTGCTGCCCTGGCCGATGGCACCGTTGATATCGTGGATCTCTTCTCCACCGACCCCGCCATCACCGCCAACAATTTCGTGGTGCTTGAGGACCCCAAAAACATGATCCTGGCCCAGCAGGTGCTGCCCGTCATCAACACCCGCCAGCTCTCGGTAGCAGCGGCACGTGTGCTCGATGAGGTCTCAGCCCTGCTCACCACCGAGACCCTGATTGAACTGAACACGCGTGTCTCCGGCGCCGAAAAAGCAGCCCCCACCACCGCGGCAGGGGACTGGGTGAGTGAGAACTTCGCGTAAATCGTAACTCAACACCGTGCTGTAAAAAGGGCAGGGGCATAGGCTACCGCCAGCGACCCTCTCGCTCCTCGCCTGGCGGCTCGTCACGATTCACGCCAGCCCCGAGCCAGCTGGCTCGTAGCCTATGCCCCTGCCCCTCCGAATGTACGGCGGGCGTCCGCGCTCTTAGGCCTCTTAGGCCGCTGCGGGGAAGCTCAGCAGCTTACCGCCGATCATGGTCTCCAGCACACGAATCACCTGGCAGGAGTAGCCGAACTCGTTGTCATACCAGACGTAGAGGATAGCGTTATCGTCACCGGAGGTGATGGTGGCCAGGCCGTCCACGACACCGGCGGCGCGGGAGCCAACGAAGTCGGTTGAAACGACCTCGTGGGAGTCGGTGTAGTCAATCTGGCGGCGCAGGTTAGAGCGCAGGGAGCGCTCACGCAGCAGGTTGTTGAGCTCTTCCTTGGAACCGACGGGCTTCTCAAGCTGAAGGCTCAAAATAGCCATAGAGACATCGGGGGTAGGAACGCGGATGGCGTTACCGGTCAGCTTGCCCTCCAGCTGGGGCAGGGCCTTCGACACTGCCTTAGCGGCGCCGGTTTCGGTAATGACCATGTTCAGGGCAGCGGAGCGGCCGCGGCGATCGCCCTTGTGGAAGTTATCAATCAGATTCTGGTCATTGGTGAAGGAGTGGACGGTCTCAACGTGGCCGCGCTTGACCCCGAAGACCTCGTCCATCACAGCCAGCACGGGGGTGATGGCGTTGGTGGTGCAAGAGGCCGCTGACAGGACGGTGTCACTATCTTCGATGATGTCGTCGTTGACGCCGCAGACGATATTCTTGACGCCCTTGCCGGGAGCGGTGAGTAGGACGCGCGCAGCCCCCTTGGCCTGCAGGTGGCGGGAGAGGCCGTCCTTGTCGCGCCAGCGGCCGGTGTTATCAACCACGATGGCCTTGTCGATGCCGTGGGCGGTGTAATCAACTTCAGCCGGGTCGGAGGCGTAAATGAACTTGATGGGGGTGCCGTTGGCGATGATGGTGGAGTTCTCTTCATCCACACGGATGGTGCCCTTGAAAGCGCCGTGAACCGAATCGCGGCGTAGCAGGGAAGCCCGCTTGTAGAGGTCGTTATCGGTGTTCTTACGAACCACAACGGCCCGGAGCTTGGGGCCGGGGCCGGTGGAGCGCTCCAGCAGGATACGAGCCAGCAGGCGGCCGATACGACCGAAGCCGTAGAGCACAACGTCCTGGGAAGCAGCCTCAATCTGCCCCTTCTTCCCGACCACGGGAGCCAGTTCTTCGCGCAGGAAGGCCTCAAGGTCGCTCGCGCCAGATGCCTCAAACTTGCGCTGCAGGCTAGCCAGACCCAGCGAGCAGGCACCCAGATCGAGGGTGCTGACAATCTCAAGGATCTTCAGAGAATCGGCCGGGTTTAGCTCAACGTCATCAATCTGACGGGCAAAACGGTGAGCCTTCAAAATCTGAATAACAGACTTGTTGATCAGGCTGTGACCGTGAATAGAGACAACCACATTGTTCTCTCGGTTCAGCTTGCCAATCAGGGGAATCATAGCCTCGGCTTCAGCCTCAGAGGCAAGCCACTGCTCGTGAGCATTGTTGGCAGAAATAGTCATAGTGTTGACCTCTTCCTCGATGAGTAGCGTCATTGAACTCATCGGTTAGCAGCGCGGCGGTGCGCTGGTAGCTGGTGACTGGCGGCCCTACCCCATGCCCTGCACGGGCAGGCAAGAGGTTGATGGGCACTACAGACCTAAGTTTATAGTTTGTTGTCTCACATGTGGAGTTTGTGACGCGAAACTTCTCTGAGGCTAGAGCCACAACCGGTAAAATAAGGGCATGCTCACTGTCATAGGCGAAGCCCTCGTAGATGTTGTCCAGCGCCCCGGCGTAGAATCCCACGCCCACCCCGGCGGTTCCCCCATGAACGTTGCCGTTGGCGTCTCCCGTCTGGGCCACCAGGCCCAGTTTATTGGCCGCTACGGCAAGGACGCCTACGGTGAACTCATCGACGCCCACCTACGCGCCTCGGGCGTCCTACTGCCGGTAGGAGCGGACGCCAAGAAGACCTCAGTAGCCCAGGCAACCATCGGTGAAACCGGCGCTGCTGACTACGAGTTCGACATCGACTGGTCTCTCGATGCTGCCCAGTCTGCCCTTGAGGAGGTCGGGAAGACCGCCACCGCCGTACACGTGGGCTCTATCGGTGCCATGCTGGAACCCGGTGCCACCGCCGTCCTGGAAACCATCAAGCAGGCAGCACCCCACGCGCTGATCTCCTACGACCCCAACTGCCGGCCCTCCATCGTGCCCGATGCCGCAGAGGCCCGCGCCTGGGCCGAGGGCATCGTGCGCCAGGCCGACGTAGTCAAAGCCTCTGACGAAGACCTGCTCTGGCTCTACCCGGGCCGTACCCTTGAAGAATCCGCTCAGGCCTGGCTTGACCTCGGGGCATCCCTAGTGGTTGTCACCCGCGGTGAGATGGGGCCCTGGGCGATTACCCGCAAGACGTCACCCGACGGCATCGCCCTGCCCGCCTACCGGGTAGAGGTTGCCGATACCGTGGGTGCTGGTGACTCCCTCATGGCAGCTCTCATCGCTGCCCTCATGGACCGCGGTATTGAAGGTAGGGGCGCTCGTGCAGCTATCGAACTGCTGAGTAAGGACGACCTCAAGGAAATCCTGGCCTTCGCAGCAGTTGCCGCCGGTATCACCGTCTCCCGTGAGGGGGCGAACCCGCCCACCCGTGAGGAACTGAACGCCGTGCTCTACCCCGAGGGCTAGTTCTGCTTCTCCCCAAGGGGACCGCATAACTTCAAAAGGACCGCATAATACGCGGTCCTTTTTTGATTTTCAGGTCCCTTTTCGGCAGGGGGATAGTCAGTAGACTGGGGAGTACATGGTCACAGCCAATCAAGGAGGATGAAGCTCCCATGCTCAACCGCGAACCCTACGCAGACCTGCCCGACCTACCCACCTTCACGCTGACGTCCGCCGATATCAGCGAAGGTGAGCCCCTGCCCCGCGCCCAGGTCTCCGGCATCATGGGTGCAGGTGGTGAGGACGTCTCACCCCAGCTGAGTTGGTCTGGCTTCCCCGCAGAGACCAAGTCCTTTGTAGTGACCTGCTTCGACCCGGATGCCCCCACCCCCTCAGGCTTCTGGCACTGGGCGGTCTCAAACATTCCCGCATCCGTTACCTCCCTGGATGCAGGTGCAGCAAGCTCTCTACCTGCCGGCGCCACCGCCCACCCTAATGATGCCGGCACTACCGGCTTTGTCGGTGCTGCACCACCGTCAGGCCACGGTACCCACCGCTATATTTTCTGTGTCACGGCAGTAGATACAGATACCCTGGAGCTCGATGAATCCACCAGCCCAGCCGTCCTCAACTTCAATCTTTTCTTCCACGGCATCGCCCGCGCCTTCCTGACGGCGACCTGCGAAGAAGAGAACTAGAATCTTCTCTCACCAGGATCAGCAGGCTCGCGCTTGCTGCCGACCCTCTCGCTAGTAGTTCGCTGACCCTCACAAGCGATTCACGCCAGCAGCTTCGCTGCGAGCCTGCTTCACCTGCCCCTTTAAATAAGCCTCTAGAATGTAAAGCATGATTAAACTGATTGCCAGCGACCTGGACGGCACCCTCATCGGGAGTGACTTCAGGTTCCGTCCCCGCACCCTGCAAGCCCTGCACGCGGCGGCGAATGCTGGCGTCCGTATTGTCTTTGTGACCGGCCGTCCGCTGCGCTGGATGGAACCCGTGCTAGCGCAACTGGGGCAGGAGTGGAACGGCGAGAATTCCTTTGCCTTCTGCTCAAACGGCGCGGTGACCTACGATATTGCCCGCTCGCAGGCGGTCGCCACCCGCACCATGAGCGGGAGCGAGGTGCAGGCCCTGCACACCGATCTAGAAGAGGCCTTCCCCGGTGCTCTCTATATCGCTGAGACCCTGGAACACGTCTATGTGCAGGGCACCTATGAACCCCATGTTCAGGAAGACACGAGCAAGATGGTGAAGGGGCCCCTGAGTCAGATTCTGGCACCCCGTGCGGAGGTTGTGAAGTACCTGCTTTTCCAGGGAGGTGCTGTGCCGTCTAACCTGCTGGCGCAGGTTCAAGAAGTCGTGGGGGAGCGGGCCTCTGCAACCAGATCGGCCCCCTACCAGCCCCTGGTCGAGGTTGCCCAGCGGGGGTTGAATAAGGGGCGGGTGCTGGCAGATTTTGCCCAGTCCCTGGGCATTGCCCCCGATGAGGTGGCGGCTTTTGGTGATATGCCCAATGACTTTGAGATGCTGGATTGGGCCGGCCACGGCTATGTGATGGCTTCGGGTCTGCCGGAGCTCAAAGACCGGGTGGGTCGTATCTGCCCGGGGTTTGAGGAGGACGGCGTTGCCCAGACTATTGAGCGCATGCTGACTGAACGCGAGGGTCGCCAGGCCTAAGTTACTGGCCGGTAATATACTGGTTCTTATGCCTCCACACACATTTTCATCGTCTTCACCTGCTCGCACCCAGATTTATGCCCACCGGGGGCTGGCTGAGGGGCAGGCTGAAAACACCGAAGGTGCCTTCCGTAGCGCCCTGGCTGCCGGAGCGCACTGGCTCGAGACCGATGTGAATACCACCGCGGACAGTCAGGTTCTGGTTTTTCACGACCCCACCCTCAACCGGCTGGTGGGTCGCCCCGGTCGGGTAGCTGAGATGACCTGGGAGCAGCTGCGTGAGTTGAACCTGGTGGGCGGTGGCCGGATTCCTCGCCTGCGAGACATGCTTGAGGCCTTCCCCCCAGGCCCGCTTCAACATTGACCTGAAGGACGCCGGTTCGGCGGCCGAGGTTGTGCGGGTGCTGGTAGCTGCCGGTGCGGTAGAACGGGTGCGACTGGCGTCTTTTTCCGAGCGCCGCCTGCGGCAGGCGCAACGGGTGGCCCAGAATCTAGGGGTGCAGATTCCCCTGAGCGCCTCACAGCCCGCCTTTACTTTCTTTTATGTCTTATCACGCATACACCCTAGCCTATGGGGTGTTTTGAAGCCGCTAACTGGCAAGTTTATGCTGCCCTTTGACGCGGTACAGGTCCCTGCCTATCACCGGGTAGCTGGCCGTCGCCTGCGTATTGTGGACCATAAACTGCTGGCTGCTGCCCGCCGCGCCAGAGTGGAGGTGCACGTGTGGACGATCGATGATGAGCGCACTATGCGGGAACTGATAGCCCTGGGGGTTGACGGAATCGTCACCAACCGCAGCGACCTGCTCGCGGGCGTCCTCGCCTCCTAGCAGCAACAAGGGGACCGCAAAATCAAAAAGGGACCGCATATTATGCGGTCCCTTTTTGGAAATCTGGTCCCCTTGCACGTGCTCCAGGGTGGGGAAGCGGCTAGTGGACGTCGCCCTTAGCCTCGCTCGGAGTCAGTGGCTCGGGGTGGGCCTTGGATGCCTTATTGAGCGCCGCCATCAGGTGGTAGACCACCAGGGTTGCGGCGGTACCCAGGGCGATGCCGGCGAACTGCAGGTCGCCAATATCCCAGGTGTAGTCGGCAATACCAACGATCAGGGCTACCGAGGCGGCAGTCAGATTGACCTGGTTGGAGAAGTCCACGCGGTTCTCAACCCAGATACGCACACCCAGCATGCCAATCATGCCGTAGAGCACGGTGGCAGCCCCGCCCAGCACGCCGGCGGGAACAGAGGCCACAGCGGCACCGAAGACCGGGAAGATAGAGAGCAGGACGGCGAAAATCGCAGCGACCCAGTAAGCGGCGGTGGAGTAGACCTTGGTTGCCGCCATAACACCGATGTTTTCAGCGTAGGTCGTGGTACCTGAACCGCCACCGGCACCGGCTAGGGTGGTGGCCAGGCCGTCGGCCATGAGGGCACGGCCGGAGTACTTATCGAGGTTGTCCCCGGTCATCAGCGCAACGGACTTCACATGGCCGATGTTTTCAGCAACCAGTACCAGAATGACGGGGATGAAGAGGCCAGCTAGGTTCCAGTGGAACTCGGGGTGCTGGAAGTGGGGCAGGCCGATCAGGCCCTGCTCAGCCCAGGTCTTCTCGATGGTGGTGAAATCAACCTCGCCGCGCAGTATGGCGGTGATGTAACCGATGATGACACCCAGCAGGATGGACAGGCGGCCAATCATACCCTTGAAGAGTACGGAAATCAGGATGATGGAAC
Organism: Rothia sp. (in: high G+C Gram-positive bacteria); assembly: GCA_030529845.1. GTDB lineage: Bacteria > Actinomycetota > Actinomycetes > Actinomycetales > Micrococcaceae > Rothia. The sequence continues at coordinate 273,019 of JAUMWB010000002.1, read as the reverse complement.
TTAGTGTCACCAGGGCGGTAACGGGCGCTTCCATGAAGTTATTCTTAGCGGACGGGGCCAGGTTGAAGCCAATGAGCGCCACGATGGAGCCGGTCACTACCGGGGGCATGAGCTTGGTCAGCCAGCCGGTGCCAGCAACCTGAACAACCAGACCCACAATGAAGAGGGAGATACCGGCCATGACGATACCGCCCAGGGCCCCGCCGGGGCCGTACTGGTTGGTTGCCGCAGCCAGGGGCGCGATGAAGGCGAAGGACGAACCCAGGTAGGAGGGCACGCTTCCTGCAGTGATCAGCAGGAAGAGCATGGTGCCGATACCCGAGAAGAAGAGGGTGGTGGCAGGCGGGAAGCCGGTCAGCAGAGGCACCAGGAAGGTCGCGCCAAACATCGCGACGACGTGCTGGGCGCCGATACCGATGGTGCGGCCCCAGGTGAGGCGTTCGAGGGGGCGGACGACCCCGCCCGGGGTGATATTTTTGCCGTCGCCGTGCAGGGTCCAGGCGAGGCCAAGCTGTGAGCCCTTTTGGGGCTGGGAACCTTTAGACATGAGATGCTTTCGCAGTGTGTGGGTAAATCGTCCTTATTGTACGCCTCCGGTAAGAGGGCGGACGGGTGGGGTAGGGGTGGGTGAATGTGATGTTGGCTTTGGTGCTGGGGCCGGTGGGGCACTGAGCAAAATATGTATCAAGGTTTGCACCGTGCGAAACGCACAGAAATAAATGAAATATTACACCCTCTATGAGATGGGGGTCATCGACAGGTAAACTAAGTATGCCTACTCTTTAAAGGAGAGACTCCTGCCGTCCTAGCCTCGTGCCTGACGGCTCCCACCGCCGCCGACCCTAAGGGCCGATACGTGACCATAGTTCTAGCGCTTTTCCTGCTTGTGTCCATAGTGACCCCCTGGCTCTACCGCCGCCTGGGCACCTCCACCTTCTACCTACTAGCTGCGATTCCCGCCGCTGTGTTGGCTCTGGTGCTGACCAAAACCGGCCAGATTCTCGGTGGCACCCCTTGGAGCGAGAGCTATCGGTGGATTCCCGAGCTGGATATGGCGCTGACCTTCCGCATGGACACCCTCTCCTGGGTCATGAGCCTGCTGGTGCTTGGCGTGGGCTCCCTGGTGCTCTTCTACTGCGCCAGCTACTTCAAGCACTCCACCGGCGATAACGGCCAGTTCGCGGCCTACCTCTTCGGTTTTGCCGGTGCTATGTTTGGCCTGATTACCGCAGATGACTTCATTCTCATGTTCATCTTCTGGGAAATCACCACCATTCTCTCCTACCTGCTGATTGGCTACTCCCGCCACCGTCTCTCAGCCCGCCGTTCTGCCCTACAGGCCCTTACCGTCACCACCGCAGGTGGCCTGGCTATGCTGGTGGGCATCGTCATTCTGGGCTACAGCCTGGGCACCTACTCCCTGGCTGAACTCGTGGATCAAGGCCCCGCCGTCCTAGAAGCCGCTATCGACGGTCACGGCTCCCTCAGCTACGGTCTTCTCTCCGCTGCCCTCGTGCTGATTCTCTGCGGTGCGCTCTCTAAATCAGCTATCTTCCCTCTACATTTCTGGCTACCCGGGGCTATGGCTGCTCCCACTCCTGTTTCTGCTTACCTGCATGCGGCGGCTATGGTCAAGGCCGGTATCTATATCCTGCTGCGTCTGGCTCCCGGCTACGGTGAGGTAGAGATCTGGCAGAACGTCCTGATCATCTTTGGTGCCTTCACCATGGTCTTTGGCGGTTGGGCTGCCCTTAAACAGACCGACCTTAAGCTGATTCTGGCCTACGGCACCGTCTCCCAGCTGGGTTTCCTTGCCCTGGTTATCTCCGGTGGAACTCCGGACGCCATCTACGCGGCTATGGCACTCATGGTGGCTCACTCCCTTTTCAAGGCCACCCTCTTCCTCTCTGTCGGTATCATCGACCACCAGTCCGGCACCCGTAATATCCATAAGCTCTCAGGTATTCGCCGCCGCGCTCCCAAGCTGGCCACCGTTGCCACCATCTCAGCGGCGTCCATGGCGGGTATCCCACCCCTGGCCGGTTTCGTGGCCAAGGAGGCGGTGCTCGAAACCTACCTCTCCCACACTACCGGCTGGCAGGGGGCAACCACCCTGATCGCCATTATCCTGGGGTCAATTCTCACTTTCGCCTACTCAGCCCGCTTCGTTTGGGGCGCTTTTGCCGTCAAGCCCTACGCCTACATGCACAAGGAGGGCGTCAAGTACTGCAAGGTCGAGAAGGGAACCGTTGACTTTGAAGAGGTCGATAATGGCGATATCGATATCAACACCCGGGCACTAGAGCGTAACCGCCGCGGCCAGAAGCTCAGCCCCGACACCGCCTTCCACCCGGTGTCCTTCACCTTCCTCTTTGCCCCGGCGGTGCTGACCGTCCTCACCATCGTCTACGGCCTCTACCCCGAACCGGTCCACCTCTTCGTCAAACCCTTCCTAGCGGCCTTCCCCGAGACCGCAGCCGAACTAGAACTGCACCTGGCCCTCTGGCATGGCGTCACTCCTGCCCTCCTGACCTCCCTGGTCATTATGGCCATCGGTGCCCTGCTCTTTATCTTCCGCAAGCAGATTGAAGAGCTACAGAAGGCCCTGCCCAGTACGCCGGCGGCTTCCGTGGTCTACCGCGATACCATCGACGGGCTTGACCGCCTGGCTGTGTGGGTCACCGGTATGACCCAGCGAGGCTCCCTGGGCTTCTACCTGGGCGTTATTCTGATTACCGCTGTGGTAGTGCCCTTCGCGGCCCTCTTCATCAGTGAGACCCCACCGCTGGCCAATGTGCGCGTTTCTGAGTCCCCGGCCCAATGGTCGATTGCCATTGTCATGATTGTGGCCGCCCTGGTCGTGGTCTTCGTGCGCAAGCGCTTTTTGGCCATCATGATGGTCTCGGTGACCGGCTACGGCATGGCCATTCTCTTCGCCCTGCGCAGCGCCCCCGACCTGGCGACCACCCAGCTCCTGGTTGAAACCATCGTGCTGGTAGCCTTCGTGCTGGCTATGCGCGTGCTGCCCCGCCAGATTCCCCGCATCCGCTCCAAGGACGGCAAGGACGGTGCCCACAAGACCCTGCGCGTCATCATCGCCCTGGGCTTCTCGGCCCTGATGATGGCCCTGGCCATGTTCACCTTCTCATCCCGCTCCCTCGACCCGATCTCACTCGAGATGCCTCGCCTGGCCTACGAAATTGGTCACGGCTACAACGTGGTTAACGTGACCTTGGTCGACATGCGCGGCTGGGACACCTTCGGTGAAATTTCGGTGCTGGCCCTGGCTGCCACCGGCGTTGCCTCCCTGCTCTTTATCGAAGGACGCGCCGACTCGGCATCCGCGCGCAGGCTCGACACTCAGGCCATGAAGAAAATCGAGAGCTCTTTCGCCAAGCGCACTCAGATTACTGTGGCTCAGCGCGTGGCCGGGCAGTTCTCGTCGGTCGAGCGTGACCCCTTCATCGTGGCAGGCCGTACCCTGCCCCCCGAATCCCGCTCGATTCTGCTGGAGGTTATGACCCGCCTGCTCTTCCACACCCTCATCATCGTCTCCTTCTACATGCTGATTGCCGGTCACAACCTGCCCGGCGGCGGCTTCGCAGGTGGTCTGATGGTGGGCCTGGCCTTTGCCGTGCGCTACCTGGCCGGTGGTGGCGCGGAATTGCGGGCAGCGTCCCCCTTCTCCGCCGGTACCTTCCTGGGCGTCGGCCTGGGTATTGCTACCCTCTACGCCCTGGCCCCGGCCCTCTGGGGCGACCCCATCTTCTCCAGCTACGTGCTGGACTTCTGGTTACCGGTCTTTGGTGACGTCCACTTCGTCACCGCCACCATCTTCGATATCGGCGTCTATCTGCTGGTGATCGGCCTGGTACTCGATATCCTGCGTAGCCTGGGTGAGCGCATTGACCTCAAGTTGGTAGCCGAGCGCCGCAAGAAAGAGAAGCAAGCCCGCGACAAGGTACGAAAGGCATAAACCATGATTATCGACCTCAGTCTAATCCTGGTCATGGGCGTGCTCTACGCCGTAGGGGTCTACCTGATTCTCGACCGCTCCATGACCCGCGTGCTCCTGGGCCTGATGCTCATGACTAACGCAACCAACATCCTGATCCTGCACGCGGGAGGCCCTGCCGGCCTGGCCCCCTTCTACAGTAAGGACATTGCCGCAGAAGACTACTCCGACCCGCTCCCACAGGCCCTGATTCTGACCGCTATCGTCATTTCTTGCGCGGTAACCGCCCTGATTCTGGGTATTATCTACCGCTCCTGGCTGCTGTCTAAGGCCGACGAAATCACCGACGACGCCGAAGATATTCGCGTGGCCGAGCAGGACGCTTTCGATAAGGAAGAGGACGCCGCCGCCGAGTTCGATGCCTCGGAATTCGACGCTGACGAAGCGACCCGCGAAAAAGCATTCAACGAAGCAGAAGAGAAGAAGAAAATCAGTCAGACAAGCGCCCAGCAGACCGTGTCAAAGAAGGGGGACTAGCCCATGGATATTGCCCAGCTCGCCCCCCTCTGCATCATCATTCTCTTCCTTGCCGCCGCCATTACCTTCATCTCGAAGAAGGACAGCGTGCAGCGCGTCATCGCCTTCGCCGCGGTAGCTATTACCCTGGTTTTTGAGGCCCTGCTCCTGGCCTCGGTCTGGGACGCCGTGCCCCAGACCGTGCACCTGGCAGGCTGGGAGGCCCCCTTCGGTATCACCATGGTGGTAGACCAGCTCTCGGCGCTTATGCTGGTGGTCTCGTCTACTATCTCGCTGGCGGTGCTGGTCTTTGCCACCGGTCAGAACCTGCAGGACGAGGACGACGAAGTGCCCATCTCGGTCTTCTACCCCACCTACCTGCTGCTGCTGGCGGGCGTCTCTAACGCCTTCTTGGCGGGAGATCTCTTCAACCTCTACGTGGGCTTTGAAATCCTGCTTATGGCCTCCTACGTGCTCATCACCATGAACGCTAACACCCCGCGTATCCGGGCGGGCGTGACCTACGTGGTGGTTTCGGTTGTCTCCTCTATGCTCTTCCTGACTGCTATCGGCTTTGTCTATGCTTCGGTGGGCACCATCAACATGGCTGACCTGTCGCTGAAGCTGGGCACCCTGCCTGAAGGCACCCAGATGCAGCTGCACCTCATGCTGCTCATTGCCTTCGGCATCAAGGCTGCGGTATTCCCGCTCTCCCTCTGGCTACCCGACTCCTACCCCACGGCCCCGGCTCCCGTAACCGCCGTCTTCGCGGGCCTGCTGACCAAGGTGGGCGTCTACGCGATTATTCGTACCGAGACCCTGCTTTTCCCCGAAGGACGCCTGGATACGCTTCTGGGGGTCGTAGCAGGTTTAACTCTGCTGGTGGGTATCCTGGGTGCCCTAGCTCAGGGTGACATTAAGCGTCTGCTCTCCTTTATCCTGATTAGCCACATCGGCTACATGATCTGGGGCATCTCGCTGGGCAACGAGCTGGGTCTAACCACCGTGGTCTTCTACATCGCCCACCACATCGTGATTCAGACCGGCCTCTTCATGGTGGTTGGCCTGGTTGAACGCCGGGCAGGCTCCACTAACGTGCGCCGCCTGGGTGGCCTGATGAAGACCGCCCCCGTCCTAGCCCTGCTCTACTTCATCCCCGCCATCAACCTGGGAGGTATCCCGCCCTTCTCCGGCTTCATCGGTAAGGTCGGTTTCATCGAGGCCTCCGTAGAAAACGGAGGTGCCCTGGCCTACATCAACGCGGGTGTGGGCGTCCTGGTCTCCCTGCTGACCCTGCTGGCCCTAGCCCGCGTGTGGAACAAGGCCTTCTGGCGCCCCGCCAAGGAAGCCGAAGAGCCCACCCCCGAGCTGGTTATGGCCGAGCACTCCGATGACCCTGCCCATTACGAGACCAAGCCGATTCCGGCGTCCATGATGGCCTCCACCGTCTCCCTGGTTGTGGTGGGTGTGCTCATTACCCTCTTCTCAGGCCCCCTCTTCCAGCTGGCAGATAACGCCTCAGATAACCTCTTTGACCCCGACATGTACATTAGTTCGGTCTTTGGCCCCGACGCCCCCAGCCGGGCCGAGTACCTGGAACAGCAGATTGTCGATAACCACTCCCAGGAGGTGAACCAGTGAAAAAACCCGATCTCTCACGCGAGAGCCTGATTCACGCTATCCCGCCCTTCCTCTGGCTGATCTTTGTCTGGTGCGCCCTCTGGCAGGACTTCTCCCTGCCCTTCATCGCCTTCGGTGCGGTGCTGGCAGCCCTGACCATGTCGGTCTTCCGGCTACCCACTCTCTACCTCTCCAACCGATTCAACATCTTCTACGCGGCGAGGTTTGTGGTGGAGCTCTTCTGGAACATCGCCAAAGCATCGATTGAGGTCATGTGGTTAGCTGCCACCTTCCGTCCGCCCCTGCGTAACTCGGTAGTGGCCGTACAGCTACGCACCCGCTCCGACCTGCTACTGACCGCCGTCTCGCACACCATGTCGCTGATTCCCGGCTCCGTGGTGGTTGAGGTAGACCGTTCCCTCTCGGTGCTCTACTTCCACGTGCTCAACACCTCCACCCCGGAGGAAATCGAGCGATTCACCCGCCAGGTGGCCTACTTTGAAGACCTGATTATCAAGGCCGCCGGCAGCCGCGAAGAATACGACGCCCTCAAACAGGACGAAGAAGCCGACCGCACAGCCAGCCGAAAGGAGCACGCATGACCTGGGCTATCTGGGCCACCGGTCTGATTCTGACCCTAGCCACCTGGGGCACCGTCTACCGCGTCTGGAAGGGCCCCGCCCTGCTCGACCGTGTGCTCGCCAGCGATGTGCTGCTCTCCATCCTGACCGCCGCGCTCTGCGTCCTGATGATTTACACCGACAGCCAGTTCTTCCTCATTCTGCTGGTAGCGCTCGCCATGATTGGTTTTGTGGGGTCGGTGACCGTGGCCCGCTTTGCTGATAATTCCAAGGCGGACGAGAGAACCCCGGTCTCCCGTCTGCACGAAGGACGCTCCCGCAAGAAGGGGAGCAAGTACGCCCCCGGGGAACTGGCAGAAGATACTGACAAGGAGGGGCAGGAAAGTGCCCACCCCGTGCGTGCCAGCAAGGATTTGGGGGAGTAAACCATGAATCTCGATACCGTTTTTGATGCCCTAACCATCGTCTGCATGATTCTGGGTGCTCTCATGTCGCTGGGTGCCGCTATCGGTCTGGTCCGTTTCCCTGACCTGCTCACCCGCCTGCATTCGGGCACCAAGCCCCAGGTCTTCGGCATGATTCTCATGCTGCTGGCGGTAGCCTTCCACTTCCGCTCCCTGGAGCTGCTGCCGGTGCTCCTAGTGATTTTGCTGCTGCAGATGCTTACTATCCCCATCTCAGGGCACATGATGGGCCGCTCCGGCTACCGCAACAAGCACTTCCGCAAGGACGACCTGCGCCACGACGACCTGCGCTCCCTGGTCGATGAGGTGGAGGGGAACTAGGGGACCAGCCCACGGGCGTCCGCCTGCCCCTATTCCCGCAAGGGGACCAGAAAACCAAAAAAGGACCGCGAAATATGCGGTCCTTTTTTGGTTCTGCGGTCCCCTTTCAGAAGAAGACGGGGCAGAATGTTAGGAGGTTACGGCGTTCTTCTTTGCCTTGCGGTAGAGGGCCCAAATAACCAGGATGAAGACGACCGGAGCCAGGTAATAGCCGCCACCCTCAACCCACTGGTCACCGAAGATGCCCAGGACATCGGGATTGCCCGCCGCTGCGATAATACCGGCGTTGATAACGCCCCACAGTGACTCGCCCACAATCATGCCGGTTGCTACCAGCACGCCCATGCGCTCGGCGCCCTCAGGGTTACGCTGCTTGGCAGCCCAGCGGTTGTAGAGGAAGCCTAGCAGGGCGCCGACAGGAATGATAAGGGTTAGCGCAATCGGCAGGTACATGCCCATACCGACAGCCAGGGCAGGCAGAGAATACTTGCCCTTGGTGGTAGCGGTCAGAACCTCATTGATAGCGATGATAACCACGCCGATAATGGCGCCCAAGCCCAGTAGCTCCCAGTTGAGGGAGTTACCGAAGATACCCTCGGCCACGCTGGAGAGCAGGGCAGCCTGAGGGGCTGAAAGGGCGTCCTCACCGGCACCGGGAGAGCCCGCGAAACCAAAACCGGTCAGGAGCAGCTGCAACACGGGCGGGATGATGGCCGAGCCGAAGAGCACACCCACAATCAGGGCAACCTGCTGCTTCCAAGGGGTAGCGCCAACGAGCTGGCCGGTCTTGAGGTCCTGTAGGTTATCGTTGGAAATTGTGGCAATACCGAAGACCACAGCTGCGGTGAAGAGGGTGTAGGCCACCAGAGAGGCGGTGTCTGCGTCGTTGCCGATAACGGTCTTAATGAGCAGGGCTGCAGACAGGACGACGATGATGCCCACACCTGAAATGGGTGAGTTCGAGGCACCAATCAGACCGGCCATGTAGCCACAGATAGAGGCAACAATCAGGCCCACGAGCAGTACGTACACGATGGAGAGAACGATGAGGGTTCCGGTGTGGTGGGCAATGGCGGTGTCCTTGACGAACAGCCAGAGCAGCAGGCCAACCGGAATCATAGCGCCAATGGTTACACCGGCGACAGTGGAGAAAGGGATGTCACGTTCGGTGATATCAACGGTCTGGCCAGCCTGACGGGCACGTGAAGCAACAAGAGAGTCCTTGATGCCCTTAATGATGGGGCCGATGATTTTGACGAGGGTCCAGACCGCTGCAACTGCCATGGTACCCGCACCGATGAAGCGGACGTCCTGGGAGAAGGTTGAGGAGACAACGTCTGAGATATCACCGGACGCCGGCAGCAGCCCTGAGGTGCGCATGGGTAGCAGTACGCCGTAGGAAATCAGCAAACCAACAATCATGGAGATACCGACGGCCAGGCCAACCAGGTGACCAACACCGATAAGGGCTAGAGAGAAAGAGGTACTGACCATAGTGCCGCCTGTACCGAGGCGGAAGAACTGGGTGAAACCGCCTGCTACCGCCTTCAGGGAGGTCAGAATAGCGAAGCCAGCGGACGCCAAGGAACCCCACACAATCATACGCAGGCCCTTTTGGTTTTCTTCGTGAGAGCCCTGGTCATTGCCGACCTTGAGCACTTCAGCCGCTGCTACGCCCTCGGGGAAGGGCAAATCTGAGCCGGTGACCAGTGCACGGCGCAGAGGGATGGAATAGGTAACACCCAGGATGCCGCCGATAGCGCAGACAAATGCTGTGGTCCAGTAGGGGAAACCCGCCCACCAGCCAATCATGACAAGGCCGGGCAGAACGAAGATAATTGCTGAAAGGGTACCGGCTGCCGAAGCGATGGTTTGCACAATGTTGTTCTCCATGATGGAGTGGTTCTTAAAATTGCGCAGAATTGCCATGGAGATAACGGCAGCGGGAATAGAAGTGGCGAAGGTGAGGCCAACTTTGAGGCCCAGGTAGACATTCGCAGCCGTGAATACCAGGGTGATAAGACCACCGAGGATAACAGCGCGGAGCGTAAACTCGCGGATGGGACTGGAGGAACCAGTGGGGGCTGGTACCTCTGCTTTATGTGAGGACAAGATCAACTCGTTTCCGAAAATGTGCCAATGATGGTGCGGTTCAGGTGATGCTGCTTCTGAAACCAGCCTCAACAATACTCCTGTTACTTAGCATATTTAAACTTCAGAGTGCATATATTTAAAGATGCAAAGGTAGGGTCCGCACCTGTTGGCGTTGGGTGAAATGGCTAGCCATGCAGAGCTATCTAGGGCTAGAGTAAGGGGCGGAATAACCAACCGAAAGGCAACGCTATGAACGAGGATCTACGCCAGGTCACCGTCGATGAAATCCCCGCAGACGCCAAAATTCTGGACGTGCGCGAAGACTACGAGTGGGTAGAAGGCCATATCGAAGGCGCCCAGCACATTCCCCTGGGTGAGGTGCCCGAGCGCTACGGCGAAGTTCCCCTCGATGAGGACGTCTACGTCATCTGCCGCGCCGGTGGCCGCTCCCTGCGCGCCGCAGCCTACCTCACCCAGTACGGCTTCGACGCCATCAACGTTATCGGCGGTATGGGGGCCTGGCAGGACGCCGAGAAACCCATGGTCTCAGAAAACGGCGAAACTCCGCAGGTTCGCTAGCTGCCCGCCAGCCTCACTAGCTTGATGGCGGGTAGCTACGGTTTTACCTGCGCAAGCCACCCTTAACGCCAGCCCCGAGCCAGGCTTGCGCAGGTAAAACCTCCGCTACCCTGCCCCGGCCGTTCTTTGACGTCAGCCCCCATCAGGCTCGCGCAGGTAAAACCCTGCCTACCCCGTTACAATGAGTCGGTGACTTCTCTAACCTGTCGTGCCCTGAATTTCCCGGTAGACCCTGCCGCCGCCTTCCCCGTGCTGGCCGACGGTTCTTCGTATGCTTTCTGGCTGGATTCGGCCCGCGACGAGTCGCCCATGTCCCGCTACTCCTACCTGGGTGCGCCCCTGAGCGGGGGAGTGCTGCGCTACGCGCAGCCGGGGCAGGTTGATGTACTCGATGTGAGCGGACGCCCCCAGCAGACCTACCGCGATAGCATTTGGCAGGTGCTCCCCGACTTCCTGGAGTCCGCCCCACGCCCTACAGTCGGTGAGGGGCGGGACGCACCGCCCACCGACGTCCTACTGGGCGGCTACGTGGGGTTCATGGGCTATGAGGTCCACGCCGATTTAGAAGTCACCGCCTTCCACAGTGAACACCCCCAGCGGGTGGCTCGCACCCCCGATGCCCTCTGGATGCCTGCAACCCACTACCTGATGTACGAGCACGCTAGTGGGGCTTCCTGGCTGGTTGGACCCGCTGACTGGGTTGAAGAGACCGCGCAAAAACTGCTTAAAACTGGTTCTTCACCTGAATCTATAGCCGGTCAAGAATATGCTTCGCGGGTAGATTTGCCGGACTTTCCCCTGCCTGACCGCGACCGCTACCTGGCAGCCATTGCCACAGCCCAGGCTGAAATCGCTGAAGGTAACAGCTACGAGGTCTGCCTGACAGCTGAAACCTCTCTGCAGCTGCCCGACCCGCCGGGTGCCGATGACCTTTTGAGTCTCTACCTGGCCCAGCGTCAGTCCAATGCCGCCCCCTACGCGGCCTTCCTGCGATGCGACGACTTTACGGTGCTCTCATCCTCGCCCGAGAAGTTTTTGACTGTCACGGCAGAGGGCCGCGCTGAAGCCAAGCCCATTAAGGGCACCGTGCCGCGGGGTGCGTCCGCCCACGAAGACCAGCAGGCAGCCGCCTGGCTTGCCAGCGACCCCAAAACCCGCGCTGAAAACCTCATGATCGTGGACTTACTCCGCAACGACCTCTCCCTGGTCTCCCATCCCGAGAGCGTGCGGGTGCCGGTGCTGATGGGGGTGGAGTCCTACTCAACCGTCCACCAGCTGGTGTCCACCATCGTCTCCCAGTTACGCCCCGGCGTCACCGCCCTGGACGCGGTCGCCGCCTGCTTCCCCGGCGGCTCCATGACCGGTGCACCCAAGGCAGCCACCATGGCTATCATTGACCGGCTTGAGGGACGGGCTCGCGGGGTCTACTCCGGCGCCCTGGGCTACCTCAGCGCGGACGGTTCAGCCGCCCTGTCTATCGTCATTAGGACGCTGGTAGCCCACTCCGATGGCCTGCTCACCCTGGCGGCAGGTGGGGCAATCGTTGCCGACTCTGACCCGTCCGCCGAATACGACGAGATGGTGACCAAGCTGCGGGCAGCTACCCCCTAAAAAGTGCAAGTGTCCCGTGAAAAATGACAGGTACTTGCACTTTTCGCGGGGTAAATATCTGCCGGTCTACTAGACTAAAAAGCATGACTAACCTCTCCACCACCCTCCCTATCGAAGAAGCGCGCGAACGCCTGCGCGAGCTCATCAGCGAACTAGCCGTCGTGCGCGGCAAGGTCACCCTGGCCTCCGGTAAGGAAGCCGACTATTACGTTGATTTGCGCCGTATCACCCTGCACCACGAGGCCTCCCGCCTGGTCGGCCAGGTCATGCTCGACCTGCTTGACTCAGCCGGTATCGAGTTTGACGCTGCAGGCGGCCTGACCATGGGCGCTGACCCCGTCGGCCACGCCATCATGCGCACTGCTGGCGACCAGGGCCGCGCTATTGACACCTTCGTGGTGCGTAAGGCCCAGAAGTCCTACGGCATGGGCCGTCAGGTTGAGGGCCCCTCGGTTGAAGGACGCCGCGTGGTAGCTGTCGAGGACACCTCCACTACCGGTGGTTCCGCTCTTACCGCCGTTGAGGCCCTGCGCAAGGCAGGTGCGGAGGTGGTGGCTGTTGCCGTCATCGTTGACCGTGCCACCGGCGCCAAGGAGCACATCGAAGAGGTAGCGGGCGTTCCCTGCCTCTACGCCTACTCCAAGACCGACCTGGGCCTGGACTAAACTTCTAGAAGAAAACGTTAGCGAAGGAGCCCCCGTGTGGGGCTTCTTTGCCTTGATAAGGGGTATGGGATGAGCGAAGAACACAAGGACGCGGCTGCCACAGCTTTTGCGGGCACAGCCGCTGAGGCCGGGGCTGAGGGTATCGCTGAGGCAGAGCGCGAAGTAGGCGTTGGCCCCTGGGAAGGCGAATGGCCAGAGGGCGATCACTGGGACCCCGAGCTGCTGCGCGAGGGCGACCGCCGCAACGTCCTTGACCATTACCGCTACTGGACCCTGGACGCCATCATTGCCGACCTGGATACCCGCCGCCACTCCTTCCATGTAGCGATTGAGAACTGGCAGCACGACCTGAACATCGGCACCGTGGTGCGCACTGCCAATGCCTTTTTGGCTAAGGAAGTGCATATCATCGGTAAGCGCCGCTGGAACCGGCGCGGGGCTATGGTTACGGACCGCTACCAGCACGTGCGCCACCACCCCACCGTCGAAGACTTCGTAGCCTGGGCGCGGGGCGAGGGGCTTGCCATTATTGGTATTGATATTTTCCCCGACTCCAAGCAGCTGGAAACCTACGACCTGCCCAAGGACTGCGTGCTGGTCTTTGGCCAGGAAGGGCCGGGGCTCTCTGAAGAGATTCACGCGGCAGCTGAAGCTACTCTGTCTATCGAGCAGTATGGTTCAACCCGTTCTATGAACGCAGCAACCGCTGCCGGTATCGCCATGCACGCCTGGATTCGCCGCCATGAGTTTGGCCAGCGGGTGAGCTAGACCTGGGAGCGGATGCCTGCCTCAACGGCGTCCGTTGCGCCTGTTGCTGTGCCCGTTTGTTCGTGCCCACCGGCGTCCGCACGCCAACAATCTGTTGAGTGTCCACGAGAGTCGCGGAGTGCCCACGATTCTTGTGGGCACTCCGCGATTTTCATAAGCACTTGCATTTCTGCAAAAAATTTCCCCTGAAGTATTTTATTCATGTACTAACGGGTCTAGAATGGCTCTGTACGCTAAAGACGAGAGCAAAGAGGTGCAGCATGGCCATAACACCAGACCCCAACAAGAACCCCCAGAGCGTACCCACTACCCAGTTGCCCACCACCAGCAGCCCGCGCAAGCTCATGACGGCCCTGCTCACCCCGCTTTTCATGGCCCTCATGGCTATTTCGGTGGTCAACGTTGCCCTCACCCCCATCGGGAACTCCCTGAACGCAGGCTCCAGCCAGACCCAGTGGGTGGTCTCGGGTTACGCCCTGGCATTCGGCGTTCCCCTGGTTGCCGCAGGGCGCAGCGGTGACGCCACCGGCCGCCGCCGCATGTTCATGATCGGCGTTTCCTTCTTCACCCTAGGCTCCCTGCTCAGCGCTATTGCACCCACCATCGAAATCCTCATCGCTGCCCGCGTACTCCAGGGCCTCGGTGCGGGCTTCTTCAACCCCCAAACCACCGGTATCATCCAGGCCAACTTCACCGGCCAAGCCCGTGCCCGCGCCTACGGCATGTTCGGCACCGTGGTGGCGCTCGCCGTCATTGTGGGTCCGGTGCTCGGTGGCTTCCTCATACAAATCTTCGGCGATGCCCTCGGCTGGCGCATGATGTTCCTGGTTAACGTGCCCATAGGTCTAGCCGGGCTCCTGCTGGCCCGTCTCTGGGTACCCAACGACCGGGTGTCCGCACCCTCGCACGGAACCCGCCTCGACCTTGACCCCGTGGGCATGACAACCCTTGCCCTAGCTATTTTCGCGGTTCTCTTCCCCTTCGTGGAACGCAGCGGCAATCTGCTGGTTTGGGCAACCCTGCCGGTCGGCCTAGGCCTGCTGGCCTTCTTCATTGCTTGGGAGAAGCGCTACAAGAAGGCAGGGCGCCCGCCCATGCTCGACATTGATTTGGTGACCAAGCCGGCTTTCCGCAACGGCATTATGATCGTGACCCTCTACTTCTTGGGCAATACCAGCGTCTGGTTAGTGATTCCCATTTACGTGCAGAACCACCTGGGCCAAAGCGCGCTGACCGCCGCCCTGATTACGATTCCCTCGTCCCTGCTGTCTGCTTTTGCTGCTCCCTGGGCAGGACGCCGCGTGCTGGCTATGGGCCGCCGCATGGTGATGCTGGGGTTCGGGCTGTCGCTCACTTCGATTCTTGCCACCATGCTTACCGTTACCCCGGTTGAGCAGGGGTTGCTGCCGGTCTGGGCTCTGGCTGTGCCCCTGATTTTGATTGGTGCCGGTGGTGGTCTGGTGATTTCTCCCAATCAGACCCTCACACTGGCGTCCATTCCGCCCGCTATCAGCGGTGTGGCTGGCGGCGTGCTGTCCCTGGGTCAGCGTATGGGTACGGCAATTGGTACAGCTATCATTCCCTCGATTCTCTACGGGTTAGTTGAATCTGGGGCCCACTGGAACGTGGGGCTGATTGCCTCCTTCGGGGCTATCGTGCTCACCCTCTCGCTCGGCCTGGCTTTCACCGTTGCCGACCGCCGCCGCGAACTGCGCGAAGGGTAGGCCGGACGGGGCAGAGGTAACACTTGTTCGCTCCCGCTTCATAAAAGTGCTTATCAGGTACAGTAAAAACATTCCATGTACACACATTCCGCCTAGGTGAGCTGTTTCTTTCTGAGGGCAGTTACCTGCGGCATCAGCACACACAATGAAGTGAGGTTGAGATGGACAAGCCCCACATCACGGGTGACCACCTGCAAAAATACAGTGCAGCGCCCACCCAGGCCATCGACCAGATTCACCGCTCACGCGGCTCCCAGGCACCCGAGGTCGAACCCGGTGAACGCAAGAAACGTCTCATAGGTCTCTTCGGCGGCCTGCTTGCAGCCGCCCTGATCTACGTCATCATGCCCGGTGAGGTACCCGATGCTGCGCGTCTGACCGCAGCCACCGCCGTCCTCATGGGGGCCTGGTGGATGACCGAAGCCCTGCCCATCCCCGCCACCGCCCTGTTGCCTCTGGTGATTTTCCCGGTCTTCAACAGCGACGTGAAAATCAACGATATTGGCGCTAGCTACGGCAATAACATCATCTTCCTCTTCATGGGCGGCTTCCTACTAGCCCTGGCCATGCAGCGCTGGAACCTGCACCGCCGCATCGCCCTGCTGACCCTCAAGGTCATGGGCACCAAGCCCTCCATGATGGTCGCGGGCTTCATGGTAGCCACCGGCTTTCTCTCTATGTGGGTGTCGAACACCGCTACCGCCGTCATGATGATCCCCATCGGCGTCTCCGTGCTCATGCTCATCGCCCAGGCTAGCGGCACCACCGACATTAAAATTGAGGACGGCGCCTCCCCCGACGATCAGGCCGTCAAGGACGCTGTGATTAAGTCCGACTTTGGCACCGCCCTCATGCTGGGTATCGCTTACGCCGCCTCCATCGGTTCCCTAGGCACCCTGATCGGTACCCCGCCCAACACCCTGCTGGCCGGGTACATGGCAGATACCCACGACGTTCACATCGGCTTTGGCCAGTGGATGCTGGTGGGCGTGCCCCTGTCTGTAGTGGTTCTTTTCGTCTGCTGGTTCCTGCTGACCAAGGTACTCTTCAAGTCAGAAATCAAGGAGATCCCCGGCGGTAAGAAGCTTATCGCCAATGAATACGCCAAGCTCGGTGCCATGAGCTCGGGTGAATTGCGCGTACTGATTATCTTTATCGCAGCAGCCCTGGCCTGGATTTTCGTTCCCATCATCTGGTCCGAATCCCCGCCCATTACCGACGCCGGTATTGCCGTAGCTGTTGGTCTGCTGCTCTTTGCTCTCCCCGCCGGTGGCACCGCCAACAAGGGTGTGCGCCTCATCGACTGGGAAACCGCAACCAAGCTGCCCTGGGGCGTACTGCTACTCTTCGGTGGTGGTCTAGCGCTCTCTGGGCAGTTCACTAGCTCCGGCCTGACCCAGTGGATCGGTGACTCCGTCGGTGCCCTGGGCACCCTGCCCATCCTCGTCATCGTGCTGCTGGTGACCACCGGCGTCATCTTCCTGACCGAGCTCACCAGCAACACCGCCACCGCAGCTACCTTCCTACCCGTCGCCGGCGGCATCGCCATGGGCATGGGCTACGACCCCATGCTGCTCGCCATCCCCGTAGCCCTTGCTGCCACCTGCGCCTTCATGCTCCCCGTAGCGACCCCGCCCAACGCCATCGCCTACGGCTCGGGCTACGTCACCATCGGGCAGATGGTCAAGGGCGGCCTCTGGCTCAACATCTTCTCCATCGTGGCCATCACCGCGGTGACTATGACCCTGGCCATGTGGATCTTCGCGCTGTAAACCGTATTCACAAGGTGTGGCAGGTTCACGCTTGCTGTGACCCTGCCTCACTCATCTTTTGAACACCCCTCACTAAACCCATAAAAACCCAACACCCTAACACCGGCAACCACCAAAAGCCGGTGTTAGGGTGCTTAAGACCCCCAGAAATACATGGTTTTCTGTGGGTTTATGTCCGAAATTAGTGTGGGAAACCTACCCTTTCCCGCCGTGCCCTTGGTAAACTGAAAAGCAGGCAGGCGCTTGCCCCGCGCGTCCTCACAAGGCACCGGGCGCAGCACCAACTCACACCAGGCCACCAACCGGGTGGCCCCACCGACAACCAAGGAGTCAGCATGCCTATTGCAACCCCTGAAGTCTACGCAGAAATGCTCGAAAACGCCCGCGCCAAGGGCTTTGCGTACCCCGCAGTCAACGTCACCTCTTCACAGACCCTGAACGCAGCTATCCGCGGCTTCGCAGAAGCAGGCTCAGACGGCATCATCCAGGCCTCCACCGGTGGCGCCGCCTACTGGTCAGGCCCCAACAAGAAGAACATGGTTGTCGGCTCCCTCGCCTTCGCTGCCTACGCACGCGAAGTTGCCAAGCAGTACGACGTCAACATCGCCCTGCACACCGACCACTGCCCCCAGGATAAGCTCGACGACTTCGTGCTGCCCCTGCTCGCAGAATCAGAGAAGGCTGTAGCCCGCGGCGAAGACCCCATCTTCAACTCCCACATGTGGGATGGCTCCGCTATCTCCCTCGAAGAGAACCTCAAGATCGCTCAGGAACTGATCGAGCGCACCTCCAAGAACCACCAGGTTCTCGAAGTTGAAATCGGTGCAGTTGGCGGCGAAGAAGACGGCGTTGAAGGCGCTATCGACGACTCCCTCTACACCACCGTTGAGGACGCCATCAAGACCGTTGAGGCCATCGGCCTGGGCGAAAAGGGCACCTACATGGCAGCCCTGACCTTCGGTAACGTCCACGGCGTTTACAAGCCCGGTAACGTTCACCTGCGCCCCGAACTGCTCAAGGAAATCCAGACCGAGGTCGGCGCCAAGTACGGCAAGGGCGAAAAGCCCTTCTTCCTGGTCTTCCACGGCGGTTCAGGCTCCACCGAGCAGGAGATTGCAGATGCAGTGTCCTACGGTGTTATCAAGATGAACATCGACACCGACACCCAGTACGCCTACACCCGCCCCGTTGTGGACCACATGTTCCGCAACTACGACGGCGTGCTCAAGGTTGATGGCGAGGTTGGCAACAAGAAGACCTACGATCCCCGCGTATGGGGTGCGGCTGCTGAAGCTGGCATGGCTGCTCGCGTTGTTGAGGCTGCCCAGCAGCTCGGCTCCGCTGGTACCTCCGGCAAGTAAGCCCTGTAGCTAGGCTCCCTAGCCTAGAGTAAAGGCGCCGGACGCTCCCGCTTGTGCGGGGTGCGTCCGGCGCCTTTGTGCTGTGACGCCGAATGTGCCACCTACTCCCGAGCGGGGGAGTTAGAGTGGCACATTCGGGAATAAGCGGCACATTCGCGGGTGGGCGCGGGCGTCCGCGCCCGCCTAGGCGATGGACAGGAAGGTCATGATGTTCACCAGGTTGGTGAAGTCAATGAACATGCCACCGACGATGGGCAGGATGAAGAAGGCCAGCTTAGAGGCCTTGTATTTGGTGACCAGGGAGGCCATATTGGCGATACCGTTGGGGGTTGCACCCATGCCGAAGCCGCAGTGGCCGGCGGTAAGGATTGCGGCGTCGTAGTCTTTACCCATCACACGGAAGGTAACGAAGTTAGCCCAAACCCACATGAGCGCAACCTGGGCCAGCAGCAGCACGATGAGGGGGATAGCCAGCTCGGCCAGCTGCCAGAGCTGCACGTTCATGAGCGCCATTGCCAGGAAGACGTTGAGGCCGATGTTGCCCAGGACTTCGACTTCCTGCTCGGGTACGAGCTCGTGGTATTCCTTGGAGTTACGGCGGTCGCTGATGTAGCGCAGGGTGATGGCGATAAACATGGGACCCATGTAGCTGGGGAAGGCGGCGCGGTCGGTGAGCTGACCAACTAGGTAGTTGAGTGCTTCGGTCAGGTAGCTACCGATGAACATGGCGACCAGAATCATGATGAAGCCGTGCAGGATGCTGTCGGCATCGAGCTTGCGGGGGCGTACGGTCAGCAGAGCAGTGTTGATGTTGACCTGGTGGGAGGACTCTTTTTCAAGCAGGTTGTGCTTGACGATTAGACGGTTGGCTAGGGGCCCGCCCATGAGTGAACCTGCAATTAGACCGAAGGTTGCTGCGGTGTAGGCGACGGTTTCTGCGCCGGTGACGCCGGATGCCTCAACGAGCGGGGCGATACCGCCGGAGACACCGTGGCCACCGGTCATGGGAGTTGAGCCGGTCATCAGGGCCAGGGCAGGGTCAACATTGACGACGGGTGCCAGCAGGACGGCCACGATGTTCTGGGCGATGCAGAGACCCGTTGCTACCAGCAGGAAGAGACCGACCTTAGAACCGGCTGACTTCAGCACCTTAAGGGAAGCTCCGTAGCCCACCGAGGTGAAGAAGATAACCATGAAGAAGCTCTGCAAGGTGGTGTCGAATTTGACGGTCAGGACCCCGGTCTGGTTAAGCACCAGGTTGACCAGGGAGAAAAGGAAGCCGCCGATAACGGGTGAGGGGATAGCAAAGCGCTGGAAGAAGTAGAAGCGGTTCTTAATCCACATACCGAGTAGCAGCAGCATTACTGCCCAGCCAGCGGACTGAACCATAGTCAGTTCAAGCGTCATAGAGGTCTCTCTGTATCTGTGATGATGTATGTTTTCCACTTCGTCGGTGAAGTTGACCTTTCACACTATACGGGACGTCTTGGTGCGGTGCGGCTGGGTTTTCATCACAGTGAGGTGCGCGGACGCCTCCCGTCGGCAGGCACGGGAGTAGCTGGCGGGCGGAGCTAGGTCTAAAACACAAAAAGGGCGGTTTTTGGGAGATAGGGGCTTGGAGCGAGGGTTCTATCTCCCAAACAAGGGGGTTTTTGGGAGATAGGTCCGGTTATGATGGAGTCTAACTACCAAAAACAGCCATTTTTGTGAGATAGGGGTAGGCCTTGAAGAAATACAAGAGTCTGAAAACAGTCTTCCACCAGTTCGATGCCCCCACCGCCCAGGAAGAAGCTAGGCGGAGAAGAGCTAACGGTTTTGAAACCTCCTTTCGGGTAGGTGAGCACTCCCTTTTCTATACGGCTACACCCCAGCTCCTAGTCTTACAGGAGCAGGTGCTTCTGAATGAGCGGACGATTGAACAGCTCGCTGCTGACATTCCTCTGGCTGCCCAAAGGGGCTACCTCTACGAGCTGATTGTCCGTGAAATTACAGCAACTAATGAGCTGGAAGGTGTGCGTTCAACCCGGCAGGAAATTCAGGAGGCTCTTGAAGCTGAGCCCCTTGAGAATAAGTCTTTTAGGGAGATAGCCCGGCTTTACCTGGAGCTTTCTGAGGGCAGAATCGAGGCTCCCCGGACTCTACAGGAAATAAGGGACATCTACGATGCTCTTTTTGGTGCAGAAATCTCTAGCCAGGACGCTCTGGACGGGGAGCTTTTTAGGGCTGGCCCGGTCTATATCCGGGATGGCGCTGGTGCAACCGTTCATGCCGGTACACAGGGCGAACCTGCAATCTGGGAACAACTACAGGCTATGCTGGCGCATCTTGAGGAGGATACTCCCTTTCTTCTCTCTCGGGTTGTTTCTCATTTTATGTTTGAGGCTGTGCACCCTTTCTATGACGGTAATGGGCGGTTTGGGCGGTTTGTGCTTAGTGCCCAGCTCTATAAGGTGCTCTCTGCCTACACCGTGCTAACCTTATCGGCAGTTATCTATCAGAAAAAGGCTGCCTACTATAAGGCTTTTAGCGAGGTAGAAGAGCCTTTGAACATGGGCGATGCAACCCACTTCGCCCAGGCGATGATGGGCTTTGTGCGGGATGCTCAAATGGAACTTATCAATGACTTCTATGCTAAGAAGAAGCTGATGAGCAGCCTCTCAGAGCGTGTTGATGCTCTACCTCAGGAGAGGAGGGAGCTATCGGGCGGTGCTGTGGGTTCCTTGTTTGTGTTGGGGCAGGTCTATCTTTTTGGCGGGGATATGGGTCTTGACTGGGATACTCTCACCAGGGTTTCGGGGAAGTCCCGCAATACGGTGAGATCCTATATTGAGGAGCTTGAGAAGAACGAACTTATTGACCGGGTTTCCTCCCGCCCCCTGCGTGTTCGGTTGAGCCAGGCCGGTGTAGCCCTACTGGGCTTGGATGCCGCGTAAACTTTTTGTAGTTACAAGAATTTGAGTTGAATGGAGTAACCATGTCACTTGCCGGTAAGAACCTGCTAGACGGCCCCGCCCCCACCTTCCTGCCCGAAGAGCCCGAGCTGACCGCCCGCGTCCGCGCCGGTGAGGCCCCCGCTGATCTCGCGCAGGCTTTCCCCAAGTCGTCCGTGGCCTGGGCCCTGCTGGCCGAAGATACTCTGAAGGCTGGCAAGACCCTTGAGGCCTACGCCTACGCTCGCGTGGGTTACCACCGCGGCCTGGACGCCCTGCGCGGCAATGGCTGGCGCGGGCACGGCCCGATTCCGGTCAGTCACGAGCCCAACCGGGGCTTCCTTAAGGCCCTGTTGATTCTGGGCCAGACCGCTGCCGCCATCGGTGAGGCGGACGAGGCTGAGCGTATTGAGAAGTTCCTGAACGACTCCGACCCAGCTGCCGCCGCCGAGCTCGCCTAGTCGCCGTCCGCCCCGGGTTTTCTAAGAATATGAAGAAAACCCGGGGCGGTTTGTCTTCGTTCAACAAAAGGGCGTAGGCTGATTCACGCAACAGTTTTCAACGACGAAAATGAATGGGAGACCCCCTCATGCGCATTGGCGTACCCCGCGAAATCAAGCCCCAGGAACAGCGCGTTGGCCTCACCCCCGACGGCGTGCTGGCTCTTGTCCAGGCAGGCCACGACGTGCTGATTGAGAAGGACGCCGGGCTCGGCGCAGGCTTCTCCAACGAGGAATACGAGAAGGCAGGCGCTACCCTGGTCAGCCAGGATGAGGCCTGGAACCAGGCTGAACTGCTGGTCAAGGTCAAAGAGCCGATTGAATCCGAGTACAAGTACCTGCGCGAGGATCTGACCCTTTTCACCTACCTGCACTTGGCTGCTGATAAGCCCCTGACCGAGGCTCTGCTGGCTGCGAAGACCCGCGGTATTGCGTATGAGACTGTGCGTAACGGCCGTGCCCTGCCCCTGCTGCTCCCCATGAGTGAGGTTGCGGGCCGTCTGGCTGCTCAGGCTGCTACTCAGTACACCATGGCTACCGAGGGTGGTCAGGGTATTCTGCTGGGCGGCGTGCCCGGTGTTGCCCCCGGCCGTGTGGTGGTTCTGGGTGGGGGTAACGTGGGTACCCACGCCGCCATGCTCGCTGTTGGTGCTGGTGCTGAGGTTACTATTCTTGAGGGTTACGGCCCCCGTGTGCGTGAACTGTCTGACCTGTTTGGCTCCACCGCGCGCGTGCTGAACTCCACCCCCGCGAATATTGAGCGTGAAATCGCTGAGGCCGATGTGGTGATCGGGTCGATTCTGGTCCCCGGCGCTAAGGCTCCTAAGGTTGTGCGCCGTGAGCACCTGAAGACCATGAAGCCCGGCACCCTGCTGATTGACGTTGCTATTGACCAGGGTGGCTGCTTTGAGACCTCCCGCCCCACCACCTACGCTGACCCGATTTTTGAGGTGGACGGCATCCGTCACTACTGCGTTGCCAACATGCCCGGTGCTGTGCCCCGTACCTCGACGATCGCCCTGACTGACGCAACCCTGCCCTACGTGTTGAAGCTGGCTGCTGGCGTGGACGAGGCTCTGGCTAACAACCCCGATCTGGCCCTGGGCCTGAATACCGACGCTGGCAAGATTACTTTCCCCGGCGTTGCTGAGGCCTTCCCCGAGCTGCCTGCCGTCTAGTCACCAGACGCAGCTTAAGGGTGCGGACGCCCGCCCCACCTTCCTGCCCTGTGGCAGGGGAGTGGGGCGGGCGTCCTTTGTATATTTCCGGTACTTGTTTAGCGGTTAGACGCGTGTTTACTTTCGTAGCTGGGAAGTACCGGCATAGCCCAGCGGAAGAGGGCGAAAGCGACCAGCGCAGTGATGGCCTGGTTGGCAACTGCGCCGGGGGCGCTCTGTGCGAAGGGGGCGGGGAAGAGAACCTCGTGAACCAGAATGGTGGTACCGACTAGCAGACCAATGATAAGGAGCGATGCTCCGAGAGAAATGAGTGCGGGTTTAACCGGTGTGAAGGTCCTTGGTAACGGCATGAGGCTAAGCCCGATATAGATAATGAGGATGCTAGTCATTCTGAACCAGACACTGTCAACGTGGTCTGCCCAGGCGATGAAGCTGAACCCGAAGGCTGCTAGCAAAGACGGCCATACCGGCGCCCCGAAGACTAGATTTCTTTGTTGGCTCCGTTGACGGGGTTTGTCTGTGGTAAGGGGTTCTGGCATGCGAGCTCCTTGTCGTTCTTTCTTTAGGAGACCGGTGGACTGACTTCAACCGGGAGCAGCCGTGTGAAGAAAACGAAGATCACCGCGAAAGCTGCTACCTGGGCAAGGATGGCGCGTGTAGTGAGGCCGATGAGCTCACCTGGTGTGAGATTAAAGATGAGATAGGCGGCTAAGGATCCCCCTATCGCTGTTACGACAAGGAGCCCGCGACCATACCAAGACATTTTCCCTGATGTTGGCAGGTTCATTGCCTTGATTCCAATGAGCGCGATTCCGAGGGAAACTAGGGGTAGTAGAAAATGCGGGGTTATGTTTATCCAGGCGAGGACGCTGAGGCCTAAAGCAGCTAGAAAAGCTGGGCGTACATCTGCTCCGAAGGCTAGGTTCTTGGTGCTGGAGCTAGGCATGAGCGACTCTCCCCTCTTCAATGGGGCGGTAGCCGGGGGCGACGAAGCGGTGGAACAGTAGGGTGGTGACTGCCAGGAGGGGAAGGCGCCAGGTGGCACTGGCGGGGTCGTCTAGGCTGGGGTAGAGCAGGGCAAGGACGGCCACTGCGAAAACCGTCTGGGATGCCAAACCATAGCTGATAGGCAGGGTTCTTTTTGCTGATGCTCGACGACGGCTGATATAAAAACCGAACGCCACACAGCAGAAAACAAGAACCATATTGAGCAGGTGGGTCTGGAATATGAGACTGGCTGCGAGAGCTACGAAGAGGGCTGTGATGGTGAGGGCCTGTGGCCAGTTGCCGCCGATACGTTCCTCGTAGAGATAGGGCGCGGACGCCTGCTGCACAGCCGGGCGGGACTGGATGGTCTGTTCGGTCATAGGAATCTCCTCCTTGAGATTTCTACCATTGTAGAGCTGTGGGCTCTAGTCAGGCTAGGATTGCCCGCTATTTTTCGTTGGGTATGACTGGTTTACTCTTGTGAATCCAGGGCATCGCGAACCGGGCTACCATAGTGAGGGCGCCAAAGCTGCTGATGAGGATTGCAATGTTTGACCAGGCATCTGTTTCTGGCTCGGTGAGAATAAGCCATATAACGGTAAAGAACCATATGACGAGGGTTGCGAAGAAGATAACGGTGTAGCTGGTGCGGGTGTATGTTTCGATACGGTCGTATTTGAGTTTGGACTGATCTTGCGTGTACCAGATAGGGATAAACATGAGCGAGCAGAGTCCAGCCAAGTAACCGTGTCCAGCTAGGATAGTCGCAAGCATACCTGTTAAGGCGGTAGCGATTAGAAGGGATAGCTCCCAGGGTACCCCATTGGCCTGGTAACCAACTTTTTCGGCGGGCTGTAAGGGTGTCGTCATGGCGGTAACCTCCTTGTTGTCTGCCTACTCCACCCAATTATATCATTGCTTGCTATTTGGGGGATAGAGAAAAGGTCGCAACCTTTTGGTTGCGACCTTTTCTCATGCACACACATTTCTTTCGCACCTATCCCCTAGGGGAGGAGCTTCAGAGGTTACACACATTTCTCTGAAAGAGGTGACTCATCGTCACGGTGAGATTCTCAGTCTCTTGAGGTTGCGAGGTTTTCTCTCCTCGTCCTCATGTCTTTAACTATGGCACCCTAACCTTTGAACTCAATTCGGGGAACCTGTGCGAAACCTAAGAAAATACTTTTCTTGTGAAGTTTCTTGGGTGAGGGGCTAGGCTAGCCGCTAGTGCAGCCCCAGGCGTCCGCACCTGTAGCACAGTCCTCGGCAACCAGGCCAACCTGTGTGCGCCAGACTCGCACCAGCTGCGGGTCGCTGGTACGGCTGACTGTACCGTCGATGACCTGCCAGGGCCCGCCATCGACGGAGTATTCACCGCGGTAGGTGGTGGTCAGAGCGAAGTAGTAGTCGCCGGGGTCCGTGTAGCGGTGGGAAGTGTCGGTGGGCTGGTCCCAGACATCCGCGCCGAGCTGGTAGCCGGGGTAGGAGACGGGGCCGAGCGTGGCGCCGTCCCCGTAATCGAAGGTGTAGGAGATGGGGGTTGCGCGGAGTACGACGTTTTGGCCGTTGATGGTGCGCGTGAATTCTTGGGGGTTGGGGTCGGCCCAGAAGTTGGTGTTGTAGTTTTTGAGGGTGTGGGGTGCGCGTTCTTGCTGGGGTGTTGCGGCTGCGATGGGGAAGGTGTCGAAGTCGTGGGTTGTGAGGGTGACGCGGACGGTGCGTAATACGGTTTGCCCGTTTTCTTCGGCAAGTTCTAGGCCTGCAGCTTCGAGTTCTGCTGGGGTGAGGGGGACGCAGCCGATGGGGCCTTGGGGAGTGTTGTAGGGGGTATCTGCGCCGTCGGCCCAGTCGGCTGGGACGAGGGAGAGGACGCCGAGGTCCCCGTTGCTTGCCAGGCAGTAGGTTCCCGGGGAAGGCGCGCCTCCTACTTGGAGGGCTGCACGGTTGGGGCCTCGGGGCTTATCGAAGTAAATGAGTTTAACCGCAGATGGGAGACCCTCATCGTGGACTTGATACTCAGGAGGAGCATCATCCGAACTATCTACACCATCTTCAGACTTGATAAAGCTCTCAATGATATCGATTTTAAATCCATCATCGTCTGCCTCACCTGATGAGGTAGCATGAGCTCCCGGAGATACGTTCAAAACAGCTAGTAAAAGCGCACAAGAGATTGAAAATACTTTAATCCGCACTAGTTAATCTCCTTTGTGCTGAGTACCTTCCAACCCCCATCTTGGAATTTCAGGCGAAAATCTACGCCCTTACTTATTGAACCTGAGTTGTCGTTATAGATTGCTTTACCGTCATACCAGAGAACAGAGTCTTCTGCTTCAAAGTTGCTCCCGACTGAGTATTCTCCGTTTCCTAGAGAGACAATGAGCTCTTTGTTGTAGTGGATGGTAAGTCCACCAGCGACAACCCACCCCCCTGAAGCATAGATTTCTTCCAGTGATTGATAGAATTCATGTTCTTTAGTATGGGATTCGTCGACTAGTAATTTCACCTCTGAGGTATCGCCGGTCTGGTAAGCATAATTGCGCATCTCCTGCCAGTACACAATAAATTTTTCCATCGCCTCTGGCGACTCAATATTCATGCCTTCTGGGGCAACCGGTTTGGGCACGTTCTGGGCGGGGCCGTGCTCGTCAGCAGCGCGATATTCACCTTCGGGTGCTTTTGAGCCACCCGAATAATTGGTTTCTTCTGCGCTGGCAGTTTCCTCAACGGCGCTCGCAGAGGTGGCTACTACCGCGGAAGTTGTGGTACTTGAATCCGGTTCGGGAACCGAGCCTGTGGCTTGCGCACCGCAACCTGTAAGAGCTAGTAGCGCGATAGCTGTTAGGGCAAGATTGCGGGTGGGGGTGTGTTTCATGAGGGTCTCCTGGTGACATCTTTGTGACTAGGTCTTATGTGTGTTTATAGTGCTGGGTTTGTGCCATGGCAAGAGTTTCGGCCCGCTTGCCCGGTTTTTGACAGCAGATTACGCCGAAGAAGGGTAGTTATCCACAGGTCTTGCGTCTGACGTGGGCTAATGGGCCTACGGTTTGTTACTGAGCTCAGGCTTGTGACGCTTCGCTCTTATTTGGGCTTGGAGTATGCTGCTTGTATGTCTCCTGAATTCTTTGCCCGCCCTGATATTGTGTACCCTCGCATTACCGTGCCGCAGAATTATGAGAGACGTAAGGTTTGGCTCTTTCGTGCTTTAGATGAGCAAGATAATCGCCGTGCTACATCAGGGTTACTCTACGATGACGATATCGATAGCCACTACTCCTACAGCAACCAGGTTCCTAACAGTAGGCAGGTCAAAGAGGGCGATTTGGTATTAGTTAGAGATAACCAGGTTCTATTGGGAGCTGCTGTAATCCAAGAGATTACTGAGCAGGAGCAAACCGTGGAGAGACTCCAATGTCCGATATGCGGTAATAGCAAGATGTATTGGCGGAAGAACCGGCAGGATTGGCGATGCGATGGAGCCTGTTTACGGCCTCACAAGCTGGACGCTGATGCGCGTAGTACTACCAGGCCTATCGTTGCGCAAGAGACAACAACCATGAGGACTGCTCGGTACGGTGATACTTGGTCAGATCTTGCAGGGGCTATGCTCGCTAGCGAAATGGAACAACTGGCAGAACGCTGGAATAAACAAAACAGCATTGTTGAACTTAACCCACAGCGAGTCAGCGAGTTCTTTAGCCGTCTCCAGATAGCGGTCCGTGCGACACTTGGCCCTGACGAGCTTGAATCAAGACTAGCCTCGGGCGGTTTTAGTGAACGCGCGGTGCGTACTAGACGTGGCCAAACTCAGTTTCGTGCTCATCTCGTTAACCGTTTTGGGTCGGTGTGTGCTTTTAGTGGCCCCTGTTTTCTAGCTGCTCTGGATGCCGCCCATCTCTACTCCTACGCAGAACACGGTGAACACAGAAGAAATGGAGGGCTGTTATTACGCCGTGATTTGCATACACTTTTTGACCGTGGTTACTTGGCAGTAGACCGAAGCTTACGTGTAGTTATCCATCAGGAGCTTGAAAGTGGGCAGTACCGCGTTCTACACGGGCGTAATTTAGGTGTAGAAATCGGCCAGACCGAGAAAGCACTACTGGCAACACATTTTGACCGAAACCGTGATGGGCTTCTGCTTTAGAACAAAGTCTCAGGGTCCTTTTCCAGGTTGGCAGACTCTGCGAGCTCTTCTCTTTCTAATCCGTAGTGCCGACGATTAATGGCTTTGCCAAGTGCGTTGGGGATACCCACGACTAATGCGTTACCCATGCAGAAAGCGCGATGTCCGTCAGTTAAACCTGCGTCGGTCCAGCCCTTGGGGAAACCCTGAATTTGATCTAGTTCATCGGGAATAAGACGGCGTAGGCGACCTGATTTCGTCTTCACAACATGTTTAAATCGTGAGGCACCTGCTCCACCCTCGCCGGTCAAAATGGTGCGTGCCGGGCGGTCAAGGGGGTCGGGGAAGGACATGCTACCTTCTGAGTAGGTGTACTTGAATCCACTAACTTTATTGATGCGTTCTTCTTTTTTGCCACCCTTAAGGTATTCCCAGGCCTGGATTTTGCTAGGTTCAATAAAGAACTGGTCTGGCACTTCGGTCTCGTCGACAACGATATTGCCGAGAGTAAGACATTTGCCTGTGTACAGAGCTTCTGGCTTCGCGGTATAGATTTTACCGTGCTGCATTACGCCGGCATCTTGGAACCGTGAGGTTTTTGCACCTAGACCAAAGTTTTGAGTCACTTCAAAGGGGTCAATACTAATGCTGAAGTTATCTTCGCGAGTCAGGTTCTGGGTAATAGGGAAGGCCTCAGCAAAAACCCCTTCGGTACGCAGGGTTGTTTCTAGGTCCCACGTTGTGTCGGTAAGTTCTGCATAGATATATACACGTTTACGCTTCTGGGGGTGGCCATAGTCAGCTGCGTTAATAACACGCCACTCAACGGAATACCCCAGTGAGTAGAAGCATGAAAGAATAATTGCGAAGTCACGACCACGCTGTTTCGAGGGTGATTTCAGTAGTCGGTCTACATTTTCGAGGACAACGTAGCGAGGCTTCTTCATCTCTAGCGCACGGTAGATATCCCACCAGAGTACGCCCTTTTTGCCTTCAATGCCGTGTGACTGAGATAAGGGCTTGGAGACAGAGTAGTCTTGGCAAGGGAAGCCGCCAACGAGCATATCTGCGTCTGGAATAGTGATTTCACCATTCTCGGCCATGGTGAGAGCTTTATTGATGTCTTCGTTGAGGAAGTTTTCTTCACCAAAACGTGCAACATAGCAACGGGCAGCAAACTGCTTGGTGGGGGTTCCTGGGGGTTCCCACTGGTTAGCCCAGACTGTCTCAAAGTTACCAGCTGAAGGCAGGTTAAAGCCGTCTTTGTTATAGCCTTCGAAGCCTAGGCGGAAGCCGCCGACGCCCGCGAAGAGTTCGATTATGCGAATCGGCTGGTCGGCCACTCTGGAGCCTCCTGTCGGGGGATAGTTGGTCTCAATGATTATAGATCAGAACGGGTGTTCTGATCAAGATTTTCGGAGGAGTTTTGGGGCACAGTGCTGTCTGATTGTCTTGAGTCGTAAATAACCTCGTATTCTAAGCTGCCTGCAACTTTTTTCTTAACTATCGTTGATACCTTCCCGGCTTTTGCGTTTTTTATCTTTTCAACCAGATAATTTTCAAGACCTTCCAATCCGATAATTACTGTTGGTGTAATCAAGAAATTCATATGAGGCTTGAGCTGTTTTATATATTTTTCGTAGGTTCCAATTGCACCGTCGAACCCACCGTTCGCCTGAAGTGCGCTTTTGGCGGTAATTACTATTCCAAATTTTGTTCGTTTATCTCCATCGAGAGCTTTTTGCACATGGTTTATTTCAGAAGCTAGGACTGGTTTCATCAGGTTTACCAATGCTGCACTGCTGTGGTTGAAGGCAACTTCAAGTGAGAATAGTCCAGGGTATGCGAAATCAAGGCGCCATGCTTTATTCTTAGACCTCTTTTCTGGATCTGAATAATTTTTGTCTTTGAATATGTAAACTTCTTTTTCCCATCCGTTTTCCAGAAGCTTATTTCTTAGTGTTTCGTTTAATATTATAGAAATACTTTTGTCGTTTTTCTTACCGTCTTTTCTTCGTTTAAGGAAGTTCTTTAAAATTTCGTCCTCACTGATATTTTGAATTATTTCTTCAAGTTTTTCAAAAACTTCTTTGGCTTCCTTGTCGCCTCTAATTATTTCCAATCCATATCTGTGTGAATATAGTTCGTACTTCATGATTATCTCTTTTCTATATCTCTTCTGCTATCTTTTGCTTGATAAGATTTGTATTAATCCAGAAGGCATGGTTTGTTAGTCGTTGGCCGTCAGGTAGCTGATTGGCATCGCGTTCGATATTGCCTACATCAGGTCTTCCGTCTGTAAAACGGTATGCTGCTTTCTTGGCGCTGGGGCGGATATGGCACACAGGGTTTTCCGATGCTTTCATGAAGTTGTTTTTGTAGGCTCCACCATCAAGACGTACCTTGACGCCGTCTCGAAGTTTCTGCTTGGTATCAAGCCAGTATTCATAGGCAGTGCCGGTGTTATCTTTGAATTCCACACCGCCAATTAGGTGAACTGGTACAGACCAGAAGAAAGCGCCTCGAAGGTAGTACCCATTATCGTTCTCCTGAAAAACTACAAACAGATAACGTTGGTCTGCGAGCAGTGAGTACCATTCGGAGTCTTCCCACGAGGTCTCAGCGTAAAGGTCAGCAAACTTGAAGTTTTTAAGTTTTAGCTTCTCCTTAATCGTCCCATTCTTCTGAACTCGAACGGTCCGAACACTGATACCGGCTTTCTCAAACTCCTCGATATGTTCCTTTTTTGAGCCAAATAAGCGCCACGTGAGTGCATTGTGAAAGTTCTTAGCGGTGGGAGCGAGATCTGGGGCTATCTCTGTCGCTAGCTCATGGGAATACCGGTTCTCAAAAGGTGCCAGCATCTGCAGGACAACATCATCAAAGGTGTTATCTTCAAGAAGCTGAGAATCGTTGATGAGTCGATCAGCCTCTTCCTGCTCCTTCTCAAATCGTTGAGCTAGGGCGGTCATATACGACTGCTTGAAAGAAAAAGCGCGGCTCTTCGCCGGTATGTATTCAAGAGACCCATCTTCATGAACTAGTGGGTAGAACTGGGCTCGTAAACTTTTCTCAGCCGTAGCCCCTTTCGTGCAAGCCCCAAGGTAGTTAGTCATACCCTCACTCAACTCGTGAGCTCGGCCAGCTTGAATCATGCTCACGATTTTTCTGTAGTCTTCTTTGATAATTTCAAGGTCTTCACCCGAAATCTGAAGTCTATTGATGAGGCTGATGCGTTGCTCGGTACTTTTGACGGAGCGGTCTCGAAGATAGCTGATAAGCAGAATATCGGAGGACTTTTTCTTTAGCGAAGAATCTTCGTAGTCGAGCGGAATTTCAGAGTTATTTGGAATCATGGAGAGCACCAGGCGTTCACCGGCTTTGATAACTCTCTGCTTTTTTCTGTTATTGCCGTACTCTACCGGGGAAACTTTGAGCTCTATGCCTGCTTCTGCGAAGTCAGGAGCTGACTCTGAGTTAGCTGTATAACCGAAGTAGTGCTCTTCAAGTAGATTGCCTAGTGCACCTTTACGATTCTTGTCTGTGTAGTTCGGAGCTGGCAGGTGCTCTGAGAGCTTGAGCGAAAGGACATCCTCGAAGGTCAGACCTCTGAGGAGCTTCGCATAATCTACAATTTGTTCAGCGTTCTTGAAACCGTCTTCCTTAAGTGCGCTGAGCGAGTTCGAGATTTTCTGGTTCAAATTAAAATCAACCGACATAGCATCACCCTGACATCTAGAAGTATCTTTACGAGATGGGCTGGCGTCCCTGCCCGATTACATAGCTGTTATAACTACTTTATGAGCGTCTTGCGGACGCAACTTTGTCTATTGCTAGATATACAAGTGCTGTAACGAGGAAGGACGTCATTGTGGCGCCTATCGGAGACAAGAGGTGATATGCAAAAACCCAGGCTGTCAGTGAACCCAGCACCCAAGCTCCTACTGCAGGGTACCCAACTGCAAATCGATATGTAGTGAGTGGCAAATATTCACCACGTTTAACCAAGTAGTAGTCGCATATCATAACAGCAAATACGGGCACGAAAAAAGCCCCAATGAGTAGTAAGAAGCTTGTGAAGTGGTCAAGCAAAGCTATCTGACTCGCCCCCAGGATAGAAATCAAACCGATAATGGAAGCGGCTATCTTATAGTTTTGTGCCTTACTTGGCAGCACGGTCATAGCTGAGTTCACCATCCCATAGACCACCATAGAATTTGTTGCCATCACAGATAGAAATACGGCAACAGCAAGAGCAGGCCCAAAAGCCTCTACAAGCGGAACAGGGTCAAAAGGCGCTTCAACACCGCGTGCAATGACTAAATAGAGGGCCAAAGTCGCACCTAAAGACATTGCAAGAATTGTTGATGTGCAGTAACCGATGAAGCTACCCGCAGATGTCTTAGCTGTATGAGAACCGAATCTGTTGAAATCTGCTGAAAGTACCGTCCAGGAAATAGCTGTTGCAAAGACTGCATCGAATGCTAGGCGAGAAGTGTAAGGATTTTCAGTCGCTGATACTGAAAGAAATGAGCTTAGGGGGACCTCTTTTAAGCATAGCCATAGAACATAGCCCATGCATGCGAGAATCAGCACGGCAAAAACAGGTTCTACTTTGGTAATAGTGCTATGGCCAAACAGTGCCAGCGCAACAACTACTACTTCGCAGATTACAGACCAAAGCACCGGATTAGAGTATCCGGTCGCTCCTGCAACTAGCGCGTTTACTGTTACACCGGCAAGGATGGCTTGAACCCAGCTCCAACCCATTAGGACCACAATATTGCCCACTGCCGGAATAAGGCTACCTTTTATACCAAATGAGAACTTCGTGAGCTCCATGGTGGCGTACCCAGTTCTTGTTCCCATACTGCCTACGGTAACTAGAACTAGAGCACCTAGAAGGGTTCCTAACGTAATCACGAGAAGTGCTGCCCCATAGGTTAGAGAAGGCACAAATAAGGTGCCTGTAAGCATCGTCGTGACCACGAGATTTGCTGCTAGCCAAACACCCATGATGCGAGGCGCTGATGAAGTCTTTGCCCCAGACTGTAGAAGGCTCTTATCGAGTATGGGCTGAGGCTTGGTGAACTGGGCTGACATAACATCAATACTAAGTGTTCTGGGTAACAGAATGAAGTCGGTTGGTCCTTTCATTTGTTCTAACACTGTGCTGAGAGAAACTAGCTATACAGATTGCGTTGTGGAGTGGCTTTATGACGTGCAGAGGCATTGAGGTGAAACAGGCTTACAGCGAAGCTGCTGGTTCGATGGAGTGAGCGGGTGCGAGCATGCGAGCACACAAGAGCGAACGGAATCTGCGGCAAGGCGGGGTGTGAATCTGGTGAGCCAGTTAATGAACCAGGTGAGAGAGCCGGCAGCGAGCGTAAGCCTGTTTCACCTCTTTCAACCTTCTGGTCCCGCTATATGGGCAGCCCCCGGTACAAACCTCCCCTAACCCTCCGGCAAGAAGCCGGGGTGCTGCGTCCACCCGCTAAACTAGACCCCATGCGCTACACCTACCTGGGCCCGTCCGGAACCTTCACTGAAGCAGCCCTCCTCACCGTGCCTGGTGCCCCCGACGCCGAACGTATACCCGCAACGTCCGTCCCCGCAGCCCTCGACGCCCTGCGCGACGGCACCGCCGACGCCGCCATGGTGCCCATCGAAAACTCCGTTGAAGGTGGTGTGACCGCAACCCTCGACGCCATCGCAGCCCTCGATGGGTCCCTGCGTATCGTCCGCGAAGTGCTGGTACCCATCACCTTTGTGCTGGTTGCCCGCCCCGGCACCACTCTAGAGAACGTCAAAACCATTTCAACCCACACCCACGCCTGGGCGCAGGTGCGCCGCTGGGTGGCAGAGAACAAGCCGGACGCCGGCTACCTGCCCGGCTCGTCCACCGCTGGCGCGGCCCTTGGTCTGCTTAACGAAAACCCCGGCTACGAGGCCGCCGTCTGCTCACCGGCAGTCGCTCAAGCCCACCCTGAGCTAGAAGTGCTGGCCCACAATATCGGCGATAACAAAAACGCCGTCACCCGCTTCGTGCTCGTCGCCCGCGACGCTGAAACTCCCGCACCGACCGGGGCCGACAAAACCACCCTGGTCATCCCGTTACCCCAGGACCGCCCCGGCGCCCTGCTTGACCTGCTCGAACAGTTCTCCACCCGGGGAATCAACCTCTCCCGCATTGAATCTCGCCCTACCGGCGAATTCCTGGGCTCCTACTTCTTCTCCATCGACATTGACGGGCACCTCTACGACGCCCGCGTGCGCGATGCCCTGCGCGGTATCCACCGGGTCTCACCTGGCGTGCTCTACCTAGGCTCCTACCCGCGAGCCGACAAGCGCCTGGCAGCGGTAGACCCCATGCACGATGAAGAGTCCTTCAACGCTGCCCGCGACTGGGTAGAAACCCTCTTCCCGGGCGGGCGACCCGAGGCGCTCAAGCACCATATCTAGAGCCGCAAGAACCTCTGCCACCAGCGGAGGTGCTGCTCTACTAGCTCCTCGCGGGCGTTCACAAAATCACTCAGTGAACGGATTTGCATGTCATCAGGGTAGACCTGCACCTTGACCGCAGCGGGGAGCACCTGGGCGTGGAAATCGCTGACGTCACCGAGCACGTCCCCGTCCACCTCAACGGGCAAGCTAGTATCGGGGAAGTAGACGCGGACGTCCGTACCCACAAAGTGCTCGACAACCGGGTAGCGCACCCGGGTGGGGCGCAGAATAAACTGAACCGCCATACGCACCCAGCTACCCAGGTTGCGCGGGGTCAGCACAATCACCTCAAGCTGCCCATCGGAGAGCTGAGCTGTCTGTGCAAGATTCACCCCACCCTGGATCTTGCCGGTATTGGCAACCAACACAGCCCGAATCTTGCGGCGAACAGGCGCACCGTTATTCACCGTAATTACCGCTGGGCGGCGGCGGGTGAACATGTGCCGGGTGCTAGCCTCAACATAGGCCAACCAGCCGATACGGGCTTTCAAATCCTCTCGGGTATCGGTCATAATCTGGGCGTCAAAGCCCGCTCCGCCCATGACCACAAAATTGACCGGTGGAAGTTCCTTCTCGCCCTGCATCTCCATGCGAATCATGTCGATAGTGCGGCTCTGCCCGTGCAGGGCAATATTGATGCAGGCGTGCAGGTCATTGACGTCCATGTCGAGGTTGCGAGCCAGCAGATTACCCGTGCCCAAGGGCACGATGCCTAAGGTGGCACTGGTGCCTGCCAAACCGTCCGCTACAGCGCGTACCGTGCCGTCACCACCGACAGCCAGCACAATCTCAGCCCCGTCCGCCGCAGCCTGCTGGGCCATACCAAAGCCGGGGTCGTTAGCCTCAGTCTCATAGAACCTAGCCCGAGGCCAATCAGCCAGGCCCAGCTCGGCGGTAATCATGCGAATCACCGAATCGGCCCGATTCTTGGTGGGGTTATAGACCACCGCAACCTGTTTCGGTTCACCCGGCTCCAGCATGCGGTGTAGGGGCCGGTAGACCGGGAAAAGATCAGGACGCTCCCGCCTGCCCTTGCGCACAGACAATGCCACCCCACCCAGGGCAAGAGCAGAAGCAGCAGTAAGGGATACACCGAGAGTCGTACGCGAAACCATATCACCAGCATACTGAATAAAACCCTTCCCCGCCGACCCCGGCTCCCCATCCCCCACCCCCTCACCACCCCAGCGGACGCGCCCGCTGCTCCCAGCGTCCGCGCGCCTGACATCGCAGCGGTAACTACGGTAAATTTAGAGGCATGATTGACATTAACCTCCTGCGTGAAAACCCCGACGCCTTCCGCGCCTCCCAGCGCGCTCGCGGCGCTGACGAAACCGTCATCGACCAGATTCTCGAAGCGGACGCCACCCGCCGCACCTCCATCAACGAATTCGAGAAGCTACGCGCCGAACAGAACGTCTTCTCTAAGAAAATCGGCAAGGCCGCTAAGGAAGAAAAGCAGGCTCTGCTCGCTGAGGTTAAGGAACTCTCCCAGAAAGTCTCAGAAGCCAAGGCCGCCGCTGACGCAGCTGCCGCCCGCCAGGAAGAACTGGTCGCCGGTGTTGGCAACCTGATTATTGACGGCATTCCCGCCGGTGGCGAGGACGACTACGTGGTCGTCAAGCAGGTGGGCGAGCCCCGCAACTTCGAGACGGACGGCTTTGAACCCCGCGACCACCTGGAAATCGGTGAACTGGTGGACGGCATCGACATGGTGCGCGGCGCTAAGGTCTCAGGCTCCCGCTTCTACTTCCTCAAGGGCCATGTAGCCCGCCTGGAACAGGCCCTCATGTGGATGGCCCTCGACCAGGCCACCGCCAACGGCTTCACCATGCTCACCACCCCCACCCTGGTGCGCCCCGAAACCATGAACGGCACCGGCTTCAACGTCGAACACGACGACGAAATCTACCGCCTTGAGCGCGACGACCTCTACCTGGTGGGCACCTCCGAGGTCGCCATCGCCGGCTACCACGCCGATGAAATCATCGACTTCGACAAGGGCCCCAAGAAGTACCTGGGCTGGTCCTCCTGCTACCGCCGCGAAGCCGGCTCCGCCGGTAAGGACACCCGCGGCATTATTCGCGTGCACCAGTTCAACAAGGCTGAAATGTTCGTCTACTGCCCCGTTGAGCAGGCAGAAGAGATGCACGCCAAGATGCTGGCCTGGGAAGAAGAAATGCTGGCCAAGTGCGAGCTCTCCTACCGCGTGATCGATACCGCCGCGGGAGACCTGGGCTCCTCCGCCGCCCGCAAGTTCGACTGTGAAGCCTGGGTACCCACCCAGGGCGCCTTCCGTGAACTGACCTCAACCTCCAACTGCACCACCTACCAGGCCCGCCGCCTGAACGTGCGTGAGCGTATGCCCGACACCGTTACCGCAGACGGCAAGACCAAGAAGGGCAGCACCCGCACCGTCGCCACCCTCAACGGCACTCTGGCCACCACCCGCTGGCTGGTCGCAATCCTCGAAACCCACCAGCAGGCTGACGGCTCCGTCCGCATCCCCGAGGCCCTGCGCCCCTACATGGGCGGCCTTGAGGTTATCCCCGTAGCCCAGTAGCTTATTTCTAGTTCCCCACGAGATGCTGTTTGTGCTTGTCAAGCAGGGTTTCGTGGGGAATTTTTGTGTTAACGCAGATGAGGCTTAGATCGCACCCCTTGAAAAGTTCGCCTAGACGAACTTATGATGGTTGCACACACCAGACCATGAACAGGGCTTCACCGACTACAACGGCGTAAGTCAGAAGAACGCGCACCTCCAACGAAGGAACAACGCACCCATGAACACGGCAACCCGCACCCCCCAAGCCCGCCGTCTCAGCCGTCGCCTGCTCGCTGCCAGCGGGGCACTCGCCCTGGGCGTCCTCACCGCCTGCACCCCAGGCGACGGTAGCGACACTGCAACGCAAAACGATACCCCTACCGTCATCGCCACCTTCACCGTGCTGGCAGATATGGCGCAGAACGTGGGCGGCGAACATATCACAGTAGAATCCCTCACCAAGCCCGGTGCAGAAATCCACGAGTACGACCCCACCCCGTCTGACGTGAAAAAGGGTGCGGATGCTGACCTGATCCTCGCTAACGGGCTGGGCCTGGAGGCCTGGTTTGAGCAGTTTTTGCAGGACACTGACGCGCAGAGCGTGACCGTCTCTGAGGGCGTGCAGACCATCAACATCGCTGAGGCGGAATCCGCCGGTAAACCCAACCCGCACGCCTGGATGAGCCCGCTGGCGGCACAGATCTACATTGATAACATCGCGGACGCATTTGCTGAGCTAGACCCCGAGAACGCGGACGCCTTCCGCACCAACGCTGAGGCATACAAGAAGGAGCTGCAGGCGGTACACGATGAGCTGGTAGCCGACCTTTCCGCTGTGCCCGAGGGCAAGCGCGCGCTGGTGACCTGCGAGGGTGCCTTCTCCTACCTGGCGGCAGACGCCGGACTGACGGAAAAGTACCTGTGGGCGGTGAATTCGGACGGTGAGCCGAGCGCCTCCCGTGTGGCTGAGGTAGCTGATTTTGTAGAGGGCAACAAGGTGCCCGCCGTGTTCTGTGAGTCTACGGTGCCGTCCAAGACCATGGAGCAGGTAGCGAAGGAGTCCGGCTCAACTTACGCCGGTGCGCTCTACGTTGATTCTCTCTCTGAGGAGGACGGGGACGTACCCACCTACCTGGACCTGATTCGCTATGACACAGAAACCATTGCAGAGGCCCTCAGCAAGTAGCCCCGGCACATAACAAAACCTGGTAGATTCCCGCCCACTGACCTGCGGCTGCCGGTGTAGGACGCGGCCCCACCCGGGAGGCCCACAACCTGCCATCCGGCGCCGCGTCCATAACTTCAAAAGAAACTGAGCAGCGTTAGAGTACAAGAATGAGCCTTTTAGATATCCGAGATGTAACGGTTACCTACGGCGACGTGCATGCTCTTCGGGGGGCGCACCTGACAGTAGACGCCGGGAGCGTGTGTGGCTTGGTAGGCATGAACGGGTCGGGTAAGTCCACACTTTTTAAGGCAATCATGGGCGTTGCTCCCGCCAGCGGGTCGGTCATGATTGAGGGTATGACCCCGAATGCAGCGCGGAAAGCTGGCGTAGTGAGCTATGTGCCCCAACGGGAGGAGATCGATTTCTCCTTCCCCGTATCTGTCCGTGACGTGGTAGCACAAGGACGGTACGGGCGGCTGGGCTTCGCCCGACGGCTCCGGGCCGAAGACCACGCCGCTGTGGACGAAGCCCTGGAAAGGGTAGAACTCACCGACCTGGCCCACCGGCAAATCGGCAACCTCTCAGGCGGCCAGCGCAAACGGGCCTTTGTGGCACGCGGACTGGCACAAGGAGCTAAACTCCTCCTACTCGATGAGCCCTTCGCAGGGGTCGATAAACGGAGCGAAACCATGCTGGTAACCCTCCTGAGGGAACTACGGGACGCCGGGGCAGGAATCCTGATCTCAACCCACGACCTAGCCAACCTAGCAGACCTAGCAGACACCGCCGTCCTGCTCCGCAACCAAGTGCTGATGGCAGGCGACCCCGCCACTGTGCTCGCCCCCGATAACCTGGTGCGTGCCTTCGGCATGAACCCACTGACCCCAACCCAGGAGGGCAACCGTGCTTGACGTACTCCTAGAACCGCTGACCTACGGCTTTATGCAACGCGGATTCCTGGTGACAGTGATAGCCGCCCTCGTCTGCGCCCTGCTGTCCTGCTGGTTGGTGCTCATGGGCTGGTCGCTCATGGGCGACGCTATCTCTCACGCCGTCCTACCCGGGGTGGTGCTTGCCTACATGGTGGGCGCGCCCTTCGCCGTGGGGGCGGTGATCGCCGGTTTGCTTGCAGTTGCCCTCATCGGGGCGGTGCGTGGTAGCGGGCGTATCAGGGAGGACGCCGCCATCGGCATCGTTTTTACGGTGATGTTCGCGCTGGGGCTGGTACTGATTTCCGTGACGCCCTCCCAGACAGACCTGCACAGCATACTCTTTGGCAACGTGCTAGGGGTGTCCTGGGCTGAAGTCGCCCAAATCGCGGTGTTGGCGGTACTGGTAGTCACCGTACTCATGATCAAATGCCGCGACCTGGTGCTCTACGCCTTCGACCCCGGCTACACCCACGCTATTGGGCTGAGCCCGCGCCTGCTGGCAGGGATCCTGCTGGTGGCGCTCGCCCTGACCTCGGTACTCGCCTTGCAGATTGTGGGCGTGGTGCTGGTTGTCGCCATGCTGGTAATTCCCGGCTCCACAGCACGTCTGCTCACCGACAGATTCAGCACCATGCTGGCGATTTCTGCCGGTGTGTCCCTAGCCGGTGCCCTGGTGGGGCTCTACGCCAGCTACCATCTAGACGTCTCCGCCGGTGGCGCGGTAGTAATCGCCTTAGGCACCTTCTTCGGCGTAGCTTACCTGTGTGCTCCGCGCCATGGCCTACTGGTTCGACGCCAGGCAACCGCACAGGCGTCCAAGGGCTAGGCGTCCAGGGACGAGGGAAGAGCTAGTCGGCACTTCCTCACAAGACGGGCAGGCCACAACGAGACCGCCCAGCACCCCCTGCCTTTTACAGGTAAGAGACATACACGGCGGTAGCTGCACCCGCATCGAGGGGGAGTCCAGAACCATTAGGCAGAACCAAATCCACGGCGGAACCCTGCCCCGCCTCTGCACTGTTAACAGCGGTAACTTCCAAGTGCGTACCCGGGGCAATGCCATGCCTTGCAAAGAACCGCAAAAGCTGGGGGTCGTCGTCCGAAATACGCTCTACCAGCACCCTGTCCTTCGGCGAACAATCAAGCAGGGTATGCGGGGCAATGGACTCTACCTCACCCGTGGGGGAGGGGATCGGGTCGCCGTGTGGATCGCGGGTCGGGTGCCCCAACAGGGCGTCAATCCGTTCAATCATTAAATCTGAGACGGCATGTTCCAACACCTCCGCCTCATCGTGTACCTGATCCCAGGTGTAGCCCAGCGTCTTTACCAGAAAAGTCTCAACCAGGCGGTGGCGGCGCACCATCGACACCGCGTATTCCCGTCCCTGCTCTGTCAGCTCAATCGCGCCGTACCGCTGGTGCTCCACCAGTCCAGCAGCAGCAAGACGCTTCACCGCGTCCGATACCGACGACTGCCGTAGCCCCGCCCGCGCCGCAATGACGGAGGTAGATGCCGGCTCGGTACCGTGCTCGGTAATGCCCCAAATAATTTTGAGGTAGTTCTGGGTACTGTTAGACAGCTTGGCAAGAGACATACATACAAGTTTAACCCCCACTTCTGGACTGGCCCGACCCGGTAGATTCGCGAACTACGGGGTTTCTTTCGAACTGCGGATATTCTTACCGCATCTCGAAAGAAACCACGCAGTTCACCCTACGGACGCCCCGCTGGGCGGCCCTTCACCCCCTGCTCACCTTGCCTTAACCCGGCTTTTGTATAGTCTGGTCTAGACGAGAAGAAAAGAGACACCGATGATTTCAGAGATCAAAGATATGCAAACCCTGCCGTTGCGTCGCTCCAGCTGGCAGAAAGAAGAAGGTGCCAAGTACCTGGTCGCTATCGACGTTGATGGCACCCTGGTCAACCACGACGGCGCCATGAGCGAAGCCGTCAAAAAGGCCGCCCAGGATGTCGTGGACGCCGGCCACCACGTGGTGATTTCCACCGGACGCTCCCTGGGTGCCACCCTACCCATCGTCGAGATGATTGGGCTGACCCGCGGCTACGCGGTGAGTTCCAACGGCGCGGTCACCCTCAGCATCGACCCTTCACTTGAGGCTGGCTACCGCATTATCGACAAGGTCAGCTTCGACCCCTCCAACGCTATTAAGCTACTCAAAGCTAAGCTGCCACATGCCTCCCTGGCCCTTGAAGCCCCCGACGGCACCGTCTACGCCACCGACAACTTCGAGGATTGGTCTTTTGGGGTCAATACCGTCAAGACCACCCGCACCGAGATGGCCGCTATGAACTCGGCCGTGCGCGTGGTGGTCTGCTCACCCACCGACACCCCCGATGATTTCAAGCGCGCTATCTACGACTCGGGTCTGCACGGGGTCAACTACGCGGTGGGCTGGAGCGCCTGGCTCGATGTGGCCGCCCACGGTGTTTCTAAGGCAACCGCCCTGGAGCAAATCCGCCGTAAACTGCGCGTGGACCCCCGCCACACCATTGCTATCGGCGACGGGCTGAACGACAAAGAAATGATCCACTGGGCCGCCCGCGGCGTGGCTATGGGTCAGGCCCTGCCCGAGGTGGCGGAGCTGGCTACGGACGTCACCGGCTCGGTCTACGAGGACGGCACGGTGCCGATTCTGCGGGATCTGCTCTAAAACCATATATCCCCTCTATACCTATTGGGTGTAGGGGGGATATACTTTATTTATGGTTAAGCCCATGAAATACAGGGATCTTGTGGCTTTGCTGGTAGCTGCGGGGTTTACTCGAAGTGAAGGAAAAGGGGACCATGAGAAATGGTCTTACCCCGGTATTTCACGGCCAGTTATCATCACGCAGACTCGCGAGATTTCGCCCGCCGTTACACGAAACGCTTTAAAAGCTATTAAGGAGAAAGAGCAGAATGAAAACTGATCTTAACGTTCTGGCGCGTCCCTGGGCGGGTGGATGGGAACTCATTATCGATGAAGACAATGCTACCCAGGTGCGTAGTCTTACCTCTGCCCGCCAGCAAGTAATTGACTATATGGGCACCCTTTACCCCGACATCGATTTTTCTACTATTCGGGTTCACCTGATTTATGAAAAAGTATCTGAGGAACTTGAGTCAGCTCGCCGAGACCTAAAACTCGCCCAGCAAAAAGAAGAAGAAGCTGCAGCAAAGATTCGAGAAGTTGTGCGGCAACTCAGACAAGATGGGCTTTCGCTAGGCGAGACGGCAGCAATTCTTGAAGTTTCAAAAGCCCGTGTCCAGCAGCTCCAGGTCGCCTAGACATGAGCGTCACCCTCGTTGATAACCAGCAGCAGAGCTCTCAGGGGGCGAACCGTTCCGCCCTTAAGAACTATTGTGCAGGAGCGGTTGCTCTCTGCCTTTTAGCTCTGGCTACCGCCTGGGCGCGCTGCTTACTCCTAGATTCAACCCTCATTTTTAATCCGGCTGACTACGGTGTCTACCGTGGAACCGGGGTAGCAGTGCTTGCCGGGGCTGACTTGTATAGTCAGAACATTACCGGGGTGTACGTACCCCAGGGGCTCCCCTTCGTGTACACGCCCTTTACTGCTCTGTTGCTGATTCCTTTAGCCTGGCTGCCGGAACCGCTAGGGATTGGGGGCTGGACCGTCCTCAACTGCCTGGCGCTGGGCATCCTGCTCCTACTCAGTCTCATCTACGTGCGCCCGCATCTCACCGGCGTCCGCCTGGCCGCGGCACTCTCCGCCACCTACCTGCTTGCCCTACCCCTGAACGTCGTAGCTCAGCATCTTATCTTCGGGCAGATTAATCTGCTTCTTGTTTCTCTCTGCCTCATTGACATGGCTCGCCCACAGACCCGCTATCTGCCTCGCGGAGTGCTGATTGGGCTGGCAGCAGGGATCAAACTGACTCCGACTCTTTTTATTATTTTCTTCTGGGTAAGCGGACGCCTGCGCCCGGCTTTGACGGCAACGGCGGCAGCCATAGCTACCGTAGTCCTGGGGTTCCTGCTCCTGCCTGAACCCAGTTCAACTTATTTTGGGTCTAAAC
The DNA here is from genome assembly GCA_030529845.1 of Rothia sp. (in: high G+C Gram-positive bacteria). GTDB lineage: Bacteria > Actinomycetota > Actinomycetes > Actinomycetales > Micrococcaceae > Rothia. The sequence goes on along the minus strand of JAUMWB010000002.1, from coordinate 230,078 downwards.
TCTCTGGCCTGGAAAATGTTGTCGGTTTAGGAACCAACTTCGCTACTTCGGGTAACAGCTCTCTGCAGGGTGTGGCTGAACGCTGGGTAGGTACCCATTCTCTGCTCTTGTTAGCGCCCTTACTGCTAGCTGTTGTGGCGGTAGCGTTTTCCCAGGCCCACCGAGAGTTAGCGTGTGGTGATGGTTTTGCTGCCGCCGCAGTACTCGGTTGTGCTACTTGCCTGCTTTCCCCGGTGTCCTGGTTGCACCACTGGGTCTGGGTTATACCCACTCTTGCAGTGTTGGTTACTCGTGGGCGAGCTGCACGCGCTCTGGCCATTATTTGGATGTTAGCCTGCCTGGGTCAGCTCACAGACCTGGGTGACCTAGCAGCTCATGCCGGCTGGCCCATCATACCCGTTGAAATAATGCGCTCCTCTATGGTGCTACTGGCCCTGCTTGCTATGGTGGTCTTACATCTGACCCGGAAGAGAAAGGGCCGCCGTGACCACCTCCGTACCAGCTGAAGGCCTGTTGCTCTACGACCCCGGCTGCGGCATCTGCCAGAAAGCCGCAGGGGTACTCACTCACCTTGGGCTAGAAGCCCAGGTGCGCCCCGGCCACTACGACCGCCTAGAAGAGCACGGCGTCGATTTTGAGCGCTTCATGCGCCAAATCCCCTTCATCACCCCTACCGGGCAGGTGGCCTACGGGGCGCTCGCCATTGCCCTAGCCCTTTCCACCAGCCGGTACGTGCCCGTGCGGGTGGCGGCGTCCGCCCTGAAGAATCCCCTGCTGCGCCCCCTGGCTGAGCGAGTCTACCTGCACATCTCCACCAACCGCTCCACAGCCTGCCAGCTCAAGCCCTAACGGCTCGACGGCATAAAGAAGCCCAGCATGCTCACAGTCCTTGAAGGCTTTACCATCATCGCGGTCGTGGTGGGCGTAGGCTACCTGGTCGCCCGCCTCGACATTCTGCCGCCCAACTCCGGGCTCTCCCTCAACCGTTTTGCCTTCTTCGTAGCCCTGCCCCCGCTCATGTTCGTGGCCATGGCCGGGGCTGGCCCGCTACGTTTTCCACCTCAGTGAGAGCGATATCTTCGCGGCTACCATTCTTGCAGCTTTGCCCAGCGCCCAGAATATGTATAACTACGCGGTGTGGTACAACGTAGCAACCACGCTCTCCCGCGATATCGTGTTGCTGAACACCCTGGGTGCTATGCCCGTGATTCTGGTGATTTCACTTCTCTTGCACTGACAGTTTGCCGGTGCCCGGCCTATCGCTCCTGCCCCTCCAAGCCCTCAAGCAGCTCGGCGACCAGCGCACGAGAAGCCAGCTCCTCGTGCCAGTAGGAGCGCACCAGGGTCTTACTCACCGCCTGGGAGGTAATCCCCAGGGCCTGAGCCACCGCCTTTTGCTGCCCGCGCACCCCGGGCACTAGCAGGTCAAGTACCCGCCACTCGGCTTCGGTACGGGCGGACGCCACCCGATAGAGCAGGCGCAACAGGCCGGTCACCTGATCCGCCCGCACCCCCTGACCAGCTGCATGCACACAGATACCGCGCGGCGGGGCCCCGGTCTGGGCTTGCTCCACGGCCGAGCGTGAGAGGCTTAAAGCAGCACCGGAACACTCCGGGGTAGAAATAGCGCCCAGGGCCGCTGCGAAGCGCGGCCGCACCAGTTCACCGGCTCCGAGACCCACCCAGAAACCACCAAAGCGGGCCCCGAGCAGGGCGGCGGCGAGGGCGTCCTCGGCCTGATCGAAAGCCCCCTGCAGCTCATCGGGGTAGGTGCGGGTAAAAGCAACAGTGGGAGCCAGCTGTTCGAGACGGTTCTCCAAGTCGGTGAGATCCGCCCGAGCAGAGCGGGCGATGAAGGTCAGTACAAACATGTCTTTCAGTATGCCCTAGAGCGACCTGGCAGGAAACTAGCCCTCACTCCAGAGCAGGGTTTCGGCGTCCACCCCGGCTAAGAAGAGCTGCTCCTGGAGCGGCTGGGCGCACTCAATCGGCAGCCGGATGCTGCTGCAGGTCAGGTCGTAGCCCAGGTAGGCGGTCGCTGCATCGAAACCGGTTAGGTCCCGCCCCAGCTCCCGGCAGAGGTGCACCACCTGTTTGAGGTCGGGCCCTGACCCAAAGACCCAGAAATAGTCGGGGCTGGTGAGTTGAAACAGCCCCAGAGGAGCACCGGCTCCCGCCTGGTCCCGTACCCGCACCCAGCCGCCTGCCGGGTCGAGGTCGCCGGGGCCGTCCTGCGGGGCTAGAGGGTCGAGTGTCCAGGCGCGGGTTCGCTCCAACCAGTCGGGTAGCTGGGGCATGTAGAGGGTCTCGCCCTCCCCGCCCCAGGGGGTGGAGCCGAAACTGCGGGCGTACATGGCCGACCAGAACTCACTGCTACTGCACGAAACCCCCACGCTGTTGAGCTGGGCGGGGTCGCTGGGCGAAGCGAACTGATCCTGCGCGCCCTCCTCGGGAGCTGAGGCTGCCAGGTCAGCCAGGTAGGCCTGGTCCCAGTAGGTCGGGCGGGTGGCGTACCCCTGCTCACGCAGACGCTCATCAATACGCTGCAAGTAGCGGGGCTCGCCCAGGGCCACGGTCTGCCCGTCAAAGTGAAAGAGGTAGGGGGAGCGCTTACGGTGGGTGGGGGAGATGGGCATGCTAACTCCTAACGGTGGGGGTATCGGGGCGGACGCCTGCCTCCCCCTCAGTGGGGAAGGGCTGGGCCGCCTGTTCAAGACGGATAAAGGCACCTAACAGGGCTAGGGCTTCGGGGCTGGTGGGCATAAAGTCGGTAAAGCGGGTTGAGCAGACCACTACCGCAGCCCACATGCCGCGGGAAAGCGCCACATTAAGCCGGTTGGGTGAGAGCAGAAAATCGGTGCCGCGGGGACTATCACCGGCGCTGGAAGCGGCCATCGAGACCAGCACCACCGGAGCCTCCTGCCCCTGGAACTTATCCACCGTACCGACGCGCACACCCCCACCGTCGGCGTCCGCCAGCCCCGCCTCAAGCAGGGCCGCCCTGATGGTATCAACCTGGGCGTTATAGGCCGCCACCACAATGATGTCTGAGGGCACCAGCGGCGCTGCCTGCTCGGGCGCAGCCAGGTGGGGCACCCACAGGTGCCCCAGAAAACGACGCACTAAAGCCACAATCTCATCGGCTTCTTCCACCGAGGCCGTCGAATTGCCCCTGTGCTCTACCGTCCGCAGGTAGACCCCGGGCTCCCAGCCTTCCAGGTGCCTCTCGGTGCCCGAAGGAGCGGACGCCAGCCGCCCCTCGTACGACAGGGCCGAGACCGGGGCGCACAGGGCAGGGTGCATACGCCAGGTGACATCGAGAAAGTAACCAAACTCTTCGGGCAGCACCGTGCGCCCCGCTGAAAGCCAGCCCAGGGCAGACTCGTCCACCGGGTAGGGGTGGGTACCCTGCGTAACCTGGGGCAGCTGGGCCGGGTCACCCAGAAGCAGCAGATTCTTAGCAGACCGGGCCACCGCCAGAGTATTGGCCAGAGAGTACTGCCCCGCCTCATCAATCACCAGCAGGTCAAGGCCCTCAAACCGGAACTTGCGGTCAGAGGCGAAATCCCAGGCCGTACCGCCGAAGACGCGGCCACCGGGCTCGTCCATAAACCGGGAGACCTCGGGATTACGCACCTCGCGCCAGGGGAAATTCGGGGTCTGGCTCTTACCCGCCCCCTTAGCAATCTGGTCGGGGTCAACCCCGCCATTACTGATACAACCCAGCAGCATGTTCTCAACCACCGCATGTGACTGAGCCACAATGCCCACCTTCCACCCGGCAGCTACCAGACGGCCAATCACGTGCGAACCCACAAAGGTCTTGCCCGACCCCGGAGGGCCCTGCACCGCCACATACGACCGATCCAGCTGGCTCACCGCCTGATAGATAGCCTGCACGGTCGCTAGCGAGCCGTGGGTCTCCACAAAATCCCGAGGGCGCGGCAGGGCGCTACCTCCCACCAGGCGCGGCGGACGGCGGCGCACCAGGTCGGTACCGGCCGCCGCCGGTAGCTCAGGCAGGACGCGAGCCGTCCGCGCAGCCAGCTCCAGCAGAGACTGCTCCTGGGCCTGCGTCGGAATAGGCTGACCCGGCGTCAGCGCCATCGGCAGATGCGAGTAGGGCTCAGCAGACTCACCGTCCGAGGCCTTCAAGCTCTCCCGTACCGTAAGCCGTACCAGATTGGGCTGACCCACCTCATGCTCGGGAATCTCTTCTAACTCCACAATCTCAGTATTAAAGGCCCCGGCCCGCTCAGCTTCCACCGGTAAGACCCCCTCATGCAGCGCCGCATAGGTCAGGGCCTGCTGCCGAGCCTCCCGCTCCAAAAAGGGCGGAAAAGGCCTCGCATACATGGCAAACAGGCCGCTGTCGCCCACCTTCACCGATGACCCCGGAGCAAGTCTCGCCACCCCGCTCAATAAACGCACCGTAGACCGCGCCCGCTCAGGGCGGTGCCAATCGGCAACCACCTGCAACCGCCCCAGCAAGACCACATCGCGGGTGTCCTCCCAATCCTCACGGGGAGCCGTCAAACGATTAAAGTGATCCCACCAGAACTGGCGGCGCTCGCGGCGGTGATAGCCCGTGGCCGTAGCGACCATGGCAACTGCCTGTTTCTGGGGCTCTAGCTCACCACCGGCGTCCAGGGCCTCAACAAACCGGCGCAGGGCTCGTTCCGCCTCGGTCTCATCTTCTGCTCTGCCCGCCTGCACCAAGAGCTCATTCAGGTCAGCCAGGGGAGCAGGCTGCACCAGCTCTTCGTCAACCGACCGGCCAGCTAGCTCCAGCAGCCAGGACCGCAACTGAGCCAGGGATAGGCCGGTTCGGTAGAGGCTACGGGCAAGGGCGCCCCGCATAGCCTCCACCTGCTCATGTTTGCCCGCCTGTTCGGCCTCCGACATGTCAGCAAAGGCTGTGACCGGTATATCCAGCTCAGGCTCTAACCCGGTGGCGTAGAGGGGCTCAATATCTGCCAGGACACGAGTGCCGGTACTGATGCGCATAGAACGTCGTAGCACCTCAGAGAGGTCAAGAAGCACACCGTCACGCTGGAGATCGGTCAGGTAGGCTTCGCCCGTACCGTGCATCGCAGCCAGCTGTTGCAGGGCAGTGAGAGTAGCCGCCCCAAAATAATAGACCCGCAGCCCCGGGTGAAGCTGCCGTTGATGGTGCAGCATGCCCAAAAAATCTGCAAGAAGCCGGCCCTCAGCACTGCGGTTTGCCGCCCAGAACTGGCTGAAGAGGGGCTGCGCACCGGGCTCTTCGGGCAGAGACGCAGCACCCAAGCCGTAGGTCAAACCCCAGGCCAGCTCGGGGTGAGCTACCTGCCCGTCGTGCCACAGGGGGTCAGAGAGCAGGCTGATGAAGAGATCGCCTGCACTGGCCCGCGGGAGCATGCGTAGGGAATGACGGGGAAAGAGCTTATAGGAGAGGGTATGTTCTTGGCCTTCTCGCTGTACCGTGGCGGTACCGTCCGGCTCTGATTTGCCGGTCTGCAAGGCTGCCTGCTCCGCATAGCGACGCACCAGCCCAGGGAGCTGGTTCTGACCTGCCAAGCTAGCTAGCTCATCAATACTTTGCACCCCACACCGCTCATAGATAGCCTGCCGTGACCGCGCCGTCATTCCGGCGGTCAGTAGCATGTCGCGGTGCTCCTGCACCATCACCCGGCAGGTGTCGCAGCGTCCGCACCGGGTGATCTCTGGGCTGCCGGGTTCTACGAACCAGCTCACCGGCGGTGTGCCCGGTGCCCGATGAGCGGTGAGGAGCTGAAGAAGACGTTGGTGTTTCTGCTCAAAAACAGGGGTGAGGGTAGCAAGCTCGTGGAGGGACTCAACATCGTTGCCTAGAATCAGCGAGGCAAAGGGATCGCAGGCGATGCCTTCCTGCTGCAACTGGTCGGCGTAGGCCGCAACCTGTAAGAGGGCAGGCACGCGAGCCGTGCGGGCTAGTTTGGTATCGACTACCCGGTAGCCGCCGTCAGGCTGCTTGACCAGGAAGTCAGCCCGCCCGTGAAAAGAACCATCAAAGAAGCTGGCCTGAAAAACAACGTCTGCTCCCGCTTGAAGCACGTTGAGAGTCTCCGCGTGTTTCTCTTCAAGGGCTTGACGGGTGTAGACCTGCGGTGGCTGAACCTCGTAGATACCCTGCCCTCTAGCTGGGTCCCAGCTGCCGTAGGTCGCTATAAAGCGGTTGAGGACGCGCTGTTCGTGAGCCTCACCCAGGGCAGCTGCTCTGCGGAGCTGGGGGTCTTCGACGCGTTCGAGGCGGGGCACCCTGCCCAGTAACTGGTCCAGGGTATAGAGCGCGGCAAACTGGCACTGCGCTGAAGTCACTAGGTCGGTGGCTGAATAGACCAGGGATTTACCTAGAGGCTCAAGGGTCATAGCCGGTAATGCGGGGGCGGAATCTGCATCGATGAAGAACATGGGGCTCCTAGAGGTTCACTGTCTTCAAGGCTAGCAAGGACGGCTGACATTTTAGGGGCCGAGCGCTCGCTAGCTCTCACCCATAAGTGGTTCGGACCAATCAAATAATTTAGAACATATATTCTAAAAATTGCATGAAGGCATAGAATGCAAACTTTGAGAATGTAATCTGTAACACATATGCAAATTTCTCATTTATTGAATGGGTGAATCGTGTGGATTTTTAGGCTGCGGGGTGTCGGTGGAAGTGTGGGGGTGTTCAATAGGATCTATCTTTCCTGGTGTTCACGCGGGTTGTCTGCAAATTTTTGGCTTATCAGTCCTTGTTTCTCTGGGATGTTTGCAGGGGTGGCAACACTCCTGGAGTGAGTGAATTTTTGCGGAAGCTGGCTTGGTTGAGTTAGCTGTGGTGAGATTTGAAAGGTGGGGTTGAAGTGCTAGAACGTTAGCAATAAGTAATCTTTATAATTCTCAGCCTGTGTTCAGGTCTGAATTAAATCCCAAAAAAATGTCAAAAAGCGGTCAAAAATAGGTCACGATTCTATAAAGTTGTGTTCAGCAAAATCCCCTTTGCATCATTACCACTCCAAAAAGAGGAATCTGCATGAAGAGCATTCTTGAAACCGCACGAGCTGTTCAGCCGACCCGTCGTCAGGCCGCCGTCCTTGCCCTCACCGGTCTGGCAGCTACCACCGCAATCACTACCGCAACTGCCGCCGCATCAGACATTCGCACTGTCACAGCCGCTCAGCGTGCTGCCGACCAGCAGACCCTGCTCAACCTCATCAACGCCTACCGTGCCCAGAATGGCCTGGGTGCAGTTAAGCACTCAGCTACCGTTGCCTCCGTTATGGAACTAGAGGCTATCCGCCAGTTCAAGGCCGGAGCTTTCTCGCACGGCACCGAGTTCCTCTACAACTCCAAGGTGCAGGGCTACAGCTTCGTTCGCGAAGTTATCGCTCTTTCCTACAATGACGACCTCAACCAGCTTCTCAACTTCTGGAAGAGCTCCCCTCCCCACCGTGCAGCCATCCTGGCTCCCCAGGCAAATGTCATCGGTATCGGCTTCTGCTACGGCCACGGCACCTCCCTGCCCTGGCGCGTGCTGGGTAACGTCGGTATCTACCGCTACGAGGCCGGTAAGGGCCCCAACGACTACGTCTCCACCATTAACAGCATCAGCACCCTGGCTAACGGCTCGTCTGAGGTAAGCGCTTACCCTCTGAGTGACAAGCTTGCCGACCACTACCATGCTAATGGTGGGGCTGATACCTTTGGCCTGCCCGCCAGTGACCCTTTTACCTCGGTTAATGGTGGAGTAATTCAGAACTTCTCTAAGGGTCGCACCATCTACTGGACCGCTTCCACCGGTGCTCATAACGTTTACTGGGGTGGTGCTATTGGCGGCCGCTACGCTGGTCAGGGCTACGAAAACGGTAGCTGGGGCTACCCTGTAAGCTCTGAGTATGAGTTCATCGGTAGCATGCGTCAGGACTTTATCAACAACGGTTCTATCGTCTCGGTCTACTGGACCCCCTCAACCGGCACCCGCACCATCATCGAGACCGGAGCCATCTCTGCCCACTGGTACGCTCTGGGCGGCCCTGCAGCTCTCGGTTTCCCCGTCACCGATGAGGTTCGCTGGATCGACGGTGTCACCCGCGTGACCTTCTCGAGTGGCACCACCATCAACTGGACTGAAGCCCGCGGCGTCTGGGTAAGCTAAGACTTTTCCTGTTCAAATGCTTTAGAGAACGGCGGCCCTGCAGGTGCAGGGCCGCCGTTCTCTATACTCAGCACCCTACTGCTGTTTGCTGAGGGTGGCGGCGAAACGGTCCACGGTGTTTTTAGCGGCCTCGGTGTCGTCAAGATCGTTCATGATGACCGAGAAAACCAGCACCCGCCCCGACTCTGTAACGGTGTAGCCGGTGAGTGACAGCACGGAGTTTAGGGTTCCGGTTTTAGCGCGGACGACCCCGCGTCCGCCGACCTCATCGGCGTCGTTAAAGCGGGTTGCAAGCCCCAGGGTGCCGCTGTAGCCGGCTACCGGCAGGCCTTGCAGGGTGAGGCGTTCGGCGGTGTTGCCTGTCACCGCACGCAGGGCGATAGCTGTGAGGAGCTCGTTGCTGACTTTGTTATTCATGGAGAGCCCGTTGAGGTCTACCTGGGTGTAGTTGGTGGGCAGGCCTGCAGAGGCTAGGGCATCGTGGATTGCGCTTATTGCCCCCTGGGTGGAGCCGTCGCCGCCGGTGGCTACGGAAAGATTACGTCCTAGGGTCTCAGCCAGCGAATTATCTGATTCCTGCATCATGAGGGCAGATTGCTGGGCTGCAGTGGCTGATTGTACGGCGGCGATTTCGCGCCCGCTGCTGGGGGTACTTACCTGCTCGCCGGCGGTGAAGGTGAGTCCGGCGTCCGCCCCCAAGCGGTTAAGCGCATCTACCAGCGTTTGCTGAACCTCAGCCGGGGCGTTGGCCGGACGGCTGCCGCTTGCAGCGGTTCCGCCTCCGTTGGGGGAGTAGTGGGAGAAAAAGGCGAGGGGGGTGACCGCGCTGATGAAGCCGGAGTCGATGTCTTCCTGTGCCCACTCGGGGTTGAGAGAGCTACCCGAAAAAATAGTGGTGTCGAGATTCAGAGTGAGAGTCTTGCTGCTCATACCCTGTTCGGTGAGTGCCGCGATAGTGCGTTCAGCTAGGGTCTCAATTCCGGCGTGGCCCATGACCGCGGTGGGGTCGGAGTGCCCGGGTGCCAGCAGGGTATCGCCGCCTGCAACCAGGGTGAGGGTCGAGTCGTCGTTGAGGTCAATGGACGTGGTGAAGCGGGTTTGCGGGGCGGTGGTGAGCAGGGCGTAGTCCACGAGCAGCTTCATATTGGACGCCGGGGTTCGGCTAGCCTGCGCATCACGGGCGTAGAGGCTTTGGCCGCTTTCTGCATTAAGAACCTGGGCAGAGACGACCCCCTGGCCCAGGCTGTTGAGCACGCTGTCCAGCTCGGTACTCAGAGCAGTAGCGTCAAGGGGGGTGCCAGCGTCTGCTTCCGCAAGCGCTACGGGTGAGGCTGTGATGGCTGGGGCAGCCGCAGCTTCTTGAAGATTGTGGGCATCCTGCCAGGCGGGCACAGCCCATGCTCCTGCTGCCGCACACCCGGCTGCGAGCAGGGCAGTGGTCACCCAGGCGGTCAGGGGGCGTCGGTCAGAAGCGGTCATGAAACCTCCACAGGTTAGCTCGCGGGGCAAAGGTGTCTTTCTCTCTAGGGTATATGCCTAACCTTTGAAGCAGGGGCATGTAATACGGGTGACACTGGCGCGCCTGCCCTGTAAAAGGTCTACAGCCTGCCGGTTCTCGGTTAGACTAATATGCCGAACCACTCGCGCGTAGCGCGGGTCAAATACACCACTCAACCAGGAGGTTCCCCTTGGAACTCGACGTCACGATTGAAATTAACCGCGGCTCACGCGTTAAGTACGAAATTGACCACGAAACCGGTCGCCTGCGTCTGGACCGCGTACTGTTCACCTCCATGCAGTACCCCACCGCTTACGGCTACTTTGAAGACACCCTGGGTGAAGACGGTGACCCCCTCGACGCCATGGTAATCCTGGACGTTGATGTTGTTCCCGGCGTCCTGGTTGAAGCCCGCCCCATCGGCGTTTTCCGTATGACTGACGAGGCTGGCGGCGACGACAAGGTTCTCTGCGTTCCCGTAGACAAGCGCTACGACCACATCCAGGAAATCGGTGACGTTGCCGACCAGCTCAAGGAAGAAATCAAGCACTTCTTCGAGCGTTACAAGGATCTGGAACCCGGTAAGTGGGTTAAGGGTGAGGGCTGGGAAGACCGCGCCTTCGCTGAGAAGCTGGTAGCTGAGGCTCAGGTTCGTTTTGAGAAGTCTCACTACGAGTCCGCTGCTGAAGCTGAAGCAGACGATAACTAAAGACTTGGTGGGGTAGCGAAAGCTAACTAGTGCCCCCATCGGGAAAGAAGGCTGGGCCCTGCACGGGGCCCAGCCTTCGCCCCTTTAAGGGTGCGGACGCCGGTGGGCGGCTTGGGTAGGCTCGGGCGCTAAGGAGCCGGTAGAGTGGGGTGGCATGAGCTCATCTTCTTTGCCTCTGAATTTTTCTTTAGCCCATAAGATTGCCGGTGTGCTGGCTCCGGCTGGTCCGCGCGCTGAGGCTGCGGCTAAGCGCCGGGCCGTTGAAGAGATGCGCTATGCGGCTACTGCCGCTGTTGATCACGTGCACGCTATTACGCAGCTGGCGGCAGCTGAGAACCTGCACGACTCTGAACTGCTGATTGTTGATAGGGCTACCTGGGTGAAGGCTAATACCCAGTCATTTGACGTGATGCTAGGGCCTATCGCCCAAGAGGTGCTGGGCCAGCGCCTGGCTCAGCTCTCCGACGCCGAGCACGCTGTGACCGAGATTGGCGGGGCGGCGGAAATTGGGGGAGTGCTGGCTTTCCTGTCTACTCGCGTCCTGGGCCAGTACGACCCCTATGCGGCGCTTGCCGGCCACGGGGCCTCCGGTGGCCGCCTGATGATTGTGGCTCCCAACTTGATGAAGCTGGAAGAAGAGCTGAACCTCGACCCGGCTGACTTTCGCCTCTGGGTGGCCCTGCACGAGCAGACCCACCGGGTACAGTTTGCCGCTGCCCCCTGGTTGCGCGACTACCTGCTTGACCTGATGCACCGGCTGGGGCGGGAGCTGGGGGAGACCACCGATAACCTACCGGAGCGTATCGCAGCAGCTGCCAGTGGTGCTGTGCGCGGTATGAAGAAGCAGGAAGCGCCGGGGGAGAGCGCTGAGACCGCCCGCCCCGCTGGTGCTGCCCTGCTGCTCAGCGATGAGGGCAAGGAGCTGCTGGATCGCATCACCGGCGTCATGAGCCTGCTGGAGGGCCACGCTAACGTGGTGATGGACGCCGTTGATTCCTCAATCGTCCCTTCCGTTAAAACCATCCGCCGCCGTTTTGAGCGCCGCAGCCAAACCCAGGGTTTCTTCCCCCGCTTTATGAGCAAACTCCTGGGCATGGATGCCAAGATGGCCCAGTACAAGAACGGCCAAAAGTTCGTGCAGGCCGTGATCGACGAGGTAGGCATGGAGTGGTTTAACCGTATTTGGCAGGCCCCCGAGAACCTGCCCATCGTGGCAGAAATTCATGCCCCCGCTCGCTGGATTGAGCGGGTCCTGGGCGCAGAGCTAGAGGAAGAGAGCAAGTAGTGCAGGACCGTAAAACTCGCCTGAACCCGGTGGTGGGGTCTGCCCGCCGCGAGGTGGCACGCGCGCTGGATCAGGTATTTGGGGCAGGGACGGTGGCCCCTACCGGTTCGTCAGGACGCCCGGGCCCAGGACCGGAGACCCAGCAGGTTCCCCTGGTCTTGGCTGCGGTGTCGGGAGGCCCCGACTCGCTGGCCCTGGCGGTTCTGCTGGCCCACTTTAACCGGCGCCAGGACGTACGCGTGGGCGCGGTGGTAGTGGACCACCAGCTTCAGGACGGCTCGGCTCAGGTCGCCGAGCGCACCGCCCAGACCCTGCGCGGCCTGGGTCTCAGCCCGGTACTGGTTGAGAAAGTGACCGTTGAAAGCGGTAAAGAGGGGCCCGAAATGGCCGCTCGAACCGCCCGCTACGGTGCCTTCGCCGGTGCCCTGGCCACTACCGGGGCAGACGCCGTCGCCCTGGGCCACACCCTCGATGACCAGGCCGAAACCGTGTTGCTGGGCCTGGCGCGTGGTTCCGGCACCCGCTCCCTGGCTGGCATGCCCCTAGACCGCATCGAAGACCACCCCGCTGGCTCCGTCCGGGTCATCCGCCCCCTGCTCACCCTGCGCCGCTCTGAAATCGAAGACATCTGCGCTGACGCGGGTCTGACCCCCTGGTACGATCCCACCAACACCGACCAGTCCTTCATGCGCGCCCGGGTGCGCCACAGTGTCCTGCCCTACCTCGAAGAACACCTGGGCGGTGGCGTGGCTGTCTCCCTAGCCCGCACCGCTTCCATCGCCGGTGCGGACGCCGACTACCTGGCCTCTGCCGCCCAGCAGGCTCTGCAGAAGGTACTGGTGGGGGTGGACGAGCTCGCCCCGGCTGGGGCTGACACAGCGAGCAAGCTTGGGGTAGAGCATGGTGGAGAAATGGTTTTGCTTAACCGCGCTGCGCTCACTGCCCTGCACCCGGCCCTGCGCACCCGCGTCCTCGCCCTCGTCCTCGAAGCAGCCGGGGGTATTGCCCCGGGCTTTGAGCGTTTAGCGGCGCTGGACGCCTTTGCCGCCGAACACTCCGTGGCAGGTCCCCTGCAACTGCCCGGGCACATTTCGGCCTACCGCCGCCGCCCCGGCGCCACCATCACCCGAGCAGGTCAGAGCTATAACCTCAAGAAAACCGGCCTCATCGTTTTACTCAAGACCACCCCATAAACCATACTTAAAGGTGAACACGCGCTTTGCCCCATCACCGGGGCAGGGCTCAGAACCTTTGAACCAGCAGAAAGCGATCAACCGTGGACGCACTCGACGTACAGAACGACATCAAGCACGTTCTCTTCACCAAGGAAGAAATCGACGCCAAGATTAAGGAACTTGCCGCCCAAATTGACAAGGACTACGAAGGCCGCGACGTACTGCTGGTCGGCGTACTCAAGGGCGCCATCATGGTCGTAGCCGACCTCTCCCGCGCCCTCAAGGCCCACTACACCATGGACTGGATGGCAGTTTCCTCCTACGGTTCAGGCACCAAGTCCTCCGGCGTCGTCCGCATCCTCAAGGATCTTGATACCGACCTGACCGGTCGTGACGTGCTCATTGTGGAAGACATCATCGATTCGGGCCTGACCCTCAAGTGGCTCCAGCAGAACCTGGTCTCCCGTGGCGCTAACTCGGTCGAAATCTGCACCCTGCTGCGCAAGCCCAAGAGCGTCAAGACCGATGTTGACGTCAAGTACGTTGGCTGGGATATCGAACCCGAATTCGTCGTGGGCTACGGCCTGGACTTCGCCGAGCGCTACCGCAACCTGGACTGCATCGTCACTCTGGCCCCCCACGTCTACTCCTAAACAGCGAGCACGCGTCAGAGAGCCCTGGCAGACTCCCCTCCGCCGGTGCTTTAGCCCTGAGGTGAAAACCTTGAGGCATTAAGCGAGTACCCAGCAACTTTAGGTACATTAGATAGGTCTAGGCCCACCTGCACCCACCGCCGGGTGCTGGGGCTACCTTTGTGCGGGGCGCACACGGCGCCCCGCCCCGTTATTTTTGTGGAAGGCGCGGCTGTGCAGAATACGGATAACACCTCTGACCCCAAGAAAAAGGGGTTCTTCAGCAGGCTCATCTCAGGGCCCTGGTTCTGGGTACTGCTGGCAGTTCTCATTGCTGTGCCCATGATCTTCGCAAACTCTCTGGCAGCCTCAACCCGCGTTGATACCAACGTGGGTATCGGTCTGCTCAATGACGAGAAGGTCGTCAGCGCCAAAATCTTCGACGGCGACCAGCGCGTAGACCTGGAACTCAAAGACGATTACGTGAACCCTGGCGGTGAAAACCAGGGCAAGAATGTAAGTTTCTACTACGTTCAGCCCCGCGCCACTGACGTTGTTGCGGCCATGGATAACGCCAACCTTGAGTCCTACACCGATCAGCCGGTGCAGACCAACTGGTTCACCTCCATGCTGTCCTTCATCCTGCCCTTTGTGATTCTGGTGGCCCTCTTCTGGTTCCTCATGTCACGCATGGGCGGTGGCAGCAACCAGATTATGAACTTCTCTAAGTCCCGCGCTAAGAAGTTCAACAAAGACAACCCCACCGTGCGCTTTGCCGACGTTGCCGGTGTCGACGAAGCCCTGGCAGAACTCGAAGAGGTCCGCGAATTCCTCGCCGAACCCGAAAAGTTCACCCGCCTGGGCGCCAAGATCCCTAAGGGCGTACTGCTCTACGGCCCTCCCGGCACCGGTAAGACCCTGCTGGCTAAGGCTGTAGCCGGTGAAGCGGGCGTCCCCTTCTACTCCATCTCCGGCTCCGACTTCGTTGAAATGTTCGTGGGCGTGGGTGCCTCCCGTGTGCGCGACCTCTTCAAAGAAGCCAAGTCCAATAAGGCCGCCATTATCTTCGTCGACGAAATCGATGCCGTCGGCCGCCAGCGCGGCGTCGGCATGGGCGGCGGCAACGACGAGCGCGAGCAGACCCTCAACCAGCTACTGGTTGAGATGGACGGCTTCGACGGCACCTCTAACATCATCGTTATCGCGGCAACCAACCGCCCCGACGTGCTTGACCCGGCCCTGCTGCGTCCTGGCCGCTTCGACCGCCAGGTCGGTGTAGACGCCCCCGACCTCAAGGGCCGCCAGCGCATCCTCGAGGTGCACGCAACCGGCAAACCCATCGACCGCCGCGTTGACCTAGCCTCCGTTGCCAAGCGCACCCCCGGCTTCACCGGCGCTGACCTGGCCAACGTCATGAATGAAGCCGCCCTGCTCACCGCCCGCGACGGCGGTAACGTTATCGACGAACGCGCTATCGATGAGGCAATCGACCGCGTCATGGCAGGCCCCCAGCGTTCCTCCCGCATCATGAGCGAGCATGAGCGCACCGTCACCGCCTACCACGAAGGCGGTCACGCCCTGGTTGCTGCTGCCCTGCGCAACTCAGCACCCGTTACCAAGATTACGATTCTGCCGCGTGGCCGCGCCCTGGGCTACACCATGGTCATGCCCCAGGACGACAAGTACTCCACCACCCGCCACGAGCTGCTGGACCAGATGGCCTACGCCATGGGCGGCCGCGCAGCCGAAGAGCTGATCTTCCACGACCCCTCAACCGGCGCATCCAACGATATTCAGAAGGCAACCGACACTGCCCGCAAGATGGTCACCGAATACGGCATGAGCGCTAAGGTCGGCTCAGTACGTCTAGCTGCTAAGGAATCCGACCCCTTCCTGGGCGGCGGTGCTGGCGGCGGCAACAACTTCTCTGACGAGATGGCCTACCTGGTGGACCAGGAGGTCGCTGCCCTGCTGGAGCAGGCCCACGATGAGGCCTACGAGATTCTGCGTGATAACCGTGATGTACTCGATGCCCTCTCCCTGGCCCTGCTCGAGAAGGAAACCCTGCTCGAGAACGACCTGGCAGAAATCTTCGCAGGCGTGCGCAAGCGCCCCGAACGCGACCACTGGTACTCCAAGTCAAACCGTGAGCCCTCAGCCCTGCCTCCGGTTAAGGTAGTTAAGGCAGAAGCTGATGAGGCTTCTGCCGCTGAAGAGCCCATCGTTCAGCAGCCCACCGTGGACCCCATGGATCCCGGTAACCCCCACCCCGGTGCCGCAGGTCCCGCGGGTAACCCCGACGTTGATCCCCTGGGAGGGCCCCGTTAATGGCAGTTGACCAGCCCCGTATCGAGGCCGCTATTCGCGAGATCCTGCTGGCTATCGGCGAGGACCCGGACCGTGACGGCCTGCTCGATACTCCGGCCCGTGTAGCCCGTGCCTACGATGAGATGTTTGCCGGTCTGCACCAGAGCGCTGGCGATATTCTGGGTACCACTTTCGACATTGACCATTCCGAGCTGGTTTTGGTCAAGGATATTCCCTTCTACTCGACCTGCGAGCACCACCTGGTGCCCTTCTTCGGGCACGCCCACATCGGTTATATCCCCGGTGGCGACGGCAAGGTAACGGGCCTGTCGAAGCTGGCCCGCCTGGTGGATGTTTACGCTAAGCGCCCCCAGGTGCAGGAGCGGCTTACTACTCAGGTTATTGAGGCTCTCGAAGAGCATTTGCAGCCCACCGGCGCGATTGTGGTGATTCAGGCTGAACATATGTGCATGTCCATGCGCGGGGTGCGGAAGCCGGGAACCAAGACGGTGACGAGCGCCGTCCGCGGGGCCCTGCGCGATCCCGCCACGCGTGCCGAGGCGATGAGTCTGATCAACGCCTCCTAATTTCTCCCAAGGGGACCTGATTTCTAAAAAAGGACCGCATAATATACGGTCCTTTTTAGGTTTTGCGGTCCCCTTGGCTCAGGCGGGCAGGTAAGCGGGTGCTAGCCTGGGTGCATGACCCTTCCTCACGCCCACGGCTCCTTCGCCAACCTGCCCACCGACCGCACCCTGATCATGGGGATTCTCAACATCACCCCCGACTCCTTCTCCGACGGTGGCTTGCACGCGGACGCCGCCACGGCAGTTGCACACGCCAAGGCCCTGGTTACCCAGGGGGCAGACATCATTGATGTGGGGGGCGAATCAACCCGCCCCGGTGCCACCCGTGTTGACCTGGCTGAGGAACAGCGCCGCGTCCTGCCCGTCATTGAAGCTTTAGCTGCTGAAAATATCGTCATGTCGGTTGATACCCTCAACCCCGAAACCGCCCGCGCCGCCGTGGCAGCTGGCGCCCACATCATCAACGACGTTGCCGGCATGAGCCTGCGCGAAGATATGATTGAGACTGTCGCCGAGCTGGGTGTGCCCTACATTCTCATGCACTCGCGCGGTACCTCCATCACCATGGACTCCCAGGCTGTCTATACCAACGTTGCCGGTGAGGTCTTCAGCGAGCTCTTTACCCTGCGCGAGCGACTGCTTGCCGGGGGAGTGGTACCTGAGCAGATTATTCTTGACCCCGGCCCCGGCTTCGCCAAGCAGGGGGATCAAAACTGGCAGATTCTGGCGGGTCTGCAGGCCCTGGCCAACGAGGGGCACCGGGTGCTGGTGGCCGGTTCCCGCAAGCGCTTTATCGCCCGGCTTTTGCAGGAGCAGGACGCCGCAGCCTCCGGCCTGCCGGCAGAGCAGGTTGCTGAGCGAGCAGCAACCGAACGGGATGTTGCCAGTGCGGCCCTTTCGGTGATGGCGGCTGAGGCAGGAGCCTGGGCCGTGCGCGTCCACAATGTGCAGGCGACCGCCGACGCCCTGGCCGTGCGCGCAGCCTGGCGGCGGGCGTCCGCTCTCTCAAGCTAGCCCTACCCCGCGTGACACAGAAGCGTCATAAATGAAAATGTCTTTGTGACTTTAAGCGCTTTAGGGGTGGTGCTTTAGACCCGCTTAAGTACTATCCTTCCCAGCAAATACCCGGGTGAGACTATCTTTAGGCATGTCGAAGGGCACACATAACGGTCACTAACGGTTGCCCTCGCTGCGTGGATAATGGCTACAAAACACCGGCGCTTCAACTCTGAACTACCACCGGTGACCAGACTCGGTGAAAGGTGACCATGCACGATCACAGCTCATCGGCAGATACGCGAGACTACTCGCGCGCTGACCGCATAACGCTCACAGGTGTGGGTAGCGTGGGCTACCACGGGGTGCTCGACTCTGAAAAGCAGACCGGCCAGCCCTTCTTCGTTGATATCACCATGTTCACCGACTTTACCCGGGCCGCTGCCACCGACGATGTGGCGCACACCGTCAACTACGCCGAAGTAGCTGAGGTCATCCGCGAAATCGTCACCGGTAAATCCCTGGACCTCATTGAAACCCTGGCTGAGCGTATCGCTACCGCTGTACTCGAGAAGTTCCCCCTGCTGGCGGTTGAGCTGACCGTACATAAGCCTAAGGCCCCCATCGAGGTGACCTTTGCCGATGTGTCGGTGACAATTTTTAGGGAGAAGCATGCCGGTTAAAGCCATTCTTGCCCTGGGCTCTAACCTGGGCAATAGCGAAGACACCCTGATTAAGGCAATTGGCGATATCTGCTCCCACGAGAAAATCGCGGTAACCAAGATTTCCCCCATCGCTATCACAGCTCCCGTGGGCGGCCCTGCCGGCCAGCCCGACTACGCCAACATGGTGGTTGAAATCGAGACCAGCCTGCGGCCCTTCATGCTGCTGGAATACACCCAGCAGATTGAGCAGAAGCACCACCGCACCCGCGATGTTCGCTGGGGCCCGCGTACCCTGGACATCGACATCATCGATATCGCCTCGCTTGAGATGGACGACCCCGACCTCACCCTGCCCCACCCGCGCGCCGCTGAACGGGCCTTCGTTCTGGAACCCTGGGCCCGTATGGACCCCGCTGCCCTCCTTTTGGGTTCATCGGTGCGCCAGCTGGCAGATGATGCTGCGGACGCCGGTGGCATCCGCGAGTTCCACCCCGCCCCGGTGGTCTGCGCGTGAAGCTGCGAATCCGAGCCCTTGCCCTTCTAGCGGCTGTCGGGGCTGCAAGCGGTGCTGTACTGAACTTCCTGAGCGTGAGCTCTGGCGGGCCGGAGCTTTCCCTGCCTGCTCTGACTGTAGTAGCTGCTCTGATTCTTGGCTCCCTGGCCCTCTACTTCGCCCGGCAGGTGCTCAAATTCAGCCGGGTTGAGACTCGTAAGAAAGCCGGTTCCATGAACCCCCTCATGGCCGCCCGTGTAGCGGTCTTCGCCCAGGCTCTTGCCCTCACCGGTGCCCTGGTGACCGGCTGGCAGGTGGCTATCCTCGTCTATCAGCTGGGTCTGCTGACCTCCCGCGCTTCGGCGCAACCGCTGGTGGAAAGTTCTGTCGCTTTAGCCGGTGGACTGGTGATGCTGGTTGCCGGTATCGTCGCTGAGAACTGGTGCAAGATTCTTCCGGGAGATCAGGACGCCGGTGGTGGGGTCGGTGAGGTCAGTCCGCAAGCTGGCCCCCTGGTCCGTAATAAACCGGACTCTTCTTCCTAGTCGGTAAGGTTTAGGCAGGCTTTCCCTCCGTGCCATAATGGTGTAGACCACAGTTTGATATGGATACGTAACGAGAGAGCACCATGAACGAGCCGCAATTTACACCTACCCTGCCCCCGCTCGACCTGGATGGCCTGGGAAAGCAGACTATAGATCTGCCCGAGGTCAGCTGGAAGCGGGTCTCGCCCAAGTACGTTCGGGTTAAGCTCATTACCTCTTTGATCTGGTCTCTCATTCTCTTGGGGCTGGCCTCCCTGCCCTTGGTTATGACCCTGCTGGTCAAGAGCTGGAACTGGGCGCCTTGGGCCTACTGGGGCCTACCTGCCCTGGTGCTCATCTGGCGGCTGTGGGCGCTGATACTAGTCAAGCGTCGGGTGCAGGCTATCGGCTACAGTGAACGCGCTGACCACCTGCTCAAGCGTTCTGGCCTGCTCTTCCGCTCGGTCACCGCCGTGCCCTACGGCCGTATCCAGTACGTTGATGTTTCCTCCGGCCCCCTTGAAAATGCGCTCTCCCTGGCCAGCGTTAAGGTAAAAACCGCGGCGAACAGCATCACCATTCCCGGCCTGGCCAAGAGCGATGCTGACCAGCTGCGTGAGATACTGACCGACCTGTCGGATGCAAAGATGGTGGGCCTCTAAATGAGCGAACAGGTACCCACTTCAGAATCCCCGGCTGTTTCCACCGATATCACCGCCCGCGAAGAAGCCGCCCTCACCTGGCGTCGTGCCCATCCGCTCTCGCCCCTGGTGCGGGCCTGGCTGATTATTGTCGTTTTTATCTACACTATCGCGAACAATCTAGTGGATGACCTCTTTACCGGGGAAGAACCCCTTGACCTGCGCGAACTTGGGCAGAGCGGCCCGCCAGATACCGTCTTTCTCTCTTGGACGAGTATCTTCGGGGGCTTCTGGTTCCTGGGCGTGCTGGCCGTCTTCTTCCTCCTCTTGTTACTGCCCTTTCTCTCTACCTGGTTCTTTTACCGTTTTGCCGTCGATGACCGCAATGTCTACATCAAGAGCGGCATGCTCTTCAAAACCGAGCGCAAAGCCCGGCTGGATCGGGTGCAGTCTATCGACGTGAACCGCCCGCTCATGGCCCGCCTACTGGGCTTAGCTGATCTTAAATTCGATGTAGCAGACGGTGATTCCTCAGCCCTGCGCGTGCAATTCCTCAAGTACTCCGAGGCCCGCTCCCTGCGCGAGCAGCTGCTGGCTCAGGTGCGCGCCCTTAAGGCGGGGTCAGCAACCTCCCCGGCGGCGTCCGCCCCTGTTGAGCAATCTGCCCACCGCGATATTGCAGACCGCCTGGGTGACCACCTCACCGAGAATTTTCTGGGAGTTAAGGACTCCGGCGAGCAGCTGATTGTCAAGGTACCGGTAGCGCGGTTATTAGGGTCGATGGTGCTGAGCCTGGGCTGGGTCATGGGCCTGCTTTTCCTCTTGGGCATGGGCGGGCTGATGTTCTGGGCAGAGATGTCCCTGGGCGCTATATTTGCCTCGAACGCGGCTGTTATTCTGGCTATCGTCTCGAGCACCTGGAAGCGCTTTAACACCGGTTTTAACTTTTCGCTCTCCACCAGTCCGGACGGTCTGAAAACCCGGTTTGGCTTTACCGATACCACCACCCAGACCCTACCCGAGGGGCGCGTTCAGCGTATTTCGGTGGAGCAGCCCCTGCTCTGGCGTATAACCGGCTGGTACCGGGTCCAGGTGACCCTGCTCGGTAAGGGCGAGGGCCAGGGCGAGTTTGCCGGTGAGCTGCTCCCGGTGGGCACCCTTGATGACGTGATGCGGGTGCTACCCCTGGTGCTTCCGGCTCAGCAGGACGGCGGTGTTTCGCCTGCCCAGCTCATGGCCGGTTTGGCAGGCGGCAACGCAGAACAGGGCTTTACGGTCTCCCCGGCATCCGCCCGCTGGTTTGACCCCCTGACCTACCGCCGCAACGGCTTTGCGGTAACACCCCTGCTCCTGCTGGTGAGGTCAGGTCGTTGGGTGCGTCGTCTCTCCTTTGTTCCGCACCTCAAGGTACAGAGCCTTGAGCTGAGCCAGGGGCCTCTACAGAAGCGGGCTGGGCTAGCTCACCTGTCGTTGCGGGTTGCCGGGGGAACCCTGCCCACCGCGGTGCATAACGCGGACGCCGAGGTCGCCCGCGCCCTGACCGTCCGCCTGGCTCAGCTGGGGGTTGCACCTGCGCCGGTGCCGACGTCTGCGGACGCCGGGAAAGGCTCCGGTACGTCTTCGCCGCTCCCGCCCTATGAGCTACTACCTCTGCCCGGTACTGAGATAGGAAACTGATGGGTTTACCTACAAAGGTTCCTGCACTTCAACTAAATCAGGGGGCCAAAGCCTTTGACGAGAATTTTATTTTCTCTGGTGCTTCTGTCACGCTGGAGCCAGGAGTGTATTACACTTTGACTGGCCCTAACGGTTCCGGTAAGTCGACCCTCATGAGCTGTCTTCTTCTGCATCAGGATTTAACCGAAGGGCAGGTGCTCATTGATGGGTCACCGGTGACCTCTGCGTCTGAGGCCTTCCGTTTACAGGTTTTTGGGCTCAACGACGCGCTGGGGTGGCTGCCCGGCCTAACCGTAGGGCAGCATCTTGAAATACTGGCCGATGAAGGCCCTAAAATCGCTCAAAAGCTGGGAATGGCTTCTTCTCAGCGTATGAGCGTGCGTCAGGCGCTAGAAGAACTTGGAGTACCCCAGGCTTATGACAGAGAACCACACACCCTGAGCTCTGGCCAGGAGCAACGCTCCCGCCTTGCGTCCTTGTTGCTCCGTCCTGCCCGTTACTACTTTTTGGACGAGCCAGAAAAGCGTCTTGATACTGCTGGAGTGCAGTGGATTGCTCAGTGGGCGGAGTCTACAGTCTCTGCTGGGGCAGCGGTTTGTATAGCCACACATGACCCGGAGCTTAACGCGTTGCCAGGAACCAAAAATTTGGTGTTTCCGTTGGAGACTGATGGGCTGGGCCTGGGGACTGAGAACGCATGGTAGCGCTCAGGACGCTGGGGTATCGGCTCGGTGCGGTCTATAAGGTATTTTTCTACCTGGTTTTCTGGCTTACTCTTGCAGGGGCATTCAGCATCTCCCTGCGTCAGGTTCGAGGATCCTACCTATATTTCACATTAGAAGATTTCCAAGCGCCCGGTTTCTTTATGGGCGGTCTGCTGATTGCAGGAGCTGGGCTAGTCTGGCTCTTTTATCAGTTGGGACCGCTGGCTTACTCGCCGGCTGAACTCTTTTGGCGTTACTCTGGACTTTCATATCCCAGCCGTAATCCCTGGCATTTTCGGGCTATATGGGTTGCTTTAGGCACGTGGGCCCTGCTCTCCGTAATGCTAGCGACTATTTTTGCGCCGCTCTCGGTGACTTGGTTGGTGGGAACGGCACTGGGCGCTGTCGCGTTTGGGGTGCTTATGCTGCACGGTATGGCTGCGGCGCAGCTACTGGGACGGCTAAAGTTTCTTTTGGCTTGGGCAGGTCTGGCAGCGGTTACGGGCCTTCTATTGCTCATCGCTACGACCACCGATTCAGTCGTAAGCGCAAACGTTGCTTTAATCTACTGTCTTGGAGTGCTTGTTCTGTTCCTCGGAATACTTGGAACGCTTGTGCTCGTTATTTCAGCTCAGAATAGTCCTCTGGAACGGGTTGCTGCTACTCAGGGGTTTGGGAGAAGTACGCTGCTTCTATACGCCGTCCGTAATCTCAGCGGAGCACAGGGTTACCGCTACTATGGTGGGCAGAGAGGTACCTTTCGCAGAAAACTTGTGAACTCCCGTTCTTACCTTCTATCGCTGGCTGCTCTAGCTGATAGCCTGGCCCCGCTCGTTCTTATTACCTTACTGAGTATCCCCCTGGGGATCTTTGTGGGGGTCGGGTTCGGAGCGTCTGGCATCGGTATCATAACGATTGTAGGTGTCTGGTTGATTGCCTTCTTCTACCGTTGGCTACCTCGGGAATGGTCAGCCCAGCTGCCTCTTCGGCAGTGGCTTACAGCTCCTTATTTTTCAACCTTGTTGGGGTTTATCGTGGGCGCTGGCGTTGCTACGGTAATCTATGCCGTGGCAATGACCATCATCTTTCAGCTACCGGGCATTATTACGGGCACTGCTCTCTTTTTCGGGATTGCCGTGGCGCTAGGAGAGACTGACCCTCTACAGGAATACGACTACAGCCTTGTCGTTGCCCTGCCGTCGGGATTAGTGGTTCCGGTTCAGCCTCTGGTAGCTGCGAGTACCGTTGCTTTTCAGATTGGGGTGGTTGCGCTGGCCGTTTTTAGTGGCACTACTCAAGGGCTACTTATTCCCCTAGCCTTCTGCCTGTGGCGTCTCGGGCAGCACTACAGTAAAGGCCGTACCCGGTAAGGGACTGACCCCGGTAAACTAAGCAGGCAGGACGCAGACAGAAAGGTGCCCCGTGCAAACCAGCAACCATCTTAAGCCCGCCCGCCTGGGCATCGGCGTAATCTCAGCAGGCAAGGTGGGGGCCGTGCTCGGCACAGCCCTCCGTGCCGCTGGGCACCTGATTACCGGCGTCCATGCTGTCTCAGAAGCCTCCCGTACCCGGGCTGAGGCCCTGCTCCCCGGCGTCCCCGTCTCCAGCATCCCAGAGATCATTACCACCAGTGAAGTGGTGCTCCTTGCCGTACCCGATGATGCCCTGCCTGATCTAGTTAAAGGTATAGCCGAAACCGACGGCTGGCGCCCCGGGCAAATCCTCATCCATACCTCAGGGCGGCACGGCACCTCCGTCCTTGCTCCCGCCACCTCCCAGGGAGCTATCGGCCTAGCCATACACCCGGCCATGACCTTCACCGGCCTCTCCCTTGACCTGCCCCGCCTAGCCAACACCAGCTTCGGCGTCACCGGCCCAGCCCCCTTCATCCCCATCGCTCAGGCCCTGGTCGTTGAGATGGGGGGAGAGCCCGTCCTGATAGCCGAAGGCGACCGCCCCCTCTACCATGCCGCCCTTGCCCACGGCTCCAACCACCTGGTCACCATCACCGGCCAGGCCCTCCAAATCCTGGCCTCCATCGGTATCGAAAACCCAGCCCGCTACATCGAACCCCTGCTCAGAGCATCCCTCGACAACGCCCTCGCCAACGGTGATAGCGCCCTCACCGGCCCCGTCGCCCGAGGAGACGCCCACACCGTTGCCGCCCACGCCCAAACCCTAGCCAGCTACGCACTCGAAGAAAACGCCGACGACATCAAGGCCGCCTACCTTGCCCTCGCCCGCGCCACTGCCGAACGCGCCCACAGCCGCGGCGCCCTCACCGATGAGAGCTACCAGGCTGTGCTTAAAGCGCTCGCCGGGTAAACTAGGAGGGCGCAAAACACGAAAGGACCCCTCACCACCGTGACGAGTCAAACCCCCATCGCACACTCCATCACCGACCTCGGCAACGAGATGCTCCTGGCCCTCACCACCGCCAGCCGCCGCAAAGAGGTCAACGAAAATACCGCAGATAAGCACCTGAGTGTAGGCTACGTAGCCACCATGGGTGCCCTGCACGACGGGCACGCCACCCTCATTCGCCGCGCCCGCGAACAAAACGATGTTGTGGTGCTCTCTATCTTCGTCAACCCCCTCCAGTTTGGGCCCAACGAAGACTACGACCGCTACCCTCGCACCCTCGAAGCCGATGCCGCCTTGGCAGCTGAAGCTGGCGTCGATGTCATTTTCGCCCCCACCGTTGAAGACATGTACCCCGGCGGCGACCCCAAAATCACCGTGGTCTCCGGCAAACTGGGCACCCTCTTTGAGGGCAAGACCCGCCCCGGCCACTTTGACGGGGTTCTGACCGTAGTCAATAAGTTCTTCAACATCCTCAAGCCCCTGGTCGGGGAGGCTACTCTCAACGCCTACTTCGGGCAGAAGGACGCCCAGCAGCTGGCCCTCATTCAGCGCATGGTCAAGGACTTCAACCACCAGGTGACCATCAAACCGGTGCCCGTGGTGCGCGCGGACGACGGCCTTGCCCTCTCATCACGCAACCAGTACCTGAGCGCTGAAGAACGCGAAGCAGCCCTGGTTCTGTCCCGAACCCTGGCCACCCTGCGCGAAAAGTACATCACCGGTAGCTTCACCGCTGAGGATATCGCCCAGGCCCGCGCCACCATCGACAGCACCGACGGCGTGCGCCTGGACTACCTGGAAGTGGTCGATACCGACACCTTCGAGGCCCCCCAGAGTGAACAGGCACGTGTGCTAGCGCTCGTGGCAGCCTACGTTGGCTCCACCCGCCTCATCGATAACATGGAAATTAACTAAGACCTCTACACCCAACCTAAGAACAGGTACATCATTGACTGAACAGGGCAACACCCCCGCAGAAACCACCGGCTTCGACCACGGCGTCTCAGAGCAGATGCAGATCCGCCTCGAAAAGCGCGCCAAGCTGCTTGAATCCGGGCGCGAAGCCTACCCCGTGGGCGTCCCCGTCACCCACACCATCACCGAAATTCGTGAAAAGTACGACGGTACGCTCGAAGCGGACCAGACCACCGGTGACATCGTGGGTGTCGCCGGACGCGTGGTTTTCGTCCGCAACACCGGCAAGCTCTGCTTCGCCTCTCTCCAGCAGGGCAACGGCACCCGTATCCAGGCCATGATTTCCCTGGCCAGCGTAGGTGAAGAATCCCTGGCCGATTGGAAGGCCCTAGTTGACCTGGGCGACCACGTCTTCGTCAAGGGCGAGGTTATTTCTTCCCGCCGCGGCGAGCTCTCCATCATGGCCGAAGAATGGCAGATGGCGTCCAAGGCCCTGCGCCCCATGCCCAACCTGCACTCTGACCTTAACGAAGAGACCCGGGTGCGCCAGCGCTACCTCGATTTGATGGTGCGCGATGAAGCCCGCGACCTGGTGATCAAGCGCGCCAAGATTACCCAGACCGTGCGTAACGTCCTGAACGACCACGGCTATATTGAGCTGGAGACCCCCATCCTGCAGCTCATCCACGGTGGCGCAGCAGCCCGCCCCTTCGAAACCCACCTGAACGCTTTCGACCAGCCCATGACCCTGCGCATCGCTACCGAGCTCTTCCTCAAGCGTGCCGAGGTCGGTGGCCTGGAACGCGTCTACGAAATCGGCCGCGTCTTCCGCAACGAGGGCGTAGACTCCACCCACAGCCCCGAATTCACCACCCTGGAATGCTACGAAGCTTATGCCGACCAGTTCGTCATGGCCAAGCGTATGCAGGAAATCATCATGGCCTGCGCTGACGCCGTAGGCGTACACCAGATTGAAACCGAAGCAGGTACCATCGACCTCACCGGCGAGTGGAAGTGGCTGGGTGTCTACCCCGGTCTCTCTGAAGCTGTAGGTATTGAGGTCACCCCCGCCACCACCGCAGAAGAACTGCGCGCTATCGCCGAGAAGCACGAGGTTCCCGTTGATCCCAAGTGGGACGCCGAGAAGCTAGTCGTTGAGCTCTTCGGTGAAATCGTGGAGCCCACCCTGATTAACCCCACCTTCGTCTACGACTACCCGCCCTCAGCCCAGCCGCTGGCCCGCCAGCACCGCTCCGAGGGCAACCTGATTGAGGCCTGGGACCTGATTATCGGCGGTATGGAGCGAGGCACCGCCTTCTCTGAGCTCATTGACCCCGTGATTCAGCGTGAGCGTCTCACAGAGCAGTCCAAGCTGGCTGCCGGTGGCGATGACGAAGCCATGCAGCTCGACGACGACTTCCTGCGAGCCCTTGAATACGGTGCGCCCCCCATGGGCGGCCTGGGCCTGGGTATTGACCGCCTGATTATGCTCTTCACCGGTGTAGGTATCCGCGAGACCATTCTCTTCCCGCTGATGAAGCCCGAAGCCGAGTAAAGCGTCCTAACGCTCTTGTGCCCGCCTAGCAGCCTGCCAGGCGGGCTTTTCATGTCCTGTTTGCCAGTTGCCTGGGGTAGATTGGAGGAAGTGTAAACCCGAGAAAGGTAGAGAAGAGATGGAATTCCTGATTGGCCTGGTTCCCTCCATAGGCGCGGGCCTGGTGCTTTATTTTATTTTGCGCTGGATGAATCGTGCTGACCGCACCGAGCGTGCTGCCCGCCGGGATATCGAAAAGGACGCCGAAGCCTGGTACCGCTCTGTAAAAAACGCAGAAGGAACACGGGATCCTTTTGGAACATCAGAAACTAAATAAAAGTCTTTTTGTTCTCTGAAGCGTGACTTTATTTCCTTTTTGAGAAAAGAATATGTACTATTTATTTTAGTCATCAAGGGTGACTAGCTCGATTGCGTGCCCCACAGAAAAGGGTAGAGGCGGAATATCCTCTTATATGTGCTTCCCTACCCAAAAACGCGGTTGAGTTTATATTCCCTCATCAGATTCATCTAAGGAGAAAATAATGGCTCAGAAGGTCAAGATTATTCTTGAAGACGACCTCGACGGCGGCCCCGCAGAAGAGACCGTACGCTTCGGTCTCGACGGTGGCCAGTTCGAAATTGATCTTTCGAGCGCCAACGCTGCCCGTCTGCGCGACGCCATCCGTCCTTTTGCTGCTAAGGCTCGCCGCGTGCAGGGGGCCCAGCGCACCCCCGGCCGCCCCGCAGGTTCACGCACCACTACTAAGCGCAACCCTGAAATCGCCGAAATCCGTAAGTGGGCCCAGGAAAATGGCTACGAGGTTTCAAGCCGCGGTCGTATCCACCAGAACATTCAGGATGCCTACTACAAGGCTATGGGCAAAGAAAGCAAGTAAATAATCTTCTTCTTGTCTCTATGAGGCGGAACCCGGTCAGCGGGTTCCGCCTCATTATTTATAAGCGGCCTATAAAGCACAGGCATGGAAAATGCTGGATAAACCCCAGGCGCATCTGACCGAGTAAATATAGAGGGGCATCTACACAAAAAGGTAGGCAACCTTGGAGTCGCGCAGCTGACTGAATACCAGCTCCCTTGCCGGTATAAGGCACGGGAGCTTTCCCTCCCTGCGAACACCATTCATTCCGTGGCGAACAGCGCCCCGCAGGCTGAGAAACGCGCGTAATCTTTTGGGTAATAGTAAGTTTCCAAGGAGTGTTCAATGTTTGAACGGTTTACCGACCGCGCCCGCCGCGTCATCGTGCTTGCCCAAGAAGAAGCACGCATGCTGAACCACAACTACATCGGCACCGAACACATTCTGCTCGGTCTGATTCACGAGGGTGAAGGTATTGCGGCTCGTGCTCTTGAGTCGCTCGGTATTAATCTCACTGCCGTGCGCGACCAGGTGCAGGACATCATCGGTTCCGGTCCCCAGGCTTCCAGCGGCCATATTCCTTTTACCCCGCGCGCCAAGAAGGTGCTTGAGCTCTCCATGCGCGAGGCCATTCAGCTGAATCACGGCTACATCGGTACCGAGCACATTCTGCTGGGTATGGTGCGCGCTAATGAGGGTGTGGGCAACCAGATTTTGACCAAGCTGGGTGCTGAGCCCGCTAAGGTCCGCCAGACCGTGATGGATCTGATTTCTGGCTACCCCGGTAACAACAATGGCGAGGGCGGCAAGGAGACCGCCGGTGTTGGTGCGGGTAACTCCCGCGAGGGAACCCCGGCTGGCTCTGCCATTCTTGACCAGTTCGGACGCAACCTTACGGCTGCGGCGCGCGAGGGCAAGCTTGACCCCGTGATTGGCCGTCACAAGGAGATGGAGCGCGTTATGCAGGTGCTCTCTCGCCGTACCAAGAACAACCCCGTGCTGATTGGTGAGCCCGGCGTGGGTAAGACCGCTGTGGCTGAGGGCCTGGCTCAGGCAATTGTGCACGGAGACGTACCTGAAACTCTCAAGGATAAGCACCTCTACACCCTGGATCTCGGTTCCATGGTGGCCGGTTCCCGCTACCGCGGTGACTTTGAAGAGCGTATGAAGAAGGTTCTGAAGGAAATCCGCAATCGCGGTGACATCATCCTCTTCATCGACGAAATTCACACCCTGGTTGGTGCAGGTGCTGCCGAAGGTGCAATCGACGCAGCTTCAATTCTTAAGCCCATGCTGGCCCGCGGTGAGCTGCAGACCATCGGTGCAACCACCCTCGACGAGTACCGCAAGCACATCGAGAAGGACCCTGCCCTGGAACGCCGCTTCCAGCCCATTCAGGTGGACGAACCCAGCCCCGAGCTGGCCGTTGAGATTCTCAAGGGTCTGCGCGATAAGTACGAAGCTCACCACCGCGTCACCATCTCAGATGAAGCTCTGGAAACCGCTGTTAACCTGGCCCACCGCTACATCTCTGACCGCTTCCTGCCCGATAAGGCCGTTGACCTGATTGATGAGGCCGGTGCTCGCCTGCGCATTAAGCGCATGACTGCCCCGCCGGAAATCAAGGTACTTGAAGAGCGCATCGCCAAGCTCAAGGGCGAGAAGGAAGAGGCCATCGCGGCTAACGAGTTCGAGAAAGCAGCTGACCTGCGCGACAAGGAGCAGAAGCTGGCTGCTGAGAAGGAAGAAGCCGAGCAGCAGTGGCGTAATGCCGGCGATGCTTTCGGTGAGGTAACCCCCGAGGTTATCGCCGATGTCCTGGCCTTCTCCACCGGTGTTCCGGTCTACAAGATTACCGAGGAGGAATCCGGCCGTCTGCTCAAGATGGAAGAGGAGCTGCACAAGCGCGTCATCGGCCAGGAGAACGCGATCAAGGCTCTCTCCCGTTCAATTCGCCGTACCCGTGCTGGCCTCAAGGACCCCAAGCGCCCCGGCGGCTCCTTCATCTTCGCCGGCCCCACCGGTGTCGGTAAGACCGAGCTGGCTAAGGCTCTGGCTGAGTTCCTCTTTGGGGATGAGGACGCCCTCATCACCTTGGATATGTCGGAGTACCAGGAGAAGCACACCGTTTCCCGCCTCTTCGGTGCCCCTCCCGGCTACGTCGGCTACGAAGAGGGTGGCCAGCTGACCGAGAAGGTCCGCCGCAAGCCCTTCTCCGTTGTGCTCTTTGACGAGGTTGAGAAGGCTCACGCCGACCTCTTCAACTCCCTGCTACAGATTCTGGAAGACGGCCGTCTGACCGACTCCCAGGGTCGTGTTGTGGACTTCAAGAACACCGTCATCATCATGACCACCAACCTGGGCTCCCGTGAGATGGCCCGCCGTGTACCCGTTGGCTTCCAGCAGGTAGGCGACGACCAGGGCTCCTACGAGCGTATGCAGGGCCGGGTCATGGAGTCCCTCAAGGAGCACTTCCGCCCCGAGTTCCTCAACCGTGTGGACGACATCATCGTCTTCCCCCAGCTCTCCGAGTCTGAGATCCTGCAGATCGTTGACCTCTTCGTGGCCCGCCTGGCCAAGCGCCTGGCCGAGCAGGATATGTCCATCGAGCTAACCGATAAGGCTAAGGCTCTCATGGCAGCTAAGGGCTATGACCCCTCCATGGGTGCCCGCCCGCTGCGCCGCGAGATGCAGCGCAACCTGGAAGACCCGCTCTCTGAGAAGATCCTCTTCGGTGAGATCAAGTCCGGTGAGAAGATCACCGTGGACGTTGAGGGTGAGGGCGACCTGGCTAAGTTCACCTTCTCGTCAGCTCCCCTGGGTGAGCTGGACGCCGAGGCCTTTGACAAGGCCTTTGGCGAGGACGAGAAAGAGCTGCCCGCAATCCCCGAAGCTGAGGTATCTAACGAGACCGCCGAGCAGCGTTTCGAGGCTGAAGAGGCCCGCGAGGCCGACGAACGCTAAGCCGCCTGCGCAAGTGTAAGCCGCCTGTGGCGTCCTGATACCAAGGACGCCGCAGGCGGCTTTGTGTTGCGCTGGTAGGTTCGTGATGCTTCTGTGATGGCTCTTGATAAATGTAACCAAAGCTTGACCAAGTTTTCAGCTTGTGCCCAGCTCTTTAAGGCTTGCGCTCAAGGCTGGCTTGCCATACTTGAGTCATACGGTTCGACAGAGCCCCTGAAGACTCAAAGCCCCGGTGTGTGGGGCTGCTTTAGGACAAGAAGACTCTTGTGTGTATGTGTGTGTAATGATGTAAATCAGCTCTCGCACCGCTTAGCGGTCGGGGGCTGATTTATTGTTTAAGGGCCTCTGCGTCTCATGCGGCTTTGGTCCCGAGCAGGCCGGGCAGTAGCCTTGAGGAATGACTGATGTGACCGTCCGCCCCGCCACCGTGCACGATGTGCCCGCTATTCAGGGCCTGGTGCGTCCCCTGGCCCTTAAAGGAATCCTGCTTGATAAAGAGGCTGTGGCCTACTATGAGGCTATCCAGGAGTTTCTTGTCGTTGAGGACGCCGCCGGGCGCAGGTTCTTGGCTGCGGGGCCCTGCACGTGATGTGGCAGAATATCGCTGAAATTAGGACGCTGGCGGCAGCTCCCGCGGCACGCGGTCGGGGAGTGGGGCACGCCCTGGTCGCTGCGCTGGTAGAACGGGCTAGGCAGCTCGGTGTAGCCAGTGTTTTCTGCCTGACCTTTGAGGTTGATTTCTTTAGACGGCAGGGGTTTAGGGTGATGGAGAACCAGGATCAGATTGATTCTAAGACTTTTATGGAGCTGCTACGGTCACACGATGAGGGCGTGGCGGAGTTTCTTGACCTTGCCCGGGTAAAGCCTAATACGCTGGGGAATACCCGGATGATTTTGGAAATCTAGGGAAGATGCTGGAGATTTTCCCTCTACAGGTCTAGAATATGCCCAGCTTTTGGGGTAATCTAGTTCACAACTTCTGAAAGGTGTGAACCATGAATCGTCAGGATTTGCAGGGAACATACCGTCAGAAAAAGCGACCCGGCATCGTTGCCGGCGCCGCACTCGGCTTGAGCCTCTTGCTAGCCGTTGCTGCCTCGTTTTTCCTGGCGGGAACTTCAACTTTAGGGCGCTCACCGAGCAGTGAGCTTATTGAACACATTACGGTGACCCGCAAGGCAGCGGTCCCCGGCTATTCCGATGCCCAGTGCTGGCAGGCTTTCACCCGCGTGGCTGAAACCAACATTCTGGGCAAGGAGCTTATAGCCCATAAATTCTCCGTTATCTGGTGTGCGAAGGACGGCGGCATCGTCTACCAGCAGGACGCCACCACGGTTGACTACGCGGGCCCCAATATGCGCTCAGAGCCGCCTGCTAACCCCGATTATTCACTGGCCTATGAGCTGGATTCCCTCGAGTCATACCGCACGGTTATGAGCCGCATGGTGAACAACAGTAGCGGTCTGCCGAGCTACGGTTTTGAACGGTGCGTGGCCTTTACCCTTGATGCTGAGGGTACTGCGGAAGGAGAGCTCTCATGCGTCCCCAACTAGATCTTGAGCAGGTACCTGGTACGGTTTTGGCGGAGGACGGGTGCCCGGTATTTCTGCAGACAGCCCCCGGCCTCTTCGCGACCTGGGTTTATCCTTTAGCCCTGATTCTGCTTTTGCTGGTGAACCAGCCCCTGGCTCTGTGGCTGGTGCTCGCAGCTGGCGTTTACGCCCACGGGGTGCGCTACCCCAGGGTCTATGAGGTCTTTTACCCGGCCTACTTCTATCTTTCGGTGGTGCTTGTGGCCCTCCTGCCCGTGGTACACCTGGTGCTTACCCTGGCGACCGGGGAGAGCGTGACGGACGGGCGCCCCTAGCCCCAGCGAGAAAGCGAGGAGAACCGTGAAAACGAGGCATCACACCATCGTGCTAGGGCGGGTATGTACTGCGGTGCTGGTTATTCTGCCCCTTGCGCTGAGTTGGCTTGTCTCTAGCCAACAAATGAAGAACTGGGACCACATGCAGAATAATGACGGTGCCCTACCTATATCGGTGAGCTCCTGGAGCGTCAGCAACCTGGTGACGGGATCAACCCGAGATAAGATCACCGAAAAAGAAGCCGCTCTCTATGCAGACCATCAGTGCTGGCAGGCGAGTACCCCGGTGACAGAAGAAAACCTGCTGGGATCTGACCTGACCACCACGGTTTTCTCGCTGGGATGGTGCACCGACGGCTCTGCCATCACCTACCTAAGCAACCTCACCTACACCTCATCCAGCTTCTCCCTGCTTGGCAATAATTCGGTCTATGACAGGGAGCCTGAGATATGGGAAGAAAAGGGGCCTGCAGCCCGGGTATCGGTGGTGCGGGAGTTCAACCGCACCAGCTTCAACAGCTATGGCTACACCCGTTGCGTGAACTTTTCCATTGACAGCGCGGGCACCGCAGAAGCGAGGCTGACATGCTAAAGAGAACAGACACCCACTACGACACCACCGGCCGTCAGGTCTACCTCAACTACCGACCGGGCTTCTTTGCCCAGCCCTGGTACCCGGTGCTGGTTTTTGTGCTCCTTGTTCCCTCTGCCCAACTCTTGTCCCTTATTCTGCTCATCGCAGGCACATACGCTAACGGGGTGCGTTACCCCCGCCAGCACGGGGTCTTCAAGCGAGGCTACTTCCTCTTCTCCTTCATCGCCGGAGTGGTTATTCCCTTCGCAGCGATTCTCTTGGGCAGTGCGGCGTAGTGAATTTAAGAACCAGCTAAAGGCTGACCCTATCGCCCTCAATCTGCCGGGCGAGGCCGTCCGCTAGGAGTCCCGAGAAACAGCGCTCAACCTGCTCCGGCGGGGGAGACAGCGCCCGCAACTTGGTAACAGCAGGAACAAGGCCTTCAGGGAAGACAATATCGGCCCGCCCCACACTGGTCAGCAACTCAACCGGAACCGGCTCCTGGGCAGCGCGCAGCACACCCATCATGGCACCCCGCAGCTGACGGTCGGTACCCGCCCAGGCCTGGCTCCTAGGCACATAATCGGCCTCGGGGCGTCCTGCCGCAACCCAGGCGCAGGAATCCATCACCGGGCAGCGCTCGCAGCTCGGGGCTTTAGCTGTGCAGATGAGAGCCCCTAGCTCCATGACCGATACATTCCACAGGCAGGACGCCGCCAGGTCGGCGGGCATGAGCTCGTCAGCTAAACGGGTTTCGGCTGCTGTGAGTGCCTTAGACGGCAGCGCCTTGCCCGAGATAAGGCGGGCATGGACCCGGCGAATATTGGTATCAATCACCGTGGCCCGCGCCCCAAAGGCAAACACAGATATAGCCGCAGCGGTATATGAACCTACACCGGGTAAAGCCAGCAGCTCCTCGTAGCTGCCGGGTACTTGGCCACCGTGCTGCTGAACGATAGCCTGGGCCGCAGCATGCAGCCGCAGGGCCCGGCGGGGGTAGCCCAGGCGTCCCCAAGCACGCACAGCTTCACCGGAATCCTCAGCCGCTAAATCAGCGGGGGAGGGCCAGCGCTCTAACCAGGTTTCCCACACCGGCAAGACCCGCTTGACCGGAGTCTGTTGCAGCATAAACTCGCTGACCATCACCTCCCAGGGCGTATTACTCCCGGTACGCCAGGGCAGGTCGCGGCGGTGCTCCACGTACCATCCGTTAATCTCGGCGTGCAGGTTTTCAAGTTCCTGGGGAGTGAGCTGGCTCAGCGGCAAAGTAAAAGACACTCCAACACTCTAAAACACCTGTAACCAGGAGGACGAACACAGCCCAAAAGTTCCGCAGGTGGCATAGAAAAAGGTACTCTAGATGTATGTCTGAAAACGTTGATTCACAGGTGGAAGAAGTCTCACCCGAGGTCTACCGCCGCCGCCGCATTGTTGCCGTCCTCATCCTGGTCCTTGTCCTGCTCCTCATTATCGGCCTCATCAGCTGGTTAGCAGGTCGCGGTAATAGCTCCGATAACGCAACTGCAACCGCAAGCACCTCCACTAGCGCCGAAGCTTTCAGCGACTTTAGCCAGCGCGCCACCGAGTCAGCGACCCCCTCAGAAAGCGCTGAAGCCAGCGAGTCTGCAAGCGCCAGCGAATCAGCGTCAGCCGAAGCCAGCGAATCAGCTGCCGCTAGCGAAAGCGCAGAGGCTACCGAATCAGCCGAGCCTACTGAGTCTGCTGAAGCTACCGAATCAGCTGAACCCACAGCGTCCGCCTCACCCACCGAAGCCGTGGTAGCAGCCTGCACCGTAGCCGACCTACAGGTGAGCCTGACCGCAGACCGCACCAGCTACGCAGCGGGCCAGAACCCCGCCCTGGCTGTTACCTACACCAACACCTCCGGTAACCCCTGCACCGTCACCGGCGGCGCTAACAACGTAGATGTCAACATCACCTCCGGTCCCGCCCAGGTCTACAACTACGCTCAGTGCTACGCTAACCCCGTAGAAGATGCTGAGGTTGCAGCCGGTGCCACCAACACCACCGCTTTGACCTGGAATCGCTCTCTCAACGTTCTAGGTTGCAACACCTCCTCCACTATCCGACCCGGCTACTACTGGGCAACCGCAACCGTCAACGGCGTTGCTTCTCAGCCCGTCCGTATCATCGTCACCGGCTAAGACCTCTAGCCCACAGACACCCACCGCCCCGGCCCGCCCTGCGCTTGCCGGGGCGGTGCCGTTTGTGGTCCAACCCGTGCACTAAAATTAGTGGAGTGCTAACGGTTTATAGTGAATCCCTGCTGAAAACAATTGCCCAGATTGCCCCCGGAACCGAACTACGCGAGGGGCTAGAGCGCATCCTGCGTGGCCGTACCGGTGCGCTGATTGTGCTAGGTAGCGACAAGACCGTGGCGCAGATGTCCTCGGGTGGCTTTGCCATCAACACCGAGTTCTCGGCCACCCGCGTTCGGGAACTTGCCAAGATGGACGGCGCCATCGTCTGTGACAAGGACGCCTCCACCCTGCTGGCAGCTGGAGTGCAGCTGCTGCCGGACCCATCCATCGAGACCAATGAATCGGGCACCCGCCACCGCACCGCAGAACGTGTAGCCAAGCAGACCGGCTTCCCCGTCATCGCTGTGAGCGCCTCAATGTCGCTGATTTCGGTCTACACCGAGGGTATCCGTTACACGGTGGAAGATACCCAGTCGCTCATGAGCCGTGCCAACCAGGCGATTCGCACGCTCGATAGCTATACAGAGCGCCTTGAGCAGGTACTGCACCAGCTCTCGTCCCTTGAAATTGAAGCCAACGTAACCCTTCGCGATGTAGCGAGCACTCTGCAACGTATGGAGATGGTGCGCCGAATTACCGTAGAGGCCGGCCACTACGTGGTGGAGCTGGGCAATGTGGGGCGCCTAGTCGCCCTACAACTGGAAGAGCTGACCACCCATGATTTGCCTGCCACCTGGGTTGTACTGCGCGACTACCTCCCAGCAGATACAACCCCTGAGGAACTTCAGGCGGCTGTAGACGCCCTAGCCCAGCTTGATGACAAGGAAATTGTTGACCCCCTGACCATTGCTCGCACAGCCAAGCTGGGCGAAGAGCTAGATGCCCCGCTGCACCCCCACGGCCATCGCCTGCTGGCCGGTATCAAGTCCATGCCGGGAGCTGTTGCCGACCGCCTGGTTGACCGCTTTGATGGCTTGCAATCCCTGATGGCAGCTAGCCTCGATGACCTGCGAGCTGTTGAAGGTATCGGTGAGCAGCGTGCCCGCGTGATTCGAGAGTCGCTCTCCCGCATGGCCGAAAGTTCGCTCCTCGAGAGATTCATGTAGTCTCTGGCTACTGGCTTGAGGCCTGTGCTTAAAGTGTCAGCCACCGGCCTTATGCTGGTGGTATGGCTACCCGTAAAACAACCCGCTCACGCTCCGCTAACACCTACCGCTGCACCGAATGCGGCTGGACCACCGCTAAATGGGTAGGGCGTTGCGGGGAGTGCCAGTCCTGGGGCACCGTAGAAGAAGCCGTCGGACCGGTTGCCGCTAAAACCACCGTGGCATCGAGCGTGCAGACCCCCGCCCAGCCCATCGGCCGGGTTGATTCCACCGTGGCTCAGTACATGAGCACCTGCAACCCGGAGTTCGACCGTGTCTTAGGTGGTGGCCTGGTGCCCGGGGCAGTGATTCTCATGGCCGGTGAGCCCGGCGTCGGTAAGTCCACCCTGCTGCTTGACGTGGCCGCTACGTTTGCCCGCGGTGAGTCAACGGGCAAGCCCCATAACGTTCTATACGTCACCGGCGAAGAGTCAGCTGCCCAGGTCAAGCTCCGTGCAGACCGTATCGAGGCTCTCGCCGATACCCTCTATCTGACCAGCGAAACCGACCTCGGCACAGCCCTTGCCCATATTGAACAGGTCAATCCCGACCTGCTGATCGTGGACTCGGTGCAAACCCTGGCCTCGTCTGAAGTCGAAGGGAGCGCCGGCGGCGTCACCCAGGTTCGAGAAGTCGCAGCCTCCCTCATCGCCGCCGCTAAGCGCCGCAATATGTGTACCCTGCTGGTGGGTCACGTGACCAAGGAAGGCACTATCGCTGGCCCTCGCCTACTGGAGCACCTGGTTGATGTGGTCTGCCAGTTTGAGGGTGACAAACACACCCCCATCCGCATGCTGCGGGCTATTAAGAACCGCTTTGGTCCCACCGACGAGGTTGGCTGCTTTGATATGCACGAGGACGGCATCGCCCCTGTCACCGACCCGTCAGGGCTTTTTGTCTCCCGCACCCCACACCCGGTTTCGGGTACCTGCGTCACCGTCACCATGGAGGGCCGCCGCCCCCTGCTGGCTGAGGTGCAGGCCCTGCTCGACACCAGTGCCACCCCGCAGCCCCGCCGAACCACCAGTGGGCTCGACAGCTCCCGTATCTCTATGCTGCTGGCTGTGCTCCAGAAGCGGGCCGGGTTCAACGTGGGTAAACTGGACTGCTATATCTCAACGGTCGGGGGCGCAAAAATTTCTGAGCCATCCGCCGACCTGGCCTGCGTCATCGCCCTGGCCTCCGCCGCCCAAGACAAGCCCCTACCCCGTAAGCTAGCGGTCTTTGGCGAAGTTGGTCTGGCAGGTGAGGTGCGCGCGGTGCCCGGTATCCACCAGCGGATCGCAGAGGTCGGGCGCCTGGGCTTTACCCACGTGATCGTGCCCGCATCACCTGCCGGTGTGGGGGATGTGCCCGCCGGAGTATCGGTGCGCGAGGTCGCCTCGCTGGGAGAGGCTCTGGCTCTGCTCTTCCCCGGTCAGGGTTAGTTACCCTTCTCCTTCTTGAGGTTCTGCTCGATCACGGTCAGCTGGGCCGTGTTCAGAGCCTGCTGCTTTTCCACCCGGGCTGTCCCCTCGCGGAGCCCGGCGGACGCCTGTGCCCCGGTTTCCGCTGCCGATACGGCTGGCATGCTGCGGGGGTCCCTCACCGAGGCCTCCCGAATCTCCCGAATCGGAGCCCGGTCTTTGGCTCGCAACACCGTGGTGAGCTGACGGGTGTCGTCGCGATGCTTCTGCTCCACCCGCTGCCGGTGAGAGCCCTGCTGGCTACCGGCGTCCGCACCTGCCTGCACCGGGAGCATGGTCGTGGTGGGGGCATGCTCTGTCATGGAATCCCCCAGAGGAACCAGCATATCCACTGCCTGCTGGTGGGTCAGGCCCGAGGCCTCTAGCAGATCAACCACCAGGGGCCGCAGCATCAGCACCAGGGCTTCGGCCTCCATCGTGCGCACGCCCATCAGGTGCGGCTCTAGCCGCCCAGCAAGCTGCGATAGGTCCTGGCGGGCCTTGACCTTGCGCTCATTACGGACGTCCGCATCAGGAGCAGACATACCTTCGCCCAGCACCTCCACCGCGTTCCCAACACTCTTGAGCGCCTCAGCGATAGAGGTAATAGCCTCTTGCGAAATCTGCACATTATTGATGGTTGAGGCTAACCTGCGGTTAAGCACCCGGGTGTTGCGGATAGCGTAGTCAATCTTGCTCAACGTCTGCGAGTAGCGGTCAAGCTCCTTCATATGAGACCGGCCCGTCCAAGCTAGCTGGGCCATACCCTTAGAAGTAATAATGTCCTTCTCGCAGGTGTTATAGAGCGGCTGTAGGCGACGGGCAGAAGCCAGAGCATGCCAGGCCTCCTTACCGTCATAGTGCTCCATAGCCTCACCAGCATCGCGGAAGACCATGGCAAAAGACCCCATCATCTTTTTAGCGTTCTCACGCGGAGTACGGCGGGGATCCTTGGGGAAAAGGAACATGAGCAAGAAAGCACACAGCCCACCCACAATGCCATCTAGACTACGAGCAAAGGGGCCATCAACATTCGGAGGAAGCAGCACCACCAGGCAGGACTGCAAACCCATCTGGATGGTGAAGAGAATACCGTTATCCAAAAAACGGGCCAGCATAATCGACAGGAACATCACCATGCCCGCCTGCCAGATACCCCGACCCAGGGCGAGCATCATCATATCGCCCATCAAAATACCCAGGGTCACACCCAAGGAAACCTCAAGAATGCGGCGGGCATGGGTCGCCCCGGTGATGTACCCCAGGGACACAATCGCAGCGGTTGCCGCAAAAATCGGTTCGGTATGCCCCAGCACCTTTTCTGCAAAAAGATAGGCTCCGATACCCGAGACCACAATCTGGAGCGACTGAAAAAAGCCATCCTTCATGCGGTGCCACCCCAGACGGCTCCGCTCCCGCGCTCGCTCCCTTAAACTCTCAACCTGCTGACCAAAACCCATACCCACCATTCTAGCCCGCCCCCGAAACCCGGCCACCGGCGTCCTTAACCCTAACTGTGTGCCCCCTGTTCACCCACCGTTCACCCACTGCTAGCCCACCTGCTACCTAACGTTCCTAAAGTCAGATGCGTTAGACACCGTTCCCACCTGCTCACGGCCTCGCCACAGTTCACATCACGAGGCCGGGCAGGGCACACAAACTCTAAGGAAGTCATCTGTGAAGGCTAAGTCACTTGCTCGTTGGGGCTCACTTGCAGCTGTAGGCGCACTCGCATTCACCGCTTGCGGTTCAGACAACGCAACCGGCACTGCGACCTCTTCAGACGCAGGCTCCAGCGCAGCTTCCCTGCCCTCCACCCCCCTGACCGGCGTCGGCGCCTCCTCCCAGCAGGCCGCCATCACCGCCTGGGAAACCGGTTTCGCCAACCTGGGCGGCACCGTCCAGTACTCACCGGACGGCTCCGGTGCAGGCCGCGAAGCTCTGCTCGCAGGTGGTGCTAAGTTTGCTGGCTCAGACCGCGCCCTCAAGGCCGAGGAATGGGAGCAGTCCAAGGAGGCCTGCGGTGATGGCGGCGCTATCAACATCCCCGTCTACATCTCACCCGTTGCTATCGCCTTCAACCTACCCGGCGTTGACTCCCTGAACCTGGACGGTGAAACCATCGCCAAGATTTTCAAGGGCGAAATCACCACCTGGAACGACGCTGCCATCGCAGAACAGAACGCCGGTGTAGAGCTGCCCGACACCAATATCACCGTGGTTCACCGTTCCGATGACTCCGGCACTACCGAAAACTTCACCGAGTACCTGGCAGCAGCCTCCAACGGCGCTTGGGATGTAGAAGCCGACGGCAACTGGCCCTCACAGTATGCCGGTGAATCCAACAAGGGTACCTCCGGCGTTGTATCCACCACCTCATCCACCGAGGGTGCTATCACCTACGCTGACGCCTCAGCGATCGGTGACCTGGGCAAGATCAACGTCAAGGTTGGCGACTCCTACGTCGAGCTGTCAGCAGAAGCAGCAGCCAAGACCGTAGAGCTCTCCGAGCGCGTAGGTGGCCAGAACGAAAACGATATGGCCATCGAGGTCAACCGCACCCCCGAGGACTCCACCGCCTACCCCGTTGTGCTGGTCTCCTACCACATCGTCTGCTCCGGCTACTCATCTGAAGACGACGTCGCCCTAGTCAAGGCCTACGAAAACTACGTAGTTTCAGAGCAGGGCCAGCAGGACGCAGCGGATGCAGCCCACTCAGCCCCCCTGACCAGCGCCCTCATCGCTGACGCTCAGAAGGCTATCGAGTCCATCACCGTTACCCAGTAACACCGCACTCTACAAGGTGTGGCCGGGTCTAAGACCCGGCCACACCTTGAAATGCGTCAAAACGACAAAGGCTTCACATTCCCATGTCAACCACAGCAGCACCGCAGCCGGGCACCAGCAGCGCCCGCGCGAAAACCAAGGACCTGCCCCAGGTCGGCAACCCGGCAGCAGATAAGATTTTCTCGGGTATCTCTCTTGGCTCCGGCGTCCTCATTCTCGTAGTTCTGGCAGCTGTCGCTATCTTCCTCGTAGCTCAGGCTATGCCGGTTTTCACCGCAGATTCAGCAGACCTCACCAGCGGCAGTTTCTTCCAGTACATCATCCCGCTGACCATCGGCACCCTCATCGCCTCAACCATCGCCCTGCTTCTGGCAACCCCCATCGGCATCGGCGTAGCCCTCTTTATCTCCCACTACGCCCCCCGCAAGCTGGCCAAGGGTATCGGCTACGTCATCGACTTGCTTGCCGCCATCCCCTCCGTCATTTTCGGCGCCTGGGGTGCTTCCGTCCTGGCACCCAAGATTGTGCCCTTCTACGACTGGCTCGCCACCTACCTGGGCTTTATCCCTATCTTCGAAGGCCCCGCCTCACAGACCGGTAAAACCATCCTGACCGCGGGCATCGTGCTGGGCATTATGATTCTGCCGATTATCACCTCCATGTGCCGCGAAATCTTCATTCAGACCCCCACCCTGCAGGAAGAGGCAGCTCTGGGTCTGGGCGCGACCCGCTGGGAAATGATTCGCATGACCGTCTTCCCCTTCGCCCGCACCGGTATCATCTCTTCCGTTATGCTGGCCCTGGGGCGCGCCCTGGGCGAAACCATGGCAGTGACCCTGGTGCTGGCGTCCGGCCCGCTCACCGCCTCCCTCATCAAGTCCGGTAACCAGACCTTCGCCTCAGAAATTGCCCTCAACTTCCCCGAAGCCTACGGCCTGCGCATGTCTGAGCTGATTGCAGCCGGCCTGGTGCTCTTCGTCATCACCCTCATCGTCAACATCCTGGCCCGCATGATCGTGGCCCGCTACAAGGACTTCTCAGGAGCTAACTAATGTCTGTAGCTACCACCTCATCCCGCTTCGCCAGCCGCCAGGCCCCCAAATGGCTCCCCCTGGCTGTCGGTGCAGGAGCTCTGATTCTGGGTGCCGCCGTCAGTGCGCTGACCGGCTTTACCATCGCCACCTTCGCCCTCTTCGCCGGCCTCATCTTCGTCATTACCGGCCCCCTGGCCGTCAGCTCCTTCGAAGGTAAGCGCAAGGGACAGGACGCTTTTGCCCGCTACCTGGTCTACGGCACCTTCCTCATCGCCCTCATCCCCCTGGTCTCGGTGCTCTACACCGTACTCTCTAAGGGTATTCCAGGCCTGTCAGGTAGCTTTCTGAGCACCTCCATGAAGGGCGTCACCGGCGTCCACGACAACGCCGCAGCCGCCGGTGAAGGCCCCGTATTCGGCGGTATCTACCACGCCATCATCGGTACCCTGGAAATCACCCTGCTGGCCACCGTCATCTCGGTACCCATTGGTCTGCTGACCGCTATCTACCTGGTGGAATACGGTCAGGGCAAATGGCTCTCCAAGGCCATCACCTTCTTCGTAGACGTCATGACCGGCATCCCCTCCATCGTGGCTGGTCTTTTCGCAGCCTCCTTCTTTGCCCTGGTATCGGGCAACCCCATGAACCGCATGGGCCTGGTAGCAGCCGTGGCCCTGTCCGTCCTCATGATTCCTACCGTGGTACGTAACGCCGAAGAAATGCTGCGTATCGTACCCAACGAGCTACGCGAGGCTTCCTACGCCCTGGGCGTGCGCAAATGGCGCACTATTATGAAGGTGGTTATCCCCACCGCTATCTCAGGTATCGCCTCCGGCGTGACCCTGGCCATTGCCCGTGTCATTGGTGAAACCGCGCCGATTCTGGTCACCGCAGGTTTCGTCACCTCCATCAACTGGAACGCCTTCAGCGGCTGGATGGCAACCCTGCCCACCTACATCTACTACCAGATCATGACGCCCACCAGCCCCACCGCCGCGTCCGTCTCCGAGACCCGCGCCTGGGCCGCCGCGCTAATCCTCATCATCATTGTGATGGTACTGAACCTCATTGCCCGTACTATCGCCAAGATCTTCGCCCCCAAGACCGGCCGATAAGACCCACGAAAAGCCTATGAGCTTTACCCGGCCCCAAGACTTTTAGAAAAAGGAAACTCCATGTCAAAGCGCATCGACGTTGAAAACCTGAACGTATACTACGGCGACTTCCTCGCGGTAGAAGACATCTCCATGGAAATCGAGCCCCGCACCGTCACCGCCTTCATCGGCCCCTCAGGTTGCGGCAAGTCAACCTTCCTGCGCACTCTCAACCGCATGCACGAGGTGATCCCCGGTGCCCGCGTTGAAGGTAAGGTACTGCTCGACGGCGAAAACCTCTACGGCAAGGGCGTTGACCCCGTGGCCGTCCGTTCCCAAATCGGTATGGTCTTCCAGCGCCCCAACCCCTTCCCCACCATGTC
Source organism: Rothia sp. (in: high G+C Gram-positive bacteria) (assembly GCA_030529845.1). GTDB lineage: Bacteria > Actinomycetota > Actinomycetes > Actinomycetales > Micrococcaceae > Rothia. The sequence goes on along the minus strand of JAUMWB010000002.1, from coordinate 186,824 downwards.
CATTCGCGAGAACGTGCTAGCGGGTGTGAAGCTCAACAACCGCAAGATTTCCAAGACCGACGCAGACGAGCTGGTCGAATCCTCCCTGCGTGGTGCTAACCTCTGGAACGAGGTCAAGGACCGCCTCGACAAGCCCGGTTCTGGCCTCTCCGGTGGTCAGCAGCAGCGTCTGTGCATCGCCCGTTCCATCGCGGTTAAGCCCGACGTGATCCTTATGGACGAGCCCTGCTCCGCCCTTGACCCCATCTCAACCCTGGCTGTTGAAGACCTCATCAACGAACTCAAGGAAAACTTCACCGTTGTCATCGTGACCCACAATATGCAGCAGGCAGCCCGTGTCTCAGACAAGACCGCCTTCTTCAACATCGCGGGCACCGGCAAACCCGGCAAGCTCATCGAGTACGCCCCCACCCAGGAAATCTTCAACAACCCCAGCCAGAAGGCCACCGAAGACTATGTCTCCGGCCGCTTCGGCTAAGCCTAGCGCCCCGCTATCGCCCGCTCTAAGCGGACATAACAAAACTTCCCTCACCCGTAGCTGTGCGGATGAGGGAACACCATGGGAATGTGTGTGCCGCCCGGCCCCTAACTCCTTTCGCTGCTGGAAAGGACGGGGTCGGGCGGCTTTTTATCTGGCACCCCGGCTGGCTTATACAGGGGTGCATCTTATCTGCCGGTGCGTGGCTACTCGCCGCGCATCTTGCGGCGCATCCAGCCGCGCAGGGTGGCGTTTTCTTCGGCTTCAATCAGGGAGTCAGCCAGCTCAGCGTTACGACGCTCTAGCTCGTCTGCTCGGGCCTGGGCCCGGTCGCGCTGGAGTAGACGCTGGTAGTCCCAGGAGAGGGCTCGGTCGGTCTCTGCGCTGGCGCGGGCAGCAGCTAGAGAAATCTCTGCGATGTCGTCGCGTACCAGAAGGTTAGTAATATTCCACTCACCGGTGAAGATAGTGGGGGTATCACCCAGATCGCGGACGGCCGGGGCAGCCTGCCCTGCCCCGTGCAGGAGGACCTGGGAGGCGGCGTCCCACCAGCTGGCGGAGAAGCCGCGGAGCTGCTCAGCCCGTGCTAGCAGGGTCTCAGAGAGTTCATTGCGGAGTTGGATCACTTCGTGTAGGGCCTCGGCAGGTGCATCAGAGTTGAGCAAAGCCAGAGGGATAGCATAGTTTTCAGCCCCGTACTGTTCCATCATGCCGCGTACCCGCATGTCGGTGAAGGCATCGGGTAATAGGGCTACAAAGGGAACACCTGCTGAGAGTGAGAAGATGCCGGGGTGGTAGCGGGTAGAGACCGCGATGAAGGCACCGCGGTGAACCTGCACGGCGTCGTCCGCGTGCACCATGGGCAGCTGCACAGGGTTGGAGAACATATGCGAGGCGATCTCAGCGTGGACCGCTACGTCTCCCTGATCGGTGAGGGGCTCACCCATATGGGGTAGGAAAACGGTGCGTAGGCCGTATTCGCGGTGCATATCGTCAAGCAGCTGACCGATGACCCGGGCCTGCCCCGGGGCGAGACCTGAGAAAGTAGCGCAAATGTAGTGTTCGGGCAGATCAACGATCGGACGGCCCGGTAGGGAGCGCTTCTGATGCTGGTAGAAGGTGGCGTCGTCCACAATCAGGTGGGCTTGAACGCCCTGCTGGGTAGCCCAGGTATAGGAGGATTTTTCCCGCATACCCACAAGCTGGGCAGAAGAAAGCATGTCGCGCAGGGTATCGGCATCTGCCTCTGTAAGTACCGGCCCCACCGACTGACTAGAGATCACCAGGGGAATCTCATGAGCTTGAGCGACCATAGTGTAGGCGGCACGTTCATAGAGCAGGTGCCCGGTTGCTGAGTTCATATTGCCCCCACCGGCGATCACGATGCCGTCCATGTCGGCTACCTGGCGTACAAAGGTGGTGATATTTTCAGCGGCGGGGTGGCCTCCCAGGTGCTGTCTGACTTGGCCCAAGAAAATTTCGCGTTCGGCAGGGGGAACCGGGAAATCGAGAGTCTTGATATAGCCGGTAGCGGTGCCGATATAGGCCTGGGAGTGCTCAACAGAGCGGGTAGCGATATAGACTTCGTAGCCGCGGCGGGTGAGCTCAGCGGCGGTTGCGATGCCCATAGCTTCGTCGCCAACGTGGTACACAGACTGCCCTAGGTCTGCAAGCACAAGAATGCGAGGCATGATTAGCGGTTTCCTTTCACAAAGCGTGGGTGCGCTACGGGGGAGCGCTTCGATGTGCCCGTGCCTGGTGGGCAGCTTTGAGGTGGTGCGAGTGGTTTCTTATATACAGTCTAGTCTCGCATTGTTTGGGGTGGGAGCGCTACAGCAGGGGGGAGAGTGCCAGAAAGAGAACAGCGGCGAGCAGAAAACAGGCTGGCATGGTGATAAACCAGGTGAGGATGATGCGGAGCACGATTTTGTGGCGTACCGCGGCGAAGCGCTGGTTGACTCCTGAGCCGAGTACCGCGGAGGCTGCCAGATGGGAGGATGAGACTGGGGTGTTGAGGAAGAACTGTAAGAGCACCATAGCCAGGGCCGTTGAGCTTTGGGCTACTGCCCCGCGGAAGGGGTCAACTTTAACCATTTGGTGGGCGAAGGTGTAGCCGATGCGGGAGCTACCTCGGGCTGTGCCGAAACCTAGCACCATGGCAAGGAAGAGGGCGGAGATGATGTAGGTGGTTGGGTGAACTTCGAGTCCGGCGGAGAGCAACAAGACGGCGTAGATGACGACGGCGCGTTGGCCGGTTTGAATTCCGTGAATCAGGGAGATCAGCGAGTTGGCGAGGGACAGCACACTGCGGGAGAAGCGGTTGACGGTGGAGGGGTAGGAGCGTTGGAGCAGGCCATAGAAAGGGAAAACTGCCGCCCAGGCCAGAACGAAGAGGACGATGGGGGCCAGTACGAGGGGTACGAAGAGGAAGGTGGTAAGGGGCTCAGAGAAGGGATTGAAAGCACCAAGGTCGGTAGCGCGGGCTGCCCAGGCAGCGCCCGCAAGACCCCCGATGAGGGCGTGGGTGGAGGAGGACGGAATACGGAACCACCAGGTAATAATGCCCCAGATAATAGCTGAGATGAGAGCGGTAAGAATGAGCCCCAGGCCGGTGTCGTTGTGGGGTACGGTCAGCCAGTGGGTGGTGACGGAGCCTAGCATGATGCCGGTCATGGCCATGCCGACGGCGTTAAAGAGGGCGCTGGTGCGTAGGGCGATTTTGGGGGTGAGGGCCCTGGTTTTCACGGGTATGGCGGTGGCGTTGGGGGCGTCTCGAAAGCCGGTGACGAAGGTAAAGGCAATCAGGGCTAGGCAGCCTAGGGCAAAGAGGGTAGGAGTCACTAGGACTCCTGCACGATAATGCGGCCGATTTCGGTGGCAACGGTACGCATAGCTTCGGAAGCTTCGATGAGCTTACGCACGAACTGGGTGGTTTGCAGGTAGCGGGTCTGCTTGTAGCGGTCCTGAATGTCGGCGTCGTATTCTTCAGCTATGCGTACGGCCTGCTTGGCGATGCGGAGCATAGTAATCCAGTAGTCGTCCAGGTCGCGTAGGGTGCTGAGTTTGGGGATGATTTCGGTGGTCAGCACTGCCTGGCGCTGGATGAGGTCGAGCAGGGTAGCTGCCTTGGGCGAGAATCGCACGATGTGGTAGAGGTGCAGAATGTTGGCTGCTGAAGTGAGCTTTTCAACCACGTTGTTGAGTGAGACAGCCAGGGTGTAGATGTCTTCGCGGGGGATAGGCGTTGAGAAGGAGCTACGCACAGCGGTCATGGTGGTGTGCAGCATGTCGAGGGTTGCAGCTTCGTGGGTGAGGGTGCGTTCAAGGAGCTCTGGGTAGCGGTCTTCGGGGGAGCCCACCATTTCTGAGAGCAGGGCTGCAGCACCTGTAACCTGCTCCGAGAGTGTGGCTAGGGCGGTCAGCGAGGTGTTCTCTTGGGGGAACATGCGTTGGAGCATGGGCCAGCTCTCCTGGGTGTGGGCGGGTGGGCAGGTGCTGAGCTTATGGTACCGCGCCAAGGTTAACGGGGGAGAGCTCGGTGAGATTCCCGGTGCGGACGCAAGTGCCGGACTACCTGCCTCATGGAAAGGGAGGCGGAGCCCGGCAACTGCGGTATGAAGTTTAGCGATGTCAGGCTGGGAGCGCCTCTCGGCGGAAGGCCGCTCGAAGCGGCTAAAGATTTGGAGCCCGGGGCTACCTATTAGCAGCCTGACATCTTGGTATCCATCATTCTCCTGTTCACCGGTTCCTGTCAACCCCGCGCAGCGTACTCGTTAGTTTTACTTGTCAGGGAGGTTTACCTGCAGGTATTAATCCAGTGTCCCTGCCCGCCAACGCAGAGCGGCTTCCTCCAGTTCCCGGGCGGTACCGGTGAGTCTGCGGGCAGCTGAGCGCAGGCGGACGGCCCGCGCAGCGGCCTCGTCGCGCACCTCGGCTGAGGGGCGGTGGAGTTCGAACCCATCATCGGGGTGCCAGTCCCGGGGCGAGACCTGCTGGCCGTGCCTCAGTTCTAGGGCGACGTCGTCCTGTCCCAGAGCTAGCACCCGGCAGAAAGCCCCAAAGCGGTTGAGGGCCACGTCGAAGTCACCGGTGTAGGCACCGGCCAAGATGGCATCAACGGTGGCACAGATTTCGTCGGCGGTGGGAGGCGACGGAACCCCCGCCAGGGCCTGAGCCAGGTAGCTGGAGTGCATGCCGCGCTCGTAGTAGTGGCTCAGGAGCTGGGAGTTGGCGCGAATGATGCCGCGCAGGGCGTAGATGCGCCAGAGAGCCCCGGCAACGGTAACGGGGGCAGCCCGTGACCAGAGTTCGGCGACGGCTTCTATACCGAATTCGTCGGTGTAGTGCACCAGGCGTTTGGTGACTGAGGGGTCTTCGTTGGCTCGCCCGCGGGTGAGCAGGGCGCGGGCGGACGCCTGGGCGGCAGCAGCTAGGTCTTCTGGGCTGCCAGCCCCCTGGTAGCGTTCAAACTTTTCGGTGGAGAGGCGGACGGGGCGGTGGAAGCGGGCGTCAGAAGGCATGCCTACCAGTGTAGAACTGCTGAGGTGCTCAGCGGAAGGCTATGCGCTGAGAGGTAAAACTCGAGTGCGGGTGATAATGCTGGTCAGGAGCAAGGCCGCAATGGTTCCTGCCAGGGTTTGGCCTGCCAGGACGGCGATTTGGAGCTGGGCAGCGAGCAGGGGAGAGGCCCCTCCCATGAGGGCGCCGACGAAAGTTCCGGGCAGGGTGACGAGGCCGGTAGCGCGAGTCTGGTCGAGCCCGGGGGTAAGGGCCTCGGTAATGGCGGCTTTGGTGATGTCGCGGAAGGCGACCGGGGAGGTGGCTCCCAGGGCTAACCAGGCCTCAATCTCCCCCTGACGGGCAGCTGTGAGGGTGGTGAAGTTGCGTGCTGTGAGGGTTGTGATGGTCATGGTTCCGCCAATGATGATGCCAGCAACCGCTACCAGGTTTTGGGTGGAGTAGGGCACCAAGCCGAAGGCGAAGATCAGCAGGACAGCAAGGAGGGCACCTAGGGTGATGGATAGGGCGGTTGCTGCCAGGCCCCGGTGGAGCTGTTTGCTGTGCCTGCCGGAGGTGATGGTGGCGGTGGTGAGCATGAGGGCAATGAAGAGCACTAGCGCCCAGGGGGCGGCCAGAATACCCTGTAGCAGGAGGGCAATGACGGCGAGCTGTAGGCAGGCCCGCAGAATCGAGATATAGGGCTGCCAGCGGAGCTGGATTTTCTGGATGGCAAGCAGGGTCGTGGTGAGGCCAACGAAGAGTAGCAGGGCAAGGGTGTAGTGGGCGATGGGGCTGTGCAGGAGTGCGTTCACACAGCTATTAGAGCATGGTAATGGGGCGGACGCTTGCCGCGACCGGGTTTTTGGCGCTTTGCGTCACCGGGTGTATAGTGGAAGACGCTGAGTTTACTCAGTGGATGCGCCTTTAGCTCAGTTGGTAGAGCATCGGACTTTTAATCCGTGGGTCGTGGGTTCGAGCCCCACAGGGCGCACATCTTCACCCCGTTCCGGCGATGCCGGGGCGGGGTTTTCTGTTTCAGGAACGATAATTGGTGTATTTGCCACACTTCCAAGGAGTTCCCCAAGGGGGATTCCTAGAGCACCTGCAATAGTGATATGTACTGGGTTTAGTTCCACCCCCATAAATTAGAAACAACCAAAAACAAAGGAACAAAACCCATACCCACCAAATACCCCCAAGAACTCACAACACGAGCCACCCAACTCCTCACCGACCAACTTGAAAACAACCCCGATCAGGGCATCTACACCGCCTGCCGGGAAAACGGCCAACGCCTCGGCATCAGCCCGTCAAACCCTACGAAAATGGCATAGACAAGCCCAAACCGACCAAGGATCCACCCCCCCAGGACCAGCAGCGACATGGCAGCTGAAAACCGCAGACTCCGCAAGGAAAACGCCGAATTGAAACGAGCCAACGAAATCCTAAAAGCGGCCTCAGTTTTTTTCGCAGCCGAGCTCGACCGCCCGGCCCGCTGATGATTCGATTCATCGACACGCACAAGGATCTCTTCGGGGTCGAGCCCATTTGCCGGGTACTGGCCACCACCTTTACCGGTGGATTTATCACCTCACGAGGCTACCGGGCTGCCAAAGCCCGTGCTCCAGCGGCTAGAACACTCACCGACCAACAGCTCATCCCTGAACTGGTGAGAATCCACCAGGAGAACTACAGGGTCTATGGGGTACGCAAAATGTGGCAGGCCATGAAAAGAGCTGGCTGGGCTATTGGTCGGGACAAAACCTATCGGCTCATGCGTGCTGCCGGTATTCAGGGCGTGCACCGGGGCCGTAGACCGGTGACCACCAGAGCCGCCAAAACCCCAGATAACTGCCCCGATCTGGTCAACCGCCTCTTTAGGGATGATGCGCCTCACCGCCTATGGGTTGCAGATTTCACCTATGTCCGTACGGCCAGTGGCTTCTGCTATACCGCTTTCATCACGGATGTCTTCAGCCGGAAGATCGTGGGTTAGGGTGTTTCTTCGACTATGTATACCCTCGGGATGCCTTTGACGGCTTTGAAGCAGGCCTTGTTCGATGCTCGTAGGAGTGGGTCAGTTTTGACTGAGATTGTGCATCAAACGGATGCGTGGTTCGCAGTATGTGGCTGAGGATTACACTGGTGAGTTGCGGGCTCTGGGTGTTTAGTTGTCTGTCGGGTCGAGAGGGGGTTCCTATGATAATGCTCTGGTTGAATCGGTGAACGGGGCTTACAAGGCTGAAATGGTGTGTGGTTGCCTTTTTAGGTCGGTTGGGTAGCTGGAAGCTGAGACGGTTGGCTGGGTGTGTTGGTGGAATGAGCGGCGGTTGTATGTGTTTCTTGGTTATCGGAGGCCGGGTGAGGTGGTGGATGCTGTTGTGAGTCTCGTATGATGGCCGGAACTAAAGCCAGTACATATCAGAGAGAGATGATGCAGGCGCTAGGGCTTGGTGTATGTGCCCTGGTATCTGCGGTGGGCTTTCTCTGCCAACGTTTTGTTTAAGGGCTATTTTTGTGGTGAAAGCGTAGTGATGATGGGTGCGGTGAAGAAGTCAGGTCTTAGGGCTGTAGCGATCCTTGCAGCGTTGATTGTGGCTGTTGTGGCTGTTGTGGCTTTGGCGCTGGGTGCGGTCTTGTCCGGTTGGAAGGTGGCCGATGGGCAGGTCGTGGCCCCGTATCAGCTGCGGCACCCGGATGCCAGCGGGGAAGTCTTTGAGCAGGATGGCCAGGAATATTTTGAGCCTGCCTATGGGCTGATGGCTGAGCCTGTGTCCGGGGTTGGTGCGTTGGGGGCTCCGCCGGTGTTGAATCTGACCCCTACCCCTGTGCAGTGTACGGGTGAGGCCCTGGGGGAAGTCACACCTGCCCCTGGTTCGTGGGTGGTGCCGTCTCTTTCGGATGGGGCTGGTGGGTATGCTACCGGGTATTTCACGGATGGGTTGTTTTCTGATGGTATTCCCTCTGCTCCTGGTGGGTTGCTCTCTGCCCTCTCAGCCCCGTTAGGCACGGTGGGTAAGGCCTCTGTGCTGGCTGGGCATGTGAACATGGATTATCCCGACGATAGGCTCTCGTCCTGGGGTTTGTTGCACTATATCGATGTGTGTGCGCATGTGTATATCACCGATGGTGCTGGTGTGACTCGTGAGTATCAGGTAATTGTTATTGATACGATTGAGCAGGCGCTAACTGAGACTGACCCAGGTTTGTGGGGTTCTGTTGAGGTGACGCCGGATGTGTGGGCGCGGTATGGGGCTGATGAGTTGGTGTGGTTGTTGACGTGTTCGGGTGCTTTTGTGGGGGATTCTGGTGTGGGGAATACTTTTCTTTTCCCGTATACGGATAATTTGCTGGTCGGCTTGGTGCCAGTTGGCAGCTAAAAAAGAAACTTGCTTAACTGTTATGGAAATTGTTAAGGTGATGGTTGTCAACTGGTGAATTACTGTGAGACGAGGTAACAATGATGTTCGTTCGCCCCAAGACTGTTCTTAAGCTGGTACCCATAGCTCTACTTGCAAGCGGTATGCTGGCCGCAACTCCTGCATCTGCAGATGAGCTTATTCCGCCGCGAGCTCTAACAGAGTATGAGCAAGAACTTATCCAAGATGCGACGCAAGAAGAAAAAGAGATGCTTTTCAGGGCTATTGCTTTGAACGAAGAGGTAAACCGTCAGCAGCATGGCACCTTGGGGAGCTTTCGGTCAGCTCCCAAAGATTACATAGATAAATTTGACCCCAATAAGCTAAAGCAGTGGGGCGAAGAAGGCGTTAAGTGCGGTCTCTATGCTAATCCTATCAACTGCTATACAGGGTTTATCGATTCGAAAACTGCTCGTGATACTGCTGTAGAGCTGTACCCTGAAGAGAGTCTGCATAATGGTGAAGGTGATGCTTTTAGGCATTGTTATTGGAATGCTTTGATGTATTTGCATTTTGGGAATCCTGATGCTGAGACTATTGCTAATAATCATGAGTCAGTAGCAGATGGTCCTGAAGAGGAGACTGCTATGGATTTGCATAATAATGCTGTGGGCCGCGAGATCGGTCGACGTGTTGGTACTGAGGACGATGCTAAGCAGGGTTGTCAGGATGCTGTGGGTTCTGGTGAGTTGCAGGTGATAGGTTAGGGAAACTTCGGCTCAAGTTTGGCCCGGTTGGAAAGAAAGCAGTAGCGTCATGAATCTTATAAAAAATCATAAACTTTTTCTTGCGTCTTTAGGCTTCTGGCTCTTTTTGATGGCTTTTGAGTACTTTGTACGCTTTACGTTAGGGATTGCTTGCTATACCTCAAATGAGTATATTCAAGGCGAGGCATCCTGGGGATTTTTCCCGGTGATTGGTACTTACTGTGTATGGGACGGATTGCCTGATGGGGTAAGAGCTTTTTCTGGGCCTGGTCTGACTACGGTTGCTGCTCCGGTGATTTTAATGGCATGGTTGTTAGAGGCATGGTTGCAGGGGCGGAAACGGAAGAAAGACTCTGAATTAGCCTCATAGTCAGCGGTGAAGTTTCTTTTTAGCTAGGTCTACAATCCCCTGAATCCCTCTCCCCCGGCTAAAAATGAAGATGGCTCTCTCTAAAATTTAGAGAGAGCCATCTTTTACTTCACTGGGTATCGTCAGTGCGCTGGGAATTGAACCAAATTTTCGTAGCTACCCCGGCAAAAGCAGGCGCAACTAGGAAAAGTAAAAATTTAAGATACGGCTCACCTGCTATATCTAGAGTAGGTAGATATACGAATGCTGTAGTAGCTAGCCCTAGAGTGAAGAAAATTGACAGGAGAATATTCTTGTCTTCTTTTCTTTTAGCTGGGAATCCTGTAAATCCCCAGCAGTATGAAACAAAAATAGAGAATATTGTGACGGCAAGGAAATGAATCATTAGATCTCCGGGAATCCTGCGAGCTGGTTATATACATCATAGCAAGAGCCAACACCTAGAACACCTGCGAGAGTTCCGCCTCTGAATCTGAGAGCTCTTTGCCATGTTTGGCTTGAGTAAGCAGATGGAATTATGAAAACATTATTCTAGATTTTTTTTATTCGCCTAAATGCTAAAATGCTTGAAATGATGATGGCTGGTGCTATAAACCATAGCATAGTCCCTAGGAGTCCGTGTATAAAGGATAAGTTAGGAATAAAAAGGAAGGTAGTAGCACAGCTGGCGACAATCATTATAGGAAGGTTTTTAGCAATAACCTCTTGTTTCTCTGCTGATACCTTATTTCTCATGAAGTGGGAAGTCACGGTAAGAGTTAAAGCTAGAAAAGATGCTACATATATAAATATCTCGATAATTAGCATAAACAGTCCTATCTCAAAGACGGTCATCCTAAGAATTCTACGCCGAGCTGATATCATGAACCAATTCCGAGAGCGTTTACAAGCGCGCCGCCTCCAAGCTGGAGAAGTTCTTCAATGGCTGCAGCTGTGCCATTGTCAATCTCTTGTCTAGAGAAGAAATATTTTCGAATCTTATCAACAGCCTATTCCATTCTGCCACCGTTCAGGGTCTGCCGCAACAAGAAAAATGGGGGGCGAAGTATGGGACGGATGAGTTGGCGTGGCTGTGAGGCCGGTTGTACGCTGGTGTAGCAACGGTCTTGTCCGGTATGGCTTGAGGTTATTTGTAGAGATTTAACGCTCATATTTTTGTCGCGGGTGGAGCCGTTGTCTAGTTGGTGGGTGTGGGGTGCGTGTCTACTTTTGAATAAGCCTCATTATCGCTTCAACACTGGGCACTACGCTTTCTATTGCGGTAGGGGTATTCTGGATAGCGCGAGTTATCCTATGTTTAATTTTTCTTAGTAGTGCTTTCCGCAGTAAGAAGAACGAAGCGTCTACCTGTGCGTCTTTCCTTGATGTTCCTATCGCTTTATTTCTCATTCCATTTACAGCGCTTCTATTCATGAGAGACGCTGAGATACATATTTATAAGATTTGGATTATAGCTCTTGTATGGATATCTTGTGTATTTTACTTATGGAAGCGAGAACAGGGTTAAAATTCATTACTTTCCCCGATATTTCTATGCAGTCGAAGTGGTCGTGCTCTTGTAAAATCATTTCCCCTTTTTTGTTGTTTCTGCGGCGTTTCAAGATCAATCGCTAGGCCTAGGAAATAGTATGGCTACCCGCTCAAATTTATGAGCGGGTAGCCGCATCTATCCTTACCTTATCTTGGTGATTTCTATTTCTGGTGGAGCTCGTAGCTGGGGGCTAGTGGCTTGGGGAGTAGTTCTTTAGGTGTTGAGTAACCTAGCTGGTCGAGTTTTGCATGGAGTGCACTGGTCTCGCCGGGACGAGCGAGGTGGTAGAAGGTGTGTAGTTTTTCTCCCGTTGGGCTAACGATTGTTGCCTCGTAAAGGTCTTCAAACGTAGGGGAAGTGGTGGCTGCTGAATAATGGTGGCGGGGTAGTCTGCGGATGCCGAGGGTGTGGGTGCTTTTATTCATAGTGCTTCTGGTTGTAGGCGATGTCTGGGGGGCTTTAGGAAGTCGGATGGCTGAGGGATTTGTGGAGCAGAAGAATGTAGGTAGTTACAGAAGCGTATAGTTGGTCTTTTAATCCGTGAATCGTGGGTTCGAGCCCCACAGGGCGCACATCTTATAGCCCCTCACTTGGTAAAACATGTGAGGGGCTTTTTATTTATGGGTTAGGCGGGCACGTTTTGGGCACGTTTTCAAAAACCTGTATTAGGCTAAACTTCTCGCCCGTACAACTGGGTTATAGGCAGAAAAGCAGGTTCTAAAACATGCTGGGTGTATATCCAGGTGTGCAGATTTGCCGAGTGGCCATTTTTAAACCGTTTTTCTCTGATTTTCGGTACAAAAGGCCACTCGGGGAAACTCGGTGATGAGTAGGTACAAGCTTATTCTTGTCGGGGGGGGTCCTAACGTACAAGTGAGGTCCCCAGGTGCAAGATGATACTTGTACCTGGGGACCTCATTTGCACCTTTCACGGACTTGTTTCTGTTTTAGCGGCAACTATTGCGCCATGAGGGCGAACATTCAGATCAGCTCGATGCTCTTGATAAAGGATATGGAACCCTGCCTGTTTAAGAATCTCGGTAATAAAACTATCTGGCCAGTACCAGGCTGGGGCAACCGCGTGGTTAAAGGCTTCCAGGGAGCTTCCCCGAAAATATCCAAGCAGAAGGGTGCCGCCTTCAGAAAGAGCTGACCAAATACCTTTAAGTTCCTGTGGGAGTTCGTCAGGGGAGCAATGTATGAGCGAGTACCAAGCAAGAATGCCGCCGTATTTATTTCCCCTCTCATTTGCAATTGTTCCCACCTCAAACTGCTCATGGGGAAACTTTGCAGAGGCAATTTCAATGAAACGGGGAGTGGGATCAATTCCTTTTACGCTCTTGCCCAATGAAGCGATATAGTTTGTCCAGTGCCCAGGCCCGCACCCAAGGTCAAGTATGCTTCCTGCTGCGGAGCTGGACCAAGAGCTGATCAGCTTGCGGTCAGGCTCCTTCGTAGCTTTGAGATGCCCTAAGACCGTGGAGTACTCTTGCGCCTGCTTAGAGTAGGCAGAGATAGTTTGAGCGTGGCTTTCATGAGTTGGCATCTGGACGCTTCCTTACCCCTTCATTGACGGATGAGTTCTGCTCAATCCATAGAGCAGCACGGTCTGAGATGAGCGATGCTAAGAAATGGATAGAAGTTCGTAAGCTCTGTACGTATGCCACATCTTCCTCGTAGCTTCCCCTGATGACTGGCTCATGGTGGGGAAAACGATTGCGGTTGATATACACAAAGTTGAGATGGCACTCAAACTCGACTCTGCTAACCTTTCTCGAAAGGCAAGCACCAAACTTTGGCCAGACCGTTGCTTGGTAGTACTTGGAGAACAGGTATCTCCAGAAATCAAGGGGTAGCTCTGCAATGACCCGACCAGCCTCTAGGGGCTTGGCGCCACGTCTCGTAGCGCGTTCTACTGCCTTGTCTACGCTTTTCTTGGCTTGAGTACTCAGCGGTAGAGCAGGGTTTTGAAACCAGTGTGTGCCGTATCTTTCATGGTGGTTGAGGGCTTTATCTACTGCATTCCTCAGGAGAATCTCAAAGTGGCCGATATCAACAAGGAGTTCCTTAGTGATGTGAGCGTTCCGCTGGTAGGCCCATTCAGGGCTCCGGTACATCCTGTATTTATGAAGTCGAGGCTCAGAGAACCATACCTCTAAGTCTGTTATTGATACCTGCTTGTCTCCCATGGTTCCTAGTATTACACTGAAGAGTGAAAACCCCGGAACGATTCCTGCTCTTTGCACATCGCCGGGGTTACTGTTTTATCAAAGTAACCAGCATGCGCAGTGAATCCTTGTTCAGGTTTCTGGAGGCAACCAAGGCGAAAACTTTTAATCCGTGGGCCGTGGGGTCGGTGGCAATCTGTGTTCGATGGTGCCCGACATACTTCTTAAGATTTTCCTTGTAAAGTTTCCCTTTTGGGTCAGTAGGCGTAGTATTTATTGCATCAATGAAATGCAACTTCGAAGGAGAAGATGATCATGTCACGCGAATTCAAGACCGTAGCTGTTCTGGGTACCGGCGTCCTGGGCTCACAAATCATCATGCAGGCAGCCTGGCACGGCAAGAATGTATTTGCCTACGATCCCTTCCCCGAAGCCCTTGAAAAACTAACCGACCGCTGGGCCTGGATTCGTCAGGGCTACGAACAGGATCTTCCCGACTACACCCCCGAAAAGTTCGACGAAGCCATCGCCCGCATCGTCCCCACCAGTGACCTCAAAGAAGCGGTCAGCGACGTCGATATCGTCATCGAGGCTGTACCTGAAAACCTCGACCTCAAGCGCGAAACCTGGGCCAAGGTAGGGGAGCTGGCTGACGAGCGCACCCTGCTTGCCACCAATACCTCATCCCTGCTGCCCTCTGACTTTGCAGACGCCAGCGGCCACACCGACCGCTTCCTGGCTATCCACTACGCCAACCGCGTCTGGATCCGCAACACCGCAGAGATTATGGGCACCGCCAAGACTGACGAAGAGAACATCAAAGACGCCATCCGCTACGCCGAAGAAACCGGCATGGTTCCTGTCCATGTCCGCAAGGAGCAGCCCGGCTATCTGCTGAACTCCCTGCTGATCCCCTGGCTCGATGCCGGTGCTAAGCTCTACGTCAATGGCGTAGGCATCCCCGAGGAAATCGATAAGGCATGGACTATCGCTACCGGCACCAAGTCCGGGCCCTTCGCCGCCTACGACACTGTGGGATTCAACGTCGCCTCCCATATTGCCTCAGCGAGTGACGACGAGACCGTGCGCGAGTTCGGTGCCAAGCTCAAGGAAGCTCTCGACGCTGGCTTCAGCGGTGTTGCCGACCGCAAGGGTTTCTACCTCTACGACGAGGACGGCAACATCACCGGAGCCAACGACTACTGGACTGAAAACTTCGGTCAGTAACCTCAGATCCTTCTCCTCTACACAAGCTGCCCGGGAGATCCTGACACGGGACCTCCCGGGCAGCTTTCAGCGCTGGATTCAGTTGACCATGCGGTTAGCGTTCAACCGGACGTAACCCGGCAGGGTCCTCTGCACCCCATTCAGCCCAGGAGCCGTCGTAGATAGCCAGCTCGGTATAGCCCGAAACATAGGCGGCCAGGGCATCGATACAGGCAGTGACGCCAGACCCGCACGAGAAGATGAGAGTCTCAGCATCCCCTGCGACGGCGTCAACAGCAGCCTTGACCTCTTCGGGGGCCCGGAAGCGCCCCTGCTCATCAAGCAGAGAAGTGAAGGGCAGGTTGACCGAACCGGGAATATGACCGGCTCGCAGACCCGGGCGGGGCTCGGGTGCAGTGCCGGCAAAGCGTTCGGCGCTGCGGGCGTCAATGACAGCGGCGTCTGGGCGTTCAGCTAAGGCCTTGGTGGTCAGGGCGTCCACAAAGAGGCCGCGGTCCTCAGCCACAAAGGAGCCGGGCACGAAGGGGCCCTCGTTGAGGGGGAGCTGGCTGAACCCGGCTGCTTCCCAGGCGGGCAGGCCGCCGTCAAGGACGGCTACGTTGTCGTGCCCCATGGCCACAAACATAAACCAGCCGCGAGCGGCAGAAAACATGCCCTGGCGGTCATAGACCACGATGGCGGCGTCCTTGCTGATACCGAGAGCACGGACCTTAACTTCAAAGTCTTCGGCGCTCAGCATGGTGTGTACCCCTTCGGGCGCGCTGAACTCTCCGTCAATATCGAAGCGGCGGGCACCGGGTATGCCCGTGCTGGCACCGGCGAACTCGCCCACTGAGGCGTCCAGAATAACCAGATTAGGGGCGGCGATATTAGCTGAGAGCCACTGGGCTCCCACGATGGGAAAGCGCAGGTGGAGAGCGGAGGTTTCGGGCATGATCAGCCTTTCAGTGAGGTGTTGTTACCCTCCCATGCTACTGACGTGGTAGCTGCCTGTGAAAGGCTACGCCCCGGCGTCCTGCCGTATCGAAGGCAAGGACGCCGGGGCGCAACTAGCCGGGCAACCGGAGCTTGGGGCTGGGCGGCACCCTCGCACGCCTCTGTTTGCTATCGGCGAAAGTTGCGGGGGTGCTGGGCTGCCGTTTCGCCCACTGAGCTGGCCGCGGGCGTCCGCTTGGCCCTCCACTAGACTTAGAAACAAGACCCCCCCAACCCTCAAGGAAGCCATGCCCATCAACAACGCAGAAACCGTCACCATCCTGACCACCGGTGGCACCTTCGATAAGGTCTACTCCGTAGCCGGCGAACTCGAAATCGGCGAGCCCTCGGTGCCCGAACTGCTGAGCTTCGTGCTCACCGACACCGCTTTTGAGGTGCAGAGCGTGCTTAAGCTCGACAGCCTCGATATGGTCGACGCCGACCGCGCAGTGTTGCTAGAGGTGCTCGATGCTGTAAAGAACGACCGCGTCATTATCACCCACGGCACCGACACCATGCCCGAAACCGCCCGCTACCTAGAAGCCCATGCTGAGTTGGGTGAGAAAGTCGTTGTACTCACCGGTGCTATGCAGCCCGCTTCCATGCGCAAGTCCGACGCCAGCTTCAACCTGGGGGCAGCCGTCGCCGCCCTCAACCTGCTCGAACCCGGCGTCTACATCTCAATGAGCGGCCGTATCTTCCCCGCCTCAGCCGTCAAGAAAGACCGCGCCCGCGGTATCTTCGAAATCGCGTAAACACTGGTGAGCCGGGCAATAGGTCGGTAGGCTTAAAGCAAGCACCTACCGCCCACTGACCAGGAGGATCCCGTGAGCCAGTACCCCGGCAACGACAAGACCACCGGCAACTACCAGCCCCAGCAGCCCCAGGCCTACCCTAACCAGACCCAGCCGCCGTCCTATTCGGCAACCCAGCAGGGCGACCACTACAACGAGCAGGGAGCCTACGCGGGCTACGCCCAGGCCTACGGTCAGGGCCTGCCCGCCCACATGGATGCTCCCGAACGCCCTCAGGCCCTCAAAACTGCCAGCCTCATCATGTACGTGATAATTGGCCTGGGCCTTCTGGGGTCTATTCTGAGTACCATCTTCTACCAGGAGATTCAGCAGGCCACCAATAGCAGCATCCTCTCCCTCTTCAGCAGTCTCATGAGCGAAGAAGACTTGGCAGCGGCAGAGGCCGAGATGGCAATGACCGCAGACACCGGCTTTGCCACCGCTGGGCTTATCGTGGGCTTGGTCTTTGGCCTGATCTGGTCAGCCCTGCTCGTCTTCTTCACCATCATGATGAACAAGGGGCACAACTGGGCCCGTATCGTGCTGACCGTCGTAGCGAGCTTCCAGATTCTCAACCTGCTCAGCGGACTGCTAGCTATTTTCATCTTCTTCCACTGGACCATGCTGACTAGTTTGCTGGCTGGCGCGCTCGCCATCGTCTTCCTGGTCTTCGTCTGGAAGAGCCCCGTCTCAACCTACATGCGCCAGATCAAGGCCTACCAGCAGTGGAAGCTACAGCAGGCCTACCTGGGCGCTGATCAGGGGCAGCGCTAGTGCCCCTGCCCCAGCAACCTGATGCGGTAGCGGGTGGTGCGCGTCCGCCTCATAACCTGCGGGCAGAAGCCACCGAACTCCTCGTCCGACTGACCGGCAACCCGGTAGCGACCTTCCACCCCGGCCAGTTTGAGGCCATTGAAGCCCTAGTGGAAAACCGCCGTCGGGCCCTGGTGATTCAGCGAACCGGCTGGGGTAAATCAGCGGTCTACTTCCTCTCAGCCCTGCTACTGCGCAGGCGGGGGAGTGGCCCTGCCCTCATCGTCTCGCCCCTGCTGGCCCTCATGCGCGACCAGGTAGAGGCCGCCGCCCGCGCCGGGGTGCGGGCAGCAATGGTGAACTCCTCGAACGTGACCGAGTGGGATGCCGTACGGGCCCAGCTAGCTGCCGGTGAGCTCGATGTTCTGCTGGTGGGCCCTGAGCGGCTCAACAGCCCGAACTTCCGCTCAGACTGGCTCCCCGAGCTGGTACGCACCTGCGGCCTGCTGGTCATCGACGAGGCCCACTGCATCTCCGACTGGGGCCACGACTTCCGCCCCGACTACCGCCGTATCCGCGACCTGATCGCGGCTCTGCCCACCGGCGTCCCCGTGCTAGCAACCACCGCAACCGCCAACGAGCGGGTAGTGCAGGACGTCGCCGAGCAGCTCGGCGCACGTGGGCAGGGGAACGTCGATGACGTCTTTATCCTGCGCGGGCCACTGTCCCGCGACTCGCTGCGCCTGGGCGTCCTCACCCTGCCGACAGCCAGTGACCGCCTGGGCTGGCTAGCTACCCATCTAGGCAGTCTGCCGGGCTCTGGCATTATCTATACCCTGACCGTTTCAGCGGCCGAAGATACCGCCACCGCCCTGCGAGCAGCGGGCTACGACGTGTTGGCTTATAGCGGTAAAACCGACCCCGATGAGCGACGCGAGGCAGAAAGTGCCCTCAAAGAAAACCGAGTCAAGGCTCTGGTTGCCACCAGCGCCCTGGGTATGGGCTTTGATAAACCCGACCTGGGCTTTGTAGTGCATCTGGGGGCTCCTTCTAGTGCTGTTGCCTACTACCAGCAGGTGGGTCGAGCCGGGCGCGGTGCTATCAAGGCCGATGTGCTCCTGCTGCCCGGTAGTGAAGATAGGGATATCTGGGACTACTTCGCCACCGCCTCCATGCCCACCGAAGAGAACACCGGGGCTGTACTGGCAGCCCTGGCCGAGGCAACCGCCGCAGGGCAAGAACTCACCGTACCCGCGCTTGAAACCCGGGTAGATGTGAAGCGTTCTTCGCTGGATTTGCTTCTCAAAGTCCTGGCTGTAGAAGGTGCCGTGGAACGGGGCTCCCACGGCTGGATAGCCACCGGTAACCCTTGGCACTATGACTCCCCGCGCTACGCCCGAGTGCGCCAGGCCCGCCAGCGAGAACAGGACGCCATGCTGGCCTACCAGCACACCGGCACCTGCCGCATGGTCTTCCTCGCCCGCGAACTCGACGACACCACCGCCCGCCCCTGCGGCATCTGCGACGTGTGCGCCGGCCCCTGGTACCCCACCGGCTTCAACCCGGCCCTAACCGAGCAGGCCGGCTCAGCCCTTGCCCGCGTGGGTGTACCCATTGAGCCGCGCGGCATGTGGCCTACGGGCCTCGACCGATTGGTACCTCACGCCGTGCACGAAATCACCGGCAAGCCCCTGCGCGGCAAGATCGCTGAGGCTGAACGCGCCAGCGAGGGTAGAGCGCTCGCCCGCCTCACCGACCTGGGCTGGGGCAACCGCCTGCGCGAGGTTTTCGCCCCCGGACCCGACGGGCAGCCCGTGGACGGTCCCGTCCCCGCCGACCTAGGCCGGGCCAGCCTGCAGGTACTGGCCGAATGGGGCTGGGCAGAGCGCCCGGTTGCCGTCATCGGGCTACCCTCGTCGGTGCGTCCGCAACTCGCTTCGTCGCTGGCTCGCGGTATTGCCTCCGCCGGACGCTTGGTCGATCTAGGCGACTTCGAGTTAGCGGACGCCCCCGCCCACTTCGGTGGCAACAGTGTCTTCCGCTGTGCAGGCGTACTGAATGCCTACCGCCTACCCGAGGCTGCTACGGACTACCTGGTGACCAATCCGGGGCCGGTGTTGGTTGTCACCGATAGAATTGACTCCCGCTGGTCTACCACCGTCACGGCCCGCACCCTGCGTGCTGCCGGTGCCACCACCGTCCTGCCCTATGCCCTGGCCATCACCCACTAAGCACGCGCTGAAGGAACCATGCCTCGATCCCCCCTGCCCATGCGTCCGCGCAACCTGAACCACGAATCCCTCATGCGCCAAGCCATCGACCAGGCCAAGCTTGCTCTGGCAAGCGAGGATGTTCCCATCGGTGCGGTAGTTGTGGACGCCGCCGGGCAGGTCATTGGGCGCGGCTACAACCGGCGCGAGGCGGATGCCGACCCCACCGCACATGCCGAAGTCATTGCTATCCGCCAGGCAGCGGAGCACCTAGGGAGCTGGCGGCTAGAGGGCTGCACCCTGGTGGTCACCCTCGAACCCTGCCTCATGTGCGCCGGGGCTATCCTGCTAGCCCGCTTACCCACGGTAGTCATGGGGGCCTGGGAAGAAAAAACAGGGGCTGCCGGGAGCGTCTACGATGTGCTGCGCGACCGCAAGGTAAACCACTGGGTGGAGGTCTGCCCTGGAGTGCTTGAGAAGGAATGTGCCGAGCTCCTGACTGCTTTCTTTAGAAAACATCGCTCCTAGACTAAATTGCCCCGCAAACGCGCGGCAGAAAACTGCCTGCCCCACCCCATTATCATGTATCTTTGAAAAAGAAACACCATTTTTTCAAATACCGTAAGGGGGAGGGCATGGCCGCACAGCAGGCAGAAACGGTCGTCTACGCACACCAAACACCGGTGGTTGAGGCGAGCACGCGCCGCCCCGGACGCACCAATAAGACCCAACTCAAACTCTTCGAAGCTGCCATGGACATCATGAGCGAGGGTGGCCCCACCGCCACCACAGTAGAAGACATTGCCGAGCGCGCTGGGGTTTCTAAAGGCACGGTCTACTACAACTTTGGGTCGAAGAAGACCATGATTGACCAGCTCCTGCAGTACGGCGCCAAGCTCCTGCTGGCTGAAATGACGGTTGCCAGCGACCATGAGGACCCCAGGGAAGCCCTGCGCAGCGCCTTGTATGCAGCCATTATCTACCTGCGCGAGCACCCCGGTTTCGCCCGGCTCTGGGTTTCAGAACTCTGGCGAGCCGGTGCTGACTGGTCACCCACCACAGATTTGATCCGTGCAGATATTATGCGGTTCATTCGCGAGCTCATTAGCCGACTGGCTACCCGCTACGCCGTGCGTACAGATCGGTCTATCGAGGGTGTTTCTCTCATCATTTTTGGTGCGGTCTTTATGCTGTCAATGGACGAAACCCGCCATGGTGCTGAGCGCACTCCCGAGGAAAGCGCTGAACTGGCCATGCTAACGATCGATGGGTATATCCAGGCTTAGAGGCCTCTCTTTGAGTCCCGCTAAGTTGAGTGACTGGGGCATCTAGGGTAAAATTTCCAGAGTTTGGTGACGTGTCCGAGCGGCCGAAGGTGCAACACTCGAAATGTTGTGTACGGTAACCCCGTACCGAGGGTTCAAATCCCTCCGTCACCGCCACAGGTAAAAACCCGTTTCCCCTAGTGAAATCTAGGTGAGGCGGGTTTTTTCGTGCCTGAAAACAGCCCCGCCATGTAAATCTGACATAAATCTGCCCAGCCGTGATACTCGCATGATACGCATTCGCCCACCAGCCTTATCTCTGCGCGGGGTTTGGCCACCGGTGGTAACTTTTAACTATGCGTATTAAAGTTCTGGACCACCCCCTGGTTGACCACAAAATTACCGTTCTTCGCGATAAGAACACCCCTTCTCCGACCTTCCGTCAGCTTGTTGATGAGTTGGTCACCCTGCTGGCCTACGAGGCCACTCGTGAGATTCGTGTTGAGCCTCGCGAAGTTGAGACCCCCGTCGCTACTACCGTTGGCTCCCATATTGCCAACCCTCGCCCCCTGATCGTGCCGATCCTGCGCGCTGGTCTGGGCATGCTGGAAGGTATGACCCGTCTGATTCCCACCGCTGAGGTGGGCTTCCTGGGTATGGCCCGCAATGAGGAAACCCTGGATATCGTCACCTACGCTGAGCGCCTGCCCGAGGATCTCACTGGCCGTCAGGTCTACGTGCTCGACCCCATGCTGGCTACCGGTGGCACCTTGATTGAGGCCATTAAGTTCCTGCGTGCCCGCGGCGCTGAGCAGATTACCTGCGTCTGTGTGCTGGGTGCCCCTGAGGGTATTGAGGCCCTTGAAAAGGGTGTGGACGGGCTTGAGAATATCGATCTCTTCCTGGCTGCCCAGGATGAGCGCCTCAATGAGAAGTCCTACATTGTTCCCGGCCTGGGGGATGCTGGCGACCGTCTGTATGGGGTCGCTGAGTAGGGATTTTTAGCTCACTACCTTAGCCTAGGGGCAGCTCGCAGGTGGCGGGTTGCCCCTGTTTTTGTAGCGGTGGACGTCTGTTGTTGGCACGCTATGTGATGGCAAATATATTGCATGATGAGATTTGCCCACAAAAAGGTATTGACATTTGAGTTTTAGGCGTTCTAGTTGTCTGGTTTTATCGGCAGGCAAAAATATGCAGAAAACCGGGGGTGCCAAGGCTTTATTTAGAACCTAGGGTGTAAAAATATGCCGTGGGGTGTAAGGATTTTCATGTTTGCTGACCCTTGCTCGGGGGCTAGACTCAGATAAGTTGAAAAAATACGCGAATATTACTTGCTTTAAATACAAATTCGGACAACGATTAAAAGTAGACAGTAGACCCACCCACACACACGGTTTGTTGTTTAGTGGAACCACACACGAATGCTCAACTCATACAGGGAGAAGGTAGGCAAAATGTCAGGTGCACCGGGGTATGTTCACATCTCGCAGCGCAACCGTTCTGCCGCTCAGCGCCAACAGGGTGCAGCCGGCCATAGTCGCGGTATTGCAAAGCAGCAGCCCGCTAATCTTCGCCCGATGACCTACAAGCCTGAGCCTCCGCGCGCAGCTGCGCAGGAGAACGAAGCTCGTGGATTCGTGATTTATGTTGGCCTCAGTGAGGAAGCTGCCGCCCAGCAGGGCACCTCTTTGGTGCGCATTGTTCAAGATACCCGTGCCTACGTGCAGAACCAGGTGCCCGGTGCAGAGTCCTATGCGGCTGTGGCACTGGCTCCTGCTGATGCGCAGGGTAGCGATCTTGAGGTCGTCCGTAACGCCTTGGGCGACCCCACCGCCGTGCACTACCAGCCTGAGGCGGTACCGGCGTCCGCTCATCACGGTGGTGAGGACGTCAAGCCCACCCACTCAGTAGGCGTGCTGATTGATCTTTCCCGCCGCGAGGTTTACCTGGACGGCGAGCTGCTCAACCTCACCTACAAGGAGTTTGAGCTCCTCAACTATCTGGTGGAAAACGGCCAGCGCACCGTTGCCCGCGAAGAGCTGCTCACCAGCCTGTGGCGCGACGCTGAGGAAATTCCCAATGAGCGCACCATCGACGTGCATATCCGCCGTCTGCGCTCTAAGCTAGGCCGCCTGTCGAATACTGTTCGTACCGTGCGCGGCCAGGGTTACCGCTTCTACGAGCACCCCGAGGTTGTTGTCTGGGCAGCACCGGAATACTCCATCTAATCTCAATCGCGTGTGCAGGGGCGTCGTTACCGGCTAGCAGGCTGGTGGCGGCGCCCCTTGTGTTTGCGCGGACGCACCCCGCCCACTTGCCCGTGGCTGGGCAGGTGGGCGGTAGTAGAGTAGAGGGCATGACTGTTCCCTCTCTGAAAACTTCGCTTGTTGGCTCTGGGCCCATCAAAACCCTCTTCCTACACGGCCTGCTGGGGCGGGGTAAGAACTTCACCCGTATCGCCAAGGGTCTGGGGGAGGGGGTGCAGACCCTGCTGGTTGACCTGCCTAATCACGGCGCTAGCTACTGGACAGAGAGCTTCGACTATCGGCAGATGGCAGACCTGGCAGCTGAGGCAGTGGAAAACTATAGCGCCGGTGAGCCCGTCGTGCTGATGGGCCACTCCATGGGCGGTAAAATCGCTATGCTGCTGGCCCTGCGCCACCCCCATCTGGTGAGCAAACTGGTGGTTATCGATATTGCCCCGGGGGAGTCCAAGGGGAGCTTTGAAATTCTCATGGACTCCATGCTGAACCTGCCGATCGAAACCTACACCACCCGTTCCCAGGCTGATGCGGACCTTGCCCTCAATGTGCCTGCGGCGGGCACTCGAGCCTTCCTGCTACAGAATTTGACCATGTCAAAGAACGGTAACTCCTGGGAGCCTAACCTACAGATGCTACGCCGCCACCTGCCCGAGATTATGGGCTGGCCGGGGGCTGAGGGGTCCTTTGAGAAACCCGTGCTGTGGGTCGCAGGTGGGGAATCCCCCTACATCACAGATGCTGATCTTGCACCCATGAAAGAGCTTTTCCCGCTAGTGCGCCGAGTGGTTATCAAGGGGGCCGGGCACTGGGTGCACTCTGAGAAGCCCGAAGAGACTATTTACCTGCTCAAGCGCTTTATCGGTCTCGACGGCTAGGATGGGTGTATGACCGACTTCGCCCTACCCCGTCACGACGCCCGCACTCTCATTATTATGCGTCACGCTGAAGCTGACTGGGGGCTTGACGACTTCAATCGCCCGCTGACCCGCCACGGGAGTGAGCAGGCCCGGCGGGCCGGGGTCTGGCTCAAGCAGAATGAGCTGGTTCCCGAAATGCTGGTTAGCTCAGCGGCCCTGCGCACGCGACAGACCACTACCTGGGTGTCAGATGCACTGGGGGAGAAGGCCCCCACCGCTAGTCTGGACGAACGCCTCTACAATGCACCAGCCTCAGCTCTGCTGACTGCCATTAACCGCACTCCTGTGGGCGTGCAGTCCCTGATGCTGATTGCCCACCTGCCCGGAGTCCAGGACGCTGCCCTGCAACTGGCCCGCCCTGACTCAGACTACGAAGCACTGATGGACGCCTCCTACGGGTACGCTCCCTCGTCCCTCACGGTCTTTGAGGTAGTAGGTGACTGGGACCAGCTCATTGAAGGTGAAGCCCGCCTCACCCACTTCGCTACTTTTTAGCGGACGCTGCCTGTGGGCGTCCGCGCCTGTGCTGCTGGTTGCCATGTGCGGCGGTATCGCCACACAGGGTGGCGAGCGGCCCACCTACCTGGTGAGTTTCTAAGAGGGCACAGAAAAACCCCGGTTGAGCAAATCAACCGGGGTTTTGTGGCGGAGACGGGGGGATTTGAACCCCCGGTCGAGTTTAACCCCGACCCTTCATTAGCAGTGAAGTCCATTCGGCCGCTCTGGCACGTCTCCATAGTCTGTGTAGAGGCTCGTCAACGTGGCCTAGCAACACAGCTCTACCCATACTAGCGACAAAAGTAGCGGTGGTCAAAACTCTCGTGCGATGAAAGTATTTACTGCGGAGGTCGTTGGGCCTTGCTTGATAGACTATTAGGTATAGTAGCGTCCACCACACATCCGTAAGGAATAGGCATGTCAGAATCTTACAACCAGCAGGATCCCCAGAGGTCAGGGCAGGACTACGGCTCCTACAATGCATCGAACGGGCAGTCGTATGCTCAGAGCTATAACCAGCCCTACAGCCAGGTTGCTGTAAATCCTGAAGGGCAGAAGCATGCCCAGAACGCCATGATTTTCGGCATTCTGTCCATCGTGATTGCGGGCCTCGGTGTGGTTTTTGGCCCCCTTGCCCTGTCCCAGGTCCGCAAGGCTGAATCCTACGGGGCTGAGGCAACCGTCGGTAAGGTCACCGGTTGGATCGGCCTAGTTCTGGGCATCCTCTCCCTGCTGTTTATCATCGCCTACATTGTCTTTATCGTTGTTCTGGTCAGCGCTGCTGGTACATCTTCTACCTACTAGCGTCAGAGTTTCTTGCTGAGAGAACGGGGGGCAGGTTAAATACCTGCCCCCGTTTTATGCCCGAATCTGGGCATGAAAAAGCCCGCTCCCTTACGGAAGCGGGCTTTCTTGGCGGATGGTGTGGGATTTGAACCCACGAGACGGGGTTGCCGCCTACTGGTTTTCAAGACCAGCTCCTTCGGCCGCTCGGACAACCATCCAAACTGTGCTGAGCACTCATACCATGTTACACAGTTACCACCTCAAAGCAAAATAGTGGCTTTTGTGCCCTTGCTCTCGTTAGGCTGAGGAGGGGTGGGGCGTAACCGACCGTCCGCCTCTCTGCCTGGTAGGGGCAGAAAAACCTGTGAGAGAAGGAGCTAACCCATGCGCGCCATTCTTGAAAAAGAACACGGTAACCCCCAGGTGCTAGTCGTGAGTGAGCAACCCACGCCAAGGCCTGGCGTAGGTCAGGTGCTTTTGCGGGTGGCCGCCAGCGGGGTTAACCGGGCGGACGTCTCCCAGCGGCAGGGCTTTTACCCTCCGCCCCCTGGGGCTAGCTCCGTCTACGGGCTAGAAGTTTCCGGCACAGTGGAGGCTGTGGGGGAGGGGGTTGATGAAGGCTACCTAAACCTAGAGCGTGTTGCCCTGCTGGCCGGTGGTGGCTATGCCGAGTATGTGGCTGTTGACCTGAACCATACCCTACCGGTGCCCGAGGGGGTTAGCCTGCAAGATGCTGCCGGGCTTATCGAGGTGGCTGCAACGGTCTACTCCAATCTGGTGCTCACCCTGGGGGTATCTATTGCGCCTGAGGATAATGACGGCAAGACTCTGCTCATTCATGGCGGTACCGGAGGTATTGGCACCCACGCTATTGAGCTAGCCCGGGGGTTGGGCTTACAGGTCCTTGCCACCGGCGGTAGCGACGAAAAGTGCGACTTCATTCGAGCCCTGGGTGCTGAGGCTATCAACTATCGCACCCAGGACTTCCGCGAGGCCGCACGCCAGCTGACGGACGGACGCGGGGTGGATTACATTCTGGATGTC
The DNA here is from genome assembly GCA_030529845.1 of Rothia sp. (in: high G+C Gram-positive bacteria). Lineage (GTDB taxonomy): Bacteria > Actinomycetota > Actinomycetes > Actinomycetales > Micrococcaceae > Rothia. The sequence goes on along the minus strand of JAUMWB010000002.1, from coordinate 160,918 downwards.
GTCGGCGGTGCCTACCTAGAAGAGAACATTAAAACCCTGGCGGTCGATGGTTCTATGGCCGTCATTGGCCTGCAGGGTGGCCCCAAGGGGCAGCTTAACCTGGGCTATATGCTCCCGCGCCGCTTGAGCGTGCACGCCACCTCCCTGCGCTCGCGGTCGGCTGCTGATAAGGCCCGCATCGTGGAGGGTGTGGGTCAGGTGGTGTGGCCGCTGATTGAAAGCGGGGAAATTTCAATCCACACGAGTGCTGTCTTCCCGCTTGACCGCGCATCAGAAGCCCACGCCCATTTAGAATCCGGGGAGCACCGCGGCAAAATTTTGCTGATTCCCTAGGGGGGGGCGGGCGTCTGCGCGCCTGCCCACTGATTGGGTAGGTGCCACCTCAGTGGAAAATACCCACGAACTAGCTGGGTATTTTTGAGCACGGTGGTACCTTTCACCGAGGGGGTGGATGTTAGGGTAACCTAAGTATGTAGACCTCGTGAAAGGAGTAGCCGTGGGTATCAAAGACTTCCTGCAGAGCCGCAGGGACGACGCCGAGCTTGGCAAAGGCCTCTGGCGCCGCGCCCACGACCGCTTCGTACGCGGCCTGGACCGTTTCCACCAGATTCTCGAACGCGTCCCCGCCGGGCCCACCCTCGAAGAGCTTGTGCCCCTGGCCAACGACCTTGCTGACCTGCTGCCGCGCGTCCGCTCTGTCGCTAGCGAGGCCCAGCGTTTAGCTCCCAGCGCATCAAGCGACATCCCCGCTTCGCCCTCTGGCGTCTACTCCGACCTGCACCGGGCTCTCTCTAAGGCCGGTAACTCCCTGGCCCTCTGCGCCGAAGCCCTGGCTATGACCCGTTGCGCCGGTGACTGCACCAGCGGCTGCACCCGCACCACCACCATCGCCCGCCGGGTTGAGACGGTAGAGCAGCACGTTGCGGACGCCGAAGCTCGTCTCGAAGCCGCCCGGCAGGAAAGCTTGACCCCGGCGTCCTGACAAATTCTGTCATCTATATCGCGTAGCTATCCCCCAAAAAGCGCCTGCCCGGTGCGGTGACGAGCCGGTAAGGTAGTTGGGTGCCCGTTCGCACTTTCTCAGGGCACAAGGGCGCCGCAACACTATGCGCACAGCCATACACCGCACCTGAACCAGAGGGGACTTCTACGCCATGAACCGCTACGCCCACATTGATGCAATGCGCGCTTTTGCGGTGCTTCTGGTGGTGTTTTCCCACGCTGGGCTTACTTTTGTGCCGGGCGGGTCGGGTGTGACGATTTTCTTTGCTATCTCCGGTTTCATCATCACCTACCTGCTGCTGCGGGAGCGCGATAAGACCGGCGGGTTTGATGTTCCGGGCTTCTATATCCGACGCCTGCTCAAAATTGCCCCGCCTCTGATTCTGGCGATTGTGCTACCCACGCTGGTGTACCGGTCGATGGGTGGAGCCGTCGATACCCTGGACTTTCTGGGACAGGTCTTCTTCTTCTTTAACCTGCGCTACCTGGACTCGCAGATTACCGTGCTGCCGGGTACGCACGTGATGTGGTCCCTGTCGATTGAAGAGCAGTTTTACCTGGTCTTTGCCCTGATTTGGCTGGTGCTGGTGCGCTGGACTGCCTACCGGCGGGCCCTGACTGTGCTGGGTGTGGCCGTGGTGCTCTACTCGTCGCTCTCCCGCTGGGTTCTACATGATGCGGGGGCTAGCACCGATCGCATCTACTTCGGCACCGATACTCGCATGGAAGCTATCGCCATCGGTATGCTCACAGCCCTCTGGTACCACCGCTACGCAGCGGACGAGATGGTGTTGGGGCGCGAGGTCACCGGGCGTCGCTACCGGTCTGGGGCCCTGATTCAGGGCGGACGCACCATCCCACTTCTAGGGCGCAACTGGGTGCTTTTCGTCGCCCTGGGGGTTTACCTGCTGACCCTGGTCATCCGTGATGAGACCTTCCGCGATACGGTGCGCTATTCGCTCCAGGCTTGGGCGGCGTCGGCTGTGATGCTCTGGGGTCTGGTTGCTTCGCGCCAGCCACTGGGCGCTACGGTGCATCACCTTCTGGCTTGGCGACCCTTACAGCTCATTGGCCTGTCGAGCTACAGCATTTACCTGGTGCACGATGTGCTTTTCAAGGCCCTGGAACCCCACCTGCACGGGCTGCCGACTCTGGCCCAGGTTGCCCTGCTGGCCCCGCTGGGTATTGCCGCCGGCGTAGCTATGTACCTGGTGGTTGAGGTGCCGGTTATGCGTTTTAAAGACCGCTACTTCGGGGCAAGCTGGAAGAAGCAGGCTACAGCCGCCGATACTCCCGGCCCCACGGGAACCAAGAGCTAGAGAAGAGCTAGAGCAGCCCCTCGCGGCGGGCTGCCGCAATCGCTGCCGTGCGGTTATCAACCCCCAGCTTGGTGTAAATATGCACCAGGTGGGTCTTGACCGTAGCCTGAGAAATGAAAAGGGCCTCAGCCAGCTCTTTATTGGTGGCTCCGGTGGCCAGTAGTTTCAGTAGTTCCATCTCCCGGGCCGATAGGGAAATAGCTGGCCGCTGCATGCGCTCGATCAGGGCCGCGGTGATCTCGGGCGAGAGCGTCCGCTCACCCCGTGCCGTCGCCAGCACCGCCGCCTGCACCTGCTCGGGTGGGGCGTCCTTGAGTAGGTAGCCCAGGGCTCCAGCCTCAATAGCCGCAACAATATCGCCCTGGGTATCAAAGGTCGTCAAAATCAGCACCGGCGGCCCACCCGCAGCCTTAAAAGCCCGGGTCGCCTCGATGCCGCCCGCCCATGGGTTTCATCTGAATATCCATGACCACCACATCTAGCGCCGCCCCAGACCGTGCCTGGTCGGCGGCTACGGCGAGCGCAGCTGACCCATCGTCGAGCTCCTGGCCAACATCACCGCCGAGTTCAAGACCGCAACCCTCATGATCACCCACGACCTCGAACAGATCCAGCTCACCCACCGGGTAGAACACATGGTTGACGGCCGACTCCAGGCCTGACCGGGAGCCTAGGTTTTACCCAGAGAGACAGCCCTCCCGGGCCCCGGTGGGCAGGGTAAACTTGAAGAGGTCAAAATAACCTTTACAAGGACACACCCGTGATTAACTTTCACCGCAACGAACGCGCCGCATCCCTGCCCGCCCGTCTCTCCCGCTCCTGGTTACTAGTATCAGCCGCCGCCAGCGAAGAAACCATCGCCGCAGCCCTAGAATCTGAAGCTGACTCGGTCATCATCGACCTAGAGGACGGCTGCCCCGAAGAGCAGAAGGACGAAGCCCGCGAGCACACTATCGAGATGCTCAACCAGGGCGCCTCAGCCTGGGTACGTATCAACGGCATTGAAAGTAACCACTGGGCTAAAGACCTTGAAGCCCTCAACCGGGCAACCGGGCTCAAAGGTGTCATGCTAGCCATGACCGAACACCCCGACCACGTCACCCGCACCGCCATGATGCTCCCTGCTGGTACCCCCGTCATTGCCCTGATCGAAACCGCCCTGGGCATGGTCAATGTGGTGCGCATTGCCAAGGCCCCCGGTACCTTCCGTCTAGCCTTCGGTGTAGGCGACTACCGCCGCGACACCGGCGTCTCCGCCGACCCCATCGCCCTGGCTTATGCGCGCTCGCAGCTGGTGCTGGCCTCACGCGTTGGCGGTCTAGCTGGCCCCATTGATGGCCCCTCCGTGGGCAAGCACGGCGGGGATCTGCTCAAGGACTGCGCGGTGACCACCAGCCACGGCATGACCGGCAAGCTCACCCTCGACCCCGGCCAGACCGAAACCATCAACGTTGGCCTGGCTCCCAGTGCCGATGAAATCGAGTGGGCCCGCGAGCTACTACAGAAGAGCGAGGGGGACTCTGTGCCCAAGGACGGCTCCTACCTGCCCCGTCTGGCCCGCGCCCGCAAGGTCTCATCCCTGGCCAAGACCTACGGCCTGTGGCGTAGCTAGAAGAACTCCCAGGTGACAGCGATAGGATAGGCTGCGTGAAGAATTATCTTGGTTTTCAAACGCGCAGGACGCCCAGCGGCGGCTTCTCCCGCGGTTTCTTGCTGCTCTTTGCCCTGCTCCTTGTACCCTCGCTGGCTCTCTGGGGCTTCTATCGCTGGCTCTTTGCCAACGACACCCACCTGCTGGTGGTCCCTTTCTTGGCGGTTATCACCGCCTGGATTTGGGCCTACCTCATCGGGTACGGGGCCGAAAACCACCTGGACGAAGGCTAGCCCACCCGTGCAGGCTCGGGTGTCGCCGGAAGCGGACGGACGCGTCCGCACGGATGGTCTATAGACAACAAAAAATCTCGCGGCCCGCACCTGAACCGGTGCGGGCCGCGAGATTTTGTTGATGGAGCCCCCAGTCGGATTTGAACCGACGACCTTTTCTTTACGAGGGAAATGCTCTACCCCTGAGCTATGGAGGCCTGCTCTAACCCCTGGAAGAGGGGCGAACGAAAGAAAACTTTACCAGAAAGAGAGGGCCTCAACCACCGGTTGCCTGCACCGCTGACCAAAAGAGCGGTACTCCCAACCCTAGATTTTGTGGCCTGCAACACTAGAATGGATGGCATGATAAGTTCACAGCGTTCCGGGCTGCACCCCCGCCCGGTCTTCAACCAGCTTCCCAAATACTCTGCCGGTAAACCCCCGGTGCCGGTTGAGGGGCTCGCCCAGTATAAGCTCTCATCCAACGAGAACCCCTTCGGGCCAGTTGCCTCGGTAGCCCAGATCCTGGCTGACTTCGATACCGTTCACCGCTACCCCGACCCGCTTTCCACCGCCCTGCGCACCTCCCTGGGGGAGCACTTGGGGGTTAATCCTAGCGACATCGTCACCGGTGCAGGCAGTCTGGGCGCTCTGACCCAGATTCTGACCACCTTTGCTGGAACTCATGCCGATGGTGTGCAGGATGAAGTAATTTATGCCTGGCGTTCCTTCGAGGCCTACCCCATCTGTGTGGGTTTAGCGGGCGCTAAGAGCGTGCAGGTGCCAAACCTGCCCAACGGTGCCCACGACCTGGATGCCATGGCAGCTGCCGTCACCGACCAGACCCGCGTCATCCTCATCTGTACCCCCAACAACCCTACCGGCCCCGCCGTCACCGAGTCGCAGGTGCGCAACTTCCTGGCTAAGGTGCCTAACGACGTGCTGGTGGTCATCGATGAGGCCTACTTCGAATTCTGCGCTGCCTCCGACATTCCCGAGGGGCAAGAGCCTCCCGTCAACGGTCTGGACGTCTACCCCGACTACCCCAACGTCGCTATTCTGCGCACCTTCTCCAAGGCTCAGGGTCTGGCTGGCCTGCGCGTGGGCTACTCCATCACCCACCCGGAGGTCACCGCCCACCTGCGCGTAGGTGCGACCCCCTTTGCCGTGAGCGCCCTGGCCGAAAAGGCCGCCGTGGCCTCCCTTGACCATAACGATGAGGTTATGGAGCGCGTGGAGCACCTGGTGGCTGAGCGTGAAAAGGTCGTTGTCGGGCTCCAGGAGCTGGGCTACTGGGTGCCCGAAACTCGCGCTAACTTTGTCTGGCTGCCCCTGGGCGAGCACTCGGCAGCCTTCGCTGCCCTGGCAGAAGCCAACGCCCTGTCCGTGCGTGCTTTCGCCGGTGAAGGCGTGCGTGTGAGCATCGGTGAGGACGAGGCCAATGCCCGCCTGCTCAAGATCGCCGCGGAATTCGAAGAACGCACCACCCAGCCCCTCTAAGGGGGGGTGGAGAATAGTGTGGGTGGGGACTATCCCCGCCCACCTATCAACTTATTTGCAATTAATCCCTCAAAATTCTAAAAATAGGCCCTCTCTGCCCCCGAGTAGGCGTAGGGTTAAGAAAAGGTACTAACAGAGCACAACCGGAGCCCCCCCATGTCACAGACGCAAAACCCCACTAACCCCTGGGGAACGCCAGAGCGTATCCAGCTCATGAATGAAGCGGGTGAGACCACCCCCCACACCAGCTTCTCGCCCTACGCCGAAGAACTCAGCGGCGAAGACCTCAAAGACATGTACCGCACCATGGCCCTGACCCGACGCTTCGACGACGAAATGACAGCGCTTCAGCGCCAGGGGCAGCTGGCCCTCTGGGTGCCCTCCCGCGGGCAGGAAGCAGCCCAGGTGGCGTCCGCCCGGGCTCTTGCCTCCAACGACTACATCTTCCCCTCCTACCGCGACCACGGGGTACTCCTAGAACGCGGTATCAACCCCGAAGAAATCACCCCCCTCTTTAGGGGCTCTGGCACCCTAGGCTGGGACGCCAAAAAGCACAACGTGCACTCCTACACCCTAGTACTGGCCGCCCAGGTACTCCACGCAACCGGCTACGCTATGGGGCTGAATCTTGACGCCGAGATTGAAGCGGAAACAGGTGAAGCCCAAACCGGTCAGGGGCAGGCTACCGACCCCGGGCAGGACGCCGAGAAGCCGGCCGTAGCGGTTTACTTCGGCGATGGCTCCACCACAGAAGGCGACGTGCACGAATCCATGGTCTTCGCCGCCAGCTACAACGCACCCGTCCTCTTCTTCGTGCAAAACAACCACTGGGCCATTTCTGTGCCCTTTAGCGTCCAGTCCCGCGTGCCCATCTCAACCCGAGCCGCAGGCTACGGCTTCGAGGGCCTGCGCGTGGACGGCAACGACGTGCTTGCCGTCTATGCCGCCACCCGCTACGCCATGGACAAAATCAGGGCAGGGGAGGGGCCCGTACTCATCGAGGCTGAAACCTACCGCCTGGGCCCCCATACCACGGCCGACGACCCCACCAAGTACCGCCCCGAAGACCACGGCGCTACTTATGAACCCCTGGATCCCATGCTGCGCCTAGAGGCCTACCTGCGCTCCACCGGCCAGGCCGATGACGCCTTCTTCGACGAGGTCGCCGCCTACACCAAAGAGCAGGTGAAGGGCGTCCGCTCCTACGTCCTTGCCAGCGAACCCGAGACCTTCGAAACCTACCTGGACCGCGCCTACGCGGCCCCCCACCAGCAGGTGGAGGACGACCGTGCTTTCTACCGCGCCTACAACGACGGCTTCGAGGAGGACTAACCCATGTCAGAACAGAACCCCCAGCAGGGCACCGAAACCCTCACTCTCGCCAAGGCCGTCACCCGCGCCCTGCACGATGAAATGACCACCAACCGCAAGGTTCTGGCTCTGGGTGAAGACATCGGCAAACTCGGTGGCGTCTACCGCGTGACCGACGGCCTGCAAAAGACCTTTGGCCCCACCCGCGTCATGGACACCCCCCTGGGCGAATCCGGCATTATTGGCACCTCCATCGGCATGGCCCTGCGCGGCTACCGGCCCGTACCCGAAATCCAGTTCGACGGTTTCGTCTTCCCCGGCTTCAACCAGATCACCTCGCAGCTCTCTAAAATGCACGGCCGCACCCACGGCCAGTATCAGGTGCCCGTTACCGTCCGTATTCCCTACGGCGGCATGATTGGCTCGGTAGAGCACCACTCGGAGTCACCCGAGGCCCTCTTCACCCATACCCCGGGCCTGCGCGTGGTGACCCCCTCGTCCCCCCACGACGCCTACTGGATGCTCCGCAAAGCCATCGCCCACCCCGACCCGGTCATCTACTTTGAGCCCAAGCGCCGCTACTGGATGAAGGGCGAAGTCAACTTTTCAGATACCGACTTCGACCCCTTTACCGCCCAGGTGGTGCGAGAGGGCGACGACCTCACTATCGCTACCTACGGCCCGCTGGTTCCGGTTGCCCTGGCAGCGGCCCAGGCTGCTGAAGAGGACGGCCACTCCATCGAGGTGCTCGACCTGCGTTCCCTCTCGCCGCTTGATCTGCCCAGCATTGAGGCCTCGGTACAGAAAACCGGGCGTCTTGTGGTGGCCCACGAGGCCCCCGCTTTTGGCGGCATTGGCTCCGATGTGGCTGCTGCTATTACCGAGAGCTGTTTCTATCACCTTGAGGCCCCCGTGATTCGTGTGGGTGGCTACCATATTCCTTACCCGGTTTCCCGCGTCGAAGAAGAGTATGTGCCCGGCATCGATCGTCTGCTCGAAGCCGTTGACCGTTCCCTGGCCTACTAGCCCGAAAGGCATACCATGTCACAGATGTTTAACCTGCCCGATGTGGGCGAAGGTCTGACCGAGGCTGAAATTCTCAGCTGGAAGGTTGCCCCCGGCGATACGGTCGAGATCAACGACGTGCTTGTTGAAATCGAGACTGCCAAGTCGGTCGTTGAGCTGCCCTCCCCCTACGAGGGCACCGTGCAGGAGCTGCTGGTTGCCGAAGGCGAAACGGTAGAGGTGGGCACCCCCATCATCTCCGTTACCGGTAAGGGGAGCACACCTGCCCCCGCCCAGCAGGTAGCGGAGCGTCCGGGCGGACGTCCGGACGCCGTACCCCGGCAGACCACCCCTGCAGCGGGGGAACAGGGCGGCGGTAACGCCCTGGTAGGCTCGGGCCCCAAGGCTGACCCCGTTAAGCGCCGAGCCCGTAAGAAGACCACCCCGGCTGCTTTTGCCCCGTCCCAGCCGCCTGTTGCGCCTACTAGCACTACTGCGTCCGCCCCGGTACCTGTAGCTACCAGCCATGATAGCCGCCGTCAGCTCATCACGGGCCTACCTGCCCGCGCCGGGAAACTCCTGGGGGAGGGAGGTAAGGGCGTGCTCCGCCGTCTAGGTAGCCATGAGCTACCGGCAGAGACCGGATCCAGCGAGGTCCCGCGCCGCCAGCCCCTGGCTAAGCCCCCCGTGCGTAAGGCCGCCCAAGACATGGGAATCGACCTAGCTCAGGTAACCCCCACCGGTGACCAGGGGCAGGTGACCAAGCGAGACCTACTCAACTACGCAGCCCACCTGAGCCTGAGCGAGCAGGCCAACGTTACCGAAACCACCGACCCCACCAGCTTCTGGATCCCGGCTGGCGCTGGCGGCGACCGCATCGAACGTATCAAGGTCAAGGGTGTGCGGAAGGCTACGGCTAAGGCCATGGTCGAATCTGCTTTCAAGGCCCCGCACGTCTCGATCTTCGTGGACGTGGACGCCACCCGCACCATGGAGTTCGTCAAGCGACTCAAAAAGTCCCCCCAGTTTGAGGACGTCAAAGTCACCCCGCTGCTGATCCTGGCCAAGGCCGTCATCTGGGCAACTGCCCGCACCCCGCAGGTCAACGCCACCTGGACCGACTCAGAGATTCAGATTAAGCACTTCATGAACCTGGGGATAGCAGCGGCCACTCCGCGGGGCCTGATGGTGCCCAATATCAAGGACGCCCAGACCATGAACCTGCGCGAGCTGGCCCTGGCTCTTAATGACCTGACGACCAGGGCCCGCGAAGGCAAAACCCAGCCCGCTGAGATGCAGCAGGGCACCATGACCATCACCAATATTGGTTCTCTGGGGATTGATACCGGCACCCCAATCATCAACCCGGGGGAAGCAGCCATCATCGCCTTTGGCACTATCAAGCAGAAGCCTTGGGTTGTCGATGGTGAGGTCATTCCCCGCTGGGTCACTACCCTGGGTGGCTCCTTTGATCACCGGGTACTTGACGGCGATCTCTCCGCTAAGTTCTTAGCCGATGTGGCTTCGATCCTAGAAGAGCCTGCCCTGCTTCTGGATATGTAAAACGCTGGAAAAGCACAAGGCCCGGGCACTGTAAAACAGTGCCCGGGCCTTGCAGCATAGGGTTACCTTGCTGGCTCCGTCAAAATCTTAACCTGATGGTCAAAAACCAACGGAACGAGTGTGAACATAGTGAGGCTCCCGCCGGTTAGGGCGGGAGCCTCACAACGCCAAGGTACGAAACCTGGAGCATAATCCGAATTATCTCCCCCAAGAAATCCGAATCTATGGGCGCTGAGCCCACATAGGTTCAGGTCTCGTAGGTTACCTTATGCCCTTGAAAGAACTTCTCTTGATAAGCTCTGGGTCAGTCCCCCAACGTCGCCAGAACACCGAGTCCCCCGACTCGATGCAAGAAGCATTCAAGGTACTTAAATATTAGCTGAGGCTAGGAGCTGTTGTATGTCCTCATATAGGGCGACACTAGGGCTTAAGCAGTGGGTAGCCGGCTGGGCGCTTCCCCTCAAAACGTCCACAAGACGGCCCCACCGTGGCGCAGAAGGCTAGACCGCAGGAGACTAGAAACGCTCAATCACACCGGTCTGGGAGATCTCGATAGCGCTAGGCTCTTCATCCTCTGAATTACCATCGTGTACCAGCATCACGGCGGTTTGGTCATCGGCTGGGAAGGCACGCACCGTGATAGTACCGCCAGAGGCGTTATCAAAAAGATCAACCGCGCACTGGGTCAGCGCTAAGGAGACCCGCGACGGCAGAGCCGAACCGCGCTCGTCCAGAATATCTACCTTGACCCCGCGCTGGCGAGCTAGCCAGGCGGCGTCCAGAATCTCCTTATTGACGATGTAGCGGCCGCGAATCGTATCGCGCAGCTGGGCCTCGGTAAAGCGGAATTCATCCATTTCGGTGCGGGTCACCGGCGACTCGTTATAGGCGATACGGTGCAGCATATCCTCGGTCAGGGCCCGGACTTCCTGCACGCGCTGGGTGGCAATAGCGCCCATATCGGCCTCTTCGGCGCGCCCGGCGTCCGCGATAATGCGCATACCGCGGGCCTGCCGGGTCTTTGAGACGGCCTGCTCAATCTGTTTGGGCACAATCATGCTCACCAGCATGAGCAGGAAGGGGATCGCGAACTCGGTAGAGAGGGTCAGGCGAGTATCGAAATAGTTGGTGTGCCAGCTGAGCACCAGGGCCATAAACCCCAAGAAGAAAAGCCAGCCGAAGAAGGTATGTCGGCGCAGCACCAGCCCCGCAGCAAGCAGGGTGTAGGCCATCAGAGGCCAGGAGAGGTTAGAGAAGGTAATCGAGTGGCTGATGGCGCTCAGAGTGGTATCGACCGAGTTCAGAGCCAGCACCATGATGACGGGCATCATGGCGTCGGGCAGAGCCAGACGCTTAGTAGGCAGGAAGACCGGCAGGGTGGCTAGAGCGTAGAGACTTAGCAGAATTGCCCAGTGTGGGGCACGGGTGACGGTGTAGTGGTCGTACCAGAAGAAGAAAGACCCCAGAATCAGTAGGGTGACGGTGCCTAGAACGAGGGTGAGGATGCGGGAACGGTAGTACTTAGCCAGCATTGGGTTCCTCGTGGGGCCACTGGACGACGACGCGGGTACCCTTCTCGGGTGCCGAGGTAATGGTGACCATACCACCAGCGTCCTCCATAGAGCGAATCATCGATACGCGCACGCCCAGGCGGCGGAAGTCGATGTCGCTCATGGAGAAGCCCTGGCCCTTATCTGAGATGGTGCACAGAATGTAGGGGCGTACCTCGTCGGCGCGGGTGGAGTTAAAGGGGCGTCGCATTTCGGTGCGAATCGAAATCTGGGTGGTACGGGTGCCCGAGTGACGGGCCGAGTTAGACACCGCCTCGGTCACAGCGTGGGTGAAAGCTCGGGCTGCGGTGTAGGGCAGGGTGGAGTCCGGGCTGGCCAGGGGGTGCTTTTCGATGGAGTCGGAGACAAACCGCAGGCGCTGGTTCCAGGGTTCTACGCCTTCTGCAATCTGCTCGGTGAGGGCCTGGAAGGTGATGGGACGCTGGGGCTGGGATTTGAGGGCTTCTTCTTCGAGTACACCGATAGCGCGGCGGGCCAGCAGGCGGGTGCGCTGGGGTAGCTCGCCGGGGTTGCGGCTGGCGTCGAGCAGGGCTGCCATGACGTTATCGTGCACCAGCTTGTCGAAGTCCTGCAGCTCCTTGGCGTAGTCACGGGAGCGGTTGAGCAGAAGCTGGGCAGAGAGGGTCTCGTAGTAGGTTTTATCTGATTCGCGGACGGCGTTCAGGGCAAAGCGGGCTAGACCAGCTAGCAGGGCGCAACAGAAGCCTAAATAGGCAACTCGAATAAGGAGCTCTGTGCCATCGAGCGGGGCTCCTGTGAGCAGGTGGGCTGTTACGGAGCTAGCCACCAGTAGGACCGGGAAGACCACACTGTGGATGATGCTTTCCCGGGGGCTTTCTTCAAAGACCGGCACCAGCATGGCGTAGATGCCAAAGAGCCAGGACCAGGGGATAGCCGAATTCTCAGCCCCCTCGGTGAAGGGCCACAGGAAGTAGGAGCCGTAGGCGATGACCAGCATAAAGCTGACCACCTTGGCGGAGACTTCCTTGCGGATGCCATTGAACATGAGCAGGGCTGCGTGGGCCACCAGCAGGGGGATAATCGCCAGATACCAGTAGGAATCGCCGCCACGGATCTCGGAGATATTGGCAAGTGACTGGCAGAGCAGGCCTACCGCAACCAGGGAGTAGATGATCTCCAGGGTGCAGTAGAGGCCGAAGGAGCTCGGGCCCATCAGTCGCTGCTGCCCGGTAGTGAGCGAGAGCGACTTGAAGGAGAAAGAACGGATGCGGTCCGCCCGCGATGGTTGTAGCGCGTGGGCTAGGTCCCGGGAGGCGCCGCCGATGGTGGTAGACAGGGCTTGTCCTTAGGTCTTCGCTTCTTAGAGGTTGCGGTCTGCGGTGGAGGTATCTTCCATGGAGTCCACCAGGCCGTCTTCGATAGCACGAATACGCAGGTCAATCTTGGTGGGTGCAGGGCGCCCTACGCGGGCGTACTTCTCGCGGATGCGGTCGATATTGGTCTTAACAGCGGACTGCTTGATGCCCATACGGCGGGCTACCTGTACCTGGGCGAAGCCCGAGGCGTAGAGACGCAGGGTTTCCTGTTCACGGGGGGAGAGGTTAGCGCGGGAGAACTCGTGGTCACCGTCGATGGCTGCTGCTAGTTCCTTGGTGACAACGGCCTTACCCTCGGCAATGTTCTTGGCCTCTGCCAGGGCGTGCTCCAGGGGCTCTGACTTACGCACCAGGCCCAGGGCACCAGCCTTGAGGGCCTCACGAATCAGGCCGGGATTCTCGCCAATACTGAAGATGAGCACCTTGATACCTGCGCGCTGCAGAATATCGACGTTTTCTGAGGGGCGGGACTTATCTTGCAGGGAAAGGTCAAGGAGTACGACGTCGCAGTCGCGCTTGAGCTTGCCTAGGTCTGCTGAGGAAGGGTCGGAAAGGCTGCGGCCTAGGGCGACCAGCAGGTCGGCTGCGGTGGGGGCAGCGGCAACCAGCTCAATTTCGCTCGCGCCTGCTGCGACAGCTCGCATGCCCTCACGGACAACTTCGTGGTCATCGACAATGCCTACGCGTACTACGCTCATGTTCCCTACTTACCTCGTGTGCTGGTGCAACCTTCACCTGTGGGTGGTGGCTGCTCGTCGGTTGCCCTGTAACTGGAGTGCGGTGAGCAGACTGGGGGTGTTTTTCTTACGAAAATATTTTACAGGCAAAGTGTGGTTCGTGGGCTGAACTGTGGGCGCTGTGACGCGCCCTGACGTCTGCTAGCTGGCGCGGGCGTCCGCACCGGTCAGAGCACGGTGGTAGCGCAGGCCAAGCCCGGCCCCGGCGAGGGCCGCAAGAAGAGCCAGGACACCGGCCGCCAGGGCCGTGAGGACGCCGATTGCCACATCTGGGGATAGGATCGGTTGCAGGGCGTAGCTGGGGGCCAGCGGGTGGGCTAGCTGGGCTGTGGCCCAGGTGAGAAGCGTGGCAAGCAGACTGCCGAGGGCGCTGACCGCCAGGACGCCCACAGCCTGCTTACCGGGGGCAAGGGCCGTCATGCGTGTAGCAGCGTAGCCGCCAAGACCGAAGGCAAGGGAGAGAAGAAGCGCGACCGTGATGAGCCAGGGCAGGGCCTGGGCGCGGCTAGCGGGTGCAGTGACCGCCAGAACTGTTTCGGTCAGGCCGCTGTAGGTAGATACTCCCAGCAGCCCCATGAGAGTTCGAGCTAGGGCCAGGCCCCCGGTGGTCAAACCGTAGGCAACCAGCGCACCGCAGAAAGCCGGAATGAACTGCACCCGCTTCAGAGCGGACGCAGAAGAAGCCACCCCTGAAGACGGTACTGGGGAGTAAGCAGGCCTCTCTACCGCAGCTAGGGGCTGGGCAGGAGTTGCCGGTTCAGCAGAATAAACCTGCTGCGTGGGCTGGTGCTGCGCCTGGGGCGGTGCGGTCTGTTGGTGGTTCTGCTCTGCGGGCGGGACGCGCTGGTAACGGGTAGCCGAGACTCCAGCGTCCGCTGGTGTAGAACCCTGGCTGCCGCGGGCGTCCTGCCCAAAGGTGCGCGGATCGAGAACCCGGGTGGGGTCGGAGTCTTCAAAGACGGCGTCCCACTCATCAAAGTCGCGGCGGTTCTGGGACGGCTCGGTCACCGGTACCCCTTTCTGTAGTGGAAATACTTAGGCTAGCCCCAGGGCCTGGGGGCTGTACTGGTGGGCCGGGTCGGTGGGGCGCTCATCGGCGCTCACATATTTGATGACCCGTGCGGGGTTACCGACAACCACGGCGTTAGCGGGGACGTCCTTGGTCACCACAGCGCCGGCTCCAATCACGGCGTTCTCGCCCACGGTGACGCCGGGGCAGAGGATAGCCCCGCCGCCAATCCAGACGTTGCGCTCCACCGTAATCGGCAGGCCTCCCTCCCACAGGGCCTCACGGTCTACCGGATTCAACGGGTGGGTGGGGGTCAAAAACTGCACGTTGGGGCCCACGAGGACGGCATCGCCAAAGGTAATGGGAGCAACGTCCAGAAAAACACAGCCAAAGTTAAAGAAGCAGCCCGCACCGATATGGGTGTTGACCCCGTAATCGAAGGCTACCGAAGGGCGGATCATCGACCCCTCACCGAGAGAGCCAACGATCTGGGCCAGTACTTCCTGCTTGCGGCTATCGCGGGCCCGGTACAGTCGGGTGTACTCCTCAACCAGCTCCACCACCCGGTAATGGGTATCGGCACACTCCTTGTCAGGGCGGTAGGCAAAGCCCGCCGTCATCTGTTCAAAGACGCTCTTACCGGCGCGCAATTCATCCCAGTTCGTCATGCTAGCTCCCATACATCAGGGTCATTAGAGCAATAATCGCCAGACCAACCCCGATTGCAATGAGACCGGCAATAATCATGCGCTTGTTAATCTCTCGCATGAGCTCCCGGAACTCTTCGGGGCTAATATCGTCATTTCTACGTCGAGCCATACCCCTAAGTATGTCAGCTCCACCGCCCCTGTGGCACAATCGTGTGTATGCAGCCAGCCGAAAATTCACCCCAGACCGACATCGACTTCCCCTTGTCCCACCGCCCCTGGGTCAAGAACTACAGGTCAGAAAGCAACAGAGACGTTGCCCTACCTGAAACCTCACTGAGCCACCTCATGGCAGAAGCAGTGCGTACCGTACCGCAGAAAATCGCCCTCGAATTCTTCGGTGCCACCACCACCTACGGCGAACTGGGCGACCAGATCCTGCGCGTCGCCGAAGGCCTGCGCAAAGCCGGTATTCAGCACGGCGACCGCGTTGCCCTGGTGCTACCCAACTGCCCCCAGCACATCGTAGCCTTCTACGCGATCCTGCGCCTGGGCGCCGTCGTTGTAGAACACAACCCCCTCTACACTTCAGCTGAACTGCGCCACATGTTCGAAGACCACGGGGCGAAAGCAGCCATCGTCTGGGACAAAATCGCAGATAACATCACCTCCCTGCCCGCCGACATCCGCCCCAAGAACATCTACGCGGTCAACATGATTGAAGAAATGCCCTTCACCATGCGCACCGCCCTCAAACTGCCCATCGGCAAGCTCAAGGAATCCCGCGAAAAACTCGAAGGCACCGCCCGCGGCACCACCCCCTGGCGCCAGTTCATGAAGAACCAGCCCCTGGCCGCCGACCACCACCGTCCTACCGCCTACGACCTGGCGCTACTGCAATACACTTCGGGCACCACCGGCCTGCCCAAGGGCGTCATGCTCACCCACCGCAACCTTGAATCAAACGGCCGCATGGGTGAAGAGTGGATCCAGCCCGGCAACGATGAGGTCATCTACGCCGTCCTGCCCCTCTTCCACGCCTACGGCATGACCCTGGGGCAGACCATCGCGGCAGTCTGTAAGGCACGCCTGGTGCTCTTCCCCACCGTAGATATGGACCTGATCTTCCGGGCCATGAAAAAAACAACACCCACGATTCTGCCCGCAGTTCCCCCGGTCTACCGCCGCATGCTCGAAGAAGCCAAGAAACGCAACGTCTCTTTGCAGGGTATCCGTTATGCGGTCTCTGGTGCTATGCACCTGCCCACCGAACTCGTAGCAGAATGGGAAGAAGCCACCGGGGGCCTGCTCGTAGAGGGCTACGGGCTCTCAGAATGCTCCCCCCTCGTCTCCTGCAACCCACTGAACTCCAGCCGCCGAGCCGGTTCTATTGGCGTGCCCTTCCCCTCAACCGATATCCGCGTGGTCAACCCAGACACTCTCGAAGATGTACCTGACGGCGCTGAAGGTGAACTACTGGTACGCGGCCCCCAGGTCATGCGCGGCTACTGGAAGCGTGGCGAAGACACCAGCAAGACTCTGCTCCCCGGAGGCTGGCTACGCACCGGCGACATTGTGCGCCTGGACCACGACTACTTCATCGAAATCGTCGACCGCATCAAGGAAGTCATCATCACCGGCGGCTTCAACGTATCACCCACCGAGGTCGAAAACGTACTCAAGCAGCACGACTCAGTAGCGGACTGCGCCGTTGTCGGCCTGCCCGATAGCTCAGGCGGTGAAAAGGTCACCGCAGCAATCATCCCTGCCGAAGGCCATGCCATCGACCCCGAAGAGCTCAAACAGCACTGCTACGAGCGCCTGACCCGCTACAAGGTGCCCAAGAACTACTACGAGGTCGAGGAGCTGCCCCGCTCCATGCTGGGTAAGACCCTGCGCCGTAAGGTGCGCGAAAGCCTCGAGGCTAAGTACAGCAAATAAGAGCTAACCTCGCAACACGCCCTGCAGGGAGCCATCCGCCCCCAGCAGGGCGTAGCTGTCTGCTGGCTCTGCTAAGCCGAGGGCAGTGGCGGGGACGCTGGTAGCAGCCTGGGCCGCTTCGATGAGGGGAACATCGAAGGCGACAGCCTGCTTCACTGCCCGGGCCAGGGTGAGTGTGCTGCCGGCAATCGTCTCGGTGCCCTTGATCCGGGCAACGGAATCCTGCACCTCTACCGCTAAAGAACCCAGCTGGTAGGGGCCGTCTGCGCACCCGGCGGCAGCCATCGCGTCCGTCACCAGGGCTACCCGACCGGGGGCAAGCGAGAAGGCTGCCCGCACCATAGGACCGTGCACATGAACCCCATCGCAAATAAGCTCCAGGGTCACGTGCGGGCTATCAGCTGCGGCGGCAATCGGGCCGGGCTGGCGATGGTGCAGGGGGCGCATAGCGTTATAGGTGTGGGTCAGCAGAGAGGCACCCTCATCAAAAGCGGCCTTGGCCTGTTCATAGGTGGTGTCCGTGTGCCCTACAGCAACCCGGATGCCCAGCTCCACACAGCGTCGCAAAGTAGCTAGACCGGGGTCGGTCTCGGGAGCCAGAGTGATCTGTAGGAGCCTACCTTCAGAGGCCTCCCAGAGCTGTTCAAGGGCGTCGGGCGTGGGCACCTGGAGAGTCTCGGAGGCATGGGCACCCTTGTGGGCGGGGGAGATAAAGGGTCCCTCAGCGTGAAACCCGTGCAGGGTGGCCTGCCTTGGCACCTGCTGACCCATCAAGGGGAGCAAGGCCTTCATCGTGGCCTGCATCTGCTCCAGGGGATTAGAGACCAGGGACGCCACCAGGGCGGACGTACCCGCCTGCCCGTGCACGCGCAGTGCGGCAGCTACATCGGGGGCATCCTCAAAAGCTGTGCCTCCCCCGCCATGGCAATGAATATCGGTGAAGCCCGGGGTTAGGAGCCAGCCTTCCGCATCGCGCACCTCAGCCTGGTCCAGCTGGGCGCCCAGCTCATCTTTCCAACTCTGACCCTCGCCTATAGTGAGGATGCGCTCGCCTTCTGCTAGCACCCAGCTGCGGGAACTGCCGTGCGGGGCAAGGCGGGTGAGGGAATGAAAAAGAGTTCTGTGTGCCATGAGGATCCCTGATTGATGCGGTATATACCGATGGACATTAACGGTAACCGGGCAAACCTGCGGAGTTTTTAACCTAAGACTCCAGTCCTTTTATGACGTTTTATGACGCCGTAACTTTTTGTTGCGGTCACACACGTGACATATGACCCAAAAAGAAGCCGCATGGGGGAGCGATGGCGCCACAGTGTTCTAATAGAAGAGGCGCCTAGCCTGGCCGCCCGAAACCACATCAGCACACAGCGCTAGAGACGGTGCCGCTGAATCGTGGCCGCATACACCACTTTTCTCAACAGAAAGATTCATAGCCGTGAAGAAATTTGTTGCCACCTTGGCTCTCGTACCCCTCGCATTCGGTCTTGCAGCCTGCGGCTCATCATCCAGCGACGACGTCGTCAAAATCGGCGTAGTAGGCACCGACCCCTCCAACGACAAGCTCGTCGAGGTCGCTAAGGCAGAGGGAATCAACATCGAAATCGTTGAATTCTCCGACTACACCCAGCCCAACCCCGCTCTGAGCTCCGGCGAAATCGACCTCAACTGGTTCCAGCACATCGCCTACCTCTCCAACTACAACGTAGAAGCAAACGACGACCTGCAGATCGTAGGCCCCACCGTTATCTACCCCATGGCGCTGTTCTCCAACAAGCACGATTCCATCTCCGCCCTGCCCCAGGGCGCTGAAATCGCCATCCCCAACGACACTGTCAACGAAGCACGCGCCCTGCTGCTGCTTGAAGCTAACGGCCTGGTTTCCTTCACCTCAGAAACCACCAGCCCCACCGTTGACGACGTCGACACCGCAGCCTCCAAGGTCACCGTCACCCCCGTTGATGCAGCCCAGACCGTTCTCGCTCTCGAGTCCGTTGACGGCTCCGTCATCAACAACGACTTCCTCAAGGACGCCGGTCTGAACCCCAAGGACGCCCTGGCCCAGGACGACCCCGCTAACGAATCAGCCCGCCCCTACGTCAACCTCTTCGTCTCCACCGCCGATAACGCCGACAACGAGACCTACAAGAAGATCGTAGAGCTCTACCACACCGAAGAAGTACAGGCCGTGGTACAGGAAGACACCCAGGGCACCGCAGTAGAAGTTACCACCGAGGTCTCCGAACTGCGCTCCACCCTAGCCACCCTCGAAGAGCAGAAGCGCAACGGCTAAAATACTAGGCAAAGCTCACCCTTGAGCTAGCTCATGCACCCCCAACAGCGGCAGCCAACTGCGGTAGGCTAGACACTTCGGCCCCGTCCGGTGCCAGCTCTAGCCCCGCAAAGGCTGCCGCTGTGCGCATACCCCCAGCAGGTGCGTCCGCCCACAGCCACAGCAAGACCCCAACCGAAGAAGAAGACATGACCGAACAGCGACTACAGCCAACCGGGCCCCAGCCCATGGTCGTGCTGAACAACGTGACCAAAGAGTTCAAGGTCGGCAAAAAAACCGTCACCGCCGTCAACGGCGTAGACCTCACCATCAATAAGGGTGAAATCTTCGCCATCATCGGCTACTCCGGTGCCGGTAAATCAACCCTGGTTCGCCTAATCAACGGCCTAGAGGCCATCACCACAGGATCACTCACCGTCGATGGCTTTGAAATCGCAGGTAAACGCGAATCCCAGCTGCGCGAGGTGCGCACCAACATTGGCATGATCTTCCAGCAGTTCAACCTCATGAACTCCCGCACCGTTGCCGGCAACGTCGAATTTCCCCTCATCATCGCAGGCTGGGACAAGGCCAAGCGCGCCGAACGCGTAGCAGAGCTGCTGGACTTCGTGGGCCTGGCCGACAAGGCCAAAAACTACCCCGACCAGCTCTCCGGCGGCCAGAAGCAGCGCGTCGGCATCGCCCGTGCCCTTGCCACCTCACCCTCCCTGCTGCTGGCCGACGAATCAACCAGCGCCCTGGACCCCGAAACCACCGCTGAAGTACTCGACCTGCTCAAAAAGGTCAACGCCGAGCTGGGCATCACCGTCATCGTCATTACCCACGAAATGGACGTCGTTTCCACCATCGCCGACCGCGTTGCCGTCATGGAAAACGGCCGTGTGGTCGAAACAGGCAACGTCTACGACGTCTTCTCCAACCCGCAAACCGAAGTTGCCCGCCGCTTCGTGGGTACCACCGTCAAGTCCCTGCCCGTAGGCGACGAAGCTGCCGACCTCAAAGCCCGCCACAAGGGCTACCTCATCAACATCGAAATCACCGAAGGTAACAATGGCATCGGTAAGGTCCTCTCTTACCTGGGCTCCCGCAACGTCTCCTTCAACATCGTGCAGGGCGGCCTCGAAACCCTGCAAGGTAAGAGCTACGGCAACCTCACCCTCGAACTGCTGGGCGATGTCACCAGCCTCGACGCTGTGGTCGCTGAACTCAAGACCGTCACCCGCGTGCAGGAGGTACGCTAACCGTGGACTCAACCTTCGTCACCGACAAACTCATCCCCGCCCTCGGCGACACCCTCTACATGGTCTCACTGACCATGCTGGTCGCCGGTGCCCTGGGCATGATCTTCGGCCTGCTGCTCTATACCACCCGCCAGGGCAACATCCTGGCTAACCGCTTCGTCAACATCCTGCTGAACGTCGTGGTTAACGTAGTACGCCCCATCCCCTTCATCATCCTCCTCGCAGCCCTGGGCCCCCTGACCCAGATGGTGGTCGGCACCCGCCTGGGCGTCAACGCCGCCATCTTTGCCATGGTCTTTGGCGCGACCTTCGCCATCGCCCGCATCGTCGAGCAGAACATGGTATCGATTGATCCCGGCGTCATTGAGGCCGCCCGCGCCATGGGCGCCTCCAAGATGCGTATTCTCTTCACCGTCATGATCCCCGAAGCCCTCGGCCCGCTGATCCTGGGCTACACCTTCCTGGTCATCGGCGTGGTCGATATGTCAGCTATGGCCGGCTACATCGGCGGTGGCGGCCTGGGTAAGGTCGCCCTGGTGGACGGCTACCAGCGCTTCAACGAAGTCATCACCTGGTCGGTTGTCGCCGTCATTATTATTCTGGTGCAGCTCATTCAGCTGGTGGGCAACATGCTGGCCCGCAAGGTCATGCGCCGATAATGTAACTCGGAGGACGCACGGAGAACAGGGGCTGGCAAGCATGTTTGCGTTTGCGACCCTCTCATTCCTCGCCTGGGGGCTCGTCATGATTCACGCCAGCCCCGAGTCAGCAGACGCCGCGCATGCCTGCCAGCCCCTTCTACTAAGTACCCCAGTTTCGGTGCAGATACCCCGGGTAAAAACGGGGGTATTTGCACAAAAACCGGGGTAGCTAAGGGCCGGTTCCCCTGGGAGCCGGCCCTTTTGCTATCTAATCGTTTTTCTTGCCGCTAATCCAGGACGAGTCGTAAAGCCCGCCCGGCCCCTCCCATCCCTTTCGGTCAGTGCCGCGGTCAAGCTCCTGCTCGTAGAGGCGCTCCGCAAAATCAGTGGGGCGCATGAGCCGCTCATCATCCTCATCGTCGTGGTCAGTGAACCGCGAGAGCGCAAAGATTCCGTAGAGCAGGGCAGCAAAGAGTAGGAAGAAGAAGGCCAGCTCAGCCCACATAATCACATAGTTACGGCGTAGTTCCGGGGCCGCGTCGCTGTAGATAGCGGGCACCACCAGAAAAGAGGCCACCGCCAGAATCACCGCCAGGATAGTAAGAGAGTGCGGTAGCCAGTACCAGCGGCTGCGAGGCCTTTTACCCCGCTGGCTACCGGGGCTCGTCCGCGCTGGGTGGGCGGTGGCGCCTGACCCGAGCGGTGCGGACGCCTGCCCCGGCATCTGCTCTTCAGTGCCCTGCTGCCCGGTCAGGGCCTGGGGCGGGAGGAAGTCGCGGTAGTAGGCGCGTTCGTCGTCGCTGAGGTCTTCGAGGCGGCGGCCGTAGCGGGAGGAGCGCGGGTTCTGCTCGGGGTCTGTCACTGCTCGTCCTTGAGAAGGTGGTGAGGGTTAGCGGTCGCGGTCGGGCAGGTGCCCTACCCAGGCGTCGAGCTGAGCGAGGAAGGCTGGATCGGTGAAGGAACTAAACCGCCCGATACCTGCTGTCAGTAGGGGAGCGGGGGTGGCCGCGTCCGGCTCGACCTGGTAAATCAGGCAGCTGGTGCCAGCTGCGGTTGCGGCAGTCATGCCGGTGACGGAGTCTTCCACGGTGAGGGCCTGCTCGGGGGCAAAGCCCAGACGGCGGGTCGCTTCGAGGTAGATGTCGGGGGCGGGCTTGCCTTCTTCGACGTCGTGGAAGGAGACCCAGGTGTCCAGGTAGGGGGCGTAGCCGAAGTGGGTGAGTTTTTTGGTCAGCAGCTTGTCGCCGGAGTTGGACGCCACCGCCACGGGAATCTTGGCTGAGAGCAGCTGAATGGCTCTGAGAGCACCGTCTATGGCTGTGACGCCACGGTCGATGATGTCGAATTCGGTGGTGGTGATGGTGGTGTAGACGCTGTCGCGGAAGGCTTCGGGGGAGCCATCGAATTCGGACGCCAGCGGGGTAAGGGCTGAGAGACGGTCGGCAAGATCCCCGGCTGAGATGCCGACCAGGGAGGCCTCGAGTTCGGGGGTAAGGTCTACCCGGTAGTGTTTGAACATTTCGGCCTGGATTTCGCCCCAGAGGGTTTCGGAGTCGAGTAGGACGCCGTCGCAGTCGAAGACGGCACATGCTGGGGCAAAGTTCGCGGAGGCTGAGTGAAGTTCAAACATGGTTCTATGCTCTCATACCGGAGCGGAGGAGGTCATGCGATGTATCACGGGTACTTACCATCTTTTCTGTGACTACCTCGATCCCTGAACCTCGGGAGCAAACTAACACTCCCATCACCCCGCACTCGGTGGGCTGGGAGGGGATAATAGAACCCATGCCTAGCGTACTCATTCGACACGGACAGACCGACTGGAACCTCGTACACCGCCTGCAGGGTTCCAGCGATATCCCCCTCAACGACACCGGTCGCGCCCAGGCGCTCGCCGCTGCCCACAACGTCCTCGAATACGCCAAGGCCCAGGCGGACGCCCACCCCGGCTTCACCTGGCACGGCGTCGTCACCTCCCCCCTCTCCCGCGCCGCAGAAACCGGTGCCATCATCGCCGACGAGCTGGGCCTACCCGTCCTTGGCTCCTACCCGGGCCTCGCAGAACGCTCCTTCAAAAACCTCGAAGGCGTACAGAACAACCCCGCCCTCTGGGAAACGGTAGAAAACGAAACCGCAGATATCGAACCTCTGGCCGACTTCCTTGTCCGCGTTGAAGACGCCCTCGACCAGGTTGAGGCCGACTACCCGGGTAAGAACCTCATTATCGTGGTGCACGGCATGCTGATTTCCCGCCTGCAAACCGCCCGCACCGGCCAGAAGGTGCTGGTGCCCCATAACGGTGAGGTGGTGCCCCTGGCACCTGCCCGCCGAGCGTCCTCCATTATGCTGATCCGCCACGGCCAGACCGACTGGAACAAGGCCCACCTCATGCAGGGCTCCAGCGATATTCCCCTCAACGACACCGGCCGCGCCCAGGCCCACGAGACTGCAGCCTCACTTAAGGCTCGGGGTTTTGAATTCGACGTGGTGGTTTCGTCCCCGCTCTCCCGCGCCCACGAGACCGCAGAAATTATCGGCGCAGCCTTCGGCCTCATCGTCGATAGAACCTACGATGACCTGATAGAGCGCGGCTACGGCGAAGCTGAGGGGCTCGATATATCAGCAGAAGCCCGCAAGGAGCCCGACGCCTACTACAGTGGCGTTGAAAGCGAACGCTCCGTCTACCTTCGCGGCATTAGGGTACTGCGCCAGATTGCCCGCGACTACCCGGGCCAGCGCGTCATTGCCGTCTCTCACGGCTCCCTGATTCGCCGTGCCCTCTCTGCCACCCACGGCCGAGAGTTCGGCACCATTGCCAATGCCGAACCCTTCGAGGTTGACCTGCCCGGTCTAGCCCACTGGCTAGAGGCCAAGGAGCCCCTGCTGGTAGGTAAGCCCTAGTGGGGCGTATCTTCCTCTGGGGCATCACCTGCCTGTACGTAGCTACCGTCGCCTTCATCGTTCTCTGGCCCACCCACGTTGACTCCGGTGAGTCGGGTGAAACCCTAGCCCGGATACTTGCGGACGGCCACGCCCGCGGCTGGCTGCCCAGCTGGTTTGGCTACGGGCAGGTGGAATGGCTGTCGAACGTGGTCATGTTTGCGCCTGGTGGCTTTCTCTTCACCTGGCTGCTGCGCCCGACCCGCACCTGGCTCGTACCCCTGGGCGGTCTGGCCTGTACCCTGGCGATTGAAACCACCCAGCACTTCATGCCCGGGCGTACCAGCTCACCCCTAG
This sequence comes from Rothia sp. (in: high G+C Gram-positive bacteria), assembly GCA_030529845.1. Taxonomy (GTDB): domain Bacteria; phylum Actinomycetota; class Actinomycetes; order Actinomycetales; family Micrococcaceae; genus Rothia. The sequence continues at coordinate 136,701 of JAUMWB010000002.1, read as the reverse complement.
ACGTCCTCGCCAACACTCTCGGGTGTGCTATCGGTTGGGTTTTGGCACTGGCCCTAGTGAAATTGACCGAAAAACGCAACCAAAACACCGAAATACACCCGTAACCGTGGGTTTTACATTGACGTACCCACAGAAACCCACATAAAATCAACTATAGATAGGGTCACCCGACCCACCTTCCAGTTGTATAAGGTGATAAACACATGTTCGCTGAAGAACGACGTGCCGAAATAGCGAAGCTTGTAGCTTCAGCACGCCGTGTCAACGGCGCAGACCTGGCTAGACGCTACGAAGTCACGATGGAAACCGTCCGCCGTGACCTAGCAGCCCTCGAAGCTGACGGTAAGCTGCGCCGTGTCCACGGCGGTGCCGTAACCGTAGAGCAATCAACCTCTGTAGAGTCGTCCATTGCTCTGCGTCAAAATATGAACACCCCCGAAAAGCAGAAGATTGCCCTGCGCGCCTACGAACTGCTGCGTGATTCGGACGCCGGTGCGGTAGTTCTTGACGCCGGTACCACCATCGAAATCCTCGCCGACCGTATCGCCGCCGCTGATTTCTCCCTTAAGTCAGGTGCTGACCGTCTCATCATCACCCACGCCCTTCACATTGCCGTGAAGCTGGCCGAGGCTGACGGCGTGGTACTCGATATGGTAGGCGGCCAGTTGCGCAAAATGACCTGGGCCGCCGTTGGTACCCGGGCCGCCGCCCACTTCGAAACCATCCGTCCCGACATCGCCTTTATCGGTGTGAACGGCCTGGACGCCGAATTCGGGCTCTCTACTCCCGGTCTCAACGAAGCTATCGTTAAGACCGCCATCGTCAAGTCAGCCCGCCGCGTGGTGCTCCTCTGCGACTCCGCAAAGTTCAGCCAGGAATCCCTGGTACGTTTTGCCGGGCTTGAAGACATCGATACTCTCATTACCGATAAAGCGCCCGATGGCGACCTCGCTGCAGCGCTTGAAGAATCCAACGTAGAGGTGCTTATCGCATGATCGTTACCCTAACTGCCAACCCCAGCATGGACCGTACCGTGGAGCTCAACCACGAAATCAAGCGCGGTGCCGTTCAGCGTGCCGTCGCAGCGGCGTCCGACCCCGGTGGCAAGGGCGTGAACATTGCCCGTGCCCTCAACATCTCCGGCTTTGAGACTGTAGCTGTGCTACCCGGCGACAACGAAGACCCCGTACTGGCCAGCCTCAAAGAGGCCGAGGTGCCCTTCGTCAACATGCCTATCGGTGCACCGATCCGCTCTAACATCACCGTGGTTGAGCCCGACGGCACCACCACCAAAATCAACGCCCCCGGTGAGCCACTCAACGATGTGGCCCAGCAGCAGCTGACCCGCCTGATGATTAAGGAAACCATCGAGGCATCCTGGCTGGTGCTGGCAGGCTCCCTGCCCGCCGGCGTCCCCTCCGACTACTATGCCGTCGTGGGCCGCTCTATCCGCGAGTCCCTGGGCGAGAAGGCCCCTCGCATCGCCGTCGATACCTCCGGTGCGGCCCTGCGCGACGCCCTGGTCGGCTTGGATGGCATGCCCAACCTCATCAAGCCCAACTCCGAAGAACTGGCTGAACTGGTGGGCAAGATCGAGATGGCGGACGAGCTAGAAGCCAGCCCCGAACTCACCGCAGCCACTGCTAAGGAACTGGTCAACCGCGGTGTCGAAATGGTTCTGGCTACCCTGGGTGGGGGAGGGGCCGTACTGGTCACCGCAGAAGGTGCCTGGCACGCCGTCCATGCCCCCGTCAAGGTACGCTCCACCGTGGGCGCAGGCGACTGCTCCCTGGCTGGCTTCCTGATCGCCCACGAGCAGGGCAAAACCCTGCCCGAATGCCTGGTGCAGGCCGTAGCCCACGGCTCAGCAGCAGCCTCCCTGCCCGGCACCCAGGTGCCCACTTTAGAATCGACCACGCCCGAAGCAGTCACCCTGCGCGAGCTGGCCCTCTAAACCCCAACCGAACCACATTCTCAACCCTCTAACAACACAATCCGAGGAGGAGCACATGTCTGCTCTCATCACTGCGGATCTCATCAGCCTCGATGAGAACCTCGGCGAGTCCCGCTTCGATGTCATCGAACATCTAGCTGGTGCCGTCGTAGGTGCTGGCCGCGCCACCGACTTTGAGACCCTCTACGCCGCTGCGCGCGCCCGCGAGGAAAAGACAGATACCGGTATTCCCGGCGGTATCGCTATTCCCCACTGCCGAAGTGAAGCAGTCACCGAGCCCACCCTGGCTATGGCCCGCCCCAACCCCGCCGTTGACTTCGGCGCTAAGGACGGCCCCGCCGACCTCATCTTCTTCATCGCAGCTCCCGCAGACGGCGATGAAGCCCACCTGAAGATTCTTTCTCAGATGGCTCGCTCCCTCATGAAGAAGTCCTTCACCGCGGCCCTGCGCGAAGCCAAGACCGCCGACGAGATCGTCGTTCTTGTTGAAGAGGCCCTGGGCCTGCGTGAAAAGGCAGCTGAGGCACCCGCTGCGGACGCTGCATCTGGCTCTGTTGCAGCCGCTGGCGCTGCCGATGCAGCACCTGCCCGCCGCAAGAAGATTGTGGCTGTGACCAACTGCCCCACCGGTATCGCCCACACCTACATGGCAGCTGATGGCCTCAAGTACGCCGCCGAAGAGCTGGGCTACGACTTCAAGGTTGAGCCCCAGGGATCATCCGGTGGCGACAAGCTCACCCAGGCCGAAATTGACGAAGCCGACGCCGTCGTCTTCGCCGTTGCCCTGCCTGTTCGCGGCCGCGAACGCTTCGCCGGTAAGCCCTACGTCGAAGCCCCCGTTAAGCGCGGTATCGACGAGCCCAAGGCCATGATTGAAGAAGCCTTGGCCGAGGCCGAAAAGCCCAACGGCAAGCGCGTCGCCGCAGGTGCAGCTGACTCCGCTGAAACTGTAGAAGAGGGCGGTTCCTGGGGTACCCGCATCTACAAGGCCCTAATGACTGGCGTCTCCTACATGATTCCCTTCGTGGCAGCGGGCGGCATCATCCTGGCTATCGGCTTCATGCTCGAAGCCATCACCATGCCTAACCTGGGCGAGGTAGATCCTGCAGCGATCCTTGAAGGTGCCTCCCTGACCAACCTGGGCGACACCCCCCTCTCCCTCTACCTGGGTGCTGCCCTGCACACCATCGGTGCCTTCGGTCTGGGAGCCATGGTTCCGATTCTGGCAGCCTACATCGCCTACGGCCTGGCTCAGCGCCCCGGTATCGCCCCCGGCTTCATCGCCGGTTCTGTTGCCGTCATGGTCGGCGGTGGCTTCCTCGGCGGTATCGTCGCCGGTCTGCTCGCCGGTTGCTGCGCTTACTGGCTCTCCCTGCTCAAGCTGCCCCGCTGGCTCGCTTCCATGATGCCCGTGGTTATCACCCCGCTGGTTGCTACTCTCTTCGCCGGTGGCCTCATGTTCTTCCTGCTCGGCGGCCCCCTGGCTTGGGTTACCACTTCCCTTGAGAACTGGCTGAATTCCATGACCGGTGCCTCAGCAGTACTGCTGGGCATCATCCTGGGTGCCATGATGGGCTTCGACCTCGGCGGCCCCGTCAACAAGGCAGCCTACCTCTTCGCCACCGCCGGTCTTTCCGCCGGTACCCTGGCCTCCCAGCAGGTCATGGCGGCCGTCATCATCTCCGGTATGGTACCCCCGCTGGCCATGGCCCTGGCCACCGCCGTCCGTCCCAAGCTCTTCAGCGCCCCCGAACGCGAAAACGGCAAGGCCGCCTGGCTGCTGGGTGCCTCCTTCATTTCCGAAGGTGCCATCCCCTTCGCCACCGCTGACCCCCTGCGCGTGATTCCGTCATCCGTTGTTGGTGCAGCCGTTGCTGGTGCTATCTCCATGGGCGCAGGCGTTGCCTCACCCGCACCCCACGGCGGTGTCTGGATCATCGCCCTGGTTGAGAACCCCCTCATGTTCCTTGTGGCTGCTATCGCAGGTACCGTAGTGGGTGCACTCATGTATATTGTTCTCAAGTCACTTGCAGGCCGTAAGGTCGAGGCAACTGCCTAAATCACTTCAACCTCTTAGAAGGAAAACACTATGACTACCTACAAGGGTGTCGGCGTCTACGCCGGCCGCGTTATCGGCAAAGTCCTTCAGATGCCCGAGCCCATCAAGGCTCCCTCATCATCCCTGAAGCTCTCCGCCGACGAAACCCCCGAGCAGGCCGCCGAGCGTATCAAGGCAGCTGCCGAGACCGTCAAGAACGGTCTGCTGGAACGCGCCGAGCACGCCAGCCGCGACGGCAAGGCCGTGCTCAAGTCCACCTCCCAGATGGCAACCGACCGCGCCCTGCTCAAGAGCGCTATCAAGATTGTCGAGAAACAGGGCAAGGCCCCCGAGCTGGCAGTCTGGGAAGCCGCATCAGCTTTCGCTGACCAGATGGCAGCCCTGGGTGGCTACATGGCCGAGCGTGTCACCGACATTCACGACGTCCGCGCCCGCATCGTAGCCGAACTGACCGGCCAGCAGGCCCCCGGCATCCCCGTCTCTGCTGAGCCTTTCATCCTGGCAGCTATTGACCTGGCACCGGCAGACACCGCTACCCTTGACCCCAAGCAGGTCGTCGCCCTTATCACCTCCGACGGCGGCCCTCAGGCCCACACCGCGATTCTTGCTCGCGGCCTCGGCCTGCCCGCCATCGTTGCAGCCAAGGGCGTCACCGACATCGAAAACGGCACCGAAGTCTACGTTGATTCCAACGAAGGCACCGTTGACACCGAGGTCACCGACGAGCACCGTGACCTGGCCGAAAAGTACGCCAACCGCAAGGAACTGCCCGACTTCGACGGCACCGGCGTCATGGCAGACGGCACTCTCGTGCCCCTCTACGCCAACGTCGGCGACGGCAAGAGCGCAGAAAAGGCAGCAGGTCTCAAGGCCGAAGGTGTGGGCCTGCTCCGCACCGAATTCGGCTTCCTGGGCCACGATGCTGAACCCTCAGTAGAAACCCAGACCGCCAGCTACAAGGCTGTCTTCGACGCCTTCCCCGGCCAGCACATCGTCGTCCGCACCCTGGACGCAGGCGCCGACAAGCCCCTGCCCTTCCTCAACGTCAAGGAAGAAGAGAACCCCGCCCTCGGCGTCCGCGGCTACCGCACCGACTGGACCGTGCCCGGCGTCCTAGAGCGCCAGCTCGAAGCTATCAAGGCAGCAGCCGACGGCTCCGATGCCGACATCTGGGTCATGGCCCCCATGATCTCAACCACCAGCGAAGCCCGCCGCTTCAAGGAAATGGTCGATGAAGCAGGTCTCAAGACCCGCGGCGTCATGGTCGAAACCCCCGCAGCAGCCGTCAACGCTGAAGCAATCCTCGGTGAAGTCGACTTCGTCTCCATCGGCACCAACGACCTGACCCAGTACACCATGGCAGCAGACCGCCTGCTCGGCGACCTGGCCCACCTCAACAACCCCTGGCAGCCCGCCGTCCTCAAGATGATCAAGCTGACCGTCGAGGGCGCCAAGCGCGCATCAGCCAAGTCAGGTGTTAAGAAGTACGTCTCCGTCTGTGGTGAAGCAGCAGCCGATCCCGCCCTGGCTGTCGTCCTCGTAGGTCTGGGTGTAGACACTCTCTCCATGAACGCCGGTGCTATGGCCGCCGTTTCTGCCGTGCTCAAGTCGGTCACCCCCGAAAAGGCCCAGCAGATCGCCAACGACGCCCTGGACCAGATTTCCTCAGCAGAAGCTAAGGAAGCAGCCCGTAAGCACCTGCCGATCCTGGACGAGCTCGGTCTCTAAGCTAAGAGCCCACTCCTGAATAAATCACACCAAAATAAGCGGTTAACGCGCGCCAAACATACGCACCCTGATTTAGACTCAGTAGTGGACAACAAATCCGCACCCCTTTGTAAGGAGAACCCCATGGCAGAACGTATTGCCACCATCGCAAGCCGTGTTGGCCTGCACGCCCGCCCCGCAGCGATCTTCGCTGAAGCAGCAGGCGACCTCCCCGTAGAAGTCACCATCGCAGCTGAAGGCGAGCCCGCAGACGAGGCAATGGACGCAGCGTCCATCCTCTCCCTGATGTCACTCGGCGCTAAGCACGGCGACAAGGTCGTTCTGCGCGCAGAGGGCGAAGGCGCTGAAGAAGCACTCGACACCCTGGTCAAGATCCTCGAGACCGACCACGACGCCGAATAAGACGGCTTAGTTGAGTGATCTCAGCCTAACGGTTTGAATGTGAAGCCCCCGCTTACTGCAAGCGGGGGCTTCGCTACGCCCGGGCTAGAGGCGGTAGCGCAGAAGCGCAGCTACACCAGACGAAACTCACGGCGCCCGCAGGGTGCATAGCCCGCCCAGTCTCGATAGACTGGGAAGCTGAAACCTTTCCCGCGCCCACTCGCGCACCGAAAAGAAAAAGAGGGACCTTGCGACAGTTCACAGCCCGCTTCGCTACCGACGCCGAAATCGCCTCCTGGGATGAGCACGTCATCGCCAGCCCCGGTGGCGGCAATCTGCTGCAGTCAGCGTCCTTCGCCTCCGTCAAGGCCAAGCACGGCTGGAAGCCCCTCTACCTGGTCTACGAAGGTGCCACCGTCCTCAACGGTGAAGAGGCTCCCTTTGCCAGCTACAACCTGGTACTCGAAAAGTCAGTACCTGCCCTCGGCAAAATCTGGTACATGATTAAGGGCCCCGGGGTGAACTCCGTTGAAGAGATTCCCGCGATTCTCGATGCCAACAAGGACTTCATCAAGCGCGAGAAGCTGGGCGTCTTCGCAGTCAAGATTGAACCCGACATCATCGCAGATGATTCCATCAACGCCTTTATGGCCAAGACCGGCCTGGTCAAGAGCTGGAACATCCAGCCCAACGACTCCACCGCAATTCTCGATACCAACAAGAGCGAAGAAGATGTCCTCAAGTCTCTCTCCTCCCGCGGACGCAACGCCGTGCGTCGCTCCCTGCGCGAGGGCTGCGAGGTCGAGCGCGTGCCGCTGACCGAAGAGAACATGAAGAAGATGTACGCTCTCATGGACACCGTGGGTCAGGGCAACGCCAAGGTGCACCTGCGCTCCTACGACTACTATCGCGATTTCTGGACCACCTTTGAACAGGCTGGCCAGGGCCGTCTCTACTTCACCTACGAGGACGGCGAACCCTCAGTAGGTGCCTACGTGATTCGCTACGGCGAGAAGGGCACCTACAAGGACGGCGGTTCCAAGCCCCGCCGCAAGCAGTACGGCGACTCCCACCAGGTTCAGTGGACCGCCCTGACCGACCTGATGAAGGAATTCGACATCAAGAGCTACGACTTCTGTGGCACCCCGCCCAAGAGCGAGCTCAAGAACAAGGACCACCACCACTACGGCCTGGGCCTCTTTAAGACCTCCTTCACCAAGGACGTCATTGACTACGTCGGCGTTTGGGACCAGGTTCTCTCACCGATCAAATACAAGGCCTGGAACCAGGCCGTTGAGAAGGTTATGCGCCAGCTCTGGGTGCGCAAGACCGGCCAGCCCTTCTACTAAACCAACCCCGGCTTAACCCCTGGGCACAGCGGGCGCTGTGCCCGAACATCTTTCACCGTAAGAGGCGGAAGGAGTAATCCCTTTGACCCCCAGCAAGTCACCCTTGCAGCAAAAGGCTTACCCTTCCGCCTCTGCCTTTGATATGGCTCCCGCTGAGGAGGGTACCGGAGCCGGGGCTTTCGGGCAGACCGCGCTCCTACCGAGAGCGGTACCGGGGGATAGCCCGGTGGCTGGTCAGGAGAGCGCCGGGCATCTGCTAGAGGGCAGAGAGGCTGGCGGGCAGGACGCCCCCGCCCCCTCGTCCGCGCAGGCATGGGGGCCGCTGCCGGTGGTCTCCCTTGATGAGGTGCGCGACCCACAGCTGCGTAACCGTCTGGCCCACCTGGGGCAGGGGGAGGGCAGGAGCGCTTTTGATACTCTCGCCGATCCCCCACCGGTTGCTACCAGTCTCACTGAGCCACCGGCGTCCGCTTTTGATGTGGCTGCGCCAGCTACCTATAGGGTTCCCTCAGCTTTCGGCCCGGCCACCGACCTAAGCCTGGGGCAGGCTGAACCTGACGAAGAGGCTAGACCTGCAACGGCAGGTACCCCGACCGTCAACGAGGTGACAGGCCTGCAACAGGCCTCCTATCCTTCAGCAGCTGGCCCTCATACCGTTGCGCTCCCGACGGTGCCACGCGCGACCGTCAAGCGTCCCTCGCGGGTGCGGTCCTCCCTCAAATCCTTTGTAAGCACCGACCAGTCGCTGACCAAGCCCATGCGGGGTATCGCTCGCCTGGCCCAGCGTCCCTTCAACATCGCTGCTGCCCACCGGGCCGAATATGTGCGCGAGAAGGAGGAAGCCCGCGAGGTTCTCAACTTCTCCCTGCGTCTGGCTGAGACTATGTTCCACTACGGGGCAGACACGGTCGATGTGGATTCGGCGATTGTGGCCGTATGCGCAGCTTACGGGCTGGACGATGTAGAAATCGATATCACCAACCAGTCTGTCATCATCAACTACGTCTCAGATATCGACGAGGTTGATGACCGAACCCGGGCTATTAACCTGAGCGAGCCCGAAGACTCCGCACCAGGTAAAGAACGTTTTAGCCACACTGTCATGCGGGTGGTGCGCTCCTGGTCAGAGAACTACGCGGCTCTGGACGATATCTACAAGCTCATCAACGACATTACCGCCGATGGGCTTCCCCGCCACCGGGCTGAGCGCCGCTTGCATAAGATCAATACGGCCAAGAAGCCTTACTCGCCCATGGTCATTATGCTGGCCAATATCGTGGCGGCTTTCTCGCTCGTTTTGGCCCTGGGCGGGTCCCTGGCAGCGGGCGCCGTGGGCGGTATCGTCTTCCTGGCTATTCACTTCGTGAACAGTCTGATTTCTAAGCTCAAGATGCCCGGCTTCTTCAATATGGCTGCCGGTGCTGGTGTGGTCACCTTCGCCGCTATTTATATATCGGACGAGGCATCTATCTTCTCCCAGGTGGGCTTTCACGTTTCGGCTCCCCACATTGTGGCGGCGGGGCTGATCATGCTCTTGCCAACTGCCCGGCTGGTCTCAACCGTGCAGGACGCCCTCAACGGCTTCCCGCTTACAGCCGCAGGTAAGTTTGTCTCAACGGGCATGTCCTTCCTAGGCATCGTGGTGGGGCTGGCCTCGGCAGTTGCTGTGCTCTCGGTGCTGGGAGTGAGCGAACTCGATATCACCGAAACGCGGTTTGTGGGAGCAAGTTTAGGGGTCAGCTATACCTTCTTCATGCTGGCTTCCCTGGCCTTTGCTGTGACCACTCACGCCCGCTGGCGTACCCTGCTGTGGATCCTGCTGATAGCCACCTGCGGGTTCTGGGTCTACCAGGGCTACACGCTCCTGTTCGGTGCCGGTGCGGGCCGAGCCAACACAGCCTTTGCAGCTCTTGTTATCGGCCTGATGAGCACTTTTTTGGCCTACCGCTTGCACGCCCCGGCCTCTATTTTCTATGTTCCTGCCCTGACCTTCCTACTCCCCGGTCTCTCAGTATTCCGCGGCCTTTACCTTTTCACGGTCGAGGCTAATTCCGATGCTGGCGTGCCAGGTATGGTGGCAGCTATCGCCATTATTCTGTCCATGGCTTCGGGTGTGGTGCTGGGTAGCTACCTCATGCAGTACATTATTCAGCGCTACCTCAGCCCGGCCCTTGACGGTAGCGAGCAGAAAGAAAAGCGTGACCGCTAGCGGTAGCGCCCAGGGTGCCTACAGGTCCCGCACCCCTTATCAGGGCCAGTCTGCTGGCCAGGCCGCCAACCCGACGACCGACCAGCTGCCGGTGCACGCAGAGCTTCCCCAGGCGTCCTATCCCGCTACCCTGCCTCAACCTCCGGTTCGTCCCCGCCGCCGGGGCGCTGCTAGTCTGCGGTCTTTTGCCCAACCCCAGCAGGCCCTGACCGTCCCTATCCGGGGCCTTGCTCGTGTTGCTCAACGCCAGCTGGCCCAGGTTGCGTTGACCCGCTACCAGCAGCGCCTACGGCAGAAGGAAGAGACCCATGAGATTCTGGCTTTTGCTGTGCGCCTGGCTGAGACCATGTTCCACTACGGGGCTGATGCCGCAGACGTAGATGCCGCAGTGGTAACTGTGTGTGCTGTCTACGGCATCCAGGATGTGGAAGTTGATATCACCCACCAGTCCATCATGATTAACTACGTCTCTGAATTTGACGAGGCGGCAGGGCGGGGCCAACTGCCTGAAGCTGGTGGGCTGGGGGCTGAGAAGCTGGGGCTGACCCTGGTGAGGGTGGTTCGCTCAACTTCAGAGAATTACCGGGCCCTGCACCAGCTCTACCGCCTGGTTCACGATATTGCCCAGGGCAGGGTGACGAGAGGACGAGCCGAGCGCCGTCTGGCTCAAGTGAACGCGCAGAAGAAGCCTTATTCACCGGCTGTTTTGTTGGTCTGGAACCTGCTGATGGCCGGTGCTTTCACCCTGGGTGTGGGTGGGTCTTGGCGGGCAGCGGTTACCTCGTTGGTAGTCTTTACCGTGGTCAACTTTGTGCTGGTTTGGGCCGGGCGTTTGAACCTGCCCAGCTACTTTATGATGGCCATCGGTGCCGCAACAATTACGGTACTTGCCTTGCTGGTCTCCGATTCCGCAGGCTGGTTTTATACCCGGGGTTTCTATGTGTCTGCCCCGCACATCGTGGCGGCAGGTCTGATGATGCTTTTGCCCACCTTCCGTCTGGTGTCAGCGGTTCAGGACGCCCTGCACGGCTTCCCGCTCACGGCGGCCGGTAAGTTTGTGATTACAGGAGCTAACTTCACCGGGATTATCGCGGGGATTGCGGTGGCCCTGACGGTGATGAACTATTTCGATGCTACGAGCCTAGATGTGCAAGGGTCGGTTTTTAGCCCGCCACCCCTGTGGGTTTCTATAGCCGGTATGGCCGTGGGCAGCGCTATGTCGGCAGCTGCCTGGCAAGGCTCTGCCCAGACCATCTGTTTGACCCTGCTGGTGTCCTTGCTTGGGCAGGCTGCCTACTATGGGGTAGGGGCGGTGATGGGTGAAGCTGGCGGACGCTTGCAGGTACTGGCCGGGGCAACCCTGGTGGGGCTTAGTGCGGCTCTCTTAGGCTATCTCTTGCATAGTCCGGCTTCCATATACTATGTTCCGGGCATGATGTTTATGTTGCCGGGTCTTACCATTTTTCGGTCCTCCTACCTGGTGCTGGGAGGGGAGGACGTTTTTGCCGGGGTTCAAGGGCTTACCCTAGCTGGAGTGACGGTTCTGCTGATGGCCACGGGCATTGTGTGCGGTACCTATGTGTGGGATGAGATAACTCGGCGATTGCGGTTGAGGAACTCCCATCAGTAGGTCTCACAAAGCTATATGCTCTTTTAGCTATATATTTATTGGGGTAATGCCCAGTCCACAGGTTGCGCCCCTTGCTCTACCAGAAGCCCATTTACTTGGCTAAAGGGACGGGAACCAAAGAAGCCTCGTGATGCTGACAGGGGTGACGGGTGAGGGGACTCAACACAGGGATAGCCGCCAAGCAGGGGCCTGCACTTGCGGGCGTCCGCACCCCAGAGTAGCCCCACCAGGGGCTTGCCCCTCTGCGCCAGCGCTTCGATAGCGGCAGTCGTGACCTGCTCCCACCCCAGGTTACGGTGGGAGCCAGCTTGGCCCGCGCCGACCGAGAGCACCCGGTTCATGAGCATGACCCCCTGGGCGCTCCAGGCAGTGAGGTCTCCGTGGGCAGGTGGTACAAGGCCGGTATCAGCCTGGAGCTCCTTGTAGATATTTTGGAGGGAGCGAGGAAGCGGACGCACATCGGGGCGCACCGAGAAGCTCAAGCCCATGGCATGCCCGGGAGTGGGGTAGGGGTCCTGGCCAATGACCAGGACTTTCACCTCGCTCATAGGGTAGGTGAAAGCCCTGAAAATATCAGCACCCGGGGGGAGTGTTGCCCGTCCAGCCTCATGTTCTGCTCGCAGGAAATTTCCCATAGCGCGAATCTGAGGTTCCACCGGGGCGAGGGCTTGGGCCCAGTCAGGGGCCATAATCTCATGCAGGGGGCGGGCAGGCACGGTACTCCTTGAAACTGGTGCGGTATTCTCCCTACTAAGACTAGACCACCGAAAGAGGTCATATGAGCAGTCAAATCCCCCAGCCTCCACAGGGCCTCACAGAGCTGGAGCTCAGCATCCTTGCCCTTGAAAAGAAACGGTTCAAATACCAGGGCAGTAAGGAACAAGCTATCAGCAGCACCCTTGGGCTCACCCCGGTGGCCTACTACCAGCAACTCAACGCGCTGATTGATAACCCCAAGGCTATCGCCGCCGAGCCTGCCCTTACCCGGCGCCTGCGGCTCAAACGCGACGCCCTAACCTAGTCCGCAATCTAGCTGGCGAGCTTGCGAGCCAGCTAGCGAACCGGCGAGAGGGGCGGCAGCGAGCGTGAGCCCGCTTCACCACTACCTAGCGTGTACCCTAGTAACTAAAAGCCCGCCACCGCGCACGATAATGAGGACGTCTGTGAACAGCTACCCCCGCGATGAGTTCGACGATATCGACGAGAACAAGGCCCGCCGCGGCGCCTATCGCGGTGCCGTAGTCGATACTGCGACCTCCCGCGCCGGTCTATTGGCCATTATTATCAGCGGCATCCTGGCCCTGATTGTGGGTGGCACTATGTACGTGATTTCTCCGCGTACCGATGCCCCTGAAGCTGCTGATGCAAGCAGCGCTACGGCCACCGCTTCGGCAAGCTCCACTGCTGAGCCTACCCCCATCACCAACCCCTCTAGCGTGACGGTTGAGGTCTATAACTCCAGCGCCCCGTCAGGTGCAGCCGCCCAGGCAAGCGCTGCCCTGAAAGAAGCCGGCTATACCGTAAGCGCTACCGCTAACTGGGCGGGGGCCTATGCTGCTGAATCTATGGTCTACTTCGCTACCGGGGCGTCCTCAGAAGCCAACGAGATAGCCGATACTCTGGGGTTGCCTACCATCGCCCAGGACTATGAGGCAGAAACCGGCCTTATCTATGTGGTGCTCGGAGCTGACTTTGACCCTGCCAGCCTTCCCGGGGCTGCGTCATCGCCCTCAGCCTCGGACGAAGAGGCCGCCAGTGATAGCACTGAGGTAGAGGGCACAACAGGGGCTACTAGCTCTGCTACACCTGCCGACGTTGAGCGCTACAGCTACGACCCTTCCACTGGCACCTTCTACCTGGACCCAGCCGGCAGCTACATCTATAACCCGGCAACCGGCACCTACCAGCTAGGCTAGGGCAGGTCGCTCACGGCCAGAGGACGCCCGCCCCGCCGCCTGCCAGGTAGGGCTTGTGCGCTGTGGGCGATTAAGGGGGAGCTGAAAGAGCAATAGGTTTGCGCCCCCAAGGCTCAAGTGCCAAGATTGGTATTAGCACTCAGAGGGCTCGACTGCTAAATCATGTGCTAGATTCAGTCGCCGACCACCTCGTGAGTAAAACACCTGAAGCGATGCTCTGGTGAGGCAGGCTCCACCCGCCCCGACGGCGGGAGGTAGGCTGTGCCGTCCGTCGCGGGCACCGGTGTCGCACCCATTCTCAATGTTCCAGAAGGAGCGAAAGCCACATGGCAAAGCTGATTGCTTTTGATGAAGAGGCACGCCGCGGTCTTGAAAAGGGGCTGAACACCCTTGCAGACGCAGTGAAGGTAACCCTCGGCCCCCGCGGTCGCAACGTTGTACTGGAGAAGGCCTGGGGCGCACCCACCATCACCAACGACGGTGTTTCCATTGCCAAGGAAATCGAACTCGAAGACCCCTACGAAAAGATCGGCGCAGAGCTGGTCAAGGAGGTCGCTAAGAAGACCGACGACATCGCCGGTGACGGTACCACCACCGCAACCGTTCTGGCTCAGGCCCTCGTTCGCGAAGGCCTGCGCAATGTCGCCGCTGGTGCCGACCCTCTCTCCCTCAAGCGCGGCATCGAAAAGGCTGTAGAAGCCGTCACCGCCGAGCTGCTGGAGTCAGCCAAGGAAGTTGAAACCGAAGAAGAGATCGCCGCAACCGCATCTATCTCAGCCGGTGACCCCGAAATTGGTAAGCTGATTGCCCAGGCCATGGAAAAGGTTGGCAAGGAAGGCGTCATCACCGTCGAAGAGTCCAACACCTTCGGCCTGACCCTGGAACTGACCGAGGGTATGCGCTTCGACAAGGGCTTCCTCTCCGGCTACTTCGTCACCGACGCAGACCGCCAGGAAGCTGTCCTCGAAGACCCCTACATCCTGATCGTCAGCTCCAAGATTTCAAACGTTAAGGACCTCGTTCCCGTCCTTGAGAAGGTCATGCAGTCCGGCAAGCCCCTGCTGATCGTTGCTGAGGACGTCGAGGGTGAAGCTCTGGCTCTGCTGGTTCTGAACAAGATGCGCGGCTCCATCAAGTCTGTAGCTGTCAAGGCTCCCGGCTTCGGCGACCGCCGCAAGGCCCAGCTGGCTGACATCGCCATCCTCACCGGTGGCCAGGTTATCACCGAAGAGGTTGGCCTGTCACTGGACACCGCAACCATCGACCTGCTCGGTCAGGCTCGCAAGGTTGTTGTCACCAAGGACGAGACCACCATCATCGAGGGCGCCGGTGATGCCGACGCTATCGAGGGTCGTGTAGCCCAGATCCGTGGCGAAATCGCTAACTCTGACTCCGACTACGACCGCGAGAAACTGCAGGAGCGCCTGGCTAAGCTGGCCGGTGGCGTTGCAGTTCTCAAGGCTGGTGCCGCTACCGAGGTTGAGCTCAAGGAACGCAAGCACCGCATCGAGGACGCCGTCCGCAACGCTAAGGCAGCCGTTGAAGAGGGCATCGTCCCCGGCGGTGGCGTCGCCCTGATTCAGGCCGGCGTCAAGGCCTTCGAGAAGCTGGAACTTTCCGGCGACGAAGCAACCGGTGCCAACATCGTCCGCGTTGCTATCGATGCCCCGCTGAAGCAGATTGCTTTCAACGCAGGCCTGGAGCCCGGCGTTGTTGTTGATAAGGTCCGCAATCTGCCCGCAGGCACCGGCCTGAACGCTGCAACCGGCGAGTACGAAGACCTCATGGCCGCAGGCATCAACGACCCCGTCAAGGTAACCCGCTCTGCCCTGCAGAACGCTGCTTCCATTGCAGGTCTCTTCCTGACCACCGAGGCCGTCGTAGCTGATAAGCCTGAGCCCGCAGCAGCAGCTGCTGCCCCCGACATGGGTGGCATGGGCGGCATGATGTAATCACGCCCGCCTAACGAAGCCGGTTTATTGCCGGTTTCTCATGCGCTGTAAGCTCCGCTGCTTCTTGCCCTGGCAAGGAGCAGCGGAGCTTTTGCTCTATTCTGCTATGACAGAATAAAGGGAACCCCGTCCGGGGCCTACCGAGAAAGCAAGGCTTACGACACCGTGAATCTGCAGGACCTGATCGAATAGTCACTCGATATCCGCGCCAAGTACCACAAGCTTGAAGAGATCCACCATGGTACCCGCTGGTCAGTTGAAGAGGACGCCCTGGCCTTCCTGACGGACGCCGGGTTGGTGGGGCGTTATGCGATGGCCCAGCAGGGACGCTGGCCGAGTGAGGCTGCTGATGAGCTGGCCTCCAAAATTGGTGAATGCACCTGGTGGTTGGCTGTTCTCGCTGAACGTACGGGACTTTCTTTCGAAGAATGCGTGCAGGGCTTCGTGGAGCAGAAGCAGAGGCAGTTTGGCCAGGACGCCTAGCCGGAGCTGAGCTGTTTGGCGGGTTCACCCTATAAATGCCCAGGTCAACAAAACTCACAAAAATATGACTAAAAAAATTAGATAATAGTATTGCACTTCACACCCATCTGTGGGTATTCTTTAAATCACTAAAGAGGTCTTCTCTTACTTTTACTCATCAGTATCAAAGGCGAAACTGAAAGGTGTGAGGCATATGGTTACCATTGTCAATCTTGTTCTCTACGCAATCATCGTAGGACTCCTGGCCATGTTACTTGTTGCCTACGCATCAGACGGCTGGACCAAGCTCGAGAAGAAGAGCGCTGAGGCTCTCCATCGCGATCTTGCATTTGGTGCAGGTGGCTAAGAGTTAATAGTGATTGTGTTTTCCTGGAACCGGCGTCTCGGCAACGAGGCGCCGGTTTCTCTATGCCGAAAGCTCCGCCTATACGACCGGTGGCAGGGGCTGTAAAATAGTGAAGCTATGCGTTGCCACTACTTCGATGCCGGCCTCTGCCGCTCATGTTCCCTGCTTGAAACCCCCTACGCTGACCAGCTAGCGGGCAAGCAACATGATGCCCAAGCCCTACTTGAACCCTGGCAGACCCTGAGCTGGCTTCCACCCGTAGCCAGCTCAGACCGGGCCTTCCGCAATAAGGCTAAGCTGGTCGTCGGCGGAACCTCCCAGCAGCCCACCCTCGGTATTCTTGACAGGCAGGGGCAGGGCATTGACCTCACCGACTGCCAGCTCTACTTGCCCGCAATTAGCCGAGCCATACCCGTCCTTGCTGACCTCATTCGCCGGGCTGACCTTACCCCCTACAGCGTTCCCCAGCGCAGGGGGGAACTCAAAAACATTCTGGTGACCGCTTCCGACAGCGGCGAACTGATGGTTCGCTTTGTTCTACGTTCCAAAAAACTCGTCGTTGCGCTCAAACGAGAACTGCCCTGGCTTCACAACCAGCTACCTCAGCTCGCGGTAGTGAGCGTCAACCTGCTGCGCGAACACGTTGCCCTGGTTGAGGGCGACGACGAGATTATTCTGACCGACCGCACTACCCTGCCCATGCAGGTCAACGATATGACCCTGCACCTGCGCCCCCAAAGCTTCTTCCAGACCAACACCTCAATCGCAGCTGCCCTATACCGTCAGGCTCAGGCATGGGTCAGCGAAGCTGCACCGGCCAGTCTCTGGGACCTCTACTGCGGGGTAGGGGGCTTTGCCCTGCACGCTGCAGCGGTGATGCCGCCGGAGGCTACCGTGACCGGTATTGAAATTAGTAGCGAAGCTATTGCCTCTGCCCAGCGCACCGTCACTGAACGGGGACTTGCGGGTCTACATTTCATTGCCCAGGATGCCCCCGATTACGCCACCAGTAGCGGCCAAGTGCCCGAGATGCTGATTGTGAACCCGCCCCGCCGAGGGCTGGGGGAGCAGCTTTCTCGCTGGATTGAGAGTAGCGGCATCGACCAGGTCATCTACTCGAGTTGCAACCTGCGCTCTCTCGTTAAAGACCTCAAAAGCATGCCGTCGATGGAGCCCATGCAGGGGCAAGTAATGGACATGTTCCCGCACAGTAGCCACTACGAGACGATTATGCTGCTTAAACGCAGCCGCTAGTGCGCCACCATTTTTAGGCTCTCATCAGGCCTGTGTACTAGGGTGAAAGAAGCCCAACTCCGCTCCCCGAATAAGTGTGAAAGAAAGTAAAATGCCTCAGCTCTCTGCCCTGCCTTCGCCTTTTATGCTGGCTGAAGGCACTACCGTAGTACGGGCCGAAGGTGCCCTGACTCCGGTGGACGAGGCAGACGCCCTGAGCCTGGCCCAGCGTCGGGGCTCAGCGGTAGTGGGGCTGATACCTTTTGACCCGGACGCTCCGGCTCAGCTTGCTGTGCCCGAGAGGTGGGTGCGAGAAGATATTCCTTTGCCCGCTGATGACACGATGGAACAGCCTGCTCCAAGCCGAGTAGATGGGGAAGATAACGAGGGCTACCGGTCCTCTGTGGCTCGAGCTGTTGAACTCATGAACCGGGGTCAGCTCGATAAGGTCGTCTTGGCCCGCCTGCTACGGGTGCGGTATGAGCAAGAACTGAACCTGCCCCGTCTCTTTGATACCCTGCGTGCTCAGCAGCAGCGGGCTACCGTTTTTAGCGCCCAACTACCCAACGGAAACTACCTCATGGGTGCCTCGCCCGAGCTTGTGTTTCAGACTGAGGGAAGCTCGTTTCGAACTGTCCCCCTGGCTGGCTCCGCTGCCCGAACTGCTGCCCCGGGGAGTGCCGACGATGCCCAAATCGGTGAGGCTCTCATGCGGTCTGCTAAAGACAGAGCTGAGCACGCAACGGTGGTTAACGATATCCGCCAGCGGCTAGAGGCCCTTACCGTGCAGATGGATGTGCCCGCGGTTCCCTCTTTGATATCAACCCCCCAGCTCTGGCATCTCAGTACGCCGGTCACCGGTCAACTGCTGCCCGGTGTCTCTTCACTCCAGGCTGCCCGTGCCATTCACCCCACCCCCGCTATCTGCGGTACACCTACAGATCTGGCTCGGGAGCTGATTGAAGAGCTAGAGCCCTTTGATCGGGGCTTCTTCGGTGGCCTGGTGGGCTACATGGACGCTCGTGGGCAGGGGAGCTGGTACCTGGTCTTGCGCTGTGCCGAGGTTGCCCCACAAGAGGCTACCCTTTTCGCGGGTGCTGGAATTGTGAAGGATTCCACCCCGGCCGGTGAGCATGCCGAGACCGCCACCAAGCTGGGGACCTTCGCCCGGGCCTTGGGGCTTGAACTGAACTCCCTGTAGCGTTAGCTAGCCTCTTGGTCTAGCACTCGGCGCACCATCAGAGGGGTGGTAACCGCATGCACGGTTAAGGTGTGCGGGCAATTGCTGGCTACTGCCAAGAGGTAGGTGCCCTCGTGTACCTGCCAGGTAATCCAGTAGGTGCGGGGCTCGGTTTCGCCGGGCAGGTGCACTGAAGCCCTAGCCGTCAGCCCCTGGGCTTGCTCTAAGGTAGCGGGTAGGGGAGGTAGGGCCAGCATGACCTTCTTGGGTTCTAGAGCTAGGCCGTAGCCGGTGGCTTTGAGCACCGCTTCTTTGGCACTCCAGAGCAGGTGCCTAGCTAGCGCTGCTTCAGGAGCAGGTAAGGACGCCACCACCCGCTTTTCGTAGTCGGCAAGGGCTATACGGTCAAAGCTATCGTAGTAGCTACCGCGCACAGTAATGAGATCGAGCCCTACACTGAGCCCTGCCGGTCCGGTTACCCCTGCCACCAGCCCTAGAGCTTTTGCCATACTGAGGTTGACCCCCTCGATACGGGGCTTACCATGTGGCTGACCGCTAGTGCATAAGAAGCAGGTGCGGTCCACGGGTATCTCGGAAGCTGAAGTAGCTTTAACACCTAAATGGCTGGCTGCCATACACCGCATGAGGGTGTGTTGGGCGGCAAAGGCGAGTGCCTCGTCCGGATTTTTATATTCAGCGGCCCGTGCCTGTTCTGCTAGACCAACATAGGCCAGCCAGCTGACGCCGTGGCCCGTCCGCAGGGTTTCTGTAGGCATACAAAAAAGAGTGAGCTGGGCGCTCGCTGCCTCGGCGGTAGCTGAAGGGTGAACCATGATGACCATTCTAGCGGTGACGCTCCAGGTGGGGCGGCGCGTAGAATAAAAGGCGCCTGCAACCTGAAAGTTCGAGGACTATGACCGAAAAAATCATCGCTGCCGCAGATGGCTCTGCCCTGGGTAACCCCGGGCCCGCTGGCTGGGCCTGGTACATCAATGAAGATAACTGGGCAGCCGGTGGTTGGGAACACGGAACCAACAACATGGGTGAGCTCAAAGCGGTACTTGACCTGTTTGAAGCAACAGCAGACCGGGCAGAGGACCACCTGCACGTCATCTGCGATAGCCAGTACACCATCAATTCCATCACCAAGTGGATGCCCGGTTGGAAGAAAAAGGGTTGGAAGAAAAGCAACGGTAAGCCGGTACTTAACGTTGACCTCATGCAGGCCCTTGATCGAGCTATTCAGGGGCGGAGCTACTCCTTTGAATGGGTGAAGGGGCACACCGGTCACCCCCTGAACGAGGCCGCTGATGAACGGGCTAACCGGGCTGCCCAGGCCTACCGCGATGGCACTCCGATAGAAGCCGGGCCCGGCTTGCGGCTTGCTCGGGGCGAGAGGCCAAGGGGCAAGGGCACAACTACCGAAGAGGTCGCTACAGCCCATCGGCAGAAATCCCATGAATCCATGGGGCAGGTAACCGAAAGTACTGTAGACCCTGTAGCAGAAGCGCTCGCCCACGAAGAGCAGATGCTCAAACCATCAATTTACGGGTCAGAAAAACTAATGGGTGCCCTCCTAGACCCTGAGCTGAGCTGGATCGTGCCGAGTGGTCAGGCAACAGATAGGGCAACGGTCCTGGCCTACCGAGAGCGGGCCTGTGCAACGACGGGGGAACCTGAGTACCTGTCGTCGGTAGCCCTGGGGCAGGGCGCAGCCCTACTGGTATCCAAGGTTCCCACAGCGCGGGGAACCCTGGTG
The DNA here is from genome assembly GCA_030529845.1 of Rothia sp. (in: high G+C Gram-positive bacteria). GTDB lineage: Bacteria > Actinomycetota > Actinomycetes > Actinomycetales > Micrococcaceae > Rothia. The sequence goes on along the minus strand of JAUMWB010000002.1, from coordinate 116,522 downwards.
CGTTCCAGTACCTGGGTGCTCACTGGCGGCAGCTGGAAGCTCCGCTACCGCCAGGACACCGCAACGAGAGACTAACCCACAAACATGGCGGCATTAGCCATTTCAGTTTCTGAGTAGTTCACACCAGCTCGTGAGAGTGCCTCGTTAATCTGGGCAATAGATTCTTCCACCTGGTGCTGGGTAGCTCGCCAGTTAGCGAGCACGCCCTGGAAGTTAGCGGACGCAGAGCCCGTCCACGATCCTTGAAGGTCCTGGAGGGAAGCGGTCAGGGCATTTACCTCCGAAACGATGGTCTCTACCTGGGCGCGGGCCTGGGCTGATTTGCTGGCAATGAGGCCTGCATCGACATTGAACTGGGCCATGGGGCTCTCCTTTTAAGGTTAGGTCTAAGGGTTGGGCAGGTACCGCTAGGTAGAGGTGCCTGATGACCTTGAGCCTAGGGGAGAGAGGCCTGGTAGCGGAAGAAAGCGAGAACCTGTGGAAAACCCCGCCCCACTAGTGAAGCTAGTGGGGCGGGGTTTGGGTCAGCGTTACAAGCGATAAACGGTGCAGTGATGACGTCTCTATGACGGCTTCAAGAGGCTATCCACAGGGTTCCTGAACCGGGTCTTGTAGATACCGGCGATGTGCGACAGCAGCACCTTGCCCTAGTCGCTCGGGTACCGCAGAGGGGCAAAATAATGCTTCCCCTAGGCCTATTCCCCCGCAACCACCGGAATAGGACCGGTACGGTCGCTGTACTGCGGAAGACGAATCGTAAAGGTAGCACCGCCACCTTCGGTTTCTTCAACCCGCACAGTTCCATCGTGCTGGCCCACAATCGCAGCGACGATAGCCAGGCCAAGGCCGGTGCCGCCTGTTTCTCGAGTTCGTGAGGTATCGGCCCGGTAGAAGCGCTCGAAGACACGCTCGGCGTCCTCACCGTGAATACCCGGGCCATGGTCGCGGACCTGGAGCACGGACGTCCAGGTTCCATCGATGCCGGGTACTGACCCCACCGCAATCTCAATCGGGGAACCTGCCGGGGTATAGCGCAGGGCATTGGTCATAAGGTTCGCGATGACCTGGCGCAGGCGTTGCTCATCGCCCCAGACCAGCGAAGTGAGAGCTTCTGCCCCCTCAAGCCCCACTACCTCAATGGTGCGGTCGGGAGCTGAGGCAAAGGCGTCATTGGCTGCGTCCGTAGCTAATTTGAGCAGGTCTACCCGGGCGTTCTCAGCAACCCGTCGCTCGTCGAGACGAGCCAGAGTCAAGAGATCTTCAACCAGCTGGCCCATGCGTTTAGACTCTGACTCAATGCGATTCATGGCCATAGCCACTGCCTCGTCATTGGGTAGGCCACCCATACGATAGAGCTCCGAATACCCCCGAATCGAGACCAGAGGGGTCCGCAGCTCATGGGAGGCGTCGCCCACGAAGCGCCGCATCTTCACCTCGGACCGCTTCTGGGCATCGAAGGCCTCTTCAATATGGGAGAGCATGATATTCAAAGATGTAGTCAGGTGCCCAATCTCGTTATAGGGGCTGTAATTCTCGATGCGCTGAGAGAGGTCGCCGGCTGCAATCTGGGCAGCGGTTTGCTCCACACGGGCAAGGGGCTCAAAGGCTCTGGTAACAATCACCCAGGTCAGCGCGATAGAGGCTAAGAGGGTTGCCACACCAAAGAGCATAGTCAAGCCCCCCACGATAGCTACCGTCTGATTGATTTGGGTCAGGGGGGCCGCTATGACCAGGGTCTGATTGGTGTCCTCAACCGGGAAAGCGATCAGGCGCCATTCGGTGTGGCCGCTGGCCGAACGCACCGTTAGGGCAGCCTTGTTGTAGCGCTTGACGTTATCGGCGGTGAGACCCGAAATGACGGGGGAGGAGGATTCATCAGCCAGAGTTGCCACCGGGCGTACGATATTCCCGTCGCTGTCTAGCAAATATGCTTCATAGGGAATAAAAGTTCCCTGGGTTTGCGATAGCTGTTGATCAGCGTAAACCGCAGTCACCAGGTAGCTGTAGCTGGCACTAATCTCATCGTCGAGCTGGTCCATCATCTTAGCTCGAATCGCTGAAATAGCGACCAGAGACATCACAGAGATGGCCAGAGCCAGCAGCATAGATGTTAAAAGCACGAGCTGGGTTCGCAAGGACAGCGAACCCAGCCGGTGCACAGAGAGACGAGAGCGCAAACTCGTAACCCCTTAGTTTTTGTTGGCGGTACGAAGCAAGTAGCCGACGCCGCGCTTGGTATGAATCAGCGGGGGTAGGTTCTGGTCGTTATCAATCTTGCGACGTAGGTAGGAGATGTAGGACTCCACGATAGAGGCGTCGCCGTTGAAGTCGTATTCCCATACGTGATCCAGAATCTGGGCCTTGGAGAGCACACGGTTGGGATTGAGCATCAGGTAACGCAGGAGCTTGAACTCCGTGGGGGAGAGGTCGATTTCGCGGTCGCCGCGGAAGACTTCGTGGGCGTCGTCGTCCAGCACCAGGTCATCTACGCGCAGGCGGGAATCTTCTTCGATGTGGGGCTGGGTGCGGCGCAGGACGGCGCGGATGCGGGCCACAACTTCATCGAGGCTGAAGGGCTTGGTGACGTAGTCATCGCCGCCGACGGTTAGGCCGGTGACCTTGTCTTCGGTGTCGTCCTTAGCAGTGAGGAAGAGGACGGGGAAGAGGCGGCCGGAGCTACGCAGCTTGCGGGTGACGGTGAAGCCGTCCATATCGGGCAGCATGACATCGAGTACAGCCAGGTCGGGTGACTCGGTTTCAGCTTTCTCAAGGGCTTCACGGCCGTTGGCTGCGGTGACAACCTCAAAGCCCGCAAAACGCAGGGAGGTTGCGAGGAGCTCTAGAATGTTGGGTTCGTCGTCGACGACCAGCAGTTTTGCTTCAGGTTCTTTGGTATTCACGCTTTTAATTGTGCGCTTACTACCTGTGCACTAGCTGTGTGCAGCTGTATGTTCTGCTGAGTTTGCCTTAGCCCTGCTGGGAAAATGCGGTAAGTACGCCGTGAGCAAAAGGGCAGAGCCCAGTCTCTAGCTAGCTCGGCGGCGAAGCAGAGTGAGAAACAGGGCTCCTAACAAGGCCAAAAAAGCTAGCGGTAGAGTCAGTAGCGGCGTAATGCTCAAGATCTCGGGAGCAGCTCCGGTAGCCCACTTCAGCAACAGCATAGTGACACCGGAGAGGGTGCCCACCAGCATCAGGACGCCGGCGGCAAGCCCCAGCGCCCGGATAGCACCGCCGTAGGGTAGCTCAGGAATTTCAGTGTGTTCAGAAGACATATCTCTAAGCTATCAAGGCCCGCTATAGCTGCCTAAAGAAGCACGGGTATTACGCCGCGAGGAAGAGCAGCGGCCACAGCCTCTGCCGGCCTGCTTTAATAGGAGTATGACTGAAGAGGTAAAAGACGAGCTAACAGCCCCCGGCGCTTCGAGCGCAGAAAGCTACGAGCAGCCCGGCCCCGAAGCCGCTGAGCAGGCACCGGCGTCCGCCCCTGAACCAACTCTGGGCGAACCCACTCGCCGTCGTCGTACCAGCAAGGTCGACGCCGTCCTTGCCGCAGCTAAAGACGTAGCCCTCGCAGGCCTAGCCGACATCGCCCCAGAAAACGCTATCGGCCCCGTCCACCACCTGCGCGGTGAAGAAGAACGCCTCACCACCCACCTTTTTGAATGTACCCTTCCCGGCTACCGCGGCTGGTTCTGGTTCGCCACCCTCTCGCGTGCCCCCCGCTCAAAGGTAGCAACCGTCTGTGAGATTGGCCTGCTCCCCGGCGACGACGCCCTACTGGCCCCGGCCTGGGTTCCCTGGGCTGACCGTCTCCTGCCCGAAGACCGGGAGGAAGAAGAGTACGACCATGACGATGCGGACTACGGTGACAGCGCCTCAGAGAGCGAGGACGATACCGACTTCACCGAAGAAGCTCAGGTAGGTGCCAGCGCTGAATGACAGCTACCCAGAGACCAGAACCCCAACCAGTAACTAAGCGGAATAAAACCTTCCGCTCCCTGTGGATTTTTAACTACCGTATCTGGTTTATCGGGGCGCTGGTCTCTAACATCGGCACCTGGATGCAACGCACTGCCCAGGACTGGCTGGTCTTCAATGACCTCTCAAGCCACGACTCCACCCAAATGGGCATCGTGATTGCCCTGCAATTTGCCCCGCCCCTCTTCCTAGCCCCCTACGCGGGTGCGCTTGCCGATAGGGGCGATCGGCGAAAAATTCTCCTATGGACCCAGAGCACCATGGGCCTACTGGCTCTCGGGCTGGGGCTTCTCGTCCTATCGGGGCAGGTTGCCCTCTGGCATGTTTACCTCTTTGCCCTCGCCCTTGGTGCCGTATCTGCCCTGGACGCCCCTGTGCGGTCCACTTTCGTCTCGGAACTGGTCTCTGATCAGGACCTGCCCAACGCCGTTGCGCTGAATTCAATGTCGTTTAATGTTGCGCGCATGATTGGCCCAGCGGTCGCCGGCCTACTGGTGGTGGTCATAGGCACAGGGCCGGTTTTCCTGCTCAACACGGTGACCTTTATAGCCATGATTCTGGCAATCCTCGCTATCCGTGACAGCGAGCTACGGCAGTTGCCGCGCTCGTCTGCCGCTCACAACCGGGTCCGGGACGGCCTAGCCTACCTCAAACACCGCCCCGACATTATCGTGGTGATGGTTGCAGCCTTCCTCATTGGTACCTTCGGCCTGAATACCGCTCTCAATATTGCGGCTATGGCTACCACCGAATTCGGTCAGGGGGCAGGTGAGTTTGGCCTGCTGAACTCTGTGGTGGCGATTGGGTCGGTGACCGGCACCCTGCTGGCAGCCCGCCGGGATACCCCTCGCATGCGCTTTATGTTCGCCTCCTGCTTTGGATTCGGGGTTGCAACCTTGCTGGCGGCGCTGGCCCCTAACCTCTGGCTCTTTGGCCTGGCTCTGGTTCCCCTGGGGCTCATGGCGCTCACCATTATTACCTCGGCTAACGCCTACGTACAGGTCACCACCGAGCCCGCCATGCGGGGGCGGGTCATGAGCGTGTACATGGCGGTTTTCATCGGGGGTACTCCCATTGGCTCGCCCCTGGTCGGTCTGGTCAATGACCTCTGGGGAGCCCGGTGGGGGCTCGGTGTCGCTTCTGCTTCCGGCTTTATCGCCGCCCTAATCGGCCTAATCTGGGTAATGAAATACAAGCACCTGCACCTTCACTACGACCGCCAAGCCCGCACCCGCCTGGTGCTCCGCCCCCGTAGCGAAGAAGCTGAAACCCCCGAAGAGGAACCGCCTCCGGTCACAGCGGCCATCGACCTGCAAGAGCCCCGCTAAGGCACCTACGACAAGGACGCCGCCTCCCGCTTTCCTGCCACCGGGCAGGAGAGCGGGGGAGCGGCGTCCTTATCTCTGTGTAGCTGAGCCTACTTGAGCTTTTCGACCACATAATCGATGCAGGCAAGCAGGGCCGAAACATCGTCGGGGTCGATAGCGGTGAAGGTTGCAATCCGCAGCTGGTTGCGGCCCAGCTTGCGGTAGGGCTCGGTGTCCACAATGCCGTTGGCGCGCAGAGCCTTGGCAATAGCGGCAGCGTCGATACTTTCATCAAAGTCGACGGTGGCAATGACATTGGAGCGCTCAGCAGGGTTAGCCACAAAGGGGGTGGCGTAGTCGCTGGCTTCAGCCCAGGCGTAGACGCGGCCGGCAGAATCAGCGGTCCGGGCAGCGGCAAAGGCAAGGCCGCCCTGCTCGTTCATCCACTTAAGCTGCTCATTGAGCATAATCATGGTAGCCAGAGCCGGGGTGTTGTAAGTCTGGTTGAGGCGGGAGTTGCTGATGGCGGTCGCCAGGTTCAAGGAATCCGGAATCCAGCGGTCAGAAGCGGCGATACGCTCAGCGCGCTCAATCGCAGCGGGTGACCAGAGACCCAGCCACAGGCCGCCGTCAGAAGCGAAGTTCTTCTGGGGTGAGAAGTAGTAGACGTCAGACTCGGCCACATCCACATCGAGCCCGCCGGCCGCGCTGGTCGCATCGATCAGAACCAGAGCATCATCGGCGATACCCTCGGGGCGGACGACGGGAGCGAACACACCGGTAGAGGTTTCGTTATGGGGCCAGGCGTAAACGTCGACGCCCTCTTCAGCCCGGGCTTCGGGGCGGGTGCCAGCTTCAGAAGAAATAACGGTGGAATCAGCCAAGAAAGGGGCAGCCTTGGTTGCAGAAGCGAACTTAGAGCCAAACTCGCCGAAGGTGAGGTGCTGAGCCTTGTTCTCAACCAGGCCGAAGGTTGCAGCATCCCAGAAGGCGGTGGCGCCACCGTTACCCAGAATGACCTCGTGACCATCGGGCGCAGAGTAGAAGGTGCGCAGGCCCTCGCGGATCTCGCCCACCAGGTTCTTCACCGGCGCTTGGCGGTGGGAGGTACCCAGCAGGGTAGTGGCAGCGGCAGACACGGCTGCAACCTGCTCGGGGCGGACCTTCGAGGGGCCAGCGCCGAAACGGCCATCGGCAGGTAGCATCTCGGTGGGAATCACGGGAAAAGTGGTCACTGAATATCTCCTAGACACGGGCAGGAGGTCAGCCGGGCGGCTTTGCGTTGATGTGAGGGAGGAAGGTGCCGCGGGCGTCCTGCTGTTTCCATTGTGCAACCCAAGGGTGCTCTGAGTCCCCAGGTAGGCCCGCCCCGGCTCAAAATAGGGGGCAGAAATTTATATAGTGAGATGGACGCTGCGGGAGCCTAGGGAAGGGCGGACGTCCGGTAGGGCAGATGGGTACGGATTTACCAGTAAGCAACAATTTCAGCTGATGAAGAGAGTCTGCCCCGGCTAGGCCCGGGAGCGCATACAATTAAGGGCAAAACTACTGCACCTACAGCTCGCAGGTTGTGCGAGCTGGCTCAAGGAGAATTTGAGAAGGCATGACTGACCTCATCGATACGACCGAAATGTATCTGCGTACCGTGCTGGAGCTTGAGGAAGAGGGCATTACTCCCATGCGTGCCCGTATCGCAGAGCGCCTGGAACACTCCGGCCCCACCGTTTCTCAGACCGTCGCCCGTATGGAGCGTCACGGCCTGCTAACCGTCGCTAGTGATCGTTCTTTGCAACTGACCGACGATGGTCGTCAGAAAGCGGTAGAGGTGATGCGTAAGCACCGCCTGGCAGAGCGCCTGCTGGCAGACGTTATTGGTCTTGATCTGGAATACATCCACGAGGAAGCCTGCCGCTGGGAGCATGTAATGAGTGAGCGCGTCGAGCGCCGCCTGCTAGAGTTGCTCAACGAACCTAAGTTCTCGCCCTACGGCAATGCGATTCCTGGCCTGGAAGAGCTGGGTGCTGAGAGCGAAGAGAATGACGGACGCACCGTCACCATGTCGATTGCTGGCCGTGACTCCTCTGAGAACGACCGCTTTACTGTTTCTCGCCTGCCCGAGTTCATTCAGACCGACGTGCAACTGCTGAAGCGTCTGGGAGATGCCGGAATTGTCTACGGGGCCACCGTCTCAATTCTGGGTAATAAGGACGGCTCGGTTCTGGTTCATGCTGACGGTGAGGAAGAATCGCTGACGCTCAGTGCTGAGGTTGCAGAAGCAATTATCGTCAAAAGATAACAGTTTGGTAACAAAAAGGGAGCTTGCTTGGTGGTAGGCTCCTTTTTTGTTATCAAATCGTTATGTTTTGGGGGTGCCTGCGGGCTGCTGGTCTTGCTAAAACGGGGCTGGTAGGTGCTTGGCGGGGCCTGAAATTGCAGTGTTGGCACCCCTAAAAACCTTAAGTGGTCGGCTTCTCAGTTAAATTAAAGCTGTTAAAAACCTGATAGAAGGGGTAGGCGAAGGCGCTGATAAAGTGCTGGGATTTCTTTTTATTTCGCCTTGTCAAAGCGAACTATATGTGCCTCATAAGCCCCAGCTGGACGCGTCCTGAATGCCAAAAAAGCAATCACCCTACTTTGCACCTTGGGGGGTGCTTCCTCGAAATCGTAACCAAAGCGTGACAAATCGGTTGAGGCTGTGTAATGTTCTATTTCGTGCTCATCACTGGTCGGATTAGCACCCTACGAACAGCACCGCCTAGTTCTGCCACTGTTCACAGGACAACAAAACAAAATACATTACGGCAGAAGCGGGGGACCCACTTTTCGGGCTCTCCACCGAGAACCCTAGGGGTTAAGTCGCACACTCTGCGGCCGAGCGAACTTCATGCTCGAACCCGACAGCTCACCTCGTTCGGCAATGGAGGAAAACAAAATGGCTAAGTCAACCATCGTACGTACCGCAGGTATCGTTGCAGCATCAGGCGCTATGCTCGCCGCAACCGTTGCACCCGCAAACGCTTTCGCAGTAGCTGAAGTTTCAGCACCCGCTCACTCAGCACCTGCACTGGCTTCACACTCTTACAACTACAACACCTGGGGCTACGAAGCTACCACCGTTGAAAACACCGCAGTTGAGACCACCTCAACCGTCGCCCCCCAGGCAAGCACCACCGCTGAGGTTTCCAGCAACGTTGACCTGTCAACCGCTCGCGAAACCGTCCTGGCAGCTGCCTACGACGGCATCGGCGGCTCCTACGTTTGGGGCGGCAAGACCTACAAGGCTTGGGACTGCTCAGGCTTCGTCTCCTACGTCTACGCACAGGCAGGCATCAACCTGACCGCCTACACCTACACCATGGCAACCGAGCTGACCCCCACCTCAAACCCCCAGCCCGGTGACATCGTCTTCACCAACGGTTACGCACACGTAGGTATCTACGTCGGTGACGGCCAGATGATCTCAGCTCTCAACCCCGCACAGGGCACCATGCTGACCGCTGTTGACGGTGGCGGCTTCATGCCCGTTGACGGTTACTACACCGCTGGCATCTAAGACTTCCCACTAGGCTTGGGGTAGCCGCAAAACAACTGCCCCAGCCAGTGACACTCCTCAGCAGCTGGTCAAGATCCTGCTGAAGAGCTAAACCAAAGAATTCCTACCACACATCACACGGTATGGATCCCCCCGCAAACATACGTTTGCGCATGCGCACCAGACGACCAGCTGGGGCGCATTTTTATACCCACTTTTCGACTCCGACAGACGGCACCGCTAGGATTGAAACTATGTCGCAGAAGTTAAACAGCCCCCAATTCGAAAGCCCCGCAGGGTCCTCTGACCAAGAATTCACCTACATGGCCATCGGCATGGTAGCCGGAGCTGTACCCGGTATCATCGCCGGACTTCTTATCGCCCTCTTCGCTGGGCACGCCGCCATGTGGGTCTCCATCACCGGCGGCATCGGAATCGTGCTGGGCCTTATCGCATCACGAGTGCTCTACCGCAAAAAGAAAAACCCCCGAGCCTAAACTCCCCAGCCGGGCACAAAAAAGTGAGGGTATGCCAGCGCCCCGCGTAGTATGGCATCGGCACAGCAAATTCTAAAACTGGCTAAATCCGGCCTGGGGGCCGTATTTTTAACGCCGGGCACAAAAAAGTGAGGGTATGCCAGCGCTCCGCGCAGTATGGCATACCCTCACTTTTTGTGCCCCCGAGACGATTCGAACGTCCGACACCCGCTTTAGGAGAGCGGTGCTCTATCCCCTGAGCTACGAGGGCGCAACCCAACCAGTCTACACTATGGAGCTGCCAACCTCCCCTGCCCATCTAACACCCCGGTTTCTCTGCAAATACCCCAGACAAAAACTGGGGTACCTGCACTAAAACCGGGGACTTTATTGCGGTAAGAGTCTTGAACCAAGGCCTACCGGTGAGCCTATTTGCACTCCTTCGCTCTGCAACCTTCGAATCAGGGCAAAGGGCCGGTTAACTAGTTCATCATAGGTGGTGCGTACGATTCTCCAGCCGTCCGCTTCTAATCTCTTTGCCTCTGGTATTCATAGGCACCGCGACGCTCAGCTGTTCCGTAGGTACCGTTGTATTTAACCATTCCGTCAACCTCGAGAATCAGCTTTACCCGGGGCCAGCAAAAATCGGGTCTATACCTGCGACCAGACGAGGCTGTGAGCCACATCTGTAAGTTAACCGGCTCTACGTTTGAATCGGTCAGGACGAGATAGGCAATATTTTCCAGGGGCGAATCGAGTTGCGGTGTAAGGCAGCGGGCAATTCTGCGAGCTTTCTGGTTCCCTTTGCCCCGCACTGCGTGTAACTGTTCGCTAAGGAGGCCGGGCGAACAGAGGCCACGCTTGAGAAAATCATTTGCGATTATCAGTGTTTCGTGAGCGGGCAGAGAGCGCACGCAACTTATGACTGTATCGGTAGGCGTCAGTACCCGGTAATCATCGAAAGGTTGAGCTCGCTCGATGGCACTAGCTGCTGTGACATGTAACTTTACGTTACGGTATTTTCCTTTGTCCTTCTGCGAACTAGCCAGGTGAACGTAGCGAGGCAGACGAGTCAGCGGAGTATCCCACATGAGAGCGGCCGATTCCCTGGTGAGGACGCTGGAGCCCTTCAAGGCTTTGCGCTCGGCGATGTGATGGGCGATAACCCAGTCTCTTTCATCAAGCTGCTGCTCAGCATCTGGTTGAAGGTAGACGCCTCGCCTGAGCTTGATGAGTTCCTGCCGTTTGAGGGCCGAGTGTATGTTCCGGCTCGTCATTCCTGTCTTCATGAGTTCTGCCGTGGTGAGTATATGCTGCGAGAGGTTCATACCCCTTCTCATTACTACAGGATTTGTGCCATTTCCAGCAGCTCCTAAAGCAATACCCCGGTTTTTATGCAGCTACCCCCGTTTTTACCTAGGGTATTTGCACAAAAACCGGGGTAGTAACGTCCGGTGCGTATTCTGGCTAGTTCTGCCCGGGCAGCTCGCCGCGGGCAAAGGCGTCCATCTTGCTTCTGACCAGGCGCAGCGCCAGGTAGCCTAGCTGCACCAGGTAGAGTACGAACAGGGCCCAGCGAGCCGTCATCAGAAGGGAGGCAAGAGCCGTAGCGCCGCCCAGCGGGTCAGCGAGGGCCGAGTCGACCGCAAAACCGCCGGCGATGAAGACCAGGGCGTAGGCTACCGGCAAGGTCAGCATGAGCCTGCCGACCAAGAGCTCAAACTTCGAAGCCCGCACCATATTCCACCAGGTGAAAGCAAAAATGAGGGGCAGAATCAGGCCCGTTGAGCGGTGGAGCACCTGGTAGGCATGTAAGCCTTCTACACCCAGGCCCGCCGCTACAGTCTGTAGGTGCTGGGTATCGAAGCGCAGCATGAGTTCCGGGGCAGTCGCACCGGCAGCCGCCGACACCCCCGGCAGCAACATGAGGTAGTAGTAGAGCAAGAACAGGACGGTCACGACAAAGGCAACACCCAAAAAAATGTAGGAGCCCCCGCCCTTCTCCGGTTGGGCGGCGAGTTCTGCCCGGCTGTAGTCGGTGACCACGCGCGGCCCTGCCCCTTGCCCGCGAGGGGGCGCGGACGTCCGCCCCGCCTTGGCCGCTGAGGGTGCGGGGGAGTGCACTTGCGTGTTCTCGCCGTAGAGGCGTTTCTTCTGACCTTTTGAAAGACCCATGCTGTCTATCTTATCTGTCAGCTCAATCGGGTGTAGGCAGGTGCCCGCTCGCCTAAAATGGGGAGTTGACGGTTGATTTCTGGAAGGTTCTCTTATGTTTGATGACGACGATTTTATGCCCGCCCCTGCTCCCAAACGGTCAGCAGAACCTGAGGGCGATCCCTTCTTTGATGAACCTCCTTTTGATCCTTTCTACGACGCGGCTCCTCCGGCTGATGATTTTGTGCCGCCTGCCTATCAGGTGGGTGGGTTTATGCCTGAGTTTGAGGACGTCCGACCCGCTCCCAGCGTCAATCCCGAGACGTTGGTGGCGGGCCTGAACGAGCACCAGGCTGAGGCGGTAAAGCATGCCGGTAGCCCCCTGCTGATTGTGGCGGGTGCCGGGTCGGGTAAGACCCGCGTGCTGACTCACCGTATCGCCTACCTGCTGGCAACGGGGCGCGCCCACCAGGGGCAGATTCTGGCGATTACCTTCACCAATAAAGCTGCCGCCGAGATGCGGGAGCGTATCACCGCCCTGGTGGGGCCGCGGGCGCAGAGCATGTGGATTTCAACCTTCCACTCCTTCTGTGTGCGGGTGTTGCGTCGCGAGGCAAAAGCACTGGGTCTCAAATCAACCTTCTCCATCTACGATTCGGCTGACTCCCAGCGCCTGCTGACCCTGATTATCAAGCAGATGAATCTCGATACCAAGAAGTTCACCGCCAAGGTCGTGGGCAACCGTATCTCTAATCTCAAGAACGAACTGGTCAGCGCCAAACAGTTCGCTGCCGAGACCAGCCCCACCGACCCCTGGGAGGGGGTTATCTCGAAGGTCTACACGGCCTACACCGAGCGTCTACGGGCTGCTAACTCCCTGGACTTCGACGACCTCATCTTCGAAACCGTCAACCTTCTGAAGAACCACCCCCAGGTAGCCGAGTACTACCGCCGTCGCTTCCGCCATATCCTGGTGGACGAATACCAGGACACCAACCACGCCCAGTACCAGCTGGTGCGGCAGCTGGTGGGGGGCGCGGCGTCCTTGCGCGCTGAGGCCGACACAGCCGATAATGGCCCCTACCCCGACGCCTACCCGCCCGCTGAGCTGACCGTGGTGGGTGACTCTGACCAGTCCATTTACGCCTTCCGCGGTGCTGACATCCGTAACATCACCGACTTTGAGGAAGACTACCCGGCTGCCCGCACCATTCTGCTGGAACAGAACTACCGTTCCACCCAGAACATCCTCTCGGCAGCCAACGCTGTGATTGAGCGCAACAAGGGCCGCCGCCCCAAGAAGCTCTGGACGGCCAGCGGCGACGGCGCTAAAATCACCGGCTACGTGGCAGAATCCGAGCATGCTGAGGCCCGCTACATTGCCCAGGAGATTGACCGCCTGCGTGATGAGCACGGTACCGCCCCCGGCGATGTGGCTATCTTCTACCGTACGAATGCTCAGTCTCGCACCCTCGAAGAGATGCTCATGCGTGTGGGCCTGCCCTACCGCGTGGTTGGTGGTACCCGCTTCTACGAGCGCAAGGAAATCAAGGACGCCCTGGCCTACCTGCGCGTGCTGGTCAACCCCGATGACGACATCAATGTGCGCCGCGTGCTCAACGAACCCAAACGCGGGATCGGGGCTAAGTCTGAAAGCGTGGTCGCCGACCACGCGCGCGCTGCCGGTATCTCCTTCATGGCCGCCCTGCGCCAGGGCAGTGAAGTGCCCGGCTTGGGGTCTGCCGCCGTGAAGAAAATGGCCGCTTTTGCCCAGATGATCGACGACCTTGCTCAGCTAGCTGCCACGGAGTCGGCAGCCACCTGCCTAGAGGCGGTACTGGAGCAGACCGGCTACCTGGCGGCCCTACGCGAGTCCAAGGATATTCAGGACGAATCCCGCGTGGAAAACCTCTCAGAGCTGGTGGACGCCGTGCGCGAGTTCGAAATCGACAACGCAGGTGCCACCTTGGAGGACTTCCTCGAACACGTTGCCCTGGTCGCTGACGCCGACCAGATCCCCAACAAGCCCAAGGCCGAGCAGGAGGGCGGGCCGTCCGCCGCCCAGATTGCCGCAGAGGTGGCTGAAGCCCGCTCCCAGGGCGTCATTACCCTCATGACCCTGCACACCGCCAAGGGCTTGGAATTCCCCGTGGTCTTTCTCACCGGCATGGAACACGGCCTCTTTCCCCACCAGCGAGCCCTCACCGACGACTCAGAAATGAGCGAGGAGCGCCGCCTGGCCTACGTGGGTCTGACCCGCGCCATGGAACGGCTCTACCTCACCCGCGCTGAGAACCGCTCCATGTGGGGCCAGAGCCAGTTCAACCCTCCCTCCCCCTTCCTCGAAGAGATCCCCGAGGAACTCATTGACTGGAAGCGTACCGGCTCATCCTTCGGCGGTTACTCCGGCAGCGGTTACGGGGGATCCTATGCGGGCGGACGCGGCGGCTGGGCTGGCAACCGCAGCGGCGGCTCAGCTAGCGGGTACGGATCCTCTTACGGATCTTCCACCTACTCCAGCCGCTTTGACGAACCAGCTGAGCGGCGGCGTCCTTCCGAACCCTCTACCAGCGAAGTCAACGGCTCAGCTACCTACGGGCTCAAAGCAGCAACCCGCCAGGTTTCCCGCGTGCAGCAGAACAAGGAAATCCCGGCGCTCGCGGTGGGTGACCGGGTTGAGCACACCAGTTTTGGTGAGGGCCGGGTGACAGCAGTTGAGGGTAGCGGTGATAAAACCGTGGCCAAGGTACGCTTCGCGAAAGAAGAGAAACGGCTCCTGCTGCGCTACGCCCCGCTCACAAAGAAGACCGACTAAAATAAAAGTAGCCCGGCACCGCCCCGTGGTGCCGGGCTACTTTCTGCCCGATTCACTCAAGGACGACCATGGATCACGACTCTAGCCTTCCTTCTGTCGCTGAAGAATTCGTAGAGGCAATGGACGAGGTGACCGACACCCGCGTGCAGCTTCAGGAGATTTCTGACCTCTTTCTCTTTCGCATCGAAATTGACCCCACAACTCCCGCTGCCCGCCGCATCGAAAAGGTGCTGGGCGCAGCTCTGCCGACCACCCGCGGGCAGGTAACAGGCGATGCAACCGCCCTGCACTTGCTCTATGGCACCCGCCAGGTGGTTGCCTGCCTCTACGTTGAAGAGGGCGTCTACCTGGTAATGACCAGGGTGGACGCGGTCAAGCTGGGCGGGGCCCTTGCTGCCGCCCTGGGGCGCGACGAGGGGCTGGTACTTGATGTGTCGGTCAACCGCACCGTGCTGAACCTGAGCGGACTAGCGGCGGCGGACGTCATCGATGAGGTCGTCCACTTTGACTTCCCGCCGGATTTCTTTGACCCGGGCAAGGCCCTGTCCTGTACCGTAGCTGAGGCCCGCATTATGCTTTGGCGCATCGATGAGATGGAGTACCTGATGGTGCCTCGCGCCTCTGATACAGCCCCCTTCCTGGTCAATATTTTGGACGCTTGCGAGAAGGTCAAATAGTTCCGGTGGGGGAGCGTCGGTGGTAACTGACAGGTTTGTTTCATTCAGAGGGAAATAAGTTCGCACCCCTGTAGGCAAGTACGCTAAAGTTTCTTTGTGGAGAAGCTTTGTGTGCTCCAGCTCTCGCAATGGGGCGGGCACCGAACTTCGTACATGTAAACGCCGGGAGCACCGCTTTCTGGCATGACTTCGACGAAGAAGGACACACCTGTGGACCTGTTTGAATACCAGGCACGCGATCTCTTTGAAAAGCACGGCGTTCCCGTGCTCCAGGGCATCGTAGCTACCACCCCTGAAGAAGCAAAGGCAGCAGCTGAGAAGATCGGTGGCATCACCGTTGTTAAGGCCCAGGTTAAGGTGGGCGGACGCGGTAAGGCTGGCGGCGTGAAGGTCGCTAAGACCGCTGATGAGGCTTACGAGTACGCCCAGCAGATTCTGGGTATGGACATCAAGGGCCACACCGTTCACCGTGTGATGATTGCCCAGGGCGCAGACATCGCTGAAGAATACTACTTCTCCATGCTGCTTGACCGCGCTAACCGCTCCTACCTGGCTATGTGCTCCGTTGAGGGTGGCATGGACATTGAGACCCTGGCTGCTGAGCGCCCCGAGGCCCTGGCCAAGGTTGAGGTCAACCCCATGGACGGTATCACCGCCGAGAAGGCTGCCGAAATTGTTGAGGCTGCTGGCTTCGCTGAGGACGTGCGCGAGGACGTCGCCGCTGTACTGGTCAAGCTGGGCGAGGTCTACAAGAAGGAAGACGCCACCCTGGTTGAGGTCAACCCGCTGGTCAAGACCGGCGACGGTAAGATTCTGGCTCTGGACGGCAAGGTCTCCCTGGACGATAACGCCGAGTTCCGTCAGCCCGAGCACGAGGCCCTGGTTGATAAGTCAGCCGAGAACCCCCTGGAAGCTAAGGCTAAGGAAAACGACCTCAACTACGTCAAGCTGGACGGTGAGGTTGGCATCATCGGTAACGGCGCGGGTCTGGTCATGTCTACCCTGGACGTGGTTGCCTACGCCGGCGAAAACCACGGCAATGTCAAGCCCGCTAACTTCCTCGACATCGGTGGCGGTGCTTCTGCTGAGGTCATGGCAGCAGGTCTCGACATCATTCTCAACGACGAGCAGGTCAAGTCTGTTTTCGTTAACGTATTCGGTGGTATCACCTCCTGCGACGCTGTAGCTAACGGTATCGTCAAGGCCCTGGAAATCCTCGGTGATAAGGCAACTAAGCCCCTGGTCGTTCGCCTGGACGGCAACAACGTTGAAGAGGGTCGTCGCATTCTCACCGAAGCTAACCACCCCCTGGTTCACCAGGCAGAGACCATGGACTCCGGTGCCGATAAGGCTGCCGAGCTGGCCCACACCGCCTAAATCACCGCTGATTATTACTAGAAGGTTTTTACAATGTCTATCTTTTTGAACAAGGACTCCAAGGTCATCGTTCAGGGCATCACCGGCGGTGAAGGCACCAAGCACACCGCCCGTATGCTCGCAGCCGGCACTCAGGTCGTCGGTGGCGTCAACGCCCGCAAGGCCGGCACTACCGTCTCCCACAAGGATGCCTCCGGTAACGACGTTGAGCTGAACGTCTACGGCTCCGTTGCTGAAGCCGTCAAGGAGACCGGCGCAGACGTCTCCATCGTCTTCGTTCCCCCGGCCTTCACCAAGGACGCCGTGATTGAAGCTATCGACGCTGAGGTTCCCCTGGTTGTTGTCATTACCGAGGGTGTGCCCGTAGGTGATACCGCTGAGTTCTGGGCCTACGCCAAGAGCAAGGTGGACGCCAACGGCAAGCAGATTACCCGCATCATCGGCCCCAACTGCCCCGGCATCATCACCCCCGGCGAATCCCTGGTAGGTATTACCCCCGCCAACATCACCGGTAAGGGCAAGATTGGCCTGGTCTCCAAGTCAGGTACCCTGACCTACCAGATGATGTTCGAGCTGCGCGACATCGGTTTCACTACCGCTATCGGTATTGGTGGTGACCCCATCATTGGCACCACCCACATTGATGCTCTTGAGGCATTTGAAGCTGATCCCGAGACCGAGGCAATCGTTATGATCGGTGAAATCGGTGGCGACGCTGAAGAGCGCGCTGCTGAGTTCATCAAGGCTAACGTCACCAAGCCCGTTGTTGGCTATGTTGCTGGTTTTACTGCCCCCGAAGGTAAGACCATGGGCCATGCCGGTGCTATTGTTTCTGGATCTTCTGGTACTGCCCAGGCCAAGAAGGAAGCCCTTGAGGCAGCTGGCGTGAAGGTGGGGAAGACCCCTTCTGAGGCTGCCCAGCTGATGCGGGAGATTTTCGCTAACAAGTAGCCCTAATTCCTTAGGGGTATATGGATGCCGTTGCTTGTGCTGGTGCCAGGCAGCGGCATCTTGCTGTCTTTGCCGGTATTGATTTTTTCTGGAAGAAGTAGAGAGCTTGGGCGGCCCCCTACCTTCTGCACTCTTTTTGGCATACAAGAGTGACTTTACTCATTTGTAAGAGGGTTTCTGTACTCCGGGGTGACTGGCAGGGTTAACAGCATAGCGTCAAGGAGCTTTAGCTGTTCTGCACAAGAGGGGAGCACGGTTAGAACTTCTCACTAGTTCGCTTTAATCACTCGTAAACAGAGGTTTTATTTAATATGACTAAACACATTAAACGCCGCTCCCCACCAAAGGGCGCTGCTTGGCTAGCTCCTGTTTCGCTGGCTACGGTAGCTGTTCCTGCCTATGGCCTATGCTGCCAGTAACCAGGAATGCTCCAAGGTAAACTATATCAATCACCATATAAAGATTTATGAGAGCCCTATCGGCCGGAACGGAACTCTCCGAGCCTGGTTCTCTTTCGGTAATGTTGACATCAGTATTCCTACTGGTCGCACCGTAGTATCTGCCACTGTTGGTTTCTGGATGTCAAAACATAGTGGCACAAACGATGGTAGTAATATTGGTATGCTCTCTCCCACTAACCCTAATATGAAGTATTGTGCAGCTAATGCTGCAGGATCTGCACGAGGTAGTCTTACTAACATCGGCTCCGCTCCGAGTCGCGGAACGTTCTGGAACTTCCGTGACAATATTGCGGTAGACCCCGGTGCTTCTGTCGGGCCCGCTCTACCTTTTGAGTTCTTAGGTGAGGCATCACAAATCTGGAATGATGGTTCATCGGTAACTGGATGGGGGATTCAAACTACTTGGCTTCCCGGGGATTCTCGTCCCTCGGTTATTACTAGAGGGTTATTCATAAGGGGGAGCAGCCCCATCTTCCTTTTAGGTAAGAGATTTATTTTATTGATGACTTCTGAGGCGCTAGCTCTCTCCACTTCACTTCTGAGATTTCAGCCCTTCTTCCTAGAAAGTCCTCGAAGTCCTCTAGCCCAAAAAGCAGGGAAGAGAATCCGTCCTCACCTGATGAGTAGAACTCTAAAGAAGTTACCTCTGGTTGGTCAGACTCAACTACCTTTACGCAGTATCCACCCCTGCAAGCTACCCCATCGTTAGACTGATAGCTTAAAGAGGCCATAAAATCTTCAGTTGCTTTACGAGCACCCTGGCCCCCGTAACACTCAGCCAACAAACGCACAATCGTAGCCTCCTGCCAGGGCCACTGAGAAAGCCAGGACTCGGAAGGTCGAAAAGATTCTTGCATAACTGCCCCTAGATTTTTACTACAAGATGTTCAGATGACTGAGCTTCAAGATAAAGACCAACACCGGGGCGCAACTGAACCTTAGCCAGTAACTGCACTGAGGTTAGCTGTTGCACCGTCACCCCCGCTGCCAGGCTAAAATTTTACCCCCAGAACTACCTGCTGACCCGCTGCTAGGGGCTGAATAGGGGCTGAGAACTAGAAGCCCATGCCACCGTAACGGTTATCAGCAATGGTGCCACCGGGGTGAAGCTACCCTCACCGTTGGCAGCTAGCCCGCTGTCACCTACAACCTCACCTCCGATGTACTGGGCATCCCCGCTGGAATCGCTGACGGCACCGTCGTAGGAGTGGACACCTGCATAGGTGGCGTAAGGATTCTCAAGGTTCCGGTTCATCATCTGGGCGAAGATACCGTAGTTGGCTGATAGCTCAGTGCTGGGGTTGGGTAATGAGGCAGCATAGACAGGCACAGCGGTGCTAGCGGCCAGGACAGGTGCGCTCCAGCTAGCTGCTTTAAGAGTTGAACGGCGGCTTATTCGTCGATTCTCTGAAGAGGTCATGTGTGTATCTGTTCCTTAGTAGTGAGAGGTATGAGGGGTGTTAGCCCCCGTGCTAGGAGTCATCTAGGGGATTAGGTTTTGGGCCCTAGCGTCATCTGAGGTGAGCTCGTTGAAGTGAATATGAGGTTCATGATCGTGCTTATCGAGCGAAGCGCCCTCCGGCAAACTTGCGTGACTGGAACCTCATCAGTAGGAGGTCGTTAGGCGCGGTGAGCTGAGTGTGCTGACCATCATTGTTGATATCTACCTTGATAGGGTCAGTATCAATCACACCGTTCTTGTTGAAATCAAGGTTCTTGTGGGCAGCTGCGCGGCTGAGGCTGAAGCGGCTGTTGGTGTAGGTGTAACCTGCTGCAGCCGGGCCTAGGCCTCGGCTCTCACTGATAGCGTTTTCATCTAGAGTGAGACCCTGGCGGTTGGAGAAGCCAAAATAGTTGCCCCCGCTTACTCTGGGAACACCATTGAATTGGTAGGAGTAGTTCATGACGCTCAGGTAGTTGGGCTTGTAATTGATGTTATCGTTACCTCCGTGGCCCAGCGCTAGATTGTGCCTAAATTCGTGGATGAAGGTACCCACTCGGATATTACTGGAGGCCCTGCCATAGTAGGTCTGACCAACAGTTACGAGGAAGTCCCTACCTGGTGACCAAGCAATCCCTGACGAGTTGCCGTTGCTGTAGAGGTCTGCCCAAATCATGTAGTGAAAAATGCCGGTGCGGGCAGGGGCAAAATTTCCAGGCTGGTTTTTAATAGTGGCCAAATCATTGAGGTGGTTATCGAGGCGGTTGTACTCTACCTGATTGCCACCGCCTAGATTGTACTTCTCGCCACAGGCATCACCCGCATCGAGGTGGAGGCTAATGCCGGTACTGCCATCAGGGTTGCGAATGGGGTACTTGGCAAAGACATCAACGATGCGATCTAGATCTTCAACGGGTGCTAACTCAACGCCACCGTCAGCACGGGGCATCCAGTCCATCTCAACGAAGAGATCCTTGCGGTAGGGGTTGGCGCCCATGGCAGGGAAATCGATGTCGATTTCACCATCGCCATTGGCGTCGTGGCCGCTGATTTCCCAGGTATCGGGAATCTTGTCACCGTCAGGGGAGCTGGAATCTTGCACGGAAGACTATCTGCGAGTTATCTTTAATGAAAATCATTCTCAAATACTCCAGGTTCTGTCCACCCATCTTAGAAAGATAAACCCATGAGCAAGATTCCCTTCCGCTCACCAGCTACCGAGGCCACCGGCGCCCTCGCCATCAGCGTCCGCAAGGGCAAAGCTGCCCTATCCAAAACTCTTACCCTCACCGGCCTGGCCCTTGCCACCTTGCTGGTCTCAAACATGCCCGCTAGTGCAGGCCCCGACGACGGAAAAATCGTAGCAACCCAAGCCCATATCGATGCCCCCCAAACCGTCTGGGAAAATAACAGCTTCAGCCTCTACGCTAAGATGGCCAGAGGTGAACAAAAAGCTGCGCTCATCCCCTTTGACCAGTCCGTACTTTGGGTCGGCAAGGGCTGGTCAGTTCCCAGCCGCTGGAGCGGCCCCGTAGCGCTTAATCAGTACATATTCACCGTTCCAGACTCACCTACCGCCAGCTTCCTAGGTGAACCCGGCCAGCACCTCTATATGGCTCCCGCCCTGCCTATCGGCAACCACAACCCCACCTGGACGGGGCACGGGGCAGACATCAACATCCCCGCTGAGCAGTTCCGCGACAGCACCTTTACTCTTGACCTGCTCGAAGTCGATGGCCCCGGGACCGTTGAATTTTTCTTCTACCGCGAAGATCGCTACCCCCGAGATATGGAACGCATGCTCAGCTCCGCTGACCCCGACTTCCAATCCGTACAGCTCACCCCCGGCACCCACACTCACAACTACACCACCTTCTCCCGCCCCGGCCGCTACGAAATCACCTACCGCACTGTAGCCCGCTCCCACGATGGTAAAACCATTGAATCCAAACCCACCACAGCTGTCTGGCAGGTAGGAGGCCAAAAACCCCTGGAAGGTGACGGTACCGCCACCAGCACCAGCGTCCGCCAGGCCTACGACCAGGCTCCCGCCGCAGATCTAGCCACAGCAGGCTACAGCCTGACCCTGGAACCCAAAAAGAATCAGACCCAAGACGGCGATGATAAACTCACCGACATCACCTTCACCGCCCTCAACGGCGACCTCAGGGGCACCCTAAGTCTCTACATTAATGGCTACTTCCTCACTGACCTCGCCGTCACTGAAGGTACCGCCACCTGGTCAGAAATGCTCGGCTCGCTGGACTCGAAGATTCAAGCAGTTTTTGTTCCCGAAGGTAAGCAGGGCGCCCGCTGGATTAGCCCCGTCCTCGCCCACATCCCCGGTGCCACTGCCAGCCTTACCTCAAGCCAGGGTGAAGGTAGCTGGCCGCAAGAACAGAACGATCCCGCTAACACCACCCTGCCCACCGGCCACTACACCCCCAGCAGTGGTGACTACACCATCAGTATGACTCCCTCAGGTATCGAGGACTACAACAGGGTCGATATACGCTTTGCTGACCCCAAGTTCCGCGGCTTCATCAAGGGTGGTATGTATGAAGAAGCTAGCGATAAAAACCCCTGGTCAGGCTGTGACGCCCACATCGATAACGGCCTTGCCACCTGCTATCTCACTGGAGACAGCTGGCTCAATAACTCCCAC
This sequence comes from Rothia sp. (in: high G+C Gram-positive bacteria), assembly GCA_030529845.1. Taxonomy (GTDB): domain Bacteria; phylum Actinomycetota; class Actinomycetes; order Actinomycetales; family Micrococcaceae; genus Rothia. The sequence goes on along the minus strand of JAUMWB010000002.1, from coordinate 94,688 downwards.
GCTATCTTCACGGTAGTACCCCACCCCGATATGAATGCCCGCAGCCAAACCCACCACCTTACCGACAACTACCAGCTCGGGCAAAGCTACCAGGGTAAGGGCAGTCTAGAGCTTGACCTCAGCAGTACCCCCAGCCTGCCAGCCTCACCTCCTGCTGACCCCACCGCTATCCCCAGTCCCACACCTGCCCAACCCACATCAACAGCCCAGATCACAAACAGCCCAAGCCCCACCCCTATAGACTCTACTAGCCCGGCTTCCAGTAACCCATCAGCCCAGCAGTGCCTGGCGCCAGGGCTAGAGAATCGCTACCTGATTTCTGAGGGACATATCGACATCAAAGCTAACCTAGCGGGTGGTGCCCTCAGCCTAGCCCTCAAAGACGACAGCGGCGCCATCGACCGCCGCACCATTGAGCGTTCCCTAGAAGACGTTGTGCTGGCAGTCCGCGAAAGCGCTAAGTTCCCCCGCACTGCCCAGCTTATGGACCCAGCCCTAGATTTCCTGGGTGAAGAGGGGAGCTTCTTCTACGGCCTACCCCAGACCCAACAGACTGGTCTGCTCTGGCCCGGTTGGAACACCCAAGACATTGACTACTCCCAGCTGGCAGGGCCCGTGACCCTGCACCTACTACCTCATGAACAACCCGAGGGGGGAAACTACGGGGTCTACGAGCAGGACTTCGCCGGCAAAATCAATATGCTTGCTACCAGCTTCACTGGTGACACTGCCATTGACGTAGACTTCGCTACCCATGTACACGCCAACTGGGTCTTTAGTCAGCCCGGCACCTACACCTTCGATGTGTATTACAGCGCCCCCTTGCCCGACGGTACTCAGGCTAAGAGCCAGACTCAGCGCATGGTCTATGCGGTAGGGGAGAAGGCAATCCAGAACTGCCTCACTGCCGCCCAAGCCACTCCTGCTTCTGAACCCACCTCTGCCCCTGAGCCTACCGGCCAGCCAACTTCCCAGCCCAACACTGAACCTAGCCTCCAGCCTACTGGCCAGGCCAGCGCTGAACCTAGCCTCCAGCCAACTTCCCAGCCCAGCGCTGAACCTAGCCTCCAGCCTACTGGCCAGGCCAGTATCAGGCCCACATGGCAGGACGCCGACGAGTCTGTTCCCGCCCCTAGCGGAGGCGCGATCCCAGCCACCACTGGCGGTCAGAATCAGCAGGCCACTGGCGGTCAGAATCAGCAGGCCACAGGAGGCAAAGGGAGCTTGGCCTCAACCGGTGCCCCGGTGATGGGTATCGCTGCCGCTGGTGCCCTGGCAGTGGGAACAGGCGTCCTGGCCCTGCGCCGTCGTCAGCGCTAGCTATCACCTACCCTATCTTCAACGCATGCACCTCGGCCAAAAGCCGGGGTGCATGTGTAAATGGGGATAGTTAGGGGCGCAAGCACTGGGCCTGCTGGGGCTGACTTGTGAAAGCGGAGCCTTATAACACTGTGGTGTTGAAAAACAGGCCTAAAAGGTAGGTGGTCAGGGCGGCCCCGTAACCAATAGCTAGCTGACGCAGCCCCCGCTTGAGGGGTGAAGCGCCTGAAAGTAGGCCCACCACGCCGCCGGTGACTATCAGGGCAAAGCCCACCAGCAGCATGGAAATCAGCATGGCCGCCCCGCCCGGTATGCCGAAAATATAGGGCAGGATCGGGATAAGGGCGCCGGACGCAAAGAAACAGAAGCTTGAGGCGGCAGCCCCCACGTCGCTACCGAGCGCACCGTGGGTGTCCTCGGCGTCCTCCCCTTCAATACCGTCGCGGAAGGAGAGCGAGGGGTCACAGTCGCAGGTGAAGTAGCCGAAACGTTCCATGGCACGGTGGCGGGCGGCCTCCTCGCTCATGCCGCGGGCCTTATAGATTAGTTCCAGCTCATTCTGGTTAATGTCGAGCTGGTGAGCAACGTCGAGAGTAATCTGGGTGGGGCGGGAGGCGTCTAGGAGTTCACGCTGGGAGCGTACCGAAACGAACTCACCTGCTGCCATAGAGAGGGCGCCAGCCAGTAGGCCGGCAACGCCTGAAAGAAGCACCATGGAGCTGCTCACGCCAGAGGCGCCCACGCCCATAATGAGAGCGGCGTTCGATACCAAACCATCGTTTGCGCCGAAGACAGCGGCGCGGAAGTTGCCCGAGAGCTTCTCGCGGCCAGAGGTGGAGAGCGCTCGAATAATCTCTTCGTGAATCGCCTCGTCGGCGGCCATAGCTTCGGTGGCATCGGGGTCTTTCGCGTAGGGGGAGCGCCCCTCAGCGCGCTGGGCTAGGGCGAGCACAAAAACCGACCCAAAGTTCTTAGCAAGAAGCTGCAAGAATCTGGCGGAGATAGATGGCTTGGGCTCAGGATGGGCGTGCTCGCCTAACAGTTTCCGCCAGTGATTTTGGTGGCGCTCCTCAGCCTGGGCAACCTCCCGGAGGATTTCTGCTTCTTTTCCTTCGGCACGCTCTGCTAGGGCGGCATAGATGCGAGCTTCTGAGATTTCTTCAGCCAAGTAGCGGCGCCAGCGGCGAATCTGGGCGCGACTGGGTTCAGGGCGCTGGTGGTCGGGTGAAGCGGGGGAGTGAGGAGCGGCTGCTGTCAAAATGTGACTTCCTTCGGTCAGGAGCCGAAGGCAGGTGGGCTGGATGCACTTCGGCTAAGAACGTACGTTTTTAGCCGAAAGTCTCGCTCGCCGCTTCGAAAGAAGAAACGGTGGTTTACCGGGTGCCTATCTGTGTGGACTACCAGTATGTCGATAAACCGCTTTGGCGCTATGGTGGGCATGTGCCTGCGCCGCTGGGAGCTACTCCCCTTCGCTGCACACTACTTTAGCGACAGTGTGTCGCCGAGGCAAAATTTTTTTTTGGGCTCTGGAATTAGCAAAGGCTGGTTTTCGCTATTGCGGTGGCTGCCGCTGGACGCCTGTGTTCTGGCAGGTCAGCCATGCTCAGGTAAGGCTTACATAAGGTGGGGATGAGGTGTTCCAGCAGGTCAAACGAGGTTTTGCTTATTATGAATTAATCATAATAATGGTTGAAAACGCTGTTGAGAGTGCGTAGGCTAGAAGTACAGCAAGCCAGCCGGAGCTTTGAAAAATGCCGGTCATCACTCTCGAAAGGAAGTCTCGCTCATGAGCAAGTACGCATCATTTACCGTTCCCGGCCTCACCGAAGAGTCAGGTCACCACGTAGCCGACGTCCTGCAGCTTCGCCTGCACGCCCTGAACGACCTGCACCTGGTTCTCAAGCACGCTCACTGGAACGTCGTTGGCCCCAACTTCATCGCCGTTCACGAAATGCTCGACCCCCAGGTTGATCTGGTTCGTGGCTTTGTTGACGCTATTGCTGAGCGCATGGCCACCATGGGTGTAGCCCCCAACGGCCTCTCCGGTGACCTGGTAGAAAAGCGCACCTGGGCTGAATACGATGTTGACCGTGCTGATGCACTGACTCACATTCGCGCTCTGAATGAGGTCTACAACGTTGTTGTTGAAGACCACCGTGCTGCCATCGCTAAGGTGGGTGACATTGACCCCATTACCGAGGATCTGCTCATCGGCCAGACCGCTGAACTGGAACTCTTCCAGTGGTTCCTGCGCGGTCACCTTGAAGACGGTCAGGGCAACCTCAAGTAAGCTCCACTTATACGTGAATCACATCAGTAAAGGCGGGTCTATCGCACGATAGACCCGCCTTTACTGATGTGCTTGTATCTTCTAGCCCTCGAGTAGTGCCCTAATTTTTTCCAGGCTAAGTTCTGTGTGGGTGTAGCGGGCATGCCCCAGGTGTTCCGGCACCTCGGTCAGGCCGGGGACTATAACCACTTTCATGCCTGCGGCCATAGCGCTTTGCGCTCCGGAAGCAGAGTCTTCCACCGCAACACAGTTGGCGGGATCTACCCTTAGATTCTGAGCTGCGAGGAGGTAGGGTTCGGGGTCAGGCTTAGCGTGAGTGACCTGCTCATCGGTTACCAGGGTTTTAAAGAGACCCTCCGGTGCTAGCTTAGCTGTGTTGGCAGCTACCTCGGTCGTAGCGTTGGTGACAATACCGGCGGGGACGCCTGCCTCAGCTACCTGCGCCAGGAGCGCCTCGATGCCGGGCAGGAGCTCAACCCGGGCGTCCTTGAGCAGTACCGACATCTTCGCCTTGAGACGGTCGTAGAGTTCATCAGCGGGAGCATCTGCACCCAGCTCCTGCATGCGGGCAAAGGTGACTGCGGCAGGCTTGCCCAGGGCCATGAGTGTGTCTTGCTCGGTCCAGTTGGCGCCGAACTCGGCAGCTAGGGCAGTTTTTGCCTCGGCCCACAGGGGCTCGGTATCTACAAGGGTTCCGTCGTGGTCAAAGAAAATAGCTTCAAGTCTGCTCATATACACCACCCTACCCGTCCTCGGGGAGCTTTGCCCGGTTAGGATAGGTGGGTGAACCAAGAGCGCTCCCTTACTACCACAGACTCGTTACTCACCCACCCGCGCCTACGGCGGCAGCCAAGCCCCGTGCGCCGGGTGCTTGCCTACCTTCTGGTGCCCATGGCTTTTATATCGGCTGTCTGGATTACTGCCGGGCGCGCCCTCTTTGGCGCCTGGGGAGAGCTGGGGCCCATTTACGCGATTTCATTTGGGCCTGCCCTGCTGGTCATTCTGTTGGTCGCCGCCCTGTTTTCTTTCAAAGAAATGGGCGTGCAAGAAAAGGGAGTGCGGGCTGGCTTGCCGCCCGTCACCGCGCTCGTGGCAGTATCTACCTGGGTGCTGGCCGGATTCTTCGGCATGGTGGCCCCCGACCGTCTTGAGGGGCAGAACATTTCAGCTGCCGCTGCCCTGCTGGGCCCCGACGTCATCGGCCTCTCCGCTGCCTTTGGCAATACCAGCGGGATTTTGACCTTCTCCTTTGCTACTGCCACCCTGCTACTCGCTATCAGCGACTACCGAAAAGCCCGAGCCCTGACGCGAGGGCTCGATGATGCCACTCGGGAGCAGCTAGAGCGTGAAGAGTCGATGTACGACTTTCTTGACTAGTCCCGGATGGGTTCTGAAGGAAAGTCTTACAGATTAACCTGTTCGAGCCAGCCCTTAAGTACATCGGTTGCAGCTGCGGTCAGCTTTTCTGCGTAGAGAGAGGCCTCGCGGCGGATGACCGCAACGTCCTGCTCTGAAGCCCTGATGTAGTCGGCATAAGCGATGAGCCACTGCTCAATATGGCGGGGGTTGACCTCAAGATGGAACTGGAGCGCCAGAGCGTAGGGACGCCCTGCCTCGTCCTTGAGAGTAAAAGCCTGGTTCTCGCACATCTGGGTGCGCGCCAGGCTTGAGGTGCCCTCGGGTAAGGTGAAGGCGTCTCCGTGCCAGTGGAGGACGGGGGTGTTGCCGAGCGGCGCAAGTACTGATTCTTCCCCGGCTTCGGTAAGTTCCACAGGGGAATATCCCAGCTCGATTTCACCGGTTGGGTCAACCTGTGCGCCCGCTGCCAGGGCAATCTGTTGGGCGCCTAGACAAATGCCCAGGACGGGCTTCTGAGCGGAGATGCGCGCCTTGATGAGTTCTACTTCTTCAAAGAGGAAGGGGTAGTTCTGGGTGTTGTTTACGCTGATGGGGGCGCCCAGGATAATCAGTAAATCTGCCTCGCGCACCTCGGGGGTGTTGAGGGCGTCAATACCGGCATCGCGGTATTCGACGCTAAAACCTCGCTCGGTGAGTAAATCTTCAAAGATGCCAAGATCTTCAAAGGCTACATGGCGGACGGCGTAGGCGGTATGGGGCATGGTTCTCCTTGGGTGAGTGACTGCTACCAGTGTAAAGGTGATGCGGTGGGTTGAGAAAGGCGGTGGACGTGTGTGCCCGCCGTGCGAGACACCTGCAGGTTTGGGGCAGATAGGGGCATGAGAAAATGTTCTCTCAGGTATCTAGCGCAAGATAATTGAGTGTAGTAGACTCAAGTTAAAGCTGAGTGGAGTACACTCAAGTATGAACGAACCACCTGCACACAGGTAAGGAGAACAATGAACGCCCAATTTACAACCAAGAGCCAAGAAGCCCTCTCGGCTGCCAACATGAACGCCCAAACCGCGGGTAACCCCACCCTCGACACTCCCCACCTGCTCAAGGCCCTCATGGACCAGCGCGGGGGAGTGGCAGTGGCCGTCCTCAAAACCGCCGGGCTCGACGTCGATACCATCTCGCTGGCAGCGTCCACCGAGATTTCAAAACTGCCCAAGGTGCAGGGAGCCTCCGCTGCCCAAGCCCAGCCGAGCCGGGCCGTCCTGACCGCCATTCAAACCGCCCAAGCCAAAGCAGCCCAGTTCGGCGATAGCTATATCTCCACCGAGATACTGCTGCTAGCGCTCGCCGCTGGGGACGACGCCACCGCCCGCGCCCTACAGCAGGCCGGGGCAATCGAAAAGACCCTCGAAGAAACCATCCCCACCGTGAGAGGAGACCGCACCGTGACTACCCCCGACCCCGAGGGCACCTTCGGCGCCCTAGAACAGTACGGCACCGACCTGACCGCCGTTGCCCGTGAAGGTAAACTCGACCCTGTCATTGGGCGCGATAGTGAAATCCGCCGCGTGATTCAGGTGCTCTCCCGCCGCACCAAGAACAACCCCGTGCTCATCGGTGAACCCGGTGTCGGTAAGACCGCCGTGGTTGAGGGCCTGGCCCAGCGTATGGTCTCAGGGGATGTGCCCGAATCCTTGCGCGGCAAGACCCTCATCTCCCTGGACCTAGGGGCTATGGTCGCAGGTGCCAAGTACCGCGGCGAATTCGAAGAGCGCCTCAAGGCCGTGCTTGAAGACATCAAGAAGTCTGAAGGGCAGATTGTTACCTTCATCGATGAGATTCACACGGTTGTGGGAGCCGGTGCCTCTGAGGGCTCCATGGACGCCGGTAACATGCTCAAGCCCATGCTGGCCCGCGGCGAGCTGCGTCTGATCGGTGCGACCACCCTCGATGAGTACCGCGAAAACATTGAAAAGGACGCCGCCCTAGAGCGTCGCTTCCAGCAGGTTTACGTGGGTGAGCCCAGTGTAGAAGACACCATCGGTATTCTGCGCGGTCTGAAAGAGCGTTACGAGGCCCACCACAAGGTCGCCATCGCAGACTCTGCCCTGGTCGCTGCCGCTAACCTGTCTAACCGCTACATCCCCTCGCGTCAGCTACCCGACAAGGCCATTGACCTGATCGACGAGGCAGCCTCCCGCCTGCGCATGGAAATCGACTCCGCCCCCGAAGAGATCGACGCCCTGCGCCGCGCCGTTGACCGCCTGACCATGGAAGAGCTGGCTCTGGCCAACGAGACCGACCCCGCCTCCGTCGAGCGCCTAGAAGCCCTGCGGGCGGATATGGCTGACAAGAAGGAAGCGCTAGACTCCCTCAACGCCCGCTGGGAAGCCGAAAAGGCAGGCCTCAACCGCGTTGGTGACCTCAAAACCCAGATTGATGAGCTGCGCTCCAAGGCAGAAGTTGCCCAGCGCGAAGGCAACCTGGCCGAGGCCTCCCGCGTGCTCTACGGTGAGATTCCCGCTCTTGAAGCTGAACTGGCCGCAGCCCAGCAGGCTGAGACCACCGCGTCCGAAGAATCTATGGTCTCTGAAGAAGTGACCGCCGACGATATCGCCGAGGTGATCTCATCCTGGACCGGTATTCCCGCCGGGCGCATGCTCCAGGGTGAATCTGAGAAGCTCCTGCACATGGAAGATGAGCTGGGTAAGCGCCTGATCGGCCAGAAGAAGGCCGTCACTGCCGTGGCAGATGCCGTGCGCCGCTCCCGCGCAGGCATCGCCGACCCCGACCGTCCCATCGGCTCCTTCCTCTTCCTGGGCCCCACCGGCGTCGGTAAAACCGAGCTGGCCAAGGCCCTGGCTGAATTCCAGTTCGACGACGAACGCGCCCTGGTGCGTATCGACATGAGCGAATACGCCGAAAAGCACGCCGTTGCCCGCCTGGTCGGTGCCCCTCCCGGGTACGTCGGCTACGAAGAGGGCGGCCAGCTCACCGAAGCTGTCCGCCGCCGCCCCTACTCGGTCGTGCTGCTCGATGAGGTCGAAAAGGCCCACCCCGAGGTCTTCGACATCCTGCTCCAGGTGCTCGACGACGGACGCCTGACCGACGGTCAGGGCCGCACCGTGGACTTCCGCAATGTCATCCTGATTCTGACCTCTAACCTGGGCTCCCAGTTCCTGATTGACCAGAATCTCGACGACGAAGCCCGCAAGAGCGCGGTCATGAACACCGTGAACGCCAGCTTCAAGCCGGAGTTCCTCAACCGCCTGGATGAGGTCATCATGTTTGAGCCCCTCTCAGCCGATGACCTGGCCTCCATTGTGGGCCTGCAAATCTCTTCGATGGCCCGCCGCCTGGAAGGCCGCCGCCTGACCCTGGACGTCACGCCTGCCGCCACCGAGTGGCTGGGACTTGCCGGGTACGACCCGGCCTACGGGGCGCGTCCGCTCCGCCGTCTCGTGCAGCGCGAAATCGGCGACCGCCTAGCCAAGGGAATCCTGGCCGGTGCCATCAAGGACGGCGACACCGTGCGCGTGGACGTCAACCCAGATGTTGCCGTTGACGGGCTGGTCGTCACCGCCGAGTAAAAACGGAGCATGACCCTATTGTTTCTCTCTTGACCCTACGGATTATCTTGGGGGCAAGAGAGAAGCGATAGGGTCTTTGTCTTTTAAACTGGAAGAGTGAACCAGTCCCAGCCCGCACCCACCCCGATTGATACCCGCTTTGCCGGGGCGTCCGCGTCCATCACCGCCCGCGCTGACATCGCAGCCACCCACGCAGCCGCCCTGCGCTCCATCGACCGGGTCGTTGCCGAAACAGCTCAGCCTACCGCCCCGCAGATGGCGGCGGACGGCGTCCGGCAACTCCTGCGCGACGGGCAGGTTCTGGTGCTCACCGGGGCGGGCATCTCCACCGGCTCAGGAATCCCTGACTACCGCGGCCCCGCCGGCTCCTTACGCAACCACCGGCCCATGACCTACCAGGAATTTCGCTTCGATGAGGTAGCCCGCCAGCGCTACTGGGCCCGCTCCTTTGTGGGCTGGCGGCAGATGAACCGGGCGCGCCCCAACACCGCCCACTACCTGCTGGCAGACCTCGAAGCCCGCGGGCACCTGGCCGGGCTCATTACCCAAAACGTCGATGGCCTGCACACCGCCGCCGGCTCACAGAAGGTCCTGACCCTGCACGGGGACCTCTCCCGTATCGAGTGCCTAGACTGCGGCGCGGACGAGGGCCGCACCTCCCTCGATACCCGCATCGAGGCCGCCAACCCCGGCTACCTTGAACGCCTTTCCAGTACCACCTTGCAGGTCAACCCCGACGGCGACGCCGAGATCGATACCCGCTTTATTCAAGATTTTCAGATGGTCGGCTGCCTGGCCTGCGGCTCCACCAAGCTTAAGCCAGCCGTCGTCTATTTTGGGGAACCCGTACCGCCTGCCCGCAAGCAGGCCGTGAAAGAACTGGGGGAGAGCGCTCGCTCCCTGTTGGTGCTGGGCTCATCCCTGGCCGTGATGAGCTCCTACAAAATCGCCCTCGACTTCGCCCGGGCTGGCAAGCCGATTGCCGTCATCAACCAGGGCCCGGGCCGGGCGGATGCTCGTGCCACCTACCTCTGGTGCTCCGACGTTACCGATGCCCTTTTTGCCCTCGCCCAGAACCTCCCTGCACCGCAGTCCAGCTAGCCCCACTCGCCCCTATCGACGCCGCTTCCGGGCCGGGCTATAGGAGGCTAGGAGCAGTGGGGGGAGAAGGCGCACTAAAGAGCGCGCCCATACAAAAGCCCGCCACCGGCAGGCGGTGGCGGGCTAGAAAAAGAGACGGGAAGAACCCGCGTGGTGCTACGCGGGTTACTTCTCCTGATAATCGTCGGCGTACTTATCTGCGTACTCTGCGTAGTCGTCCTCGTCATCGTACTGATAACCAGACGCCTTAGGCTGAGAGCTGGTGCTCTTGCTCAGTTCGCGTTCGAGTGCAGTGTAGTCGGTGTCGGGGCTGAAGTACTTCATCTCCCGAGCCTGCCGAGTTGCTTTAGCCTTCTGACGGCCGCGCCCCATGGCGAGACCCCCTCTTTATCGCTCGTATCTGGTCACCCGCGTGCGCGCAGGGGTGTGCCAGAAAAACTTTCAGTCTTTTCTGTATCTAAGGGTACATGTTTTTGCGCGTCTTTGCTTGCCTGTTCGCCACCTGAGATGTAAGAAACTGCTAAAAACCGCAAAAATATAGAGAACGGTCGTTTTGTTTTGCGACGGCACTCCTTCTCTAAAGAAGCTCCGCGCCACCCAACCAGAAAGAGATGACGCGGAGCGGTAGAGCAGCCGACGAAGAGATGGGTATGAGTGCCAGCTCGCCGGTTGAGTTTATAGGGCTTTAGGGACGGCCGCCGAAGCCACCCATGCCGCCTGCGGCAGCGCCAGAGGTTGCAGTGGCGGTGCCAGCCTCTGAGCCGTTGACGCTGATGCTATAGGTTTCTCCCTCGGTGATGGAGCTACCTGCCACAACAACCTGGGAGATGGTCTTGCTTGAGGCGTATTCGGCTACGACCTGACCGCTGGCGTTAGTGACGGTAATAGTGTCACCCGATGAGACGCTAGCTGAGAACTGGGCATAGGCACCTTCCATTCCCTCGAACATATCACCGCGGTCGCCCTGAATCAGGGTGCCGCCGGTAACGGTAGCCCTCATGGTCTTGATTGCCCTGGGATCGCCCCTGATTCTGGCTGTGGTGGGAGCCCGCGTTATCTCTGCCCTGTGCAACTTTGCCCTCAACCGTATTGTTCTGCATGATGGCGGGCCCCGCCCGCAGACCCACCGATCCCTGGGGCGTTACGCGGTACTGGCTGTAGCGATTCTGGCTACTAATACGGCCCTACTTGAAACCCTCACCTGGGCCGGGCTACCCCTTGTGGTGGCTAAGGTACTCGTTGAGCTGGTACTCATCCCGGTCAGTTTCGTGGCGCAGCGCCGCTGGGTTTTTGCGAAGGGGCATCAGGACGCTGGTACTCGGCTCAGTGCCGAGAGATCCGGGAGGGGTGCTGGGGAGAGAGCTTCGGATTGTGAGTCTGTAGGGCGTACCGCTCTACCTGCGGCTTAAGAGATATACCCGGCATGATGAGCAGAACAGGGCGGTAGGGGAGGTCGCAGGGGCGAGAAAGTGTAAGGTAGTAACAGCGAACATTAGGTGTCGCTCCACACACACTTGATACCTGCATGAATATACTGCTCATTACACACTACTACCCACCTGAGATTGGAGCTCCTCAGCGCCGTTGGTCTGCCTTGGTCAAGCGCTGGCAGGCTGCTGGCCACCGGGTGACTGTGTGTTGCCCTCCTCCCCATTACCCGGACGCGTCTGCAACCGTCTCGATTCGTAAAAACTTCAGGGGAACTCCACGGGTTCACCAGGGTAAGTACGGGGAAAGAATTATTCGGGTGCCCTATGTTCTGCACGGTGTTTCAGGACTAGCGCGAACCCTGGATCAAGTGGTTGCCGCGCTCGGTACAATGGGGGTCGTTGCGGCTTTGAGGTTGCAGAAATCTCCGTTTGATGTTGTTGTTGCGACCGTTCCCGGGATTCCCACTGCAGGTGCAGGCCTAGTAGCCAAGAAGCTACTGGGTACCCCGCTAGTTCTTGAAATGCGGGACGCCTGGCCCGATATCGTGGCTGACCCTCAGACTCCGGTAGGTGGTCTCGCCCCGTTGACGCGAGCCCGGCGCGTATTTGCACGAGCTGTTACGTGGGCTCAAGGTAAGGCAGATGCCCTCGTTACTACAACTGAGAGTTTTGCTCGGGTACTACGAGTGCGGGGTATGAACAACGTTCATACCGTCAGTAACGGGGTGGCCCCGAGTCTCTTCTATAGCGCTATCGACCCCTTGCCTGACCGGCCAGGCGAACTCCGCCTCCTGTACACCGGCACACTGGGCCGCTCCCAGGGGCTGAAGGTGCTTCTAGATGCACTTGAGCTTGCGGTGAAAGAACGCCCCGACATCAGCTTTACTCTTCGCTTGGTGGGCGAAGGAGCCGAGCGTCAACAGCTGAGCGAGTCAGTACAGGCCCGAGGCCTACCGGTAGAATTTTTGCCCCTGCAACATCGCTCGCAGGTACGGAAACACTATGAGTGGTCCGATGTAACCCATGTATCGTTACGGCGTACTCCGGTCTTCGCCTGGACCGTGCCCTCAAAGCTCTACGAACTATTGACGGTGCCGCGTCTGGTCGTGGGTCTGCTTGAGGGCGAGGCAGAACAAATCTTGCGGGAATCTGCAGCGGGTATTCGTCTCACACCGGAGTCAGCGCAAGAGCTTGCCGACCTTTGGTTTGAGCTGGCGGACGACCGCTCCCGCCTTCAACCTAACGATAACGGGCGGCAGTTCGTGTTGGAGCACTTTAACTACGACCATCTGGCGCATAAATACCTCACCGTCTTAGAAGCAGTCATCAGCAGAGAGCGCAGCGGATGAAGGCCCTGCATATCTTCAGAAACGCCACTCTTGCCGCGACGGTTGTTATAGGGCTGATACGTACAGACCCTGCCGCCTTCCTGACCCAGGTAGGGCAGCGCATGCCCGTGGCAGTCCGTACCCACCTGGCTCCTGCTCTTGAACGGATATCGCCTGCTCCGGACGCCGCCCGCACGCTGTGGTCTGCAGGGCAGGTCACCGAGGCTCTGGCTTCTGCCCGCAACAAGGGCAAAGGTCGCTTAGCCCAAAAACTTGAAGCGGAAGCGGCACTGCTGGATCCGGGTCTAGTACTGAGACTTCCCGCCTATACCCCCACTACTTTCGCGGCTGCTGACGGTCAACCGGGGGAGAGTGCACAGGTATCCGCCCCCGAAGCCCACAAGCCGCGTGTGCTGCACCTGCTCACCAACTCGCTACCGGCGACCCAGTCAGGCTACACCCTGCGCACCCACCGTCTACTCAGTGCCCTGGCGCAGCGGGGGGTGCTTCTGGCGGCACATACCCGCATCGGCTACCCGGTGATGGTGGGCAGCCTGACCGCAGGTGACACTGCGCAGGTTGGCTCGGTGACCTACCGCCGCTACCTCCCCTGGAAGCTCGCTTCAACCACCACAGAGCGTCTGGAGCAGTGGGCTACCCACCTTGCCCGAACCTACGACAGGCAGCCGCCCCACATCATCCATACCACCACCCACTTCCACAATGCGCTGGTGGCGCAGGCGCTCGCGGAGCGTTGGGGAATCCCCTGGGTCTATGAGGTGCGCGGGGTTCTGGAAGAAACCTGGCTGTCGAAACAGCCAGAGCACCTGCGCGCATCTGCTGCACGGAGCGAGCGGTTTCTACTGACGCGTGCGAGAGAAACTCAGATGATGAAGGCAGCGAGCCATGTAGTGACCCTGTCGGAGACTATGAAGAAGAGCCTGATAGAGCGCGGTGTAGCCGAAGATCGAGTTACCGTGGTGCCTAATAGTGTGGATTCCTCACTCTTGGAGCAGCACCTTAGCCCCCGCGAGGCACGAGTCCAGCTGGGGCTACCCGAGAGCGGGTTCTGGGTCGGGTCGGTGAGTTCGCTGGTGCCCTATGAGGGGTTCGACACCCTGCTACGGGCACTTGTGCACCTGCGTGACCAGGGGCTGGACGCCCGCCTGCTTCTGGCAGGGGACGGTACCGATAGGGTTCGCCTTGAGAAGCTAGCCCAGTCACTGGGGGTAGCTGGCTGTACGGTTTTTCTGGGGCGGATTGCGCCCGAGCTAACGCACCTTGCCCACCAGGCTCTCGATGTCTTTGTTGTCCCCCGCACCAACGACGAGGTCTGCCGTACCGTCACCCCCCTCAAACCTATTGAGGCGATGGCGATGGGGCGGACTGTGGTGGCAAGTGACTTACCGCCCCTAGCTGACCTTGTATGCCCTGAGGGCCAGCAGCCTGCCGGTAGGGTAGCGCAGGCAGAAGACCCGGTGTCTTTCGCCCAGGCCCTGCTTTTACTCGCTGAGAATCCGGACGCCCGCGCCCGTCTAGGTGCGCAGGGGCGGGGGCTTGCCCGGGTAAGGACCTGGGAGAAGCAGGCAGCTATGGTAGAAGAGATTTACAATGGTCTTTTGACCGATGGGGGCAAAACGCGCCGGAACCAGGTAGCGCAGCCCCCAGCTCTAGCTGAGGAGAGCTGATGTCTAACTATTCTCGTGGAAGTCTAGAGCTGAGTAGCCAGTACAGCCATTACCAGGGGCTTGTGACTCGGGGACAGCTCCGGCCTGTGGGAGTGCGCGGCAATTATCGCCTGTACTTCCAGCGTTTGTGGAAGTACCGTGCCTTCATCTGGCACCAGTCCCTCTACAAGGTATTTGCGAGTAACAGCGATAACCGGCTGGGTTCCCTGTGGCTTTTCCTGAGGCCTTTGATGGATGTGATGTTCTATTGGGTGCTCTTTGGCCTGGTTCTTCGGGCCGACCGGGGGATGGAGAATTTCCCCGCTTTCTTGATTGTCGGTATTTTGATGTTTCAGTTCACCGCACAGTCTATAACCTCTGCGGCATCGGTGATGAAGCAGAGTAAGAGTCTGATTCAGGGCTTTAATTTTCCGCGTGTGCTACCGCCTGTCGCCTTAGCCCTGAAGAATACGCTGGAGGCTCTACCGATGATTGCGGTAATGCTGGTGGGGATTATCGTTATACCGCCACATGTGACGGTATCGTGGACCTGGATTCTGGTGGTGCCGATATTCCTACTTCAGGTCCTGTTTAATACCGGCTTGATATTACTCATTGCTCGGATTGGGTACTTCATCCCAGATACCACCGCACTTTTTTCTTTTGTTACCCGTATCCTTATGTTTGGGTCCGGGGTTATCTTCCCTATTGAGCGGTTTATTCATCACCCGACAGCACTTCTTGTCATTGAATCTAACCCGCTGTTTATGGTGCTCAATATGTATCGGGAGGTACTTATTGAGGGAGCGGTACCTAGCGTGTACGAGTGGCTGCTGATGGTTCTGTGGGTAATTCTTCTGCTACTTGTTGGCTTTGTATTTTTTGTTGATGCGGAGGAGCGCTATGGTTCAGTTTCCTAATGAAGATGATCCGCAGAAACAGCTCAATGTACTAGTAGATGATGTGCACGTTGAGTACACCACGCGTTTCAAGACCGGCAGATTTAGCCGCCAGAAGAAGCAAGTGAGGGCTCTCAAAGGCATTTCGTTGACCGCATTTGAGGGAGAGTTCATCGGTCTGGTGGGAAGGAACGGTGCAGGAAAATCTACCCTTTTGAGAGTAATCGCCGGCTTACAGACACCCACCGCAGGGCAGGTGCTGGCATCTGACCAGCCTACGCTGATCGGTATTTCTGCTGCGCTGAATCCTTCAATGTCTGGTGATGACAACATTACTTTGGGCTGTTTGGCTATGGGTATGAGCATTGCCGAGGTTGAGGCCGCCCGCCCCGGGGTAATTGAGTTGGCTGGGATTGGGGATGCTGTCTACCGCCCCATGAATACCTATTCGGCGGGCATGGGGTCACGTCTGCGGTTTGCTATTTCAATGGCTGCTAGACCCCAGATTATGCTGATCGACGAGGCCCTGAGCGCGGGCGATGCTGCTTTTGCGGACCGGGCTAAAAAGGCTATGGATGGTCTGCTGAATCAGGCAGGTACTGTTTTTCTGGTGTCACACGCTGCTCAAACCGTGGAGGAGATGTGCACCCGGGCTCTGTGGATCGATGAGGGCGAGCTGATTATGGACGGTGATGCACGGGTGGTTGCGCGCAAATATCGGTGGTATGCCCATGTTCTCTCGCAAGGTGATGATAAGAAAGCTGCTGGGTTATTGGAAGACGCAAAAAAGTTGGGGGCAACTGGGTATATCGTTGATGATGCTCAGTAGGTGTTAAGTTCTTCGTAAACGATTGTCTTAGTGAAGGGTTGTAGGCATAATGCCGACTGGCTGCCTTTAGAATATGAAAGACACACATATTTGCTTTTATCCCCCAAGAGGTCTTCATGTTCAAGATTATGACCGTTTATGGCACACGCCCTGAGGCTATTAAGGTCGCTCCGATTATTAAGGCGCTAGAGGCGTCTGAGAAGTTTGAGTCGATTGCTGTAGTGACCGGGCAGCACCGCGAAATGCTAGATCAGGTCAACGCGCTGTTTGGTATTGAGCCTGTCGAGGACCTCAACATTATGTCTGCCGGCCAGAGCCTCAACGGCATTGTGGCTAGGGTAATTAGTGGGGTGGACGCAATTTATGAGAAGTATTCCCCTGATGCGGTGATTGTGCAGGGTGATACCTCAACGGTGATGGGTGCTGCTGTGGCTGCCTTTAATCGGCAGATTCCGGTAGTGCATCTTGAGGCTGGTCTGCGCTCGGGCGATATCAATTCTCCTTTCCCGGAAGAAGCTAATCGAAAGTTGACGAGTCAGATTGCTGCTCTCCATCTTGCTCCCACAGACGAATCAAAAGCTAACCTGCTTCGAGAGGACGTGGACGAAGCAGATATCGTGGTAACCGGTAACTCTGTAATCGATGCCTTGTTTGTAACTGTTGAAAAGACTGTTGAGTTTGAGGACTCCGCTGTACAGCAGGTTATCGAGAACGGCTCCCCGATGGTTTTGGTAACTACGCACAGGCGTGAAAACTGGGGTGAGCCTATGGAGCGTATTGGCCGGGCTGTTGCTGAGCTGGCGCGTAAGTTCCCTGACTTCACTTTTGTTTTCCCTGCCCACAAGAATCCGCTGGTGCGCGAGGCTGTGATTCCTCCTTTGGAGGGGCTAGAGAACGTTGTGGTGACTGAGCCTCTTGCTTATGCTGAGTTTACTCACGTAATGAAGGCTGCTCACCTGGTATTGACTGATTCTGGGGGAGTGCAGGAAGAGGCTCCGAGCCTGGGTAAGCCGGTTTTGGTGCTGCGTGAGAATACAGAACGCCCTGAGGCTGTAGAGGCTGGTACTGTGCGTCTGATTGGTACTGAGCTGGAACGGATTGTGGATGAGATCTCTGCTCTGATTGAGAACGGTGAACATTATGCTTCTATGGCTAATGCTGTGAATCCCTACGGTGATGGTAAAGCTGCAGAACGAACTGTAGCTGCGCTTGAAGAAATGTTTGGAATCGGCAAGCGCGTCAAAGATTTTTCATAGACGGTAAGAGTAGAAAAAGATAAAACATGAAGATTACGCCTCACCCAACGGGCATAGGAACTGTAGCCCTACGCGATGCACTGGTAGTTATCGATCAGTTCCACCGCCAGCATCTAGGATTAGATTTTGTCGAGGATTCTTGTGAAGTAACGGGTACTTGGCCGGCTGATTTTGAGCAGTCACCGTGGAAGTCGCTTGTTCTTGTAGAGACTCGCCCTGAAACAATCGAAGAGTTTTTGAGGTCTTTGCCCTTTGACCAAGACTCGACAGGTAGAACTGCATGGTGCGTGTTCCCTAAGAACCATGCTCATTTAGTGGACTGGGTAGTTACTCGCGAGAGTGTTGCTGCTCTTGCCGTCCGAGACTATGTCATTGATTCTCAAGTGATTGCACTTGAAATCGGTCAGTGTACAGATGAAGATCTAGACGCAAGCACCCTCTTTAAGGGTATTAAGCTCGGCATGGAATTGACCGGCCAGAATATCACATCGAGTAGTAGCACTCAGGGTGAAGTTGAGGCTCGTCAGCATCTTATCTCATTGGCTGAGAGTTTAGATCTCGTAGAGTTCAAGAGACCTGAAGATGAGATTCTTATGAGCGTAGAAGAAGTTGCCCAGGTATCAGATGAAAAATCAAAGCAGTATATTGCCGAGCTTGAAGGGAAGGTTGTAAGCCTTAACCGTAAGCTTGACGCCCTCCAACGGAAATATGATGCTCTCGCGAATTCAAAACTGGGGAAGATAATTCTGACACGCTGGGAAAAAAATCGTGAAATAAGTGCAGGGGAGACTAAGTAATGCAACAGGATTATGGGCGAAATGTTCTGCTTGATTCGGCAGCCCGCACTAGGCTCATCGAAGAGAATCAAAAAATAGTTACTGAGCTTGAACGAGTTGACTTTGGGGAGTTCGATAGGGTTCTTGAATCAGGTATTTCGGTTATCATCGCAACGTATGATGGAGCTGACCGGATCGGTCTGGTGCTTAACTCTTTAGCTCACCAGACTCTAGACCCTCGTCGCTATGAGGTAATTTGTGTAGTCAATGGTAAAGATAACGGCACCACTGACGTTATCAAGAACTATCAGCGTATTTACCCTTCCATCAGCATCCGTCAGTTTTGGCAGGAAGAGGGGTCCGCAGGCGGCGCACGAAATCTGGGGCTAGATTTGGCGCGTTTTTCTCGGGTTACTTTTGTTGATGATGACGATGACGTGGAGCTAGGGTTCCTCGAAACAGCTTTGGGTAGCTCAACGGGAACGAATATAGTACTTTCTCCCATTATCAATATCTCGCCTGATGGCATTATTGACGCTGATAATACTCTCAACCAGCGTATTCATAAGCTTCGGGGGCAGACCGTTCCTCTATCGGAGGTACCCTGGGCGCTGGGTTTTAACGCCTGTAAGCTCTTCCCCCGAGAGTATGCACGACGTGCTCGTTACCGCGACAGTCTCGTGAGCGGTGAAGACCTTGTATATTTTGCGGAGCTTTTACGATATCCCGAAATCAAAGTTACTGTTCCTCATGATTTAGATGCTGCCTCTTATCTGAGGTATACACGTGACCAGTCGGTGTCTCGACAGGCAATGACCTTTAACTTTGCGGTTGAACAGCGCTTGGCATGTATCAAGGCACTTGAAGAGATTGCTGTTAAAGAAAATACCCCACAGTCAAGAGCTTTGGAGCAGCTTAAGTCTGCTCAAGCTGGTTTTGTTGGGCGTTATCTTAAAGAGAACCTTGATGAATGCGAAGAAGTTTACACCGCTATTGAGCGTAGCGGCATCAGGAATTTCCCATGGAAAATGGTTCACACCGAGTCAGCTAAAGATCTTGCTTTTGTCTACTGCTTCGCCCCTTTCTCTGACACTAGCGCGGTAGTAGCTGCTAAGGCAATTGTTGAGCGTGGTCGAGTGACTGACGTTATCACTAACGACATGTCGAAAGTCCGTCGTTATGATTACGCAGTGTCGGCTCTTGCTGACCGGTGGATTGCGGATCGCGAGATTATTAGTAGCCCTCCCTCATTCGCTGGTTGGGCTCCTATCTGTGATTTTGCGGAGAAGGCTCTTGCAGTTGCTGAGCGAAAGCATGCTTTAAATGGCTCATATGAGAATATTTACAGTCGTGCTCTTTGGGTTGGTTCTCATGTGGCTGCTGCTCTTTTCAAGAATAAGCACTGGGGTGTGCGGTGGACGGCGGAATTCTCAGACCCGCTACGTAGAGATGCTGAAGGCCAAGAACGTCCGGGTGAACTAACAGATAACGCTACTGCCGAGTACCTGAAGTCATGCATTGCAGCTCGTGGGTTTGGGTATCTGCCTATTAATACTCTGTTTGATTTGGTGGAGCTCGTTACTCTGGTAACGGCAGATGAGCTGATTTTTACTAATCAGAATCAGATGGACTATATGCTTTCGCTTTATCAGGACAGCTCTTTGCAAGAGCTTGTACGTCGCAAATCTATCGTTCGCCACCACCCGACACCGCCGGACTACGCGTATGACTTGGTAGAGACCACTTACAGCGTTCCTCAGGATGTTATTAACATTGCTTACTTCGGTAGTTTTTATAGCAACCGAGGGATCGGTGATGTTTTGCAGGCTTTGATTAATTCGCGACAAGAAGTACGTCAGAAGATTCGAGTACATATCTTCAGTAATAAGCCTGAAGAGGTTTCCCAGACTGTTAAGGACCTTGGCTTAGGGCCGAATATATATAGCAATCCTTATCTGTCGTATATGGAGTTTCTCAATGCTACGAAACTTTTTGATGTGCTTCTCGTAAACGATGTGCAAAGGGACGCTAACCTGCCAATCAACCCCTTCCTCCCTTCGAAGTATTCAGACTACTTGGGCGCAGGAGTCGATATTCTTGCCCTGGTTGATGAGGATTCCCCAATGTCTCGCATGGATATTACCTATAAGGTTCCTGTCGGGGATGTTCCCGCACTCATCTCTGTACTAGAAAAAATTGTATTGTAGAAGAAGTAACCAATAAAAAGCTTATGCAAAATAATTTATTTATTTTGCATAAGCTTTTTATCTTAACTGGAGTTATTCGGTGGAATCTGTATAGTCTGCAAAAGCTGTAATCTTAGAGGCTATTGCAGACTTTTGTGCAATGCTCCGTTCTGAACTCCAATTTATTAAATTATCTAAATCTGCCTTGTTGAGGAATTTATAGAGAGTGCTAGATAAAATCACATCTCGAGAACGTTCTATTTCCTGGTCTAATATTCCAGAGAAATCGTAGTCCGGAGAGACAGGTCGAGTAGGAAATTCGACACCGGGAGGGACTGTTCGTGGGCGAAGGGCAATTTCCGGCTTCGGGACAAGAGTAAGTTCTCTTTCCTCTACCATCGATTTGCGGTGGTACGGAGACGTAAAAATTTTCGGATTGAGTGGTTTATCAAACGGGTAGTGAGGCAGCTTTTCATCAAAGGTGCGCATCACATCGTAAGCTACCCGTCCCATCTGCCGTTCAGATGAAGGGAGACCCCTGTATGCCGAAAGTAAGGCGGGAGAGTTGGCTATGCTAAGACCAAACATCGATTCAGCATTGGATTGTTTTTGGGTGAAATGGAAACGATTCCTAAAATTCAAGAAGTGACTGTCCATTTTGTGCCCCAGGGTTGGACCGGGCATACGCATAAAGTCACTAACCAGCTGGTCGCGGTAGAGGTAGAAGTAGTCCTGGGCTACCTGAGCTGTCCGATCCTTAGGCTGGTGTGAAATGAGCATATCTAAAATACTGTGAGGTGTCGCAAGCTGATCTAAATCTGTTTTCGTGAATAGAAGATAGTTCCAACGTGATCGATAGACCTCGCCTCCTCCGCCCATAACACGAATAAAAGGTTTCTTATTTAATGGACGTACTGGAGAAATATCGCTGGGGGTAATCCAGTGGTAGCTGCCGAAAACTTGGCTCCTACGTTTGATCATATTAGCGGCAGCAGAATGATGGGAATATCCTATAACTGATGAAGCTTTATTGTACGTCCCTCCATATCGTGATACTAAGCCAGTAGCAATATCCAAATCTATTTTCTGACCCTCATTGCTTGGATTAGCTATTGTATTAAATATAACGTCTTTTTGACGGCCGGCTGCAACAATTGCCCCAAAAACTAAGCGGCTATCTTTTCCCCCCGTAATATCGGTGTAAATGGGATAGTCGGAATCAACCATTGCTGTAATATCACGGACCAGATCCTCAGCACCGCGTTCAATAAGGTCCCAGTACTCATCCTTTGAGAGAATCTCAAAGGAGTTGTCTAGATGGAATTGAGAAGTGGTAACTTTTGCTCCATCTACAATAATAACGTGACCGGATTCGGCTAATTTGAAGCCCCGAACAGGTGTGTGCAGAGTGTTAAATTGGAATGAGAAACCGCTGTAATCATAGGTCGCACTCATAGAGTTATGCGCGTCTATTTCACGCTCGACCAGGGCAGCGAGGTGTAGCCTATTAGTAACTGCCGTATCAGAGTAGTATACGGGTAAAATACCAAAGGTATCGGGGACTACCCTGGCACCATCGTGGAGTAGCTGGACAACGTGGTATGTTCCTGAACCAAAGCTTCTCGGCATCCGGGGAAGAGAGGTTGGTCCCAAACGGAAGTTTGAGTCAAGAACCCCGGCTCCTGAGAGGAAAGTGTCTTTTAACCGAGAGTCCCATACATAAGCAGTATAGTTTTCGTTTGCGTGGACCGTTGCTCCCAACGCTTCGAGCAACTCTCTAGTTTTTGAATTATCGTTAGTCGTGATAAAGTAATCTGCCTGGGGCCCGTCATGGGGGACGAAATTAACCATCATATGTCCTTTTTGAAAAGATTTTTTGACTACAGTCTGAATGCATTGCAATTATCCAATTTTTTCTTTGACAAAATCAATAAATTTTTCATCCGACCATTTTCTTGCGGGGAGAAATTTTGCTTTATAGTTCAGACAATTCTCAGGAGTAATTCTTCCAATCTCTTTAGCTGGCACACCCGCTAAGATCGATCCGGCAGGAGCACTTTTTGTAACAACACTGTTAGGAGCGATGATTGAAAGCGCCCCAATTTCTATGCCTCCAGAAATATTCGCTCCTGCCCCAATTGTAGTGAGAGTTCCAATTTTTGGAACGGTAGTTTTCCGCCCATTTCGGCTGTCGATGCGCACCTGCCGTCCGTTTCCACCGATAGTAGTATTTGCTCCCACAGTAACAAATGGTTGGATGTCTGAATCCTTATGGAGAATTACTCCTATACCCCCGTAAGCAAAATTTATTTCACCTTCAAATTTGATGGAAGAAGGGATATAGCTGTTATGGAGTATATAGTTTAACCGTTCACACCTATCTGCACGATCTAAATCTCCAGACTTGAAGTAACGATGAGCCGACTGCCAAATTCTGTAGGCGCTAGGAACCTTATCGCCGATAGTGGGGAAAAACTCAATCCAGGGGTCCACAAGAGAGTCCCAGCCATGCTTGATATCACGCCCTGGCGATATATCCCATGTGCCCTTTTGGAGGTTTTCCTTTTCAGCAAAGAGTTTCCTCGTGAAATCAAGATATTTCTCAACTTCTATGTCTGATTCATGACTAGGCTTTTTGTTCTGGTTATATATTTTTTCGTGCGTGATACCGTCTAGAAGTTCTCTTAAATCGCTAATTTGTTTTTCTAGGCGCTCTATTCTATCTTTTAAAACAACTTTTTCGGAGTTTTCTTCAATCATTTCTTCTCCTTTGAGAAGGGAAACAGAAGTGATGGGTAGCTTCTATTCTTACTGAGTTTTTTCTTCAAGTACTATATTCGTCAGAATATTATTTGTTTCTGGAATCAGCTCAATGGACCAGCAGGGTTTCAAAGAATAAAACTGCTTATCGACAACCCAACCCCTTGCTGGAACCGAGTCCTCTTCGACGCCTCTTTCAATACTGACTGATTTCGCTCTTTTAATGATAAGACGAACAGCGAAACCTTTACCGGTTATTCTTAGACCTTCCTCGGTTTCCTTAACGTCTAGATCTCCATTAATTAGATATCTAACGACCTTTTCATCTGATATTGATGGGGAGGTGAAGGTATCGTTAACCAGAAAATTTCCAAGGTGTGAGAATTTTATCTCACGTTTGATAGAGTATTTATTGTCAATCTCCGACCTTGCTTCGAGAATATTCATATTCCCATCAACTCGGTAATTAAGGCCCGACTTTACTCGTGTCGGAGTTTTAGCTGGGTATAGCGTTGCGGGGTATAAAGAGTCAAATTTTCTATAGAATGCGCCAGAATGACCTCTTTGCGATTTGACGACTACCGTTCGGGAATCTGTCCAGTCGTAATTAAAGAAACCTGCATCAGTAATAATAGGTTGACCGTCGTACCAATAAAAAATGGAGGTATCATCAGAGTGCTTGTGCGTTATAGATGAGTATCCTGACTTAACTGAAAAGTATTTCTTTTTTTCACTAGCGGTCTTAACGCAGTAGAATCCGCTTTCTTCGGAATAGAAAACTGAACGCTCACGTGTGGGGGGGTATTCTTTAGGAGTGGTATTTCCATCGCCAAAAGGCGGTAGGGAGCCGTCGGGTAGTGTTGTTTTTTGCAAGGCCGATTCAGCTTTTTCAAGAACTTCTTCTAGAAAAAGCGGAAAATCTTTATTATTTAGAGGTAACACTGAAAATTCAGCAACAAGACGCTTAAGATATGTAATATAAAAGCGGTGGTAGATGGGGGAATTTTCTTTACATAGACCTGTACTATCAAAGGCTCCGCTGATGATATATTTTAATTTTTCTATGGCGTATGATTCAAGCTCGTCTTCTTTGCCCTCGAAGTCGATAAAAATTGGGACGTGTAGAAGGGATGCGACAAGCATCATTCCATGGTTATTGTTTTTAACGTTTTCTTCTATCTGTGCCCATCGAGTTAAGTTTAAGAGCATTTCATTGCACTGCTTAATGTGAACGACTTTGCCGGTTGCCAGGAGATAGGTAATGGACCGAATTTGCTCTGCAACTAGATGATCCCTTGACGTGAGGGTTGCCATGATTTCTTCGTAGCTAGAGGAAAACATGAATTTATGGTAGTCAAGGATAATATTGTTGATAAATTCAAAATCACCATACTGTTTAGAAATTACTTTTAGCCACGCCAGAGAGTGATACCAAAGCATTGTGCTCTGGTACTGTGACTCGGGTTTGTAGGTGTAGTCATCGCCTGAAGTGAGCTTTAAATTTATTTTATTTGGCGTAATGGATAGATACTCTGTATCTGCCACTTTTTGAATAAACCAAGTTGGGTTATAATCATTTTCTCTTTTGGATAAATATTCTATTAAATCTACTGATTTCATTTTAGCCCTATCGCCAAATTCCCTTGGTATCAATTACTGATTTTCCCTCTAGGTGACTCGGGTTGATTTCTTTAAACTGTTTGTGGTCAACCAATAATAAGATGATATCTGCTTCTTTTAGGGCTGTTTCAGTGTTAGCAAGGGAAACATTGTCGATGTTCTGTAACTTCTCGGGCAAAAGGGATACATGTGGTTCTACAGCTAAAATCTGCGAATGGGGAAATGCTTTGGCTAACGTCGCAGTAATCTCTAAGGCAGGCGACTCCCTAAGATCGTCAATATCGGGTTTAAATGCAAGCCCCATTGAAGCAATAGTGGGGCGAGAGGTGTCTAGGCTTGCAACAGCGTTAGCCACTTTACCTAGAACCCAGTTAGGTTTATTATCATTAACTTCGCGGGCAGTGCGAATTAAATTGGAGTTTTCACGGTCAGTCGAAACGATAAACCAGGGGTCAACCGCGATGCAATGACCTCCTACGCCAGGTCCCGGTTGCAAAATATTTACTCGCGGGTGCTTATTGGCTAGGCGGATAAGTTCCCAAACATCAATACCAAGTTTGTCGGAAATCAATGACAGTTCGTTAGCGAATGCAATGTTGACATCACGGAAAGAGTTCTCCGTCAACTTGGCCATCTCAGCGGTCACGTCATCAGTTGGTATGAGTTCTCCAGTGCAGAATGCCCCGTAGATCTGAGTGGCAATTTTGGTAGCTTCGATGCTTTGCCCGCCAATAATACGGGAATTAGTAATTAACTCTTCCATTGCGTAACCAGGTAAAATACGCTCGGGACAGTAAGCAAAGTAAATAACAGGCTTACCTTCAGGGTTTGTGGTACCGTCTGCTGCCAAATCAGGGCGTAAGCTAAGAATCTTAGCTGCCAGCTTTTGGGTGGTTTTTGGGGGAGAAGTCGATTCAAGAATAATGAGCTCGTCGCCCTGCAGCTGCGGCGCGATACTCTCAGCAGCCGTCATGATATAAGAAAGGTCGCCCTCATAATTTTCCTTGAAAGGCGTGGGTACGGCAATGACATATACATCCGCATGAACCATCTCCGTGGTTGCAATGAAGTTACCGGAACTGATTGCGTTCCTAAGCTGGTTCTCTAGGCCAGGCTCTACAATAGTGACCTCTCCGCGGTTTATTCGTTCAACGTTTGCGGCGTTGATATCGATACCAGTAACCTTCAGTCCATGGTTAGCCATTACAACGGCTGTAGGAAGACCAATATAGCCTAGTCCCACGAAAGCAACAGATCGGGTGGTCATAAGGAGTCCTTGAGGTAGTGTGTGGTGTGTTTCGGCCTATGAGTTAGGCTCTACTAGAACATCATAACTTGTCTGTTGTCGCCGTAATAGCTCGCTGTCCCATTCGCTAATAGGTGGTAGTCATCTACCTGCCAGGTGTGGTCAGATGAAATTGTACGTTGTTGTATAAAACTGTATTTGTCAGCTGCATATATCGTGCCACCACTGTTAACGACAGATTGTAAAAATGCAGTATCTTCTCCAGTAGTGCGGTCTTCAAAAGGGTGTTTCTTAAACACAGAGGCCCACCCTGTAATTGTTGGTCCAGCAATAAAATCAGTGAATTGGTGCTCTCGTTCCGGGCGCCTCAAAATCGTGATATTTAGATTCTTCAGGTACATATAGTGGGCATTTTTTCCTACTACATCAGCTCCTGAGAACATCAGCGCCCGCACAGAGTCCACAAGATAAAAGTCGCCATAGATATCGTCGTCATCCATCTTCGCCAACACATCGCCTGCGGCATGTTCTACAAGTAGGTTTAGACAAGACCCAAGTGATAGTTCAGGCGAACCGTAGACAACCACCAAATCAGCAACTCCGCACTGCTGAGCAAGCTTTTGAGCAGCATCTTGGCTGAGTTCAAAACCGTGTGTTAGCAAGACTAGCTGTGCCCGAACACCCTTTTGTCGTCCAACTGTTTCGAAAATATGCTTTATCTGTCCTGGGCGCATAGTAGGAGCTATGACCGACACTTTAGGGTTTGCAACGAAAGATCGAGGGTGTGGAGTCGCAGTAACCTTTATCGTATCAATGAGCTGTTTAGCCCTGTGAGCATATGTGTGCTTAGCCCAAATTTCACGCTGTGCCAGATGAACTGACCGTTCCCTAAGCACAGGTGAGTTTAGCAGGGAGCGAATCTTATTCTCTGCATCTTGCCTATCATTGGTAACTAGTAGTTGATCGTCGTTAAAGAAGCGCCTGATAGCAACAGAATCTGTCGAGACTACAGGTGTTCCACAGGCAAGGATCTCAAAAATTCTACGAGCACACATGCTGGGAGAACCCACTACTGAATTCACATTTAAAAACACCTTATGAGCCTTATAAGCCCGTAACATCTGCGAGTAGGGTAGTGCACCTACCACATACTTGGAAAGAGAAGCTGGAAACTGATACCTGTCGTCTTTTCCTAAAAAGCGCGAATATACCTCAAACAGTTCGTTGCTCTTGCGTGCAGCAACCGCAGCCCCCGCCAGCAGAAAGTCCATCTGCGCCCGGCGTTCAGGAAACTTATGTGCGAAATAGGTGCCAGCAAATGCAACGCCACGGCTTGCGCCCCCAGCGGCTGATCTCACCGGATTATGAACTGTAGGGGCTGCTGCAAATGAGAGCGGGTATACTCGCTTATGCCCCAGCTTTGCCTGATAAAGAGGCACCATATTAGAGTCTGAAGTAAAAACATAATCAAATAGCCTGGCAGTCTCAAGGAAATCATTGAAATGTGGGGGATCTTCCTTATTCCAGAAGGCGGTAGGGATACCGTGTTCACTGCACCATCTGGTGAGCTCACGAACGGCAGGCCTCGGAGCAGTTTGACCCGTGAGGTAATACTGCCAAGAACCTCCATTGCCAGACCAAGCTGATTCAACAAGGAGAAAATCCACGGGAGACTCGAGGAGCTGCTGTTGCCAGGTATCTGGCTTCAACACAACCGTTTTGAACTCTGCACTCCAGGCTTGTAGGGAGAAATCATCAAGAACAACCGCAACCCGAATATCCGGGTAAGTGAGTGGTAATGACAGTGCTTCTGCCGGCTCAAATTCAAGGCGGTACCCCGAGGCTAGCTTGGTATCTTTACGAACTGCAGGGACTTCGTTAGTAGCGTGGGACCTCCACAACAAGCTAAGACCTGAATGTGGACGCTGCACCACTCCTCGACCTTCAGCCTGCTCTCTAAGGGTGAAGGCCCTCAGCTGCTTTA
Source organism: Rothia sp. (in: high G+C Gram-positive bacteria) (assembly GCA_030529845.1). Classification (GTDB taxonomy): domain Bacteria; phylum Actinomycetota; class Actinomycetes; order Actinomycetales; family Micrococcaceae; genus Rothia. The sequence goes on along the minus strand of JAUMWB010000002.1, from coordinate 67,050 downwards.
TCCCTCCATGCCTTAAGTGCCACAACTGCTTGCGGACTGTGAGGATATTTTTCATGAGCTTATCGGTAGAAGCCAACAGATACCTAACCTTTCAAAGCCACAGAACAAAGAATCTGATTTTTTACTATAGTTCAATTAGCGCGAGCGCAATCGGCGAAAGGGCATCATGATGGAAAAGACGCCTCGAATCTACATCTACGGTTCCTGTGTTTCGAGAGACGCTATAAATACGTTACCTGCTGGTAGCTATGTCTTAGCGAACTATATAGCAAGACACTCTCTTCTTGCAGCAGGAACCGACATTTCTTCTCTGTTGCCTACGGATCTTGGCCTGCCCTCAAATTTTCAGAGCCGCATGGTACGCCATGATTGGGCAGGTGACTCCCTCCAAGATTTATTTGAGCAGGCAGATGACGTAGATTTGCTTCTGATTGATCTAGTCGATGAGCGGCACGGTGTTCATTGGTTCATCACCGGAGAGGTCGTTACTCGTTCGATTGATCTCATTAATTCAGCGCCTGCTTTAGCTCAGGTACAGCCACATACGCACGTCCCATTAGGCGCACAAGAACACTTCGAGGAGTGGTGCAAAAAAGCTGACGAATTTATCCAATGTTTACGAGAAAGCCAGCTCATCTCAAAGACAAGGTTACTCTGGGTTCCCTGGGCAACTCAGGCAACGGATGGAGTCCCAGCTCCCACCTCAATGGGGCTAAAAGCCTCTACAGCTAACCGACTGTTTGCACGATACTACGAATACCTAATAAATGCTGGTGTAGTTTGCCTACGCGTCCCGGAGGAACTGGTGCTAGCTGACCCGAACCATCGGTGGGGATTTGCCCCTTTTCACTATTCGGATGCTGTATACGATTACATTACAACCAGCCTAAGTCAAGCAGCGCTTCTCATGGATACAGGCTATGGTGCTCCTGAGAAGACCTGATATACAGAGTGTAGAAACAGGCGTGAGATAGGATTCGTAGGTGATGGCGAAAATATTTACTGGCATCACGCATTAACTAGACCCTTGACCGATAGAGAAGAATACTTACCCAGCGAAGTCATAGCGCACGTCGGCCAAGCAAAATAACTTATTCCACTGAAAGTTGTGGAATACAAAACGAAGGTATTACCTACCCATGACTAACCAAACAACCCTACAGAGGTCTCTTAAACCCTCCTGGGTGTTCGCAATGGCTTTGGGGTCTGCTGTGGGGTGGGGGGCTTTTATTCTCCCTTTCACCTGGGCAACTACTGGCGGTCTTTTAGGAACGTTTATCGGTTTCTTGATTGGTGGGGCAATGATTTCTATCATTGCTGTTAGCTACGGTTATGCAATCGAGAAGCTTCCTGTGACAGGGGGCGGGGTGGCTTACGCACTTGCTTCGTTGGGGCGTCTACACGGCTTCATTGCAGGGTGGGCGTTAACTCTGGGGTACTCAGGAATTGTGGCGCTTAATGCATCCGCAGTAACCCTTGTTTTTAGAGTTACCCTTCCAGAATTCATTATGCAGTGGAAACTATATTCAGTTGCAGGGTGGGATATCTACCTACCGGAAGTCCTTATTGCCACCTTATTCATCGTAGGATTTGCTGTACTCAATGCTTCTGGCGCAGCGATTTCCGGCAGATTTCAGTATTTTGCGGTACTAACTATGCTTGTATCAGTGGGCATTATTTTAGTGTGCAGTCTTTACTACCTCATCATCGACCAGCCTGTTCTTCCTCCAGCATTCCCTGAAAACGTTGCCCCCTGGTCCGCAATTGCTACGATTGTAGCCTTTGCTCCATGGGCATATGTTGGATTCGATACTGTGCCCCAACTTGCGGGAGAGTTTAAATTTAGCCCTAAGAAGGCTTTTAGCCTCTTGATGTGGGGTGTTATTGCAGCAACCGCTATATATCTGGCTATGATGCTTTCAGTCTCTGTCGCTGTATCTTCTGAGCGTGATAGCTATGCCGAATTAGCTTGGCCGACTGCCACTGCGATTGCCGACATGATGGGTAAAGGCGGCTTCATATTAATGGTTATTGCGGTTTCGATGGGAGTGCTAACCGGACTAAACGGGTTCTACGCCTCATCAAGCCGAGTGCTGTACACCATGAGTAATGCCGGAATGATTCCACGAATCTTTGGACGCCTGCACCCAACTTTCAAGACTCCTGTTTATGGGATAGCGTTCGTGGCTGCCCTCTGTCTCATAACACCGTGGTTTGGCCGATCTGCTCTTCTATGGATTGTTGATATGACCAGTGTAGGGATTGCTATTGTGTACTTCTATGTCTGCTTCTGTGCGTATAAAATCGCAAAGCAGGGCAAAGTTTTTGGGATGAGCTCAGAGGTTACTCCTAGCCCAGCTCACAAAGTAATTGCTGTACTAGGGTGTATGTTTTCGCTAGGATTCCTTTGCCTGTTGCTGGTTCCGGGCTCACCGGGGCAACTGACCGCGCCTTCGTTTATAGCCCTTGTCTTCTGGGTAGTTCTAGGTGTGGTCTTTTATCTGTCGCTGAGAAGTTCATATCTTGAAAGAACGGATGAACAAATTCTAGAGGCTGTATTTAACGAAAATACATCCCATAGTTAGTTACTGAAATTTTCTAAGGGGCGTCTTTTCAGAGCTATTTCAGCTCTGAAAAGACGCCCCTTAAATGTTCTATGTTGCAGCCAGCTCGTGACGTAACTTTTTGTTCCTACTTGTAGGAGCCCAGCAGCACCGCTGCGCCGCCGTCCACGCCCTTAGCGCCCTGCACATAATCGGGGTTGGCCTTGTGCTCACCGGTGTCCTTCTGCACGGTACCCAGTACCCAGGAGGGCAGGCCGCGCTTGTTCAGACGCTCAACGGCCGCATCAGCAACCGACGGGTCAACCACAGCAATCATGCCCACACCCAGGTTGAGGGTGCGTTCCAGGTCAGCCTGGGGCACAGAACCCAGCTCACCAATCAGCTTGAAAATCGCCGGAATCTCCCAGGTTGAACGCTCCACCACACCCACGGTACCTACCGGCAGCACACGGGCCAGGTTAGCGGCCAGACCGCCACCGGTCACGTGCGAGAAGCCACGCACACCCGAACCGGTCTGCCCGTCCTCACCGTTGACCGGGAAAGCCTCAATCAAATCCAGGCAGTCAGCGGTGTAAATACGGGTCGGCTCCAGCAGCTCCTCACCCAGGGTACGGCCCAGCTCGGCAACCTCACGCTCATACTCCCAGCCAGCAACCGAGAGCACCTTGCGCACCAGGGAGTAACCATTAGAGTGAATACCGCTTGAAGCCATAGCAATCAGCACATCGCCCTCGCGCACGCGGTCAGGGCCCAACAGCTCATCCGCCTCAACGATGCCGGTAGCAGCACCTGCCACATCGTATTCATCCTCAGCCAACAGGCCGGGGTGCTCAGCGGTCTCGCCACCCACCAAGGCAGTACCGGCCAGGGAGCAGCCCTCAGCCACGCCTCGCACAATATCGGCGATACGCTCAGGCACCACCTTGCCAGTGGCAATATAGTCGGTCATAAAGAGGGGGCGGGCACCGGTCACCACGATGTCATCCACCACCATACCCACCAGGTCATGGCCGATAGTGTGGTGGATATCGAGCTTCTGGGCAATCGCTACCTTGGTGCCCACACCGTCGGTGGACGTTGCCAGGTAGGGCTTGCGGTAATCCTTGAGCACAGATAGGTCAAAGAGGCCAGCAAAGCCGCCCACACCGCCCACTACACCAGCCCCGTGGGTTGCCTTGACGGCGTCCTTCATCAGCTCAACAGCGCGGTCGCCCGCCTCAACATCTACACCAGCCGAAGCGTAGGTAACTGCGTTCTGGTTCTCGCTCATTTAGCGGGCCTCTCGGTCAGTGCCGGTAGAATCGGCAGGAATCGTATCTTGGGGAAGGACTAAATCTTCAAGGTCAGAATCGGGGCCAGGCTCACAGGAGCCGGTGCTCGATGACGCCTGGGCACCGTCAAACTTATGTTCCAAGGAATCGGTGCCGGGGCGGGTATCAATCGACACAGCCTGAGCCTTAGAAGGCTTATGGGCAACAGGACGCTCCACCGTCACCTCAGCTGCGGTACCGGCCAGAGGGCCGCCCTTAGAGTCATCAAAGATGGACTTACCGCGGCGCTCTTCGCTGGGCAGCTCAATAGGGTACTTGCCAGTAAAGCAGGCGGTACACAGGCGCTCGCGGGGCTGCTCGGTTGCGGCAATCATGCCGTCTTCCGAGATGAAGCCCAGGGAATCAGCGCCCAGGGACTTACCGATCTCTTCAATGGTCAGCCCGTTAGCAATCAGTTCGGAACGGGAGGCAAAGTCGATACCGTAGAAACAAGGCCACTTAACCGGCGGGGACGAGATACGCACATGTACCTCTTTAGCGCCTGCCTCACGCAGCATCCGCACCAGGGCGCGCTGGGTGTTACCGCGAACAATGGAGTCATCAATAACCACCAGGCGCTTGCCCTCGACCACGGAGCGCAGAGGGTTGAGCTTGAGCCTGATGCCCAGCTGGCGGATGGTCTGCGAGGGCTGAATGAAGGTGCGGCCCACGTAGGCGTTCTTGACCAGGCCGTTGCCGAAGGGAATGCCGGACTCCTCAGCGTAGCCAATAGCAGCCGGGGTGCCAGATTCGGGGGTAGGCATGACCAAATCGGCCTCAACCTGATGTTCGCGAGCCAGCTGACGGCCCATCTCCACACGGGACTCGTAGACGCTACGGCCCGCGATAGTGGTGTCAGGGCGGGCCAGGTAGACGTACTCAAAGACGCAGCCGGCAGGCTTGGCCTCGGCAAAGCGCTGGGAGCGCAGGCCGTCCTCGTCAATGGTGAGGAACTCGCCGGGCTCAACCTCGCGCACGAATGACGCGCCGACGATGTCGAGGGCTGCGGTTTCTGAGGCGATGACCCAGCCGCGATCCAGACGACCCAGCACCAGCGGACGCACACCCTGGGGGTCGCGCGCGGCGTAAAGGGTGTGCTCGTCCATGAAAACCAGGCAGAAGGCACCTGAAAGGGTGGGGAGCAAATCGAGGGCAGCCTCTTCAAGGCTGTCAAAGTCGTGGTCTTTCAGCAGGGCGGTGACCAGGGCAGTATCGGTCGTATTACCCTGAGCCAGCTCGCCGCGTTCGGGGCGCTTGCCGCCGTTCTTAGCCAGCAGGCGGTCGTAGAGGTCTACCGAATTGACCAGATTGCCGTTATGAGCCAGGGCCAGGGTGCCGTGGGGAGTATCGCCCAGAGTCGGCTGGGCGTTCTGCCAGATGTTACCGCCGGTGGTGGAGTAGCGGCAGTGGCCGATGGCCATATGGCCGGTCATAGAGTTGAGGGTGACCTCGTCAAAAACCTGGGAGACCAGGCCGATGTCCTTGTAAACGTTCAGGTGTTTGCCGTCGCTGGTTGCGATACCGGCTGACTCCTGGCCGCGGTGCTGCAGGGCGTAGAGGCCGTAGTAGGTGAGCTTGGCGATATCTTCGCCGGGAGCCCATACACCAAAGACACCGCATTCGTCTTTAGGGTCGTGATCAACAGGGTCAAGGTCGAAGGAGAGTTTTCCGTCAGGACGAGCCAAAGCAGGTTTTCCGTCTCTTGTCGTGGGGTGGTTATCTCGCTGTGCAACATGAGGTGGCGCACGTGAGCGAGCGAACATATCAAGTGTACCTGCCCGATGCGCTGCTGATAAGTAAAGCCCACCGTGTGAGCATTTTTCTCACGGGTGGGCTTTGGCTAGTCTTGGCTGCTAACGGCTTGGTAGGTGGTGGTGTGCTTGGTGGAGCGCTTATCGAGAATCAGGGCTACCACGATGGCAGCTGCGGTGCACAGGGTGCCAAAGAGAACCGCCATCACGCCGAAAATCGCATTGAAGGTGTAGTTGGGGTTCTCCGGGCCTAAGGCTGTGACCACGAAGGCCACCACGAGGCCGATGAGCAGGCCGGTGATAGCGAAGGCCGGGAGAGAGGGGGCGCGGCGCACGGTGAGATTGGCGCGGTCGGGGGCGGACGCCGGCGCGAAGTGCTGGCCGGGGGCCGCCTGCTTGTCTGCCTCGGTGAGAGGAGCAGCAGGTTCAGTGGGGCGGCGGAATCTCGACAGAATGCTCATAACTACTAACCTTACCAAGAGTCAAAAGAGGAAAAGCGGGACTAAAGAAGCCGAGCTAGAGAAGCGGTAGGTAGTCGCTCAAATCAGCGCGCAGCCCAGAAGCTGAAATAGCGGACGCTGATTCCTGCCAGCTGGCATAGCCCAGGGTGATAGCGCACCAGGTGAGCGCATCGGTTTCAACCACATTGGGAGGGGTACCGCGGGTATGGCGCGGCCCGGCAATACACTGGGTCACCCCAAAAGGCGGCACCCGCACCTCCACCGAATTGCCAGGGGCAAGGGTCGCCAGCTCTTCGAGCAGAAAACGGACGGACGCCGCCCGCACCCCGCGCGACAGAGCAGCAAAAGCCGCCGCGCGGGCGTCCTCATTCTCTGCCCCCTCAAAAACCTGCCGTACCTGAGTAACGGCAGCGAGGCCGTCCGCCTCGGAAATCTTGCGGCGAATCGCCATTAGAGCAGTCCCTCAAAAGCTGATCCCGGCTCAAGAGAACCAACGGGCTGCCCTCCGCCGGTGATGGGCAAGGTGGTTCCAGCAACCGCCCGGTCAGCCACCTCAGCCTCTACATAACCTGCCGCCTGGAGCGCACGCACAGCGACCAGAGAAGCGGCACGGTTAGAGCCATCAAGCATCTTTAGCGCTACCGACGCGCCCGAGCGCAGCCCGATGGCCAGCACACCTTCGGCACCGCGCTTGACCACGGCATCAAGAGTTTCAGCCAGAACCGTATCGGAACCGCCAGGGCTGTGGACGTACTCGGGATAGTCCACCATAGCGGTAGCGACGGTGGCAGCACGGGCATCAGCTGCGATGTTCTCCACCGCTGCGCCCAGAGTGGAGTAAGCGCGGGCTAACCCTATCAACGAGGTCGCAGCTACCGGGGCGCCACAACCATCGACGGTGACGTGCTGGGGCGTTTCTCCCGTGAACTCCTCAATGGTCTCAAGCACCAGCTCCTGGAGCGGGTGGGCAGGAGCGGTGTAGTTCTCGGTCGGCCAGCCCGACTTTACACAGCCCCAGAGAAAAGCCGCATGCTTGCCCGAGCAGTTGAAAGCTAGGCGCTGTTTGCCGTGCCCGGCTTTCACCAGGGCGTGGTAGCTGGGCTCATCGGACGGCCAGGCCGGTGGGCAGAGCAGGGCCTCAGCGGTCAGACCGGCCTCAGCCAGCACCGACTGGGCCACCTTCATATGATCAAAAGAACCGGTATGAGAACCGGCAGCCAGGGCAATCTGGGCGCCTTGTAGCTCTGCCCCCGCGTTCATCGACGCAATAGCCTGGAGGGGCTTGAGCGCTGAGCGGGCGTAGGCCAGAGCCTCGGGGCTTCCCATGCTCAAGGCGGTAGACCCGTCGGGCGCGAGTACCACCAGGGAACCCACATGCCTCGATTCGGTGAAATCGCCACGGGTCACGACGGCCAGCTCTGCTGCCTGCTGCGCGGTAAAAGTCTGCATGCCCTCCAGTCTACTGGGTAGCCCCGGCCGCTAAACCAAGAGAGGCCCGCACTTATTCTGATTCATCCGCAACTAGTTGCGGGGTTTTCAGAATAAATGCGGGCCTCGGGCCTCTAGCCGCTGGCCTTGCGGGAGCTGCCGGGTGCGGCGTCCGCGCTACTGCTCCTTCTGCTGTTCAGAAATAGCTTTGAGCGCCTCGCGGGCCGCGCGGGCAGCACGCTGAGCTTCGGCCTGGGCCTCGTCTGCCGCTGCTAGAGCCTGGTCGGCTGCCACTACAGCGGCCTGAGCCAGAGCGGCCGTGGACTCAACCGCTACCACCTGGGTAGGGTTGACCGGATACTCCGGGGCGTGCGTCGCTGCCTCAACAGGTACCTGTGCCGTAGCTACTGCCGGGGCAGCTGCCGTCACACCAGCAGGTGAAGCCGGGTCGGACGTCCGCGCTTCAGCGGGTGCCGGGCTTGCTGCGGGCGCTGCGGGTGCCTCTTCCTCGTGGGCCTGAGCTTCGAGCTTGGTGCCCTCAACATCTAGGTCGGGTAGTAGGCGGTCGAGCCAGGAGGGTAGCCACCAGGCCTTCTCACCCAGCAGGTGCATGAGCGCCGGAATCAGGGTCATACGAACCACGAAGGCATCGAGTAGAACGCCAACCGCCAGAATGAAGCCGATAGAGGCAATCATGGGGTCGCCCGAGAAGACGAAGCCAATAAAGACACCGGCCATAATCAGAGCAGCAGCGGTGACCACGCGCGCGCCGTGATGATAACCCACAACAACCGAGGTCTTAGCCCCGCGGCCGTGTGAATACGCCTCGCGCATGCCAGAGACCAGGAAGAGCTGGTAGTCCATCGCCAAACCGAAGAGAATACCCACTGCCAGAATCGGTAGGAAGGCCAGTAGCGGGCCGGGGGTCGAGACATTGAAGATGCCAGACGCCCAACCCCACTGGAACACAGCCGTGGTCGCACCGAGCGCTGCCAACAGAGAGAAAAGGAAGCCCAAGGTTGCGGTCACCGGCACCAGAATGGAGCGGAAAACCAGCACCAGAACCAGCAGCGACAAGCCCATGACCAGGGCAACGTAAAGGGGCAGAACATCTGCCAGGTTCTGGGCGATATCAACGGCCATAGCGGTCTGGCCGGTCACACCAAAAGTTACCTCGCCCTTATCGGTCGAGACGGTGGTCTCACGTAGGGTATGCACCAGGTTGGTGGTCGACTCCGCGTTGGGGCCTTCGCCGGGAATCACCTGGTAGAGCAGGGCAGAGTTATCGTCAGAAATCATAGCGGGGATGACGGCTGAAACCCCGTCCTGAGCCAGAAGATCCTGACCCACCTCAACCTGCAGGGCCTGAGCCTTTTCCTCGGTAGTACCCTCGGGCAGGCGGGCGGCCACCACGATGGGGCCGTTCTGACCCTCACCAAACTTGTCAGCGACGGTAGTGTAGGAAATATAGGCCGCTGAATCGGTAGCCTGAGAGTCGCCCGCTGGCAGACCCAGACGCATATCTGCCACCGGCAGAGCCACAGCCCCCAGGGCAAGCACCACAGCCGCAACGGTAGCGATCGGCTTCTTGAGAACCAGGCCAATCCAGCCACGACGGGCTTCTTCGTGGTCAGCTGCCGCCCGCTTAGCCTCAGCCCGGATAGAAGCCGCCTGGGCATCGTCCCCGCTGGCCGCCTGTGCACCTGCCGCGATCTTCGCGCGCTGCTTCTTGCTCAGGATGCGCTCGCCCAGCAGAGACATAACCGCGGGAGAGAGGGTGGTAGCAACTGCCACAGCAACGGCGACCGCAAAGGCTCCGGCGTTACCCATCACGCCCAGGAAGGGAATGCCCACAACGTTCAGACCCAGCAGGGCGATAATGACGGTAGCGCCTGCGAAGAAGACCGCGCCGCCAGAGGTGCCGGTTGCCAGGGCAATAGATTCCTTCACGCCCATACCCTTAGCCAGGTTCGTGCGGTGGCGGTTCAGAATGAAGAGAGTGTAGTCGATACCCACAGCCAGGCCCAGCATGGTGCCCAGGGTGGGGGTGGTCGAGGTCATCTCCACAAGGCTAGACAGGGAAAGGACGGCCAAGGCAGAAGTACCCACGCCGATAAGTGCCATAATAATCGGCAGGCCAGCAGCTACCAGAGTGCCCAGCATGAGAAACAGGACGATAAAGGCAATGCCGATACCAATAATCTCCGCGGTTGCATTCATATGGGTCTCAACGCCCTGCATGTACTGGTCGTAGGTGACGGTCAGACCGCTATCTGCCAGTACATTAAGCTTCTGCTGGGTTTCTTCGAGAGTTTCCGCCGGGATAGAACCGGTCTCCGCGTCAAAGGTAACGGACACGATAGCGGTGGAGTTATCCTCAGAAATCGCAACACCGCTCTGGGACATCTCCAACAGGGCAGCGTTCTGCTCAAGGGTGCTTTTACCGCTCTCTACCTGGGAGCGGGACTCTTCGAGCTGAGCCAGGCCGGCCTCGTAGTCGCTGCGCCCCTGGTCAAGCTGAGCCTGGGCTTCATCGAGCTGGGCACGACCCTGGTTGAGCTGTTCAGCGGTCGCATCCAGCTGAGCCCGCTGAGCGTCCAGCTGGGCCTGCTGGCCGTTAAGCTCACCAAAAGCTTCCGGCGGTGCTCCCTCCCCCTCAAGGCGGCTACGAGCCTCGTTCAGCTGATTCTGGGCGTCCTCAAGCTGGGCGTAGCCCTCATCAAGCTGCTGCTGGCCTGAATCCAACTCGGCACGGCGAGAATCAAGCTCGGCCTGCCCCGAATCCAACTGGGCCTTCGCCTCATCAAGCTGAGCCTGACCGTCCGCCATCTGCTGCTCACCGCTAGCCAGCTCAGTCTGCCCAGCATCAAGCTGGGCCTGGGCATCCGCAAGCTGCTGAGCAATAGCAAAGGGGTTATTGACGGTATCGACACCCTCAACGCCCTCAGCCTCAGCAACGGCGCCGGCGACGGCAGCTTTTTGTTCATCGGTGAAGGCTGAGCCGTCCTCGGTCTGTACGATGGCAGAGCCGGTACCCGCATTGAGATTCAGGTTGAAGGTGTCGGTCAGCTCTTCCTGAACCAGCTGCGCCTCGGTGCCAGGAATGGTAATAGAATCGGTCAGCTCCCCTTTAAAGGAAGCATAAGCACCGCCAGCTAGCGCAATGACCAGCGCCCAGATGCCGATAACGGCCCAGGCGCGGCGAGCTGCGAAGCTACCGACTTTGTAGAGGAATTCAGACATGGTCTGCCGGTTTCCCTTTCGCGTAGTTGTGTTTTCTCTTAGGTGGTCTGATCTGAGGCAACGCTGCCGTCAGCGGTAAATACCGGGGTGCCTGCGGCTACCAGGTCTAGGTAGGCATGGATATAAGGAACAAACATATGGGGCTTGATAGTGAACGGCACAGAAAAGCCCTTAAAAATGCTGTCGTCAACGTCCTGGGCAAAGCGCACCCAACCAATCATGTAGGCCGTCATCAGGTTGTGCACGAGCAAACCTAAAGCTAAAACCTGGTTGACGGAGAGCGCTGGGTAGAGTCGGTTCACCTCGTTGAAAAAGGCGTTGCCGATGTCGTCCAAGGTCAGCCTGACTTCTCTAGCTACTAGTTCAAATTCGTCATGGCCAAGAGCTGCTGCCAAGGTCATAAACCGGATAATGCTTTGCTGAGAGCCGCGATTGTCTATCGCGTCGTGGAAATGCTGAACGAGAGCGCGGGGGAGCTCTTCTGCCGGTAGGTTCTGGGGCAGGGGCGGTTCATCGATGCAGGGTTCCAGGTGGGTAGACAGCTGGTAGGTAAGGGCGTCTTCGAGCTTTTTGAAGTGATTGAAGACGGTACGCTCTGAAACCCCTGCCTGCTCGGCTAGGGCAGAGGCGGTAAGACCTGCTCGTCCGCTGGTGAGCACGAGGTGTTCGGCTGCTGCGGCAATTTTTTGTTTGGAGGCCGTTGAGCGTGCCCTGCGCCGGTCCGGAGGGGGGATGTTTTTCAGCATGTATTTACAGTAACTGCAATATTGCAGAAACTGCAAATAGTTAGGGTGTGGGGTTAGGTGCGGGCGGATGAGTGTGGGCTGGGGACGTGGATTAGCGCGGGTGGACGGGTATGCGGGTAGCGGTAGATAGACGGGCGCGGACGCCGCTGCCCACCTACCAGCCCCTGGCAGGGGAGCGGGTGGCGGGCGTCCGCAAAAATCTCCCGCAAAAACCGCCCAAACTGCGGTAAAAACTTCATCAAATCGTGACCTTGCCGGTAGCCTAAAAGAATGAAGGTTTTGGTACTGGGCCCCGGCGGTCGTGAACACGCAATTATCCGAGCACTCCTGAAAGATCCAGCCGTTACCGAGGTGCATTCAGCCCCCGGCAACGCGGGTATCGCCCAAGACGTGCCCGTCCACGCTATTGATGCGAATAACCCCGAAGCAGCCCTGGCACTAGCTACCGAACTGGCTGCTGACCTGGTTGTCATTGGGCCCGAAGCGCCCCTCGTTGCCGGTGTTTCAGACACCCTGCGCGATGCGGGTTTCCCCGTCTTTGGCCCCTCTAAGCCTGCGGCCCTGCTTGAGGGCTCCAAGGCTTTTGCCAAGGAGGTCATGGCCAGCGCCAATGTACCCACCGCCATGGCCAAGGTTGCCACCAACCGTGAAGAAGCAGAAACCGCCCTTGCCACCTTTGGCGCCCCCTATGTGGTTAAGGACGACGGCCTGGCCGCCGGTAAGGGTGTTGTGGTCACCGAAGACTTCGACGCAGCCCTAGCCCACGCCGAAGCCTGCTTCGCCGCCGGTGGAACCGTGGTCATCGAAGAATACCTAGACGGCCCCGAGGTCTCCCTCTTCGTTATCTCAGACGGTAGCACCTGCCTGCCCCTCTCGCCCGCCCAGGACTTCAAGCGCATCTTCGATAATGATGAAGGCCCCAACACCGGTGGCATGGGTGCCTACACCCCCCTGCCCTGGCTGCCCGAAGGCTTCGTAGAAGAGGTCATTGAGCGCGTGGCCCAGCCCACCGTTGATGAAATGGCCCGCCGGGGCACCCCCTTCGTGGGCGTCCTCTACTGCGGTTTGGCAGCGACCTCCCGCGGTATTCGCGTCATCGAATTCAATGCCCGCTTTGGCGACCCCGAAACCCAGGCCGTGCTGGCCCGCCTGCGCACCCCGCTCGGTGGCGTCCTGCTGGCAGCAGCCAAGGGCGAACTGCCCGCCGATCTCACCCTCGACTGGGATCCCCGCACTGCCGTCGATGTGGTCATGGCCGCCGAAAACTACCCCGATACTCCCCGCAAGGGCGATGCCATCACCGGCCTCGACGCCGCCAACCAGCGCGAGAACGTACACGTGGACCACGCAGGTACCGCCCTTGACGGTGACAGCATCGTCACCGCCGGCGGCCGCGTACTGGCCGTTGTAGCCCTGGGCGAAAACCTCACCGAGGCTCGCGATGCCGCCTACGCCGGTGTGCGCGACATTGCCTGGAAGGGAGCCCAGTACCGCTCAGACATTGCGCTCGCCGCCGCCGAGAATCGTATTCAGATTCCTGCCCAGAACTAACCTCTCCGTGACTGCCCACCGTACCCCGCGTGGGCAGTCACTTTTATCATTACCCCACACCCCACCTGCACACCCCCAGGAGAAGAGCATGAGCCATACCCCCGTAGACATCCCCGGCTGGAAGCACGTGTATTCCGGCAAGGTCCGCGACCTCTACATCCCCGATGAGGACACCCAGGATGTGACCGGCCTGAATGTAAAGGACGACGCCGAGCTGCGCGCCGGTTCCGTGATGGTGGTTGCCACCGACCGCATCAGCGCCTTTGATCAGGTGCTACCCACCGAGATCCCCGATAAGGGCAAGATTCTGACCCAGATGTCCCTCTGGTGGTTTGAACAGCTCAAGGGTGTGCCCAATCATGTGCTGTCCACCGATGTGCCCGAGGTTGTGGCTGGTCGCGCCATGATCTGTAAGTCTCTCAACATGTTCCCGGTTGAGTGCATTGTGCGCGGCTACCTGACCGGTTCGGGGCTGGCCTCCTACCGTAAGACCGGCAAGGTCAACGAGTTTGAGCTGCCCGCCGGCCTGGTGGACGGCTCCCGTCTGGAGCCCGCCCTCTTTACCCCTACCGGTAAGGCAGAGGTGGGGGAGCACGATGAGCCCATTACCCGCGAAGAGCTCGACGCTGAGGTGGGGGAGGCGATCGCTGACCGCCTACAGGAACTGACCCTCTACGTTTATGAAACCGCCGAGAAGATTGCCCGTGAACGCGGCATTATTCTGGCTGATACCAAGATTGAGTTCGGTACCGACTCCTACCGCGGTGAAATCACCTTGGGCGACGAGGTTCTGACCCCCGATTCATCCCGTTTCTGGGATGCTAATGACTATGAGCCCGGCCGCGCCCAGGCTTCTTTCGATAAGCAGTATGTGCGGGACTGGCTCAAGAGCGAGGAGTCGGGCTGGGACGGCACCGGCCCTGTGCCCGAACTTCCTGCCGAGGTTGTGGAGAAGACCCGTGCCCGCTACGTTGAGGCCTACGAGCGTCTGACCGGTCAGACCTTCCAGGCCTAGACCTGCCCATCGCGCACCTTCTGGTGGTACTCGTAATGGGCGGCACCAATTTCTGAGAGGGCGTAGAACCATCGAATGTGCTCAGCGACTGTTCGCTGGGCACGTTCTGCATCTCCTGCGATAACCGCCGCGTAGATGGCCCGGTGTTGTTCTTGGAGCTCCCGCTTGGTGGCTTGCCAGTCGTCGAGGTAGGGCACGGCCTCCTGCACATAGCCCACGGTGGCCAGGTGTAGGGAGTCAATGACGGTGTCCATGACGATGTTGCCGCCGAGGGAGGAAATTTCGTAGTGGAAGCGGGTGTCGCAGAAGTGGAAGCGGTCATCGCTAATATCTGCGTGATCCATTTCGTCGAGGTACTGCCGGGCGGTTGCTAGGGACGCGGCGTGTTCGGGTTTCTGGGCTACATCGGCTGCCCGGGCGGCGGCTTCACCTTCGAGCAGGACGCGGGTGCTCACGATATCTGCTACCGGCAGGGTGCGGGTGGCGATGTGCATGCGCAGGGCCCAGCCCAGGGCGTCCGAGGGCTCCGACACTACGACTGCACCGGCTTTGGGGCCAGAGCCCACTCCCGAGCGAATGAGACCCACGGCTGAGAGAATGCGTAGGGCTTCGCGTACTGAGGCACGGGAGATGCCGTACTCTTCGGCTAGGGACCGCTCACCGGGTAGCCGGTCGCCCACGCGCAGCTGGCCGTGGCGCAGCCGGTGCTCTATCGACTCGAGCAGGGCGGTGTAGGTGGGCTCTTTTTCTTTCACGCGCTGTCTTTCGGGTTGAGAGATAACTAGGTAGGGAAAGGTTTGGCAGGCTCACAGCGAAGCTGCTGGCTCGGGGCTGGCGTGAATCGCTTGTGAGCGCTAGCGAACCGGCGAGAGGGTCGGCAGTGAGCGTGAGCCTGGCACACCTTCTGAATAAACCTCATAGACAAGGTATAGGGAAGGGCGGTGCAGTTCCAACGTGTGTTACGTGGGACTGCACCGCCCTTGTCTGCCTAACTCATAGGGCGAGGCTGGTGATTAGTGGCCGGTGAGGTAGGGCTCAACCAGCAGGCCGGAGAGGACGGTGGCCTGGAGGAAGACCAGGGCACAGACGGCCAGCAGCAGGATGAAGGACCAGCCGAGAACTGCCTTGAAGATTTCGGACTCCTTGCCTTCCATGTTGACCGAGGTGGCCGCGATGGCGAGGGACTGGGGTGAAATCATCTTGCCGACTACACCACCGGTGGTGTTAGCTGCCAGCATGAGTTCGGGGTGGGCACCGGTCATGCCGCCTTCTTGCAGGTGCTCAGCGGCGGTGACCTGGAGCTTGGAGAAGAGGGCGTTGGCTGAGGTGTCGGAGCCGGTGACGGCGGTGCCGACCCAGCCGAGAACGGGTGCCAGGAAGGCGTAGGCTACGCCGAGGGAGGCGACGTATTCACCGATGGCAACGGTCTGGCCGGAGTAGTTCATGACGAAGGCCAGGGCCAGGACCAGGGCGATGGTGGCGGCTGACCAGCGCATCTTGTAGGCTACAGAGCCGATTTCCTTGAAGGCGTCGGCGATGGAGAGCTTGTACTTGCCGTTTTCGTTGAAGATGGCATAGAGGATGGCGACCAGGATGCCGGAGATCAGCAGGTAGGTGCCGGGGTTGTTAAGCCAGGACCAGATGTAGACGGTCTTGACGGGGTCGCCGGAGGCGGTCAGCAGGCGCTCGGAGAGCAGGGGCATCTTGACCTCAACGGCGGTCTCCTTCATCCAGTTGACCAGCGGGGTGTAGAGGTTTGCGACACCGAAGATGATGACAACGACCAGGTAGGGCATGAGGGCCATCCAGATGCGGCGGCCGGGCAGGTGCTCAACTTCGAGGGGTGCGGTGATGCCGTAGCGTTCGCGCACGCCTTCAACGCCGCGGGGCTTGACGAAGCGCAGGAAGACAACGGCTGCTGCGATGGAGACGATGCAGGCTACGACGTCGGTGAGCTGGTAGACGAAGTAGGTTGCTGCCCACCACTGGGCGATAGAGAAGGAGGCACCGATGACGGCTGCGTGCATCCAGGCGTCCTTGAGGCCCTTTACGCCGTCGAGGATCCAGAGCAGGATGAAGGGCACGAAGAAGGCGATGAAGGGAGCCTGATGGCCGACGAGGGCGGCGATGACGGTTGCGTCCTTGCCGCCGACTTCACCGGCGGTGGTGATGGGGATAGCGACGGCGCCGAAGGCTACGGGGGCGGTGTTGGCAATCAGGACGGTGGTGGCAGCCTTGAGGGGCTTGACGCCCAGGGCCAGAATCATGGTTGCGGTAATAGCAACGGGGGCACCGAAACCTGCGAGAGCTTCGAGCAGACCGCCGAAGCAGAAGGCGATGAGGATGGCCTGGATGCGCAGGTCGCCGCCGCCAATCAGGTCGAAGGTGCGGCGCAGGTCTTCAAAGCGGCCGGAGAGTACGGTGACCTGGTAGAACCAGATGGCCATGAGGATAACCCAGACGATGGGGAAGAGGCCGTAGATGCCGCCGCGGAAAGCAGACATACCGGCGAGGTCCCAGGGCATACCGAAGCCGAAGATGGCTACCAGCAGGGCTACCAGCAGGGAGACCAGGCCTGCAACGTGGGCACGGGCCTTGAGACCCAGCAGCATGATAAAGAACGCCAACAGCGGCAGGGTGGAGACCAGGGCGCTGAGCGCGAGGCTTCCTCCTACGGCGTCGGTTACAGCGGTATAGGTATTTTCCACCGTAATTCTCCTTAGTGATGTGTGGTATGGCTGGGCGTCACATCTCTGGGGCGCTGAGCCAAAAAATATGAGGTCTAACCTTCTGTGGTCAGACCATTGTTTTCGAGGTCTACGTTACATGAGGTGCTTCACTTCCGCCAAGCTATTGCTGTATCTACGTGCGGTATTTTTTCCACCCCTGTGGTTTTGTGGGTTTTAGAGGTGGTGTGGACGTGCTTTTGTGCTGGAATGTGCACGCTCTTGTGGCTTTGGTGGCCAGTGGGCGCCTACAGCTGGGAAGCGGGGAGTATTCAGCTTTCTTTATGTGGTCAGACCGTTAGTTTATTTGCATAAGAAAATATGCCCTATTTAAAGTATCGTAAGCCCTGCTCCATCGTGTTAAATGAAGTGTAGGAAAAGAATCTAAACAGGCACCCTGCCCCGCCTTTCTCATCCCACCCCGGCCACTGGCGTCCGCGCCCCTGCTGCGGCGAGAAGTACGCGGGCTGTCCCTGCCACACAGAAGAAGAGAGAACCAACATGCGTGTCGCACTGTTTTCAACGTGCATCGTCGACGCAATGTACCCCAAGGTAGCTAAGGCTACCGTTGACATTCTGGAGCGCCTCGGCCACGAGGTCGTCTTCCCGCAGGGCCAGACCTGCTGCTCCCAGATGCACGTCAACTCGGGCTACTTCGACGACGCTTACCCCATCGTCAAAACCCACGTGCAGGCCTTTGAAGAATGGGACTTCGACGCCATCGTAGCTCCCTCAGGCTCCTGCGTGGCCTCCCTGGGCCACCAGCAGCCCATGATCGCAGAGCGTGCAGGCGACGACGCCACCGCCCGCGCAGCCGCCTCACTGGCAGCCCGCTCCTTCGAGCTCTCCCAGTTCCTCATCGACGTCTGCGGCATCACCAACGCCGCCGAACAGCTGGGCTCCTACTTCCCCGAGAAAGTCACCTACCACTCATCCTGCCACGGTATGCGCCTGCTAGGTCTGGGTACCCGCCAGGAAGACCTGATCCGCACCGTGGGCGGTCTGGAATACACCCAGATTGACGGCCTGGACCAGTGCTGCGGCTTCGGTGGCACCTTCTCCTTCAAGAACGCAGACACCTCCGGCGCCATGGTTGCCGACAAGGTAGAGAACATCGAAGCAACCGGCGCATCGGTCTGCACCGGTGGCGACTCATCCTGCCTTATGAACATCGGCGGCGCTCTCTCCCGCAAGAACTCACCCGTACAGACCGTACACTTCGCTGAGATTCTTGCATCCACCAAGGAAAACCCGCTCAAGGTCACCGGCCCCGTAGCTGTTACCGCAGGAGGTAAGTAAAGCCATGTCAACCACCGCACTCGGCATGCCCAAGGTCCGCCACGGCGTCGGCAACATCTTCGAATTTGAGCCCTTCCCCGAATACGCAGAGAAGGAACTCCAGAACGAGCAGCTACGCGCCAACCTGGGCTTTGCCACCCACAAGATCCGCAACAAGCGTGCCGCCGTCATCTCTGAGCTACCCGACTGGCAGGACCTGCGCACCGCTGGTTCCATGATCAAGCAGAAGGTCATGGCCAACCTGGACACCTACCTCGAAGAATTCGAAAAGAACTTCACCGCCCGCGGCGGCCACGTTCACTGGGCTCGCGACGCCCACGAAGCCAACGAAATCGCCCTCAAGCTCATCCAGGCTGAAGGCGTCACCGAGGTCAACAAGATCAAGTCAATGGCCACCGCCGAAACCGGTCTTAATGAGTTCCTCGAAGAGCACGGCATCCACGCCATCGAAACCGACCTTGCAGAAGAAATCGTGCAGCTGGGCGATAACGACCGCCCCTCCCACATCCTGGTGCCCGCAATCCACCGCAACCGCACCGAGATTCGCGATATCTTCCTCAAGAAGATTGAGGGCGTCAACCCCAACCTCACCAACGACCCCGCAGAACTGGCAGAAGCCTCCCGCTTCCGTCTGCGCGAAAAGTTCTTGACCAACAAGGTCGCTATCTCCGGCGTTAACTTCGGTATCGCCGAAACCGGCACCATGACCATCGTTGAGTCTGAAGGCAACGGCCGTATGTGCCTGACCCTGCCCGATACCCTGATTACCTTCATGGGTATCGAGAAGCTGCTGCCGACCCTTCAGGACCTTGAGGTCTTCACCCAGCTGCTGCCCCGCTCGTCCACCGGTGAGCGTATGAACCCCTACACCTCCATGTGGACCGGCGTCACTCCCGGCGATGGCCCCCAGAACCTGCACGTCATCCTCATGGACAACGGCCGTACCGCAGCTCTGGCTGACCAGGTCGGACGCCAGGCCCTGCACTGCATCCGTTGCTCTGCTTGCATGAATGTCTGCCCCGTCTACGAACGTGCAGGCGGCCACGCCTACGGCTCCACCTACCCCGGCCCCATCGGGGCGATCCTCTCACCCCAGCTCGGCGGTATCGAGAACCAGTACAACTCCACCCTGCCCTACGCCTCCTCCCTCTGTGGCGCCTGCTACGAGGCCTGCCCCGTGAAGATCAACATCCCCGACGTGCTGGTTCACCTGCGCGGTAAGGCCGTTGACCACGAGAAGGCCCAGGGTGAGTTCGAAGGTGGTAAGAAGGAACGCCACGTGCAGATGGACGCCATGATGTTCGGCGCTAAGAAGCTCTTCAGCTCCGGCGCCCTCATGGCCCTGGCCACCAAGGGCCTGCCCGCCTCCAAGCTGATTACCGGCAAGAAGGGCAAGATCACCAAGCTGCCCGGCATCGTCGGCGGTTGGACCGAATACCGCGATATCCCGGCACCCCCCAAGGCCTCCTTCCGCAACGAGTGGAAGAAGGAGCGCGGCTCCGCCCCCAAGCGTGTGGGCGGCGAACGCGTTGATCTGCAGGCCGTCATCGCCGCTAACCAGGCTAAGCTTGCCGAGGCCCACGCTAACGCCGAGACCGCTAACCCCATTGCCCCCAAGGAGGCCAACTAATGTCTGATGCAAAAGCAGAAATCCTGGGCCGCATCCGCGCCTCCCTCTGGGATAACCCCCAGCCGGCTGAGCCCGTCCGAGCCTACCGCCGCGAAAGCGACAAGGGCAGCGAGGAAATCATCGAGATGCTGGTTGACCGCCTGATTGACTACAAGGCTAACGTCTACCACGAAACCGAAGAGACCATCGCTGCCCGCGTGGGTGAGCTCCTGGGCAAGTCTTCCCGTTACGTGGTGCCCACCGGCCTGAAGACCGAGTGGCTACCCGAAGATACCGCAGCCCGCTCCCGCGTGGTGGACTCCGGCAACGCGAATAAGCCCGGCGCCCTGTCGGTGCGCGAACTTGATGCCATCGATGCTGTGGTCACTTCATCTACCGTCTCTTGCGCTGAAACCGGCACCATCGCCCTCAACAGCACCGAGACCGAAGGCCGCCGCGCCATCACCCTGGTGCCCGACCACCACATCTGCGTGGTTCCCGTGGACACCATCGTGGAGCTGATTCCTGAGACCGTGGCTCGTCTGAACTTCGACAAGCCCATCACCTGGATCTCAGGCCCTTCCGCAACTTCAGACATCGAGCTGATTCGCGTTGAGGGCGTACACGGCCCCCGTACCCTGGACGTCATCATTCTCAAGTAGGCTACATTAGCTCCTTGATACCAAAGGGCCCCC
This sequence comes from Rothia sp. (in: high G+C Gram-positive bacteria), assembly GCA_030529845.1. Classification (GTDB taxonomy): domain Bacteria; phylum Actinomycetota; class Actinomycetes; order Actinomycetales; family Micrococcaceae; genus Rothia. The sequence goes on along the minus strand of JAUMWB010000002.1, from coordinate 46,652 downwards.
TTGCTTCGGCAAGGGGGCCCTTTGGCGTCGGTGGAGAGTAACAGCGTGAGGGTAATGCTAGGATTTCGGACGCTTGATGACAGGAATCGCGCCCGTTGCCGCCCGCACCGCGGCGGCCCGCTCTAGCTTCTTAGCACTACGACGCTGCCGCGAGCTTGAGCCGCCATCGTCACCTGAGCTGCTACCGGCGTCCTTGCGCCCTACCGCTCCAAGGGCCGAAGCCCAGAGGGGAAAGAGCAGGACGGTCAGTGCCCCACCTGCTACCAGCAGGGAGGCGTGTTGCTCACTGAGCAGGTCGTTCGCTAAAGCAACCTCGGTCACGGCAACGATAATGGGTAGACCCGCAGCTGAGTAGAGCCCCAGCTGTAGCTTCTCCTGGGTGGTGGTCAGCGCCGAGCCGGTGTCGAAGAAGTGCTCGGCAGCTACCACGGGCAGGCCACGCACCAGCAGAATACCGAGCACAATGCCGGCGAGCAGGAGCGGTTGCTCCCAGACCACCGAGACCTTAATACCCATGCCGGAGCTGACAAAGAAGAGGGGGATCAGGAAGGAGAAGCCCAGGGCCTCAAGGCGCTTTGAGAAGGGCTCAAATGCGCCCTCGGGCGTGAGAGAGCGCAGGATGATACCGGCGGCAAAGGCTCCCAGCACCACATCGAGCTCAAAGACCGCGGCAACCATCATGAGGGTGGCCAGCAGGAACATGGCCAGGCGGAGCATGGTCTGGCTGGTGGTATTAGCTTCAGCTGCCATCGTGCGGCGCAGGCCAGGAATATGCTCAAAGAGGCGGTGGGGCACAATCGCTGAAATCACCGCAATCACCATAAAAGCTAGCAGAATGAGCACCGCTACCCAGGGGGCATGCGATGAGAGCAGCAGTGACATGGCGAAGATGGGGAAGAGCTCACCGATAGCCCCGTGCACCATCACCCCGTCGCCCACCTTTGTGCCTGATTTCCCGTGGCTCTTGAGCAGGGGTAGGAGCGTACCCAGAGCAGTGGAACTCAGGGCAATACCAATGACGGCGTAGGTGGAGAAAGAGCCCGAAAACTGAGAGAGGCCCATGGCCAGAAGCAGGCCCAGGGTGAAGCTCACCAGCCAGGACCCCGCAGCAAAAGCCCCCTGGCGTCCGCGCAGGGCACCGGTATTAATTTCGTACCCGGCGAGCAAAAAGAGCAGACCCAGACCCAGATCCTTCACTAGGGCAACCCCGCCGTCGGTGCTAGCAAAGCCCAACGCTTCAGGCCCGATCAGCACACCGAAGATCAGGAGGAAGACAACGTCTGGAATTTTCTTCTGCACCAGGGCGGAGGCCAGCGGTGCCAGCAGGGCAGCGGCGGCTATCCAGAAGATAGAAATATATTCACTGGTTGCTGATGAGCCAGCAGCCAGCAAGACGGCATCGGTAGGGGAGGTGCTCATAGTAGCTTTCGTCAGGTGGGAAGCAACCCCTCTAGTGTGCCATGTCTTAGGCACCCCGTGCAGGCAGCTGGGCAGTGTTAGGCTAAAGCAGGTATGGAGTGAGGAGTTTTGCGTGACCGACCTAAAGACCGCTGGCGCTGGCCGCGTTATTGGTATTGATTTGGCCCGTTGTGCTGCCCTGATCAGTATGTTCATTGCCCACGGAGCCCCCGGAGGCGGCCCCGGCGGTGTGCTCAACCTCAGTGAATTCCTCACTGCCCCGCTCTTTGCCTTCCTACTGGGCGCAGGCGCCTTCTTCTCGTCTCAAAGAATGAGCTTTCCCGCCCTCTTTGCTTCATCGGTTGTGCGGGCCATCGTGTTAGTTGCTGTGGGCCTCTACATCGGTACCTGGGGTGCCCAGGTCGATATTGTCTTGGAATATCTAGGTCTTTTGAGTTTGCTTATGGCTCCCCTGGTCTTCCTGCCCTCCTGGGCTCTAGCGGCCCTGGCTGTGGGCACCTGGTGGTTTGCGGCGTCCGCTCGTACCTACTTTCAAGCCCAGGCTATCCAGGCGTCTTTGGAGGGTAGCTATGCTGCCTACCTCTACGAGTGGATGTTCACCGGCCATAACTATCAGGTCTTCACCCTGCTCACCTATGCCTGCTTGGGGGCTGTGATTGCTTCCCTGATTGAGCGCTGGGGTGTGTGGGGCGATGTGGCTCTGGCTCTGCTGGGCAGCCTGGCAACCGGTGCCCTCTTCTGGTACTCCCGCTTTGCTGTGGCTGAGTTCGTCCCCTATACCTCAAGCCGCCTAGAGATTGCTTTTAGCCTGGCAGCCTGCCTGGCGACCGTTGGCTGGTGCTGTCTGCTGGCGCGGGCAGTGGCAGGACGCGAGCACCTGGCCGGGGTTCCGGTAGCGGCTGGGCGCATGACCCTCTCCCTTTACGTGCTCCAGATAGCTGTGCTGGCTCTCTATTCCAACTATGCTCCGGCCTATGGCCTGCACGCCTCTGATAACTCCTGGGCTATGATGTTCGGGCTGATTCTGGGGGCTCTGCTTTTTGCCTGGGTCTGGCAGCGGCTGCTGGGCCAGACCTTCCTGCGGCGTGGCCCGCTGGAAACTCCGCTAGCCTGGATTTCCGGAAGAGGCTAGACTCTCAGTATGCATACTTTTTCTTCGGAAGCCGGCTCCATCAGGGCCGGCTCCTCTTCCCGTGCCTGGGTTCGGGTAGTTCTGGCTGCCCTGCTGACCCTGGCCTGGCTTGCCGTGGCAGGTATCGGCGGGCCCTACTTCGGCAAAATCTCCGAGGTCTCGACCAATTCTCAGACTGACTTTTTGCCCGCCTCTGCTGAATCTACCCAGGTGGTAGAGCAACAGGGCGACTTCCTGGGTACCGACGCGGTGCCCGCTATTCTCGTCTTTGAAGCCGACGGCTCCCTCACTGACTCTCACCAGACCTACCTGGAGGGCCTGACCGACCAGCTGGCGGCGTCCGGAACCTTCGCCGGTGAAAGCTCACCCGTGATTTACTCTGAGGACGGCCGGGCGGCAGAGCTCATTCTCCCTATCTCCACCGACCAAGAGACCCGAGAGGTCGTTGACGGTATCCGGGCAGAGATAGCCCAGGCCCCCGACGGTTTGACCGGGTACGTGACCGGTCCGGCTGGTTTCTCTGCTGACCTGGTCGAAGCCTTTGGTGGCATCGATGGCATCCTGCTAGCAGTGGCCCTCATTGTGGTCTTTGTGATTCTGCTGGTGGTCTACCGCTCACCCCTGCTGCCCATCATTGTGCTGATGAGCTCCATGGTTGCTCTCTCTGGCGCTATCTTCGTCATCTGGCACATGGCCAATGCAGGCTGGGTCATGATCAACGGCCAGGTGCAGGGTATTCTGCTGATTCTGGTGGTGGGTGCTGCCACCGACTACTCCCTGCTCTATGTAGCCCGCTACCGTGAGGCGCTGACCCAGTACACCTCCCGCTGGGAGGCAACCCGCGCTGCCTGGCGGGGTTCCCTCGAGCCGATTCTGGCCTCCGGTGGCACGGTGATTGCCGGCCTGCTCTGCTTGCTGCTCTCTGAGCTGTCGTCTAACAAGGCCCTGGGGCCCGTGGCTGCTACCGGTATTGTGCTGTCGATGCTGGCCTCGCTCACCTTCCTGCCCGCTGTCTTGGCCCTGTTGGGCAGGGTCGCCTTCTGGCCCGCCCGCCCCCGCTACTCATCTGAGGTCAAGGACGCCTCGGCCGGCTTTTGGGCTAAAATTGCGGCTTTCGTCTCGGGCAGGCCTCGCATGGTCTGGCTGGTTACAGCCCTGGTGCTGGCCATCTTTGCGGGCTTCTCGGCCACCTTCCAGGCTAACGGTGTGCGCCAGTCCGATCTGGTGCTAGGGGAATCCCAGGCTAGAGACGGCCAGAACGTGCTCGTGGAACACTTCCCCGGCGGTTCCGGTTCCCCGGCTAACGTCATTATTCCCGCAAGCGAGCAGGACGATGCCGTGGCAGCCCTCGATGCCCTAGACGGGGTAAGCTCCATTGCCGCTGTTGCTCAAGACTCACCTGCCGGTACCGTGCCGGTGGGCGCGTCCACTCAGTCCGCCCCGCCCATTTTTGCCGGTATCAGCCCCACCGAAGTTGAGGGGCGCGTCATGCTCCAGGTAACCCTGGCTGACCCCGCTGACTCACCGGAAGCAGAAGAAACCGTGCGCCAGATGCGTGAGAGCCTGGCCAGCGCGGCTCCCGGATCCCTGGTGGGTGGAACCACCGCGTCGGACCTCGATACCATCGACAGCGCCCAGCGCGACCGGGCCCTGATTATCCCGGTAGTGCTGGTCGTTATCACCCTGATTCTGATGGTTCTGCTGCGCTCAATTCTGGCACCGCTGATTCTGGTGGCTGCCACGGTGCTGTCTTACCTCACCGCTCTCGGTGTTTCAGCTCTGGTCTTCAACCACGTTTTCAATTTCCCCGGTGCTGACCCCACCGTGCCCCTCTACGGGTTCGTCTTCCTTGTCGCTCTGGGTATTGACTACACCATCTTCCTGATGACCCGCGTGAGGGAAGAAGCCCTGCACCAGGGTGCTGAGAGCGGCCTGCGCACAGCCCTGGTAGCGACCGGTGGTGTGATCACCTCAGCCGGTATCGTTCTGGCGGCCACCTTCGCAGCCCTGGGCGTTATCCCGCTGATTTTCCTAGCCCAGCTAGCCTTCATCGTTGCCTTTGGCGTACTGCTCGATGCCACTGTAGTGCGAGCTCTGCTCATACCGGCACTTGTTGAAGACCTGGGTAAGAAAATCTGGTGGCCTTCACGGCTCTCCCGTTAAGGCCTTAGCACAGAGCCTATCTCGCCGGGTGAAGCCACCTGCCAGGTCCATAGAGAAGGGGCCTCCCTGATCTACAGGGAGGCCCCAATGTCTTGAGTTGAGCTGGCTTAGGCGGCCAGGAACGTGAGGTAGTCAGCCACGAACTGATCAACCTTCTTCTTCTGCTCTTCTTCTAGCTCCAGCTTGCCGGTGCCCCAGGCTTCACCGGGAATACGGATGCCCAGGCCTTCGCCCTCCATCAGGTCAGCTCGGACGTAGGGAACCAGATTACGCAGGTTCTCGCGCACGAACTTGCCGTAGGTTGAGTTGGCAACTGACGCTACGCCCACCTTCTTGCCGTTGAGAACGGTGGGGGTGGTGTTGTCGCCCGCGATGACGGCGCGTGAAGCCCAGTCAATCAGGTTCTTGAGACGGGCGGGGTAGGAGCCGTTGTACTCGGGGGAGACCAGAATCAGTCCGGCCGCGTTAGCGATGTCGGCGCGAAGCTTCTCGACGGAAGCGGGGGCGGGGAACTCGGAGTTCTGGCTGAGCAGGGGGACGGCTGAGAAGTCGTAGACCTCGGCGCTCTGCCCTTCGTTTACAAGGGCTTCAACGAGCTGCTCTGCCAGCTGGGTGTTGAAGGAGCCGTCGCGGTCAGAGCCTGAGATAACGAGAACTTTCTGTGACACTGGTTTTCCTTTCACATCTGTATTTTTCTTTAGACTACACCCTGTAAACTTTACAATGCAAGTATTTATGACGAGGTGTGACGTGCACGGAGTCAAGAAAGGCGCGAAAAACCGCCCCCGACTAGAGTCAGGGGCGGTTGTGTTTGGTCGGGATGACAGGATTTGAACCTGCGGCCTCGTCGTCCCGAACGACGCGCGCTACCAAGCTGCGCCACATCCCGATTGTTGCGTATAACAACCTCTCAATTATAGCGCGGCGGTCTTAAGCCTGCCAAATCACCGGGTTTCTAGCCCTCGGTGCTGTTGTTCTCTTCCCAGGCCCGGGCCATGGCGGCAAAGCGTCCACCGGCCTCCACCAGGGCTGCGGGGGAGCCGTCCTCAACCACACGCCCGTCCGACACCACCAGCACCCGGTCGGCGGTAAGCACCGTCGAGAGGCGGTGGGCAATCACCACGGAGGTGCGCCCGGCCAGCAGGGACTCCAGGCCCCGCTGTACCAGTTTTTCGGTGGGAATATCGAGAGAGGCGGTGGCCTCATCGAGAATCAGGACGGCCGGGTCGGCGAGGAAGGCACGGGCAAAAGAGATGAGCTGACGTTGCCCGGCAGAAACCCGCCCGCCGCGCTTTGACAGGTTGGTGTCAAAGCCCTGGGGCAGGCTCATGATGAAGTCGTAAGCCCCGACTTTTCGGGCTGCCTCAAAGACCTCTTCGTCGCTGGCGGCGGGGTTGCCCAGGCGGATGTTGTCAGCCACGGTGCCCTTGAAGAGGTAGGCCTCCTGGGTGACCATGACAACCTCCCGGCGCAGCTGCTCATCGGAGAGGTCCCGCAGGTCTACCCCGTCCAGGGTCAGCTGACCGTGGGTGACGTCGTAGAAGCGGGCGATGAGCTTGGCAATGGTTGACTTGCCAGCACCTGTTTCACCCACCAGGGCTAGGCGCTGACCCGCAGGAATATCAAGGTTCAGGCGGTGCAGGGCGGGGCGTCCACTGACGTATTCGAACTCAACCTCATCAAAGACCAGGTGCCCCGTCGCTGGGGTCTCGCGTTGAGCCGGACGCTCAGGCTCGGCGACCTCAGGCTCTTCAGCGAGAAAGCCTGAGACTTTTTCGAGGGCAGAGACTGCCGACTGGAACATGTTGTAGTAGTCCGAGAGCATGAAGATGGGTTCAAAGACCCGGTTGGCGTAGATGACCAGGGCCAGCAGGGTTCCGGCCTGCATGGAGCCGCCCAGAATGGAGTAACCGCCAATGACCAGCACAATGGCCACGAAGGTGTTACCCAGGGCCTGTAGGGCTGGCATGTAGGTGCCGTGCACCTTGATGGACTGCATGACGCGCACTCGGTAGTCCTCAGCGGCGTCCGCGTAGGTTGCGCGGGAGCTTGCCTCGGCGCGGAAGGCCTTGACGGCGGCCAGACCGGTGAAGGTTTCGGCAAAGCGGGAGATGATACGGGCGGACGCCACCCGCTGGGCCCGGTAGGCAAGCTCAGATTCGCGGCGGAACCAGGCGGTCAGCCAGGCGACGGGCAGCATCATGACCAGCAGGGCCAGGCCTGCCCGCCAGTCCATGAGACAAAGAGCAACCATGGTAAAAGAGATAGAGAGCAGCATGGCTGCTAGCTCGGAGAGACCGGAGTCAAGGAACTGGCGAATCGTATCGAGGTCGCTGGTCAGGCGGGAAATGACCCGACCTGAGGTGTAGGTGTCATGAAAGCCCACAGACAGTTTCTGAGCCTGCTCAAACATGCGCTGGCGCAGGTCAAAAAGCACTTTCTGGGAAATCTTATAGGTGAGCAGAATGTTGGTGTAGGTGGCTAAGCCCGCGATCAAAGCAGCCGCTACGTAGAGGGCAGCTAGGGTGATGGCGTAGCTACTGTCCCCGACGAGAAGAGGCTCTAAGGCATCGTTAATGGCTGTGGAAATCAGCCAGGGCATGGCGGTGGTCAGGGCAGTTGCCAGGATGACCAGGAAGAGAGTGAACAGTAAATGACCCCGCACCGGCCGTAGGACATCAATCAGAAGGGCAACCGAGCGCTGCCGCACCATCTTGGCCTCTTCGCGGCTGAGCGTGATCTTATCTTCGGCGTCGGAAATTGTGTGTGCTGCCACGGTGCTAGCCCTCCTTGCTCTCGTGGGCTGGGGTGCCGGCGTCCTGCCCTGCGGCAGGCAGGGTGGTATCGGTGCTCATGAGGTCGCGGTAGACGGGATCGTCCAGAAGCTCTATATGGGTGCCCACCGCTGCCACCTGCCCCTGCTGCAAGAGCACAACCCTGTCGGCCAGGGCCACAGTGGAGGGCCGGTGGGCTGTGAGTAGGGTGGTGGTTTCGGTCAGCTCCTGTTTGAGCAGACCCACCACCTTTTCTTCGGTGGCCACATCGAGAGCCGAGAGGGGGTCATCGAGCAGCAGGACGGCCGGGGCCGCAGCGATAGCGCGGGCCAGCGAGAGGCGCTGACGCTGACCCCCTGAAAGACTCATGCCCTCTTCACCAATGACGGTGTCCAGCCCCTGCGGAAGCTGGTAGACATAGTCGGCAGCCGCTATGGTCAGAGCCCGGTGGAGTAGGGCATCTTCCTGGTCGGGGCTGAGCCCGCTGCGGTCAACCCCCAGCAGGACATTCTCCCGCACGCTGGTTGAGAACAGCAGGGGGTCTTCAAAGGCGATTGACACCTGGGAGCGAAGCTCCGGCAGAGGTAAAGAGGCAATGTCTCGGCCGTTCAAGCTGATACTGCCTGAGGTGGGATCATACAGTCTTTGCACCAGCTGCAGGACGGTAGACTTGCCCGACCCCGTTGAGCCCACCAGGGCAATAATCTCCCCCGGCTGCACCTGCACAGAAAAGCCGGTGAGCACCTGCTGCTCCTGTGCGCCGTAGCTGAAGGTGACGTCCTGAAAATCAAGGCGGGCCGCGGCCGCGCCGGGGCGCTCGCGGTGGGCGGGTAGAAGGTCGATATCTTCGCCGGCTTCACCCACCATGACCTGGCGGTGGCGATCCATTGAAACGCTCGACGCCAGGTACATAGAAATCAGCATGCCCGAGCGCTCCACCTGGGTGAAGAGGATGGTGGCGGTAGCGAAATAGCTGGTGAGAGCGCCGACCGTCATGGCCCCCTCGCTGACCAGGTGCAGGCCCCAGAGCAGGGCTACACAGAGGGATGCCCCGCTGATGAAGGTGCTCTGCATACGGACCCGGCCCATGGCCCTGCCGCGCGCAACTTCAAGGTCAAGCAGCTCTAGAGACTCTGCCCGGAACCCCGCCAGGGCATGGGGGCCGCGTCCTAGCGCCTTGAGCACGCGCAGACCCTGAACCGACTCCTCAACCGTGGTCGCCAAATCACCGGTGCGCTCCTGGGCCTGGCGGGTGAGGGTGCGAAAGGTCAGCACAAACCGCCAAACACAGAAAAGAGTCAGCGGCATACTGGCAAGAAAGACAAGGCCCAGCTGCCAGGAGCCGGTGAACATATAGAAGCTACCCACCGTCACCTGCACCGCCACGGTAATGATCTGGATCAGGCCGAAGGCTGTCCAGCGGCGAATGGTGCCCAGGTCGCTCATGGCTCGGGTGAGCAGCTGACCTGAGGGCCAGCGGTCGTGGAAGGCCACGGGGAGACGCAACAGGCGGTCAAAAAGGTCAATGCGCATGGTGTTCTCAACCGTGCTGGCAGGCTCAATAACCAGCTGCCTGCGCAGGAAGAAAAGGGCTGACTGAGCCAGACCCAGGGCAAATACCAGGGCGCCGCCCGCCCAGACTGCTCCCACGGTGGGCTGGTCGGTGAGCATGGCATCGACAATCCATCCCAGCACCTGGGGAATAGAGATGGCGATGATGGCGGCGGTGAGGGCTACGAGAAGCCCACAGACCCAGCGGACGCGAATGGGGCGGGAGTACTGCCAGAGGGTGATGTCCTGCTCGGTGCGGGCACCGGGTGGCGCAGGGGGAGGGGTTGGTATGGGGGAGACGCGCAGTAGTCGAGAAGCCATAGTAATGTATCTTACATTTGCATTCCTGCAAAAACCAGATAGGTTACCGGGCGGTAAGGGTCACCAGCACAGCTTCGGGCGGGCAGAAGAGGCGCACCTGGGCATAGCGTGAGGTGCCTAGCCCAGCCGTCACCTGTACGGGCACCTCCCCCTGATAGGAGAGACCCTTAGCCCGGGACGGGGGCAAATCACAGTTGGACACCAGAGCCCGTCCGCCAGGCAGGCAGACCTGCCCGCCGTGGGTGTGACCCGCAAAGATAGCCTGGGCGCCGTCGTCCGCAAAGCGGTCCAGGGTGCGCAGGTAGGGGGCATGGCAGACACCCAGGCGGACGCTCGGCCCCGGCTCCGCGTCGAAAGCGGTGGGGGAGAAGCCGGGGTGGCGGTCGTACTCCAGGTGGGGGTCGTCCACCCCAGAAAACTCTAGGCGCAGCCCTCCAAGGGTGAGCGTCTCATAGCGGTTAATCAGCCCTACCCAGCCGCGGGCATCGAAGGCATCGTGCATGGCCTGGGTGGGGAGCACAGCGCGGGTCTGGTCGTTAGCTTCGTCCCCGGTGTTCTTCTTCCAGAGATAGCGGGCCGGGTTCTTGGGTACCGGGGCAAAGTAGCAGTTAGAGCCCGGCACATAGACGCCCGGGAAATCCAGCAGGGGATCCAAGGCCTCTAGCAGGGCGGGGAGACCGTCCATGTGGGAGAGGTTATCGCCGGTATTGATGACCAGGTCAGGCTCTAGCCCGGCCAGAGAATGCATAAAAGCGGTTTTTCGAGCCTGCCCCGGAATCATATGCATATCCGAGATATGCAGAATCTTGAAGGCTGGGGTGCCAGCCGGCAGAATGGGCAGGGTTTCCCTGCGCACCTGGAAGTTGTTGAGCTCAATATAGTGGGCATAAGCGGCCGTGGCGGCCCCAGCCACAGCACCCGCTGCCAGAACCGCTGAAAGGGTCTGGGCGAGAGTGTCAGCTGAAGCCGCCACGCCACGAGAATTCTGAGAATTCAAGGGAGTCCTTACTGGTTAGTACCAAGAACCGTGTTCGAAGGAGTATCGAACCTATCGGTGTTGTAGTTCTTCGCCTGAGCCTGCATGAACTTCTGCCACTGGGTACCTGCGTAAGTAGCACCGTCCACGTAGTTCAGAACCCTACCGTTGATGGAAAGGCCATTGAGGGGGCGAGAGGTATTTTCAACGCTACCCACCCATGACGCGGTGGAGAGACCCCGGGTGTACCCAACGGTCCAGGTGTGGGCGGAGTTATCGGTAGTACCGGTCTTAGCGGCGGACGCATCGGTCAGGCCAATGCCGCGCTGGTAACCCGAGCCGTCTACCAGAACCTGCTTGAGCACGTAGTTCACACCGTTGGCAACGTCCTCTTCAAGTACGCGCTCACAGGTGGATTCGTAAGTCTTGACCTCGGTATCGCCCTTGGTAATCTTTTCCAGCGCCATAGGCTCGCAGTAGGTACCACCGCTCGCGAAAGTAGCATAGGCCGCTGCCATGGCGAGGGGAGTGGTGCCACGTTCCCAGCCACCGAGCAGGTAGGCAGGATTATTCATGTTGTAAGGGTCATTGCCCAAGCCATCGGTAATACGGAGCTTGGCGCGAAGGTCGTTGATGGCGCAGGCATCGGTCACCGACGCCATCTTAATGGCGTAGGAGTTAATGGAGTTCTTCAGGCCGTAGGCTACTGTGCCCCAGGTTCGGCTTGAGCCATCTGCGTTCTGGAAGGAGTAGCCGGTTCCAGAGCTTGAAAGCACGTGCCCCTCAGGCTGGCAGCTAGCAGGCCACTGGAAACTTTGCGGGTAGCTGATAGTGGTGCCATCGATGGTAGCGTTGACGCCCTTGCCGTCCTTAATCCACTGGGCTAGAAGCACGGCCTTGAAGGTTGAACCGGGCTGCCAGCCCGCTACACCGCCATGATCCACATCCGCATTGAAGTTGAAGTAGTTATCAGCAAAGTTGCTCGTATCAGAAGGGCCGTAGCCGGAATTCTGAGCCATGGCAATAATCTTGCCGGTACCGGGAGCAACGGAAACGAGAGCGGCGCTGACACGGTCGGGGTTGTTGGTGGAAGGCTGGGTGGCCTCAACCTGGGTCTTGGCGTCCTTCTGGGCGTCAGGGTCAACGGTGGTAATGATCTTGTAGCCGCCGCGGTAGAGGGCATTTTCACGGTCCTCTTCGGTGGCGCCGTAGGTCTCGTCGCCCAGGAAATCAAATATTGCGTACCTACAGAAATGCGCAAAGTCGCCGGCGGTGGAGCAGCCCATGGGGGTGGTGTGAATATCGAGAGTAATCTCTTCGTTGAGGGCGTCCGAGTATTCGTCCTCGGTAATTTTGCCGTCGCGGAGCATGGTGCCCAGAACTACGTCGCGGCGTTCCTTGGACAGTTCGGGGTTCACATCGGGGCGGTAGACGTTAGGTGAAACCACCATGCCCGCCAGAATCGCCGACTGGGAGATACTGAGCTCTGACGCTGAAATGCCCCAGTAGTAGTAGGCTGCGGCCTCTACACCGTAGTTGGAACCGCCCAGGTTGATGATGTTGAGGTAGCCCTCAAGAATCTGGTCCTTGGAGAGATTCTGTTCCATCGAGATGGCCAGCTTAATTTCCTTGATCTTATCAAGGTAGTCCTTATTAGCACCCAGGGTACCTGCCTCGGTGCCCGCCTGCTCAGCGGCATCAATCAGAAGGTTGTTGACGTACTGCTGGGTCAGAGTAGAAGCACCCTGGCGGGCTTCGGGGTTAATAACGTTATTGACCAGGGCACGGGCGATACCCATAGGAGAAACTGCGCCGTGATCGTAGAAGTTACGGTCTTCAGACGAAAGAATTGCATCCTTCATGTGCTGGGAAATATCATCCAGCGCCACCTCGGTGCGGTTCTGGGCGTAGTAGGATGCCAGCTCAGTTTTTCCGTCATTTGCGTAGATGACGGACGGCTGAGAGAGCGGTCCGTCACTCAGGGAGGCGGGCAGACTCTTAAACCAGTTCATTGATGCATTAATGGATGCACTGAGAGCTGTAGTGGGCGGCACCATAATCAGCGCCGCAATAAAACCGGCAATGATGCTCAGCGCAATAAACTGAACAAGGTCGCCGGGACTACGGCGCCTCTTTCGCACATTCTTTGAAGAAGCCATTGCATCAGTTTATCGGCTCAGGGCGAAAAGCGCACCGGCAGGCATGTCACAGCCACCAAAAACCTGTGAGAGATGTAAGAGTCGTCTTTTTAGCCCCGGTGGTCTAGGCTTGGTGCTATGGAAAAATGGGAATACGCAACAGTGCCCCTGATGATTCACGCAACCAAGCAGATCCTCGATAACTGGGGTGAAGACGGCTGGGAGCTCGTTACCGTGCTCCCCGGTGCCCCCGCTCCTAGCGGCGCTACTCCCGCCGGGAACATGGTTGCCCCCACTCAGGGCAATCCAATCGCCTACTTTAAGCGCAAGAAGGCTAGCAACTAAATACTCACACCAGAACCGGGTTCAGGCTTCGCCCCGAGCCCGGTTTTTGGCCCCTAGAAACACTGCTTTTCAAGAAGGTACACCGTGTCAAAGATCGAAGATCGACTCACAGAACTTGGCTACGACCTGCCCGAGCTGGCAGCCCCGGTAGCCGCCTACGTTCCTGCCGTCACCAGCGGTAACTATGTCTACACCTCAGGCCAGCTACCTTTCGTTAAGGGTGAGCTGCCCGCCACCGGTAAGGTATCAGACTCCGGAGCTGAAGGCTTCGTAGACCCCGAGACCGCCCAGAAACTAGCTAGCCTCTCAGCCCTCAACGCCCTGGCCGCCGTGAAGTCGGTCATCGGCGATCTTGACCGCATCACCCGCGTGGTCAAAGTGGTTGGTTTTGTCTCATCAGACCCTTCTTTCACCGGCCAGCCCGCCGTCATCAACGGAGCCTCCCTACTATTGGGCGAGGTCTTTGGCGATGCCGGTGTGCATGCCCGCTCAGCCGTTGGCGTGCCCGTTCTACCGCTGGACTCCCCAGTTGAAGTTGAAATCATCGTGGAATATGCCTAGCCAACCCATGTACACCGGTGCCCTCAAACGGGTGCCGCCACCGGCGTCCGCCCCCTATGCAACGGGGGCGGCCCCCGCCCCCAAAACCCACCCCATCCCATCGAGCCAGCAGGACTCAGCCCGTACCTGGCTCGATGAAGGGGAATGCACCCCGCGCGCGGCCAAGCCCGCAGCCGCGGTCGTTTTTGTGCGCGATGGCGCCTCAGGGCCCGAAACCTTTATGACCTACCGCGTGAAATCGCCCATGGGGCGGGTTGCCTTCCCCGGCGGGTTAGGCGTGCCCGAGGACGCCGCCCCTACCGGCTGGGTCGGGCCCGGTGGTGACTACTGGGCTAAGGCTTTTAGCGAGGACGACCTGGGGGCGGCGCACGCAGTTGTGGTCACCGCAGTGCGTGAGCTCTTTGAAGAGACCGGTGTGCTGCTAGCAGGTAGCGGAGAGCTCTCAACCATCGAACTCACTAGCGGGCACGAATGCATGGCCTCCCGCCAGGCCGTTGCCCAGCAGGATAAAACCTTTGCTGACTACCTGGAACGCCGGGGCCTGAAGATTCGCGCCGACCTGCTCAAACCCTTAGCGCGTTGGCAGTCACCGGGCTTCTTCCACAAGCGATACGACATTCACTACTTCACCTGCGCTGTGCCTGTAGGGCAGAGCCCCTCCCTGCTAGCTGGCAAGGGTATCTGGGGGCGCTGGGTGAACGTGCGTGATCTGGTAGCCCACCCCACAAGCGTGGAGCTCGGTAACGAAATTGGGCAGGAGGACACCATCGGGGTTCCATTCCAAGAGCTGGTGACCCCCGGCGTCATGTACTTGCTTGAACAGCTGGCCGCCTCATCGGGGGCGGTAGCCTTTCTGGCCAAACGGCGTCAGGTTTCTCTCTACCTGCCCGAGGTCAAGCAGGACGCCGCCGGCACCTGCTACCTAGCAGTGCAGGAGAAAAAGGTCTAGTCGTGCCCCTCAAACATCAGGCCCCCAGCCCAGTACCCATCTCGTTCTCACAGAGACTTACCAGATGGGCAGCCCTGGGGGCTTGTCTGCTACTGGTGGCTATTATCGGTGGCTGGTTGGGACTGGGCGCCTTGGGGCTACAACTTATCCCAGGGCTAGGCTTGGTCTGCCTGGGGCTCTCTTACCTGGCGGCCCTTACCTTATTGGTGTGTGGAACCGGCTATATCCTCAAAAGCCTGGGAAAAATTCCCCAGCCAGCTGGGGCTAGAGGCAGCACTCTGGCCTTGCTAACCACCTGGTTTGCCCAAGGGCTTCTGCTCTTGCTGGTAAGTGCTCTAGCCCTGGTAATGACTTTTAGCTTTTTCATTGTTCTGGTTTTCAGTACCGGTTGGATCCGCTATGAAGATGAGGGGAAAACCTACTACCAGTTCCCCGTAGGGCTAGACCGTGACCATTGCAGGGAGGCACAACAGGTCAACCTCATCTTTGCCCGGGACCTTGAGGGAACCTATGACTGTTGGCCCAGCAGTAAGGACTCCGGGGGCGCCTCAACCCCGCTGGGCAACCTGGGCGACGTCCAGGAGCCCGAGGAGGCCCCCACGTCCGCCCCCGAGCCCACCGGCCAGCCCTACACTCCCGCTCCGCTTACCCCGGTTGAGGCTGAAAACGTCACCGACATCGACGAGAGTGGAACCTTCGGTCTGGTTCTGGCCAACAGCAACGACATCTACGCCGCAACCTACACCGACCGGGGTCACTGGCTTATGGGCGGAAAAATCTCTACGGTTGGAGCCAAATCCCTAGAGCTCTGCGGTCACCAGCGCCTCAGTGAGACAGTTCTGGTCTACTGCCAAGCCCGTGCCGAAGGGGCCACACTGCTGACCAGCGCAGATAACGGGCTCACCTGGACTACCCACGAGCTAGACCCAGCCGCCTCCTACCTGCTAGAGGCCCACTACACTAACGGAACCTACACCCTTGAAGTTGGCTACCCGGCCTGGGTTCCCTCAAGTAGCACCACCCTCATCACCTCATCCGACGGCCTCACCTGGCAGACCCGCTAACCACCGGCGTCCGCCCCTGCCCGGGGTAGGTGCAAAAAACCGGGTGGTCAGCTAGAGCTAACCACCCGGTTTTAAAGTATTGAGAGCAGGCAGGACGCCCGCCCCACCTTAGCGGGAGCGCTGGCGCAGACGCTGCAGGTCGAGGATAACCACAGCGCGAGCCTCCAGGCGGATCCAGCCGCGGGAAACGAACTCAGCCAGAGCCTTGTTCACGGTTTCGCGGGAAGCACCCACCAGCTGGGCCAGCTCTTCCTGGGTCAGTTCGTGGGCAACCAGCACACCGTCGGTGGCGGGGCGGCCGAAACGGTCAGCCAGGTCAAGCAGGGCCTTGGCAACGCGACCGGGAACGTCTGAGAAGACCAGGTCAGCCAGGTTCTCGTTGGTGCGGCGCAGGCGGCGGGCCAGGGCCTGCAGAACCTGGGCGGAGATGTTGGGGGACTTCTCCATAGCCTTACGGAGGGACTCGTGCTTGACACCTGCCAGGCGGGTCTCAGAGACAGCGGTTGCGCTGGTTGAGCGGGGTGAGGGGTCAAACAGGGCCATTTCGCCGAAGATTTCACCGGGGCCCATGATAGCTACCAGGTTCTCACGGCCATCGGAAGCGGTGCGACCCAGCTTCATCTTGCCTGAGATGACGAAGTAGAGCTGGTCGCCCTGGTCACCTTCGTAGAAGAGGGTAGCGCTGCGTGAAAGGTCGACTTCGGTGATGTCTTCGGTTAGTGCTGCAAAGGCTTCGTCGTCGAGTGAAGCGAACAGCGGAGCACGGCGTAGTACTTCAATATCCATGGTTCTCTTTTACTCCTGATATGGATCTAAAGGGCGATTCGAGTGCAGTGCCCTGTACACACAGGGCGGGCAGACTTCTAAGCATAGTCTTTGCCTAGTCCATCACACAGCACTTTTATCTGTGACATATTCAACTAATAAGAGCCTACAGGATATTTGATGCTTTCGATACCCAAAGCGCCTAGAGCTTAGTTCCTTCACCGAGAATTTTTCCTGAGTTCCCGCCTATTTTTTCAGGTTGGACGTGTAGGCTGTGGTATTCCTGTGAGGGCTGAGTCCCGGCAGAGCTCCCAGCGTCCGCTCGGTTTTTACTGAGGCGGCATAGGGCGGAGCCTAGCCCATTTGGCCTTCCCCGTTGAATGGAGAATCATGACCGTTCTTGACTGGGTCATTATTGCTATTATTGCCCTCTACTTCTTAGCCGGTGTGCGGCAGGGGCTCTTTGTCACCCTGGGTACCTTTGTTGGAATTGTGCTGGGTGCAGTTGCAGCTATTTACGCCACCCCCTGGGTCATTGACCAGGTTGATTCACGGTGGTACCTGCTGGCCGGGCTGGGTACAGTGCTCGCCTGCCTGGTGCTGGGGCAGACTCTGGGAATGACCCTGGGCAGCGCAATCCGCAGGGCAAGTGACCGCACGCCCCTGCGAGGTCTGGAGCGGCTTGCCGGTGGGTTAGTCAACATGGTGCTGGCCTCTCTCGTGATTGTCACGGTGGTGCTGGTCGTCCGTCCCCTGGGTATTCCCTCTGTTACCGCTTTGACCGCAGATTCTAAGGTCATTAGCTGGATGATGCAGATGACCCCGGCCTCCGCCCAAGAGAAGGTCACCGAGATCCGCGGCCAAATCGTGCAGGCCACTGGCCTTCCTGAAATCTCCCAGCTGCTTTACCCCGAGCAGTCTGCCCCTCTGGGCACCCTGCAAACGGCGGCCCTGGACGAGGCCGGGTGGTCGGTTGTGCAGGTGGTGGGATCAGCTCAGGCCTGTAATTACACATCGGAGGGGTCAGGGTTCGTGGTGGACGGCGGCCTGGTGGTCACCAACGCCCACGTGGTGGCAGGCGTCAGCACTCCCACCCTGCTCAGCCGCGACGGCCAAGCCGCAACAGGCGATGTGGTCTACTACGATACCGAACGCGATATCGCGATTATCAGCGCCCCCGATCTTGACCTCACCCCCCTGACCGTCAACCAGGCCGAGGTCGCTTCGGGAACCGAAGTTGCCTTCATGGGCTACCCCGGTGGCGGCCCCTTCACGAGCCGGGCTGCAATAGTTCAGGGTTTGGGTTACACCCAAACCATCAATTCACAAACAGGTGAAACTAACCCCTCCCGTCTGGTCTATCAGCTTGCTGCCCAGGTGCAGCAGGGTAACTCCGGTGGGCCTGTGCTCACCGAGGACGGGCAGGTCATGGCTATGGTCTTTGCTAAGTCAACCCAGAGCCAGACCGGCTATGCCGTCCCGGCAGCGCATATTCTTGAGGCCCTGGCTCAGGTCAGTGCAGCCTCACCCGAGGTCGCTACCGGCCAGTGCGTGCCCAGCTAAGGCTGGGCGATCTGGGTGGGGCGGACGCACCCACCCCAGCCCCTGCGTTTGGGTTGGTGATCGCCAGGTCGGGGGCTACCCCGAGTAGAACTGCCCCGAAAAAGACTGCCATGGCTAAGAACACCAGCGTAACCAGGATTTTAGTGAGGGCCGCGGTGCGGGTAATCCCCGGTAATTGACGGCGGTGAGGGCAACAACCGCGGCGACAGTGAGGGGGGTTTTCGTAACCCGGTGCTAGATAGGAGGCAAAGGTCATTGCCATAGCAGCACAACTGGCGGTTTTACCGATTACGAAGCACCAGCCAGCGGCAAAGCCCCAGGCATGCCCCAATCATGGAGCCGGCGCCGATATAGACGGCGTCGGTCAGGGTGAGCTTTGCCTGAGGTTGGGTGGCCATCGTACCGAGCTAGCCTAGGTGACGGGCTAGGAAGGCTAGGGCTAGTTCGTAGCCCTGGGCCCCGGCACCGGCAATGACGGCGGTCGCCTGGGGAGAAACATAGGAGTGGTGGCGGAAGGGTTCCCGCTGGTGCACGTTGGAGAGATGTACTTCAACGACCGGCAGCTCGGCCGCTTCAAGGGCGTCGTGCAGAGCCACGGAGGTGTGGGTGTAGGCTGCCGGGTTGATGATGATACCGGCGGACGCGGTGCGGGCGGCCTGGATAGCGTCGATAAGATCGCCCTCGTGGTTGGACTGCATGAAGGTGATCTCATAGCCCAGCTCGGCGGCCTGGGCGCGGAGGGTGGCTTCGATGTCGGCCAGGGTGGTACGCCCGTAAATCTCGGGTTTTCGTACGCCGAGCAGGTTGAGGTTGGGGCCGTTAATCACGGAGATACGTCGGGGTGCAGTCTGTGGTGTTGCCATAGTTCCTAGTTTTTCACACGAAAACGCCCGCCTCCAGCTTGCTGCCATAGATGGAGCAGAATGGGGCGGGCATCTAATCAAAAACACTGGCCTCAACTGATGTGGGGCACACATGCCCCACATCCTGTTATATCGCGCTGCTAACCCTTCTTGAAGTTAGCCTCGATAGCTTCCATGACGGTGGGGTCTGCCAGGGTGGTGGTGTCGCCGACCGGGCGGTCTTCGGCGACGTCCTTGAGCAGGCGGCGCATGATCTTACCTGAGCGGGTCTTGGGTAGATCATCCACAATGAGCACGCGCTTGGGTTTGGCGATCGGGGAGATTTCAACGCCCACGTGAGCGCGAATATGCTCTGCCAGCTCGGTCTCGTCGTGCCCAGCTGCCTTGGCCTCGTCATTGAGGATGACGAAGGCCATGACGGCCTGGCCGGTGGTATCATCAGCCGCACCAACAACCGCTGCCTCGGCGACGGCGGGGTGGGAGACCAGTGCCGATTCAATTTCGGGGGTGGAGAGGCGGTGGCCGGAGACGTTCATGACGTCGTCCACGCGGCCCAGGACCCAGAGGTCGCCGTCGGCATCGCGCTTGGCGCCGTCACCGGCGAAGTACATCTTGTCGAAGCGGGACCAGTAGGTGTCGACGAAGCGGTCGTCGTCGCCCCAGATGGTGCGGAGCATGGAGGGCCAGGGCTCGCGGATGGTCAGGAAGCCGGACTGCTCGTTGGGCAGGGACTCGCCCAAATCGTCCACCACGTCGATGGTGATGCCGGGGATGGGCTGCTGGGCGCTACCGGGCTTGGCTGCGGTGATGCCGGGCAGCTGGGAGACCATAATGGCGCCGGTTTCGGTCTGCCACCAGGTATCGACGATGGGGCACTTGCCGCCGCCGATGACGCGGTGGAACCAGCGCCAGGCTTCGGGGTTGATGGCCTCGCCCACGGTGCCGAGCACACGCAGGGTGGAGAGGTTGTATTGGGCGGGGATGTCCTCGCCCCACTTCATCATGGTGCGAATAGCGGTGGGGGAAGTGTACATGATGGTCACCCCGTACTTCTGCACGATTTCCCAGAAGCGGCCGCGGTGCGGGGCGTCGGGGGTGCCCTCGTAGATGACCTGGGTGGAGCCGTTGACCAGGGGGCCATAGGCCACATAGGAGTGGCCGGTGACCCAGCCGACGTCGGCGGTGCACCAGTAGATGTCGCTCTCGGTCTTGAGGTCAAAGATGTTCTTGTGGGTGAAGGCACCCTGGGTCAGGTAGCCGCCGGTGGTGTGCAGAATACCCTTGGGCTTACCCGTGGTGCCAGAGGTGTAAAGGATGAAGAGGGGGTCTTCGGCGTTTTGGCGGGAGGGCTCGTGCTCGGTGGACTGCTCGGCAACCAGCTCGTGCCACCAGACGTCGCGGCCCTCAACCCAGTTGATGTCTTCACCGTTGCGCTTGACGACCAGCACCTTTTCTACTGAAGCTCCGCCCTTGCTCAGGGCGGTATCGACGGCGGGCTTAAGCATGGAGGGCTTGCCGCGGCGGAAGGAACCGTCGGCGGTGATGACCAGCTTGGCTTCGCCGTCCTCAATGCGGGAGAGCAGGGCATCGGCGGAGAAGCCGCCAAAGACGACGGAGTGCACAGCGCCGATACGGGCACAGGCCAGCATAGCAATCACGGCTTCGGCAATCATGGGCAGGTAGATGGCGACGCGGTCGCCCTTGGTGACGCCCAGGGACTCGAGACCGTTAGCAACGCGGGAGACCTCGTCCTTGAGCTCTGCGTAGGTGTAGGACTTAGTATCGCCGGGCTCGCCCTCAAAGAGAATCGCGGTGCGGTCGCCCTTGCCAGCTTCGACGTGGCGGTCTACAGCGTTGTAGCAGGCGTTGAGCTCGCCGTCTGCGAACCACTTGGCGAAGGGCGGGTTGGACCAGTCGAGGGTTTCGGTGAAGGGCTTGTACCAGGTGAGCAGGTTGCGGGCCTGTTCTGCCCAAAATTCGGTGCCTTTTTCATTAGCTTCTTCATAGATGCCGGGCTGGGCATTGGCCTGGGCTGAGAACTCGGCGCTGGGGGCGAAGACGTCCTGGGTGTCGGTCATGGTGTACCTTCCTTTTCTGTGGGGCGCGTCATTGATTTGCGCCACAAATGGACTTTTTCTCACCTTAGCGCACCCTGTAGCGCTAGTCACAAATTTGAGCGTTCGTGTTACGCGAAATCAGGACGCCGGTGCCCGCAAATTTCTCGGGGCGGCTCAAGAGGGGTCAGGCTCGCATTGCATCTGCCGGGTCTTTGCGGCTGGCGACGAGTGCGGGGTAGAGGGAGCTGAAGAGCCCTGTGTTGCAGCCGAGGCTGGCTCCTATGAGGGGGTAGGTTGGCGAAAGAACAACCTGCCACCCTTGGGTACTTGAGAGCAATACAGTGGCTAAAACACCAGCAGCAGCCCCTAAAGACCCACCGATGAAACCCAGGGCTAGGCCCTCAAAAATGAATAGTCTAGCGATGAGCCCTTTGCTGGCGCCGATGGCTCGACGCAGGGCAATTTCTGAGGTGCGGCTCTGCACCGAAAGGTACATAGAGGTACCCGCTGACAGGCTGGCTAGGGCCAGTAGGATACCTGAGAGAATGCCGACGAATAGCCCCAAGTCTTCTGATACGTCAGCCCGTAAGTCAGCTAGGCTTGAGGGCGTTTCAGTAGTGACATCGGCCGGTGCTGTGGGAGCCAGCACAAAGGGGACGGCTTGGCTGACTGCCCGCGTATAGCCGGGTTCAGTATGGATGGTGTAAAGCACCTGGTAGCGGCCGTTGGCTGCGAGAACCGCAGGCGGGGCCAGTAGGGCGTTGGCGAGTTCGGGAGCTTCTTCCCCAAAGTCAATGAGCCCGGTGACGGGCAGATAGTGCCCGTCTACCCAGACACCGGTGCCTTCGCTCAGGCCCTGGGTGGCTTCATCGTAGATTCCTAGTGCCCGGGCAGCCCCCGGGGTGATGAGCCCGGCCCCAAGGCTGGTGGCAAGTTCTCGGTCTGTTACTGAGTCGAGGCTGAGGGACCCATTCATGGTGGAAAGGGTTTGTAGGGCGGAGCTGGGGGTGACGGTAGCTCCGAGCTGCTCAAGCCTACCCCGATTGACAGAGACGAGAGCTATTGCTGTGTCTGGTTCACGGTCAAGGGCAGAGAAACGTGTGATACGTATATCAGCCGGGGCAATCATGGCCTGGTAGCCAACCTTTTCAACGTAGCTGAGCTGAGTGAGGGCCTCTACATAGTCGCTAGCCGATGCCCCCGATCGGTAGTTGGAGAGCACATTCTCTGTGGTCTGTACGGTAGCGTTGACGACCTGCTGCTCTGAGCCCAACATACGCTGGTTGACCTGGTAAGCCGCAGAGGAACTTAGTCCTAGCGAGGCGATGAGCCCCCCAACGCCCAGGGCGAATGACAGAGCAAGTAGGGCAGAACGGATAGGGCGGGTGATAATCGCTGAGATAGCTTCAAAAAGGTCGTCGCTGAGCAGTGGTTTTTGCTGCGGGTCTTGCCCTCCGTTTCTCTTCCTGCCGACTCCCGGTGGAGTGGGGGTGCTGGCGTCCTGGGCTTTGGTTTTCTGTCTGACTGTGGTTTCGGGGCTGGGTTCTTCGGTGAGCACCCCGTCAATGATGCTAGCCCGGCGGGGGGCTGTAGCTGCAATGGCTGGGTCGTGGGTGATGATGATGAGGGTGTGGCCGGTTTTGTGTAGGTCAGCTAGGGTGCTGAGAACCTTTGCCGTATTTTCGGAGTCGAGGTTGCCGGTGGGTTCATCGGCCAGGATGAGGGTGGGGGAGCCTGCAACGGCACGGGCGATGGCGCACCGTTGTTTTTCACCGCCTGAGAGATACTTGGCCGGTGTATTCTCGCGGTGGGAGAGCCCTATGGCCTGCAAGGTTGCCCCGGCTTGGATTGCTCGGCTGCTGCGGGGCGCCCCTTGTACTCGGAGGGACATGGAGGAGTTGGTGAGGGCGGTTTCGTCGAGCAGCATGTTGGAAGACTGGAAGATGAAGCCGATGGTGTTGCGCCGTAGAGCGTCTCGTCCTGCCTCTGTAATGCCCGTGGTTTCTACTCCCTCTAGGCGGTAGCTACCTGTTGAAGGTCTGCTGAGTAGACCTAGCACATTGAGCAGGGTTGATTTGCCAGACCCGGAGGGGCCGATGATGGCTAGGTAGTCGCCGGGGTATACCGTGAGATTGACTTTGTTGAGTACCGGTTTATCGGCGGTGGGGAAGGTCTGGGTGATGTCGGTGAGGTGAATCAGGGGTTGGGTGCTCATGAGAGGAGCACTTTCTGGCCTTCGGTGAGGGCCCCGTCGATTGCTGCATAGCCTTCACCGGTACGGAGGAGGGTGACGGTAAGGCGTTCTTGGCTGCCGCCTTCTGCCTGTGTGATGACATAGGTGGAGCTGCCGTCTTGACGTACAGCGCTGATGGGCACGGCAAGTACCGGGCTTTCGTCGCCTGCTGTGGTGATGGAGAGGGTTTGTTCGGGGATGAGGATGCTAGGGTCGTCTGGGAGTAAGCGGATGGTCCGGTAGGCCCCGTCCTGGCCTGTTTCAAGGTCGCCGACGGTATCGATTCGGGCCTGGGTGGTGCCTGCTGAGCTGGTGATGGTGAGGGTTTCTAGGGTGGTGAGGGTATCGATGTCTCGCAAGGGGGCTTTGAAGTCTGCGTAGGCGCTGCTGGTGTGCAGGGTGAGGAGTGGGTTTTCGCTGCTGATGGTGCTACCGACGCTGGCGGCTGTGGCGACGATGCGGGGGCCGGCAGGGAGTACAGCGAAGTTGGTGGGGTTGATGGTGTCGATGCCTTCAGCGGGTATTCCGGTGAGTTCGCTGCGAAGGAGGGCGCTGACGGCTGCCAGGGTTGTGTCTGTGACGGTGCCGTCGGTGTTGGTGCGGTAGCCTACTGCGGCGATGGCTCGTTGGAGTTCTTGTACGTCGTGCCCGGTATCTCCAAGGGTGAGGGAGCGGTAGAGGGGGAGAGGACCTTCGAGAGCGTAGATACCTTCACCGCCAACGATGCCGATAAGGTCGCCGGGGGCTACTTGGTCACCGGGATGTTTGATGCTGTAGACGAGGACTGCGTCGGCTGGGGGCGTGATGGTGAGGGGTACAGTGGCGCCAGAATGGGCGGTGCCGGAATAGGAGAGGGCGTTGTTGACGGGGCGGACTTCGGCCTCGCCCCAGATATCGATGTGAGCCTGGGCTTGTTCTTGTGGAGTGGGGCCGGTGGGGGCGTAGCGGGTGCTTGCGATGAAGGCAAAAATAAGGGAGAGGGTGACTAAGGCGCCCAATGCTGTGAGTGCCCAAGTGTGTTTGCGGGAGTAGAGGGTAAGCACGGTTATCGCCAGGGCCTACTGAGTTTCTGCAATAACCAGGCGTGCCTGTTCGAGGGTCTCCTGCTTTTGTAACTTCACTTCATTGAGCGTTGCAGAATTTTCTTCGATGAGCTTTTTTTGGAAAGTTCCTTCGATGTTGGCTAGTTCTTGGGCTACTCCCTCTTGCTGACTGCATTCAGCCTCAATCGTTGCAACACGAATCATCTCAGATGTGTTATCTGGGGATTGGAAGTTCCCCTGCTCGATTAGCTGGCTACCCTGGTCACTGGCCCATCGTTCGGGTGAACTGAAGGAGAGCCCTCGGTCTGAGAGGCACCTGCCCCAACGGTCCTTTGCCTCCTTCCAGGCTGGGTGCTGTTCTGCTTCAGCCCTGGCTTCACGGGCTAGGGAGAGGGGGAGATCAAACTCTTGCGTGAGGTTGTTAAAGTACTTGTTAGAGTTGTTATCTGCGCACTCTAGGCTAGCCTTTTGTTCCTCGGAGCTTAGTTCGGACTCTTGGGTTTCTAATGCTAGGCCATATCCATATTGCTGAGTCCAACCAGGATTCCACATGCCGTAGTCACGGGAGCCTAGTTGTACGGGCTCTGAGAGCGGCGTGGTTTGAAACCCCTGTTCGCGGAGACACGTCTGTGTGAGCAGGTTATTGGCCTGAGTGAATATGGATATATCTGATTCTGTCAGAGTATATTCGTTAAGAGGGAGAATAATTAGATTATTGGTGTAATCTAGTTGGGCAGTCTGCTCTATTTCAATGGCAGTATCGTTCTGAGTGCCTGAGCAGGCAGTTAGTGTGAATAGAGAAATAGTTACAATAGCCGGTACTATTTTCTTCATGGTTTTACTCATCTTTATGATATTTACTTAAAGGAGCTGATTCGGTCATTCCATGAAAGCCCGTAGGCAAAAGGGAGTACAGAGAGGCTGTTGTAGGAGCTTTCGAGGTATACCCAGCTACCGAGGAAGCCTGCATCTTGGTAAAACATGTAGCCTCGTGTCGAAGGAACCCTCACTGATGAGGCTAAATCATTCATGAAACTTACATTTGGCGCATATGATGAGTTGAAGGACCGGCCACTATAATTTTGATGTTCGTAGAGGGTGACCTGAGCGTTTGCAGAAGATGCAGCAGAGAACGTCAGTGCTCCTGTTGCTAGAGCAGCTACCAAAAACTTCTTTGTTTTCATGACGGTTACTCCTTGTTAGAGTCTTGTGTCACCTGACCTGCTTTTCAGGAGGGTGGATACCGACCGAAATGGTTGGTATAATGATTGTCACTCTAAGATTTATCTACTGTCAAGATGTTTTACAGATAATCTGAAAAATTTTTTCTGACAGGTTGCGGGGGCCGGCAAGCCCCCACCCACCAGGCAGATACCCGGGCAGCAGAACCGATAGAGTTAAACCATGCCCACCCTAGACTCCCCGCCCGCTGACGAGCCATTTACACCCGCAGAAGCCGACCTGCTCGAAACCCGCTCTGTGCCCGAACCTAAAGCGCGCGCGTCCGCCCGAAAGCACGCCCGCGCAGCAGCTCGCGGCGAAACCGAGAGCCCCCTAGCGCTGACCCGTCGCGCCCGCAAAATCAACCGTATCTTGGGGGAAACCTACCCCTACGCGGTCGCTGAACTCGACTTCGATAACCCCTTTGAGCTCCTGGTGGCTACCGTCCTTTCGGCCCAAACCACCGACGTGCGCGTCAACGCCACCACTCCCGAACTCTTCGCCCGTTACCCCGATGCGGCGGCGCTGGCGTCGGCACGAATCGAAGATGTAGAAGACATCGTGCGGCCCCTGGGCTTCTATCGCTCCAAGGCCAAAGCGATCGTGAATCTGGCAGCCCAGCTTGTGGCAGACCACCGCGGGCAGGTGCCAGCTACCCTTGATGGTCTGATCAAACTCCCCGGTGTGGGGCGGAAAACCGCTTTCGTCGTACTGGGTAACGCCTTTGGCAAGCCGGGAATCACCGTTGATACCCATTTTGGCCGCCTAGCCCGCCGCTTTGGCTTCACCACCGAAGAAGACCCCGTTAAGGTCGAGCGCGACGTCGCCGAACTCTTTGAACCCAAGGACTGGACCCAGCTTTCCCACCGCCTGGTCTACCACGGTCGCCGAATCTGCCATGCCCAAAAACCGGCCTGCGGGGCCTGCCCCGTTGCTGACCTCTGCCCGGCCTACGGCAGCGGGGAAACCGACCCGGTAGCGGCAGAGAAACTACTCAAATACGAGATGGCTCCGGGGCGCGAGCGCCTGCACCTGCGCTTTATACAGGGGGCAACTCGTCGCCAGGTACGGGCAGAGGGGTGGACGCTCAGTGCTTAGGAAAGAGACATTAGGGGAAGAGGCCGCAGGGCAGCACCCCGCCTTAGCGGCTCTACAGGATTTGGCGGAGCGGGCTCCGAGTATCGTGCGCCCGGAGGACTCATGGCCGATAGGGCAGATGGAGCCAGGTAGCGTCAAGCATGCTGCTGTCTTGTTGCTGATGGGGGTGCTTGATGATGCTCCGGCGCAGAGTACCGGGTGCGGCACGGTTGCTTCAGATATTGATCTGCTGGTTCTGGTGCGGTCGGATGCCCTGCGCCACCACGCCGGCCAGCCTGCCCTGCCCGGTGGGCGGATTGACCCTGAGGACTATGATGAGGCGGCCCGCACTGGCCGGACCGCCCAGCAGGTAGCTGCCCTGCGGGAGGCTGTAGAAGAAACCGGTCTGGATGCAGACGGCGTGCGCCTGCTGGGGCAACTCCCGGCGATTGACTTACCGGTCAGTAACTACCGGGTGACTCCCGTGCTGGGCTGGTGGGATTTGCCGACCCCGGTGGAGGCAGTAGATCGGAACGAGTCAACCCTGGTGGTTCGTGTGCCGGTAGCAGACTTGCTGAACCCGGCTCACCGGCTGACCATGACGGTCACGCGGGGAAGAACCCGGCATAAGTCTCCAGCTTTCGAGGTAACTGGCGACTTCGCCCCCTTTACCATCTGGGGCTTTACCGGCAACCTGCTCTCCCGCGTCTTTGAAGAGCTGGGCTGGGAAGAGCCCTGGGATAAGAAGCGCACCCGGGAGGTCGGGTCTTAGCCTACTTAGCCTGTGAATAGTCGTCGGTAGTGACCACGGTGACGGGGAATTCCATCTCGGTGGGGCCGAAGATGAGTTCGGCGGCAGCTTGAGCTGATTCGCGCACAATCTCCGCAGCGCGGGCAGCTTCGCCGATGGGGCCGTAGAGCATGATTTCATCGTGCAAAAAATAGACCAGGCGGGTTTGCATACGCTTGCCGAAGCGACGTTCGGTGCGCAGGCGTTTGCGGATTTGGGCCATCCAGATCACAGCCCATTCGGCGGCGGTGCCCTGGATGACGAAGTTGCGAGTGAAGCGGCTGTGGGCTCGGGCTGCTGAGCGGGCGGCGCGTTCATCGGCTGCGGTGACCTGGTTGCGCTGGGCCTGGAACCAGGCATGGGAAGGGGCAGGGGAGGTGCGCCCCAGATAAGTGGTGACCTGCCCGCCGCGCATACCTACCTCGGCAGCGCGTTCGGTCAGACCGATGGCTGCGGGGAAGAGTTTTTTGAGGTGGGGCATGAGCTGCCCGCCTTCGCCGGTGGTGGCCCCGTACATGGCAGCCAGCAGGGCAATTTTGGCGTGGGAGCGGTCCTTGAGGACGCTGCCGGTGCGCTCGCCGATTTCGGCGATACCCAGGTAGAGGTCGGTGCCGCGTCCGGCAACGGCGAGGGCCCGGTCGCCGCTCATGACGGCCAGGATACGGGGTTCGATTTGGGCGGCGTCGGCGACAGTGAGGATCATGCCCTCTTCGGCGCGGACGGCGGGGCGCACGTCCTTGGGAATCTGCATGGCCCCGCCGCCGTGCCCGCCCCAGCGGCCGGTGGCTGCTGAGCCGACCTCGTAGGTGGGGTGGAAGCGGTTGCCCATGACCCAGGCGTCTAGCCAGTTCCAGCCGTTGGTCGTGTAGAGGCGGGCCAGACGTTTGTAGTCGAGTAGGGGGCGCACGAGCTGCCAGCGTTCTTCGCGCAGGTGGGGGACGGCGTTGGCCCATTCGGTGAGTTCCCATTTGCGGGTGGAGGTGACCGAGTGGCCTGCGGCGTGGAGGGCTTTGAGTACTTCTTGGGGGGAGTCGGGGTTGAGGCTGGGGGCGCCGAGTTCTTCGCGGATACGGGCGGCTAGGCGCTCCATCTTATAGGGGCGGTCGTAGCCTGCGGGGCGCGGTCCTAGGGCATGTTCGAGGATTTTTTCGTGGATGGTGCGGTTCCACGGCATGCCGTAGTGCTTTATTTCGGCGGCGATGAGGGCACCTTGGGATTCTGCGGCCAAGAGTAGGGAGAGCCGGGCTGGGGCGGGGGAAGTGACTACGGCTTCTAGCTGGGTGCGCAGCTCGGTGAGCAGGGCGGACGCGGTCGGCCCGGTTTTTTCTTGAGCTTCGGGTGATGCTGGGCCCAGGTCGTCGAAGAGGGAGGTCTGCCCCTCAATTTGCCGTCGGGCGGGGAGTACACCTGCCGGGGGTGCGGGGACCGGGGTGAGGTCGAGGGTTGGGGTGTAGGGCAGCTGGTTGGCGGCACGGGCGGCGGCGGTTGCCAGGATTCGCTGGGCTAGACGCAGGTCGTGGCAGGACGCCGGCGAGACCCCAGCTGCCAGTAGGGCAGGTATGACCTCGCGCGCGTCCGCCCAGGCCCAGCGGATGACCCGGTGGGGGTTTTGGGCTTCAACCGCGCGTACAAAGTCAGGCAACTTGGAGAAGGGGAAGCTGCGGTGGGTGCCCGAGCCGGTATCGTTCAGCGTAATAGCCTCCCACAGGGGCGTATCGCCGGGGGAGGTCGCTGGGCCAAGCACAATGTACATCTTTCTATTATGCCGTTTGGGCTGTTCACAGGGCTAGACAGGGCGCATCTTCTGTGGCATAAAGGGGAACAGGAGAAAGACGCCGGGTACTGGGTCTATCCGAAAGGTAGCCATGCCCGATACTAATGTGCGTGTGCGCCGGTCGCGGCGCCGCTTCTTTGAGCCCCAGCTCCCAGCTAACGAGTCCCAGATCAGCGAACTCTTGGCCAGCGAGCCTGTAGCAAGAGAGCCCGCTTCCAATGAACAGGCCGAGGCCGAGCCTAGAGCGCCGGTGCCTTCCGCCCCGGGCTCGGCTGCCGAACCCACCGCCCTGCCCCAGGACCTGCCCCTGCTGGCTATAGAGCCAGCCGAAACCGACCTGGGTCCTCTCACACCTCTGCTGGCTCAGCCAGATCTCACCGACATCTTCGTCAACGGCCCCCGAGATGTGTGGTACGAGGCTGCCGGTAGCCTGCGCCGGGCTGCCATCACTTTCCCTAACGACGAGGCCGTCAGAGTCCTCGCCAACCGACTCATTCTTTCGGCCGGTGGCCGCCTGGACGACGCCTACCCGGCCGCTGACGTCCAGACAGCCCAGGGCATCCGCGTCCACGCCCTGCTCCCGCCCCTGAGCCGCTCCGGAACCCTGCTCTCCCTGCGTCTGCAACCGGCCCAGCGCCCGTCTTTGCGCCAGCTCCAGGAGTGGGGAATGCTGGGGCGAGACCTGGAACTGGTGCTGCGGTACTTGGTGCGTTCGCGGGCTAACCTGCTGGTCAGCGGCGGAACCGGCACCGGAAAGACAACCCTGTTAGGTGCCCTGCTGCAGGAGGCGGACGCCGGTGAGCGCCTGCTACTTGTGGAGGACACCTCTGAGCTACACCTGGATCACCCGCACGCTGTGAGCCTTCAGGCCCGGGCCGCTAACGCTGAGGGGCAGGGGGAGGTGGGGCTGGCCGAGTTGATTCGCCAGGCTCTTCGCATGAGGCCCAACCGGCTGGTGGTGGGGGAGTGCCGCGGTGGGGAGGTCATGGATATGCTCACTGCCATGAATACCGGTCATGCCGGTAGCGGTACTACCGTGCACGCCAACTCGGCTCAGGCTGTGCCCGCTCGGCTCTATGCCATGGGAGCTCTGGCCGGGGTGAGCAGCCAGGCGGTAGCTCTTCAAGCTGCGACCGCTCTGGACTACATTGTGCACCTTGAGCGGGAGAAAGGGCAGCGGCTCGTTCGCGGGGTCTACCGGCTCACTGGTGCACCTGAGCTTGCCGCTGAGCCGATTTGCACCGTGGAACCTCGCCGGCGGGGCACCTACCTGCGCTGGCACCCCGGTGGCGAAGAGCTCTGCCGAGCAGCAGGACTATGGGAGGGAAGCGAGGCGGGTGTAGCGTGTTAGGGCTGGGCCCCCGAAATATCGGTAAGAAGGGGCTAGCACGGCGGGCTGCCCCTGCCAGCATCGAAGAGCTGGAACTGTGGCCGGACGCCATCTGGCGCCTTGCCGCCCTGCTCAAGGCCGGGTGCACTCCGGCGGAGGCCTGCACTCAGGTAGCTGTTTACCTGGCGGGCTTGGCCGTAGAAAAACCCGATGTAGCCCCCGCGCGTCACAGTGCGACCAGCCGGGTGAGGCTCCTGAGGTTTCTTAGCCCTGCTTCCCGCCAGCAGCAGGTCTTGGAAGACGCCCGGGCTCAGATAGCCCAACTGTTTGAGGCAGCTAGCGTGGCAGCTAGCCAGGGGAGGCCGCTGGCTCCTGTATACCAGCAAGCAGCGGTGCAGAGCGAAGCACGAGATAGCGTGCGGCAGGGAGCCGCTGCGGTGGCTGCCTGCTGGCAGGTTGGCGAGCGCACCGGGGCGTCTTTAGCGCAGGTCTTCGAGCACCTTGCTCGTTACCTTGAGACGGAGATTGACCTGCGGCAGCAGCGGGAAACTGCCCTGAGTGGTCCGCGGGCTACGGGGCGGATTCTTTCCTGGTTGCCCTTTATTGGGCTGGGATTGGGAATTGTGATGGGAACTGACCCGCTGGGAGTACTTCTGGGGTCGGTCCCGGGCGCCCTCATTGGGCTTATTGGTCTGGTGCTGGCCTGGTGCGGGAACCGCTGGACTGCCCACCTGATTCATAGGGCTGAGGAGGGGCAATGAGCTTCCTGATACTGTGCGTGAGCTGCGCCTGCCTGGTGGGTGCAGCTCTACTTTTGGTGCTAAGACGTCGAGGCGCAACTTTTGCTGGGGCAGGGCGGGGGTGGGTCACCCCAGACAAGCAACAGGGTAAAGAACAGCCTCCCCCATCGTCCGCTCCTGTCTTGGACGGCGCCCTCTACCTGGATATGGCAGCTACTATGCTTGCTGCCGGGCTCTCGGTTCCGGCGGTGTTGCAGCATCTTGGTCAGCTTGAAAACGGAAGACACCGGGCGGAGCTAGCCGCGGTGGTGGAAGGCCTCTACCGCGGAAAGAGCTGGGCGGACGCCTGGGCTCCGCCGGTTGCCAAAGAACTAGAGGGTATTCGCGAAGCCCTTGGGCTGACGCTGAGCACGGGTGCCCCGAGTGCCCAGCTGGTGCGGGTTTTGGCTCAGCGGCAGCGGCGCCACCGGCAGCGAGCCTACGAAAAGGCAGCAGCCCGTCTAGGGGTCAAACTGGTGGTGCCTCTGGGAGCATGCTCGCTGCCGTCCTTTATCTGCCTGGGAGTGGTACCGGTGCTCATCGCTCTCCTGCCGTCACTTTTCTGAGGAACCCGGGGCTTCCAAGCCCTTGTTCACAGGCAAGAAAAATAACCTTCTGAAGCGTCACAGTTGCGTCATAGCTTCACCACATTCAGGGCAAGCGGTGCCCGCACGTCCCATAAGTACGGGGCAGTAGCAGAGGACGGTTTATCCACAGGGGGTGCCACCCTGTACAGCTCAGTCGGGGCTCTGACAGGCTACAGGTATCTCGGGTGAAGGATCCGGCGTCTTTCTCCATCACCTTTACCCGCCCCTTACCCCACCTTCACCCGAGAGCACCACAACAACCGAGGCAGCCCAGCACCGTAGCCGGGCGACTCTACATCAAGGAGGATACCGTGTTGAAACACCACTTATTACCCCTAGTCGGTAGCGATCGAACCAGCCGTAAGGAGCATGTAGCTGCTGTCGATCAACGACTACAGCATCGGGCTAAGAGCGAGTCAGATGTGGTGGAAGGGCAGCTTGTTCGGGCCGGTCTTGACGATAGCGAGGCGGGCGCAACCACCGCCGAATACGGCATCGTTATGCTGGCAGCCGTGGGCTTCGCCGGCCTGCTGGTAGTTATTCTCAAATCTGAGGAAGTACGCCAGATGCTGTTAGGTATCGTGCAGACCGCGCTCTCAACCGGCGCTTAAGGGCTACCCTGCCTGTAGTCGTAGCTCTTCCAAAAGGTGTAAGCAGACGGTTACAGGCAGGGGCACTGCCTTATCCCAAAGAAACCACACATGCATTGTGTGTGACCGTCAGCGAGTATTCCACGGTGGTGACAGTATGCAAAGAAAAGCGACTCAAGAGCGAGAACGGGGCTCCAGCACCGCAGAATTTGCGGTGGTTCTGCCCGGTATCGTGTTCATTCTGGCTCTGGTGCTGGGAGCTGCGGCAACGGGTATCGTGCAGCTCAAGCTCGAAGAGGGCGCTCGCCTGGGAGCCAGAGCTGCCGCGCGCGGTGAGACTGCCGAAACTGTCACCCGTATTGTGCAAGAGATTGACCCCGAGGCTGCTGTGAGTCTGGCCCAGGTAGATGACATGACGGTGGTTAGTGTGAGCAGAGCCGCCCCCGGGCTGGTAGGCCAGCTCAGCGGCTGGACACTGACAGCAGACGCCCAAGCCCTGACCGAGCACAGCGCCACTACCGGGAGGGCGGACCCGTGAATCGTAGATTCGATGGGGAACGAGGAAGTAGCACCGTTGCCACGGTGGGCCTAGTCTGTGCTCTTCTTGTTCTTGGGGCTGCCTGTGCCGGGCTCATTGGGGTCATCACCGCTCAACACCGGGCAGCCGCCGCAGCCGATATGGCAGCCCTTGCCGCAGCAGACGCCGCACGAGGTCTTACCTCAGGAGAGCCCTGCGCGGTAGCCGAACGTGTCGCTCTCGCTAACGGGGCCCACCTGGGCGGTTGCGGCCAGCCAGTTGGGAGAAACGGGACAGTGGACGTGCGCACCCTAGTTGATATCACAGGTCCCTTTGCTTTCCTCGGCCCTGCTGAGGGCCTATCCCGGGCTGGGCCACCTGCTTCCTGATAACCGAGGCCAGCCCCGCTCGCTATATCAAGGCTAAAAAGGGTCGTCGGTAGCGGCGAAGCCAGTCAAAGACTCAGCTACACCCACCGGGGCAGGTTTCCCCTCCGCCCAGTGCCCCGCCGCATAACTCTTCGCTCCTGTTTCCCCAGCTACCGGGCTTTCAGCCGCCGGGCCTAAAGGCTTGAGCAGTCTTCTGCGCTCTTCATCGGTGAGTTCATCAGCCTCAACGAGCAGGGCAGCTAAAAGCCGGGCGGCGCCGGCCTTATGCAGGGGATCGTTCCGGTTGCCGCACTTGGGGGACTGCACACAGGAGGGGCAGCCCAGCTCGCACTCGCAGGCCAAAATCGTATCGAGAGTGGCTCGTAGCCAGTGGCCCACCTGCTCAAAGCCTCGCTCGGCAAAGCCCGCCCCGCCAGGGTGGCCGTCATAGACGAAGATAGTGGGCTGCTCGGTATCAACATGGAAGGCGGTCGATAAACCACCGATATCCCACCGGTCACAGGTTGCCACCAGAGGCAGCAGACCGATAGCAGCATGCTCAGCGGCGTGCAGAGCCCCGGGAACATCCCGCTCATGAATGCCCGCAGCATAGAGCAGGGGAGCGGGCATCGCCCACCAGATAGCCCTGGTCTGCAGCTCCTGCGGAGCAAGGTCAAGCGGCTCATCACCCAGAACCTGCTGGCCCACCAGGGACTTCCGCTGGTAGCCCACCACCTGGGACCTCACCCGCACCTGCCCGTAGGTCAGACTCACCTGCCCCTGCTGCACAGTTTCCTCAGCCCCCAGTACCGTCACCTCGGTGACATCACGAGACTGGGTGTAGTAATCGGGGCTGACCGCCGAGACAGCAATGACCTTGTTGTCCTCGTCGAGGTCTTCTACCACGAAAGTCTTACCCTGGTGGGTGTAGATAGCACCGGGGTGCCCCTGGGAGTGGGCATGGCCATCGTCCATACTGCCGATTACGCTACCGGTCTCAATATCAATAATCTGTAGGGGAGAGCCGCCCCCGCGCAGGTTCACAAAATCACTGGCAGATTCCGGGTGCGTCCAAAACCAGCCGGTGGCTCGCTGCCGCAAGTAGCCCTGCTCCACCAGACGGTCCAACAGCGCCTCGGTGGACCGCCCAAAAACCATGAGCTCCTCCCGGCGCAGGGGAATCTCAGCCGCCGCAGCACACAGATGCGGACTAAGCACATAGGGGTTCTCAGGGTCGAAGACGGTTTTTTCTACCGGCCGGTCAAAGATATCTTCGGGGTGATGTACCAGGTAGGTATCGAGGGGGTCCTCGCTGGCAATCAGCACTGCAAAAGCGTCCTGTCCTGCCCTACCCGCTCGTCCTATCTGCTGGTAAAAGGACGCCCGCGTACCCGGCCAGCCGCCCACCAACACGGCATCCAGCCCCGCAATATCAATACCCAGTTCCAGGGCGTTGGTCGAGGCTACGCCCAGAATCTCACCCCGGCGCAGGCTAGCTTCAAGGGTTCGCCGCTCCTCGGGCAGGTAACCCGCCCGATAGGCCGCAATGCGCGCAGAAAGCCCGGGCTCTACCTCATCGAGATAGCGCCCCGCAGTCTGAGCGATAGCCTCAGTACCCCGTCGAGACTTAATAAAAGCGATGGTGCGGGTACGGTTCACCACCAGGTCGGTGAGCATCTCAGCACTCTGAGTAATCACCGACTTACGTACCGGTGCCCCGTTCTCGCCGGCACCATTGCCCTGGGCGCCAGGCCGAACACTTACCCCGTTAGCGTGGGCAGAGAGCTTATCGTTGACCGCAGCTGGATCGGTAAACTCCGGCTCCCACAAGAGCACATGGGTAGCTCCGCGCGGGGCGGTACTTTCCGTCACCGCGGCAACCGCCGTAGGGCGCGAACCAATCAGCCGGGCAAACGACTCAGCAGGCTCCGCGCTTGTAGCTGACGCACCAATAAAGACCGGAGTAGCACCGTAGTAACGGCAGACCCGGCGCAGCCGCCGCATGAGCAGGGAAACGTGGGCACCAAACACACCCCGGTACCCGTGGGCTTCATCCACAATCACGTACTTGAGCTTGCGCAAAAACCCAGCCCAGCGGGCATGGTTGGGCAAGATAGCGTGGTGCAGCATATTCGGGTTAGCCAGAATAAAGTTAGCGCGCTCGCGAATAAAACGGCGGTCGGCCTGCGGGGTATCCCCGTCGTAACTTTCAGCTACCACACCCGGCACCCCCAGGTTCCGCAGGGAGGCTAACTGATCTGCCGCTAGAGCCTTAGTGGGGGAGAGATAGAGCGCTGTAGCCCGGCCTGAGTCAAAGCCGCTAGCCTGAGCCTCAAATTCACCCCGGTAGATAGCGTCAAGGGCAGGGAGCTGATAGGCCAGGGATTTACCAGAGGCGGTTCCCGTTGCCAGAATAACGTGCCGGTTGCCGGGGGACTCCTGGGCGGCTGTCGCAGCTTTTACCTGGTGCAGGTAGGGCTCGGGTACTCCTAGGTTCTGGTAGGCCTCAACCACCCGCGGATGGACCCAGGACGGCCAGGGTGCAGTTTCAGCCAGTCGGGCAGGGAGGGTGCGTACATGGGTTACCTGCTCCGGTAAGGAGGCTAGCCCCAGCTGTTCTAAGACCACGGCCAGTTCACCCGGCTGCGGGGCACGGGTGGCAGGCGTTTGAGTGGACGCTGCCCCGTGGGAGGGCGCTCCATAAGGCTGCGAGCCAGTGGGGATCGGGAATGAGGGGGAGGCTTCTGTAGGCACCCGTCTATTATGGCACCGCGGGGTGAGCGTAAATATTTACTGTTTTTCCCACCCTATCTGTGACCTGTGCTATAGAGAATGAGATAATGGGGGTATGAGTATTCCTATGAACATTCAGGGTAAGAAGACTACCGAGCAGGAACCTGTGGTTACAGTACTGACGGATGAGCAGATTTGGGAGCTCATCGAAGGCACTCGGTTTGCTCGCTTGGGTACGGTGGGTGAGGACGGCTACGTACACATCACCCCGCTCAATATCGTGACCGACGGGGTACGTATATTCTTCCGTACCGCCTCCGGTAGCAAGCTCACCCAGCTCTTGATGAATGAGAAAGTCACGGTGCAGTTTGACCGGGCTGAGGGCAGTCACGCCTATTCTGTCAACGTGTTCGCCACTGCCCGTTTGCTCACCGAAACCCGCGACATCGACTATGTTGGCAAGCTCAATCTGGAACCCTGGCTCAATACCGAGAAGCTAGAATTCGTGGAACTTACCCCGCAGAAAATGACAGGTCGCCGCTTCCGCCTGGGTTAGCTCACCTGTCGCCCCGTTCGTCAGGCGTAGGGTCTAAAATGGGGGTGTGTCTCAAGAAAAAATTATCCTCTACTACTGCTTCGCCCCTGTTACCGACCCCAAGGCCGTGATGCTCTGGCAGCGCGCCCTCTGCGAGAAGCTGGGGCTGACCGGTCGCATCCTGATTTCTAAACACGGTATCAACGGAACCCTGGGCGGTGACATCAACGCCCTGAAACAGTACGGCAAGACTACCCGCCAGTACCCCGGCTTTGAAAAGCTCGAACTCAAGTGGTCCGACGGTAGCGCCAGTGACTTCCCCCGTCTTTCCGTCAAAGCCCGCGATGAAATCGTTGCTTTCGGTACCCCCGATGAGCTGGTCGTTGATGAAAACGGCGTGGTCGGTGGCGGCGTGCACCTGAAGCCTGAAGAAGTGAACAAGCTGGTTGAAGAACGCGGGGATGAGGTCGTTTTCTTTGACGGCCGTAATGCTTTTGAAGCTAAAATCGGTAAGTTCAAGAACGCTATTGTGCCCGATGTTCGTACAACCCACGACTTCATCAAAGAAATTGAGTCGGGCAAGTACGATGACCTCAAGGACAAGCCCGTCGTCACCTACTGCACCGGTGGCATCCGCTGTGAAATTCTCTCGGCCCTGATGAAAAACCGCGGCTTCAAGGAGATCTACCAAATTGACGGTGGCATTGTGCGCTACGGTGAAAAGTACGGTGACTCCGGTCTCTGGGAGGGGTCACTCTATATCTTTGACAAGCGCCAGCACATGAACTTCTCACCCGATACCGTCACCATCGGTGAGTGCGAGCACTGCGGTGCTAAGGCAAACACTTTCGTCAACCTCGATGTAGATGGCGTGCGTGACCTGGTACTGCTGTGCCCTGACTGTCAGGTCAAAGCAGAGGCTGAGCGTGAGGTGGCGGCAACCTCAGCATGAGTGAGCAGAAAACTCCGGCCTATGAAACAGCCCTGATTGAGTACGGCACCTTCATGGTCGCAGGTATTACCGACACCGCAACTGAAGAGAGCGATTTTGGTTCCTGGTGGGACCGCCTTTACCAGAAGCTTGAATCGGGCGAGAGCGACCTGGCCGCCCAGCGCCTGGCCGCGGTAGAAAAGCTGCAGAAGGTAGGCGTCGTAATGCCGGACGCCGACGACACGGGCTTTACCTACACGGCAGGTTTTATCGTGCCCGGTGGGATTAAGGACGTCGCGGCCCTGGGGCTGACCGGTGTGATGGTACCAGCTGCCATGTACGCTACTGTCCTGGTGCAGGGGGCTATTACCCCGGGCGTCCCCCCTGCCCATATCAAGGCGGGGTTTGACTATCTGACCGGTACCTTTATCTCGGCTAAGGGCCTAGAGCCCACCGGCGTGTGTTTAGAGGTCTATGGTCCCGGAGACGTGACCGACGAGAACTACCGTATGTACCTGTGGCAGGCTGTGACCGATCAGCCTTCACACTAGGTCTAAAAGCAAGAAAATACCTCCCGCAGTGCGATATGCGGGAGGTATTTTTCTTTGACAGTAAGTGCGCTTGTGCGCCCTTAGTTTACGGTTGTACTGGTGTGGTAATGCCGAAGGGAAAAGTCTTTAGGAGTTCTGCTCTGCAGCCAGTTCAGCTTCGAGCTTTTCAACGATTTCTGCGATAAAAGCGGGGCCACCGTTAGCGGCCTTTTCTTTCCAGTCAGCGATGGACTTTTCCAGTTCGGCAATTTTTTCTGCATTAGCCATAAGGTAAATATAACCCAGACCTCTAGAAAAAATCACCTTGATTATTATTTAATCTTTTCCCAGCTCTCCACCTCACCAGGTACGACGGTAAAGAGCGGGTGGGCGATTTTCACAGGTGACGTGGTGAAATGCTGGTCATACCACCGGGGTGAACGGGACTTTACTTTTTCTGTCAAAAATGAGATTTCGTAGAGAAGGGTACAGGGACCAGACCCGCATGCCTAGCCTTTGGTGCGGCGGGTGATGGCGTCCTCTAAGCGGTCTAGTTTGCCGGTAAGCTCACCCGAATCGTGGCCCGGGCGGATATCGGCCTTGAGCACCAGGGAAACCCGGTTGCCGTACTTGCCAACAGCTTCAGTGGCGGCTTTGATGACGGCCATGCACTCGTCCCAATCACCTTCGATGGTGGTGAACATGGCGTCGGTGCGGTGGGGCAGACCTGAGTCACGGACAATCTGGACGGCTTCTGCAACGGCCTCGTGCACGGAGCCGGAGGGGTCGCCACCGCCGGTGGGAGCTACTGAGAAAGCAAATAACATGTCTCTACCGTACCGCTCATACGGTTAAATAGAGAGCGTGATGACTTCTGATTTTTCTCGTGTTCCCGGTGCCCCCGTCAGCGCCGATACGTCCGCCCTGGCCCAGCTGCATGCTGCCCTGACCAGCCTCAACTACACCTACGACGGTATCGAAGAGTTGCTGGGGACCCGCGCTTTTGAGGCCATGACTCGCGACCAGGTGGTGCCCGGCCTCTACCGGGTGAGCCAAAGTCTTGGGCAGGAGGCGACATCAGAAACCTTTACCACCGCTCAGCGGAACCTGGCCCAGCTGGTGCGCTTCTTCCTCTTTGGCACCGCCCTGCCCGGTGGGGACCTTGAGGACGCCCTGGGGGCAGGTAGTCTGGATCTGCTGCTGGATTTGGGGTTGGCGGAGCCCACCGAGGACGGCCTGGTGCAGGCCGCCGTAGATTTGCGCCCCCACGCTGCGGACGATGGAACCGAACTCTTTGTTGCCAGTGACTTAGGAGCCCACCAGCGCCCCGGCGTCCTGCGTAAGGACCATGTGCTGGGTATTGGACATGCCTCCCTGACCCTGGCCCAGCTGACCGAACGTACCCCCGTAGAGCGGGCCCTTGACCTGGGCACCGGCTGCGGCATCCAGGTCTTCCACCTGCTGGCTCATACCCGCCATGTGACCGCTACCGACATTTCCGAGCGGGCCCTGGCCTTCACCCGCTTTAACCTGCTGCTGAATGCGGCCGCCCTCAAACTGGACCCCGTCAACCTGGAGGAGCGCGTCAGCCTGCGCTTAGGCTCCCTGCTCGAACCGGTCGCCGGTGAAACCTTTGACCTGGTGGTCTCTAACCCGCCCTTCGTCATTACCCCGCGCAGCGACCAGGAAACCCCCGAAGACCAGTTCACCTACCGCGACGGCGGTATGGCGGGGGACGGCATCATCTCAACCCTGGTGCAGCAGCTGCCCACCGTGCTTGCCCCCGGTGGACGCGCCCAAATGTTGGGTAACTGGGAAATCCCGGTGGACGGCCAGGAAGGCCCGGTCGATTGGGCCGACCGACCCCGCGCCTGGGTAGGGGAGCAGACCGAGGCCTGGTTTATTCAGCGCGAGGTGCTTGAGCCCGAACAGTACGCCGAAACCTGGCTGCGCGATGCCAGCGAAAACCGCGACCCCGCCCACTTTGAGGCCGCCTACACCGCCTACCTGCGCGACTTTGCCTCACGCGGGGTCGGCTCCATTGGTTTTGGCATGATCTGGCTACGCAAGCCGAACCCGGCGTCCGTAGGGGAGCGCCTGCACCGCTTCGAAGAAATTACCTACCCCATCCAGCAGCCCATCGCCCCCTTCATCACCGAGGCCGTGGAGCACTATGACCGGGTGACGGCCCTGACTGATGAACAGTTGCTCGAGCAGCACCTGGTGGTAGCGGGCGACGTCACCGAAGAACGCCACTCCACTCCCGGCGCTGAGCACCCCTCGGTTATTTTGCTGCGGGCCGGGGCAGGCCTGCGCCGCACCATTCTAGAAACCACTGAGACTTCCGGCTTTGTCTCGGCCTGCGACGGTGACCTGACCGCCGGGCAAATCGTGGGTGCCCTGGCTGCCCTACTGGGCTGGGAGACCGAAGAACCCAGACAAGTATTAATCAGTAACATGCGCGAACTTCTTGAAAAGGGTTTCTTGCGCCTTGATTCGGGCGACTAAACTGAGGCCATGGTAGAGAACCCTATT
Organism: Rothia sp. (in: high G+C Gram-positive bacteria); assembly: GCA_030529845.1. Classification (GTDB taxonomy): domain Bacteria; phylum Actinomycetota; class Actinomycetes; order Actinomycetales; family Micrococcaceae; genus Rothia. Next base: position 6,438 of record JAUMWB010000002.1, on the reverse strand, counting down.
AAAACCCTGACCGAAGATCGCTGCTGGGAGCTGCTTGCCGCCCACGAGTTTGGACGCCTGGCCCTGGCTGTAGGCGGGGAGGTAGACATCTACCCCGTTAACTTTGTGGTGCACGAGAAGAAAATCTACTTCCGTACCGCCGCTGGCCAGAAGCTCTCAGAAGTTGTGATTAGCCGCAAGGCTGCCTTCGAAATTGATGAGGTGAAGGACGGCGTCGCCCGCTCCGTCGTGGTTCACGGTAATGCTCACTGGCTGACCAGCGAAGCCGACCTTGATGCAGTTGAAGCCCTGGGCTTGCGCACCTATTCCCCCACCTATAAGACCAACTGGGTTGAGGTGCAGCCGGTAAGTATCAGCGGCCGCGAGTTCGAAATCGGGGCAGAGCCCACAGACGAGCTCTAAACCTCGCGGCGGGGAGGGTCTTTGACGTCCGCCCCGCTCTCAGCTCTCAAAGGTCACACCGGTCTAAGTAGACACGAAGCGCGGTAAGTCGGCTATTGTTGTGCATACACGCGTAAAACCGACCCCAAGGAGCCCTCTGTGCCCACTCAGGCAACCACCGAGCACGGCAAGTCACTGCTGATCGTGGAATCCCCCTCGAAGGTAAAAACCATCAGCGGGTACCTGGGCGATGCCTTCATCGTTGAATCCTCCATGGGGCATATTCGCGATCTTCCCCAGCCTTCAGAGCTGCCCGACGAGCTCAAAAAGAGCCCCGTCGGCAAGTTTGCTGTCAACGTTGACGAGGGCTTTGAACCCTACTACGTGGTCAACCCCGATAAGAAGAAGAAGGTCACGGAGCTCAAACGCCTGCTCAAAGAGTCCGACGCCCTCTATCTGGCAACCGATGGCGACCGTGAGGGTGAAGCTATTGCCTGGCACCTGCTACAGGTACTCAAGCCCAAGGTGCCCGTCTACCGCCTGACCTTCCCCGAAATCACCAAAGAAGCTATCCAGCGCGGCTTTAAAGAACTGCGCGAGATCGACAACAACCTGGTCGATGCCCAGGAAACCCGACGCGTGCTCGACCGCATCTACGGCTACGAGCTCTCACCGGTGCTCTGGCGCAAGGTCTCCCGCGGCCTGTCAGCTGGCCGCGTGCAGTCTGTGGCAACCCGCCTGGTCGTTGAACGCGAGCGCGAACGCATGGCTTTCCGCTCAGCCACCTACTGGGATCTGACCGGCACCTTCACCACCGAGACCGCCGAGTCTTTCACCGCCAAGCTCTCAGCTGTTGACGGAGCCCGCGTCGCCACCGGCAAGGATTTTGCCGATAACGGCACCCTCAAGCCTACCTCGGCCGGTAAGGTCGCCCACCTGGATGAAGCCGCCGCCAGCTCCCTGGCTACCGCGCTGGCGTCCGCCGCTTTCGCCGTCCGCTCGGTTGACACCAAGCCCTACACCCGCCGCCCTGCGGCCCCCTTCACCACATCCACTCTGCAGCAGGAGGCCGCCCGCAAGCTCCGCTTCTCATCCCGCTCCACCATGCAGGTGGCCCAGCGCCTCTATGAGAACGGCTACATTACCTACATGCGAACCGACTCGGTTGCCCTGTCTGACCAGGCAACCCAGGCTGCCCGCAAGCAGGCATCCGAGCTCTACGGCGCTGACTATGTGCCGTCCTCCCCGCGCGTCTATACCTCCAAGTCAAAGAACGCCCAGGAAGCCCACGAAGCAATCCGCCCCGCAGGCGACTCCTTCCGCACCCCCGCCGAGGTCAAGAACGCGCTGAGCATCGACGAGTTCCGCCTCTACGAGCTGATTTGGAAGCGCACCGTCGCCTCCCAGATGGCAGATGCCAAGGGCTCCACCGCATCCGTCCGCTTAGGGGCTACCGCCGCCGACGGCCGTGATGCTGAATTCGCAGCCTCAGGTACCGTCATCACCTTCCGCGGTTTCCTGGCTGCCTACGAGGAGGGTCAGGACGTCAAGCGCGGAGAAGAAGGTAAGGACGAGACCAAGGACGGTAAGGACGACAAGCGCCTACCCAACCTGGCAGAGGGTAACACCCTGCGTGGCAGCGACATCGAAGCTGCCCGCCACGAAACCTCACCCCCGCCCCGCTATACCGAAGCCTCCCTGGTCAAGGCCATGGACGAACTCGGTATCGGCCGTCCCTCCACCTACGCAGCCGTCATCTCCACCATCATGGACCGCGGCTACGTCAACAATCGCTCCGGCTCCCTGGTGCCCTCCTGGACCGCCTTCTCCGTTGTCCGCCTGCTCGAAGAGCACTTCGCCAAGTACGTGGACTACGAGTTCACCGCGGAAATGGAAGAGGACCTTGACCGCATCGCCCGCGGCGAAGAAGCCCGCCCCGAGTGGCTCTCCCACTTCTACTTCGGTGGGGGAGATAAGCGGGGGCTCAAGCCCATCGTCGATAACCTGGGTGACATCGACGCCCGTGCCATCAACTCGGTTGAGGTCGCCCCCGGGGTGAACCTGCGCGTGGGTAAGTTTGGCCCCTACCTGGAAACCGGCGGTGAGATCGACACCGAAACCGGTGAAATCAAGGACCCGGTACGCGCCAACGTACCGGCTGACCTGGCTCCCGATGAGCTGACCGAGCAAAAGGTCGCTGAGCTGCTGGAGATGGGTAAGAATGACGGCCGTGAACTCGGTGTAGACCCAGAAACCGGACGCACCATCGTGGCTCGTGACGGTCGCTTCGGCCCCTACGTCACCGAGGTTATCCCCGAGATGACCGAGGAAGAAATTGCCGCCTGGATGGACGCCCAGCCCACCGAGTACTACAAGAACGGCAAACCCAAGCCCAAGAAGAAGCCCAAGGCTGAGAAGCCCCGCACCGGCTCCCTCTTTAAGTCCATGGACCTGGCGACCGTCACCCTGGAAGACGCCCTCAAGATTATGGCTCTGCCCCGCGTGGTCGGTACCGACTCTGAGGGTGTCGAAATCACCGCCCAGAACGGTCGTTTCGGCCCCTATCTCAAGAAGGGCACCGACTCCCGCTCCCTGGAAACCGAGGACCAGATTTTCTCCATCACCCTGGACCAGGCCCTGGAGATTTACTCCCAGCCCAAGCAGCGCGGACGCGGTGCCGCTAAGCCCCCGCTCGCTGAACTGGGCGTAGACCCGGTCTCTGAGAAGAAGATTGTGGTCAAGGACGGTCGTTTCGGCCCCTACATCACCGACGGCGTCACCAACATTACGGTGCCCCGCAGCGAAACCATTGAGTCCCTGACCCACACCCGGGCGGTAGAGCTTCTAGCTGAGAAGCGAGCTAAGGGCCCGGTCAAGCGCAAGACGGCAACCAAGAAGCCGGCGGCTAAGAAAACGACCGCGAAGAAAACTACTGCCAAGAAGACAACTACCAAGAAAACCGCCTCATAGTTCTAGAAAAAGACCAGGCACCCGCCCCGCTAGCTCACCCTGAGAAAGCTAGCTGGGCGGGTGCCGTCCTTTAGACTAGAAGGCAGGAAAGTACTTCACCATCACACCCTGGGGGACCCATGCGACTAGGCGTACTCGACATCGGCTCAAATACCGGCCACCTGCTCCTGATTGAGGGCCAGCTGGGCTCCCGCCCCGAAGCCTACACAGCAGCCCACAAGGAACCCCTGCAGCTGGTGCGCTATATTGACGCGGACGGCAACATCACCGACGAGGGCCGCGACCGCCTCACCGCCTTTGTGAAGTCTGCGGTGCTCTACGCGATTGAGCACGGGGCAGAAGACCTGCTGGCCTTTGCTACCAGCGCCATTCGAGAATCCAAAAACGGCCCTGAAGTCCTGCAACACGTGCAGAACGAAACCGGCGTCAACCTCACCGAAATCACCGGCGACCAGGAAGCCGCTATCACCTACCACGCCGTGCGCCACTGGCAGGGCTGGGGCGCTGGCCGTATTCTCAACTTTGATATCGGCGGCGGCTCCTTCGAGTTCTCCACCGGTATGGACGCCTACCCCGACGACGCTATCTCCGTGCCCCTGGGTGCCACCCGCCTGACCGGGGACTGGTTCAGCACCCCCGTGCCGTCCCCCAAGGAAATCAAAAAACTCCGCAAGTATGTGCGGGAAACCCTCGAACCCGTTGCAGAAACCCTGCTCGCCTACGGGCAACCCAACATGGTGGTCGGTACCTCCAAAACCTTCCGCTCCCTCGCCCGCATCTGTGGCGCTGCGCCCTACTCAGCTGGCCCCTTCGTCAAACGAGAAATCTCACTCGAAGACCTCAAACTCTGGACCCGCCGCCTAGAAGCCATGCCCCCCGAAGAGCGCGCTGGCCTCCCCGGCGTCTCAGACGTCCGCGCCGAACAAATGCTGGCAGGCGCTATTGCCGCCGAAGCTGCTATGGACGTCTTCGGTGTTGACCGCATGCGAGTATCCCCCTGGGCCCTCCGCGAGGGCCTGGTACTGCGCCGCATGAACTACCTCTCCCAGCAGGGACCCGAAGCCGTCATCGACCCCCGCTCCCTCGCCGCCTTCGTGCAGGACTAGCCATGAACAACGCAGAGCAGCAGCGCCCGTCCGCCCGCACACCCGTGCCGGTAGCCCTCTCTACCTCCTGCCTCTTCCCACTGGGCGTACCCGAAACCTTCTCAACGGCGGTCGACCTGGGCTACGACAGCGTAGAGGTCATGATTACCCACTCGGCCCTCTCCCAGGAACCCCACGACCTGCTCGACTTGATCCAGAAGTACCAGATTCCTATCTCCGCCATTCACGCCCCCACCCTGCTCCTGACCCAGCAGGTCTGGGGCCGGGCCTGGAACAAGATGCAGATGGCAGCCAAAATGACCAAGGCCGTAGGGGCGGACGTCATCGTCGCCCACCCGCCTTTCCGCTGGCAGAAGCTCTACGCCAAGAACTTCGTGGCGGGCGTGCGCGAAATATCGGAACTCGAAAACGTCAAAATCGCCGTAGAGAACATGTACCCCTGGTCGATCAAAGGCCACGCGGTAGAGATGTACGCCCCCCACTGGGACCCCTCCCGCTTCGACTACGACTGGATGACCTGGGACTTCTCCCACGCAGCCGCAGCCGGTGACGACTCCCTAGAAGCCGTCAAACGCATCGGCTCCCGCCTGGGGCACGTGCACCTGACGGACGGATCGGGGGATAAGGTCATGGACGAGCACCTGGTCCCGGGGCATGGCACCCAGCCCGTCGCCGAAACCCTGCAATACATCGCAGCCAGCGACTTTGACGGCGTAGTCTGTGCTGAGGTCTCAACCCGCAAGGCCAAGGGCGCAGGCGCCCGGGATGACATGCTCTACGAGACCCTGCAATTTGCCCGCACCCACTTAGCTAGGTGAAAATTCATCACCCCACAATGCGCTTCGGACTCGCGCTCGCTGCCGACCCTCTCACGGGTTCGCTAGCGCTCACGTGTGATTCACGCCAGCCCCGCGCCAGCAGCTTCGCTGCGAGTCCGACAGCGCTTTCAACTATGTGTCATATTCGAAGGAGAACATCATGACCACTGTTGCTTTTATCGGAACCGGATCTATGAACGGAGCTATCGTCTCAGGCCTGCTTGCTGCGGGTACTGACCCAGCTTCTGTGCGCGCAACCGTTGGGTCGCACGCCAGCATTGCGAAACTGCGGGAGAAGCTGGGGGAGGGGACCCAGGGAGTCACGATTCTGGCGGGCGAGGACGACGCCCAGGCTAACCTCAAAGCTGTGGAGGGGGCCGACGTGGTGCTTCTCGGTGTCAAGCCCTACGCCATTCTTGATCTGGCCCGCGAAATCTCTCCGGCCCTGGGCGAGCAGACCGTGGTGGTTTCGGTGGCTGCCGGTATCACCCTGGAAGCCCTACAGCGGGCCCTGCCCGAGGGGCAGCCGGCAATCCGCTGTATGCCCAATACTCCTTCGCAGGTGGGTAAGGGTGTGCTGGCTATCTCGGTGGGCCAGACTGTGACCGACGAATTGAAGGACGCCGCCGCTCAGGTTCTGGGGGCTGCTGGCCAGGTGATTGAGGTCGAGGAAGAGCAGATGGGGGCCGTGACCGCTGTATCAGGGTCTGGCCCTGCCTATGCCTTCTTGCTGGCAGAAACCATGGCAGCTGCGGGCGTCAAGCTGGGGCTCGACGAAAAGACCGCGACCGAGTTGGCTGCTGCTACTGTGGCGGGTGCAGGCTACCTGCTTGACTCCGACCCTAACCCCCAGGAGCTACGCCAGGCTGTCACCAGCCCCAAGGGTACAACCGATAGGGCAATTACCGCCTATATTGATGGTGGTCTTTTTGAACTGACGGAGACCGCTATGCGGGCCTGCCTGGCTCGGAACGAGGAAATGACCGAAGAGTTCAGCTCCGAAAAATAGTACAGGCCTAGTCTAAAAAGAGGACCTGTAAAAGTAGGCTGTGTTACCAAAACCCCTGATGGGGCTGGGGTAAGCAGCCTGCTTTCCCTTGCAAACGAAGGGTTATAGGCAGAAAAGTGTGTCCCCAACACCCCCACAACCCAATCAACACAAG
>JAUMWB010000001.1 GCA_030529845.1 Rothia sp. (in: high G+C Gram-positive bacteria) | reverse complement strand
TGTGTTGATTGGGTTGTGGGGGTGTTGGGGACACACTTTTCTGCCTATAACCCGTTTTGCAGGCGAGTAATCATATTTTGTGTGGAGGTGCTCACAAATGCTGATTTCGGCTTGCATGCGTGATAGAAGGTGCGTATAGTAGAACCCGTTGCTGAGACAGGTTCTCAATCTGACAAGTAAATATGCGCCTCTAGCTCAATTGGCAGAGCAATTGACTCTTAATCAATGGGTTCTGGGTTCGAGTCCCAGGGGGCGCACAATACAAGAAGCCCGACCGGTTAGCCTGTCGGGCTTCTTTCTCTATTCACGGTAAATTCCTGAGTTCTCCGTGCCTGCCGGTATGGCTACAGGTAGTCCCTGATGGGAAAGAGATGGGCAGAGGGCTAGAGTTCCCAGGCTTCGATAATAACGCGCTTGAAATCTTCGATATCAAGGGCCTGGTCAAGTACTCCACTACCTTGTGACGTCTGAACAGTCACGTGGGGCTCAAAGGTGAGAGAAAAAGAGGTGCCGTTGGTGGATTCTAGCCCAAATGAAAACTCAGAGAGGCTAAAAGTTCGTGCTGCGTTCGTATTATCAATCGAAGTGGGGGTGCCGGTGCTGCGAACCTCTGGCAGGGAGAGTGGAGCGATAACGGCCTCGCGCGGGGTATCCCTATAGCCAATGAGGAAGTAGTCTTGTTGCTCTTCCTGGCGAGAAGCTACATCGGGGTTGCGGTAAATAGATGAACCTGTAGCAAAAACCAGGTTGTAAGCCCCGTAGTTAATAATCTGACTGTCAAAGACAGTGTGGAGGGCCTTGGCAATTTCACTACTGGTGAGCTGGGGTTCAGTCATACCATCAGTCTACGTGCTAAGGGGGAGGTGAAGACTGGGAAAGCACTCCTGATTGCCTAAAAGTCCTAAAATGACGATATGCGGCTTTGTGTCGTTTCACCAGATAAAAGGCTCTCTTCTAACTCTTCGACTGTTTTGAAAAATGGAAATGGTGTGTCATATTCTAAGACCAGTTTGACCGGCGTGCCCTTGAGCACTAAGAATAAGGGGTATGACAACACGCCAGCCGTCACAGATTATTCTTGTGGTGCGACTCGTGAACGAGTGCGCAGCATAAGTCTTTGATGTGTCTTATAGCGTGCGCACCCTTCGCTCAACCAGGCGGAGGGTTTTTTTCTAGGTTCAACCGCAACCCGGCATCACCTACACCCACGGGCGCACCCACCGCTCGCACACAAGATTATCTTCAGACCATCGCGAGGATCACCAATGACAGCGGGAAATCCCATCAACCCTGCAGATCTAGCTAAGAACCTGGGCAACCGTAGCGGCTCAGAAACCTCACCGGTAGAGCGCATGACCGGCTCACAGGCCATCGTCCGCTCCCTCGAAGAACTGGGTGTTACCGATATTTTCGGCCTGCCCGGTGGCGCGATTCTTCCCACCTATGACCCCCTCTTTGACTCTGAAAAGCTCAACCATATTCTGGTGCGTCATGAGCAGGGAGCAGGGCATGCCGCAGAAGGGTACTCCATAGCCAGCGGCAAGGTAGGTGTAGCTATTGCCACTTCTGGCCCCGGTGCCACCAACCTGCTCACCGCCATTGCCGACGCCAATATGGACTCTGTGCCCCTGGTCTGCATCACCGGCCAGGTCTCATCCAAGGTCATCGGTACCGATGCTTTTCAGGAAGCTGACATTGTGGGCATGACCATGCCCATCACCAAGCACTCCTTCATGGTGCGTGATGCCCAGGAAATTCCCCGCTGCATCGCTACCGCCTTTAAGATAGCCGCAACCGGCCGCCCCGGCCCCGTCCTTGTCGATATCACTAAGGACGCTCAGCAGGGCATGATGGACTTCTCCTGGCCCCCCGCAAACACCGATCCCCGCGGCTACAACCCTGTGACTCGCGGCCACTCCAAGCAGATTCGCGAAGCGGCCAAGCTCATCACCGAATCCCAGCGCCCTGTCCTCTACGTGGGCGGAGGCGTCGTGCGCGCTGAAGCTTCAGAAGAACTGCTGAAGCTAGCAAAAACTATCGGTGCGCCCGTCGTTACCACCCTCACCGCCCGTGGTGCCTACCCCGACTCAGACCCCCAGAACCTGGGCATGCCTGGCATGCACGGCACCGTCCCGGCGGTGACCGCCATGCAGAAGTCCGACCTGCTCATTGCCCTGGGTGCCCGTTTTGACGACCGCGTCACCGGTGTTGTCTCGGAATTTGCGCCGCACGCTAAGGTTATCCACGTCGATGTAGACCCCGCGGAAATCTCCAAGATTCGTATCGCAGATGTACCCATCGTGGGCGACCTGCGCTACGTGCTGCCCGACCTCAATGAAATCCTTGAAGGCGAGTTCGCCTCTGACCTGCCCGATCTGACCGACTGGTGGAAGCTGGTCAATCGCTTCAAGGACAACTACCCCCTGGGCTACACCAAGACCGATGACGGCCTGGGCTCACCCCAGTACGTTATCCAAAAGCTGAGCGAGCTCACCGGCCCCGACGCCTACTACGTCACCGGCGTAGGCCAGCACCAGATGTGGGCCGCCCAGTTTATCCAGAGTGAAAACCCCCGCCACTTCATCAACTCAGCAGGTCTGGGCACCATGGGCTTCTCGGTACCCGCCGCTATGGGGGTCAAGGTTGCCTTCCCCGACTCCGTCGTATGGGCTATTGACGGTGACGGTTGCTTCCAGATGACCAACCAGGAACTAGCTACCTGCGTGCAGAACAACATTCCCATCAAGGTTGCCATCATCAACAACTCCTCCCTGGGCATGGTGCGCCAGTGGCAGAATCTCTTCTATGATGGGCGCTACTCCAACACCCACCTCAAGACCGGCATGGGTACCGAGCGAGTACCTGACTTCGTCAAACTGGCCGAAGCTTATGGTTGCGCCGCCCTGCGCTGTGAGAGCGATGAGGATGTAGAGGAGACCATCAAGCAGGCCCTGGCCATTAACGACCGTCCTGTCGTCGTGGACTTCAATGTCAGCCCCGATGCCCTGGTCTGGCCTATGGTGCCTGCGGGTGTGTCCAACGACCAGATTCAGATTGCTAAAGATATCTCAGCCTCCTGGGGCGAAGATGAGGAGATGCTATGAGCCGCCACACCCTCTCGGTTCTTGTAGAAGATAAGCCCGGCGTGCTGGCCAGAGTCTCAGGCCTCTTTGCTCGCCGCATGTTTAACATTGACTCCCTGGCCGTGGGCCCCACCGAGGTTCCGGGCATCTCCCGCATTACCGTAGTGGTGGACGCAGAAGGGGTGTTTTTTGAGCAGGTGACCAAGCAGCTCAATAAGCTGATTCACGTGCTGAAGATTGTGGAATTGCCCGATGAACAGTCGGCCCAGCGAGACCACATTCTCATTAAGGTCAAGGCGGACGCGGCAGCCCGCATCCAGGTCACCCAGGCCGCCGACCTTTTCCGTGCCAAGATTGTGGACGTCTCTACCGAGTCCGTCATTATCGAGGCCACCGGTTCTGCTAACAAGATCAACGCCCTGCTCGAAGTGTTAGAACCCTTCGGTGTGCGTGAGATTGTTCGTGCTGGAACTATCGGGCTCTCTCGTGGGCCCAGGTCAATGAGCGAGAAGGCCCTGCGCAGCTAGACCAAGGGTCACCACAAAAAACTATTCCAAAATATGAAACCCGTGTCTCAAAAATAGCCGAAACTATTAGGCTAGAGACTGACGGTTCATGACAACCAAGGTTTGGCAGCCACTGCTGCCCCACAAGCGATCAAGGAGATCGAACACCATGGCAAAGATCTACTACAACGACGACGCAGATCTGGCGAACATCGCAGAACGCTCCGTCGCCATCATCGGCTACGGCTCCCAGGGCCACGCCCACGCCCTCAACCTGCGTGACTCAGGCGTAGACGTCCGCGTCGGTCTTGCAGAAGGCTCAAAGTCACGCGCCAAGGCAGAAGCAGAAGGTGTGCGCGTCCTGACCGTTGCCGAAGCAGCTGCCGAAGCAGATGTCATCATGATCCTCACCCCCGACCAGGTTCAGGCAGAGGTCTACAAGAACGACATCGCCCCTAACCTCAACGAAGGCGACGCCCTCTTCTTCGCCCACGGCTTCAACATCGTCTTTGGCTACATTGAAGCTCCCGAGGGCGTCGACGTTGCCATGGTAGCTCCCAAGGGCCCCGGCCACACCGTCCGCCGCGAATTTGAGGCAGGACGCGCCGTGCCCGCCCTGGTTGCCGTTGAAAAGGACGCCTCCGGCAAGGCTCTCGACCTGGCCCTGGCCTACGCCAAGGCAATGGGTGCAACCCGCGCAGGCGTCATTGAGACCACCTTCAAGGAAGAAGCCGAATCTGACCTCTTCGGTGAGCAGGCAGTTCTTTGCGGCGGCGCCTCACAGCTGATCCAGTACGGCTTTGAGACCCTGACCGAAGCTGGCTACCAGCCCGAAATCGCCTACTTCGAGGTTCTGCACGAACTCAAGCTCATCGTTGACCTCATGATCGAGGGCGGCATTGCCAAGCAGCGCTGGTCCATCTCAGACACCGCTGAGTACGGCGACTACGTCTCCGGCCCCCGCGTCATCACCCCCGAGGTCAAGGAGAACATGAAGGCTGTTCTGGCTGACATTCAGGACGGCACCTTCGCCAAGCGCTTCATGGAAGACCAGGCAGCCGGCGGCCCCGAGTTCAAGGAACTGCGTGCCAAGGGTGAAGCCCACCCCATCGAGGCCACCGGCCGCGAACTGCGCAAGCTCTTTGCCTGGAACAACTCCGTTGACTCAGACTACGTCGACGGCTCAGTTGCCCGCTAAGCCAAGCTACTCTCACCTGCACCAGCAGTGAATCTTTAGAGCCGGCTACCTCACCCAGACAGGGCAAGGTGGCCGGCTCTTGCCAACCCCCAGTAGTAGACTGGGGGAGCGGATAGGCTACAGCCGTACGGTGAACTGTAGCCGCCCACCGCACGACCTGCTCACTTCCAGAGCCCCCCACCAGCGGCGTCCTTAGGGTCCGAAGCGCCAGCTGCCCCCTCATCTAACCGTCACCCGCTATCTAAGGAAACCACCTGTGACTGCAAAACCCGTCGTTCTGCTCGCTGAAGAACTCTCACCCGCCACCGTTGAAGCCCTGGGCCCTGATTTTGAAATCCGCTCCTGCGACGGCGCCAACCGTGACGAACTGCTCCCCGCCATTGCAGATGTAGATGCCATTCTGGTTCGCTCAGCAACTCAAGTGGACGCCGAAGCCATCGCTGCTGCCAAGAAACTCAAGGTCATTGCCCGTGCGGGTGTGGGCCTCGATAACGTAGACATCAAGGCCGCCACCAAGGCTGGTGTCATGGTGGTCAACGCTCCCACCTCGAACGTCATCTCAGCAGCAGAGCTCACCGTTGGGCATATTCTGGGTCTGGCCCGAAATATCGCCGCAGCCGATGCCTCCATGAAGGCTGGCCAGTGGAAGCGCTCCGCTTTCTCTGGCGTTGAACTCTTTGAAAAGACCATCGGTATTATCGGCCTGGGCCGTATCGGTGGCCTGGTTGCCGAACGCCTCAAGGCTTTTGGCACCGAGATTATCGCTTACGACCCCTTCGTCACCTCCGCCCGCGCAGCAGCCCTGGGGGCAGAACTGGTTGAACTCGATGAGCTGGTAGAGCGCTCTGACTTCATCACCATCCACATGCCTCGTACCCCCGAAACCCTGGGCATGATCAATGCTGAGAGCTTCAAGAAGATGAAGAAGACCGCCTACGTTGTCAACGTAGCCCGCGGTGGCCTGATTGACGAAGCTGACCTCGATGCTGCCCTGCGGTCCGGTGAAATTGCCGGTGCTGCCATCGACGTCTACGTCAAAGAACCGGCCAAGAACGTGCCCTTCGTTGAGCTGCCCAACGTCGTTGCTACCCCCCACCTCGGTGCTTCCACCTTCGAGGCCCAGGAAAAGGCCGGTATCTCGGTGGCAAAGTCGGTTCGCCTGGCCCTTGAAGGCGACTTGGTGCCCGATGCTGTCAATGTTGCAGGCGGCGCAATCGACAAGGACGTCCGCCCCGGCGTGCCCCTGGCAGAGAAGGTTGGCCGCATCCTTACCGCCATTGGCGGCGACGAGGCCCTGACCCGCGTTGAAGTCAAGATCGCCGGTGAAATCGCATCCAAGGACGTCACCTCCCTCAAGCTCTCAGCTCTCAAGGGTGTCTTCACCGACGTCGTCTCAGACAAGGTGTCTTACGTCAACGCCCCCGTACTGGCAGAACAGCGTGGCGTAGAGGTTGAACTGGTCACCACCACCGAAACCGACTACTTCCGCAACGAAACCGTGCTCACCGGCGCCCTAGCCAACGGCGAGGTTGTTTCTGTAGCCGGTACCGTCACCGGCCCCAAACTGATTGAGAAGCTGACCAACGTCAACGGCTTCGACGTAGAAATCCCCATCACCGACCACATGCTGGTGCTGGAGTACGTTGACCGCCCCGGCGTCATTGCCGCTATCGGCACCCTGCTGGGCACCGCCTCCATCAACATTGCCGGCATGCAGGTCTCCCGCAACGACAAGAACGCTGAAGCCCTCTGCGTCCTTGCCTTGGACTCAGCCCTCTCCCTTGAGGTGCTCGAATCCATCAAGCGGGTAGTCAACGCTTCTCGCGCAGCGGTTATTAACCTGGCCGACTAACTGGAAGCGCGGGTGGGCTTTCCCTTGCCGACTAACCTTCTTGGTCTCGCGCTGGGGCGCTCGACCAATTCATGCCAGCCCCAGCCAGTCGGCTTTGGGAAAGCCCACCCGCGCCTTTCCAACAGGGGAAATATCGTTCGCAGTGGTTGATGTAAGTTGGTAAAGTGGTAGCTATGACTTCTACCCCGTACTACATCACCACTGCGATTGTTTATCCCAACGGCAAGCTTCATATCGGGCACGCTTATGAGCACATTGCAACTGACGTCATGGCTCGATTCAAACGTCTCGACGGGTTCGATGTCCGGTTTATGACCGGAACCGATGAGCACGGGCAGAAGATGCAGACCACGGCAGAGAAAGAAGGTCTCACTCCGCGCCAGCTTGCTGATCGCAACGCTGCCGCGATTCGAGAGATGGACGATATGCTCGGCATCTCCTATGACCGTTTCATGCGCACCACCGATGCCGACCACTACACCGCCTCTCAGGCTATCTGGACAAAGATGGAAGAGAACGGCGATATCTACCTCGATAAGTACGCAGGCTGGTACTCCGTCCGCGACGAGGCCTACTACACCGAGGACGAAACCGAGGTACGGGACGGCGTCCGCTACGCCATCTCAACCGGCACCGAGGTCGAATGGACCGAAGAGGAATCCTACTTCTTCCGTCTCTCCAAGTACGGCGACCGCCTGCTGGAACTCTACTCCACCGAGGGTTTTGTCTACCCCGAATCCCGCCGCAATGAGCTGGCCGCTTTCATCAAGAACGGTCTGACTGACCTTTCTATCTCCCGCACCACCTTTGACTGGGGCGTGCCTGTACCCGGCAACGATAAGCACGTCATGTACGTGTGGGTGGACGCCCTCACCAACTACCTCACCGGCCTGGGCTACCCCGATACCGAGGGCGAACTGTTCACCAAGTTCTGGCCTGCCGACCTGCACATGATTGGCAAGGACATCACCCGCTTCCACGCCATCTACTGGCCCGCCTTCCTCTGGTCAGCCGGTCTGGACCTGCCCAAGCGGGTCTTTGGCCACGGCTTCCTGCTGGTGGACGGCGAGAAGATGAGCAAGTCCATCGGCAACGTGGTTGACCCTGCCGACCTGGTCGCCAGCTTCGGCCTGGACCAGCTGCGCTTCTTCCTGCTGCGAGATGTCTCCTTCGGCCAGGACGGCTCCTACTCAGCTGAGGGCATCAAGAACCGCATCAACTCAGACCTAGCCAACGACCTGGGTAACCTGGCTCAGCGCTCCCTCTCCATGGTCGCTAAGAACTGCGAGGGTAAGGTTCCTGCCCACAGTGCATTTACCGCAGAAGATACCGCCATGCTAGAGATGGCAGCAGCCCTGTACGAGCCCGTCCGCGCAGACTTCGACGAACAGGCCTTCCACCGCGCCCTGGAGCGCATCTGGCAGGTTGTGGGCGAAGCCAACCGCTACTTCACTGCCCAGGAGCCCTGGAAGCTGCGCAAGACCGACCTGGAGCGCATGAACACCGTACTCTACGTGACTGCCGAGGTGCTACGCATCGTTGCAACCCTGACCCAGCCGGTCATGCCCACCTCCATGGGCAAGCTGCTCGACCTGCTGGCTGTTGCCCCCGAGAACCGCGTCTTTGCAGCCCTGGATAAGGCCCTGGTATCGGGCACTGAGCTACCCGCCCCGGCCCCTATCTTCCCCCGCTACGAGGAGCCTAAGAGCGCCTAAGTCGCTGATAAGGCTTTACCTAAAACCTAAGGACGCGGCCCCCACCTTTCAGAGCGAAAGGTGGGGCCGCGTCCTTATTCCTAAAAATCTTCAGGGCTAAAACCAGCCGAGCTCAGTGACCTTGTAGTAGATCATCTGCGACAGGGCAATGTAGCCCCAGCCGTTCAGATGCAGGCCATCAGATGAGTATAGTGACGGGGGAATCTGCCCGGCATCATAGGCTTTACGGTCTTCATCTGAAGACCAAACTCCTGAGCCAGCTAGGGCACCGTAGCGCAGCCAAGACTCCTGGGTCGTCTCGCGCAGATAGGTTTCGGGGTTCATGAACTTAGCGCCGTAGGTGCTTGCTGCCCACTCATTATAGGCTTTGACCTTCTTGACACGGTCAGAGTCCAGGGCATCACCCTTTGACGCGAAGTGGCCCATAACAATCGTGCGCTCCGGTGCTAAGTCAAAGCAACGCTGGGTATCTTGAGTGATGCGGTCGTAATCGCTGATATTATTACGGCCGATTTGGAGCACATGGTAGGAAGAGCGACTAATCATCTCCTGGTAGGAGTAGAACCAGGCAGCCTCAGTATTGGCGGGAGCATAGATTTCTTCGCCGGGAACAACGCGGGTGAAGGTATAGGTACCCTCTGTTGTACCTGCCTTGAGCACACCCGCTACACCGCCAACGTAGCCGGGCACATAGGCACTTACACCCCAGGCAACATAGGTGGCATCAGAAAGAGTGATATTTACTGTTCCGCTGGCCGGTATACGGTCATTGGGGAAAGAGAGCTTATAGATGTTGTTGGGCACGCCTCGGCGGGCAGCGATCATGGTTGAGGTTTCGCCACCACGGCCAAATTCTAGAACCGGGGCTGAAAGGTAGTTGCTGAGTAGAGCTTCCATACTCGCATTAAAACCTGCCGGTACGCCCTGTTCGGCCTGAGCGCCTTCAAAAGATGAGCTACCCCACAGGGCCAGGGAGGGGCCGGTAACGGTGGGGTAGGAGAAATCTGAGGGGAAGACGCTGGCGGTTGCGTCCGCTGCGTGAGCGGTAGCGTTGATGGCTACGGTTCCTGCTGCGGTGGCAACACCGGCCACACCTGTGAGCGCTGCAAAGCGCATGAGGCCACGGCGGTTGGTCTGAAGTCCTTGCTGGTCAAGGGAGGTCATAACGTTACTAGTCTGCTTTCTGTGACGAGGTCGTCGTGGTTTCGTGTGGGGATTGTGGTGATGCTGCTTATTCATAGTAGTTAGAATTGAGGCTGATTATCTAGGGAGGATGCCGTGTCATTACTTACGAACCGCTGTGTGAAGGGGCTGGCCTTGCTTGGCTGTTTCACAGCTTTAGGGCTGGCTGGGTGTTCTTCACAGCCTCAGAACTTCGATGAGCTGACCGCTGAGACCGCTCAGGCTGAGCACCTTGATGCCCTTGAGTCCTGGATTTTCCCACCGATAGAGGCTGAGTCTGCCCGTAGGGCTTTTGTGGAGCGCTGCGTGGCTGAGGCCGGTGGTAGCTACCAGGAGCCTGAGGCTGGGTTGACCTTGGACTCTGCGGTTTACACGGGCCGAACCACCGAGGAGCTAAAAGCTACCGGCTATGGGCAGCTACCCGCCGCTGAGGGGCGACCAACGGCAAGCTTCGATCAAAAGGGGCTGGACGCCTACCTGGGTAAGGGCGGCGAGACCTTTACCGTCACCTTCATGGAGTACTCCAGCGGTGAGCTCAACTCAGCTGGTTGTATGGCTCAGAGCTACGAGTACATCTATGGATCTGTGGAGAACGGTGTGAAGGCTGCCCTGCTGGCCCCCGAGTTCGCCCAGGCTATTGAGACTAGCCTGCGGTCCGATGAAAATTATCTGGCTCTGCAGGAGTCATGGGCTAGCTGCATGAAGGACGCGGGGTTTGGTCAGGCTTCGAGCACCGATCAGGCTGCCTATAGCTCTAGTTTGCTGGGGGGCGATAGCGCGGAGAAGATGCTGCATGCCGACATCTCTTGCCGTGAGAGCATCTCTTTTGACTCCTCGATGACTGATCTTAAACATTCCTACTACGAGGCTGTCTACCAGCGTCTTGAGCAGTTCTCTGAAGAATTGGAAGCTACTCACGCAACCGCCCTTGAACGGGTTGAGGCCGATAAAGCCGACCCCAAGAATACTTCACCGGTGACGGTCCCGACCCCCACCGCTAGCCCCAGCGATGGCTAAGGCGGGGCGGGCGTCCGGCCCCTGAGAGAAGCGGACGCCCGCCTACCCGGCTAGTTCACCTCCTGTAGGGCGGCAACCGGCGGTATGCGGGAGGCTGACCTGGCCGGGAAAAAGACCGTGGCCCAGGCCAGGGCAAGGCCGCATGTAATAACCGCCAGATAGTGACAGGGCTGCACGCTGTAAACCAGGGTGAAATTGTTGACAGCAAAAACCTGGAGCAGGAGTAGGGCGGTAGCAAGGCCGGCTCCAGCACCCCAGATGAGGGCGAAGACAGCCAATAGCAGGGTTTCGTAGCTGACGGCGGCCTGCAATCGACGGCTGGAGAGGCCGTTGACGCGAAGTAGGGCGTAGGACCTGCGCCGCTGCTGGGTGCTCAGGAGCTGGGTGTTGGCAAGTCCCACGAGCGAGACCAGTAGCGAGGCCGATAGAAGCCCTAGAATGACCCAGAGAACTGAGCGCATATCATCCTGCAAGCGGGCTTTTTCGGTGGCTACCCCCGAAAGTTCACCCGCATCGAGGCCGGTGATTTCGGCGATGGGGTTGAGTACCGAGAAGCGGTCACTCCAGCTAATATCTGGATCAAGATTAGCCTGGAGCAGGCCAGCCTCGGTGTTCTCTCCGGTGGGGTCTACTAGGTCCGTGCCGCTGATGAGGGTGCCGTTCTGCGTGGTGATGAGGAAGCCACGCAGCGTATCGGGGGTGATGCTGACGGTGAGTTCTACAGCGTCACGGGTTCCTTCGATGTAGAGCTGCTGGCCCTCCTGTACCCCGAAGGAGTCTGCGTAGGCCTGGCTCAGCAGCACCGTCTGCTCAGTCAGCTTTTGGCCGGTCTGGTCACCGTGCAGGCGGGTGAAGGTTTCGGGGTCTACGGAGTAAACCGTTGTGCTGAACCAGCTATCGGACGAGGTCAGCACACTACCCTGGGGCAGGGCCACAAGGGCGGCGTCCACACCGTCGAGCTGGGAGACCTGGCGCTGTATCTCATGCAGGCGGGCGATGTCTGGTTCGGCAAGTATCGCTTCAACGTCGTAGGGGTAGTTGCGGTCTAGTTCTGCCATGAAGCTCTGCTGCATGGTGGAATAACCGGTGAGGGCTGCGCTGACGAAGGCGGTGCAGATAAAGACCATACGCACGGTCACCGAGGCGGACGCCCGCGATTGGGCGATGTTGCTGTGGGCCAGGGCCGCGGTGGAGTAGGGGCGGGCAAAGACCCGGAGCAGGGCGATGCCCGGTGCGACGAGCAGGGGAGCTGCCACCACGAAGGTAAGGGCTGCCAGAACCGTAGCCAGCATGATGAGACCCGCATGGCTCTCCTGAAGCCCGGCTAGGACGCAGGCTGCTGTAGCCAGGGTGAGTACAAGGCAGAGGCCGATATAAGCCCAGGTGTTCCTGATGCGGGGAGCGTTCGGAAGGTCCTGGTAGCCCCTGAGTGCTGCTACCGGTGGTATGGCTCGGGTGGCCCAAACCGGTTTGAGCACGGCTAAGAGAGTGATGAGCGTACAGACCAGCATGGCCAGGATACCCGCTAGGGGGTTAAAGGTGATTCGGCCACTTTCGTTGAAAACTAGAGCGGCAAGGTAGGCGGTAATGATACCTGCGAGGGAGGAGAGCGCACCGAGTGCTGTTGCCTCAAGCAAGAGCATGCGCACCACCGCTAGGCGGGTAGCGCCCAGGGTACGGAGCAGGGCCAGTTCACGGGAGCGGGCTGCCGCATGCACCTTATAGGTGCTGGCGATGATGAAGGAACTCATGAGAAGTGAGAGAGCCCCAAAGCCGAAGAGAATAGAGAGCAGGGCGGTGTAGCTGCCTACTCCCTTACCGACATCGTTTCTGATCTGCTCTTCAACCGAGGAGACAGTAAGGGTGGGGGAGTTGGCAAGAGCCTGCTTGAGCTCCACTAAGGACGTAGAGGTGGGGTCTTTGAGCTTCAGAAGAACCTGCTCGTAGATACCGTCTGGGGCGTTACCCCAGTAAGCGTGGCTGCGTTCAATGTAGGCGGCCACTCCGTTCCCCTGGGTAAAGACCATATCAGGCCCGGCCCTGTAGCCCTTGGGGCCTTCGTAGATGCCGGTGACGGTGTAGGTCACCTGGGGGAGAGGCTCTGCCAGGTCGGTTTGCTCGGTTACGGTAGAAAGATCATCGAGGGTAACGGTTCCACCCACCCCTACAGAGAGAGCTTCGGCAGCCCGGTCGGTAATCACTATCTGATGGGCGGACGTCGGAAGGCTGCCCTCTTTCAGGGAGTAGGGGAAGAAGGCCTCGGCGGGCATATCGGCTTGGGTGATGCTGTAGGTGCTCCCTGCCTGCTCGCCCTCGTCTGGTATGTGGATAACGGCATAGGTGGCGGCCAATGCCCAGGCCGAGTCAACTGCGGGGAGATTTTCTATTCGGTCAGCCTGCTCCTGGGTGAGAAGGTAGTCGGTGGCGCCCCCCTGAGTGAACCTATCGGTAGTTTCGACAACAGCATCGGCGGTGGAGTACTTCTGGCCTGCTGCCTGCCTCACCTCGTCATAGAAGGAGGTATTAATCAACAGGACGGCTGTGAGAAAGAAAGCCGAAATCGCGATGCCGATAGAGGTGAGGGCAAAGCGCAGACGGTGTTTGCCTAGATGAGAGAAGGCGACGGTGCCTAGAGTGGTGGCCACGCTAATCACCGAGCCTTGCAAGAGCTGAGAGCACACCGGGTTGGGTGGGGGCTTCAAGCCCGCCGGCTAATTGACCGTCCTTGAGCAGGAGAACCCGGTCAGCGTAGGAGGCTGCCAGCGGGTCATGGGTGACCATCAGAATGGTCTGCCCCTGCTCACGGCTGGCCTGTTGGAGCAGGCCCAGCACCTCAGCGCTACTTGCCGAGTCCAGGGAGCCGGTGGGCTCGTCAGCAAAAATGACGGCTGGGCGGGGCAACAGAGCCCGAGCAATCGCCACCCGCTGCTGCTGCCCACCGGAGAGCTGGGAGGGCAGGTGCTTGAGGCGGTCCTCAAGACCCAGGGCGCGTACCAGCTCATCACGCCAGATGGTATCTACCGCCACCTTAGCCAGCCCCAGGGGCAGCTCCATGTTCTGGGCCGCGGTGAGCGTGGGAACCAGGTTAAAGGCCTGAAAGATAAAACCGATATTCCGGGCCCGAAACTCAGCTAGGGCGGCGTCCTTAAGTCCGGTGAGCTCCACTCCCTTAACCTGAAGTGACGTTTGCGGGTCAGGGTCGGGAGAATCAAGAGTCGCCAGAGTATGCAAGAGGGTGGACTTGCCCGAGCCAGAAGGGCCCATGATGGCGGTGAACTTACCCCGCTCAAAATCAACTGAAATATCGCGCAGAGCATGAACGGGGGACTCGCCTCCGTAAGTCTTTGAAAGGTTCCGGGCAGAAACTGCTATAGGAATAGTGTGTGAGGTGCTCATATACCCAGTATGGCAAGACAGTGGGGTAGGGCACATCGCACCGGGGAGTGATTGGAAAGAGCTGGGCCTCATACCTAGGTATGAGAACCTCTCCAGGTTAAGCCAGCCCTGCCTCGTAGGCCATAATCACTGCCTGCACCCGGTCGCGGGCTTCGAGCTTAGCCAAAATGTGCGAGATGTGGGTTTTGACGGTCGCCTCAGACACGAAGAGCTGCTGGGCCATCTCCCCGTTCGATAGCCCCTGGGCAATGAGCAGAAACAGCTCGCATTCGCGGTTGGTCAGGCTGGCAATTTTATCGGCGTGTTTCTGGGGCGTCCGCTGGGGTGAAGCTCCACCTGCCAGATAGGGGAGCATCTGTTCTAGAAGCCGCTTGGTGGCGCTGGGGGCAATGACAGCATCCCCGCGCTGCACCGTCCTGATGGCGCCCAGAAGCTCCTCGGGTGGGGCGTCCTTGAGTAGGAAGCCGCTGGCTCCGCGCTGGACGGCAGCGTACACGTAGTCGTCGATGTCGAAGGTGGTCAGCATGACGACTTTGACCTCGGGGTGGGCTGCGATGATAGCGCCGGTAGCTTCGATACCATCGAGCACTGGCATGCGGACGTCCATGAGCACGACGTCCGGCCCCTGTCCCTGGGCCTGGCACGCGGCGACCTGCTCGATAGCCTGCTGGCCGTCCCCGGCCTGAGCTACTACCTGCATATCGGCCTGGGAGCCAATCAGCATAGCTAGGCCAGACCGCACCAGTTGCTGGTCATCTACAAGAAGAACTCTAATCACGGTTTTACTCTATCGTTCCTGGTCATCGTTGGGGCTGGCTTTAGTTATGGTGTCTTTAGGGCACAAAAGGAATTTGGGCAAAGACCCTAAAAGACCCATCGGCTAGGCGGCCGTAGTGCAGGGTTCCCTTATACATATCAACGCGCTCGCGCATACCTAAGAGCCCTCGGCGGGTACCGGGCAGGGGCGAGCTGGGCTCTGCCTGGGGCAGGTTGGTGATGCCAATATCCAGGGTTTGCTTGCCCTCGCTGATGGTGACGGTGACGAGGGGAGTACCCGGGCAATGCTTGGCTACGTTGGTGAGAGCCTCTTGAATGATACGGTAGATGGTCAAATCCGCTCCCTGCGGGAGTTTCTCTTCAACCCCTGAGACCGTACTGAACTTCACCGGTATGCCTAGCTTTTGGGTTTGTTCAATGAGCTGGGGAACATTGTGCAGGGCGGGCAGGGGTTCAACGGTGGTGCCCTCGTCCGTGCGTAGAACCCCCAGTAGGGTGCGCATCTGCTGTAAGGAGGACCGCGCCGCCTCAGAAATTGTACCTAGGGCAGCTAGCTCCACGGCCTCATTGTGAGCGGACGCCCCCGCCCCACTCCCAGCCTGCTGGGCGGTCGCTGCGTAGCGGGCGCCGTCCGCCTGGGCAATGATGACGGAGAGCGAATGCGCCACGATATCGTGCATTTCTCGGGCAATGCGAGCCCGCTCGTCCAGGGCTGCGAGTGCCCGTTCCTGTTCCCGCTCATGTTCCAGCTGGCGGTTGCGCTCAATCAGTGCCCGGTGGCGGTTCTCGCGTAGCCGCCGGGAATCCCCAAAGAACCAGGCAATGGTAACGATGGCCGCACAGATAAAAGCAGCGGTCAGAGCGGTAACGTAGAACTCAAAAGCTGTGACATCATAGACCAAAAAGGCACGAGCAAAAACAAAGCCGCCAACGAGCGAAGCAAGGAGAGCCGCAAGAAAAACGCCAATGCGGACTGGGCGCGAAAAATAGCGCACTAGATGGTAGACCATCACCGGGGCTGCCCACCAGGAACCCACCGCAGGGTACTGAGCTGGAATAGTGACCAGCAGCGATACCACCACCAGAACCAAGACCAGGACCGGACGGGAATACCGGAAGTAGAGACTGGACGTAGCAACTAGCCAAGCAACGATGTAGATCAGTGCCCAGGTGCCCTCCACCATGGAAAGACCAGAGACAAGAGTTATCAGCAGGGTCAGTATCTGCCCCAGGGCAACAGCAATCGCATTGACCAGCTTCTTGCGGCGCTGAGTAGCAGCCAGCTCTAACTGAAGGGTATCCACCCTCCTAAGTCTAAAAGCCGCCCCGCCCCCGGGAAGGCGGTGGCGGGCGTCCGCACTCCAAATTCATACCGCAGTATGAGCGCCTAGCACCACCGGCCGGGCAGTTTCGGTAGGCTTATACCCATGCAGTACATCTCAACCCGCGACGCCTCCAAGACTCCCGCCCGCTTCACCGACATCCTGCTCGGTGGCCTAGCCCCCGACGGCGGCCTCTACCTACCCGTCCACTACCCCCAGCTCGACGACGCCACCCTCACCCGCTGGCGGACAGTTCTGGCAGAAGAAAGCTACGCGGCGCTGGCAGCTGAGGTGCTGCAGCTCTTCATCGACGACATTCCTGCCGACGATATCAAGGCCATGACTGCCCGGGCATACTCCTACCCCAAGTTTGCCTCCGAAGAAATTGTGCCGGTCACTGAACTGGAACCCGGTATATTGATCGGCCACCTGTCAGAAGGTCCCACCGCCGCCTTCAAGGACATGGCTATGCAGCTGCTAGGTGAACTCTTTGAGTACGAACTGGGCCGCCGGGGTGAGACCCTCAATATTGTGGGTGCAACCTCAGGCGATACCGGTTCATCTGCCGAGTACGCCATGCGCGGCCGCCCCGGTATCAAGGTCTTCATGCTTACCCCGGCTGGCCGCATGACCCCCTTCCAGCAGGCCCAGATGTTCGGCCTGGACGATGAAAACATCTTCAACGTTGCCCTCGACGGCGTCTTTGACGACTGCCAGGATGTGGTCAAGGCTATTTCTGCTGACGCTGCCTTTAAGGCTGAGAAGCGCATTGGCGCAGTCAACTCTATTAACTGGGCCCGCCTGATGGCTCAGATCGTCTACTACGTTTCCTCCTGGATTCGCGCTACCGAAAGCAACGACCAGAAGGTGTCCTTCTGTGTGCCCACCGGTAACTTCGGTGATATCTGCGCCGGCCATATCGCCCGCCAGATGGGTCTGCCCATCGACCGTCTAATTGTGGCCACCAACGAGAACGACGTGCTGGACGAATTCTTCCGCACCGGCGACTACCGGGTGCGTTCATCTGCTGATACCTACGAGACTTCCAGCCCCTCCATGGATATCTCCCGGGCCTCAAACTTTGAGCGCTTTGTCTTTGACCTGCTAGGCCGTGACGCCGAGCGGACCGCTGACCTCTTTGGTCTCAAGGTGCGCCAGGGCGGATTCTCCCTGACCGATGACCCGGCCTTTGCCGAAGCTGCTGAGCGCTACGGTTTTGCCTCTGGCCGTTCAACCCATGCCGACCGCGTCGCCACCATTCGCGATGCCCACGAGCGCCTGGGTGTGCTGCTTGACCCCCACACTGCGGACGGCGTCAAGGTAGCCCGCGACTGGGCTGAGAAGGTTGATACCCCCATTATCTGCCTAGAAACCGCCCTGCCGGTTAAATTTGCTGAAACCATCCTCGAAGCAACCGGTACTGAGCCTGCCATCCCCGAGCGCTTTGCCGGCATCATGGAAGCCGACCGCCACGTGATTGACCTGCCCAACGACGTTGAGGCTGTCAAGGAGCTGATCGAGAAGAACGTCTAACCGTTCGCTCACCTCTTATAGAACCGCATGCCTTGTTGAGCCCCGATTAAATTCTGGGGCTGGTAACAAGGCATGTGGTTTCTTGTTGCTGGGATGTTCGAACGCATGAGTTTCTCGGCGAAAGTCTTGAAAAGATAGATTCACGCGAGTATGGTGCAAATGTAATGACACTGTAATAACAGGAGCACTCATGACTGATACAACAATTTCCTTCCGCACCGATAGTGCCACAAAAGAAGAGGTGCGAAAACTCTACAGCGACCTCGGCCTCGACCTCAGCACTGCACTGAATATGTTCCTTAAGCAGTCGCTGGTTGATAACGGTCTGCCCTTTACTCCGCACCGCGAGAACCCTCTCAATGTACGAGCACGCCAGGAAGCTGAGCAGCGGCACGGAAAGACCTTCACATCGGTTGAGGCTCTCATGGCTGATTTGACTGATGCTGACTAAAATCCACCGAACCAGTCAGTTCAAAAGAGATGCCAAAGTACTCTTTCGAAAGCACTACAAGCCCGAAAAGCTCGCCACGGCTGTTGAAGCGCTTTTAGCTGAAGACCGTGACGTGCTCTCTACTAAATATAAGGATCATGCGCTCAAAGGGAACTGGAAGGGCTACCGGGAACTGCACATTGAAGGCGACTGGTTACTGATCTATAAGGTAGAACGAGAAGAACTTCTTCTGGTCCTAACCCGCACTGGTAGTCATGACACGCTCTTCTGACGTGTTGTTTTATAGTGTGGCTATGAAACAAGAAAAAGAGTTCTTTGCGGCGGTATTAAGCCTGGCCAAGCCCCACACCCCAAGCGACCGTGAACTGAATACAGCAGAACGTGAGGCAGCAATTGCTGCCCTTGAAGAAGCTCAGATAGAGCAGATCTGCGACTGCGGCACCTGCCTCACCTACAACCTGCTTTACCAGGGCGAGCCCATCAATCAGGACCTGCCCCGCACCTACCTGGCTGCAAACACCAAGGACGGGGACGCGCTCGTCCTTGTCCATCTGGTAGGGGATAAACTCGCTACCCTCGAAGTAGCCCCCACCGGCAACAAACCGGTAGAGGTACTGCCGGCTAACGACCACCTCACACCCTAATTCAATATATGAAACCACCAGTCAAAATATGGGCAAAGCTGCGCTCGCAGGACTAGCCTTAAAGCATGACTGAAAACAGCTCCATCAACCTGGCCGTCATTCCCGGCGACGGCATCGGCCCCGAAGTAGTAGCCCAAGCCCACCGCGTCCTCACCCGCGCAGCCGAACTCGACAACATCACTGTCACCTCCACCGAATACCCCCTCGGTGCAGAGCACTGGCTCGCCACCGGTCAGACCCTCACCGAAGAGACCAAGACCGCACTCGCCCAGCATGATGCCATCCTCTTCGGCGCTGTGGGCGCCGACCCGCGCTCGTCCGCTGTGCCCAGCGGCTTGATCGAACGAGAAATTCTGCTCAACCTGCGCTTTTCCTTCGACCACTACATCAACTTGCGCCCCTCCCGCCTCTTCCCCGGCGCTGTTTCACCCCTGAGCAACCCCGGCGACATTGACTTTGTAGTCGTGCGTGAAGGTACCGAAGGCCCCTACGCCGGTAACGGCGGTGTGCTACGAGCCGGTACCGACGCTGAAATCGCTACCGAAGTATCGGTCAACACCGCTTACGGTATCGAACGCCTGGTGCGCTACGCCTTTGAGCTGGCCGCCAGCCGCGAGAAGAAAAAGCTGACCCTAATCCACAAGACTAACGTGCTGGTCAACGCTGGTGCCCTCTACAACCGCATCTTCAACAAGGTCGCCGAAGAATACCCCCAGGTCACCACCGACTACCTGCACATCGACGCAGCCACCATCTTCTTCACCACCGACCCCGCCCGCTTCGATGTAATCGTCACCGATAACCTCTTCGGTGACATTCTCACCGACCAGGCAGGGGCCATCACCGGCGGTATCGGCTACGCAGCCTGCGGCAATATCAACGCCGATCGAACCTTCCCCTCCATGTTTGAACCCGTGCACGGCTCAGCCCCCGACATCGCCGGGCAGAACAAGGCCAACCCGACTGCGACCGTCCTGGCAGCTGCTATGCTCCTGCGCCACCTGGGCCACGAGACCAGCGCCGCCCGCATCGAACAGGCCGTAGAAGCAGACCTGGCCGCAAACCCCGGCGCAACCCGCGCCACCGACGAAATCGGCGACGCAATCCTCGCCCAGCTGGGCTAAGCCCCTGACCCCACCGAAACCCGGTGGGGTCTTGCGTAAGCTAGCTAACAGAGCGAAAGACCCTGGGGTACCCTAGATAAGAGACCCCACGACACAGTTTGAAGGATGAGCATGTCACTCGAATTCACTATCAACCGCAACCCCAACCCCGCCAGCGCCGAACGACGCGCCGAAATCCTCGCCGACCCCGGCTTCGGCAACTACTTCACCGACCACATGGTGCGCATCGACTGGCGCGGCACCCACACCGACGGCGGCGAATGGACCAATGCCCAGGTCCTGCCCTACGGCCCTCTGAGCCTGGACCCGGCGGCTTCCGTTTTCCACTACGGCCAGGAAATCTTTGAAGGCATCAAGGCCTACCGCCAGGCAGATGGATCCATCACCACCTTCCGCCCTGAAGAGAACGCCTCCCGCCTGAATAAGTCAGCAGACCGCCTGGTGCTGCCTAACCTGCCCGAAGAGCTCTTCGTTGAGGCGATTCGCCAGCTGGTGACTATCGACGCTGACTGGGTTCCCTCCGGTGAGGGCGAATCCCTCTACCTGCGCCCCTTCATGATTGCCACCGAGGCTTTCTTGGGTATCCGCCCGGCCCACGAGGTCTCTTTCTTCATCATTGCATCCCCCGCCGGTAACTACTTCGGCACCCCCAAGCCCGTCGATATCTGGCTTTCAACCACCTACGCCCGCGCTGGTGTGGGTGGTACAGGGGAAGCGAAGTGCGGCGGCAACTACGCGGCCTCTCTGGCTGCCCAGCTGGAGGGCGAGGCCCAGGGCTGTAAGCAGGTCATCTTCAAGGACCCCAACCGCGATGACGCCCTCGAAGAGCTGGGTGGCATGAACGTCTTCTTCGTTTACAAGGACGGACGTATCGTCACCCCCGAGCTGACCGGCACTATTTTGCGCGGTGTAACCCGTAAGTCCATCATCAAGCTGGTTGAGGACCGCGGCCACACCGTTGAGGAACGCAAGATTACTCTGAGCGAGTGGCGCGAGGGCGTAGCAAGCGGCGAGATTGCCGAGATTTTCGCCTGCGGTACCGCTGCCGTCATTACCCCCGTGGGTAAGCTCAAGGCCGCTGACTTTGAGATTCCTTCGGCATCAGGTGCGGACGGCGGCGAGGTCACCATGGCCCTGCGCGAGGAGCTGGTTGGTATTCAGACCGGTAAGGTCGAAGACCGCCTGGGCTGGAACGTCAAGCTGGTCTAGCCTGCCTTTTCCGGCTGCCCTGCAAGGGGACCAGATTTCCAAAAAAGGACCGCACAATATGCGGTCCTTTTTTGGTTTTGCGGTCCCCTTGCTGGTTAGGTCAGGGCGGGCAGTGTCAGGACGCCCGTCAGGCCTAGTTGCGTGCAGAAGGCTTCGTTGTGACTGACGACCAGGAGGGCACCTTCATAGGAGGCCAGCGCCTGGATTAGCCAGTCTACCGAGGTCATATCGAGGTTGTTGGTGGGCTCATCGAGAATCAGCAGCTGGGGTGCCGGGCTGGCCAAAAGGACGGTTGCTAGTGCCACCCGGAAGCGTTCGCCACCGGAGAGAACACCCACGGGCAGGTGCACCCGTTCCCGGCGGAAGAGCAGTCGGGCTAGATCATCGCGGACCTGCTGTTCGGTCAGCGTCGGGTTGGCTGCCATGACCAGCTGCAGCATGCTTTGGTCCTGGGGGAGGGCTAGCCGTTGGGGCAGGTAGCCGGTGTTCGCTACCCGGTAGTCGCAGGTGTAGTGGGCGGTTTCAGCAGCCTGAGAATCACCCATGATGGCCCTCAGCAGGGTGCTCTTACCTGACCCGTTAGACCCGGCCAGCCGCAGGCGCTCTGGGCCCTGGACAATCAGCCGCTCAGGCAGGGGAGTAGCTGCTGCCGCCCCGTCATCCGCCTGCTTCTGCTCACCCTGGTAGGGGCTGGCGTCCGCACCGGTGCCCTGCCGTAGGGTTAGCTCCAGCACCCGTTTACCTGCTGGCACCCGGGTGCCGGGCAGGTCAAGATAGATGGCCTGGTCCTCGCGGATATCCCGTTCCCGGGCCTTCCGGGTTGCAGTAGCAGCGTCAAGCCTGCCCTGGTGGGTCTGCCGAACCTTAGCGGCTGACCGCTGGGCTGAGGAAGCCGCCAGCCCCATCGACATACGCGAGCCCCGCCGGTTAGCCTGGGCGGTCGCCCCAGCCCGGGCTGCGCGGGCCAGCTTGGTTTCAGCCTCGATACGCTCCCGGTTTTCCTGCCGCTCAACCTGCTTGGCCTCGCGCAGGTGGCGGGCGGCAGCGTCCTGCTCGCTGTCGATGGCCTGCCGGTAGGCGCTGTAGTTACCGGTGAAAAAGCGCAGGGCCCCCTGCCTGAGTTCCAGCACTTCATCGACCCGCTCGAGCAGGTCGCGATCGTGACTGACCACGAGCACGGGGCAGGGCAGAGTATCTAGGAGCCGGTAGAGAGTAGCGCGGGCATCGGCGTCGAGGTTGTTGGTGGGCTCATCCAATAGTAGGACGCCGGGGCGGGTGGCAACTAGGGCTGTAAGGGCTGCGGTGACGGCCTCTCCACCTGAGAGCGTGCCGACGGTACGCCGCATAAGGGCGTGGGCGTCGGTAGTGGTTAGGGCGGGCGAGAAGCCGGACGCGGCCAGGGTAGCCTGGGCTTGCTCGGCGGCGTCCCAGTTATCACCGATCCGGTCGTAGAGCTCTTCTGAGTAGTCGCCGGCTTCTAGCGCGGTGAGGGCGTCGAGGACGTCGGTGATAGCGAAGAGGTCGGCAACGGTGGTCTGCGGGGTAAGCCCTAAATCCTGGGGCAGGTAGGCGACGGTACCGGGCCGGTTGATGCTGCCGCTCGTTGGTTCTAGGGTGCCAGCTAGAAGCTTGAGCAGGGTTGATTTGCCGGAGCCGTTATCGCCAATGAGAGCTGTGACCGGGGCACTGACAGCGCCGGTGAGGTTTTCAAAACAGGGGGTACCGTCGGGCCAGATCAGGCTGAGGCTGTTAAAAGAAAGGTGGGGTTCAGATACGGAAATAGGCATGAGGGTGCGATCCATTCAGCGTTAAAGAGTTGATGTGCTGAAAACCGCGGTGAGGGGTTTCAGCGTGGTCTAGAGAGCCGCTGAAAAATCCACTGGGGGAGCCTTCCGTAGGGAACAAGAACTGGTGATTACTGTAGGACAGCGGTGCGGACGCTGTCAACGACTTCTGAAATTCAGCCAGTGCTGCCGCTTTTTGCGAATGGACCAGAAAAGTGACGGTTGTATGTATTGAGATGAAGGAATTTGAGAGGAATCTGGTCCCTACAAAAAGCGGTCAACCTTGTGCTCAAGTCCGGTAGTCTAGAACCATGCGCATTGCCCGATTTACTGTAGACGATACCCTGCACTTTGGCCTGGTTGAAGGTGAGCCCGGCGAGGAGACCATCACTGTCCTCTCCGGCGACCCCTTCTACACCGGCATTAACCCCACCGACAAGCGATACCCCCTAGCGGACGTCCGCCTGCTGGCCCCCATCATTCCCCGCTCCAAGGTCATTGGTGTGGCCCGCAACTGGCGCGACCACGCGTCCGAACTGGGCAACGAAACCCCCACCACCCCCCAGTTCTTCTTCAAGCCCAACACCTCCGTCATCGGCCCCGGCGACCCCATCGCCCTGCCCGAATGGTCAGACAACGTCTCCTTTGAGGGCGAACTCGCCGTCGTCATCGGCCGCATCGCCAAGTCCGTGCCCCTGGACCGCGTGCCCGAAGTTATCTACGGCTTCACCGTCGCCAACGACCTGACCGCTCGAGACGCCCAGAAAACTGACGTCCAGTGGGCTCGCGCCAAGGGCTTCGACGGCGCCTGCCCCCTCGGCCCCTGGATCGAAACCGAGCTGGACACTGACGACCTGACTATCCAAACCTGGGTGGACGGCGACCTCAAACAGGACGGCACCACCGCCGACATGGTTTTCTCCGTGGCCGAACTCGTCGCCGCAGCCAGTGAATACTTCACCCTGCTGCCCGGTGACGTGATTCTCACCGGTACCCCCGCAGGGGTAGGACGCCTGAGTGCAGGCAACGAGGTCGAGATTGAGGTAGAGGGCATCGGCTCCCTGATTAACACCGTCCGCGCTGAGTAAACAACCGCCCCCAGCAAAGTTCCGCGCCGAAGAAAAGCGGCGAGTAAACTAGAACCCACCACCAGCTTTCAAGAAGAAAGGGATGTGCCAACATCCATGAGTGATTACGCTCTGAAACTTAACGACCCCAGCGAAACCCGCGTCCGCTTTTGCCCCTCACCCACCGGCACCCCGCACGTGGGCATGGTGCGTACCGCCCTCTTCAACTGGGCCTACGCCAAGCACACCGGCGGCACCATGGTTTTCCGTATTGAAGACACCGACGCTGCCCGCGACTCCGAAGAATCCTTCAACCAGGTGCTCGAATCCCTGCAGTGGCTGGGCATCAACTGGGATGAAGGCGTTGGCATCGGCGGCCCCCACGAGCCCTACCGCCAGTCAGAACGTATGGACATCTACGCCAAGGTAGTAGAGAAGCTCAAGGCCGGAGGCTTCGTTTACGAAGACTTCTCCACCCCCGAAGAAGTTGAAGAACGCCACAAGGCCAAGGGCGAAGACCCCAAGCTGGGCTACGACAACTTTGACCGCGACCTGACCGAAGAGCAGAAGGCCGCCTACCGGGCCGAGGGCCGCCAGCCCGTCCTGCGCCTGCGCATGCCCGATGAAGACATCACCTTCCACGACCTGGTGCGCGGCGACATCACCTTCAAGGCCGGATCTGTACCCGACTTCGTGGTCGTCCGCGCCAACGGCAAGCCCCTCTACACCCTGGTTAACCCCGTGGACGACGCCCTGATGGGCATCACACACGTGCTGCGCGGTGAAGACCTGCTGTCATCAACCCCCCGCCAGATCGCCCTCTACCGGGCCCTGGTTGAGGTAGGCGTCACCAGCTTCATCCCCGAATTCGGCCACCTGCCCTATGTCATGGGCCAGGGCAACAAGAAGCTCTCCAAGCGCGACCCCGAATCCAGCCTCTACAACCTGCTGGATGCCGGCTTCATCAAGGAAGGCCTGCTCAACTACCTCTCCCTGCTGGGTTGGTCCCTCTCCCACGACGAAGATATCTTCACCATGGACCAGATGGTGGCTGCCTTCGACATCAAGGATGTGCTGGCTAACCCAGCCCGCTTTGACGTCAAGAAGGCTGAGGCCATCAACGGCACCCACATCCGCCTGCTTGAAGCAGAGGACTTCCGTAACCGCCTGGTTCCCTTCCTGCACAAGGCTGAATTAGTCTCTGCCGAGAGCTTTGAACAGCTGACCGAGCGTGAGCAGGCTATTCTGACTGAGGCCGCGCCCCTGGTGCAGGAGCGCATGCAGCTTCTGGGCGAGGCCCCCGGCCTGCTGGGCTTCCTCTTCACCGTCGATGAGAAGATTGAGGTCGCTGAGGACGCCGCCAAGCAGCTCAAGGAGTCAGCACCGGCAGTTTTGGATGCGGCGATCACCGCCGTTGAGGGCCTGACCGACTTCACCGCTGCAACCATTGAAGCTGCCCTGCGCGAAGCTATCGTCGACGGTCTTGAGATCAAGCCCCGCCTTGCCTTCGGCCCGGTGCGTACCGCTATGAGCGGCCAGCGCATCTCACCGCCTCTCTTTGAATCCATGGAGATTCTGGGTAAGGATTCCTCCCTCGCCCGCCTAAAGAAGCTGCGCGCTTCCCTGGCCTAAAAAATATCGAGGTTTAGCTCACGCCCCGCCCCGTTTCCCTGTCTTCAGCAGGGGAGCGGGGCGGGGCTTCCTTCCTGCCAGATGCGGGAAAAAGGGGCGATCGAGGACGCTCGTAGCGGCTTTTTCAGGAATTTTTACAAAAATTTTGAGGCCAAAAACCGCTAGAAATAAGGGTAAAACCGCGAAAGCTTGCCCAGGTGTGAGCCAGCTCTACAGATTTCGAGTTGCACAGGTTTAAAAGCTCGTATAGAGTTATTACTTGTTGCGGCGATGAGTTCCGAAAGGAAAACAAGCCGGAGCAAATAATAATGGGATATGGTGTAATTGGCAACACTACGGTTTCTGGTACCGTCATTCTAGGTTCGAGTCCTGGTATCCCAGCGAACATCTTGATTCGAGATGTTACGGCCCCATCGTATAGCGGCCTAGTACTCCGCCCTCTCACGGCGGCAACACCGGTTCAAATCCGGTTGGGGTCACAGGCTAAAATCCCTCGCTTCGCTTGAAGCGGGGGGTTTTTTCATACCCGAATGTAGCTAGCCTGGCCCTGGTCTCTCTTGAGGTCTGGCTCTGGTGGGGTCTGGCAGAATCTAGGGTAGTGCAGATTACACTTCTTCAATTTGCCTGTAGGTGAACCTCTTGTGTATAGTTTTATCTGTTGCCGGAAATGGTAACAGCTCGAAAGAGCTTCGGCCCCATCGTATAGCGGCCTAGTACTCCGCCCTCTCACGGCGGCAACACCGGTTCAAATCCGGTTGGGGTCACAGGCTAAAAGCTCCACATCTACCAAGATGTGGAGCTTTTCTTTTGCCCTCGGTTTCATTGGACCCCAAGACCCTCAACCTACGCTAAACATGCGAGAATAGGGTACGTGCACAAGGAAACAATC
This sequence comes from Rothia sp. (in: high G+C Gram-positive bacteria), assembly GCA_030529845.1. GTDB lineage: Bacteria > Actinomycetota > Actinomycetes > Actinomycetales > Micrococcaceae > Rothia. Next base: position 755,347 of record JAUMWB010000001.1, on the reverse strand, counting down.
ACCCCCGCTCTCGCAGCCGTCCGCGACGCCCGCAATACCTTGGCGGCAGCGTCCTTTCCCCTCATCACAGCTTCCGCTGACGACGCGCGCAAAGAAGCCCGTACCGCCGTCACCCAGCTCGATGACTACATCCTGCCTAAGCTAGCAACCCTGGACGCCCCGCTCACCGTGGTCGTGGGTGGCTCTACCGGCGCCGGTAAGTCAACCCTGGTCAACACCCTCATGGGGGAGCCTGTTACCCGCTCCGGGGCAATCCGCCCCACCACCCGCCAGCCCGTCCTGCTCCACCGCCCCGAGGATGCCGACGCCTTCACCCCCGAGCGAATCCTGCCCCACCTGGTGCGGGTACCCGTAGCGCCCGGCGAAGCCCTGCCCGGGGCCAACCCCCACAGCGGCCAAGACGAGCTGGTGACCGTGCCCGTAGAGTCCCTGCCTGCCGGTATCGCCCTGATTGATGCCCCCGATTTCGACTCGGTCTCAGACGAGAACCGCCGCCTGGCCCAGCAGCTCCTGCGCGCCGCTGATCTCTGGCTCTTTGTCACCACGGCCAACCGCTACGCCGACGCCGTGCCCTGGGAAATCCTGCGCCAGGCAGCAGCCCGCGATATCACCATCGCGGTGGTACTCAACCGCGTACCCGAAGGAGCCGAGGACGAAATCGAAGCCGACCTCACCCGCATGCTCACCGAAGCCGGTATCACCCCCGCCCTCATTCACTCGGTGACCGAGCAGGAGCGCGACGAACGCGGCCTACTGCCCTCTGTCGCCCTGACCCCGCTGATCTTCTGGTTGCGTTCCCTGGGCGCTGACGTGGACGCCCGCTCAGATATCGCCCGCCGAACCCTAGAAGGAGCCGTGCGCGGGGTAGCCCAGCAGGCTATTACCCTGGCCCAGGCCGCCGGGGAACAGCAGGACGCCGAGACCCGCCTGCGTGCGGACGTCACCACAGCCTTTGAACGCGCCCTGGCTAACCTGAATGAAGCTACCCAGGACGGGCAGATGCTCCGCGGCGAGGTGCTGACCCGCTGGCAGGACTTTGTGGGCACCGGCGAATTCTTCCGCCAGGTCGAAACCACCATTGGCAAGGTACGCGACCGGGTAGCCGGCTTCTTTAGGGGTACCCCGCCTACCCGCGCTGTTGAAGTGGAGCAGGCCCTGGAAGTGGGTCTGCACTCGGTCATCATGGAAGAAGCGGCAGCGGCCGCCGAAACCGCCCAGCGCCGCTGGCTCGAAGACCGGGCAGGCCGTGCCCTGCTGAACGGGGACGACCTAGCCTCCCTCGGCGAGAACTTCTCCGAAGAAGTTGCTGAATCTATTCGCGCCTGGCAGCAAGACGTCATGGACATCATCGCCGCAGAAGGTGCCGGTAAACGCCAAAAGGCCCGGTTCATGTCGCTGGGCGTCAACGTCACCGCCGTAATTCTCATGGTCGCGGTTTTCTCCATGACCGGCGGCCTGACCGGCCTAGAGGTTGGCATCGCTGGCGGCTCAGGCGTCGTTGGCCAGAAGCTGCTTGAAGCAATTTTCGGTGAGGACGCCGTGCGCCGCATGGCAGCCGGTGCCCGCAACCGCCTGGAAGAGCGCATGCAGGAACTCCTCATGAGCCAGCAGGAACGCTTCACCCAGCGTCTTGATGAGACGACCGGGGCAGCTGACCCTGAAACCCCCTCGGCGGCTGACCTAACCGCAGCAGCCCAGGCCCTGACCCGGGCAGGTGAGCAGCTGGCGTCCGCCTCCACCACCAGCGATTCAGCATTCACCGGCACCGACACCGAGTAAGCGAGAGTAACCACCGTGACCACCACCGATACAGCTGTCGCAACCACAGCCCTAGCAAGCCGCGTCGATGCCCTCACCGCCGCCCTGGAACTGGGCGAGGGGCGAGTAGACCCCGAAACCATCGAGACCGCCAGAGGCGTGCTCACCCGCGCAGCAGCCCGCCGCGAACTCTCCGCCGAACACACCGTCATCGGCTTCTTTGGCGCAACCGGTTCGGGCAAGTCAACACTCTTCAACGCGGTTGTGGGCAAAGAAATCGCCAAGAGTGCTGCCCGCCGCCCCACTACATCTACCGCCCAGGCCGCTATCTGGGGCAGGGAAGGGGCAGAACCCCTGCTGGACTGGCTGGGGGTAGATAACCGTACCTACATGGACGAAGACCCCGCCCAGGCAGCAGAGGCACTCAACCGTGCAGATGTGCCGGTGACCGTGGGCATGTGGAACAAAATCCGCCGTTCGGTGGGAGCTGGTAAGACTGAACAGGCCACTGGCGGGCTCGTGCTCCTTGACCTACCCGACTTCGATTCGGTAGAGGCCTCCAACCGGGCGATTGTGGAGAAAATGGCCCAGTGCGTGGACGTGCTGGTCTGGGTCATGGATCCCCAAAAATACGCCGATGCCGTGATTCACCAGGACTTCATCCGGCCCTTAGCCGCCCACGGGGCAGTGACCCTGGCCGTGCTCAACCAGGTTGATCGCCTGGATGAAGCCGAAGTCCCGGCAGTTCTGGACTCCCTCAAGCTCCTACTGGCCCAGGACGGGCTCACCTCCACCCTACTTGCTGATCCGTTGGGGGTTTCTGCCCGCACCGGCTACCAGATACCCCGCCTGCGCGAGATTCTCGGCCAGGTGGCCGTCACCAAGAATGCTGCGGTAGCCCGTATCGAAGCTGACCTGGCGGGCGTCCGCACAGATTTGGCTGGGCAGGACGGCGGGGGAGAGCCCGCGGGCATCACCGCTGCCGCAACCACCCGGCTTGAGGACGACTTCTACGCTGCCTCCGGCGCAGAAGCCCTGGTCAAGGCCGCGTCTGACTCCTATAGGCTGCACGCTGCTTCGTCTACCGGCTGGATTGCAACCCGCTGGCTGCTCAAAATCAAACGCGACCCCCTCAAACGCCTAGGCCTGCACAAGGAGCACGACGGGGCACCCATTTCTAAGTCATCCCTGCCACCGCTGGGAGCGCCCCAGAAAGCGGCCCTCTCAACTTCCTTGCGCACCTTTGCCACCAGCGTTTCGCAGGGCGTCGAGGAGCCCTGGAGCCACTCCATCAGGAACGCTGCCCGCACCTATGAGAGCCACCTGCCCGGCGAGATTGAGCGCGCCGCCGCTACCGTTCACTATGATGCCCAGAAAAAACGCTGGTGGTGGCACCTGCTCAACGTCCTGCAATGGGTGGGGCTGGCAACGGCGCTTGTGGGCCTGCTCTGGCTCACCGGCCTGGCCCTTGCTGGCTACTTCCAGATTGTCCTGCCCGACCCGCCGACTGTAGAGGGCTTCCCCCTGCCCGTCCCCACCCTGCTGGTGGTCACCGGCGTCCTGCTGGGCATACTGACAGCGGCCCTGGGACGGGGGCTAGCGGCGGTGGGGCACCGTATCTACGCCAAGAACATCCGCCGCCAGCTCGAAACCAACCTGGCCGATGTGGCAGCCCGCTGCGTCACCGCCCCTGTACTGGAAGAGCTAGCTCGCCTAGAGGGCTATCGCCAGGCCCTTCACGAGGCCCGATAAAACAAAAACTCCCCGCCCACCGACACCGGTGAGCGGGGAGTTCCTGTGTTTAAGCTGCTGAGTAAGGCTTTAGCTACGCAGCGCCTCTGTTAGCGCAGCAGCAGCTTCGCACACTACTTCGGCATGTAAACGGCCGGGCTGGCGGGTTAGGCGTTCTATGGGCCCTGAGATTGAAACCGCAGCGATGACCTTGCCGGAGGGGGAGCGCACCGGGGCTGAAACGGAGGCGGTTCCGCGTTCGCGTTCGCCGACGGACTGGGCCCAGCCGCGGCGGCGGACGGCTGCCAGCATGGTGGCTGAGAATCGGGCGTTGTGTAGGCCCTCGACCAGGCGGGCGTGGTCTTCCCAGGCGGTTAGGATCTGGGCTGCTGAACCGGCTTTCATGGAGAGTTGGGTGCCCACGGGGATGGTGTCGCGCAGGCCGATAGGACGCTCGGCGGAGGCTACGCAGACGCGCCAGTCGCCCTGGCGGCGGAAGACCTGGGAGGATTCACCGGTGACGTTGCGCAGGTTGTTGAGCACGGGGCCGGCAGCGGCAATCAGACGGTCTTCGCCGGCGGCGCTGGACAGTTCACCCAGACGGGGGCCAAGCATAAACCGACCCTGGACGTCGCGGGCGACCAGGCGGTGGTGGGTCAGGGCTACGGCAAGACGGTGGGCGGTGGGGCGGGCAAGGCCGGTGGCTTCAACGAGCTGGGAGAGGGTGGCGGGGCCTGCTTCGAGACAGTCAAGGATGTGTGCGGCTTTATCGAGGACGCCGACGCCTGAGCTGCGGTTATCGTGCATGGTGACTTTTCTTTCGCCTGTGGTCGTGGGCCGGGCTTCGGCCCGGGTGAGTGGTTGCGGTGGGAGCCTTTCGAGTGTGAAAGATCGAGAGCTAAAGGATTGTGTCCGTATAACCTATCATGACTTCTCATATGGTGATATGCAAGTTCATTTATTGGAAAGATTTTCTTCGGCGGGTCACACTTGTTAAAGCATCACGAGAAAACTTTATGGAGGACTCCATGGCTGGTATTACCGACCATACCCCGCGAACCTTGGCTGAAAAGGTTTGGGACGCGCACACCGTAGTGCCCGGCGAAAACGGCAAGCCCGACCTGCTCTACATCGACCTGCACCTGGTCCACGAAGTCACCTCACCCCAGGCCTTTGAGGGTCTGCGCCTGGAAGGACGCCCCCTGCGTCGGCTTGACCTCACCATCGCAACTGAGGATCACAACACCCCCACCGAGAACATCTTCTCCACCATCGCTGATCTGACCTCCCGCACCCAGATCGAAACCCTGCGCAAGAACGCCGAGGAATTCGGCGTCCGTATCCACTCCTTGGGCGATAAAGAACAGGGCATCGTGCATGTGGTGGGCCCTCAGCTGGGTTTGACCATGCCCGGTATGACCGTGGTCTGCGGTGACTCCCACACTTCAACCCACGGCGCCTTCGGCGCCCTGGCCTTTGGCATTGGTACTTCTGAGGTAGAGCATGTGATGGCTACCCAGACCCTGCCCCTGGCTCCCTTTAAGACCATGGCTATTAACGTAGAGGGCACCCTCAAGCCCGGCGTGACCGCCAAGGACATCATCCTGGCTGTTATCGCGGAGATTGGCACCGGCGGTGGCCAGGGCTACGTGCTTGAATACCGTGGCTCAGCCATCCGCGCCCTCTCCATGGAGGGCCGCATGACCATCTGCAACATGTCCATTGAAGCAGGTGCCCGCGCCGGTATGGTCGCTCCCGACGAGACCACCTTTGAGTACGTCAAGGGCCGCCCCCACGCACCGACAGGTGAGAACTGGGATGCTGCTGTTGAATACTGGAAGACCCTGCCCACCGATGAGGGGGCAACCTTTGACCGGGAGGTCTTCATCAATGCCGACGAACTTGAACCCTTCGTTACCTGGGGTACCAACCCGGGGCAGGGCGTCCCCCTCTCCCAGGCGGTGCCCTTCCCCGAGGACTTTGAGGACGAGAACGAGCAGAAGGCCGCCTCCCGCGCCCTGGAATACATGGACCTGACCGCAGGTACCCCCATGAAGGATATTCCTGTCGATGTGGTCTTCCTGGGCTCCTGCACCAACTCCCGTATCGAGGACCTGCGAGCTGCCGCTGAAATCGTCAAGGGCCAGAAGGTAGCCGAAGGCGTCCGTATGATGGTGGTCCCCGGCTCTCAGAAGGTACGTGCCCAGGCCGAAGAAGAAGGCCTGGACCAGATTTTCAAGGACTTCGGGGCTGACTGGCGTTTTGCCGGTTGCTCCATGTGCCTGGGTATGAACCCCGACCAGCTGGCCCCCGGCGAACGCTGCGCCTCAACCTCTAACCGCAACTTCGAAGGACGCCAGGGTAAGGGCGGACGCACCCACCTAGTCTCACCCCTGGTCGCCGCCGCTACCGCCATCCGCGGTACCCTGTCCTCACCGGCTGACCTCTAAGCACCCCACTCGCATTAGTCCGGCTTGATCGGGCGGAAACGGATTTTTGATGGAACCCATTAAGAAGCACACCGGCATCGGGGTGCCCCTGCGCGCCTCCAACGTCGATACCGACCAGATTATCCCCGCTGTCTACCTCAAACGCGTCACTAAGACCGGATTTGACGATGCCCTGTTCGCAGGCTGGCGCAAGGACGACAACTTCATCCTCAACCAGGAGCCCTACAAGCAGGGTTCCGTGCTGGTTGCAGGCCCCGACTTTGGTACCGGCTCCTCTCGCGAACACGCGGTCTGGGCTCTGAAGGACTACGGTTTCCGCGTGGTGATTTCAGCTCGTTTTGCCGATATCTTCCGCGGTAACTCCGGTAAGCAGGGCCTTGTTGCTGCCCAGGTAGACCAGGACAACATCGAACTTATTTGGAAGCAGCTGGAAGCTGAACCCGGTACCGAAGTCACCGTTGACCTGGAAGAAAAGACTGTCACTGTCGGTGCTTTGATTGTGCCCTTCCAGATTGACGACTACGTGCGTTGGCGCCTGATGGAGGGCCTGGACGACATTGGTCTGACTCTGCAACACGAGGATGCGATTACCGCCTACGAGGCCAAGCGCCCCGCCTGGTTGCCCCGCACTCAGCAGCTGTAAAACCAGCCCACAGCTTAACCACAAGGACGCCGTGCCCCAAGCACCGGCGTCCTTGTGGCTTTCTGCCTAGCCCGTCTAGATAAGTAAAGTCTGTGGTATGGCTAAGAACACCGCCTGTACAACAACCAGTGCACCTAAGTGGGGTAAAGTTGGTAAACGAGAATTGATGCGTAAAGTAACGCGAATCAACACCCTAACAGTTTTGACGATTGGACATACATGGTCAGCGCACTGCGTATTGAAGGTGGCACCCCTCTGAAGGGCGAGGTAAACGTCCGCGGTGCTAAGAACCTGGTCCCCAAAGCCATGGTTGCTGCCCTGTTGGGCTCCACCCCCTCGGTGCTTCGCAACGTTCCCGAAATTAAGGACGTGCAGGTTGTTACTGACCTGGTAGAGCTGCACGGTGTGTCGGTGGACTACAACATGCAGGCTGGCGAACTGCGCATGGACCCCTCTAAGGTCTCCGTAGCTAACCACACCGACATTGAGGTGCACGCAGGCGACTCCCGTATTCCGATTCTGCTCTGCGGCCCCCTGCTGCACACTATTGGGGAAGCCTTCATCCCCGACCTGGGTGGTTGCAAGATCGGCGACCGCCCCATCAACTGGCACCTGCGCGTGCTGGAAAAGTTTGGTGCCAAGATTGAGAAGCTGCCTACCGGTATCTCCATGAAGGCTCCCGCTGATGGTCTCAAGGGCGCCCAGATTAACCTGGAATACCCCTCCGTCGGTGCTACCGAGCAGGTTCTGCTGGCGGCCTCCCGTGCCAAGGGCAAGACCGAGCTGACCGGCGCTGCCATTGAGCCTGAAATCATGGACCTCATCGCCATCTTGCAGAAGATGGGTGCCATTATCACCGTCGAAACTGATCGCCAGATCATCATCGAAGGCGTCGACGAGCTGACCGGCTTTAATCACGTGGCGATGCCCGACCGTAATGAATCAGCCTCCTGGGCTTCAGCGGCCCTGGCCACCGGTGGCGACATCTTCGTGCGTAACGCCAACCAGAAGGATCTTTCCACCTTCATCAATGTCTACCGTAAGCTGGGCGGCGGCCTGGACATCACCGATGAGGGCATCCGCTTCTTCCACCAGGGTGGCGACCTGAACCCTCTCTTTGTTGAAACCAACGTCCACCCCGGCTTCATGACCGACTGGCAGCAGCCCCTGGTTGTTGCTATGACCCAGGCTAAGGGCGTCTCCGTCGTTCACGAGACCGTGTATGAGAACCGCTTTGGGTTCACCGACGCCCTGGTGCGCATGGGTGCTACCGTGCAGCTTCACAAGGACTGCCTGGGCCCCACCCCCTGCCGCTTCGGCCACCAGAACTTCAAGCACTCAGCCATCATCACCGGTAAGACCCCCCTGCGCGGTGCCGACATTAACGTGCCCGATCTGCGCGGTGGCTTCTCCCACGTGATTGCTGCCCTGACCGCTGAAGGAACCTCAAACGTCACCGGTGTTTCTGTCATCTCCCGCGGCTACGAGCACTTTGTTGATAAGCTCACCGCCCTGGGTGCTAACTTCGAGGTCACTGCCTAAGATGAGCAAGAACAGCGCTTCTTTGAGTGATATCAAGCCCACCAAGCTGGGGGACGCGGTCTACACCGTAGCCGGTACGCTCTTGCGCCCCCTCTACAATCTGCCCATGAAGGCGCAGATTGAGGGGCGGGAGAAGCTCCCCAAGGCCGGCGGGTTTATCGTGGTCTCAAATCACCTGACCGTGGTCGACCCGATTACCGCAGCCTACCCCCTCTTCCTGGAGGGGGTCCTGCCCCGGTTCTTGGCTAAAGAAGCGCTGTTTAGGGTACCGCTGCTGGGCTGGCTCATGCGCCAGTGTGCCCACATTCCGGTAGCCCGAGGTTCAGCCCGGGCGGGCCAGTCTCTTGAGGTTGCCCAGAACGTTCTGGACGCTGGGGGAGCAGTCATCATCTTCCCCGAAGGTACCCTGACCAAGGACCCGGAGATGTGGCCCATGACCGGCAAATCGGGGGCTGCTCGCCTGGCTCTAGCTACCGGGGCCCCGGTCTACCCGGTGGCTCACTGGGGCGACCAGGACTTCTGGCCCCGTCGCGGTAAACCTAGTTTTGGTTGGCCCCGCAAGAAGGTCAAAATCGTTGTAGGCGATCCGGTTGATTTCAGCGACCTGATACAGCGCCGTGAAGCCGGTGCTCGCTATACCCACGACGAGCTGAATGCCGTCACCAACCGTATGCTTGATGACGTTACCAGCCTGCTCGAATGCCTGCGCGGGGAGAAAGCCCCTGCCGGGCGCTGGAATGCCGTGTTGGACGTCCGCCAGTCACCTGACCAGTAACCACTAGGGGAGGCCTGCACCCATGACCGATTTGAAGCACCAGAAAATTGCCGTTCTTGGAGCAGGCAGCTGGGGCACCGCTTTTGCCAAGGTTCTTGCGGACGCCGCCGCCAGCTCAGGCACCGACCGGCAGGTTGTGCTGTGGGGACGTAATCCCACTACGATGGCAGCCATGCAAGAGAGCCGCACCAATGAGGGCTACTTCCCCGGGGTGAAGCTTCCCGACAGCATGGTGATGACCGCAGATGCCGCTGAGGCTCTGACCGGGGCCACCATCGTGGTGCTGGCTATCCCCGCCCAGGTGCTGCGTTCCCAGCTTGAGGTTCTTGCCCCCCTGATGGAGCCAGACGCCCTGCTGGTATCTCTGGCCAAGGGCCTTGAAATGGGTACAGGCCTGCGCATGAGCGAGGTCATGGTCGAGGTACTTCAGGGGCACCTTATTGCCAGCGGCGCTGAGCCGGAAGCGATTGAGGCTGTACCCGGGCGGGTTACTGTGCTCTCTGGCCCCAACCTGGCTAAAGAAATTATTGCTGAACAGCCCACCACCAGTGTGGTGGCGGCCCTAAGTCAGGATACAGCCCGGGAGATTGCCGCCGTCTGCGCTGCCGACTACTTCCGCCCCTACACCAACACCGATATCGTTGGCGTTGAAATTGGTGGCCTGGTCAAAAACGTGATTGCCCTGTGCGTAGGCATGTGCGAGGGCAAGCAGTACGGTGATAACTCCAAGGCCTCGGTCATGACCCGTGGATTGGCTGAGACGACCCGCCTCGCTCTGGCCCTTGGCGGTAAGAGCGAAACTATGAGCGGCCTGGCAGGAATGGGCGACCTGATTGCCACCTGCGCTTCGCCCCTCTCCCGTAACCATACCGCCGGTCGGCTCCTGGCTGAGGGAATCGCCCCTGACCAGCTGCACACCGTCATGACCCAGACCGCTGAGTCCATCAAATCAGCTCCCGTTGTGGCAGAACTCGCGCGAAAAGTAGGGGTAGAAATGCCCATTACCGAGGCTGTCACCGCTGTGCTCGACCGTAGAATATCAGTTGAAGAATTAGCCCCCGCCCTGCTGGGCCGCACCCTTAAATCTGAGGATAGCACCCCGGCAGGCTAGGGCAGACGGGGCTTTGCCCCGCACGATACCAAAGGACGTTATGACCGAAACCAGCACCAAACCTACTGTCGCCCTGCTGTGCGGTGGGCGCTCGTCGGAGCACTCCATCTCACTGATTACCGCCCGAGGCGTCCTCGGGGCTATCGACCATAACAAGTACGATGTGATCACCATCGGTATTACTAAGGACGGCCGCTGGTACCTGACCGATGAAGCTGCCCTGATTGAGCTAACCGAGGCTACCGCCCTGGCAGAGTTCCCAGCTGCGGGCAAGCAGGTCTTTTTGCCCCTAGGCGGCGGTGATAATCGTCTGCGCCTGATTGATTCTGCTGATTCCACCAGTGTTGAGCTGGGCCCGGCTATCGACGTGGTCTTCCCCCTACTCCACGGCCCCTTTGGTGAGGACGGCACCGTGCAGGGCCTGCTGGAAATGGCAGATTTGAAGTACGTAGGCTGTGGCGTTGCCTCATCTGCTATCGGCATGGATAAGCACTTTATGAAGGTGGCCTTTGAGGCCGCTGGCCTGGAAGTTGGCCCCTACGAGGTTGTAACCCACCGCCAGTGGGTACTCGATCAGGCCGGTGCCCGCGAGCGCATCGAAAAGCTGGGCTACCCGGTCTTCGTGAAGCCTGCTCGGGCGGGGTCCTCCTTTGGTATTACTAAGGTTGATTCGGCTGACCAGCTTGATGCTGCTATTGCTGAGGCCCAGGCCCACGACCCTAAGCTCGTGATTGAGGCTGGCATTGTGGGCCGGGAGATTGAGTGTGCTGTGCTCGATGGGCACCGTTCTGAGCTGCCTCGGGCCTCTTACCCCGGTGAAATTGTTGTGGTGGATGAGCAGCACGGTTTCTACGATTTTGAGGCCAAGTACGTTTCGAAGACTTCGGCTGAGACCCGCTGCCCGGCTGATCTGCCCGCTGAGGTTTCTGAGCGGATGCGCCAGCTAGCTGTGGAGGCCTTCCTGGCCGTTGACGGTGAGGGCCTGTGCCGCGCTGACTTCTTCTACACCGAGGACGGGCGCCTGGTCATTAACGAGGTGAACACTATGCCTGGCTTCACCCCGATTTCTATGTATAAGACCATGTGGGAGAACACCGGCCTGCCTTACGGAGAACTGATTGACGAGCTGATTTCTCTGGCTCTAGAGCGCCCTCTGGGCCTGCGTTAGACCTAGTAGTGGTGCTGGCCTAAGCCCTGCACCTGTAGCTGTGAATGACCCCCGGCACCGTTTGGTGCTTGGGGGTTTTCTTTAGCTATCTGTGCCGCTGTCGATACCTGTAAGGGCGTCATCGAGGTTGGTGCACTGCATCTGCTGGGGTATCTGGGTGACTGCTGATGAGAGTTCTGCCAGGACGGTGGACGATGAGACTCTATCTGCATCAAAGGTGACTTGCACCGCGGGGTCGCGTCCGAAAGTTTCGGCAACCCAGGTGCCGGTGGCTGTTTGCTCGGTGGCAGTGGCAAGTTCTTCGTCGGCGGGTTTGACGATCCAGTCCACCCCGTTGACCGAGACGCAGGTGTCTGCAACGGGGGCTGTGCTGAGCTCGACTCCGCATTTGAGAATGACGGCGCTGGGGTCTCCCCAGGCGGTCGTCGCCTGGGCGGTAGTTTCGCGCTGGGTCAGACCGCTGACGGTCTCAGGCATAGCAACCAGGGCGTAGGCGCAGGTTGGATTGGCAGCGTCGGGAGCCGGTTCAAGGTTGACGGCACCTGCCCCACAGCCGGTGAGGCCCAAGGTTGCCAGGAAGAGAATAAGAGGTTTGTGTGGTGTTCTCACCCGGCTATTCTATAACTTTCTTGAGGGCCTAGAGCTGGTAAACGGTCTAGCTAGCCGGGGCGGTGACAGATTCGGTAGGGTAGGGGTAGGGTTGCTCCGGGTACGGCGGCCTGGTTTTGAGCAATGGAAAGGAGAGCCTGTGCAGAAGAAGACCTGTTATGCTGCGGGAACGGCTCTGGCGGTATCCCTTGCCCCCCTGATCCTACTGGTCGGCTCGCCCCTGGCAGGCTCCCAGAGCGCTTACGCAGCTGACCCAACTGAGAGGTTCACCTCTACGGTGAGCCCTGCCCCCACTGGTTCCTCCCCGTCGAGTGACTTGCCGAGTGAGAGCCCCACCGTCACCGATTCACCCGGTCCTATAACTTCTGCACCAGAGTCTCCTTCGCCCGAGCCCACAGACCCTGAGCCGACTAGCCCAGTGCCTGTTGCCCCTACCCCCAGCCCCGAACCGAGTTCGTCCGCCCCTTCGACTCCTGTGCCAGAACCGAGCGAGAACCCGCTTCCTTCGGCTAACCCTGAACCTGCCCCCAGTCAATCGGAGATTGAGATTCTCCTGCCCCCGGGGGAAACTGCTGACCCTGATGTGACAGGTGGAGCTGCCGGGCTCCCTAGCCTGCCAGCCCCCCAACCTACGGGGCAGCCTTCTCCGGGTATCGGTCAAACCGACACTAGCCAAGGTTTGATACCGGTTCAGGGCTCACCTGTGCCCTCAACCCTGGGCAATAGCGTTGCTGGTGCCCAGGATCCCGGGCGCATGGACGCCGATACAAGCCAGCTGGAAGCCTCCCCGGTGGGCGGAACAGTCCTGGGTATTTTCTCAAGCAGCCAGCAAGACCCGGGGTACTCAGGGGCACCTGAGTGGGTAGAAGGGTTCTTGAATGCAGCGGCAGCCCAAGAGAAATCTTCCTCGACGATTGATCCCAACCAGGCTGCCGGTGTTGCCGGGGCCGAAACCCAGGGGCACCAGGCTGGAGCCGTTACCGGGAGCAGCATTTTCCAGCGCGGGAGCACCATCATGAATGGCAGCCGACCCCTGCTCATTTTTACGGGTATTGCAACAGCTGGACTGGCCCTGGTGGTCTTTAACTTTATGTGGCGTAGCCGCGCGCCCAGGAACTAGGAGCCCCATGCAGACTGTAGGCCAGGTCAGCGAAGGGCAGCTCCTTGCCCTCTTCATGCCTATACTCACCGAGCATAACCAGCAGGCGGCGGACGTCCGCGCGACACTGGGCACCCCCGGCGCCCTGGTAATAGGGCCGGGGGACGACTCAGCAGCCCTTGACCTTCGCGGCGGGCTGACCGTCATGAGCACGGATACGCAGACTGAGAACCAGGACTTCCGGCGCACCTGGCTTTCAGGTTATGCTACCGGTGGCTTTGAGGTGGGCTGGAAGGCAGCTACCCAGAACCTGGCCGATATTGCGGCCATGGGGGCCACACCGGTGACCCTACTGGTATCTCTTACCCTGACCCCTGACACCCCGGTGAGCTGGGTACAGGACTTTGCCCGGGGCCTCACCGAATCCTGCACTGCCCAGGGGGTAAGGACCTGCACTATCGCCGGGGGCGATATGGGCTCCGGCAGCGAAATCTCGGTAACGGTCACCGCCGTGGGCCTGACTGACCGGCCCATAACCCGAAGCGGAGCCCGACCCGGGGACGCCGTGGTCTTCGCCGGTGCCTTGGGCACCGCAGCTGCTGGCCTAGCCCTGCTGGACTCACCCCCCTTCACCGCCAGCCAGGAGCTGAGCACCTGCGTCCGCGCCCAACAACAACCTCGATCCCCCCTGGCTCTGGGGCCTGCCGCCGCACCCTACCTCACCTCGCTTATGGATGTTTCAGACGGGCTGGTGCGCGACGGCGGGCGGGTAGCCTCAGCGTCCGGAGTCGCCCTAGACCTGGATTCAGCGTCTCTGGCCCCCTGGCTTGAAGTAGTCCGCCCTGCCGCCTGTCTGCTGACCGGTGAAAACCCAGCCCAGTCCGAGGCCCTGTCCCTGCGCTGGGTCTTATCCGGGGGCGAAGACCACGGCCTGCTGGGCACCTGCCCCCCTGAGCAGATACCTCCCGGATTTACTAGAATTGGTAGGGTACAGGCCGGAGAAGGCATCACCGTCGATGGCCGCACCTACACAGCGAAAGGATGGGATCACTTTGAGGCAGGTTCCCGCTGACTGGTGGCTGAACTGGCTGCTGCGCGCCCGCACCCAGCTGATGGAGCACCGATCCCTTCTCAACCGCATCAACGTTTTCCCGGTGGCTGACGCCGATACCGGAGCTAACATGGTAGCTACCCTGGGGCGGGCCGCCGACACCGCTGGAATGGCGGACGAACCCACCCTAGCTCTTGCCGCGCGTGCAGCCCTGCGCGGGGCCAGAGGCAACTCTGGAACCCTGCTAGCTGTGTGGCTGCTGGGACTGGCAGAAGAGCTGGGGGAGGCAGAGCACCTAGCACCGCCCCCGACACACCCTCTTACTCCTAGGGGGCTCACCGCCGCCTGGGAACGCGGAGCCCAGCAGGCGTCCGCTGCCCTCAGCCAGCCAGCAGATGGCACCATGCTGACCCTCATGCAGGCTCTAGCCACCTGCCCGCTGCCAGATCCTACCGATGAAGAGGACCCCTGGCAGGACTACCTCACCAATCTACTAGCCACCTCAGAAACCGCCCTGCGCGCTACCGCTCAGGCAGACCACGCCCGTAACGGCTGGGTGGATTCCGGAGCCCTGGGGCTGCACCTAGTCCTCGTTGCCCTGGCCACCGAGCTACTGGGGGCTGCCCCGCAGGCCACCTACCGCGACCTACTCCAGGTGGGGGCGGCGTCCTTACCGGTCCGAAGTGCACGGCAAGGCTCGGCAACAGAAGCCCGCATCGAGGTCATGTGCGAGATTCACCTGCCCGTACTCGAAGTAACGCAGCTGCGCAGCGCCCTAGAGACGGTCGGGGACTCCATCTCCATCGCCCAGGTCGAAGCTGGGAACGAGGCCCTGTGGGCCATCCACGTGCATGTCCCTGAGGCCGAGGACGCCCTGGCCCTGTTACGCGCGGTGGGTACCCCGCAGAATGTTCGCACTACCTCCCTGGATGACCCCGCCCACCGGGAAACCCACCAGGAATCTAACCCCTAATGGCAGCCCGTCAACGCAAGACCCCGGAACTGAGCGAGCAGGCCAAGGACGCCCTGGCCCGCTACGCCGCAGAAGACCGGCTGGATAACGCCCCCCTGGCCGACTACCTAGGGGCAACCCTGGCCAAGTCTTTCAAGACCCACCTGGGGCTAGAAACCGTAGGGCAGGCGCTGGACTACTACCCCCGCAAATACCTGCCCCGGGGTGAACTCACCCCCTTCTCATCCCTGGTAGAGGGCAGCGAAGCCACCATCGTGGCCCGGGTCGTTCGGGTAACCACCCGGCAGATGGCATCGCGACGCGGGTCCATTACCGAGGTCACTATCACGGACCAGCTGGACCAGGTTGGCCAGCCCGAGACCACCTGGCAGCCCCCCAACCCCAACGCCTACCGGGGGGCGGCCCCACCGGCGTCCTTTACCCCGGGATACACCAACCCCCGCCTACACGGCAGCGCCGGGGGCTACAGCGGTACCCAGCAACCGAGCACCCCATCCAGCTACCACATGGGCGACGTTTTCGGTGGCTATGCAGCTGAACCCTACTCACTCACCGCCAGCGGCACCATGACCCTGAGCTTCTTCAACGCCTGGACGGCAGCCCGTGACATCCACGAGGGCGACCAAGTCATGTTCTCGGGCAAGGTGGGCTCCTACCGGGGCGAAATCACCCTCACCAACCCCCACTACGCCGTCATCGCAGGTAAGGAAACCGCAACCCTACCCGGTGCCAGCGCCGAAGCGATTGAGCGGGCGGCAGCGCGGGCGTCCGCGCCCATCCCGGTCTACAAGGCCAGCCCCAAATTCCCCACCGACAGGGTAGCTGCTGGCATTGAGACCTTGATCGAGCGCATCAACCTCAAGGAACTCGAAGACCCCGTCCCCTTCACCGTGCGCAAGAGTCGCAAGATTCCCTCCCTGGAATGGACCTACCGGGCCGTGCACACCCCAGATACCGAAGAGACCTGGCGGGCAGCCCACCACTCCCTGCGCTACCGCGAGGCCTTCGTGCTACAGGCTGCCCTAGCCCGTATTCGTGCAGCCCGAGCCGCCCACCAGACCCTAGCCCGGCCCTATGTAGAGGGCGGTTTCGCGGACGCCCTGCTGGAAGCCCTGCCCTATCGGCTGACCGAGGGCCAGGAGGCCGTTGGCGCAGAAATCCGCTCCGACTTAGCCAGCTCTTCACCCATGAACCGCCTGCTCCAGGGAGATGTGGGATCGGGTAAAACCGTGGTAGCCCTGCGAGCCATGTTGCAGGTGGCTGATAACGGAGCCCAGTCAGCTATGCTGGCCCCCACCGAGGTGCTGGCCGAACAGCACTATCGGTCGGTCTGCGAGATTCTAGGTGACATGCTGGCTGCACCCACCAAAACCGAGGGAGAGGGTTCTAAGACACGCCAGGGAGCACCCACACCTGCCGGTACAGGAGCCGCCGGGGCGGGCGTCCGCGTTGTTCTGCTCACCGCCTCCCTGAAAACCAAGGCTAAGCGGGAAGCCCTGCTGGCAATTGCCTCGGGAGAGGCCGATATCGTCATTGGCACCCACGCCCTGCTCGGAGACTCGGTGACCTTCGCCGACCTTGGGCTGGTCGTGGTCGATGAGCAACACCGCTTCGGCGTTGAACAGCGAGATGCCCTGCGCGGACCCGGCGGGGAGCTGCCCCACCGCCTGGTCATGACCGCTACCCCCATACCCCGCACGGTGGCCATGACCGTCTTTGGCGACCTCGATACCTCCGTGCTAGACCAGCTGCCTGCTGGACGCCAGAAAATTACCACCCACGTGGTCCCCCTAGCTGAACACCCCCGCTGGGCTGACCGCATCTGGGCCCGGGCCCGCGAAGAAATCGATGCGGGCCACCAGGTCTATGTGGTGGTTCCTAAAATCGGTGGGGCAGATGGAAAGTCCGACGCTGAGGCTGGCCAGACCCTCTTCGGGGCAGGCGGGCTGACAGGCCAGAACCTGGGCTCCCAGGCTGCGGCGGGGGAGAGCGCTCGCGGTTCGCTGGCCTCGGTGGAGAGCACCCTGGAGGAACTGGAGGACGTCCCCGCCCTGGCCGGGGTTCGTATCGAGGGCCTACACGGGCGCATGGATACCGCCGAGAAGAACCGGGTCATGACAGAGTTCTCTGCCGGTCGCGTTGACCTGCTGGTTTCAACCACCGTGATCGAGGTGGGCGTGAACGTGCCCAACGCGACCCTCATGATTATCATGGACGCCGACCGCTTCGGTATCTCTGGCCTCCACCAGCTGCGCGGACGCATTGGCCGCGGCTCCCTGCCCGGCACCTGCCTGCTGGTCACCAAGCAGCCGGCGGACGGCGTCAGCAGGGAACGACTAGACGCAGTGGCATCCACTACTGACGGTTTCGAGCTCTCCCGGGTTGATTTGGAACAGCGCCGTGAAGGCGATATTCTCGGCGCTGCCCAGTCGGGGAAGAAGTCCACCCTCAAACTGTTGCGGGCCCTGACCGATGCCAAGCTCATTGAGCGGGCCAGGCAGGATGCCTTTGGCATTATCGAAGCTGACCCCACCCTAGCCAAGCACCCAGATTTGGCCCGCACCATTGACCGGTCCCTGGATGCCGACCGAGAGGCCTTCCTAGGGCGCGGCTAGATTCGGCGGTGGAGGACGGAGACCCCGCACTTTTTCTGATGTACCCACAACTAGTTGCGGGCAGAACAGAATAAATGCGGTCAACCAAGGCCTACCGTTCAGCACTACGTCACTGTATACCCTGACATCACATCCACCTTTGTTCCCGCCCCTGCCTGCCGGTACCCTTATAACAGTCCCCACCCCTACCATCACGAGCGGAGCGCAGCCGAATGAGCCGCATTATTGCAGGAGCCGCAGGCGGCCTGCGCCTAGCGAATGTCCCCGGTGATAACACCCGCCCCACCACCGACCGGGTTAAAGAAGCCCTCTTCTCTCGCCTGGATACCTACAACATGTTGGACGGCGTACGCGCACTTGATCTCTTTGGCGGCTCAGGTGCCCTGGGCTGTGAGGCCCTTTCGCGCGGGGCCGCTCACGTGGACTTCGTAGATCACTACCCCAAGGCTGTTGCCGTCATCGAGAAAAACATCGCGGCTGTGGGGAAGAGCGCTAGCGGAACCGCCCGCGTGCACAAGATGACGGCCCGCACCTACCTCTCGGCGGGGGCGTCCGCCTGGGATCTGGTCTTTATCGACCCGCCCTACGCAGTGACCAACAGTGAGCTTGAAGAACTCCTGGCCCTGCTGGCACCCCGCCTGACAGAGGGAGCCGTGGTCGTGGTCGAACGTGCCGCGCGCACCGACGAGCCTACCTGGCCCGAAGGCCTTGAAAAGTTTGCCGAGAAAAAATACGGGGAAACCGTGCTCTACTACCTGGAACCTGCACTAACCCAGTAGTACTTGCAGAGTATGACATAAGGTTTCGCTTCTAGCCTCTACCGTTGGCCTTAGCCCGCTAGTGGGCAACGACGGGTGCTAGGGTAGGACTATGAGCGAGAACACGAACGAACCCGGTTACCAGCACCAACCCGTCCCTGAAACCAGTCAGCAGGCCTCCTTTTCTCTGCTCACCAGTAATACCCTGGTGGTGCAGCAGACCCGCAGTTTCATGAGCAATGACTTTGAGATGCAGAGCCAGGACGGGCGCGTGCTCGGCCGGGTACTGACCACCGGCTCAACCGCCGGTAGGCTGCTCAAGGGCAACCGCACTTTTGACCTTGTTGATGACCGGGGTAACCTGCTCATCAAGATTGTTGACCCCTTTGATTTTGGTCTGGACCGTTATGAGCTGCAGAATCCTGATGGTTCCGTCTTTGCTCATGTACAAAAGCAGTTCTCTTTCATGCGCAAGCGCCTGACCATCGAACTGCCCGGCCTCACCCTGGAGCTCGAAGGTAGCCTCTTTGAGTACGACTTCAACATTACGGTCAATGGCCATGTCGCTGCCCGTGTCGCCCGCGAGTGGGGTGGCCTGGTGGCAGGTCTGCGAGGTAAGAGCCGTTACGGGGTTAATTTCGACCCAGGTGCCCCCGAACCTGTGCGCCTGGCTATTCTGAGTGGTCTGGTGGCCCTCGATCTGATTCGAGCTAAGGACGCCCGCAACTAGCAGAACCTAGCCGCTGTAGGCGCGCAGGTGGGCGGCGGCGTCCTGCAATACTTCTGGGCGCTTACAGAAGGCAAAGCGAACGTAGGTCTCTACCTGCTGCCGGTAGCTTTCGGTAGTAAAGGCAGTGAGGGGAATCAGGGCTACCCCGGCCTGCTCGGGAAGGCGCTGGCAGAGTTCTTCTGCCGATTTGAGGCCCTGTCCAGCCAAGACCTGGGACACATTGGCCACGGCGAAGAAGGTGCCTGCCGGGGGAGTCACAGCCCAGGGGGAGCCTGCTAGGTTTTCCACCAAAATCTGACGCTGCTGGGCGTAGCGTTCTTTGACCCCTGAGTAAAAATCGTCACCCAGTCCCACACCGACAGCGGCAGCTGCCTGCAGGGGAGCGGCCGCAGAGTGAGTGAAGTAGCCCTTGACCAGGCGAATGGGGAGTATGAGGTCTGCCGGGCCGGTCATCCAGCCCACCCGCCAGCCGGTGGCAGAATGGGTTTTCGAAATCGCTGAAACTGCCACCGTACGCTCAGCTGCTCCCGGGAGGGTCTGAATGGGTTGGTAGGGGCCGGTAAAGACCAGGTGCTCGTAGACCTGATCAGCCAGAATGACCGCGTTGAATTTGGTCACCAGCTCCACAATCTTAGTCTTGGCTTCGGCTGAGAATACCGCTCCGGTGGGGTTGTGCGGGTCATTGACCACTACCAGGGCGGTGCGGGCAGAGAAAGCCGCTTCGAGGGCGTCCAGATCGGGCTCAAAAGTTGGTGGGAGCAGCGGTACAGTGCAGACGCGCGCCCCGGCCAGGGCGGCAGCGGCAGGGTAGAGGTCGTAGTAGGGCTCAAAGAGGATAACCTCGTCGCCCGGTTCTACCAGAGCTGCAATGGTGGCAGCGAGAGCTTCAGAGGCACCTGCTGTTACCGTCACCTGGGTATCGGGGTCGAGGGTAAGCCCGTAGAAACGCTGCTGGTGTTCGGCTATTGCCTGGCGCAGGGCAGGATTGCCCGCGATAGTGGCATATTGATTGACTCCGTCCGCCAGGGCCTGCGCTGCTGCGTCAAGCATTTCGGCGGGGCCGTCCGTATCGGGAAAGCCCTGCCCCAGATTGATAGCACCGTAACGTGACGCCAGTGCCGACATTTCCTCAAAAATGGTGGAGCGCCAGTGGCCGTCCGCCCCCATGAGCCCTGCCGCTAAACCTACCCGCTCAAATGCCCGCTGCTTTTTCATACTGGTCACAGGTAACCTGCCCCTCTCTTGACCCGCAGACTTGCTTGACAGCGGGCGTCCGTATCTACTGACCCCAGATTACCGGCCGAGCAAAGGAAGCTAAGACAGCATGACACAGTGTGTCATACCTAACCAACCTGCGGTAGCCTAGAGACATGCAATTGGTTGTCTGCCCCGGTTCCTTTGACCCCATCCACAACGGTCACGTCGAAATCATCACCCGCGCCGCCAAAATCTACGGCAATGTCATTGTCGCGGTCTCTCACAATTCTAAGAAAAAGTATCGTTTTAGCCTCGAAGAGCGCGTTGCCATGGTTGAAGAAACCTTTGCCCTGTTCGACGGGGTGAGTGCCAAGGTGCTCCCCGAGGGGCAGCTGCTGGCTAACTTTGTGCGAGAGCAGGGCTCTGTGCTCATTGTGAAGGGGCTTCGCAACACCGTTGACTACGAATACGAAGCCCCCATGGCCTCCATGAACCGGCATATCGCCGGAGTTGAGACCAGCTTTATCGCCGGTGATCCCAAGTACAACCATATTTCCTCCACCATCGTCAAAGAGGTGGCAGGCTATGGAGGGGACGTCCGTGCTTTCGTTCCGCGGGCGGTGCAGCGGGCACTTTACCCAGAGAAATACATCAAGGATTAATGTGGTCAGCCAAACAGGGGGTTAATCAGAGAGCGCTTGATTCGGCTGGTCTTAAACCCCTAAAATGGGTACTTGGTTTAAAACATTCGATAGGGAGTTCGTCATTTCACGAAAAGATTCATCGCCCCTTAAGATCTCGGTTCGAGATCTAGCTCATCGCCCGGGCGCTATGGAGACCCTTGATGAAGTTCTGCCAGCGCCAAGCAATTTTGGCAACGCTCTGATTGAGGCGGAAGAAGGCAGCGACATTGACCTCAATGTTCGCCTGGAATCCGTTTCAGATGGTATCTTGGTAACTGGTACTGCAACTGTCACCGTTTCCGGTGAATGCAGCCTCTGCCTAGACCCGGTTGACTTTGATGTTACAGCCGATGTTCAAGAGCTTTTTGTTTTCGAGAAGGCCCCCGAAGGCGGCCCCGAAGATGAAGTAGATGAGCAGTACGCCGTAGAGAACGATGAAATTGATCTCGAACCGGCGCTGCGGGACGCAGTGATTCTTCAACTGCCGTTCCAACCTGTTTGCAGTGACTCCTGCCAGGGCCTGTGCTCCGAATGTGGTGCACGCCTTGAGGACGACCCCGAGCACCATCATGAGGTCATCGACCCCCGGTGGAACGCGCTATCAGCGTTGCTCGATGCGAACGACAAATAAAACTTATAAAGCAACAAGAGAAAAGAGATAGCTGTGGCTGTTCCCAAGCGGAAAATGTCCCGTGCTAACACCCGCGCCCGCCGTTCCCAGTGGAAGGCTTCCGTTCCTCAGCTGGTCAAGACCGTAGAAAACGGTCGCGTCACCTACTCCCTGCCCCACCAGGCAAAGCTCGTGACTGACTCAGCCGGCAACGAACTCTTCTACGAGTACAAGGGCCGCAAGGTAGCTGACGCCTAATTCGCGCCTTATGACTAACTCTGCATCACAAGAGTTTCTGAAACGTCTCGGTATCGATCTCGATACCGAGACGTTTCAGCTTGCAATGACTCACCGCTCCTACTCCTTTGAAAACGGCGGCATACCCCACAACGAGCGCCTAGAATTCCTGGGTGACTCGGTGCTGTCGCTGGCCGTCGCCTCAGAGCTCTACATCAAATTCCCTGACCTGCCCGAGGGTGAGCTGGTCAAGCGCCACCACGTGATTGTTTCCACCCGCACCCTGGCAAACCTGGCCCGCAGCCTCAAGCTGGGGCCCTGCGTCCGCCTGGGTAAGGGGGAGAAGAAAAGCGGTGGTGCCGATAAGGATTCTATTCTGGCTGACACCATGGAGGCTGTCTTCGGCGCCGTGTACATGAAGCACGGGGCTAAAGCTGCCCACCAGTTGGTGCTTGACCATACTGCGCACCTGCTAGACGATAACAAAACCCTGAACGTGGGCCGTGACTGGAAGACTGAGATCCAGGAGTACGCCGCAGCCCAGGGAACCGGCGAACCCGTCTACGAGGTGGAGGGCACCGGCCCTGACCACGCTCGCCGCTACACTGCCAAGGTTCTCTTGGCTGGCAAGGTGATGGGTCAGGGCAAGGGCACCAGCAAAAAAGAAGCTGAGCGTATGGCCGCTGAGCAGGCCTACTATAAGGTTTACGGCTAAAGCCCCGGCTGTCTGCAGAACCTCAATGCAGTGCTCAAAAGGAGGGCGGGTCCACCGTATCAAACGGTGGGCCCGCCCCTTCTTTTTCTCTGCCTCTTGCTGTGCTGGGAGCTAGGGCAGACCGATCTCGTCGTCCCTACCCACGATGTTAATCGAGGTGGTCTGGGTGGATACCTGCTGGGCACGCTCGGCTGCTAGAGCCCGAACCCGCTTGCGGACGGCCAACCAGCCAATAACCAGAATCGGTACTACCAGGGCCATAGCGGCCAGGGCGTAGGTGCCGATGGGGTAGTCGAAGGCGATCAGCACCAGAACACCCACCAAGAAGGCCATGGTCAGCCAGTTGGTCACGGGAGCTAGGGGAGCCCGATATTCGGGGCGGACACGCTGGCCCCGGCGGGCCATGGCTACAAAACGTAGGTGGGGGAGCGTGATAGCCATCCAGCCAATCACGATACAGACAGCTGAGATGTTGAGGACGATTTCGAAGGCCTCGGAGGGCTTCCAGTAGTTGATAGCCACTCCGAGCAGGGCTACCGCGCCGGTGAGTAGAATGCCGCCGATGGGTACGCCCGACTTACTCATTGCCCCGGTGAAACGGGGAGCTGAGCCGTTCATAGCCATAGAGTGGGTGATACGGCCGGTGGAGTAGAGACCCGCATTCAGCGATGAGGCCGCTGCGGTAATGACCACCAGCTGCATGATGGGGGCGGCGTAGTCCACACCGATGGAACCGAAGAAGGTCACGAAGGGAGATTCGTCAGCCGAGTAGGCTTCGTAAGGTAGCAGCAGGGAGAGCAACAGTACGGAGCCTACATAGAAGAGGGCAATACGCCAGACCACGGTGTTGATGGCCTTGGGGATAGCCTTGCGGGGGTCCTTAATTTCACCCGAGGCAGTACCGACCAGCTCAATGCCGGAGTAGGCGAAGATAACACCCTGGGAGACAACCAGTGCCGCCATCAGGCCGTTGGGCAGGAAACCGGACTCGGCGATGTGGGTAAAGCCCACGGGTGAGCCGGTGGGGGTACCGAAGATAACGAAGAAGATACCGATGATCATGAAGAGCACCAGGGAGCCGACCTTAATCAGGGCAAACCAGAACTCCAGTTCACCGAAGATTTTGACCGAAATCAGGTTCATCGATACCACCACAACAATGACGATGAGGGCCACGACCCACTGGTCAATCTGCTCGATAGCAGGGATGTACTGGCCAAACCAGTTGAAGTAGATGGCGATAGCGGTGGCGTCCACAATGGCGGTAGCGGCCCAGGAGAACCAGTACATCCAGCCCACGAAGAAGGCCCATTTTTCGCCGTAAAATTCGCGGGTGTAGCTGACGAAAGAGCCGGACGAGGGACGGTAACTGACCAGTTCACCCAGCTGCCGCAAAATCATGTAACCGAAAAAACCGGCAATCGCGTAGAGGAAGATGAGGGAGGGGCCAGCATCGTGCAGGCGTCCGCCCGCGCCGAGAAAGAGGCCGGTTCCGATAGAACCGCCCATGGCAATCATCTGAATCTGGCGGGGCTTGAGCCCCTGCTGGAAGCCCTCTTGCTCGTGGGCGAAGGACGGCACATCGGCGTGCTGCCCTCTGGGGGGTGGGGGTGTCGACAAAAGTCTCTCCTTGATACAGAAGGGTTGGTTCTACCCCTGCCACCAGCTCAATATCAGTAGGCTGGTTGCAGGTGAGAATGCACAGGGTCTATTCTGCACCTGATATGTTCAAGGTGTGGGCACCACGCGGTGCATATTTTTTCATTTTTCGAAAGGCGGAGTGAATATGCCAGAGTTACCCGAGGTTGAGGTGGTTCGCCGGGGTCTAGCCGGGCACATCCTGGGGGCACTGATGGAGCGCGTGCAGGTGGTGGACGGACGCTCGGTGCGGCGCCACGAGGCCGGGCCGGTGGATTTCGAGCGGCTACTCACAGGTCAAAGGATTATCGATGTGGCAAGACGAGGTAAGTACCTCTGGCTGCTCTTTGAGGGCAACGAAGACTTTGCCCTGGTAGTTCACCTGGGCATGAGCGGCCAGGTGCTCCTCAAAGACCCCGAGCTGCCAGCAGAAAAGCACCTCAAGGTGCTCATTGACCTAGCCGGTGCAACCGATGAGAGCGGGCGCGAAGCCCCGCTCACCCTGCGCTTTGTGGACCAGCGTATTTTCGGCGGCATGTTTGTAAGCCCCCTGCTGCCCGTGCACAACGCCGCCGGGCAGCCGGTGCCGGGGGCGTCCGCGTCCGCTCTGAGCCTGCCCCTGATCCCGCAGGCTGTTGCCCACATCGCCCGTGACCCGCTTGACCCCTACTTCGACTTTGGGCAGTTCAGACGCACCATGCTGGGGACCTCCACAGGCATCAAAAAGCTCCTGCTCAATCAAAGCGCTATCTCCGGGGTGGGCAACATCTACGCCGACGAGGCCCTCTGGAGAGCCCGCCTGCACTACGCTAAACCGGCCAAGAGTATCTCCGCCTCAACCGCCCGTGAACTCGTGGACGCTGCGCGCACGGTCATGCGGGACGCCCTGGCCCAGGGCGGCACCAGCTTCGATGCCCTCTACGTTAATGTCAACGGAGAATCGGGCTACTTCGACCGCTCCCTCAAGGCCTACGGGCAGGCAGGCCAGCCCTGCCACCGCTGCCTAGAAGCGGGGCGCATCTCGCTGATGGTGCGGGAGCCCTTCGGGGGCAGGAGCTCCTACCGGTGCCCCCATTGCCAACGGAAACCCAGAGGAATGTAACCATCATCAGACGGCAGGCAGAACGCCTAGGTCAGCGACCCTCTTGGGCTCGCGCGGGGCGCTCGCCCAATTCACCGCCAGCCCCGGTCCAGCTGGCCGACGGCGCTCTGCCTGCCTATGTGAGATGAGCTAGTTAGTAGTTGCTGCGAATCTTCGACCGTAGAAATCACCCAGCCGCTCATACCCCTCATCCAGGGAAACAGCCGGGGACCAGCCCAGAAGCTCCCGGGTGGTGCGCTGGTCGAACCAGTGGGCGGTGGAGAGCTGCTCGGCTAAGAAAGAGGTCAGCGGGGGAATCTGCCCGGGGGCACAACGGGCCCAGACCTTTTCCAAGGCCAAACCCAGCCCGTAGGCCACGGACGCCGGTAGCGAGTAAGCCGGGGGCTTGACGCCGCAGGCGCTACACATACCGGAGATAATTTCACCGACCGGGCGGGGCTGGCCGTTCGTCACCACCAGGGGCACCCCGCGGATAGTCTCAAGACGCTGGTAGCCACGCACGAAGGCGTCCGCCCCGTTGTCGATGTAGAGGGTGTCGATCATGGCTGTGCCCCGATTGAGCAGGGGCAGGCGGCCAGCAGCGGCGCGTTCTAGCACTCGTTCCACCAGCTGGGTATCGCCGGGGCCCCAAACGATATGGGGGCGCAGCACACCCACCCAGAAATTATCCGCATCGTAGCTTAGGGCTAGCATCTCAGACTCGGCCTTAGAACGGGCATAGTTGCCCCGCGCGTGACGGGGGCTGGCAGGTGGGTTGCCCTCGCCTACGATCGAGGCCCCCGTATGGGCTACCGAGGGCGAGGACGTGTGCAGGAACTTACCGATACCCACTGCACGGGCGGCATCGAGCAGGGTGCGGGTGCCCTCAATATTGACCTGCCGGTAATCCTCCCAGTCTCCGACCACAGATACCTTGGCTGCCAGGTGGATAACACCCTGAACGTCGGTGACAGCCCGGCGGACCGCCAGCTGGTCGGTGAGAGAACCCTGCACCTGGTCAAAGTGGTTGGCCAGGTGGGCAGGGAGTATCTCGGCGATACCGGAGTCTCCACGTTGAAAGGCTCGCACAGAGTAGCCGGCACGGAGCAGAGCAAAGACGACTTCGCGGCCAAGAAGCCCAGAGGCACCGGTGACCAGCACCCGCTCAGCACGGGCTGGCCGACAGAACTCGGGGGCGAGCGGACGCAACGAGACTACCACGCGATAACCCCCTTGCCCAGACGGGCCCGCTTGCCTTCCAGCAGCTGCTGGGCCCAGGCAGCAAGCACCGGGCGGTCAATCTTCGAGTTGTGCCGCACATCGGTGGGGTGCTCCGCAACTACCAGCACAGCCGATACCTCTAAGCCGGTCTCAGCCAGTACCCGCTCCCGCACCCGCTGGGCTAGGTCGGCTGGTGCCAGACCGTTGCGGGTCTTCTTACCCCGGAAGGTGGTGCCAACTTCGGCCACGATCAGGACGGACGCCGCCCCGGCCGGGCCGGTCGCCACGGCTGCTGCCCGGCGCACCTCGGCATCGAGCTCGGCGGCCTGTTCCAGGGCGACCGGGGTGAGCACACCCTGGGCGGTCACCAGCACGTGGGCAAGACGGCCCTCGACCCACAGGCGTCCGCTAGCATCAAAATGCCCCACATCGCCGGTGCGGTGCCAGCCGGGAGTTGAACTTGAGGTGCGCTCGGTGACCCAGAGGGTGTCGTAGCGGTCCTT
Source organism: Rothia sp. (in: high G+C Gram-positive bacteria) (assembly GCA_030529845.1). Lineage (GTDB taxonomy): Bacteria > Actinomycetota > Actinomycetes > Actinomycetales > Micrococcaceae > Rothia. Next base: position 728,449 of record JAUMWB010000001.1, on the reverse strand, counting down.
GATGTGCGGTGCAGACACCAGAATCTCACCGGTAATACCGGGCTCGGTAGTGACCTCGGTTGAGGCAGTTCCATCCGACAGTAGGGGAGCGATCTGCAGGGCAGCCCCGTGGACGGGCACACCTACACAGACCCCGCCGCCAGCTCCGGTAAGCCCGTCTGAAGCGTCCTGCTCAGCCTGCTGAATTTCGGCAAAGGAAACGTCTGTGGTGGGAAGAGCCTCAGTCATGCCGTAGGGGGTATGCAGGGAGGCTGCCGGGAGTAGGGCCTGCAGGCGGGCTAGCAGGGGAGAGGTAATAGGGGCACCGGCTGAGAGCAGGGTAGTCACCTGCCCCAGGGCTGCCTGCTGCTGGCTGGTGAGCCCATCGACCGTTTCGAGTACGTTCATGAGCGCTGCCGGTGAGGCAAAGACTGTGGTTGCCCCGATAGCCTGGGCAGCGGACGCCAGGGCGGAAGCGGTCAGGGTCTTAGGTTTGGTGACGTCCATGGCCGGGGTGACGGATGTGGCACCCAGGGCCGGGCCCAGCAGCGCGAAGGGGGCAAAGCCTGCGACCAGACCACTTCCGGCTGCCAGATCATAGGTGGCAGCGATCGTGTCTCTCATGGCGGCCAACTGGCGGTGGGTGTAGACCACGCCCTTAGCTGGGCCGGTAGATCCAGAGGTGTAGAGGATAGCGGCGTCCGCATCGGGGTCCGGGTCAGCTGCCGCAAAAATCTCCGGGGTTGCAAAGTCATCAACCGAGGCCACCACACCCAGGGCGCGGGCGGCGGAAGCGGGCAAGGAAGCGGCTGCAATACGCTGCCCGGGCCAGCCCAGGGTACGGGCCAGGGCCAGAGCAGTCGGAATGCCGATCAGCCAGGACGGGCGGGCCCCCTTGAGAGCACGCGTCAACCCAGCTGCCCCCAGGCCGGTATCGGCAACAACAATCACAGCGCCAATCTTGAGGCAGGCATAAATCAGGGTGGTGAGCTTGATACCGGGCGGAACCAGCAGGTTAACGCGGTCCCCGGGATTAACCCCCAGCCGGTGCAGGCCTGAGGCTACCCGATCAACCTCGGCAGCCAGCTCAGACCACGACAGCTGGGCAGCTACCTGTGTGCCGTCCCCCTTGCTACTCATATCGACGATTGCCAGGGAGCTGTCGGCCGACCGATCTGCCAGTTCTGCTCCCATGGGGCGGTAGGGGGCTTGGTCAGTGATCAGCTGGGCTCGGGCAGCCTGATGGAGTTCGCGCTGGGTAGTTGCGGAAACAAAGTGCTCGGTGAGCCAGGCCAGAATGGGGCTGGCGATGTCTTCATCTTCTGCTACCAGGTGGCTGGCAGTTTCAAACCGGTGGATATCGGCCTGCGGCAGGCGGGCAGCCAAATCTGCCATGTAGCGGCGCTGGAAGACCGGGTCTTTGGTGCCCCAGAGCATCAGGGCAGGTAAATCTAGCTCGGTGATACCTTCGGCAACAGAGACCATAGGCCGGTAGCTGGCTGCCGCTTCGGTTGCGGGAATATCAGCCACAAAATTGCGCACGCCCACCCGGTGTTCGGCAGTGGTGTAGGGCAGTTTATATGCTTTTTTGACCGCTGCATCCAGACCGCCCCGAGCTAGCCCAAGCGTCACATCGATAAAGGCTGTGGACTTTTCGGTAGCCCAGGAATGTAGCGCCGGGTTGAGGGCAGCTTGCAGAGCAACGGGAATCTTCTCACCGGCGTCATGATAGACAGCGGTGTTGGTCAGCATGAGCCCCGAGGCAATATCCCGGTGGCGTAGAGCCCAGCCCAGCGAGATGAGTCCGCCCCAGTCATGAGCCAGGGTCACCAGGGGAAGCTCTGTCGAATCAAGGCCTAGGGCTGCGGTAAAGTCGCCCACATCGGCGATGCGGTCCGAGAGCGAGCGGGTCAGGCCGGTGCGTTCGGAGTAGCCCATATCGAGCTGGTCAATGGCGACTACGCGCCAAGGGTGCTCGGCCTCGCTAGCGGCCGCAAGAACCGACCGCCAGAGGTAAGACCAGGTGGGGTTGCCGTGTACCGCCAGCACGGTACCCACAGGGGTGCGTCCGGCGGCCTCAAGGGCGGGGCCGTTATCGAGGTAGTGCCAGCGGCGGCTGGTACCGGGGTGCTCTACCGGGGCGGACGAGGGCACCTGCAGTTGCTGGGACCAGGCAGGGTCAACCCCGGGCCACAGGGCAGGGACGGGAGTGAGCTGTGAAAACGTCATTGTAGCCCCCCTACCAGGTGATTTCCATCAGGGCGGTGTTCAGGCCAGAGCCCACACCCATACAGAGAATACGGTCACCGGCTACGAAGTGGGAGCTTTCCTCAGCCAGGGTCATGGGCAGGGCAGCAGCCGCCACGTTGCCCCAGACTGGGAAGGTCATGGGGATGCGCTCGCGGTCGATACCCACAGCCTCGACAATGGCATTGGTGTGGGCGTTAGAAATCTGGTGGGTTACATAGGAGCGCATGTTCCCCCAGTCCCAACCGTTCTGGTGGGCCTCTTCCCAGGCTTCAGCAACTAGCTGCAGACCGTGCTTAAGCAGGCCCGCAGCGTCCGTATTCATTCCCTGGTCAGCCTCACCGCCGATGCAGAGGTTGCGGTGCTCGGTTCCCGCGCGGGAGACCGAACCGACAATCTTGTGGCCTGCGGGGTGCAGGTCAGAACGACCAATGACGGCAGCGGCCGCCCCCGACCCCAGGGTGAGAGTAGCGAACTGGGCTAGTACATCATCACGGGTTGAGTCGGGTCGGTTGAGCTGGCGCAGGGCGGTAGCGTGCCAGGGGGAGGGGTCCTCACCGTCCACAATCAGGGCGTAGTCGATAGCCCCAGCATCAATCATGGTGGCGGCCACCGTAATACCGTTCACAAAGCCCAGGCAGGCATTGGTGATATCGAAGTTCAAGGCGTGGCGGGGTAGACCCAGGCGGTCATGAATACCCACAGCTACTGCCGGCTCAAAATTATCGCGAGTCACCGAGGTGTTAATAAGCAGGCCAATCTGTTCCTTGCTGATCCCGGCCTGGGCGATAGCTTCTTCAGCAGCCTGAACCGCACCGTCCTCAAAGTGCATGGTGGGCCCCCACGAGCGGCGCTCGCTAATACCGGCGAGGCGCTCAAGCAGACCCTTGGGCATCTTGAGTCGCTTGTAGGTGGCCGCTAACTGCTCATCAAAATAGGAGCTGGTGACGACCTCCGGCGGTAGCACCCTGGTTACCGATAGCAGGGAAGTGTTCTGGTGGCGAATATCTGAATTGGCGGTCAATCTACTCTTCTAGCCTTAGTAGGGACTCTGGCAAACCCTTATTTGAAGAAACAGGGCACTTTTTCAATAATATGCCCCGGTGGGGCTGGTGAGGTGATTGATAGAGCTGGTTCATCTCACACCGAACAGGGCGGCGGCCCTGCGGTAAAGTGGTAAGCCGATCCGAACCCGTTTTACCCAACTGATGGGGCCCACCACCATGTACCTAAAATCTTTGACCGTGCGCGGCTTTAAATCTTTTGCCTCGGCTACCGTGTTTGAGTTTGAGCCGGGCCTCAACGTGCTGGTGGGGCCGAACGGGTCGGGTAAATCCAACGTGGTGGACGCCCTGGCCTGGGTCATGGGTGCTCAAGGTGCCAAGCAGCTGCGCGGTGGGGCCATGAAAGACGTTATCTTTGCCGGTGCTGGCTCTCGTGGTGCGCTGGGGCGCGCCAAGGTGGAGCTGGTTATTGATAACGAGGACGGCGCGCTGCCGCTTCCTCATACTGAAATTCGGCTGTCGCGTACCATGTTTTCTGCCGGTGGTTCTGAGTATGAGATCAATGGGGAACCTGCCCGTCTTACTGATGTACAGGATCTGCTGGCGGACGCTGGGGTGGGCCGGGAGCTCTATACTCTGGTGGGTCAGGGGCAGGTCGATAAGATCCTGCACGGCACCGCCGATGACCGCAGGGAGCTGATTGAGCAGGCTGCTGGCTTGCTCAAGCACCGCAAGCGACAGGCTAAGACTGCCGGCAAGTTGGATGATCTGAAGACTAACCTGGACCGGTTAGAGGATCTGGCCGGTGAGCTGGCTGACCAGCTGGAGGGGCGTAAGGAACAGGCTGAGGCGGCCAGGGCTGCTGGCGAGGTGGCCAGCCGGGTCCGTAGCCTTACTGCCGACCTACTGGCCTGCGAAGCTCGTGGCATGGCCAAGGAGCGAGAGGCTGAGATGGCCGCCGGTGAACAGGCTGAGTCTGCCCGAATGCGGGCCCAGGAGCGTAGTAGTGCCCTTCAGGAACAGCTAGGAAAGCTGAGTGTTGCCCATCAGGCAGCTAAGGAGGGGCTCGAAAAGGTTGCCCGGCGCAGTACCGCGCTCAAGGAGCTTGCCCACCGGGTGGAAACGGTGCAGTTGGTTGCCGCGGAACGCTTGAATGGCGTTCAGCATGAAGAGGAAGAAAAGGACGCCGCCACCCGCTTGGCTCAGGCTGCCCAGGCGTGTGAGCGGGAAAAGGAAACGTATGCTCAGGCCCAACAGGCGGCTCGGTTAGGGACTGAGGAGGTGGCTTCTGCCCGAGTAGCCTTCGATGCTGCCCAGAAGCAGTTGAATGAGACCCAGCAGGCCCTTGAGGTAGCCCAGCAGCAGGCTAAGGGCTACCGAGAAAGCCTGTCTGAGCTCACCACGGGGCTGGCCTCTGCCCGCGCAGCTTTTGAAAAAGCCCGGGAAGAAACAGATCGACGGGCAGCTGAATATGCTGAGGCCAAGGAACAGGGTGCCTCAGCCGGGGCTGATACCGAAAAGGCTCGGGCAAGGGTGGAAGGTTTCCGGGAGCAACTGCTAGAGGCAGAAAACCAGGAGAAAAAGCTTCGTCAGGCCCGCCAGCAGGCAGGTGCTCAGGTTGGAGAGAGCCGCCAGGAGCTGCATCAAGTTCAGGTAAAGCTTCATTCTGCTCGGGCACGATATGAAGCTTTAAAAGCTGCCTGGGACCATGATGGAGCTGAGAGCGGGGATGATGAAGGTCTACGTCAGCAAGCCCTGCAGCAGGGGGCTGAAGAGCTTATTTCTCTACTTGAGGTTGAGCAAGTCTGGCAGGCTGCTGTAGCTTCTGTGCTAGGCCCCTATTTGCGAGTCCTGGCTCTAGACAGCGGCGCTGCCCTACCTTGCGAGGTCTCCCAGATTTACTCTCTTGAGGCACCTCATTCTGCATCTGACATGTACGAACTATCTTTATCTCAAGCTGAGGTTTATAAAGCTAACAGATGCATTGACGTCCTCACCGTTCCGCAGGCCCTACAATCTACCCTGGCCCTACTGACCGCCAATGTCTACCTAGTCCCCGATGAAACAACCGCCCGAACTCTGGTCCAGGATTACCCGCAGGTCAGCGCCGTGACGCCAGAGGGGATAAGGGTAACTGCCGGGTCTGTGCTCTACCCCTCGGAACAGAGACCCCTGACTGAAAGCTACGCTGAGCTATCCCAGGCTGAGCGAATCTGTGGCGTCCTTGCTGATGATCAGCAGCGAGCAGAGACAATCTATAGGCAGGCCCAAGAAGCCCTTAAAGCTGCTCAGGAGGCTGAGAAGGCACAGGCTCGTGTCACAGGCTCCCTGGCGGCCCAACTAGCCACCGCCCGCGCAGAACTAGCCACCCTTACCGGCCGGGCAGAAAGCTCCCAAGCCTCTCTTAGGCGCCTACAAGAAGCTGCCGCCCGCGCAGACGAAACCCAGAAAGAAGCCCAGGCAGCACTGACTAAGGCCCAAAAAGCCCTGGCTCAGACTCAGCAGAACAAACCCGAGGCTGACCTCGATACCCTGAGCGGGGTCGTCCGCGCGGCAGAACAAACCCTGGCCGAGGCTGCCGAAACAAAAACCCTGGCCGAGGCCGCTTGTATTTACACCCGCGAAAAGGAAGAGACCGCCCAGGCCCGCCTAACCCAGGCTCAAGAGGCGCTCAGCACCCTGGAGCAGGCGGATACGGCTCGCCAGCAGCGCCAGCAGGAGGAGGCGGACGCCCGCCACCAGGCGCGCAGGGTCGCTGCCCGTGGCCAAGCCCTGGCACTGGCTATTGAGCGGGTACAGGCTCTTGAAGATGAGGCGCATCAGAAGGCCTTGAAGAAAGTCCAAGAAGCCAGCAAGGCTCTGAACGCTACCCGTGAAGAACTAGCAGGATCCCAGGCTTCGCTTGCTGCTGCCCTGACCCTGCAAGCTGAAGCTGCTGCCCAGGGAGCCCGGGTTGAAGCCCGTTGGGAAGCCCTTGCCCGGCGGGTAGAGAAGGACCTGGGGCTCAGTCTCGACACCCTGCTCGAAACCAGGGAAGCGAGCGACCTGCCCCGCGAATCTCTTGAAGCTCACCTGGTAGCAGCTGAGGCAGAACTGGCCCGCTTTGGAACCATCAACCCCCTCGCCCTTGAAGAATACGAAGCCCTAGAGCAGCGTCACAGCTACCTGCGCCAGCAGATTAAGGACATCAAAGCATCGCGAGCTGACCTACGGGCCGTGATGAAAGATGTGACCGGTCATATTGAATCCTCTTTCACTCGGGCCTTAGCCGATGTGCAGGTGGAGTTTAGTCGTATTTTTGCTCTGCTCTTTCCCGGCGGCCAGGCAGAACTGGTGCTTGCCGACCCAAACGACCTGGAACACAGCGGCCTTGATATCCGGGTCAAGCCAGCCGGTAAGAAAATTACCCGCTTATCCCTGCTCTCTGGCGGTGAGCGCACCCTGGCCTCTTTGGCTCTGCTACTGGCAGTCTTTATGGCTCGCCCAGCACCCTTCTATGTGCTCGATGAGGTGGAAGCGGCGCTTGACGACCGGAATCTAGGCCGCCTGCTGGAAGTGCTGGGGCAGCTCAGGGAGAAGTCTCAGCTCTTGATGATTACCCACCACCAGCGCACCATGGCCCAGGCTGATACCCTTTACGGCATTTCCATGCGGCAGGGGGTATCGACCGTGCTGTCTCACCGGTTAGCTGACTAGATTTCTACCTGCCGGTGTAGCCTTCATCGGCTATATCGGCCGGGTACTTGGGCCGGTAGCCGGGGAACCAGCCGATAGCTGCAAGAAGTAGCAGGGCACCTGCGACGATAAACGCGGGGAAGAAACCCCAGGCATCGATGATAAAGCCGGCTACAAGCGGGCCAACGATCAGGCCGATGTCCGAAACCATCTGGTAGTAGGCCAGAGGCTGGCCACCGGAGCGCTTATTGCCCACAATGTCTGACACGGCAGCCTGTAGGGAAGGCCCAAGCAGGGCTGAGGCGATACCGAGAAGCACAGCCGCACCCACAAAGACTGCCGGGCTGGTAATCAGACCAAAGACGATAGTGACTATTCCAGCCAGAATCAGCCCAGAAAAGACCATGGGACGGCGGCCGACCTTATCGCCCATCTTGCCTGAATAAATCTGTACCAGGGCGTTGCCCGCTGCGTAGGTAGCGAGGGTAAAGCCTGCCAGCTTGGCCCCGGCAACAGCGGCATCGTAGCCAGCCTCCCCGGCATGCAGGTTGGCCAGGAGGGCTACCGCGGCAAGAGGGACCACGGTGGACTGTAGCCCGAAGACGCTCCACCCTACCGCCAGATTAGTGACCAGGGCTGCTTTGAAGTTGGTGAACTTGAGGGCATCAGCCAGTTTGAGTTCGGGCTTGGGAATAGCAATGCCCTGGGTGTTGAGGTTGACCTCCTGGGTCTCGTCCTTGAGCTGGGTAAGAACTACCAGAGCTGCGCACAGGAGCATCGTGGCATATACGAAGAAAGGTACCCGCATGCCCAGAGAGGAGGCCGCTGCGCCCAGTACCGGCCCCAAGATATTGCCCAGCAAAAATGAAGTGGCAAAGTAGCCCGAGACCTTACCCCGAATAGTGGGGGGAGAGTTGCGCACCAGAATACCCATGGCCGCTACGGTAAACATGACCGAACCGGTGCCACCGACAATTCGGGAGGCAATCAGCATAGGGTAATTGACCGATAGCCCGGCTCCGATGGAACCCAGCCCCACGATAATGAGGCCCGCCGAGTAGATACGGCGCTCACCGAAGCGGGAGATAAGGCGTCCGGACGCTGGTGCGAAAGCCAGGCGCGAGAGGGCGAAGGCTGAGACAACGAAGGTCGCTGCCATAGCTCCCACATCGAAGCTGCGAGCAAATCCTGGGAGGACCGGGGCTACCAGACCGTAGCCGAGGGCTATCAGAAAGGAGGCTGCAATGAGCACCTTGATCTGGGTGGGTACCTTGACGGCTTCGCTTGCGCTCGGCTTTTGAGTGCGGCTTTCCTGCCGTACTGATTCGGGGATGACTGGGATAGCCCCGGTGTCCATGGAGGGGGTAGGTATGTGGTTACTCATGTGCGTGTGTTTTGATGCCTCTGTGCTGTATCTATCGTTCCGAAAAGTATCTTAGCTCACAACGCCTGCTGTTGTGGGGTGGCGCTGTGCAGAAGTGCATTCTACTCCCATCATCGGGGCTGTATGGAGCGTGGAGAATATGGCAAGCTAGAAGGGTGAATGATTCTCTAACTCTCATTGTGTACATACTTCTGGGTGTGCTGATTTTAGGTGGCGTGCTCGCAGTTCTGTTGCGCGGCCCTAAGGCCCCTCAGGGCGGCTATGAGGGCACTCGCGATTCTGATGACCTACCATCAGATAGCGTTGATGGCCCGGTTACCGCGATCGAGCGTCCGGCGTCCGCTCAAGGCCGTCTGGTGCGCCTGCGCGCCCGCCTTTCCCGTTCCAACAACTTGCTGGGCAAGGGCCTGCTGGCTCTGCTGTCCCGCGACAAGATTGACCAGGACGTCTGGGATGAAGTTGAGGAAACCCTGCTCCTAGCAGACTTGGGCGCTGAACCCTCCGCTCGCCTGGTGGAGGCTCTGCAACAGCGTGTACGCGTGGAGGGCACCGAGAACCCCGCCCACGTCAAGCAGATGCTGCGTGAGGAACTTCTTGCCATCGTGGGTGAAGATACCGACCGCTCCCTGGCCCTCGATGGTGCCGATGGCAACCCCGGTGTCGTTCTCGTTGTGGGCGTCAACGGCGTCGGCAAGACCACTACAGTGGGTAAGCTGGCCCGCGTGATGGTCGCTGAAGAGAAGAACCTGCTACTGGGTGCGGCTGATACCTTCCGTGCGGCGGCTGCCGACCAGCTTCAGACCTGGGGCGATCGGGTGGGTGTTGATACCGTCCGCTCAGAGAAGGACGGCGCCGATCCGGCTTCCGTTGCCTTCGAAGCTATTCGCGAGGGTAAGGCCCGCGGTGTTGATACCGTCATGATCGATACCGCCGGGCGCCTGCAGAACAAGGCCGGCTTGATGGATCAGCTGGGCAAAATCAAGCGCGTGGTTGAGAAGGAAGCGCCGGTCACCGAGGTGCTCCTGGTCATTGACGCCACCACCGGCCAGAACGGCATGATCCAGGCCAAGGTCTTCTCCGAGGTGGTTCAGATTACAGGTATTGTGCTCACTAAACTCGACGGCTCAGCCAAGGGTGGCATCGTGGTTGCTATCCAGGAAGAGCTGGGCGTACCCGTCAAGCTCATCGGCCTGGGTGAGGGCCCCGACGACCTCGCTCCCTTCGAGCCCGGAGCCTTCGTCGACGCTCTCCTCGACTAAAGCGCATCCTAAGTTCATCTAGGAACCGGGGGAACTGTTTCTAACAGTTCCCCCGGTTTTTCATGCCCGCTTAGAGGGCCGGTAACCTGCCCGTCACTGCCCGAAACACCCCCGTAACCCCTGTTTTCATACCCGCAACACGGGGAGGGTACCTGTAACCGGAGCGAAACTCCACGCGCAAGCAGCCGAAACACGTGCAGAGAACAATAGAAACTGTCAACACGCCAAGAGCCGGTCTACCGGCACACAGGTTTTCTTTACGGGTTTTGAAAGGGGTAACAGGCATGGAACTTACCGCCAGTGATGTTTGGACCGTGGTTGCCGCGGCACTTGTTCTGTTTATGACACCGGGTCTCGCTCTCTTCTATAGCGGTATGACGCGAGCCAAGTCAGCACTCAATATGATGATGATGTCGGTCATCTCAATGGGGCTTGTCGGCGTGTGCTGGGTGCTCTGGGGCTACAGTATGAGCGGGGGAGATGCCCTCCTCCACGACATCGTCGGCTCACCCTTCAACGATTTTGGCCTATCAGCTACGCTTGCGGACGGCGGCACCAACCTCCTTTCGGTAGCCTTCAGTTCCACCTTCGCTATCATTGCGGTGGCTATCATCTCAGGGTCTATCGCGGACCGCGCCCGCTTCGGGGCCTGGTGCATCTTTGTGCCCCTCTGGCTCACCCTGGTCTATTGCCCCCTGGCCTTCATGGTGTGGGGCGGCGGCATCTTCGGTGAAGAGGGCTTCATCGGGGCTATGTTCGGCGAAGCCATTGACTTTGCGGGCGGCCTGGTCATCCACATCAATGCCGGCGTCGCCGGTCTAATCCTGGCCCTGGTACTGGGCGCTCGCAAGGGCTTTGGGGAAGACCCCAACCAGCGTCCCCACTCCCTGCCCCTGGTCATGCTGGGTGCAGCTATCCTCTGGTTTGGTTGGTTCGGTTTCAACGTGGGGGCTGCTGCGGACGGCGCCCAGGCAGGTCTGATCTGGGTCAACACCCTTGCTGCCCCGGCGGCTGCCATGCTCGGCTGGGCCCTACTTGAACGAATCCGCGATGGCCACGTGACCTCCCTGGGTGCGGCGTCCGGCCTGGTCTCGGGGCTGGTTGCTATCACCCCGGCCTGCGCTAACGTCGATCCGGCCGGAGCTCTGGCCCTAGGCTTTATCTCGGGTATCGCCTCAGGCTGGGCCGTGGGCCTCAAGTACCGCTTGGGCTACGATGATTCTCTTGACGTTGTGGGTGTACACCTGGTTTCCGGTCTCATTGGCCCTTTGGCTCTGGGTTTTATCGCAACCCCGTCTACCGGAATTGCAGGTCTCTTTTACGGTGGCGGTCTAGGCCTGCTGGTTACCCAGACCGTTGCAACCCTGATTTCTATGGCCTACTGCGCGGTTGTGACCCTGTTGATTGTGATCCCGATTCACCGCACCATGGGTTTCCGGGTCAGCGAGAAGCAGGAGGTTCAGGGGATCGACCTGGCCCAGCATGCTGAAAGCGCCTACGCCATGTCGAGCGGCACCTCCGGTGCCTTCGCTAAAAACTAGAGGGAGTTGTTGTTATGAAACTTATTACCGCTTTGATTCAGCCCGAAAAATTTGACGACATCCGCTAGTCCCTCGAAAACTGTGGGGTCGACGGGATGACGGTGTCAGAAGCCCAGGGCTACGGACGTCAGCGCGGGCACGTAGAGGTCTACCGCGGCAAGGAATACGACATTCGCCTGATTCCTAAAATTCGACTGGAAATCTTGGCTGATCTTGATCGGGCGGAGGGCATCATCGACCTGATTATCGCCACCGCTAACACTGGCAGCGCCGGGGACGGCAAAATCTGGGTGGGCAGCGTGGATGAGGTGGTTCGGGTCCGTACCGGAGAACGCGGCGTCTCCGCCATCTAAACACAAGCGTCCTACAGATCTAGGGCAGACCCACGGTTTCGTGGGTCTGCCCTTACCTTTTGCGGTCTAGCCTGGAGCACCGGCAGGGAAGGGGTAAGCATGCAGATGAGGACGGCGGCGGGGGAGTGCCGGGTAGACTAGAGGGCATGAAACTTGTCTCCTGGAATGTTGATTCACTCAATGCTGCACTCACCAGTGAGTCGGCCCGTGCCCTGCTATCCCGCGATGTTTTTGCCTCCATCGCCCTGCTGAATCCCGACGTCCTTGCCCTCCAAGAAACGAAGCTTTCAGCCAAGGGACCCACCAAGAAACATCTCGAAGCCCTTCACGTCTACTTCCCCGACTATAAGATTGCCTGGGTATCTTCCGACGAACCCGCCCGCAAGGGCTATGCGGGCACCATGTTCCTCTACAAGCAGGAGCTAGAGCCCACCGTTACCTACCCCCGCCTTTCTGCTCCCACCACCATGGATGCCGAAGGGCGCATGATTACCCTGGAATTTGAGGACTTCTACGTCACCCAGGTCTACACCCCCAACGCTTCGGACGGCCTGCGCCGCCTGCCTGACCGCCAAGTCTGGGACCGCCTCTACGCCGATTATCTTGCCGGCCTGGACGCCTCCAAACCGGTGCTCGCAACCGGCGACTTCAACGTTGCCCACACCGAAATCGACCTGGCTAACCCCAAGGCTAACCGCCGCTCACCCGGCTTCACCGATGAGGAGCGCGAGGGCTTTACCCACATTCTGTCTAGGGGTTTTACCGACACCTTCCGTCACCTGCACGGGGACGTCACCGGAGCCTACACCTGGTGGGCCCAGCGGTCCCGTACCTCCAAGATCAACAACACCGGCTGGCGCATTGACTACTGGCTGGTTTCCAACCGCCTTGCCGATAAGGTGCGAGCCTCAGAGATGATTGACTCTGGACCCCGCCAGGATCACACCCCGATTCTGCTAGATATCGACCTGGCCTAAAGACGCCTGGGGGCAAGAAGCACCCAGCTAGGTCAGAGCGAACAGTCCGAGGGCTCTCCGGACGGAGGCCCCGGGCTGATTCGTTTCTGCTGTGGCATCCTTGACCAATCGGGTTCTACAGATGAGATGAAGCCCGGAAATTGTTTAATATTTTTAAAGATTTTATGAGCCTAATACTGCACCATTGCTAGTACAGAGGCGAGGGTGCCCCGTATTTTCCGCGGTATTGCGGGCTTTAAAGAAATTCCTTTGTTTCGCCCGTGTTTCCAGGGTAAGGCCTGATACAAAAGGGGCGTGTTGGCCAACTTGATGTGATGGGCGCGACTCAATATACTCAACTCAATACGTCAGTATATGCTGGGCATCATAAGCCTGGCAGTATCTGTAAAGGCTCACACACAATGATCATTTCTTTGAAAGAGTTCGCCTCATGATTAAGTATCTCTTGAGGCGCCTGGCTACCTACGCCGTCATGATCTTCATAACGACAACCGGTGGCTACTTTCTCGCTGTTAACTCACTGAATCCCGCCCTGTTGGAGCAGGAACGTATTCCCCGCCCCTCACCTGAGCAGGTTCAACGAAACTTCGCTTCCCTGAACCTGGACCCCACCATGAGTGCCTGGGACCGTTATGTCCAGTGGCTGACCAACGTCGTTCTGCACTGGGACTGGGGCCGCAGCCCCAACGGCGCCTACATCAACGCTGAATTCGGTCAGCGAGTATGGGTTTCCACCCGCCTCTACCTGGTTGCCGTGATTCTCTCCCTGATAATCGGCGTAGCCCTGGGTGTTTACTCGGCAGCCCGCCAGTACAAATTCGCTGACCGCGTGATTACCGGCTACTCCTACCTGGTCTATATTCTGCCTGCTCCCATTGCCTACTTCCTGGTGCAGCTGGGCGCTGTAGCTATCAACAGCGCAGCGGGGGAGCGAATCTTCTTCGTAACCGGTATCTCCTCGCCAGGGCTCACACCGGGCAGCTTCGAATATTGGGTAGACTTGGCAGCCCACTACATTGTGCCCACCTTCTGTATCACGATTATGAGCTGGGGTGGCTACCAGATTGCCCAGCGCCAGTACCTGCTTGACAGCGTCAACGCCGACTTCGTCCGCACTGCTCGCGCTAAAGGTTTGACCCGCAACCAGGCTATCCGTCGTCACGCCCTGCGTGTCTCCTTTATCCCGGTTGCCCAGTCCATCGCCTACACCGTTCCCGCGATTTTCACCGGCGGTTTCTTCGCCGAGGCTATCTTCGCCTGGCCCGGCATCGGCCTCTGGTCAGTTCAGGCTATTGGTGCCCAGGATGTCAACGCTGCGGTAGCAACCCTGGCCTACGGCTCCTTCATCTTCGCTGTTGGCGCTATCATCGCCGATATAGCCACCACCATCGTCGATCCCCGAGTGAGGATCTCATGAGTAATTCACCCTCCATTGACCACAACAACCTCACCGGCATCATTACCAAGGTTGATCAAGCTAACGCCGACTTTGACATCATCAGCAAGAAGAAAATCATCTTCCGTCGCTTCATGCGTAATAAGACCGCTGTCTTCGGCCTCGTCGTCCTGCTGCTGGTGATAGCCTTCGGACTCTTCGGCGGTTTCCTCTCGAAGTGGGATACCACCACCATCGACCCCTTCTATATCTCCACCGGCCCCAGCGCCGAACACTGGTTTGGTACCACCAGCGCCGGCACCGACCTCTATGCCCAGATGGTTGAAGCGGTGCGTACCTCGGTCTTCATTGGCCTAATTGTCGGTGGTGTCTCCGTCATCTTTGCAGCTATCTACGGCTGCGTCATGGCCTACTTCGGCGGTAAGATCGACAAGACCATGCTGTTCGTCCTAGAGACCCTGATTATGGCGCCCAGCCTGCTGGTTGTAGCTATCGTCATCAACGGTGCTGGCGGCCAGGCCATCCGCGATAACCTGCCCGGCTGGCTCATCCTGACCATCGTGCTCCTAATCTTCAGCTGGATGTACACTGCCCGTGTTATCCGTGCGATGGCCATGTCGCTCATCTCCCGCGACTACGTCAAAGCCGCCCGCTACATGGGTGTGCACCCCCTCAAGATTGTCTGGCGTCACCTGGTTCCCAATATTGGCTCCCTGATGGTGCTTGAATTTACCCGCGGTATCACCGCAGCGATTCTTGCTGAGGTGTCCTACACCTTTATCGGTATCGGCGTGAAGTACCCCAACTTCTCCCTGGGGTCATTGATTGCCCAGGCTTCAAGCCAGATCAACACCCTGCCCTGGATGTTCTGGATTCCGCTGCTGTTCTTCTTCCTACTGGTTGGTCCTCTGGCTCTGATGAATGACGGTTTGCGCGACGCCTTCGATCCCACCTCCCTGTCCGTTGGCAAAGTTAAGAAAAAGAAGAAGTAAATGAGCACTACACCAGTACTGAGCGTTAGAGACCTCAACGTCAAGTTCAATACCGAAAACGGTATTGTGCATGCGGTGCGCGGCATTGACTTCGACCTGTATGCGGGTAAGACCCTGGGCATCGTGGGCGAATCTGGCTCCGGCAAGTCAGTTGCCTCTATGGCGATTATGGGTTTACACCCCACCACCGCAGACATCACCGGTTCCATCAAATACAACGGCACTGAGCTGCTGGGTTTGAGTGATAAGCAGATGTGCGATTACCGGGGTAAAGAAATTTCCATGGTCTTCCAGGATCCGCTGTCATCACTCACCCCGGTCTTCACCATCGGCCACCAGCTGGCTGAGGTACTCAAGGCCCATAACAAGGGAATGAGCGATAAAGCAATTCAGGCTCGTTCCGTGGAGCTCTTGCGTCTGGTCGGTATTCCTTCGCCTGAAAGCCGGCTCAAGTCCTTCCCCCATGAGTTCTCCGGCGGTATGCGTCAGCGCGTCATGATTGCCATGGCAATCGCCAATGAACCACGCGTTCTGATTGCCGATGAGCCCACCACCGCGCTGGACGTCACCATCCAGGCCCAGGTGCTTGAAGTCATGCAGAAAGCCCAGGAAGAGACCGGGGCTGCGACCATTATGATCACCCACGACCTGGGTATCGTCGCCGGTATGGCCGATGAAATCATGGTCATGTACGCGGGTAAAGCCGTGGAACACGCCGCAGCTGCCGATCTCTACAAGAAGCCCTCCATGCCCTATACCATCGGTCTGCTCGGTGCCGTGCCCCGCGTAGACCGCAAGGAAAAGGCCTCACTGGTTCCGATCGAGGGCACTCCGCCTAACCTGCTCAAGCCCGTGGTTGGCTGCTCCTTTGCCCCTCGTTGCCCGGTAGCGACGGACGCCTGCCTCACCCAGGAGCCGGAGCTTAAGCTGATTGCCGGTACCGGTGAGAACCACCGCTCAGCCTGCCTGTATGCGGAAAAGTTCGTGAACGAGCGTCCCGAGCAGATGTTCCCCGTACCGGCTATCCCCACCTCAGCCCTCGATGGTGTTCCCCGCGAGGAGCGTGCCAGCGTCCTTGAGGTCAAGAACGTCAAGAAGTTCTTCCCTCTCACTAAGGGGGCTCTCATCAAGCGCCGCGTGGGCACCGTCAAGGCCGTCAACGGGGTCAGCTTCGATATCCGCGAAGGCGAGTGCTTCTCCATCGTGGGCGAGTCAGGCTGCGGCAAAACCACCACCCTGCTCGAAATCATGGAGTTTTCTAAGGACATCGACGGTGAAATCGTTATCGCAGGTGTCTCCAACAAAAAGGGCCTGCGAGGCTCCGAGCTCAATGCCCTCCGCAAGAACCAGCAGATGGTTTTCCAGGACCCAACCGGTGCCCTGGACCCCCGTTTCACCGTCTACGAAATTCTTGCCGAGCCCCTGCAAAATCAGGGCTGGGCAGTCAAGGATATCAAGAAGCGCGTGTTGGAACTGATGAAGACGGTAGGCCTGCAACCTGACCACGTCAACCGCTTCCCCAACCAGTTCTCAGGTGGTCAGCGTCAGCGTATCGGCATCGCCCGCGCGCTGGCCGTCAACCCCAAGCTGGTGGCCCTGGATGAGCCGGTCTCTGCCCTGGACGTATCGGTTCAGGCTGGCGTGATCAACCTGCTGGAAAAGCTGCGGGTGGAGCTGGGTTTGAGCTACCTGATGGTGGCCCATGACCTGGCGGTGGTACGGCATGCTTCAGACCGTGTGGCTGTGATGTACCTGGGCCGCGTGGTTGAGATTGGTGATGTGGATGAGGTCTTTGATAACCCTGTACACCCCTACACCAGGGCTTTGCTCTCAGCCATTCCTGTACCTGATCCGGAGGTGGAAGCCAATCGTCAGCGTATCGTGTTGGAAGGCGATCTGCCTACACCCGTGAATGCGCCCGACGGATGCGCCTTTGCGACCCGTTGCCCCATTTTCAAGTTGCTTCCTGAGGATAAGCAGAAGAACTGCACTGATAACGTGCCTGCTCTGAGTAGGGCGAGTGAGGACCACGAGTACACCTGTCATTATCCTGAACACGAAGTTGCTATGAGCTAAATTACATGTATAGTATGTAATTGAAATCACTTCAAACCCACTTTTACCCATCCTCTTTACAAAGGAGAAGAGAGAATGAACAAGAATGTAGTTCTGAACCGCCGTACCCTGCTCTGGGGTACTGGCATCTTGGGAACCACCGGCCTGCTGACCGCCTGCGGTGGCTCGGGCTCCAATACCACCAGTGCTGCAACGGCCAGCATGGCAGCAGCCGGCGATGAAATTAAGGTCGAAATTAATGAGCAGGACGTTGCTAATCTGCAACAGGGCGGCACTCTCACCTTGCCAGTCTTAACCCTTGGCCCTGACTTCAATATCACCTCGCAAAATGGTAATGCTGCTGATAACGCTCTAGTACTGTCTACTACCCATACCAATATGGCGACCGGTCTGTGGCAGTCAGACTTCGTGGGTGAAAGTACCGTTAACCCTGTTTTCTGCGAAAGCTACGAGGCAGAAACCGTAGATGGCGTTCAGACTATCCGTGTGAAGCTCAACCCCGACGCTAAGTTTAACGATGGCACCCCCATCGACATCGAAGCCCTCCGCACCTCATGGAACGTCTTCAAGTCTACTGAGGGTGATTACAACATCGTTAACTCCGGTATGTATGAGTTCATTGAATCCATTGAAGAAGATGGCGATCCCTTCACTGTCGTCGTAAAGATGGCAGAACCGTTTTACCCAGCAGATAGCCTCTTCGGTTCTGTTCTACACCCGGCCATGGCTGATCCCGAGGTCTTCAACAACGGTTGGACTGACAATCCCAACCCGGACTACGGTATTGGCCCCTTCAAGCTTGAAGAGTGGAACTCAGCTGAAAAACGCTTCTCGGTTGTGTCTAACGAAAACTGGCTGGGGGATAAGCCTCTGCTAGAGCGTATTACCTTCCGTCAGATGGAGGCTACCGCAGCCCGTGCGGCTTTCCGCAATGGTGAAATTGATGCAGTGGGCGCCCGCACCCTGGCTGCCTACAAGGACGTTGAGGGCACTGCCGATGCCGAGCCCCGTCGTTCCCTGCGCCTCTTCTCCGGCGGTCTGAACCTCAACCCCGCCCGCATTCAGGATGTCGCCCTGCGTCGCGCCATCTTTGCCGGTACCGACCGCAAGGCCCTCTCAGATATCCGTTTCCAGGGTCTGAACTGGTCCGAAGAGACTCCGGGCTCCATGCTTCTGTTGCCTGTTTCTGAGTACTACCAGGACAACTACCCTGCCGAGCGCGGTGTCGAGGCGGCCCAGAAGATTCTGGAAGATGCCGGTTACACCAAGAGTGGCGATTACTACGCTAAGGACGGCAAAAACGCCAGCTTCCGCGTGACCAACTTCGGTGATGATCCCGGGTCAGCTGCCCTGGCTCAGACCATGATTGAGCAAATGAAGACCATCGGTATTGAGTGCTCCATCGACCAGCAGCCCGACGCAAACTTTGCTTCGGTCGTCGGTAACAAGGAGTACGACATGACTTTCTCGGGTTACACTGTTGGCTCTGACGCTACCAGCGCCACTCGCCAGTACTACCACTCATCCAACCTCGATGGAGCTGCTGGCTCTGAGGAAATCGATGCCATGATCGCCGAGATGGAAAAGATTGAGGATGACGCTGAGCGTAACGCTAAGTGCAACGAGATCGAAAAGAAGTTCATGGCAGAGTTTGCAACTCTCGGTACTGTCTTCAATGGTCCCGACATCTTCTACTGCAAGACCAAGCTGGCCAACTACGGTGCTGCTATGTTTGGCAGCCCCCGTAGTAACCCCAACTCATGGTCCCGCGTCGGCTGGATGAAGAGCTAAACTGTCCAGCCTGGAAAGCGCATAGGATAGTTTTCAAGTTTGCCCCATCACCTGATGTAGGTGATGGGGCAAGGTTTTTATCTACGCTATTTCCTCAGAACGAAGTAGGACTCGTGAGTAAGAGGCTGGGGGAGCGGTACGAAAAAACCGAAAACACTGGAAAAATTTAGGTATTCTAATCTATTTCCGATAAAAATACTCAGCACTTACGGAGCCATTATGTGAAATGCGGGTTTAAAAAGAGTTACAGTGGCATGAATTACCTGCTAGGGTAGTCTCAATCACACAAAAGGTGTGGCGAACATTAAGTTCTGCTTATCTAAGGATGGCATCATGACTGCACGTATCAACCTCAACCGCAGGTCCTTCTTCCTGGTCTCCGGCCTAGCTGGCATGACCGGCCTACTCGCAGCCTGTGGTGGTAACAGCAATACTTCAAGTGCCGAAACCGGCTCAGCCCTTACCAGCGGCGACGACATCTCAAAGCTCATCGCCATCAACGAACGCGACCGCGCAGACCTGCAGACCGGCGGCGTCCTTAACCTCGCCGTATCCACCCTGGGCCCCAACTTTAACGTAGCCACCCAAACCGGTTACACCACTAGCAATCTCAACGTCATGGCAGCCGTCAACACCGCCACCGTCAGCGGCCTGTGGAAGACCAACGCCCTGGGCGAATACAGCATCAACACCGACTACTGCACCGCCTACGAAGCCAGCGAAGTCGACGGCGTACAGACCATCTCCATCAAGCTCAACCCTGAGGCTAAGTTCAACGACGGTACCCCTGTAGACGTCAAGGCCCTGCAGGTTACCCACAAGACCCTCACCGAAGAAGGCTACAACATCGTTGATCCCGGCGTTTATGCCCACATCGCCTCTATCGAAGAAGACGGCGACGCTTACTCGGTCAAGATCACCATGACCGAACCCTATTACCCTATCGATGGCCTCTTCGGCACTGGCCTGGTCCACCCCGCCATGGAAGACCCCGCAATCTTCAACGACGGCCTGCTCGATACCATCAACAATGACTACCTCTCTGGCCCCTACAAGGTCGATAACTGGGATTCAGCCCAGAAGGTGCTCACCGTCGTCCCCAACGAGAACTGGTGGGGTGAAAAGCCCCTGCTCGAACGTATCACCTTCCGCCAGATGGAAGCCACTGCCGCCCGCGCAGCCTTCCGCAACGGTGAAATCGATGCTGTGACCGCAAACAGCCTGACCGCTTACAACGACATTGACGGCACCAGCGGCGCTGAGCCTCGCCGCGGGCAGAACCTCTATGCCGGCGGCCTGGTTATTAACCCTGAACGACTCACCGACACTGCCCTGCGCCGTGCCATCTTCGCCGCCATCGACCGTCAGGCCATTGCAGCCGTCCGCTTCAACGGCCTCAACTGGACCGAAGAAGTCCCAGGCTCCATGATGCTCATGCCCTTCGCCACCGACTACCAGGACAACTACCCGGCAGAAACCGGTACAGAGGCAGCTAAGAAAATCCTGACCGATGCAGGTTACAGCCAAAACGGTGACTACCTGGCCAACTCTTCAGGCAATGCCAAGTTCGCCATCACCACCTTCGGCGATGACCCGGTTTCATCAGCCACTGCTCAGGCCATCGTTCAGCAGATGAAGGCTGCCGGTATCGAATGCACCATCGACAACCAGCCCGACGCGAACTTCTCCACTGTCATTGGTAACAAGGAATACGACGTCACCTTCTCCGGCTACGGCATCCTGGATGAAGACGCCTCAGGTTCAGCAGAGTACTTCTACCACTCAGCCACCTACAACGGCATCGGCACCGACGAAATTGACGCCATGTGCGAGCGCCTGCGTACTATCGAATCCATGGAAGAGCGTAACGCCCTGTCCAATGAGATCGAGAAGAAGCACATGGCTGAGGTTGCCACCATGATTCCCATCATCAATGGCCCCGAAATCTGGTTCTGCAAGACCAACCTGGCCAACTACGGTGCCTTCCTCTTTGCGCGCCCCTACGCCAACCCGTCCGTCTACATTAACGCGGGCTGGGTCAAGGAGTAATCCCACCCCCTGAATTCAACTTTTTCGCCGGTTTTCTACGGTTCAGCCGTGGAAAACCGGCGAAAGCGTCGAAACAGGGATTCTGACTCTCAACCGCGCAAACCCGGCGGCTTCTTGCCCACATACGTTATTCTTAATAGCTGATTCTTAAATTTGTTAGCGGGCCGGTTAAGCCCGTGACGCCCATCCAGCCACGAAAGTAGTGCACAGCCCGTGTTTAATTCACTCTCAGACCGGTTGACAGCAACCTTCAAAAACCTGCGCGGCAAAGGCAAGCTGACTGAAGCAGACATCGACGCAACAGTACGCGAAATCCGCCGGGCTCTGCTGGATGCCGACGTCGCCGTCCCTGTCGTCCGCGAATTTACCTCCCATATCAAGGAACGTGCCCTGGGTGCCGAGGTCTCCGAAGCCCTCAACCCCTCCCAGCAGATCGTCAAGATCGTCAACGAAGAGCTGGTCAACATTCTGGGTGGCCAGACCCGCCGTATCAACATGGCCAAGACCGGCCCCACCATCATCATGCTGGCCGGTTTGCAGGGCGCCGGTAAGACTACCCTGGCCGGTAAGCTTTCTCACTGGCTCAAGAAGCAGGGGCACACCCCCATGCTGGTTGCCTCTGACCTACAGCGCCCCAACGCTGTTAACCAGCTCAAGGTGGTTGGTGAGCGCGCCGGTGTACCCGTTTACGCTCCCCACCCCGGTGTCACCAGCGAATTCGACGTACCAACAGGCGACCCCGTCCAGGTAGCCCGCGACGGTGTCGCTGAGGCCCGCGCCAAGCTGCACGATGTGGTCATTGTCGATACCGCAGGCCGCCTGGGTGTAGATGCTGAGCTCATGCAGCAGGCCCGCAACATCCGCGACGCCATTGAACCCAACGAAGTCCTCTTCGTTATCGACGCAATGATCGGTCAGGACGCCGTCAACACCGCTAACGCCTTCAACGAGGGCGTCGACTTCACCGGCGTCGTGCTCTCCAAGCTGGACGGTGACGCCCGCGGTGGTGCCGCCCTGTCGGTTGCCTCGGTGACCGGCAAGCCCATCATGTTTGCCTCAACCGGTGAAAACGTCACCGACTTTGAGCAGTTCCACCCCGACCGCATGGCCAGCCGTATTCTCGACATGGGTGACGTCCTCACCCTGATTGAGCAGGCCGAGCAGACCTGGGACAAGGCCGAAGCTGACCGCATGGCCAAGAAGTTCGTTGACCAAGAAGACTTCACCTTCGAGGACTTCCTGGCCCAGATGCAGCAGATCCGTAAGATGGGCTCCATGAAGAAGCTGCTCATGATGATGCCGGGTGCCGCCCAGATCCGTCAGCAGCTAGAGAACTTCGATGAGAAGGAAATCGACCGGGTCGAGGCAATCGTTCGTTCTATGACTCCGCACGAGCGTGTTGCCCCCAAGATTATTAACGGCTCCCGCCGTGCCCGTATTGCCAAGGGTGCAGGTGTTACTGTTTCTGAGGTCAACATGCTCATGGAGCGTTTTGCCCAGGCTCAGAAGATGATGAAGAAGCTGGCCAGCGGCAATATGGCAGGTATGCCCGGTGGCATGCAGATGCCCGGTATGGCTGCTGCCGGTGGTGCTGCCCGTAAGAACAAGGGCAAGGGTAAGGGCAAGCAGAAGGCTCGTTCTGGCAACCCGGCAAAGCGCGCCCAGCAGGAGCAGGCAGCGGCAGCTAAGCAGCAGGCTGCTCTGGGGTCAGCTTTCGGCCAGCAGGCCCAGGACGTCAAGCCCGAGGACCTAAACTTGCCCAAGGGCTTTGAGAAGTTCCTCAAGTAAACCTGCTCTAGGGGCGGGGGTAAGCGGTTAGCTTCCCCCCGCCCTTAAGCTTTTAAGGACGCGCGGTGGGCGGGCAAGTTCTGCTGAGAGAGTGCAAGGGCCCCTCTACCTTTCAAGCTGTGGTCTGGCGCGGTACATTGGGTGTAGTAACCGCCAGTCGAGAAGGAGCAGTGCCGTGGTTGATTCTTATCTTCCTGAAGAAGAGCTGAAGGCCTTTATCGCAACCCTACCTACCCGTCGTCTGGCAGCCGGTGCCCTGATTCGAAATGATGAGGGGAGGATGCTGGCGGTCAAGCCTAACTATAAGGACGGCTGGACTATCCCAGGCGGTACCGTAGAAGCTGGCGAAGCCCCGCAGGCCGGTTGCTTCCGTGAGGTAGCTGAAGAAGTTGGTCTTGACCTAGAACCGGGCCGTCTGCTGGTAATTTTTCACGGGCTTCAGATGGGTATCTGGGGCGACTCTACCTACTACATTTATGATGCTGGCGTGCTACCTGCGACCGCGACGATTACCCTGCAGGAGGAAGAGCTCACCGGCTATGAGTGGGTTGCTCCTGAAGATTTAGATGATTATTTTGGGCCCCGTCACGCCCACCGTCTGCGACAGGCTTTCCGCGCTGTGCAGACCGGCGCCGTGTATGAGTTCTCTAGCGATTCACCTGGCAGCTAGATTTTTCTTCCCCTGTAGCCCGGGTAGAGCTCTGCCAATTTGATGAAGCGTTGATAAGGATTGTAAGCATATGACTGAATCACACCGTGACCCCGCCCAGCAGGGTGCCTCCCACGGGGAGGTTGTGGGTTCTGATGTGCTGTGGGTGCGTCTGCGCATTGATCGTGCCCAGCCCTGGGAGAACTGGCGGGAGCTTGTGCCCGCCCTGTACCGCGGTGCGTCTGATACTCAGCAGGGGGCGGATGCCGGTGAGCAGCTTGCCTTGCCTGCTGACGTCGAGCAGCAGGTTCGGGATCAGCTAGAGAGCATTATCGGCATGATTCGGGAGCAGGCTCAGGGCGCTGACCAGAGCTACGAGTACACCGAGGACGAGCTCAAGAGCGTTGAAGAGCTGGCTGCCGACCCCGATAAGTTCGATGACCTGATTCAGCAGATTATGCAGGCAGAGCAGGGGAGCGAAGAGCTTGCAGCAGAGCTTGAAGAGATTCCTACTGAGGTTACCGCAGAGGAGCTTCAGGCACTGACCGGGGACCCCACCCCAGAGGCTTTGGCCGCGATGGAAGAGCTGAACTGGGAGATTATCCCTCAGTTAGCAGGTTATTTAGAGTCGGTGGCGACGGTGACGGCCCTTGAGACGGACGGACACCGCGCTCAGCTTTTCGTGCTCTGCGAGCGGGTGCCGGGGCAGGCGTCCTTGCGTACCGTGCAGACTGATGGCACCGGGGTACTCCTACCGGGCCAACCTCTGGCTGACTTTCTAACCCAGCTGGATGCTCTCTTCCCGGGTGTAGCTTACCTTCTTCCCCAGAAGCCGGAGGAGGACTACCACCTGGCGTCCTTCTCCCAGGGCACCGATTCCCTGAGCCTTGACCCGTACGGGGTGAGCGCTGCGCTGGTGGAACTGTCGATGGCTGACCTTGCCACTTACATGCAGCCTGAGCTCATGGCAGGTGAGGTTGAGGCGGCACCTGCCGACAAGGGCTGGTCGCTGCTTACCGCCGACCCCCGCACCCTGGCCAACCTGCTTGAAGCCATGGACGTGCCCTCGATTGTGGCTGAACAAACCCTCTTTGGCCAAAACCTGACCTTCGTCCTACCGGCTGATTCCACCGGTCCCGAAGAGGGTAGCGTCACCGACTGGGTCAACCAGGTCATGGGTACACCCGATTCCGGCCTGGTGGGATCTGTGTTGACCTTTAGCTGGTCGCCCCTGACAAAAATCGGCTCTGCCCTTGAACGGGTCTCTAGCGAAGTGGGCAACCTGGTCTGGAGCCTTCCTGGTCTACTCCCCGCACCGTTCAGGGAACTCGCCGCCCGCGACCAGCTTGAACAGCTCATCTGGCTTTATGGGCTAGATGAACAAACCGCTAACCGCCTGACCAACTACGTGCTGGACTGCGAAAGCAGCGACGGGCTCGAGTCCACCATTCACGCTCTGGAACTGCCCGAAGAGCTCCTCAAAGTGCTCACTGGGGCCGTAGGCCTGGACGAGTTCGTGGGCTACCGTCGCTTCACCGCCGATATGAACGGTCTTGATCGTTTCAAGGAAAGCGTCACCGCCTACCCTAACGGCACCGATACGCTCAGCACCGTCAGTCGCGAAATCCGCCAGCGCCCCTGGCTTCTGACCGCGGACGCCGCAGCCCAGCTGGGTGCCTCAGGGGCCCTGGCACTCTGGGCAGCCCGACGTGCGGCACAGGGGCGTTCGCCCCGAGCAGCGCTGATTGCAGCAGCGACTCTAGGAGCTACCGGTGCTGCTGAGATGCTGATCGCCCGGGTCTACCAGCGGGTTGTAGCCGCAGAAAAGCTCCCCCCGATGGAGCATCATCAAACTCGTCCCCTCTCACTGACCGAAGAGCTACGGGCCCAGGCTCAGCAAGAGGAAGAGAGAAGTCCTGAGCCCAAGGCTCCCAAGGTTGTGCGCAATACCCAAAAACTGGGTCGGCAGGCTGGGCAGTTTGCCCGCCAGCAGGTGGGGCGCTTCTTCGGGGCACGCGACTAACAGTAGGTACTTTCCCTCTAGCGGGGGAGTTGACCCGTGCTAGGTCTTGATACAGTGAACAGGTGAACACTGTCACCCGTTTTTCCTTCTCACAGATAGACCCCGACTGGGAGCGGCCCACCCCACCGGCGGCGTCCTTACGTAAGGATGTTCTGGCGTGGAGCGTGGTGCTTGCAGCTACTCTTCTCTTGAATGCCGCCTACCATTCTGCGGGTTTTCTGGGGGACGATACTGAGCAGATTCGCTATTCCTATGGGGCAGCTGCTGCTATGACCCTGCCCTTGATTCTGCGCCGTATCTACCCGCTGAGCATGATGCTGGTAGCCACAGCCCTCTTCATTGCACTGAGTTATGTGTCTGAAATTGCGTCGGCAACCCTGAGCTGCCAACTCTGCTATTTTGCGGTGCTTTTTGCCGGTATAGCCTGGGGCAAAAACCGCACCTTGACCTGGATTGTCTACGCCCTGGTCTGTGCTGCTGCCCTCGTCTGGATCGTGATTGCCTGGGTGGTGACCGACTCTGCTTACAGCATGGCGGGTGTTGAAGAGTATTCCGGGGGGCCTTTTAGTCAGGCCACGGCCGGCTACGTGATGGCCTCGGTAACAAACCTTTTTTACTTTGGGTGTGCAGCCCTCATGGGGCGAACCGCCTGGAACCAGGCCTACCAGCGAACCGTGCTTGCTGCCCAGGCCCGGCAGCTTGAGCAGCAGGCCGAGCAGATGGCTCAGGACGCTGTCACCCGCGACCGCCTGCGCATTGCCAGAGAGCTTCACGACTCGGTGGGGCACCATGTTTCTTCTATGGGGATTCAGGCGGCTGCTGCCCGTCGGGCTCTAGAAAAGAAGCCGGAACTGGTGGCTGAGCCCCTGGCTAATATTGAAAAGTTGGCTCGGTCCTCGGTTGCTGAGATGAAGAACCTGATTCGAGTGATGCGGGCTGCTGGGGAAGCGGAGCAGGGGAGCGGGGCTGCCAAAGAGCCCCAGGTGACTGAAATCTTTGACCTGGTGGAGCATATGGCGGCGGTTGGTGTGACAACCCGAGTGCAGGTCAGTGAACAGGACTTGACCCGGCTGACCGGCTTGCATCAGGGAACCCAGCTTTCTATCTACCGCATGGCTCAAGAAGCCCTGACCAATGTGCGCAAACATTCAGCGGCCCAAAACGCGGTGCTGGCCCTGCGTACCGGCGGAGAGACAGGTGACAACTGGGTGGAACTGGAAGTTACCGATGATGGCCCGGTCAGCAGTCTGGCGGGAGACGAGGGCCAAGAATACTTACCCGGCCACACCCTGCACGGTTACGGGCTCCAAGGCATTCGGGAGCGGGCCACCGCCCTGGGTGGTACCTGCTGGGCAGGCCGGAGGCAGGGCGCCCCCGGCTGGAAGGTGCAGGTGCGTTTCCCTATAGACATTGACGAAACCCACGACCCCGACGCCTCTAGGAGCGCCTCATGACCCTCAAAGTACTGTTAGCTGACGACCAAGACATGGTGCGATCCGGTTTCGCTCTCATTCTCTCCATGGAGGGCGACATCGAGGTAGTCGGCCAGGCCCGCAACGGCAAAGAGGCCCTGGAACTTGCCGCAAGCGTCCGCCCCGATGTGGTGCTCATGGACGTTCAAATGCCCGTGATGGACGGAATCACCGCCACCGCCGCCTTGACCGAGCAGTTGCCGGGCACGGCCGTCCTGATTCTCACGACCTTTGACCGCGAAGACTACCTCTTCTCAGCCCTGCAAGCCGGCGCCAGCGGTTTCCTGCTCAAAACCTCAGACGCTGATGAGCTGGTTGCTGCTATCCGTAAGGTTGCCGGGGGGCTTGCTCTGCTCTCACCCGAAATGACCCTGCCGCTCATCGCCCGTTTTGTGGAGCAAACCAAGGGGCAGGACGCCGCCACCCCGGCAGGACGCGCCGGGCAGAGACAGGCTGGGGGAGCACTAGCCACCAGTGACCTGAGCCCCGACGATGCCTTTGCACTTGCAGCCCTGACACCGCGCGAGAAAGAGACCCTGGAACTGCTCGCCCAGGGGCTCACCAACGCGGAAATCGCAGAAAAGCTCTTTCTGGGAGCTGCAACCGTCAAAACGCACGTTTCTAACATCCTGGCCAAAACCCACAGCCGTGACCGGGTTGCCGCCGTGATTTTCGCCCACCGGGTAGGGCTAGCTGGCTAACTCCGCCTGTTGGCACCCCAAAAGAACTCCCCCGTGAAGCTCCACCCCACGGGGGAGTTCTTCTCTGCGTGGACTTTCTAGACTTGAGGTACAAGCAAACCACAGGAAGTGCCCTTATGAACGACCGTACGATAGAAGTCCACGACCTCACCAAGGTCTACGGCAGCGGCCCCACCGCCACAGCCGCCGTAGAAAAGGTGAGCTTTACCGTTGAACCCGGCTCCATGACCGGTTTTCTTGGCGCAAACGGTGCTGGCAAGACCACCACCATGCGCATGATTATGGGTCTGCTCGAACCGACTGCCGGGCAGGTACTTTACGGCGGGCGTGCCATCACCGCCGAAGACCGCGCAAACTTTGGCTACATGCCCGAAGAACGCGGCCTTTACCCCAAGCAGGCTATCTTGGCCCAGCTGGTTTACCTGGGGCAGCTGCGCGGCATGAGCGCCAGCACCGCTCGGTCAGTCGCCACCGAGCACCTGACTGAACTGGGGCTGGGAGAACGTCTGAACGACAAACTTGAATCCCTCTCCCTGGGCAACCAGCAGCGGGTACAGATTGTAGCCTCAATCCTGCACCAGCCCACCGCCCTGATTCTCGATGAGCCCTTCTCCGGCCTGGACCCCAGAGCCGTAGATACCATGGTTTCCATGATGCGAGAGCTCATGCGCACCGGCGTCCCCATCCTCTTCTCATCCCACCAGCTCGACCTGGTCGACCGCCTCTGCGACCGCGTCGTCATTCTGCACGGTGGCACCGTGCGAGCCGCAGGCAGTGCCACCGAACTCAGAGAATCAGGCACCCCTCGCTACCTTTACCGGGGCGGGGCCGATGCCGCCTGGCTGCGCGAACTACCCGGGGTCAGAGTCCTCGATGTGTCCGGCACCGACGCCGTCCTCGAACTGGCCCCTGGCGCTGACCTCCCCAGCGTCCGTCACCAGATTTTCAGCAGCGGTCTGGAACACGATATACAGGAGTTCTCCCGCCAGCTTCCCACCCTCGGCGACATCTACCGAAAGGTCACCGGCCAATGAGCACCACACCAGCACAGCGCACTTCAAGACCCAAGAACGCCTGGCAGATTGTTGCCACCCGCGAAATCATGGTCAAGCTGCGCGATAAATCCTTTATCGGGGGCACCGTCTTCTCCCTGGTTATCATCCTGGCCGCAATCCTTATCCCCTACTTTGTCAGCTCCGGTTCCACCGACTACACAGTAGCCACCAGCGACGACCGGGCAAGCTCCCTAGTCGCCGCAGCCGATGCAGCGAGCAACGACGAAACCAGCTATACCGCCACCCAGGTTGACAGCGCGGACGCCGCCCGCACCCTCGTAGCCGATGGGGACGCGGACGCCTACCTAGCCCCCACCGAAGAAGGCTGGGAACTCATCTTCGACTCATCTCCTGACAACAGCCTGGTGACTGAACTGAGTTCCGTCATCACCTCAACCATCACCGCCGAAAATGCCGCCCAAGCAGGCGTTGACCTGCAAGCCCTGACCGCAGGCACCCAGGTGAGCACCAGCGTCCTCTCCGGTAACCAAAACGCCGGCCTGGCCTTCCTCATTGCCATGGTCTTCGCCATGATCTTCTACATGACCACCGTGCTCTTCGGCGTAGCCATCGCCAACTCGGTTGTCGAAGAAAAGCAAAACCGCATCGTCGAAATTATTGCCACCGCCATACCCCTGGGGCAGCTACTCACCGGAAAAATCGTGGGCAACATCGTGCTCGCCATCCTTCAGGTAGCTGTTTATGCAGTCACCGGCCTCATCGGCATGCAAATCACCGGAGCCGCCTCAGACTTCGGCTGGATTCTCCCCTCAGCCGGCTGGTTCGCCCTCTTCTACATCGCCGGCTTCGCAGCCATCGCCACCATCTGGGCCGCAGTCGGCGCCATGGCAGCCCGCACCGAAGACATCGCCAACCTCTCCAACCCCATCACCATGGTGCTGATTGCCGCCCTCTTCGCCGGCATCTACCTCTCAGGGACCTGGCTCAAGGTCATCTCCTTTATTCCCATTCTGTCCTCCATCGCCATGCCCCGCCGCCTACTCACCGAGGACGTAGCCCTCTGGGAACCCCTGCTCGCTCTTACCCTCACCCTGGCAACAGCAGCCCTACTCACCCGACTCGGCGCCCGCATCTACCGGGCCAACATCATGCGCGGCGGCACCTCGGTCAGCTGGAAGCAGGCGCTCAAAAAATAAATCTGAAGTGGGAGGGACGGCGGGCTACGCAGCGCCTAGAGCTCGCGCTCGCTGCTGACCCTCTCACCCGGTTCGCTAGCGCTCACTAGCTGATTCACGCCAGCCCCGAGCCAACAGCTTCGCCGCGAGCTCTTAGCACTGCAATAGTCGTGGTCAGCTTGCTCACAACACGCTCACTCCATGGAGCGTAACCCTAGATTAAGCGGGGATAAGCTGGCATACTTGACGGGTACTCGATTTTTCCCGGCCCCTCTCATCCGGGAGAAATTGTGTCCGCAGAGGTCATGACGAAGCCCGCCCCACGAGCTGAGACCTGACCTCGAACAGTTATAGAAAACAGGAGAAACCACTACAGTGGCTGTTAAAATTCGTCTGAAGCGTTTCGGTAAAATCCGCGATCCCCGCTACCGTGTTGTAGTAGCTGACTCACGCACCAAGCGTGACGGTAAGGCTATCGAGGAAATCGGCATTTACCACCCGACCGAGAACCCCTCACGCATCGAGATCAACTCAGAGCGTGCCCAGTACTGGCTGTCCGTTGGCGCCCAGCCCACCGAGCAGGTAGCTGCTCTGCTGAAGCTGACCGGCGACCTGGCTGCTGCCAAGGGCGAAAAGGCTGAGTCAACCGTTAAGCCCGTTGACGCCAAGCCCGATTTCGTTGTTCCCGAAAAGGGTTCGGTCATCCTTCCCGAGGCAATCACCCCCAAGGGCGAGGACAAGGCTGAAGAAGCTCCCGCAGAAGAGGCTGCTGAAGAAGCAGCTTCTGAGGAAGCAGCTGAGTAATCATGTTGGCTGACGCTCTCGAACACCTCGTTCGGGGTATCGTCGACAACCCAGACGACGTCCAGGTCCGCGCCAAAACCGGCCGCCGGGGCGAAACCCTGGAGGTTCGCGTGAACCCTGATGACCTTGGCCGCGTGATTGGCCGCTCCGGCCGCACCGCCAAGTCCATCCGCACCGTGGTCAACGCCATCAACGACGGCGACCACGTGCGCGTAGACGTCATCGACACGGACAAGCGACGCTAACTGAATACTTCTCAAGAGGCCCCTGCCGCTTACGAGCTGTGGGGGTCATCTTGTACCTACCCACCGGCGTCCGCAAAACCCGGTAAAGTTAGACCCAAACCCCACACCACCTTTACCCCCAAGGAGATACGCGTGCAGGTACAGGTCGCCCGCATCGGCAAACCCCACGGCATCCGCGGCGAAGTCACCGTCCAGCTCTTCACCGACGCCCCCGAAGAACGCTTCGCCCCC
Source organism: Rothia sp. (in: high G+C Gram-positive bacteria) (assembly GCA_030529845.1). Lineage (GTDB taxonomy): Bacteria > Actinomycetota > Actinomycetes > Actinomycetales > Micrococcaceae > Rothia. The sequence continues at coordinate 697,622 of JAUMWB010000001.1, read as the reverse complement.
GGGGCCGTACTCGACATCGAAAACTTCAACCCCGCAAGCCCCGCAGGAGCCATCGCCCCCGCCGGAACCCTCACCGTCAAAAAAGCCCGCTGGAACAAAAAAATCCTGGTCGTAGCCTTCGAAGAAGTCACCAACCGCAACCAGGCCGAAGACCTGCGCGACACCCGCCTCACCTTTGACTCTGCGACCGAAACAGAAACCGACAGTGACGATGAAGGCTACTACGAGCACGAACTGCTCGACCTACCCGTCTACCTGGCTGCCGACATCAAAGACGGCTACCTGCCCGAAGAACCCATCGCCATCGTCACCGGCCTGCAGACCATGCCCACCCAGGACCTTCTGGTGCTGGAAAACACCGCAGACGGTGAAGAAGTTATGATTCCCTTCGTGGAAGAGCTTGTCCCGGCAATCGATACCGAGGAGGGCTACATTATCATCAACCCACCCGCCGGCCTGCTCGAACTCAACAGCGATGAAGACGACGAAGCCGACACCGAGAGCGAGCAGGGCTAAACCCCATGCGCTTTGATGTCATCACCATCTTCCCCGAATACCTGGCCCCGCTAGAGCTCTCCCTCATGGGCAAGGCCCGCGAATCGGGCAAGGTTGACCTGCACCTGACCAACCTGCGGGACTTCGCCTTTGACCGGCATAAAACCGTTGACGATACCCCCTACGGCGGGGGAGCGGGCATGGTCATGAAACCCGAGCCCTGGGGTCTGGCCCTGGATCAGGCACTGGCTAACTCGCCGGCGTCCGCACGGGAGCCCCTGCTGATTGTTCCCTCGCCCGCCGGTGCCGTCTTCAACCAGCAGATGGCCTACGACCTGGCCGAAGAAGACCACATCGTCTTCGCCCCGGCCCGCTACGAAGGCATCGATGAGCGCGTGCTTGACTGGGCCGAGACCGAATTTAGGGTACTACCGGTGTCCATCGGCGACTATGTGCTCTACGGGGGCGAGGTGGCCGTGATGGTCATGATTGAGGCCATTACCCGCCTGATACCCGGTGCGATGGGCAACCCCGAGTCCCTGGCCGAAGAGTCCCACACCGGTGGCCTGCTGGAATACCCGGTTTACACCAAACCCGCCACCTGGCGCGACGAGGAGGTGCCGCCCGTCCTTCTTTCTGGCAACCACGGTGCTATCGCCCGCTGGCGCCGCGACGAGCAAATCAAGCGCACCTTCGCCCGCCGCCCCGATATGGTCAAGGCCTACCCCGCTGAAAATTGGGATAAGAAAGACCGCAAGCTCCTACAGGAACTGCACACCGAGCAGAAAGCTGCCAAAAAAGCTGAGCGCGAGGCCGAGCTTTCAAGCGAAGGCTAGTAAAGTAGGTAAGCTCACAAGCAACACGCGGACGCCCGCCGCAGCACCCCTGGTGCAGGCGGGTTTTCTGTGGGATAATTTTTCTTTGTGTTCATGCTGGGCACGCCCCTGCCGCAGGGGGAAGAGCGACCTATAACAGCATGAACCACCGGCTCTGACCGTTCAGTGCCGGTGAGACAAGAATTCATCGCAGACAGCATCAGTCTGGCACCACCCGGTGACCCCTAGACACTGCCTGCGACATACACCGAATATGTTTGACCTGCGGCAGAGATATTCACGGAGACACTCAATGCAGACTCTTGACTTCATTGACAACAAGTCACTTCGCACCGACATCCCCGAGTTCGGCCCCGGCGACACCCTGAACGTACACGTCAACATTGTTGAAGGTAACCGCAGCCGTGTCCAGGTCTTCAAGGGCTTCGTCGTTGGTCGTCAGGGCGCTGGCGTCCGCGAAACCTTCACCGTCCGCAAGGTTTCCTTCGGTGTAGGCGTAGAGCGTACCTTCCCCGTACACTCTCCCGTCATCGAAAAGATCGAGGTTGTCACCCGCGGTGACGTCCGCCGTGCAAAGCTCTACTACATGCGCGACCGCCACGGTAAGGCTGCTCGTATCCGCGAGAAGCGCGAAGCCTAAGCCATTTAGGTTTCAACAGTTTTATGGAGACTGGCGTACACGCCGAATCTTCTGAGGCAAGGCGCCAACCCTTTCTACAGGGCTGGCGCCTTGTTGCTGTTGCCGCAGCCCTGGCCTTCACCCTGCTCCTGCTGGTTCGTTCCTTCCTGATTGATGTGTTCTACATACCGTCAAGCTCCATGGAACCAACCTATGAGCCCGGGGACCGTATTCTCGTCTCAAAACTAACAACTGAACCGCAGCGCGGGGACGTAGTCGTTTTCGACGGGACAGGCTCCTTTGCCCCCTATGTTCCCGGCAGCCCCTGGGTGCGGGATCCGCTCACAACCGCTGGCCAATGGTTGGGGCTGGTGGGGGCAGATACGGTCTATATCAAGCGTGTCATCGGGGTGGCAGGCGATAGCGTCGAATGTTGCGATGCCCAGGGGTATCTGTTGGTCAACGGGCAACGCTCCGAAGAACCCTACTTGTACCCGGGGGAGGCTGCCAGCGAAGTGCGCTTTAGCGTGCAGGTTCCCGAAGGACGCATGTGGGTCATGGGAGACCATCGGTTGGCGTCCGCTGACTCCAGGGCCCTCTTAGGGGCACCCGGTGGGGGCATGATTCGCACCGAAAAAATTATCGGCACTCCGGTTTTCATCGCCTGGCCAGCCCCGCGCTTTGGTCAAGCTCCCAGCTAAAACCACTAAACTAATCTCTAAACACGTTCACAGCAGAAGGGTGCGGGCTCATGGAGCAGCAGAACTCAGACAGCATCGAGGCAGCGGCACAGGACGCCACCACCGCCTCGAAAGATAAGCCCCGCGGCGGTAAGCGCCGCCGTGAAAACAGCGCGGTTAAAGAATACGCCCTGATTATCCTCTATGCGGTTCTCATTGCTTTCCTGCTCAAAACCTTCGTGGTACGAGGCTTCTATATCCCCTCAAGCTCTATGGAAGACACCCTGCAAATCAACGACCGCGTGTTCGTCAATGTAGCGGGTGGCCTCTTTACCGAAGCCGAGCGCGGCGACATTGTTGTCTTCAAGGACACCCAGGGCTGGATGCCCGTCTCTACGGCCTCAAACCCTGTGCGTGATGCCCTGGCTTTTGTGGGCGTCATGCCAGATAGCTCTTCTAACTACCTGGTTAAGCGCGTCATCGGTGTGGGCGGTGACCACATCGTAGGTAGTGCTGATGGCCGTATTACTGTCAACGGCGTAGAAATCGACGAGACCTACCTCAAGCCCGGTGTCAGCTCCACTGAGCTCCCTTTCGATGTGATTGTTCCCCAGAACTCCTACTTCGTCATGGGCGATAACCGTTCTAACTCTGCCGATTCCCGCTACCATATCCAGACCGGCACCGAGTTCATCAATGACGCCGATGTTGTAGGTGAGGTCTTTGTGGTTGCCTGGCCCCTGTCCAGCTTCACCTTCATCGGCGGCGCTGACGATGTCTTTGCCGACGTGCCCGACACCGAGTAAGACCATGCCAACTCAAGAACCGGCGTCCGCTGACCTAAGTGTTGAAGCCCAGCTTTTTGCTACGGGCAAGACCCTGGTTGCGGGCATGGACGAGGTAGGTCGCGGCCCGCTAGCTGGGCCGGTCACCGTGGGCGTTGCCGTTATCGAGGCGAGTGCTGAGCTGACGGTCGAGGGGCTGATCGACTCCAAAGCATTGACCGAGAAAAAGCGGCTGGCTATGGCCCCGCTAGTAGAACAGTGGGCTGTAACCGCTGTGGGGCACGCTAGCCCGGCTGAAATCGATGCCCTGGGAATTACCACAGCCCTGCGTCTAGCGGGGCAGCGGGCCCTGGCTCAGGTGGCTAGGGCTGGGGCTTACCCCGACGCCGTGCTCTTGGATGGCAAACATAACTGGCTATCTGCCCCCGAGCCCGACCTCTTTGCCGAGCTTGATTCGGCTACCTCTCTCTACCGCGCCCTGGTCACCGAGGCCTGGGCAGGGCTGGCGGGGGAGCCGGGCGGTTGGTTCGGGCCGGTACAGATGGAGATTAAAGGTGATTATCGTTGCGCTTCTATCGCTGCGGCCTCGGTAGTGGCCAAGGTGGAGCGCGATCATCTCATGGACGAGCTGGACGCCCGCTATCCCGGCTATGGCTGGGCGAAAAATAAGGGGTACGGGTCAGGTGGCCACCGAACCGCTATAGAGACCCTGGGGCCCACCCCCTTGCACCGGTTGAGCTGGTCGCTGCCGGCTACCGACGCGCAAATCCAGCAGGCTATGGTGGAACGAGAGAAGGAAGAAGAATGAGCCAAGAAGACCTTGAAAGTTATGAATCGGGTGCCCAGCTAGCCCTGTACGAAGAGTACAAGAACGTAGCTGAGCTTTTCACCTACATCGTTGAAACTGATCGTCGCTTTTATCTGGCTAACCAGGTGCAGGTGACCCCGCGGGCCGCTGATGGTTCTCTCTATTTTGAGGTGGAGATGCAGGATGTGTGGGTCTGGGATATCTTCCGGCAGTCCCGTTTCGTAAAGAACGTGAAGGTGTACTCGGTGCGGGATGTTAACGTTGAAGAACGCGCCGCCGCAGAGGATCTAGTGGTTCCCACCATGAGCGATTTTGACCCTGGCTCGGCATAAGGGCTAGGTTTTGAGCCCGCCTCCTCCCTCCTGGGGAAGAGGTGGGCTTTGTGTATTTAGGTTTGGTAGGTAAGGCGCGGACGCCCGGTGTAGCTGGCTGGGGATAGGGGCTTACGGGGCGTCATGGTTGCGTCACAGCTGAACCGTTTATGGGCGTGCAGATGGGAGCTACCTGGAGCTGACATGGTGGTATAGGGAAGGGGTGATATCCACAGTCAGTACAGAGGTAGGTAGAATCAGACCCGGCAGGTCATTATGGGGCTAACTCTGAAACTTGAAGGAGGCCCCCATGAACCCCGCACTACAGCCATCTTCACCCCACGCGTCCTTGCGGCCCAAAGATGTGGGGCGCTGGGGCGAAGATATTGCCCTGGCGGTTTTAGAACGGCAGGGGTACACCCTGCTAGCTCGCAACTGGCGCCCCCAGCGCTTAGAAGGCCAGTCTCGGTGGAGCGGCGAGCTTGATCTTGTCATGCACGATAGCCACCAAAACCTGGTCTTCATCGAGGTCAAAACCCGTTCTGGGGTAGGCTACGGGCACCCGCTTGAATCTATTACCGCCCGTAAACGCCAGATGCTCCGGCAACTGGCCTATGCCTGGCTTCGGGAGAATCAGGTTACACATCCCAGTATGAGGGTGGACGCGATTGCCCTGTGCGGCAGCCCATTGGGGTTTACCTTCGAGCACCGCCAGGGGGTGGTCTAGCCGTGGCCTTCGCACGTACCTTCTCCGTCGCCCTGGTCGGTGTGACCGGTTATCTGGTAGAGGTGGAGGCTGATATCTCAGCTGCCCTACCCGGTTTCGTCCTTCTGGGTTTACCCGATAGCTCCTTGAACGAGGCTAAGGACCGGGTACGATCCGCAGCAAAGAATTCTGGCCTGCCTCTACCGCCCCAGAAACTGACCATTAACCTCACTCCGCCCACCCTGCCTAAGCGAGGGTCTGCTTTTGACCTTGCCATGCTTATTGCTGCCCAGCAGGCAGCGGGGCAGCTGGGCCCGTCGGACCGCACCGTCTTCTTGGGCGAAGTAGGTCTGGACGGCAGCGTCCGACAGGTTCCCGGCGTCCTCCCCGCCGTTAAAGCAGCCCGAGATGCCGGGCATGACCACGTGGTTGTTCCTTTGGGGAATGCTCAAGAAGCAGCGCTGATCGAGGGGGTAGAGGTTATCGGGGTGAGCTGTTTAGCTGAGGTGTTTGAGGCCCTGGGCTGTTCCGAGCCAGAAAAACTCAAAAGGCCGATGCCAGCTACTTCACAACACACCACCTCCGGGGAAGAGAGCCCTGCAAAGGTCGCAGACATGGCGGACGTCGCGGGCCAGGCTGAGGGCCGCCTCGCCCTTGAGATAGCAGCTGCCGGTGGCCACCATCTACTGCTGACAGGCCCTCCCGGCTCCGGCAAGACAATGTTGGCCGAACGTCTGCCCGGTATTCTCCCGGAACTTACACCCCAAGACGCACTCGATGTAACGGCCGTTCACTCACTGTGCCACACCGGTGAACCTCTGACTGAACTGATCACCAGGCCACCCTTTGAAGCGCCCCACCATACAGCAAGCGCGCCGGCTATCATGGGAGGCGGCGCAGGCCTGCCCAAGCCGGGCTGTATCTCAAGAGCCCACCGGGGTGTGCTCTTCTTGGATGAAGCTCCAGAGTTTAAACGTAGCGTGCTAGATTCCCTACGCCAGCCTCTAGAAAGCGGCGAGGTAATTATCAGCCGGTCAGCGGCGTCGGCCCGGTACCCGGCAAGATTCCAACTGGTTTTAGCAGCCAACCCCTGCCCCTGCGGCTATAACGTGGGCCGGGGCTTAGACTGCACCTGCACTAGCCGTGAGCGGCGATCCTACTTCAGCAGGCTATCTGGGCCTCTGCTTGATCGGATTGATCTTCATATCAGCGTGCCAAAAGTAACAGCTGCTGACCTTGCAAGCTGCGGTAACAACGAAAGCTCCGATCAAATTCGCTACCGGGTCAGCCAAGCTCGAAAAGCCCAGGCCGAACGGCTCACTCCCTTGGGAGTATCGACTAACGCTGAGACGAACGGAAAGATTCTGAGAGGGCCCCTCAGACTTCCCGCCCACATCACTTCATCTCTTTCCGCAGCCCTTGACCACGGCACCCTCACCGCCCGCGGCTATGACCGGGTCCTGCGGACGGCCTGGACATTAGCTGACCTAGATGGTGCAACTAGTCCCAGCCAAGACCATCTCGACCTCGCCCTCTACTTCCGCAACCACGCCAGTGAAAGCAACTAGACATGACCAGAAACGACCCCTACCACGAGATTCGTAAAGCCCGCACCGAAATCCTCCGTATCACCGATCCCGAAGACACCGCCACCTACACTCTGATTCGATTAGTTGGCCCGGTGCTGGCAGCAGACTATCTCACCGGCCGTCAAGAACTCACACCAAGACGTCTAGCCCAGCATCTTGAGCAGGCCGGAGCCCACGATGTATCTGCTGCCCCCGCTCTCACCGCGGCTATCGGCGAACGAACCCAACGCTGGAAGAGCCGGCGGGCAGGAATCACTGCCCAACAGGATATGGCGCTGGCCCGGGCCAGCGGCAGCTGGCTCTGCATTCCTGAAGACGCAGATTGGCCACGAGCCCTCAACGACCTCGCCGAAAAAACACCGGTGGGGCTATGGGGCAGGGGAGACCGCCAGCTGCTGCGGCACCTTACCACCGAGACCAGCTATGCGGTAGTAGGGTCGCGAGACGTCAGCTCATACGGTAATTCAGCAACCAGCCACCTTGCAGGTGAGCTCGCTAACCAGGGCTATACGGTGGTCTCCGGTGGGGCATTCGGCGTCGATGCCACGGCCCACCGGGCTGCGCTCGCGACATCACCATTGCTCCTGCCCACAGTGGCGCTCATGGCAGGAGGCCTGGATCGTCTCTACCCCAAACCCAATGAACGGTTGCTGCACGAGATTATTGAGCGGGGCCTGCTCCTGAGCGAGGTGCCACTAGGGCAAAATCCCACCCGCTACAGATTCCTACAGCGTAACCGCCTCATAGCAGCTCTCACAGGTGCAAGTATCGTGGTTGAAGCCCGCTGGCGCAGTGGTGCCCTCAACACCGCCCACCATGCCCTTGAACTAGGTCGCCCAGTCTACGCTGTCCCCGGGCCCATCTTTTCACCCACCTCAGAAGGCTGCCACCGGCTCATTCGCGACGGCCTGGCCCAGCTTGTCACCGATACCCGCCACATACTGGACGACAGGACCTCCAGACTTGTACCGGAAGCTGTTAGCCTCTTCTCTGCCCCGTCAGCCCACCAGCAACTACTGGATTCCCTCACCGAAACCCAACGACGGGTATGGGATGTGCTTCCCCTTCGCACCCCGGTTATAGTTGAGGATCTTAGTAGCGACCTTTCTCTGCCTGCCCGGACTGTAATGGTTGCCCTGTCTCAACTCAATCGGCTACAGCTAGCTCAACAGGAGGGCCTTGGTTGGCGGAAAAACAAACTGCCTGCCACTAGCTCCCAAGGATAGAATGAAGAGCGAACCTAGGCCACCGGCAGGAAGGAGCAAACCGGTGCAACCTGCCGACCAGCTGCCCACGACCCTCAAAATCGGGGCTTCAACGGTCGATGAAGACCGAGAATTCGTTCGTGCCCTCGAAGCCTTCGAGCGCTACCTCACCTATGAACTTCATCGCTCTCCCCAAACAATCCGTGCCTACCTCTCTGACCTCACCGACTTTTTCGCCCATGCCCGCAGATATGGGACCAGCCACCTCTCCCACATCACTCTGGACCATATTCGAGATTGGCTAGCCTACCACCACCGCAAACAAGCTGCCCGAAGCTCTATGGCTCGGCGCAGCTCGTCCCTGCGTACATTTTTTACCTGGGCTGAGGAAGAAGAACTAGTTGAGTCCAACCCGGCACTTAAACTTACTACCCCCAAGAAAAGCAACTACCTGCCCTCGGTGCTGAACGAAAGCCAGATACAAGACCTCACTGAAACCCTAGCCGCAGCCCTGGGCCAGGCTCCCCGAGATGCCCGGCTTTTACGTCTACAAGCGGTGGTGGAACTGCTCTACGCCAGCGGCCTGCGCATATCAGAGCTCACCGGGCTAGACCTATCAAGCATCGACCGCAGCCAACGAACCCTGCGTGTGCTGGGTAAAGGCAATAAAGAGCGGGTCGTGCCCTTCGGAACCCAGGCTATGCAGGCCCTCAACCGGTGGGTTGTGGCAGGACGCCCCCAGTGGCTCCCCGAGATAGCCTCGGCTTCAGGAGTGCCTGCTCAAACCGCTCTCTTCATCGGTCCCCAGGGAAAACGGGCTAATCCCCGGCAGATTCGCCAGGACCTTACCACCTTGCTGGGAACCTTAGAAGACTCCGAAGCAACCGGTGCCCACGTCTTTCGCCACACAGCAGCAACCCATATGGTCGATGGCGGGGCAGATATCAGGGCTGTTCAGGAGTTTCTTGGTCACAGCTCTCTGGCAACAACCCAGGTCTATACTCACGTTTCGGTTGACCGTCTTGCCCAGGCCTACAGCAGAGCCCACCCCCGGGCTTGACCGTGGGGCAAACGGTATAGGATGGGTTCATCATGTTTTCACCAGCAGAAAAGACCGGCCAGCCTAGCCCTCTCACGCCAGAAACCACCGGAAACCCCACCAGTGGGTCGATTTTTCTGCTGGCGGTACCCTCCGCTCTGGCCAGTCACGTTGTGTGGGCACTCGAGAACTTAACCACCAAACGAGTCAACCCTTCCTGGCAGACCCTGCCCAACAAGCAGGGCTACCACCGTGCAGATATCAGCTGGCAGGGCAAGAGCGGTGGCGCTGCCCTCATCGCCTCGACCCTTCGGCAGTTCCAGGGAATATTCTTTGAAGTCACCGAGCGCCGTACTGCGGCCTCTGACGCTCTTCGCATCATGCACACCCCAAGCCTCGGAATCTGCACCCTACCGGTTGACGTGCAGGGCAACTTTACCGTGAGTGAAGACCGCATCCGTTATGCCTTTGAACAGGCAGCCGGTAGTTTTGATGAACTCTACCACCAGTTCTCACTCGCGGTAGGCCAGCCTTGGGACGAAGAACTAGAGCCCCTGCGTCCGCACGCTTCATCCGCCAGTACTACAATCAGGCTCCAGCCCTAGCTGAACCACAGATACCCCAGACTACAGTGGCATGACAAAGGGCTCTTTTGCCCCACCTAAGGGTGGGGCAAAAGAGCCCTCGCGCAAAAACTAGGGTAAGCAAAAAACCTTAGTTATCGACGCTTCGGAAGGCCGCTACAGCGTTGTGACCACCAAAGCCAAAGGAATTTGAGACAGCGGCAATCTCACCGGCAGACAAATCGCGAGCTTCAGTGACCACGTCCAGGTCAATCTCGGGGTCCTTGTTCTCCAGGTTAATGGTGCAAGGAGCCTTACGATGATAGACAGCAAGAACGGTGAGCACAGCCTCAAGAGCACCTGCACCGCCCAGCAGATGGCCGGTCATAGACTTGGTCGCAGAAACAGCAACCTTGCCAGTGTGCTCACCGAAGACCTCACGCAGAGCCAGGGATTCGGGGATATCGCCCACGGGGGTAGAGGTTGCGTGTGCATTGACGTGAACTACCTGCTCGGGTGAGATACCACCGTCGGTCAGAGCCTCCTGCAGGGCGCGGGTAGCACCCAAAGCCGCGGGGTCGGGAGCAGTGATGTGGTGGGCGTCCGCTGAGACACCGGTACCAGCCAGCTCCGCATAGATACGGGCACCGCGGGCACGGGCATGTTCCTCGGATTCAAGAATCAGTGCGGCACCGCCCTCACCCATGACAAAACCATCGCGGCCGGTGTCGTAGGGGCGTGACGCAGCTGCAGGGTCATCATTTCGGGTGGACAGGGCCTGCATCTTTGCAAAAGCGCCAATAGTCATGGGGTGAATAGCCGCCTCAGAACCACCGGCAATGACCACATCAGCCTTGCCCGAACGAATCAGCATCAAGCCCAGCTCAAGAGCCTCGGTTGATGAAGCACAGGCAGAGACTACGGTCTGAGCAGAGCCGCGAGCCTTCAGGTTCATAGAAACCGCTGCCGCATTTGAGTTGGGCATCAGCATGGGCACGGTCATGGGCAGCATACGGCGCGGGCCCTTTTCACGTAAGGTATCCCAGGCATCGAGCAGGGTCCATACACCACCGATACCGGTACCAAACGCAACGGCGGTCCGCAGCGGGTCGCATTCTTCAGCGGCTTCTGCATCGGGACCGCTAAAACCGGCGTCCTCCCAAGCTTCACGGGCAGCAACCAGAGCCAGCTGCCCCGAGGGGTCCAGACGCTTAGCTTCAACCTTGGTCAGGCGCCCCGACTCAACTGCGTCCACAGCAACGCGGCCAGCGATAGACACCGGCAGGTCGAATTCCTCAACCCAGGGCTCATCAATAGTAGTGATACCTGAGACACCTGCAAGCGCATTTTCCCAGGTCGTCGGGACATCCCCACCAATGGGGGTAGTGGCGCCGAGGCCGGTGACCACAACTTTACGAGTCATGCTTGATTCCTTCGAATACAGTCTTGGGTTGGGTAAAGAATAAAAAGCAGGTTGGGCACGAGATTAGCCGTGCCCAACCTGGTCAACGCGTCTTAGGCGTTAGCGATGAAGTTAACAGCGTCGCCGACGGTCTTCAGGTTCTTGACCTCTTCGTCGGGAATGGTGACGCCGAACTTTTCCTCAGCGTTCACAACGATGGTCATCATTGAGATGGAGTCGATGTCCAGGTCCTCGGTGAAGGACTTCTCCAGCTGGACGTCCTCAACCTCTACACCGGTCTCTTCGTTTACGATTTCTGCAAGACCTGCGAGGATTTCGTTCTGATCTGCCATGATGGCTCCTTCGTCTTAGTTTGAGTGGCGTGGGGCCACTGATGTAGCTCACCGCGCAGGGACGCGCAGCGGTTAAGGGTAAGTGAGCGATGCCCACTTTAGCTTCCAAAAATGAGTGTAGCCCCTAGCCCGCACAAAGCTCAGCTGTGACGCTACCTAATTTTTGAAATAAATCTAACATTTTGTCAAAATACGGAGCAGACGCCCGCCCCGCCTCTTCCAATCCTGGGCAGGTTAGGGGAGCACAACAACCTGAGCAGCGTAGGCCAGACCCGCACCAAAACCAATCTGCAGGGCGAACTTGCCGGAGAGTTCAGGGTTATCCTGCAAAAGCTGGTGGGCAGCTAGCGGCACCGAGGCAGCTGAAGTGTTTCCGGCGCACTCGATATCGCGGGCCACCACAACGCTCTCGGGTAGCTTGAGGGTCTTCACCATCTGGTCAATGATGCGCATATTGGCCTGGTGGGTGACCAGGGCACCTAAGTCATCTGCGGTAATACCGGCGGCATCGAGAGCCTTCTGCGCGACCTTAGCCATCTCCCAGACAGCCCAGCGGAAGACCGTCTGGCCATCCTGACGCAGGGTCGGCCAGAGCTTCTCGCCCTCCTGCACGGGGTTAGCTACGAAATCACGGTTGCGAATATCGAGCATAGAGTGGGTCATGCCTACAGCACCCCAGCGTTCGCCGTCCGAACCCCAGATGGTGGGACCGATACCGGGTTCATCCGATACACCTACAACGGCTGCTCCGGCTCCGTCGCCCAGCAGGAAGGAGATGGTGCGCTCAGTATTGTCAATAAAGTCTGAGAGCTTTTCGACGCCGATCACCAGTACCTTCTGGGCGGTACCGGACCGTACCAGGGCGTCAGCTTGGGCGATGCCATAGCAGAAACCGGCACAGGCGGCTGAAATATCGTAGGCGGGAGCCTTGGAACCGACAGCCTCAGCAACCAGGGTAGCTAGAGCCGGGGTAGCGTAGGGGTGGGAGATGGTTGCGACGATAACGGCGTCCAGTTCCTCGCCCTGCACACCAGAGGAGGCCAGGGCGTCCTTGGCAGCTCCCACAGCCAGGTCGGTAACTGAAATCTTCTCTGACGCGCGGTGGCGGGTCTTAATGCCGGTGCGCTGGACAATCCACTCGTCGGAGGAATCAATGGGGCCAGCAATGTCGTCGTTGGTGACGATGAGATCAGGGCGGGAGGCGCCGTAGCCCAGAATGCGGGAGTAGCGGTTAATATCAACCTGCTTGAGAGTTGGCATGGATGTTCCTTTCGGGAAAACTTCTAGGCTTGCAGAGCCTGGGCTAGGGCGGTGAGGTCGTCGGGGACGTTGATGGCGGACGCAGGTGTTCCGCGCATACCGCGCTTGGCGAGACCCACGAGGGTTCCAGCCGGAGCGACTTCCACCAGGCGACTGGTAGAGCGCTCGGCTAGGGTGTTCATGCACAAATCCCAGCGGACGGGGCGGGTCACCTGGGCTACCAGAGATTCAAGAGCTGCTGCGCCAGAAGTTGCTGGCTGACCGTCGAAGTTAGAAAGAAGGTCTGCTACTGGTTCAGCGGGGGAGAGGGTGGCAGCACAATCTGCTAGAGGCCCCTGAGCTGCTGACATATAGTCGGTGTGGAAAGCACCGGCAACCTTGAGCGGAATAACACGGGTTTTCGCCGGGGGGTTCTCAGCAAAGGCCGCAAGCGCATCGAGGGAACCAGCTGCAACGATCTGACCGCCACCGTTAGAGTTGGCGGCAGTTAGCTGAGCTTCGGCAATCGCTGTGCGGACGTCGTCCTCAACTCCGCCGAGCACAGCAGCCATGCCGGTGGGGGTGGCCGCGGCTGCCTGGGCCATACCGTTGGCACGCACCTTGATAAAGCGCATGGCCTCCTCTTCGGTGAGCACACCTGAAAGAGCAGACGCAGTAATCTCACCTACCGAGTGGCCGGCAAAGATAAGCTCCTTGCCCTCAAGGACCTGCTGGGCCAGGCGTCCGGTTACAAGTCCAGCAGCCACAATAAGGGGCTGGGCAATAGCTGTGTCTTTAATGGTCTCTTCGTCAGCCTCGGTACCGTAGTGAATCAAATCCAGTTCTACTGCCTCTGAAAGCTGCTCAAGATGAGAACGAACCCCATCTACCTCTAACCAGCTTGAGAGGAACCCGGGCTTCTGCGACCCCTGACCGGGGCAGACCAATGCAATCACGCGTAACCGCCTTGAAAATAGACTAGGTGAGCCAGAACTTGAAAGTTTCTAGCACTTTGTTCAAATAACTATCCTACTCCTCTTGGTAGGCGTAACTAACCGGCACGGCTGATCAATCTCAAAAGACAAGAAAACTCACAGCTGCCCCCGGGTTTCAGCATAGAAAAGTGGCCCCCAGGCTTTCACCTGGGGGCCACATGGCACTCGCTAGGAATGCTGAACTATCAGCACAGAGGCTTAGGCGTCGCCACCGGCGGTGCCTGAGGTACCTGCGTTGATGTTGTTCAGGTCATACTTCTCGAAGGCCTTAGCAGGAGCGTCAGCAGGAACTTCGCCTCGCTTAGCCAGCATCTGCAGGGTGCGGACGACGATGGACTCGGCGTCGATCTTGAAGAAGCGGCGGGCACCGGCACGGGTATCAGAGAAACCGAAGCCATCTGCACCCAGGGTTGCAAATTCGTTGGGAACGAACTGGCGGATACCGTCCATCAGGTCGGTCTGGTAGTCAGACACGGCAACGATGGGGCCGGTGGCACCCTCAAGCTGCTGGGCAACGAAGGGGGTGCGGGGGCTAGCTGAGGGGTTGTTCAGCAGCTCACGTTCGGTCTCAAGGCCGTCGCGGCGCAGGTTGGTCCATGAGGTAACTGACCAGACGTCTGCTGAGACACCCCAGTCTTCGGCAAGAATCTGCTGGGCCTTTTCAGCCCAGGGAACTGCAACGCCTGAGGCCAGAAGCTGGGCGCGGGGGCCGTCATTCTTTGCCTCGTGCAGGCGGTAGATACCACCAATCAGGCCGTCAACGTCGAGGTTTTCGGGTTCAGCGGGGTGCTGAATGGGCTCGTTGTAGACGGTGATGTAGTACATGACGTTGTGGTCTTCGTCCTTGTCACCGTACATGTGCTCGATGCCGCGCTTGACGATGTGACCGATTTCGTAACCGTAGGCAGGGTCGTAGTGAATCACTGCGGGGTTGGTGCCGGCCAGGATCGGTGAGTGGCCGTCTGCGTGCTGCAGGCCTTCACCGGTCAGGGTGGTGCGACCTGCGGTTGCACCCATGATGAAGCCACGGGTCAGCTGGTCAGCAGCAGCCCAGAAGGAGTCGCCGGTGCGCTGGAAACCGAACATCGAGTAGAAGATGTAGACGGGGATCATGGGCTCGCCGTGGGTGTCGTAGGACGTACCTACGGCGGTGAAGGCTGAGGTGCCACCGGCCTCATTGATACCTACGTGAATGATCTTGCCCTCGGGTGATTCCTTGTAGGCCAGCATGAGTTCACGGTCAACAGCCAGGTAGTTCTGGCCGTTGGGGTTGTAAATCTTGGCGGTGGGGAAGTAGGAGTCCATACCGAAAGTACGAGCCTCATCGGGGATGATGGGCACGATACGGTGGCCGAAGTCCTTTTCGCGCATGAGGTCCTTGAGCAGGCGCACAAAGGTCATGGTGGTCGCAGCCATCTGCTTACCGGTGCCCTTGAATGCACCCTTGTAGGCCTTGTCTGAAGGCAGGGTAATCTTGGGCTGAACGTTCTTGCGGGAGGGGACGAAGCCGCCCAGTTCCTCACGGCGGGCCATGAGGTATTTGTACTCTTCGGAGTCCTTACCGGGGTGGTAGTAGGGCGGGTTGTAGAGGTCCTTCTCCAGCTCCTCGTCGGAAATGGGGATACGCAGGTGATCGCGGAACTGCTTCAGGTCTTCCATCGACAGTTTCTTCATCTGGTGGGTGGCGTTGCGCGCCTCGAAAGAGGCACCCAGGCCGTAGCCCTTAACAGACTGAGCAAGGACGACGGTGGGCTGACCCTTGTGCTCAACAGCTGCCTTGAAGGCTGAGTAAACCTTGTGGTAGTCGTGGGCACCGCGCTTCATGGCCCAGATTTCGTCGTCGGTCATATCTGCAACGAGTTCCTTGGTTTCAGGAGTCTGACCGAAGAAGTGTTCGCGGATAAAGCCGCCGGATTCAGCCTTGTAGGTCTGGTAGTCACCGTCGCGGGTTTCGTTCATGATGCGGACGAGCTCGCCGGACTTATCCTTTTCGAGCAGGGAATCCCATTCGCGGCCCCAGAGGACCTTGATGACGTTCCAGCCTGCGCCACGGAAGAAGGCTTCAAGCTCCTGAACAATCTTGCCGTTACCGCGAACGGGGCCGTCCAGACGCTGCAGGTTGCAGTTGACTACGAAGGTCAGGTTATCGAGCTTGTCGTTGGCAGCCAGCTGCAGGGCGCCGCGTGACTCGGGCTCGTCCATTTCGCCATCGCCCAGGAAGGCCCAGACGTGCTGGTCTGAGGTGTCCTTGATGCCGCGGTTGTGCAGGTACTTGTTGAACTGTGCCTGGTGGATGGCGTTCAGGGGACCAAGACCCATGGACACCGTGGGGAACTGCCAGAAGTCAGGCAGGTTACGGGGGTGGGGGTAGGAGGGCAGATGAGTGCCCTGCTTGGTCTTTTCCTGGCGGAAGCCGTCAAGCTGCTCTTCAGTGATGCGACCTTCCAGGAAGGCGCGTGCGTAGTTACCGGGGGAGGAGTGGCCCTGGAAGAAAATCTGGTCGCCGCCACCGGGGTGGTTGCGGCCGCGGAAGAAGTGGTTGAAACCTACTTCGTAGAGGGTAGCTACACCCGCGTAAGAGGAGATGTGGCCGCCTACGCCAATGGTGGCCTTCTGGGCACGCTGAACCATCATGGCAGCGTTCCAGCGGAGCATAGCGCGGTAGCGGCGTTCAATCTGTTCGTCGCCGGGGTATTCGGGTTCCTGGTCGACAGGAATAGTGTTGACGTAGTCAGTGGTGGTCACCATGGGTACGGTGATCGACTTCTGGCCTGCGCGCTGCATAAGTGAGCGCACGATGAACTGTGCACGTTCGGTGCCGTGGGCTTCTACCAGGTCGTCGAAAGACTCAATCCACTCGTTGGTTTCTTCGGGGTCGATGTCGGTGAAGCTGTTGGTCAGTGCACTCAAAACGTGATCGTTCGTTTCTGAGGGTCCCACTAGTCAACCTCTCTTTGTTGTAGGGGTATATGTTCACCAGCGGCAGCCTATGTGCCCGGTGAGCTTTGGGTGTATGCCTTGCGCGGCCGGTGGGCAGGCGCTAAGACAACTTCTCTTCTATGTTGTCACAAATTGCCGGTTTTAAGGTTGTGGTTTCAGGGGTTTGGGGGTGTGAAATAGCCGTCACTTGCCTCTGCTTTTTCTGAGGGTGAAATTAGCTGGCCTATTTTGGTCGTGTTCTGTTGATTTGGGGGCATGAAGCGTGTTCAGTAGGAACTAAAGGCATGCCCGGTCTCGTTTACTTTCGATGCGGAAGTGATGAAGGTGGGTGTGCGGGGCTTTGTTGAATTGCTAGCCCGCCATTGTCATTTGAATCTTGGAGGACGTACGTGAGCGCCACCGGTGCTACAAAAGAAACTGTTGGCCAGAAGCTGGGCCTGCCTGCTGGCAGCCTCATGCAGGAGTTTGGCTACGATGAGGATGTCGACTTCGACCTGCGCGATGCTCTGGAGGATTTTCTGGAAACAGAGCTTCTTGATGAGGATGACCAAGAAGTTGTCGATGGCATCTTGCTGTGGTGGCGTGCTGAGGATGGCGACCTGGTCGATGGTCTAATGGATGTGCTAGCTACTCTTGACGAGGGTGGGGTGGTATGGCTACTGACCCCCAAATCTGGTCGGGATGGTCATATTCCTCCGGTGGAGATTCAAGAAGCTGCCCCGCTGGCGGGGCTGCATGTGACCACATCTGAGTCGCTAGCTCAGGATTGGGCTGCTTTTCGCCTGGTCATGAAACAGGGGAAATAAGTGTGAGGGCCTTCTGTCAGGGTAGACAGGGGGCCCTTTTTCATGGGTTTTAGCCATGGGAAGCGGTGGTTCAGAAAAAAATTAGAAATTTTTTGAAAAAATATAAGTGCTTGTCAAGCCGGTATTTTCTGATATTTGTCTGTGTAAAATAGTCAGAAAATCGGCCTTTTTGCGCCTTGAGGAGCGGTTTCGATTTGCAAGACCGTTTGGATCTGCGTAAAGTATTACATGTCGCCGCGAGAGATAACGCGGAAGAGACAATAAGGGTCTTTAGCTCAGCTGGTAGAGCGCCACGTTTACACCGTGGATGTCATCGGTTCAATCCCGGTAGGACCCACAGATAAGCCCCACACTTCGGTGTGGGGCTTTTTGTTTCCCTTACCATTGTCGCGGATTAATAAGGTGGAAGAGGTTGTAGGCGTCTTAGGTGCTGTGAATTCACTCGTATGGAGGAATCACTGGGTAAACTAGTTATTTCAGATTTACTCGCACACGCATAAATTTTAGAGGGGAAACCTATCATGACTACCTCACGCCGCGGTCTTCTTCAGGGTACCGCCTGGGCAGCACCTGCCGTCCTCGCTACCGCAGCAATCCCTGCTTACGCTGCATCGCCTGCAGCTGTTACTGCTTCAGGTCTCACCGAAGTTTTTGAATTCCAGCCCGCAAACAGTTCAGATCCCGCGCCTTTTACCGGTACTACTAACCGTGATGGCCAGGGCGGTTTCGATCTTTACACTACTGACGGAAGCACTGCCAGCGTCAGCATAACTTCGCTGACTTATCTAGTGCTGATTCCCAAAAATAGTCTCTACGAGATCACCACTCTTGAGCATAACTACCAGGTATCAGCAGCACAGTGGAGCTCCTTCAGTACCTATAGCGGATCTACCGTAACTCTAGCCGACGGCACCACGCTTTCATCAGACAACTATCTGATCTACAGCACAACACGCACCGTGGCCGATTTGAGCAGTGTTTCAATTGCTGGGAATGATTCAACTCCGATCGACGGTACTGCAATCTCAACCAATATCACTGGCCAATTCACAGACGGTGGTAACGCGATGATTCCCAGCGAGATAGCAGGCCTCTACACCGGTTACATCGCGACCTATTCAGTTAACGGCGCAGCCAGCACGACCTCGTCTACCGTTGCACCGTCTACCAAAACTTCTTAAGGGCAATTTTTATAACCCACACTAAAAAGGGGAGAGCTCCACGCCGAGCTCTTCCCTTTTTCTGTTCAACCCCAAACCATGAAGTAGTCTGTGAGGAGTAACCGCTGAACTAATGGTCGCGATGCGTCAATACCGAGAAGGAGCAGCGCTCTTGATGAACCGTAACTTTAAACCTCGCAACTTTACCGCCGTATTCTTGTCGGTAACCTGGCTGCTCATATCCATATTTTTTATCACCCAGGGGGCCATGGTGACCCTCTGGTCAATCTTTGCCTGTGTAGCTCTGATCATCGGGGTTGCAGCCCTGTGGGTACTCTTCACCGATACCTACGATTCATAGCAAAGACCATCATCGGCTGCTTTCAGCCTCCCAGAATATGAGAGTTTGCTTCATCTCACCCGGTGCTGAAGCATAAACAGAGCAGACCAGCGTAGTCTTAAAGACATGACTGAAAACAATACTGCTCGTAAGGCACAAATTGGTGTAACCGGCCTGGCCGTCATGGGTGCAAACCTGGCCCGCAACCTGGCCCGTAACGGCTACACCGTAGCCCTGCATAACCGCTCTGTCGAAAAAACCGACGCCCTGCTCCAAGCCCACGGCGATGAAGGCGACTTCATCCGCACCGAAACCCTGCAGGAACTGGTTGACTCTCTCGAAGCTCCCCGCCGCATCCTCATCATGGTTAAGGCGGGTGGCCCCGTTGATGCTGTCATTGAGCAGCTCGAACCCCTGCTCGATGAAGGCGATGTCATCATCGATGGCGGTAACTCCCACTTCCCCGACACCATCCGCCGCGAGCGTGCTCTGGCCGAAAAGGGCCTGCACTTCGTCGGTATCGGCGTCTCCGGCGGTGAAGAAGGCGCCCTCAATGGCCCCTCCATCATGCCCGGCGGTTCTGCTAAGTCCTACGAGTCCCTCGGCCCCCTGCTCGAAAAGATCTCAGCCAAAGCGCCCAACGGCGATCCCTGCTGCGCCTGGATCTCAACCGACGGCGCCGGCCACTTCGTTAAGATGGTCCACAACGGTATCGAGTACGCAGACATGCAGGTCATCGGCGAAGCCTACGATCTGCTGCGCACCGTTGCTGGGCTTGAGCCCGCAGCCCAGGCTGAAATCTTCAAGCAGTGGAACACCACCGACCTCAACTCCTACCTCATCGAAATCACTGCTGAGGTTCTGGCCCAGGTTGACGCTAAGACCGGCAAGCCCCTGGTCGATGTGATTGTCGATGAAGCAGGTCAGAAGGGCACCGGCCGCTGGACCGTCCAGGCAGCCCTGGATCTGGGGGCACCAGTCTCCGGTATCGCAGAATCTGTTTTCGCTCGTGCCCTCTCTTCAGGTAACCCTGATGCCCGCAAGCAGGCCCAGGAAGAACTGCCCGCAGGTCTGATTGCAACTACCGCAGTTGCCAATGGCGACGAAGAGTTCATTGAGGACGTCCGCAAGGCTCTCTTCGCCTCCAAGCTGGTTTCCTACGCCCAGGGCCTGGACATGCTGGCTAAGGCCGGTGACGAATACGGTTGGGATCTCAAGCTTGACGTTATCGCAGGTTTGTGGCGTGCTGGCTGCATCATCCGTGCAGAGCTGCTGGGCGAAATCATGGAGGCCTACAAGAACGAAACCCCCGCCAACATGCTGCTGGCTCCCGGTTTCAAGAAGCTCATGGAAGAACTTGTTCCCTCCTGGCGTCGTGTGGTTGCTAAGGCAACCGCTGAGGGCGTGCCCGTCCCCGTCTTCGCCTCATCCCTGAGCTACTACGACGGTCTGCGCCGCAAGCGCCTGCCCGCTGCTCTGATTCAGGGCCAGCGTGACTTCTTCGGTGCCCACACCTACGGTCGAATCGACTCCGAGGGTATGTGGCACACCGAGTGGAGCGGCGACCGCAGTGAAATCAACGCTGAGGACTCCCACACCCACTAGGCGACAAGAGCCTACAACCGATATGCTCTGTGCCCTGATACTTCACTGTTCAGGGTGCAGAGCATATTTTGTCTAAGAGAATTGAGAAACTTAATGTCGTTTGGTTCAAAGATTAAGAAAGTGCTAATTAGCGATCAGGGGAACCTATTCACCACCTTTGGGTATGGTCTGGTCGTAGGAGCTATCGTAAAGTATTACAGCCTAACCGCTCGTTTTGCGTTCCGTAAAGAAACCCCCATCAGCGCAGATTTCAATGAGAACGTGACCTTTGCGGTAAAGACCTTTTTGCGGCCTAAAACTATGAATCGCTGTCTTTCTGGTATTCGTCAAACAACGTTTGCTGGGCGTGTAGTGGTAGCAGATGACTCCGAAAAACATTGGTCAACAACAGACCCGGCTGTTCAGGTCGTGAAGCTGCCCTTCAACGTGGGTATTTCGCGGGGGCGTAACGCGGCTCTAGACCAGGTCAAGACTAAATACGTTCTATTTACTGACGACGATACCGTCCACACACGTGCAAGTAATTGGCAGAAGGCCTATGAGTATTTAGAAGCTCATCCTGATGTGGATGCTGTGGCCTGCACCTTGATTGAGGTGCCTACCTTCCGCACACATATTTATGCTTCAAAGGCTGATACCCTATACGCTAAATCTGCTGACCCGATACACGAGCCCGGGCAGCTAGTTCATGGCCTTCCCTTCCGGTTAATGACGTCTAATGATTTTCTAGCACGTACTGAGTCAATCCGTTCTATTGGAGGCTGGGACGATGAGCTTAGACTCAACGAACACCGTGATTTCTTCTCCCGTGCAAGTGGAAAGCTTGTATTTGTTCAAGACCCTGAGATATTTGCCCTCCATGCTCGTACCCCTTGGAATAAGAAATATCAGAAGTATCGCCATGATAATTCTGTTTCTCGGCAATTAATTACCAAAAAATGGGGAGAATAAAAAAGTCCCAGCCTCTCACACAGGCTGGGGCCTTTTCAAATCCACATGGTCGGGTCCACGTATTCGACGGCGTCGACCAGGGGTTTTTTGTTGTCGGGGGTGCGCGGACGCGAGCGGGCAGGGATGCCGGTAATGATGGAGTCCTCGGGGTGGTCGTGCACCACCACGGAGTTGCCTCCGATTGCCGAGTCTGCGCCGATGCGTACCGGCCCCAGCACCTTTGCTCCTGCACCGATCGTTACCCGGTCACCAATGGTGGGGTGGCGCTTGCCCTTTTCAAGGGAACGCCCACCCAGGGTAACCCCGTGGTAGAGCATGACGTCCTCACCGATTTCGGTGGTCTCACCAATTACAACGCCCATGCCGTGGTCAATGAAGAAACGGCGACCAATGGTCGCACCCGGGTGAATCTCAACGCCCGTCATAAAACGGGCAAACTGGCTGAGGGTTCGCGCAAGGGTGCGGGTAGATTCCTTCTGCCAGAGCTTATGGGCCAGACGGTGCGCCCAGATAGCGTGCATGCCCGAATAGTTGATCATGATTTCCAGATCACCGCGGGCTGCGGGGTCGTGGGCTTTGACGGTGTCTAAGTCTTCACGCAGGCGCGCTCGGAAACTCATGCTTCTCCTCAACATCTCGGCAGGGGAGCGCTAACAACGCTCTTGCTGAACTCTATAACAGTCACCACCAGAACAAAATTCCAACTCACCCACATAAAATCTGGAAAGCCGGGGTGGGCGTCCGCACCGGGGCTCCTGCCCCGCAAAAAGGTGGGCACCCCGCTAGCAAGCAGCGGGGTGCCCGATTCTATCTTGGAGCTAAATCTTTAGCCGCGGATGTCTTCGTAGAGCAGGGTGGAGATGTAGCGCTCACCGAAGTCAGGGACAACGGCGACAATCAGCTTGCCTGCATTCTCGCTCTTCTTAGCCTCTTCCAGGGCTGCCCAGACGGCTGCACCGGAGGAGATACCGCCCAAGATACCCTCTTCGGTGCCCAGCTTGCGGGCGGTAGCAACGGCGTCGTCGATAGCAACGTCGGTAACGGCGTCGTAGATGTCGCGGTTGAGGGTATCGGGTACGAAGTTAGCGCCCAGGCCCTGGATCTTGTGGGGGCCAGCCTTGCCCTCGGTCAGCAGGGGTGAGTCCTTGGGCTCAACAGCAACGACCTTGATGTCAGGGTTCTTCTCTTTGAGGAACTTACCGGTGCCTGAGACGGTGCCACCAGTGCCAACACCGGCAACGAAGATATCAATCTTGCCCTCGGTTGCCTCCCAGACCTCGGGGCCGGTGGTCTTGTAGTGAATCTCGGGGTTAGCCTCATTGGAGAACTGGGAAGCCAAAATAGCGTTTTCGGTGGAAGCTACGATTTCCTTGGCCTTCTCTACAGCGCCGCGCATACCCTCAGAACCGGGGGTTAGTACGATCTCTGCTCCGTAGGCGCGCAGCATGACGCGACGCTCATTGCTCATGGTTTCGGGCATGGTCAGGATAACCTTGTAGCCGCGGGCTGCACCCACCATGGCCAGGGCGATACCGGTGTTGCCAGAGGTGCCCTCAACGATGGTGCCACCGGGCTTGAGGGCACCTGACTTCTCAGCGGCATCGATGATAGCTACGCCGATACGGTCCTTAACGGAGTTCGCGGGGTTGTAGAATTCCAGCTTGACTGCGACGTTGCCGGGCAGGTCTGCGTCCAGGCGGTTGAGACGGACGATAGGGGTGCGGCCGACAACCTCGGTGATGTTGTTGTAGATCTTTGACATGAGTGCACCTTTCAGGTGGAGGAGTTTGATGGTTCGCCCTCTAGTGTACGTAACAAAGGGGGAGGGATTAACTTCTAAGAAACCTGGCGTAATGTTGCCTTGTCTTAGCCAGCTTGGGATTGATGACGGCCATACAGTAGCCCTGGTAGGGGTTCAGGGCGTAGTAGTTCTGATGGTACGCCTCAGCCTCGTAGAAAGTGCCCAGGGGCTCTACCACCGTGACGATGGGCTGATCCCACAGCTTCTGTGCCCTGCCAATGGCTGCTTCAAAGAGATTCTTCTGCTCCTCGTTCTCGTAGTAGAGGGCCGAGCGGTACTGGGGGCCGGCGTCCGCTCCCTGCCGATCCCAGCTGGTGGGATCGTGCGAAGTGAAGAAGATATCGAGCACGGTTTCGGCCGGAATGACGGTCTCATCGAACTCGACCTTGACCACCTCAACGTGGCCGGTGCTACCTGAACAGACCTCCCGGTAGGTGGGGTTATCGACGTGCCCACCGGTGTAGCCACAGATGCTAGCGGTTATTCCTTCAAACTGACGGTATACGGCGTCGATGCACCAGAAGCACCCGCCGCCAACGACAAAACTTTGCATACTTCCAGTAACCCGACAGGAGTAACTCTTATTCCCAGTGCAAGAGCGCATGACACAATAGGGGCATGACTGAACTGAAAACACCCACCCTAAGCGATGTAACCCGTGCCTTCCACGAGATTTTCCCACCCGCAATTGCCGAGAAATGGGATGCAGCCGGTCTGGTAGTTGGACGGGCTGATGCTCCTGTGACCACCCTTGGGTTTGCCGTGGACGCCACCGTGGCAACTGCCCGCGAAGCTGTAGAAAAAGGCGCAGGGCTACTCATCACCCACCACCCCCTGCTCATGCGCGGTGCCTCTTTCCTGCCCGACACCGACTACAAGGGCGAGATCGTTCACACCCTCATTGAGGGAAGGTGCGGCTTGCTGGGGGCCCATACCAACGTGGACTCAGCCCCGCACGGCACCAACGAGGCCTTTATGAATAAGCTGGGTATCAGCGATACCGAGATTCTGGCAGATGAAGAGTCCACCCAGATTGAGGGTAAGGACGCCTGCGTCGGCATCGGGCGTGTGGGAAACCTACCTGCCCCCGTCAGCCTCAAGGAACTGGCCGAAAAAATTGCAGAATTTTTGCCCGCTACAGCTGGCGGGCTACGCATCGCTGGTCGAGCTGACCAAAAGGTCCAAAAAATTGCCCTCTGCACCGGCGCCGGTGACTCCCTCTTTGGTGAAGCTCGTGCATCGGAGGCAGACGTTTATATCACCGCTGACCTGCGCCACCACCCGGCCTCAGAAGCTAGGGAACAGGCCCTGATCAGCGGGGGCACCCCGGCTCTGATTGACTGCTCCCACTATGCCAGCGAATGGCTCTGGATGGACGGAGCAGCCCGACTACTTACCGAAAAGCTTGAAAGCCAGGGCTTTGCTATCGACACCTACGTCTCAACCCTCAACACCGACCCTTGGGATTTCACCGTTTCAACCGGGCCGGTTGAAGGCTCAGCCTCCACCCGCTAGGGCTGATCCTCCCTCACCAGAAGAGTCAGAGTACCAGGCTTCTTCTCGGTGGGGGAGAGCAGCTCCACCTCAAAGCCGGGGGAAAGAGCCTCAGCCAGCTCACCGGCGTCCTCAATCTCGGTCAGATTTTCCTGCACCAGGTAGCGGCCCAACAGGCCCCGGTAGTGCTTGGCCATATGCGAGACCACCTTGCGGCTACCGTCCGCCGCTACCTTCTCCACCCTCACCAGCAGGTGACGCCGCGGGGCGGGCGTCCACGCCTTCGCATAGGCAGCAGAGCGGCCATCCACTACCAGCTGATCCCCGGCTAACTCATCCAAGGGGTGCTTGAGCTCGCCCTTCCAAAACTTAGCCAAATCACCGATCTCACCCAGCTTCGTGCCCATCGACAGACGGTAAGCCGGAATCCTATCCCACAGAGCCACCGCACCCCACGCCGCAGAAATCACCACCACAGCCCTATCAGCCCGCGCCCGCGCGTCCGCCCCCAAAGAACTGTACCCAAAAGCCTCAAACAGGACGCCCGAATACACCTCAGAAGCAGGAGCCGCAGGCTCCAACCACAAGCGGGTATTCCTCTCAACCTCAGCCAACAGCGACGGACCCACCTTCAAAAGCTGCCCAGCATCGGGTAAGCCACTGACCCGCACCAGCTCATCCACCACAGCCTCACGAGCCCCCGTCAATTCCGGAGCGACCAGCTCACCCAACTCAACCCCGGCACCAGATGTGGCAGGAGTCTTACCCTCAGACGGCGGAAACAAAATCAACATACCCACCAGTGTAGTAAAGTAGAACCCCAGAACGGGACGCCCAGGCAATCGCGCGACAATACAGTCTCGAGGAAAGTCCGGGCTCCACAGCACAGGGTGGTCGATAACATCGACTCAAGGTAACTTGCAGGCCAGTGCCACAGAAAACAAACCGCCCCACCACGGGGTAAGGGTGAAAAGGTGAGGTAAAAGCTCACCAGTACCGCAGGTGACTGCGGTAGCTCGGTAAACCCCACCCGGAGCAAGGCCAAACAGGGCGCGCCAGTAACCAGTGCGGTGAAGCGCCCGGGTAGGCTGCTTGAACCCGCCGGCAACGACGGGTCTAGATGGATGATTGCCGCCTACCTGCGGGTAGGTACAGAACCCGGCTTATCGGGCGTCCCGTTCTTTTGTTACCCCACATCGAAGCCGGGTTCTGCGGTTCGCAGGCTCACCGATTCAGCGCCTTTTTTATCTTTCTCGCGCGCTCGGAAAAGGCGCTTCATCCCAGGCTTATCGGGCGTCCCGTTCTTTATTCCCCGTGCCCAAAGGGGTCTGGGTCAACGCCCGGCATCCAGGTATTCCCCTCAGCGGTCCAACCCTCAGCCTTCACAACCTTCTTGTACTTCTTGCTGTACTTGGCGTTCAGGCGATTCACATAGAGCTTGCCATCAAGGTGGTCAGTCTCGTGCTGCATCACGCGGGCAAACCAGCCAGTTGCCTCAAACTTCAGCGGGTTGCCATCACCATCAAAACCATTCACGGTGACCCAGTCAGAGCGCTTGAGCGGGAAAGAATAGCCGGGGAAAGACAGACAACCCTCAACCTCTTCATAGGGATCGGGGTCAGCGGTAGATACCTTACCCAGGGTTAGCACCGGATTCACCACCACACCCAGCGGGGGAACGCCGTCCTCATTCTCAAACTTGTAGGTAAACAGACGCAGGCCCACACCGACCTGAGGAGCTGCAAGTCCCACACCGTTAGAGACCTCCTGAGTCTCATACATATCGTCAATAAGCTTGCGCAGCTCATCATCAAAGGACGTCACCGGTGCAGCCGGGCGGTGCAGTACAGGGTTGCCGTGAATAACGATGGGCAAAACAGTCATGACATAACCTCTCACACAGGGTAAACAAAAAGGGCCGCTACGATAAAAACCGTAGCGACCCTTCTACTCGGGGTGATCGACGGGGGTTGAACCCGCGACCTCCTGGACCACAACCAGGCGCTCTGCCAACTGAGCTACGACCACCATGTGTTCAAAACAGAACCGTTTCTTTCATCGGCTTGTTTTGGCAACGGATACTAGCTTACACACAGTTTTAGCTTCCTGCAAATCAAAAAGGGCTGCAGGTGGGGTGACTGTGCTCACGAACCTCTACGGCTGGGAGCGGCGGACGCCGGTAGGCTGCTACCTGCGTCCGCTGACCTCAGCCAGCTAGGCAGGATTAACCTGCTGACGGGTTGCTGCAACCTCCTGGGCAACCTTCTGCGCAGCGGCGCTATCGGGCCCGGGGGAGGGTACGAATACTGTGCCACGGTAGTAGCGCAGCTCATCAATAGAATCTTGGATGTCACCTAGCGCCCGGTGATTACCGGTCTTAGCCGGGGCGTTATAGGTAGCCTTCTTGAACCAGCGGCGGGAAAGCTCCTTGATGGTAGATACGTCAATCACGCGGTAGTGCAGGTAGTCCACGAGCTCAGGCATATCGCGCACCAAAAAAGTCTTGTCAGTGCCCACCGAGTTACCGCCGAGCACAGCCTTGCGTGGCTCAGGCACCCACTGCTTCACATAATCCAGCACCTGCTGCTGGGCCTCAGCCATGGTGATACCCTGATCCAAGTCATCCAGCAGACCAGAGACAGTGTGCATATTACGCACAAAATCATCCATCTGCTCAAGCGCCTCGGGCTCGGGCTTAATGACGACGTCCACGCCGTCACCCAAAATATTGAGATCCCCGTCAGTTACCAGCGCAGCAACCTCAATCAGGGCGTCCTTCTCAAGCGAGAGGCCCGTCATCTCACAATCAATCCATACGATTCGTTCATTTGAAATAGACACAGAACCAATCTACCCCCTCTTGGGCCTAACCCACAGCAGATTTTCAGAGAGCAGGCCCCTACACAAGCCCAGGGTGGTCGGACTGGCCGGGTAAAATCAGATGTACTCTTCCGCCCGGCCAGGAGGACCATGAGCCCCAGAACCTCGCAAATACCTACCGCAAGCATCCCCGTGCACCGGTATAAGCCCAAGACAGCTAGCTATGTCTCGGGAAGCCCCCTGAGAACTCTCATCTTTGGAACCATCGGTTCACTACTGGTGATGTTCGCTTCCTTCGGTGTGGGCTGGCTTGCTGATGCCTCTCCCTTCCGCCGTGTGGACTGGATTATCCCGCTTCGCTATACAGCGCCTGGTCTGATTACCTGTATCACCCTACTCGTTGTGGGGTCGATGATGCTTTGCCGAGAATGGCTACGCATGGTGCAGAAACTGCTGGTCTGGGATCATCGAGCAAAGCGCTGGGCAACCGCAGCTATCATCTGCTGGATGCTCCCTCAGCTCTTTGCTTTCCCCCTCTACAGTCGAGATGTTTTCTCTTACTTCGCCCAGGGGCGGGTCATGGCTTCAGGACTGAATCCCTACGAGTACGGGGTGTCGTCGGTCAACAATTTCTTTCAGTACGGGGCTGACCAGATGTGGTCAGAATCAGCACCGCCCTACGGGCCCATCTTCTTGCTGATTGAAAAATGGGTGGCTCAAATTGCAGGTGACTCGGTAGATACCGCGCTCTACCTCTTCAGGTTTGTTGCTCTCGTTGGTGTGGGACTCATTGCCTACTACGTGCCCAAGCTCGCAAAACTCCACGGTATCAATGGGACGCGGGCTAACTGGCTGGTGCTAGCCAACCCTCTCTTTATCGCTGCTTTTATCACCTCATCTCACAACGACGCCCTCATGACCGGCCTGGTCTTAGCCGGTGTCTACCATGCGGCAGCTCGCCGGGATTTGGTGGGTGGGCTACTGGGCATCACCCTGGTAACTGCGGCTGTAGCTGTCAAGCCCATAGCCCTGGTCGCCCTGCCCTTCATCGGGCTGTTTTGGGCCGGTAGGGGAGCTAGCTGGCCCCGTCGTTTTGTTTTCTGGGCGATGACGTTAGCAATTTCTATGGTTCAGCTCTGGGCACTTGGGGCGGCTACCGACCTAGGCTTTGGGTGGATTGGAGCCCTTGCAACCACCGGTGGCCAGTACATCTGGTTCACTCCCATCGGCTTCCTGGGCCTACAAATCAACCAAATTCTGGTTTCGATCACCGGCGACAACGCTCTAGCAAACTCGGTACGCGATACCTTCTTCTCCCTGGGTAAGCTAGCAGGCATGATTATGGCTGTTGTGGTGATGTTTGTGGGGAAGGATGAAAACCTCATCCGCCGCACCGGTCTGGCCCTGGCCATGGTTGTGATTTTCTCACCCATGCTCCAGTCCTGGTACCTGCTCTGGTTCATCCCCCTATTCGTAGCTGCTGGTGTTCGCACCGACTGGCAGCTGGATTTCTACTTCCTCACCACAATGTTCTTTGTGATGTACGGGGTATCTGACCAGCTGGCAGTTTCCCCCTATCTCGATAACTTCGACCAGAACATGGGGCGACTGATTGCTGCGGTACTCAGTATTGCCTACGCTTTCTGGTTGGTCTTCTTCGACCCGGCAACGCGCCGAGTGCTCCGCCGCGGCCAACGCTCAGCTCTCTATGAAGTTGCCATTTAAGCGCCCGGTATATGCCAGACCCCCTTACTCTCTTGGTCAGGGGTTCGACTTCCGCCGGGGGCTGAGATGACTTTTAGCTGAGGAATCGATAGTATAAACAGCGGCTAGCCTCAGTAGCTCAGTGGATAGAGCAGGAGCCTTCTAATCTCTTGGTCGGGGGTTCGACTCCCTCCTGGGGCGCTCGCACTACAACCGCCTCACAAGTAAAGATATCTTTACTTGTGAGGCGGTTTATGTTTCATGGCAAAGATTTGACCCCCCAACCTGACCCCCAAAGACGCGAAAACACATCTTCGCAACACTTTTAGCATTGGCAGAGAAGCAGCAGGCAGTGTATGTGGCTTGCACATAGGAAAATCAAATACTTTCGGAATACACTAGATGGCATGTCTACAGCTCACCTGCCCGAAACGCTAAGCGGCGCCCCCGCGCCTGCCCTGCCTCGCCGCACCCTACTTGCAGGGACCGGGCTCACCCTGGCACTGAGCACCCTACTCGTTGCCTGCGGACCGGACGAAGAGCAGATCCAACCCACCGTTACGGGCGAGGAACACACCAACGAGGCTCACGACGTTGATATCAACCGAGCCCTCGACCAGCTCGAAGCGGATCACGGCATCACTCTTAGCCTTGCCGTCTATAACCACACCACCGGTAACCTCTTCCTGCACAAGGGAGACCAGTGGACCTATGAAGCATCCATCGTTAAAATCCCTATTTCTCTCACCCTGCTCAGGCTGGCAGCTTTTGAACAAAGAGAACTGACTGACGAAGAAAAAGCCCTTATCGAAGCATCTATTACCTACTCTGATAACAGCGCAACGATAGAGATTTACCGCAGATTTGGCTCAGACGACGGGGAATCCACCGCCAGCGCTGAATCACTCAACAAGACCTATGAGCTGCTGGGAGTGACGGAGACCCGCTCGGCAGGTACATGGGGTGATAACCAGACCTGGGCTGAAGACCAAGTTCGGATCATGGGGGCCATCGTCGATACCGTTGAATGGGTCAATGCCACCGATGCCCAATATCTGCTAGAAAAAATGGTTCCCCTTGACTGGTCGCAAACCTGGGGGGTCGGATCCCAATACGGGCAGACTGTTCTGGGAGAGCCTGTTACCGATATATCGGTCAAAAACGGCTGGATCCAAGAAGATACCGGTGTATGGCACATCAACTCGGTTGGGGTTGTACGGACTGAAAACACCACCTACTCCATTGCGCTGTTGAGCAAGGGCTTCGAAGACCAGTTAGTGGGTTACGAGGTAGCTAGCCAGGCGGTACAGGCCTATTTTGATCACGCTGGTTAAGCGGGTGGGTACCCAAACGGATGTAGCCAGCAGCCTGGGCTGCCGCGCACACCACCACCGGCCCTAAGCGCTGAAAACCTAAGGCCCGCAAGTCACGAGCTAGAGCATCGGTGGCAGCTGTTGTTCGGGGCAGATCCTCGGCCCGTGGGCAGAATATGTCAACGGGAATTGCTTTCTCAAAGAGATCTGCTAGGTTGATGTGCGCATCTATGAGTACCTTTGCGTTATTGATGCAGGCTCTGAGTTTTACCTCGTTCCTTATTCCCACATCGCCCTCAAGATAAGAGGAAATTTCAGCATCAGTCATAGTGGCTAATCGATCAGGCTGGAAACTATATAGGGTGCGCTGTAACTCCTCACGTTTTGCCAGAACAACTGACCACCATAGGCCACTCTGGAAAACAAGCAGACAGAGATGTTCAAAGAGAGCATCCCTTGTTCTGGGTACGTGTTGCCACTCGTGGTGAAAGTAAGCGCGGGTGCGGTCATCTCGTACCCACACTGGCTCATCGGGAATAAAATTATCTGTCACTGACCTGTCTCCTTGATAACTGATTGATGCAGACGCCCGCCGAGGCAGATTACCTAGGCCGGTGGTAAGAGACTAAGAAGGGCCGAACAACCGCCGCTAGGGGTGTGAACAAAATCCGTCATAAAAGCTAAGCGGCGCGTCACAGCTTCACCGATTTCTACTCGTGAGCGATTTACTTACGTGGAACAAGTTATGCACAGCTAACATTTTTCTGGCTCTTGAACCCCCGCCGGTGTAACCCTTGAGACACCCGGTTCACCCACAACTCAAGGAGGAGTCATGACCGACACCGTCACTATCCGAGGCTTTATCGCAACGGCACCCACCCAAAAGTTCCTGCCCAACGGCAATATCCCGGTTACTAACTTTCGTATAGCCTCCACACCCCGCTGGTTCGATGCCACCAGCAGCACTTGGAAGGAAGGCACAACCAACTGGTACACCGTCAATTCCTTTCGAGCCCTGGCCTACAACAGTGCCAGGAGCCTGCAGGTGGGGCAACCGGTGCTGGTAACCGGACGCCTACGCGTTAAGCAGTTTGAGCGAGCGGACGGCTCACCCGGCACCAGCATAGAGGTGGATGCTACCAGTATCGGCCATGACCTCAACTATGGGCTGGCCAATTTTGCCCGTGTCACAGACCGGAAGCCAGAGGTCGATGAAACCGACCGCAAGTTCAATGAACAGGTAGCAGGGGAACAAAAAACCAACCAAGGCTATGAGCCCCTGCCACCGCTAGAAGAGACCCACCAACCCGGCCAAACACCTACACCAGATACCCCTAATTCTGACCAGGGATTGACCGAAACCTCAGAAACAAGTGAAGCTGCAGTAGCTCTCACCAGCTAGTGCAACCGGGCAGGGCAAACTCACACCAAGATTCTTAGAGATGCCCTGCCCTAAAACCACAACAGCTTGACATCAACCGGTAGGCTTAAACGCATGGCAGAATTTATCTACACCATGACCAAAGCCCGCAAAACTGTAGGCGACAAAGTCATCCTCAACGACGTATCCATGTCGTTCTTCCCCGGTGCAAAAATCGGTATGGTCGGCCCCAACGGTGCCGGTAAGTCAACCATCCTGAAAATCATGGCGGGGCTCGATACCCCCTCCAACGGCGAAGCACGACTCTCAGAAGGCTACACCGTGGGCATCCTCATGCAGGAGCCCCCGCTCAACGAAGAAAAGACCGTCCTGGGTAACGTCCAGGAAGGCGTCGGCGAAATCTACGAAAAGATTGTTCGCTACAACGAAATCTCAGAAGAGATGGCCAACCCCGATGCCGACTTCGACGCGCTCATGGAGGAAATGGGCAAGCTGCAGGAAGCTATCGACGCCGCCAACGCCTGGGACATTGACTCCCAGCTGGAACAGGCCATGGACGCTCTGCGCTGCCCTCCCGGTGACTCACCCGTGACCCACCTCTCCGGTGGTGAACGCCGCCGTGTAGCGCTCTGTAAGCTCCTGCTCCAGAAGCCCGACCTGCTTCTGCTGGACGAGCCTACCAACCACCTGGATGCCGAATCCGTCCTCTGGCTGGAACAGCACCTGCAGTCCTACGAAGGTGCAGTTATCGCTATTACCCACGACCGCTACTTCCTCGACCACGTTGCAGAATGGATTGCAGAAGTAGACCGCGGCAACCTCTACCCCTACGAGGGCAACTACTCTACCTACCTGGATAAGAAGCGCGCCCGCCTCGAAGTGCAGGGTAAGAAGGATGCCAAGCTGGCCAAGCGCCTGGAAGAAGAACTCGAGTGGGTTCGCTCCAACACCAAGGGCCGTCAGGCTAAGTCAAAGGCTCGTCTGGCCCGCTACGAAGAAATGGCTGCCGAGGCTGAGAAGACTCGCAAGCTAGACTTCGAAGAAATCCAGATTCCCCCGGGGCCCCGCCTAGGTAACGTCGTCATCGAAGCAGAAAACCTGCAGAAGGGCTTCGACGGCCGCTCCCTCATCAACGGTCTTTCCTTCTCCCTGCCCCGTAACGGCATCGTCGGTGTCATCGGCCCCAACGGTGTAGGTAAGTCAACCCTCTTCAAGACCATCGTCGGCCTTGAACCCCTTGACGGCGGCAACCTCAAGATTGGTGAGACCGTCAAAATTTCATACGTTGACCAGAACCGCGCCAACATCGACCCCGAAAAGTCGCTGTGGGAGGTTGTCTCAGACGGCCTGGATTACATCCAGGTAGGCCAGGTAGAAATGCCCTCACGCGCCTACGTCTCAGCCTTCGGCTTCAAGGGCCCCGACCAGCAGAAGAAGGCAGGCGTGCTCTCCGGTGGTGAGCGCAACCGCCTCAACCTGGCCCTGACCCTCAAGCAGGGCGGCAACCTGCTGCTGCTCGACGAACCGACCAACGACCTGGACGTCGAAACCCTCACCTCCCTCGAAAACGCCCTGCTGGAATTCCCCGGCTGCGCCGTTGTCGTCTCCCACGACCGCTGGTTCCTCGACAGAGTAGCCACCCACATCCTGGCATGGGAAGGCACCGACGAACAGCCCGACAACTGGTACTGGTTCGAGGGTAACTTCGAGTCCTACGAGAAGAACAAGATTGAGCGTCTTGGCCCCGAGGCTGCAAAGCCGCACCGTGTCGTTCACCGCAAGCTAACTCGATGAACTAGCTAAAAATCCCTCCCACCTTCACCGGTGGGAGGGATTTTTGCTGTATCTCGTGAACTACTGGTCGCGGTACTCGGGGAGCCTGATCATGGCTTCTTGGGTCACGGTAGCTACATGCACACCGTCACGGGTGAAAATCTTGCCTACAGAGAGACCTCGGGCGTCCTGGGCGCTGGGGGCTTCCTGTACCAGCAGCAGCCAGTTATCGGCACGGGCGGGACGGTGGAACCACATCGCGTGGTCAAGTGAGGCCACCTTCATGCCGGGTTCAAGCCAGGTTTTACCGTGCTGCCGTAGTACCGGCTCAAGCTGGGTGTAGTCCGAGGCATAGGCTAGCGATGCCTGGTGCAGCACAGGGGTGTCGGGCAGGGCTTCAAAGGTTTTGAACCAGACCATATTGGTCGGCCGCTTCTCTTCGCCGGGAGTCACATAGAGTGGAGTGGTAACGTGTCGAACATCGAAGGGGCGGGAGTAGGCGACCTTCTGCGCGATGGGTACCTGCAGGTGGCCCAGGAGATCAGCAGCTGTGGGAAGGCTCTCCGGATCAGGAATATTCTCCGGCATGGCAGAACTATGATCGGGGCCCTGTGCAGGCACCTGAAACGAGGTGATACACGAAAAGATAGGTTGCCCACCCTGGTAGGCCTGCACCCTGCGCGTCGAAAATGATCTAGCATCATTGAGCGCTTCTGCTCCATAGGAAAGATCGCCCTCTACATCGCCGGGCCTCAGGAAGTAGCCGTGCAGGGAATGCAGGGTTTTGCCCTCTACTGTGTGGGCAGCTGCCATGATCGCCTGGGCAAGTACTTGCCCGCCGAAGATACGCGGGGATTCTTTGGTGAGGGTCAGGGCACTAAAGACATGCTCGTGGGCGGACGCGCCACCTGGGGCTAGGTTGAGCATGGCCAGTAATTTTTGGGTGGGGGAGAGGCTTTCTAGGGTTTCGTGACTCATAGTTCCACTCTCTCACAGGTAGCCCCTTTTTCTCACCTCAGGGAATACAGCTCATCTTCTGCGATAGGGTGGTATGAGAATAGACCGTCCCTTTGATTTCCGGAAGCCTGTGAGATGACCGAGCCCAAGCTCTCTGACTACACCGATTATATTTACCTACCCGATGCAAGGACCGCCCGGGATATGGCGACCTATCTGACTCGGGCCCGTTCAGTGGATCCTCAGGCTGCCGTTCGTTTGCAGGCTAACGGCGATGTGTTGGGGATTTCGGTGTGCGTGCTTGCGCCTGAGACCTTACTTGATGCAACCCCAACTATCATCGGTCTGCGCGCTATCAAGCTGGCCCAGCCTACCGAGGTTGATCTTACGGTTGAGGCGGCAGCTCTTCTCGACCGGCTAGCCCGTATCGAAGAGGCAGGGCTTGCCCTGGCCCTGCCCCCGGTGACTGTTACCGCTTCTTGGGTTGGGCGAACCGTTCCGCGTAGTGGTTGGGAGAAGAAAGGGTTTTACCTCTCCGACCATGCACGGGCTGCGGCTCAGGAGGGAATATCTGCTGTAGACGGGGCGCTTCCCGCTAACCCGGGGCACGCGGTGGTGGCAACCGTCCGCTCCCGTATCTGGTCTTCACCCCTGCAGGCCCCCGATGCGGCGGTGAGCCTACCCACCGGGGCTGCTTTTGCCCTTGAGGTACTCGGGTTCCTGCCTCCGCGGGCTACCGAACCTATGCCCGTTTTTGCCAGCGGACGCTGGGCCCGTATCTCGGCCCGGGCAGGGCATGTACTGGTTTACTCGGCTGCCTCAGCCTAAAAATCCAGCTACTGGGCCCGATTTTGCATGGCGTGGGCTGCCCGGTCAAAGTAGGCCCACATTTCTGCATCGTGCAGGGGAGCTAGTTCTAGGGTGTCCATGGCCTCACGCATGTACTTGAGCCAGGTGTCACGCTCCTTGGGACCGATATAGAAGGGGTTATGACGCATACGCAGGCGCGGGTGGCCGCGTTCTGCCTGGTAGGTTTTGGGCCCGCCCCAGTACTGCTCAAGGAACATGAAGAGGCGGCGCTCTGCTGGCCCCAAATCTTCCTCGGGGTACATGGCACGGAACTCCGGGTCGGTTGCTACACGGGAATAGAACTCCCGGCAGAGCTTTTCAAAGACCGGCCGTCCGCCCACCTGGTAGTAGAAGCTACGCTCATCGACCTCTTCATGAGGTGCTGAGGGCTGGACGCTGGCCTCGCCGGGTGCAGATAAGGGGCGGAAGGCTGGGTTGGGTAAATTCATACCCACCAGTCTACTCCCGCCCCTTATCGTCAGCAGGTACCAGCGGTTAGAGCCTAGCGGTCTGCGGCCTGTACCTTGAGCGCACGAGCCAGTGAGTCGCGTCCTTCTGCTACCTGACGCTTGAGAGCGGCTGCGTCCTCAGGCAGGGCAGCGAGGTAAGCCTCGGCCTTATCCAGGACCTCCTGAGTGTAAAAACGGGGGAAGAGCCCGCTGATAATCTGGCTTGAAATTTCGTGGGAGCGCTCGCGCCAGACTCCTTCAATAGCCTCAAAGTAGCGGTCAATGTAGGGTTCTGAGAACTCCGGGGCACCGCGGTAGAAACCGAGAATGGCGGAGCGCTGCACAATGTTAGACAGCTCGCCGGTTTCAACCACAGTGCGCCAGGTCTCTGCCTTTGCTTCAGCGGTGGGGATAGCAGCCTTGGCGGTGGCAGCTGCCTGCTGGCCGTTGGAGGTGTTGTCCTCAGCCAGGGCTGCATCGATCTCAGCTGCGGTGACACGTCCGCCCGCGGCCAAAGATCCCAGCAGGTTCCAGCGCAGGTCGGTATCAATCTCCAAACCTTCCAGAACGGTAGAGCCATCGAGTAGGGCTGCCACAGCATCCAGCTGGTCTGAGGTATGGGCCAGACGGGCGAAGGTGCCCACCAGCTGGAACTGGTTATCAGAGCCAGCTTCTGCTGCTTGGGCAAGGGCCCAGATACGGTCAGCTGCTTCAGTTCGCACAGTCTCAGCGTGTTCGGGGTTCAGGTAGGCTCGTAGGGTGTTCTCAAGGTTGAGAAGCTGGGTGCGGACGGCGGTGGAGTTAGTCTCTGCCCCGATATTGCCAAGAACCAGTTCAACAAACTGGCGGGCAGGCATCTCGGCATCGCGCACGGTATCCCAGAGGGACCCCCAGACCACGCCGCGGGCAACAGAAGAGTCAATAGCGCCCAGGCGGGCAACGGCGGTGGTGCGAGAACGCTCATCGAGACGGATCTTGGCGTAGGCCAGGTCTTCATCGTTGACCAGAATCAAATCGGGACGCTTGGCTCCAACAGCCAGGGGTACCTCGGTGATGTCGCCGTCCACATCGATTTCTAGGCGGTCAGTGCGGGTCAGTACCTCACCGTCCAGGTTGTAGAAACCAATAACCAGGCGGTGGGGGCGCAGGGTCTCAAAGCCCTCAGCGTAGGTCTGGCGCAGGGCCAGGCGGGTAATAGTGCCGTCCTCTGCCTCATCCACCTCGGTAGTGAGGGTGTTAACCCCGGCGGTCTCCAGCCAGAGCTTAGACCAGGCGCGCACGTCGCGTCCGCTGGTTGCCTCAAGCTCATCGAGCAGGTCATCGAGCACGGTGTTGCCGTAGGCGTGCTTGTCGAAGTAGACCTTGAGAGCTGCCATGAAGTTCTCCTGGCCCACCCATGCCACCAGCTGGCGCAGCACGGAAGCGCCCTTAGCGTAGGTGATACCGTCAAAGTTGACCTGAACATCCTGAAGGTCGCGAATCGGGGCAACGATGGGGTGGGTGGATGAGAGCTGGTCCTGGTTATAGGCCCAGGTCTTTTCTGAGGCAGAGAAGGTAGCCCAGGCCTCGGGGGCAAACCGGGTGTTCTCGGCAGCAGCCAGGGTTGACATGAACTCAGCAAAAGACTCGTTAAGCCACAGGTCGTTCCACCACTTCATGGTCACCAGGTCGCCAAACCACATGTGAGCCAGCTCGTGCAAAATGGTGATGGCTCGGCGCTCAACAATTGCCTCGGTCACCTTAGAACGGAAGATGTAGTTCTCTAAGAAGGTCACCGCACCGGCGTTCTCCATAGCACCGGCATTAAACTCGGGCACAAAGAGCTGGTCGTACTTCTCAAAGGGGTAGGGGGTTGAGAACTGCTCTTCAAAGAACTCAAAGCCCTGACGGGTGATATGGAAGACCTCATCAGCATCCAGATATTCCATCAAGGACTGACGGGCGTAGCAGCCCAGTTTCACCTCGCGGCCCTCGCTGTTGGTGAGGGAGGAATGGACGCTGGCGTAGGGGCCAGCGATAATAGCGGTGATGTAGGACGAGATACGCGGGGTCGGCTTGAAATGCCAGACCTTGCCGCCTTCGACGTCCTCGACCGATGTTTCAGGCTGGTTCGACACCACAACCCAGTGGGCAGGGGCCGTCACAATAAACTCAAATTCAGCCTTCAAATCGGGCTGCTCAAAGACCGGGTACACGCGGCGGGAATCGGGTACCTCAAACTGGGAGTAGAGGTAGACCTCGCCGTCCACCGGGTCCACAAAGCGGTGCAGGCCCTCACCGGTATTGGTGTAGAGCATATCGGCATCGATCACTAGTTCATTGCTCTCAGCTAGGGCAGGTAAAGCAATACGCACACCATCGGCATTCTCAACAGGAACCAGCTCACCATTGAGCTCAATACTGTGCACCGTATCGGTAATAGCGTCGATAAAGGTTTCACTCCCGGCAACAGCATCAAAGCGCACTACGGTGCGAGAACCAAAGACCCGCTCACCTCGTGTCACATCAAGCTCAACCGTGTACGAATGTACACGCTGAATAACTGACGCTCTCTTTTCAGCTTCGGCACGGGTCAAATTCATTCCAGGCATGAGGAATCCTTGTCAATCAAATCTAAAGTTAGAGGCCTGCTCACTGCACACAGCAGGAAACAAACCACAGGATAGGCGCAGGTGACCTACAATCGTATAGAGGTCACCATGGCGCATACGCTCCCAATTCTATGCGCTTACCAGTGATTCACATAACTAAATTTTAGTGCGGTCAGCCGGCCCCCACCCACCACGACCAAAGGAGACACCGTGCGTGTACACATCGCAACCGACCACGCAGGCCTAGAACTTAGCCACTACCTCATCGAAGAACTCACCGAGGCAGGCTACGAGATGGTCGATCACGGCCCCGCTGAATATGACGCTCTCGACGACTACCCCAGCTTCTGCATTAACGCGGCGCTCGCCGTCCGCGCAGACCGTGCAGCGGGTCTGGACTCCCTGGGTATTGTGTTGGGTGGCTCCGGCAACGGCGAGCAGATGGCAGCGAACAAGGTCGAAGGTATCCGTGCTGCACTTGCTTGGAACCACGACACCGCAGCCCTGGCCCGTGAGCACAACAACGCCCAGGTCGTTGCGGTGGGCGGACGTCAGCACACCAAGGAAGAAGCCCTGGATATCATCAAGGTCTTCCTCACCACCGAGTGGACCAACGAAGAGCGCCACGCCCGCCGCATCGGTCAGATGGCCGAATACGAGCAGACCGGGGTAATCGCCGGCAAGCAGATCGACAGCTACGAGAACTAATGCCAGAAGGGCACTCAATTCACCGCCTGGCCCGCCAGCTCACCGACGTTTTCGCCGGTGAGAAGCTGGCGGTCACCAGCCCCCAGGGGCGATTTGCGGACGGCGCAGCCCTGCTGGACGGGTCAGTCTTCGACTCTGCTTTCGCCCACGGTAAGCACCTCTTCGCCCGTTTCTCCAATGACCTGTACCTTAATGTCCACCTGGGCATCTATGGGGCCTTTAGTTTTGGAGGCGACGAGCACTTTACAGGGGCCTCCTCTATCGGGGCTCCCCGCAAAATCGGTGAACAAGAGGACCACCGCACCGAACTCTCAGCTGAACCTCCCGCGCCGAGACCGACCACCCGCGTCCGCCTGGTCTCAGCGCACGGCTGGGCTGACCTAGTGGGCCCAACCATCTGCCGCACCTTGACTCCCGACGAGGTGGCGGGTGTGCGGGCCAAGCTGGGCCCCGACCCCCTCAACCAGGACGCCGACCCGGCTGCCTTTTACGCTGCGGCGGCCAAGACCAGCCGCCCCATCGGAGTGGTTCTCATGGATCAGAAGGCCATCTCGGGGGTGGGAAACATCTTCCGCGCAGAATCCCTCTACCGTACTCGCATCGACCCCTTTACCCCGGCTAAAGAGTGCAGCTCCCAGCAACTGGAGGCCCTTTGGAACGATAACAAGCACCTGCTGGTCATCGGTGTACGCGTAGGTCGTATCATTACCACCGAGCCGGCTGACCGCCCCGGAATCCCCGAAACCGAAGCCTGGCCAGACCACGCCAACTACGTCTACCAGCGGCAGGGGCAAGACTGCCCCCGCTGTGGCACGACCATCGCCATGGAAGAAGTTGCCGGGCGCAAACTCTACTGGTGCCCGGGCTGCCAGGTTTAGGCCTGCGCCGCGTGCGGTAGCTAGAAGAGAGACGAAGCGGCTCCCAGCTTGGCGCTGGGAGCCGCTTGTCTGTGTAACCCTAGCGGTCGGTCAGGTCTGAGAGATTGAAACCGGTGGTGCAGGTCATGCCCATCCAGCTGAGGGACTGCCCCTCAGGTAGCACCGTGTTGGTCTTGAACCAGTCATGGGTGGCTGCCCGGCCGCGGGCCTGAACCGTACGAGGCTGGGTATCACCGGGGCCCATCGACACGGACTGCAATACCCAGTTCTTTGAATCATCGGTCATGCAGAAGACACCATAGGTTTGTATGAGGCAGGCAACCTGAGGATCAGGGGTCTGGAAAACCACTGAAGGCTGGTCAGCCGCAGCAAAGGTATAGGTCGAAGCATCGGCGACAGGGGTGCCTGTCACTAGGTCGGTGGTGATGAGCGATACCGGGTCAATCGTGAAGCCGTCATTGACCGGGGGAGTGAGCGGCGTAGCGCTAGGGGAAGGTGCGGCAGCAGTCTCTGCGGGGGTGGGCTCTGCGCTGGGGGTTTCTGCGGTGACTTCAGCAGTAGGGCTCTCGCTAGCGGACGGGCTGGGAGTAGCACTGCTTGATGTACTCACCTCAGGAGCAGAGCTGGCGGCTGTTGAAGTACTCTGACTGCTCCCGCAGCCTGTCACCAGCAGGGTGCAGACAGTCAGCAGGGTGCAGGCTGGGGCGAAGCGAACGGGGGGAAATTTTAAAGCCATGAGTGTCAATCTTGTGGTCAAAAAATGCGGGTGCCTTATTCCCATCCTAGGGGAAAAGACACCCGCAGCCCTATCTCATGCGGCTTCCGGGTTAGAAATAGGCTGGGTAAGGCTGAGGGTAATCAGCAGAGCTATTAGCCACTGAAATCTTTAATCGAGTTACTTAGGGCAAACCAGTGCACACCGTTATCGCAGCGGGCCGCCCCGTCCGCAGTTGCGGTGCAGGTAAACTCACCGACCGTAATCGTGTGGTTGCTAGGAAGCTGGGTTCCGAAGGAGAAGGGGGCAAAGCCCGGGGTGCTGCCCTGGAGGAAGTCCTGATGCGGTACGGTACCGGGATTTAGCCACATCACACCGTAACCGATACGGCCCTGGGAGCCTGCGCGGTAGCAGCTTACCTGCTCGGTGCTCATGACGCAGCCCGCGCCGTCCGCTGTCTGAAAGTAGACCTTGCCGTCACCGGCGGGGGTTACGCCGTCGATGCTGGTCTGGTAGGGGGCAAGATCGGTGACTAGAGTGGTTGCCCCGCTATCGATGGGCGGATTGATAGCCTGAACCGGTGTTTCGCTAGGGGTTGGGGCTGCTGGCTGGGTAGCCGGTGCTTCTACTACCTGAGGAGCGGGTGCTTCGGTGGTCTGGGCTGTTTCAGGGGAGCTGGACGGCTCGGGCAGCAGGCTCTGGGTAGTTTCAGCACTGGGGGAGGCGCTGGGGCTTGCAGATGATGGGGTAGCCGAAGCGCTGGCGCTGCTTCTTGGTACGGACGCGGTCGCATCTGCCTGGGTTTGTTCGGTCGATGAAGAGCTACAGGCAACAAGGGCAAGCGCAGAGCAGCCAGGGGTAGGAGCGCTTGAAGGGGGCGGGGGCACATTCTGTCTCCTTTGACGGTGGGGTGTCTCTCTCATGATAGTGGTGAACATATATGCTGGTGAAGAGTCAAAGGCCATCATGACACTGAGGGGGTCCCATGCGCGATACCGGATATTTGCTAGACCAAGCAAACCTTGTGCTCTTTGACCTCGATGGCACCCTGCTCGATAGCGATACCGCAATAGCAGTGGGGTTCAACCGAGCGGTGCGAGAGTTCGGCTTTGAAGGGGAGACTGCCGATACCCAAAGTTATTATCAAGCCTGGGCAGATATTCAGCGTGAGGATTTTCAGCGCTACCTAGCCGGGGAACAGGTCTTTGATGAGAACCGGCTCTTTCGTACATCAAGCCTGCTGCACTTGATGACGGGGGAGCCCCAGAGTGCCGACCGGGCTCAGAAGTTTCTGACCACCTTGCAGGAGGAAACCCGCAAAGCCTGGGCCCCATTTGCCGAGCTTGATAGGTTCTTTGAAGAACTAGGTAGGCAGTTCGGGCACCTAGAGGTGGCCGTTATCTCCAACGGGTCACAGTTAACGGAGCAGAAAAAATTGGATGCTATCGGCTTGCACGATATGCCCCTCTTTTCTTCAGAGCGCGTGGGTATGAGTAAGCCTGACCCCTTGCTTTTCAGATTTGTGTGTGCCCAGTTGGAGGTGGACCCGGCTTTTGCGGTGCATGTGGGTGATAACTACATTGCGGACGTCGCT
Organism: Rothia sp. (in: high G+C Gram-positive bacteria); assembly: GCA_030529845.1. GTDB lineage: Bacteria > Actinomycetota > Actinomycetes > Actinomycetales > Micrococcaceae > Rothia. The sequence goes on along the minus strand of JAUMWB010000001.1, from coordinate 655,168 downwards.
GCCCCGGCTCGAGCGGGCTTGCAGGCTGCCTGGGTAAACCGTCATCGTCGTGGCCAGAAGTTACCGCGCGGGACCGTGAAGGTACGTGACTTGGTGGAGCTGCTGAATGTACCTGCCCCAGTTACACGCAGGTTTTTCTAGGGATGCAAAAATGGCCACTCGGAAGAGTGGCCATGAAGCGAGCGGCTGACGGGATGGAGGCACCGGGTGCGAGTGCGTGAGCACTCAAGAGGTGCCGGAATGACTTCCGTCTTCCCGAGCGATAGCGAGCGGCTGACGGGAATCGAACCCGCGTATCAGGCTTGGGAAGCGTGCGCTCTACCATTGAGCTACAGCCGCAAGAGAGGGGATGACGGGAATCGAACCCGCGTAATCAGTTTGGAAGACTGAGGCTTTACCATTAAGCTACATCCCCAAAATGGGGTGCCCACCGTTGTGGACGTGTTCCAGTAAACCTGCTTTCATGCGGCCTTGTCAAATTCAGTGTGGAACCGGCGTTTCTCAACACGCCCAGGGCGTAATCTGGTGGTGAGTTAGGTTTTAGAGCCTTGAACCGCTAGACTGGTCTTTGCTTCCGTGCAAAATCGGGGTGTGGCGTAGCTTGGCTAACGCGCCTGCTTTGGGAGCAGGAGATCGCAGGTTCGAATCCTGTCACCCCGACGTGAAATAGAACGACCCGCCGGAAACGGCGGGTTTTTCTATAGAACGTGTAGACAGCCCCACTCTTTTCCGGGTGGTGGTTCCAATCAAGTTATCAGGAGATCAACGGACGTGAAGACTGCCGTCGAGAAGATCAACCCGACCCTCGCAAAGATTGAGGTCGAGGTTCCCTTCGCTGAGTTCAAGACCTACCTTGACCGTACCTACAAGTCACTGGCTAACCAGATTTCGGTTCCCGGTTTCCGTAAGGGTAAGACCCCTAAGGCACTTATCGATCAGCGTGCAGGCTTCGACTTTGTTGTTGAGAACGCCCTGAACGATGCTCTGAACAACTTCTACCAGCAGGCGCTGGTTGAGAACGAGCTGACCCCCCTGGCTCAGCCCGAGCTCGATATCGTTTCAAAGCCTGAAGAAGGCAACCGTGAAGCTGACGTTAAGCTGACCATTGAGGTTACCGTCCGCCCCGAGATTGAACTGCCTGACTACTCGGGTATCAAGGTTGAGGTTGCAAGCGTAGAGGTCACTGAAGAAGATGAGCAGAAGGCTCTCGATGCCCTCCGTGGCCGCTTCGGCACTCTGAAGGCTGTTGACCGCCCCGCTGCTGACGAAGACTTCCTGACCATCAACATCGCCGCTGAAATCGACGGCGAAGAGGTTGACGCCGCTAACGACCTGTCCTACCAGGTTGGTTCTGGCACCATGCTGGACGGCCTGGATGAGGCTGTTCTTGGTTTGTCTGCCGGCGAAGATGCAACCTTCGTAACCAAGCTTGCCGGTGGCGAGCACGCTGGTGAAGAGGCAACCGTTAAGGTTGAGGTCACCGCTGTTAAGGAGCGCGAGCTGCCCGAGGCTGACGACGACTTCGCTCAGCTGGCTTCAGAATTTGACACCATTGCCGAACTGAAGGAAGACCTGAAGAAGCAGGCTGCTGATTCTAAGGTTGCCGAGCAGGGTGCAGAAGCACGCGACAAGGTTCTCGACGCTCTGGTTGAACTGGTTGAAATCCCCGTTCCTGAGAAGGTTATCGAAGACCAGCTGGCTCAGCACTTCAACGCTCCCGGCCAGGATGACGACCACGATACCGAAGAGCATCGCGCAGAGGTTCGCGAGAACACCGAGCGTGCATTCAAGAACGAAATCATCCTCGACGCTATTGCTGAGAAGGAAGAAGTTTCTGTCGAGCAGGCTGAGCTCATTGACTACATCATCACCATGAGCCAGCAGTACGGTATGGACCCCAACCAGTTCGCTCAGATGCTTGATGGCTCCGGCCAGTCCGGCATGATTGTCGGTGAGGTTCGCCGTTCAAAGGCTCTGGCAGCTGTTTTGGCTCGGGCTGAGGTTAAGGACGCCGACGGCAAGGCCGTTGACCTCTCATCCTTCCTGGGCGAGACCGCAGACGCTGAATAAGTTTGCGCCGCTGAGGCTCTAAACTTTTCGATAAAGCCCCCGTAGGGCCTGATGCAGGCCTTACGGGGGCTTTGTGGTGCCAGGGAGAAATGCGGACGCGGCCCCCGGCGTCTGCGGGTGAAAGTGGCCGACCTGGGCAATGAGAAGTCAAATACAGCAAATAAGTTAAATAAATATTCCGTAATAGGGGGTTTGGGGTTGCATAAGTAAGGTGGGGCTAACTAATCTTAGGTAAGTCAAGCCTTACATAATGTTGAGGCTTACCAAGTACACACCACTACCAGATATAGGACAACCCGTGAAGGCTAACCGTATCTCCCTGCTTGCAGCCACTTCCGTTCTAGCACTGGCGCTAACCGCCTGTGGTGCAGGCACCACTGATGCCTCCAACGAATCGAACGCCTCTACCTCTACCTCTACCTCTACCTCTGCCACTGCTTCTGGCTCGGCGAGCCAGACCGCTGGCACCGTCACTGTTACCGATAACTACGGTGAGGTCACCGTTACTGTACCTCCCCAGAAGGTAGCAGCCACCGATAATCGCACTTTTGAGGTACTCGAAGCCTGGGGCATTGACCTGGTTGCCGCTCCCGTCACCCTCGTTCCTGCAACCGTAGAGACCTACAAGAACGACTCTTCCATCACCGATATCGGCACCCATCGTGAGCCCAACCTGGAGCTGCTGGCTGCCGAAGAGCCCGACCTCATCGTCAACGGTCAGCGCTTCTCACAGCACTACGATGCCATCAAGGAACTGAATCCCCAGGCCGCCATCCTGGAGCTCGAACCTCGTGAAGGCGAGCCTCTAGACGCTGAACTTAAGCGCCAGGTTACTGTACTAGGTGAGGTCTTTGGGAAGCAGGCCGAAGCTGATCAACTGATTGCTGACTTTGATGCGGCCCTGGCTCGCGCTAAGGCTGCCTACGACGGCGAATCCACCGTCATGGCCGTCAATGTCTCCGGCGGCGAAATCGGCTACATCGCGCCCTCTATCGGCCGCACCTACGGCCCCATCTTTGATCTACTGGGTCTCAAGCCCGCCCTAGAGGTCGAAGGCTCATCAGATAACCACCAGGGTGACGATATCTCCGTAGAAGCTATCGCGGAATCTAACCCTGACTGGCTCCTGGTTCTTGACCGTGACGCTGCTACCAGCACCGATGAGGGTTCACCGGCAGCAGCTGACGTCATTGCCGGTAGCTCAGCACTGGCAAACGTCACCGCAATCACCAAGGAACAGATTGCCTACGCGCCGGCTGATACCTACACCAACGAATCCATCATCACCTACACCGAGATCCTCAACGATCTTGCCGATAAGTTCGAAGCCGCTAAGTAACCTACCGGCTCAGACCCTATAACCAATGAAAAAGGAGTCATCCTGCCCCAGGGGCAGGATGACTCCTTGAGGGCTTTTATGACGACTACAGAAATACCCCGAACAAGCCGTACTAGAACCTCAGTGTTCAGCGGTAAGTTCCTGCTTGCCAGCCTAGGAATTACCGCCTTGCTTGTGGTTTCACTGTTCACGGGGGAGTACGACATCTTCAACCAGGCGGACGGTGCTGCAATGTTTGCCATAACCCGCATACCCCGCACTGTCGCCCTGGTGCTTGCCGGGGCAGCTATGGCTATGTGCGGTCTGGTCATGCAGATGTTGACCCAGAACAAGTTCGTGGAACCAACCACGACCGGTACCACCGAATGGGCTAGTCTGGGCCTGCTCTTTATGCTCTATTTCTTCCCCGCGGCGAACCTCTTGCAGCAGATGACGGCGGCTATTGTTTTTGCTTTTATCGGCTCAATGGTTTTCTTCCTCTTTCTGCGCCGGGTATCTCTCAGGTCTTCTCTCATCGTGCCGATTGTGGGCATGATGTTAGGTGCTGTTGTTTCTGCCTTTACCACCTTCTTTGCCCTTCAGACCAACCTGCTACAGAACCTGGGTGTGTGGTTCGCCGGCAGTTTTACGTCTGTCATTAAGGGGCAGTACGAGGTGCTCTGGCTGGTGCTCCTGGTAGTTGCTGTGATCTTCTGGTATGCCGATCGGCTGACTGTCGCCGGTCTGGGGCAGGAATTTGCAACTAATGTGGGTCTGAACTACGCCCAGATCATGCTGGTGGGCACCGCCCTCATTGCGGTCGCAACAGGTGTGGTGACCGTGGTGGTAGGAGCTTTACCATTCCTAGGGCTGATCGTTCCTAACATCGTCAGTATGTTCCGCGGCGATGATCTTCGCTCTAACCTGCCCTGGGTAGCCCTCACCGGTATCGGTGTTGTGACCGTCTGCGACCTGATTGGCCGCACCATCATTGCCCCCTTCGAAATCCCGGTTTCGGTCATTTTGGGCATTGTTGGAGCTCTCGTATTTATTGGTCTGATTGTGAAGGGGCGCCCCCGTGTATCAGCAGGCAAGTAAGGAAAGCCGGGTGGGGGCGTCCGCTCTACCCGAGATGACCACAGGCGCGGACGCCCACCCCACCTCCCGCAGGGCAGGTATCTCCCGGAGCGCAGGGGCTTTCAAGACCCCTGTTGCTGCCCGCACCTACTGGGTGCTCCTGGCTGCGCTCACAGCTGCCGCTGCGCTGGCAGCCTTCGGTCTACTGGCCTACGGTAACCCCTTTGAAACCGGTACCCCCAAGTGGTGGCTGATTGCCGAGCGCCGTTCAAACGCCCTGATTGCTATGGCGGTAGCTGCTGTTTGCCAGGCTGTTGCAACGGTCGCCTTCCAGACCGTCACTAACAACCGGATTATCACCCCCGGTATTTTGGGTTTCCAGGCCCTGTACGCTGCGATCCATACGGCTACTATTTATTTTTCTGGGGCAGCCGGTCTGATTGCGGCTCGCACCCTCGATACCTTTATCTTCCAGATGGTGATGATGGTGGCTCTGAGCCTTCTGCTCTACTCCTGGCTATTGACCGGTAAGCGGGCCAACATGCACGTCATGCTCCTGGTGGGTGTCGTCCTCGGTGGGGGACTGGGGTCGGTTTCCACCTTCATGCAGCGCATGCTAACCCCCAGTGAGTTTGATATCCTCACCGCCCGTCTCTTCGCCTCGGTTAATAACGCCGACCCGGCCTACTACCCGGTGGCCCTGCCTCTGGTCGTCCTGAGCGTTGCGGTACTCTACGCAAAGTCTCGTACCCTCAATGCCCTCTCTCTGGGCGCACCGGCAGCCACCAACCTGGGGATTAACCACCGGCGAGAGTCCATCATTGTGCTGGTGGTCGTTGCCCTCATGATGGCTGTTTCAACCGCCCTGGTCGGTCCGCTGACCTTCCTAGGCTTTTTGGTGGCAACCCTTACCTACCAGTTCGCTGATACCTACGACCACCGTTACCTCTTCCCCATGGCAACCGTGCTCTCCTTTGCCATTCTGGCGGTCTCCTACTTCATCATGAACCACATCTTCTCAGCCCAGGGAGTCGTTGGCATTATCATCGAACTAATCGGTGGCCTGACCTTCCTGATCGTTATCCTCCGAAAGGGCAAACTATGATCACCCTGCACCAGGTCGCCAAAAGCTACTCCGGTGAAACCAACATCGGCCCGGTTGACGTAGAGCTACCGTCAGGAGGTATCACAGCCCTAGTTGGCCCCAACGGTGCGGGAAAATCGACTCTGCTGACCATGGTCGGACGTCTGCTGGATATTGATTCTGGCACCATCGAGATTGGCGGACTCAACGTTGCCACCACAAAGTCCAAGGATCTGGCTAAAGTGGTTTCGATTCTGCGCCAGGAAAACCACTTCGTCACCAAACTCACCGTCCGTCAGTTGGTGGGGTTCGGCCGTTTCCCCTACACCGGGGGGCGGCTGACTGTCGAAGACGAAGAAATCATCTCTCGCTATATCGACTTCCTCAACCTGACCAGCCTCGAAAACCGCTACCTCGATGAGCTCTCTGGCGGCCAGCGCCAACGCGCCTACGTGGCTATGGTGCTCTGCCAGGAAACCGACTATGTGCTGCTCGATGAGCCCCTCAACAACCTCGATATCTCCCACTCGGTGCAGATGATGCAGCACCTGCACAATGCCGCCCGTACCTTAGGGCGCACCATCATCGTGGTGCTACACGATATCAACTTTGCCGCCCGCTACGCCGACTACATCTGCGCTATTAAGGATGGCAAACTAGCCCGCTTCGGTACCGTAGCTGAGATCATGCAAGATGACCTGCTCACCGAGATTTTCAATACCCCTATCCAGGTCATTCAGGGGCCAAGTGGCCCTATCGCCTGCTACCACTAAGCCCTGTGCCCGCTCGCTCTTGCTCAGAGCGTAGCGGGCACATGCCAACAGCGAACTGAGAGCCAAAAGGCAATTTTTAGAACCCTAAAAGCGATAACCTAAGTGTCAAGCAAATCTTTGGTACCGGCGTCCGCGCTGGTGCTACAACCGACACAAGGAGCGGAACACATGTCCTTCACCCCTGAAGCACACCAGGCCCCCGCCATGGAAACCCCCATGGGCGGTCAGGACGACTACGTCTACAACCGCCTGCTCAAGGAACGCATCATCTGGCTGGGCTCCGAGGTGCGCGACTCCAACGCCAACCGCATCTGCTCCCAGCTCCTGCTGCTCTCAGCTGAAGACCCCGAGGCAGACATCTACCTCTACATCAACTCACCCGGCGGCTCCGTCACCGCAGGCATGGCCATCTACGACACCATGCAGCTGATCCCCAACGACGTTGTCACCGTGGTGACCGGCATGGCAGCTTCCATGGGTCAGTTCCTGCTGACCGCAGGTGCCCCCGGTAAGCGCTACGCAACCCCCAACGCCCGCATCCTCATGCACCAGCCCTCCGGTGGTATCGGCGGCACCGCCTCCGACATCCGCACCCAGGCCCAGCTCATTCTCGATATGAAGAAGCGCCTGAGCGAAATCACCGCTGAGCGCACCGGCCAGACCGTTGAGACCATCCTGCGCGATAACGACCGCGACAACTGGTTTACCGCCGAAGAGGGCCTGGCCTACGGCTTCTTCGACAAGATTCTCGACAAGATCGGCCCGGCCACCAGCGCCACTGACAAGTAAACCGGCACAGAACTTTTACAGGAGAAACGAATGATTCACCTTCCTTCATCAACCGCACCTGCCGGTATGCCTACCGACCGCTACGTGCTCCCTAACTTCGAAGAGCGCACCCCCTACGGCTACAAGCGCCAGGACCCCTACGCCAAGCTCTTTGAAGATCGCATTATCTTCCTGGGCGTGCAGGTTGACGACGCCTCAGCCGATGACATCATGGCCCAGCTGCTGGTACTCGAGTCCCAGGACCCTGACCGCGACATCACCCTCTACATCAACTCACCCGGTGGCTCCTTCACCGCAATGACTGCTATCTACGACACCATGCAGTACATCCGCCCCGAGATTCAGACCGTCTGCCTGGGCCAGGCCGCGTCAGCAGCAGCCGTCCTGCTGGCAGCCGGTACCCCCGGCAAGCGTCTTGCCCTGCCCAACGCCCGCGTGCTGATTCACCAGCCCGCCCTCTCCGGCCAGCAGGGTGGTCAGGCTTCAGACATTGAGATTCACGCCAACGAGGTCATGCGTATGCGTGAGTGGACCGCCCAGACCCTGGCCCTGCACTCCGGCAAGACCTTCGAAGAGGTCGATAAGTCGATTGAGCGCGATAACATCCTGACCGCTAAGGGCGCTCTAGAGTACGGCATCGTTGACCAGGTACTTGAATCCCGTAAGGCTGTGAAGCCCTCCTTCAACACCGCAGAAAAGCACGACTAGGCTCTAAGCTGCTGAACCGGTGCGGACGCCGCTCCCTCCTTTCCTGCCCTGCGGCAGGTCAGGGGAGGGGCGGCGTCCGCCTTTTATCGGCTGTGAGGGGGAATGCTCAGGGTAGCTCAACTGTTAAGTCATAGAGACGTAACCTTGCACGAACCGTCACATGTTGGGCTAGGCAGGTTTTCACGGTAGATTATGTAGAGGAACCCAAGGAAAGGTAGGGTCTATGGCTCGCCTAGGCGATAGCACCACTCTTCCCAAATGCTCATTTTGCGGGAAGAACCAGCGACAGGTTCGTAAACTGATCGCCGGCCCCAACATTTACATCTGTGACGAGTGCATCGAACTGTGCAATGAGATTCTCGAAGAAGAGCTCGCCGATGTGAAGGACCTGGGGGCCGTTGAAGAGCTCCCCACCCCGCGGGAAATCTTTGACCACATGCAGGAGTATGTCATCGGCCAGGAGGCCGCCAAACGTGCCCTGTCTGTTGCCGTCTATAACCACTATAAGCGCCTACGGGCCCAGCAGAATCCGGCCTTTGAAGCCAAGGAACTGCTGGCGACCGATGGTGAAGACGTAGAAATCGCCAAGTCCAACATTCTTCTGGTGGGCCCCACCGGTTCCGGTAAAACCTACCTAGCTCAGACCCTGGCCAAGAAACTCAACGTTCCCTTTGCCGTTGCCGACGCCACCAGCCTCACCGAGGCCGGTTATGTGGGTGAAGATGTCGAAAATATCCTGCTCAAGCTGATTCAGGCAGCCGACGGAGATATTGAAAAGGCCCAACGGGGCATCATCTACATCGATGAAATCGACAAGATTTCCCGTAAGGCTGATAACCCCTCCATCACCCGAGACGTCTCGGGCGAAGGTGTGCAGCAGGCCCTGCTCAAAATCCTTGAGGGTACCGAAGCAGCTGTACCTCCGCAGGGCGGGCGGAAGCACCCCCAACAGGACTTTCTTAAGATTAATACCTCCAACATTCTTTTCATCGTGGCCGGTGCTTTTGCCGGTATCGAAGAGATCGTGGGCGGACGCGTGGGCCGCAAGGGCATCGGTTTTGGCGCCTCCATCGACCAGGCGGCTAAAGAAAGCGACATCCTCACCAAGCTCATGCCCGAAGACCTGCTGAAGTTTGGTCTGATTCCCGAGTTTATTGGGCGTCTGCCCGTGCTGGCGACCCTGGGTAAACTCACCGAATCTGACTTAAAGCGGATTCTGACCGAGCCTAAGAACGCCCTGGTTAAGCAGTACAAGCGCATGTTTGCTCTCGACGGGGTAGAACTCATTTTTGAGGACGCCGCCGTGGCAGCGATTGCCCGCCAGGCAGTTGAGCGTGACACCGGTGCCCGTGGCTTACGCGCCATCATGGAATCGATTCTGCAGCCGGTCATGTTCGATGTACCTAGCCGCACTGACGTGACTACAGTGATTATTGACGAGGCTGTAGTAGCGGGGGAGAAGGATCCTATCCTGGTGCTGGAAGCCCCCGAGAAAAAATCTGCCTAAAACGTTCCCGCTGTCGGTGCTTGTACATGCCGGCAGCGGGCTCTTCTATGTCACCCCTAACTGAAAGGTAACCCCGTGGCTGAAAATACTGTTGATTTCTGGTTTGACCCTACCTGCCCCTGGTGCTGGATGACCTCCCGCTGGATTAAGGAAGTGGAGACCCAGCGCGACGTTGCCGTAACCTGGCACCCCTTCTCCCTGGCCGTCCTGAATGAGGGGCGCGACCTTGACCCTGGCTACCGCAAGCATATCGATAACACCTGGGGCCCGGCTCGTGTTGCCACAGCTGTGGCAGAACAGTACGGCCAAGAGAAGCTGGACGAGATCTACACCGCTTTGGGCGAGCAGATCCACCACCAGAAGAATAAGGAGGGAACCTACTTCGAGAAGGCTATCGAGGCTGCCCTGGCTGAGGTGGGCCTACCTGCTGAGCTTGCCCAGGTTGCCTTTACCGAAGAGTACGATGAGCAGATGCGCGCGTCCACCCGCGCTGGCCTGGACTCAGCCGGTGGCGACGATATTGGTGTGCCCCTGATGAGCATCAACGGTGTGACTTTCTTTGGCCCCGTGATGTCACCGGCTCCCACCGGTGAAGAAGCCGCCAAGGTCTTCGACGGCGCGGTAGCCCTAGCCTCTTACCCCGGCTTCTTTGAAATCAAGCGCCCCCGCAACGTCGGCCCGATTTTCAACACCGAAAAGTAGTAGCGGGCGGGTGCTTTATAACCCCTGTTACTGAATACATGAAAGGCCCGGTTCCAGAAGCTCTGGAACTGGGCCTCATCTTTTGAGACGCAGCTACGTCAGGGCCTGTATACCCCCTAGGCGGATAACCTTCTTGAGCTCGCGCTAGGGCACTCGCTCAATTCATGCCAGCCCCAGCCAGCCGCCTGCGGGGGTATACAGGCCCAGTAACATTAGCTTTCGTCCTCAGTAATGAGCACAACGTCGGTGACAGCCAGCTCGCCCTCTGCTTCGGTGAGGGTGAGGTCGCGGGCGTTGCCAGCTGCCTTGAGGTCGCCAAGACCGCCGCGGATGCGGGTAAGGTCGTCCGCTGAACCGGTGATGGTTGCGGTTTCGACCTCGGTGCGCTGCTTGACCTGGGCCTCTGACTTGGCCTTACGCAGACCGCCCAGGGCGGCGGCAACGGTGGGCAGGACGGCGGGGTCGGCGTCCGCTACGGCGGCTGCGAAGCCCTCGGTGGTGGGCCAGGGGGCGCGGTGCACTGAGCCGGCTCGCCACCAGGACCAGATTTCGTCGGTGACGAAGGGCAGGAAGGGGGCGAAAAGGCGCAGCATAGCATCGAGGGTGGTAGCCAGAGCGGCCAGGACGGAGGCCTGTTCTGCTTCGCCGACGTTGCCGTAGGCGCGGTCCTTGATGAGTTCTACGAAGTCGTCGGTGAAGTGCCAGAAGAAGGTCTCTGAGATCTGCAGAGCACGGGCGTACTCGTAGTTCTCAAAAGCTGCGGTGGCTTCGTCAACGAGGGCAGCCAGGCGGGCCAGCAGGGAGCGGTCCAGCTCGTTGGTCAGGACGCCCGCGGCAGCCTGGTCGGTGATGACCGAGTTGGCGGTGGCGCCCAGGCCGAGCACGAACTTGGAGGCGTTCAGCAGCTTGATGGCCAGGCGGCGGCCGATCTTCATCTGAGCCTCATCGTAGGCGGTATCGGCACCGAGCTTGGCGCTGGCTGCCCAGTAGCGGACGGCGTCCGAACCGTACTTTTCCAGAACCTCGTTGGGGACCACGACGTTGCCCTTAGACTTGGACATCTTCTTGCGGTCCGGGTCCAGGATCCAGCCGGAAAGGGCGGTATCGGTCCAGGGGACGGAGTTCTCCAGGGAGTTAGAGCGAACCACGGTGGAGAAGAGCCAGGTACGGATGATGTCGTGACCCTGGGGGCGCAGGTCCATGGGGAAGGTAACCTTGTGCAGGTTCTCGTCCACGGCCCAGCCGGTGGCAATCTGGGGGGTCAGCGATGAGGTGGCCCAGGTGTCCAGGACGTCGGGGTCGGCGATGAAGCCGCCGGGCACACCGCGCTGGTCTTCGGTGTAGCCGGGGGCGGCGTCCGACGCGGGGTCGACGGGGAGCATGTCTTCACTGGGGATGATGGGCTCGTCGTAGTTAGGTTCGCCGTCGGCGTTGAGCTTGTACCAGATGGGGAAGGGCACACCGAAGAAGCGCTGGCGGGAAATGAGCCAGTCGCCATTGAGGCCCTCGACCCAGTTTTCGTAGCGGGAGCGCATGAAGGCGGGGTGCCAGGTGATTTCGCGGCCGCGCTCTACCAGGGCGTCGCGGCGGTCGGCGTCACGGCCACCGTTGCGGATGTACCACTGGCGGGAGGCCACGATTTCAAGGGGCTTATCGCCCTTTTCGTAGAACTTAACCGGGTGGGTGATGGGCTTGGGGTCGCCATCCATTTCATCGGCTTCAACCAGCATCTCAACGACGGTCTTCTGGGCGGTGAACACGGTGGCACCTGCCATGCGTTCGTAGCGCTCGCGGCCCTCGGCAGAGGTAATCCACTCGGGGGTGTCGGTGGCGAAGCGGCCATCACGGCCAATCAGGGCACGGGTGGGCAGCTGGAGTTCGCGCCACCAGGTGACGTCGGTGGTGTCGCCGAAGGTACAAATCATGGCGATACCTGCACCCTTTTCGGGCTGGGCCAGGGGGTGGGCCTTGATCTCGACCTCAACGCCAAAGAGGGGAGAGGTGACCTTAGTGCCGAAGAGGGGCTTGTAGCGCTCATCGTCGGGGTGGGCGACCAGGGCAACACAGGAGGGCAGCAGTTCGGGACGGGTGGTTTCGATCCAGACCTTCTCACCGTTCTCGCGGTGGAAGGAGATGCGGTGGTAGGCGCCGGGGCGTTCCTTGTCTTCCAGTTCTGCCTGGGCCACCGCAGTGCGGAAGGTGACATCCCACATAGTGGGGGCCTCTGCCATGTAGGCATCGCCACTGGCCAGGTCGTTCAGGAAGGCCAGCTGGGAGACCTTGCGGGAGTGGGCGTCGATGGTGCGGTAGGTGTGGGACCAGTCAACAGACAAGCCCAGGGTGGTGAAGAGTTCTTCGAAGACCTTTTCGTCCTCTACAGCCAGAATCTCACAGAGTTCAATGAAGTTCTGGCGGGAAATACGGGGCCAGTCACGCTGGTTCTTGGCGGGCTTTTCGGGAGCCTTGAAATCGGGGTCGTAGGGGATAGCGGGGTCGCAGAGTACGCCATAGTAGTTCTGCACGCGACGCTCGGTGGGCAGGCCGTTGTCGTCCCAACCCAGGGGGTAGAAGACGTTCTTGCCCTTCATACGCTGGTAGCGGGCAATCACGTCGGTCTGGGTGTAGGAGAACATGTGACCAACGTGCAGGGAGCCGGACGCGGTGGGCGGCGGGGTGTCGATGGAGTACACCTGCTCGCGGGTGGTATTCGGGTCGAAAGCGTAGGTCTTGTTGGCGGCCCAGTTCTCGGTGAACTTCTTTTCGAGGCCTTCAAGGCCGGGCTTCGCGGGGACGGTAATTTCTACGGTGTTTTCTGCGGGCGTGTCTGTGCCCTGGTTGATTTCAGCCATGCCCCCTATTCTCTCACGAATAAAAATATGTTGCAGGTTAGGCTAGTGCTATGACAACTTCATCACTTCCCGCAAACCCTTTTGTCCCCGATGCCCAGGCCGGTAAGATCGCCGTGGTGACCGGTGCATCCTCCGGCATCGGCCGGGCTACCGCCGAACTTATGGCCGCTACCGGCTGGACGGTCTACGCCGTGGCCCGCCGAGCTGACCGCCTAGAAAGCCTGGCCCAGGCAACCGGGGTGCGCCCGGTCGTCCTCGATATTACGGACGCCGCCGCGGTAGCTGCCTGCGCCCAGGAGATTCTGGGGGAAACCGGCGGCCGCCTCGATGCCCTGGTTAATATCTCCGGCGGTGCTATTGGGGCTGATTCTGTAGCTAACGCTGACCCCGCTGGCTGGTCGGCCATGTTTGAGCTCAACGTGATTGGCACCCTCAATATGGTCAAAGCCTTCCTGCCAGCCCTGCGCGAGAACGGCCAGGGTACCGTGCTCAACCTGACCTCAACCGCAGCCGAGGCCGGCTACGAAGGGGGAGCAGGTTACAACGCCGCCAAGTTCGGTGAACGAGCCCTGACCGAGACCCTGCGCCTGGAAGAAGCTGAGCACAACGTGCGCGTGATTGAGGTACGCCCCGGTATGGTGCACACCGAAGAGTTCTCCCGCAACCGCCTGGGCTCGGACGAAGCTGCCGCTAAGGTCTACGCTGGCGTGGATAAGCCCCTGCTGGCTGAGGATGTTGCCCAGACCGTCACCTTCGCCGTCAACGTCCCCCACCACATCAACCTGGACCACATCACCATGCGGCCGGTGGCCCAGGCAGCCCAGTACAAGGTGATTCGGCGGGCCGCAGCCTCATAGCCGGAGCGGGTAGGGGGGGTGGGACGAATCGGCGTCATCTTCTTGACAGCAACTAGCCAGCTTACTTAGTGTGGGAAGAGGGAGTCTGCTGCGGCAGTCAGCCATCAGTCAAAGGAGACGATAACCATGAAGCACAGCCCCCGCACCCGCCCCGCCCTCACTGACCGCCTCGGCAGCTGGCGTCCTGCCCTCGGAATGCTGGCCCTGTTACCACTTCTGACCGCCTGTGCCGGTGAAGCTCCAGCGCAGGCACCGGCTCAGACCTCTTCCTCCGTTTCTGCCTCTGCGACCGCACCAGTAAGTACCCCTGCACCTTCAAGCTCTTCAGCGATAGCTGCATATCAGGTTGTTGAGGACGCCTGCTTAGGTCGCTGCACCACCTACGAAACCATTGCAGTCACCCACCCCACCCTCGGGCCGGTAGAGATTCGCACCTATGGTTGGGATATGAACCCGGGGTCAGCCCCTTCCCAGATGCAACTGGCCTACGCCGTTTATCGGGACGGTGAACCCATCGGCTTCTACGAGGGGCTGGGCAATACCTACGCCTTCATCTCTGCGCACACCGTCATGGGCAATATGACCTGGAATCTTGCGGGGGACTCCAACGTTGACCGCTACGGCAACATCTATCTGGCAACGGATAGGTCCGTGGTGGTGCTAGCACCCACCGATACCGGGTATAGCCAGGAGGGTACCCTGCCCTCCGCGCCGGTAGAGAAACCGCGGTTCGAGATTTACCCCTTCTTCGATGATGCCGGTGAGCCTGCTGCCGGCCTGCACCTCGATGCGGACGGGCGGGCCTACCTTGTTCTGGGGAAGGACGGCAGCGGAGAAGTACGGCAGGTCAGCATTACGGGGCCGCTAGGGGAAGAGGGGTCGACCGTTTACACCAGTTGTGCCAGCACAGAGCCCCACTGCGGTTTCATTTTTTGACCGCTGGGTTGTGATTGTGAGGCTGTTGGCTAAATTGTTCCCTTCGTTAGGGCCGGGGCTCGTCTCGTGTCGAATTAAGACGCGCCCCAACCCCTTTTGTTGAAAATTAAGAGCGTGAGAGTAGGGTATAGATAGTCAATACATGAACTAAATAAGGGGTTTGAGATGACCACAGCAATCATTGGAACAGGGCGCATTGGCTCACAGGTCGCCCTTCGCCTGGCTCGCGGGGAGAAGAGATGCCGGTTGCGGCATCAGATCTCGAATCGGCTCAGAAATCAGCCCAAGAACTGGGGCTAGGTATTCGGGCTGGTACCGTCGAGCAGGTCATTGGCGAGGCAGAAACAGTTGTCTTCGCTACGATGTTCCCCGTCACCCAGCAGTTGCTACAGGAGCACTCACCCCAGCTGATAGGCAAAGTAATCGTTGACCCATCCAACAACTTCCGGGTTGCTGACGACGGCCGGGCGGTTTCCGCCAACCCAGAAGGGTCCTCAGCTGGCCAGCAAAACGTGGCCCTTCTTCCTGAGGGCGCTCATTTCGTCAAAGCGCTGGGAACCATGAGCGCGGCTAATCTGGGCAAAGAAACTACCGGTAGCGGCGAAAAGGTGGCTCAACTTTTTGCAACGGACGCCCCTGTAGCGCAAGAGTGCATTACCCACCTATTGCGTCTGGGTGGCTGGGAGCCCGTCAAGGCTGGCGGCTTGGACATTGCTTCCAGAATCGAGGTCGGTGGTGCCTGGCACGACCGCGGTGGACTTGGCGGACGGATTCTCAGCAAGGAGGAAGCGGAGAAACTGGTCAGTCAACCCCTTGCGGAGGAATCAGCACGATAAAAGCGGGAGAAGCGCATCTGCCAGTCGATTGATTGTGCTGTACAGTGGGTGAGGTCAGCCCCACCCACTGTGCTGTGTAGGCAGCAGACTGGAGCCCCATGATTCACCTGGTCGCCACCTCCCACGGAACCGATAATCCCCAGGGCCGTGAAGCCGTTAACCTCATCCGAGAGCAGCTCACCGCCCTGGTTGAGGCCCAGGCTCCGGGAACCTACAGCGTGCACGAAGCCTACGTTGATGTGCAAGAACCCTCCCTACCGCAGGTGCTGCAGGAGCTACCGTCCGGGGCTACCGCCGTCCTTGTGCCCCTGCTACTCTCACCGGGTTACCACACCGAACACGACATGAGGCAGGCAGCAGCAGACGCTAGCCACCTGACCACCGCAGTAGCCCGCGCCCTCGGCCCCTCAGCAGCCCTGGCTAAGCTGCAACGCCAGCGCCTCGAAGAGGCAGGCTGGGACGGCTATGATGATATCGCGCTGGCAGCAGCCGGTTCCTCCAGGGCGGACGGCCGTGAAGCCGTGCTCTATCAAGCAGAAGTTTTCAGCACCCTGCTCAGCCGGCAGGTGCCCTACGGCTTTGTTGCCGACATTGAACCCACTATCGAACAGGCTTGGGAGAGCAACCAGGCCGAATACATCTCAACCTACCTGCTGGCCCGCGGCTACTTCCACAGCAAACTCACCAAGGCCTATCAGGGCACAGAAAAGGCGGTCGTCGCCGAGCCGCTGGTGCTGCCCGGAGACGCCGCCTCCGCCGCGGTAGTTGCTTCGGTTGCTTTTGAAAGATCTACCGAAGCCCTCACCGCTCTTAGCGCTTAACCGCTACCGCCTCAAAGGTCTCAGCAGGCTCAACGTAGGCCTGCTGGGACTCAACCAGCTGAAGCTCCCGCTGACCGGAGGCCAGGGTATTCTTCAGCAGCTCATAGACGCTGGCGGTAGTCAGCTCAAGGGCTTCCTTCAGGCTCTTACCCGATGCGAAGTGGGAGGCAAAGAGTGCCTGGGTAACATCACCCGAGCCGTTGGCCTTCATCGGCAAGCGCGGAGTGGTAATCAGCCAGGCTTCATCGCCCGAAACCGCCAGCATCTGGATTGAATCCTCCGGGGTTTCGGGGGTGTTCACGCTGGTCACCAGCACAGTCTGGGGGCCAATCTTCTGGGCTGCGGCCACAGAATCAAGCACCTCATCGAGGGTTTGGGGGTCGGTGCCGGTCACAAAGCCCAGCTCAAACTGGTTGGGGGTAATGATGTCAGCGTGCTGAATCACGCGGTCACGAATCAGTTCCTGCACCTCGGGGGAGACGAAGCAGCCACTGGTGGCATTACCCAGGACGGGGTCGCAGGAGTACAGGACGCCCGGGTTAGCAGCACGGGCCTTAGCGACGGCATCGAGGATGGCATCACCGATAGAGGAGCCACCCTGATAGCCGGAAATCACCAGGGCGGTATCGGTCAGACCGCCGCGTTCTTCAATGCCGGTGACAATCTCGCGGACGTCGTCGCCCGAAATTAGCGGGCCGCGCCAGGCACCGTAGCCGGTGTGGTTCGAGAACAGGACGGTGTTGACGGGCATGACCTCGTGGCCAAGACGCTGGAGGGGGAAAACGGCAGCTGAATTACCTACGTGGCCGTAAGCTACAGCGGACTGAATAGACAAAATACGCATAAACACCATTGTGGCACGCCCCGGGTCTACCTGCGGTACGCACGTTTCATTAGATGACAAGTAAGCCTGCAACCAGTGGCGCACAGTAGTGGGCTGCGAGGGTCTGACGCAAACCTAGTGGCGTAAAAATTACCCCCGGTGAAGACCTATGACGTAAAAATGTCGCCCCGTGACCTGGCACCCGCAATAACTCGACCACCCCGCCCCCATAAGCCTAGACTTTCAAACAATTCGACCCTAAGAACTGTTATGAAAGGAGCGCTATGGAACCCTCACCCGTGAGCTTTAAAAACTTTGGTCTTGGCTCACCGGCCGCAGTGCTGGAAGATCCGGCTATCAGCCCGGAGGGCACGCCCGAGCCCGCCCAGCTCTCAGACGCCGAGAAAGAAGCAAACCGGCAACTCGTAGATCGCTATGCCGAAGTCCTCTACGATGCAAGCGCCGAAGAGATCTTGACCTGGGCCCACGAACACGTGACGGGCAAGCTGGTGGTAACCCTCTCCATGGAAAACACGGTGCTCGCCGAACTGGCTAGCCGCTACCTGCCTGACTCCGATTTCCTCTTTCTCGATACCGGCTACCACTTCCCCGAGACCCTGGACGTGGCCCAGCAGGTAGAGGAACGCTACCCCCAGAACCTGGTCAGAGCCAAGCCCCTGCTCACCGTGGGCCAACAGGACGCTAGATACGGCATCAACCTCTACGGCACCGACCCCGCAGCCTGCTGCCGCATGCGCAAGGTCGAGCCCCTGGCAGCGTCCATGGCTCCCTACACCGGCTGGATTACCGGCCTCCGCCGGGCAGATTCACCGCTTCGCGCCACCACCCCGGCATTGGACATAGACCCCAACGGCAGACTCAAGATCTCACCCCTGGTCACCTGGAGCCTTGAAGATACCGACCGATACATCGAGGATAAGAACCTCATAGTTCACCCCCTGACCAAGGCAGGCTACCCCTCAATCGGCTGCGCCCCCTGCACCGCCAAGGTTGAAGCCGGCCAGGACCCCCGCAGCGGACGCTGGGCAGGGTTCACCAAGACAGAATGCGGACTACACACATGAGCACCACAACAACAGAAACCCTTTCACCCCACCTCAAAGACCTAGAAAACGAGTCAATCCATATCCTGCGCGAAGTAGCCGGGCAATTCGACAAGGTCGCCCTGCTCTTCTCAGGCGGTAAAGACTCCGTTGTCGTCTACGAACTAGCCCGCCGTGCCTTCGCGCCGGCACCCGTGCCCTTTGAACTGCTGCATGTAGATACCGGCCACAACTTCCCTGAAGTTATTGACTTCCGCGACCGCCTGGTGGAGCGTACCGGCGCCCGCCTGCGCGTGGCCAAAGTCCAGGACTGGATCGACCGGGGCGAACTCCAGGAGCGCCCCGACGGCACCCGCAACCCCCTGCAGACCGTCCCCCTGGTCGAAACCATCGAAGAACAAGGCTACGACGCTGTGCTCGGTGGCGCTCGCCGCGATGAGGAACGAGCCCGCGCCAAAGAGCGCATCTTCTCGGTACGCGACGCCTTCGGCGGCTGGGACCCCCGCCGCCAGCGCCCCGAGCTGTGGAACCTTTACAACGGCGGCCACCTGCCCGGCGAGAACATCCGCGTCTTCCCCATCTCCAACTGGACCGAAGCTGACATCTGGGAATACATCGGAGCCCGAGCTATCGAGCTTCCCCCCATCTACTTCTCCCACGAGCGCGAAGTCTTCAACCGCGATGGCATGTGGCTGACCGCAGGGGAGTGGGGTGGGCCCACCAAGGGCGAACCTCTTGAAACCCGCCGGGTACGTTACCGTACCGTCGGCGATATGAGCTGCACCGGTGCCGTCCTATCTGAAGCCAGCACGGTACAGGACATCATCACCGAAATCTCCACCTCAACCCTGACCGAACGCGGCGCGACCCGAGCGGACGACCGCCTGAGCGAATCCGCCATGGAAGACCGCAAGAAGGAAGGCTACTTCTAAGATGACCGTGCTCACCCACCCCACCGATATCGAGACAGCAAGCGGGGCACCGGCGTCCGCGCAGCTCGCAACCCGCCAGACCCTGCGCCTGTGCACCGCCGGAAGCGTCGACGACGGCAAATCAACCTTTGTGGGCCGCCTGCTCCACGACACCAAGAGCGTGCTGGCCGACCAACTCTCAGCGGTCGAGCGCACCAGCCGCGAGCGCGGCCACGACGGCCTTGACCTATCGCTCCTAGTTGATGGTCTGCGCGCAGAACGCGAACAGGGCATCACCATCGACGTGGCCTACCGCTATTTCTCAACTGCCGAGCGCACATTCATCTTGGCTGACACCCCGGGCCATGTGCAGTACACCCGCAATACCGTGACCGGTGTTTCAACCTCCCAGGTTGTGGTGCTCTTAGTGGACGCCCGCCACGGCGTAGTGACCCAGACCCGCCGCCACCTGACGGTTGCAGCCCTGCTGGGCGTGCGCCAGGTAATCCTGGCTGTGAACAAGATTGACCTGGTGGATTACTCCCAGGACGTCTTTGAGCAGATTCGCGAGGAATTTACGGCTCTAGCGCAGGAGAAGGGGGTCTCCGAGGTCACCGTCATCCCCATTAGTGCACTAAAGGGGGATAACGTGGTGGAACCCTCCGAAAACACCCCCTGGTACACCGGCCCGACCGTACTTGGCTACCTAGAAACCGTGGACGTCACCGACGCTACCTCTGAGCTGGGGCTGCGCCTACCGATCCAGTATGTAATCCGCCCCCAGGGCACCGACTACCGGGGCTACGCTGGCCGAATAACAGCCGGGCACCTGGCTGTTGGTGATACCGTGCACCTGGGGCAGGGGCGCACCAGCACCGTCACCCATATCGACTCCGCAGACGGGGAAGCAGCTACTGCCGCCACCGGCGATTCCATCGTGGTACGCCTGGCAGACGACATCGATCTATCCCGCGGCGACCTCATCGCGGGAACCGACCGCCCCGAGGGGAGCCGGGAACTCACCGCCACCCTGGTAGGGCTAGCCGACACCCCGCTACGCCCCGGCGCCAAGGTAAAACTCCGCTACGGAACCTCCCTGGTGCGAGCTCGACTGGTCTCCATCGACTCCCTGCACGACATCGATACCAACCAGGAACACCCCGGCGAAGCCATCGAACTCAACGACATCGCCACCGTCACCCTACAACTAGCAGAAGACCTACCCGTCGAACCCTACAGCGGGCGCGGCCTGGTAGGCTCCCTTCTGCTCATCAACCAGGCCGACGGCAACACCCTAGCCGCAGGCCTCGTCCGCTAGAGCCCCACACAGAACGAATACCACCATGAACAAACTACTTCTCATCGCCCTGGGCGGTCTGCTCGCCCAACTGGTCGACGGCAGCCTCGGCATGGGCTTCGGAGCTACCTCAACCACCCTGCTCCTTGCCCTTGCAGCGATGAACCCGGCCAGCGCGTCCGCAGTTGTTCATGTGGCAGAACTCGGAACCACCCTGGCATCGGGCGTGAGCCACTGGCGATTCAACAATATCGACTGGAAGGTCGTGCTACGCCTGGGCCTGCCCGGGGCGGTCGGGGCCTTTGCCGGAGCCACCCTGCTCTCCAACCTCTCCCTGGCAACCGCGGAACCGGTGATGGCAACTATCCTGACTCTCATCGGCATCAACCTGGTCCTACGCTTCTCTACCGGACGCAGAACATCCCGGGGCACCGGCGCCCCCGCTACTCCCCGAACCCTCGGCTTCCTAGGGCTCTTCGGAGGGTTCGTGGACGCCGCCGGTGGGGGAGGCTGGGGGCCAGTCACCAGCTCCACCCTGATGAGCATCGGCAAAACCGAACCCCGCCGCATCGTGGGTACCGTCAATACCGCTGAATTTCTGGTCACCCTAGCAGCAAGCCTGGGCTTTGTACTGGGCATGTGGCAGGACCTCACCGAACACCTCCTGGCCGTGCTCGCCCTGCTGGCCGGTGGCGTCCTTGCCGCCCCCGTTGCCGCCTGGCTGGTCACCCGCATCAACCCCACCGCCCTTGGAGGCTTTGTGGGCACCTGCCTGGTTGTAACCCACCTGCCCTACCTCATCGGGCTGTTCCCAGCGCTCGCCCCCTATAGCCTGCCACTGACCCTGGCAACTGCCCTAACCGGGCTGGCTCTGAGCACCCGCGGGGTACTGCAAAGCCGCCAGCTCATACCACACCGTCCCACCGGCTACCAGGAAACCGTTTCACCCTCACTTCACACTCTCGCAACCAGCACCACACGCACGAAAGACTAGAACCCCATGGCAAAAACCCTCACTGCCCGACCTGACCAAGCAGCCGCCCCGGCCCGTCGCAAACCCGTTTCCAAAAAACCTAACGGCCAGTGGAAAATCGACGGCAAGACCCCGCTCAACGCCAACGAAGAATTCAAGCTAGCCGACGATGGGCTGCACGTGCGCGAGCGGATTATCGACACCTACTCCAAGCAAGGCTTCGACTCCATCGATGCGGACGACCTGCACGGCCGCTTCCGCTGGTGGGGCCTCTACACCCAGCGCAAACAGGGCATCGACGGCGGACGCACCGCCACCCTAAGCCCCGAAGAGCTAGAAGATCAGTACTTCATGCTGCGCGTTCGCATCGACTCAGGCCAGCTCACCACCGAGCAGACCCGTGTGATCGGGGAAATCTCCCGAGAATACGCCCGCGACACCGCAGATGTGACCGACCGCCAAAACGTACAGCTGCACTGGGTGCAGGTAGAAGATGTGCCCGAGATCTGGCGCCGCCTGGCTGAAGTCAATCTCGATACCACCGAGGCCTGCGGCGACGTCGGTCGCGTCATTCTGGGCTCACCCCTAGCCGGTATCGCAGCTGATGAACTGATCGACCCCACCCCGGTCATTCGTGAGATTAAAGAGAAGTACATTGGCGACCCAGCCTTCTCAAACCTACCGCGCAAGTTCAAAACCTGCTTCACCGGCCACCCCAGCCAGGACGTCGTCCACGAAATTAACGACGTAGCTTTCGTGGGCGTAACCCACCCCGACCTGGGAATCGGCTATGACCTCTGGGTCGGCGGTGGCCTGTCCACCAACCCCAAACTAGCCGAACGCCTGGGTGTTTTCGTCACCCAGGACCAGGCCGTTGAGGTCTGGAAGGGTGTCATCTCCATCTTCCGTGACTACGGCTACCGCCGCCTGCGCAACAAGGCCCGGCTCAAGTTCCTGGTCGCTGACTGGGGCGTGGAAAAGTTCCGGCAGGTACTCGAAGAAGAGTACCTAGGCTACGCTCTACCCGACGGCCCTGCCCCCGAGACTCCCTCCGTGACCGGCGACCATGTAGGGGTGCACGCCCAAAAGGACGGCAAGTTCTACATCGGCCTGACCCCCACCGTGGGTCGCATTAGCGGCACCCAGCTCATTGACCTGGCCAACCTGGTTGAAAAGTACGGCTCCACCCGCCTGCGCACCACCCCCTACCAGAAGCTGGTTGTGCTCGACATCGAAGAAGATGATGTTGAGCCCTTCATCGCCGAAGCTGAGAAACTGGGCTTTTACGCGCGTCCGTCCGTTTTTCGCCGCTCAACCATTGCCTGCACCGGTATCGAATACTGCAAGCTGGCGATTGTGGCAACCAAGTCCACCGCAGCGCGCGTCATCGATAACCTCGAAGAACGCCTAACCGATGTTGCTGACCAGCTCCCGCAGCGCCTGACCCTGCACATCAACGGCTGCCCCAACTCCTGCGCCCGTATTCAGACTGCTGATATTGGGCTCAAGGGGCAGATCATTACCACTGAGGACGGACGCCAAGTACCCGGCTTCCAGGTCCACCTTGGTGGCGGGCTGGCTGACTATCAGAATGACGCAGCCGGCACCCTTGGGCGTACCGTGCGCGGGCTCAAAGTTGAAGCTGACCTGCTTGAGGATTACCTTGAGCGCCTGATTCGCAGCTACCTGGCTGAGCGTGCAGATTCAAGTCAGAGCTTTGCCCGCTGGGCGATGGAGGCGGACGAGCAACAGCTGGTCTAGAGCTAGTCTTTCGACGCGTCCGCCGGTTTTCTACTTCTAAAGTGTGGAAAACCGGCGGACGCGTCGGTGTTTATAGGTAGACACCGGCGGACGCGAACGCCCGCCTCAACTTTTCTGCTAGCTCTTGCGGGCGGTAGACCACCTCATGCCAATTGGTGCGCACCACGTTATACCCCCTAGCCCGGAGCCAGGCTTCACGTTCATTTTGCTGACCAAACACTTGCTCACGATTCGCACCCGCGTATTTGATGTTGCCGTCGAACTCCACAATGATCATGTACTCCGGCCACATAAAATCGGGTCTGTAACGACGCCCGCCACCCTCAACCCAGACCTGCTGCTGACAGGGCGGAAACCCATACTGGTCTAAGAAGTAAACCACCAGGCTCTCCCCAGCAGATTCCGACAACGGATTGACCAAGTCAGCCAACCTATGCAGGCGACTGCTTGCGCGACCGCTGGCCTGACGCAACTGTGCTGTTAAATCGGGGTAAAGAACCCCGCTGCGAAGCGAACTATCGGCCAGAACGAGCGCATGACGAAGATCGAGAACCCTGCACGAGTCCACAACAGTCTGAAGCGCAGATGTCACGGGGATACCCGCTAGCTTGTGGGGCTTACTGGTTAGCCCGTGCACGGTCACACCAGGGGACGAATGAGCCCTTGAACCTGGCGCCGCAACGTGGATGCGTTCTGGCACCGCCAACTGGGCAAAACCGTAGAGAGCTGCGGCGCTGAGATGTGAAAAGACTGTTCGGTCGCCCATGACTTTGGAATGGGCAACTAACTGAGCTAGATACCGTTCGCTCGGTAGGAATGAAGACCAGCTCTGCGCCGGTACGTAGACGCCGCGGTGGATTCTAACGATGTCACCTCGGGAAACTTTTTGGCTCAGGGCATGACGGGTGAAGCCGCGCAACTCCAAATCTTGGGTTGTCTGAACTAAAGGGTGAATATCGTGCAGGCTTTTCATATATCTAGACTGCACCGAGTGGGGCTTTCCTGCCGGTCAGTCCTGAAAATCTGTGGAAAACTCTGCCCTTGAACCGGTCTCAGGAAAGGTTGTGAGGGGCCTTCAGGTCATGCAGGCGTCATATATCTTGAGGTGAGGAGGGCCTGAACAACCTGTCCGGACCACCCCGGTGGGGGTGCGTCCGTCCGAATTTTTAGCATGCCGCTGAAACTTCGACGCGCCCGCCGGTTTTCGACGTTTCAAGCGTAGAAAACCGGCGGACGCGTCGAAATGACGAGGATGAGTCGGACTCTTCCTCGGATACGGATGCTGGCTCCGGCCGGGAAGATTCCCGAACCCGCTCTTACCTAGTGAGTCTCAAAGGCCCGAGCCATCACTTCATCTCGGCGGGGCCCGGCAACCGCGCACACCTCACCCAGGGTAATTACAGCAGGCGGCTTCACCTCGGCCAGGGTGTCAAGGCAGTCGCCCAAGGTCGCGTAAATCTCGCGCTGGTTGGGGCGGAAGCCGTCCTGGACCGCAATCAGGGGTAAGGACGCCGGTACCCCGCGCTCGCGCAGACCGGCAACGGTGTGGGGTAGGGACTTTACCCCCATAAGCAGGGAGACTGTGCCGCCATCCTTGAGCAGGCCAGCTAGCTGATCCAGCTCTGAGCCGCTCAGGGGGGCATGCCCAGATACCACCGTAAACATGTGGGAGACACCGCGTAAGGTAATAGGAACACCGGCAAGAGCAGGCAGGGCAATCGAGGACGTAACCCCCGAATAAACCGTCACAGGTATACCAGCCTGCTCACAGACATAGAGTTCCTCAGCGCCCCGCCCGAAGACGTAGGGGTCACCCCCCTTGAGGCGGGCTACGGTGCGCCCGGCTTGGGCATACTCAACCATGAGCCGGTCAATCTCGCGCTGGGGAACCCGGTGCTTTCCAGGAATCTTTCCCACATCGATAATTTCCGCTTTGGGCGCCCAGCGGGGCAGATCCTGGTGAGGGGCCAGGTGATCAAGCAGGACGACGTCCGCCCGGCTCAGAGCCTCAAGGGCATGGCGGGTCATCAGCCCAGGATCTCCGGGGCCTGCTCCTATGAGATAGACCCTACCGATTTGCTGTGGCGCCGGTTCGCTATCCACAAGCAGCAGCGCAGAGAGGCCCCTGCTACCCAGGGCAGACGTCACAGCCCGCCGCCAGCTAGCAATCTCATCGGATTGCTCGGCACAGATGACCACCAGAGAGGGAGACATATCTTCTACAGCGGAGGGGAGTAGCTCGGGGGAGTAGAGACTCTTCACCTGAGCAGCCGTCTGATATTTCGGGGCAACCTGGGTCACCCGCCCTGAGGCTCCGCAGACCAGCACAGAGGCGCTGGTTACATCAAGATTAGCGAACACACTTCTTCCTCTCCCTAGAAAACTCGCTCCCCTTCATCCTCACACGGGGAAGGCGGCTTTACCCACTTGCATGACCTCGCATGAACCGGCAAAAACACGCTGTCATACGAGGTCACACAGTCATCATCTAACCGGCATGCACCGGCAGGCTAGCTCCGGCAATCAGCACTTTCTCACCGGCGTCCTGACCTTCAAAAGCACCATCGGCCTCCGCCGCAGCTATCTCTGCCTCGCTAGCCGGGCGAATCTGATCGCGCTCCAGCACATACATGCGGTCACCTGCCGAATTAGCCTCAGGTTCATTGACAAAAGCCCTAAAGCGGCGCAGACGCTTCTCATCGCGCAGGGTTGCTGCCCACTCGTCCTCATAGTGGTCAATGTGGTACTGCATATCAGCATCAAGCTGCTCACAGATGCCCAGCTTGTCATCGATAATCACCTCGCGCAGGTGCTCGATAGCGTCGCCGAATTTCTCGTCGAGATCCTCAGCCCAGCGGGCAGTGCGCTGCAGCTTATCGGCAGTGCGGATGTAGTACATGAGGTAGCGGTCAATGTATCGGTAGGCGGTTGCCTGGTCCAGGTCCTGGGCGAAGAGGCGACCGTGGGCGGGGTTGGCACCACCGTTACCGGCAAAGTAGAGGTTCCAGCCGTTGGTGGTGGCAATCAAGCCGACGTCCTTACCCTGGGCCTCAGCGCACTCGCGGTTACAGCCAGAAACCGCCACCTTGAACTTGTGGGGTGAGCGCAGACCCTTGTAGCGGTTTTCGGTATCAATGGCCATAGCCACTGAATCCCGCATGCCGAAGCGGCACCAGGCAGACCCGATGCAGGACTTTACATTGCGCAGGGACTTACCGTAGGCCTGGCCCGACTCAAAACCGGCATCAACCAGGCGCTGCCAAATCTCGGGTAGCTGCTCCAGGCGGGCACCGTACATGCCGATACGCTGGGCGCCGTTAATCTTGGTGTAGAGCCCGTAGTCTGCTGCCACCTGGGCAATCACCGCAAGTTTCTGCGGGGTAATTTCGCCGCCGGGAATGCGGGGGATCACCCCGTAGGTGCCGTCCTTCTGCATATTGGCCAGGTTGCGGTCGTTGGTATCTTGCAGGGTGCCGCGTCCGCCGTCCAGGGCATAGGACTTACGGGTTGAGGCCAAGATGGACGCCACGGTCGGTTTGCAGATGGCACACCCGTCGGTGCCCCGCCCAAAGCGCTTGAGCACAGCGTAAAAATCATCGAGGTCCCCCACGGCGTAAACAGCCTGAAAGAGCTCGGCACGAGAGAGGTCAAAATGCTCACACAGAGCCTTGGAGACAGCCAGCCCCAGCTTCTTCATGGTCTGTTCAAGGGTCTTTTGAATCATGGGCACACAGGAGCCACACTGGGTACCCGCGGTCGTCTCAGACTTGACCGCACCCACATCGTGGGCACCGGCTTTAACGGCCTCACGCACAGTGCCGAAACAGATATTGTTGCAGGAACACAGCACAGCATCATCGGGCAGCTCGGTATCGGGGACCCCGTCACCTCCACCTGCGGCGGTGAGATAGGCGGACGGCTCCGCGGGCAACTCCCTACCCAGCAGCGGCTTGAGAGAGTCATAGGGCGCAGTATCACCCACAAAGACGCCACCGAGCAGGGTCTTGGCATCGGCTGTGGTCACAATCTTCTGGTAGAGGCCGCGAGCCGGGTCAGCGAACACGATTTCGAGGCAGTTCTCAGCTGAGCCGCGGCGGTCGCCAAAGCCAGCTACTTCTAGACCCGAGAACTTGAGCTTGGTGGCTATATCAAAGCTCTCTACCTCTTCATGGCCGCCGGTTAGGTTGGCTGCTACAGCTTCTGCCATCTGGTTTGCAGGAGCCACCAGACCCCAGGTGCGGCCCAGTACACAGGCAACCTCGCCGATAGCCCAAATGGTGGGGTCCTCCGACTGACAGGTGGGGGAGACCACCACGCCACCGCGCTCGCCCACGGGCAAACCGGCGTCCCGGGCTAATTGGTCATTGGGGCGGATGCCGGCAGCCATCATGACCAGGTCAGCATCGAGCTGGTGCACATCTGCTTCATCGCCCATGCCGTTCGCAACCGATACTGAGACAACTTCACCGGCAGTATCTTTGTTGATGGTTGAGATAAATGCCCCGGTTTCAATGGCAATACCCGCCTCACGGATAGCCGCGTTGACCGCGAATCCGCCGCCCTGGTCTACTTCGATGGAGAGTAGCCAGGGGGCAACATCGAGAATGGTGGGGTCAGCTCCTACGTCTCGCAGACCTTCAGCCGCCTCTAGGCCCAGCAGGCCGCCACCGACCACGATGGCGCGGGGGCGGCGTCCTAGCTTGTCGGTAAGGCGGGTGACCTCTGCAACCACGTTTTGAACATCGTCAATGGTTCGGAAGACATGGGCGCTGTCGGAGCCGGGAATGGGAATTTTGATAGCCGAAGAACCGGTAGCCAGAACAAGTTCATCGTAGGAGTATGTCTTGCCGTCGGTTGCGCTGACGGTGCGGTTCTTCCGGTCAATGGCGGTGGCGCTCACGCCGCTAATCAGGGTGACGTGGGGGTTGTTCCATAGCTCTGGGTCACCTAGGGTGAGGTCGCGGTGGGTGTCTTGGAAGATCTTTTCGAGAGCCACGCGGTCGTAGGGCAGGTGTTTCTCGGCGTTGAGCACGGTAAGGTGGGAGGCGCCGGCGTCCTTTTCAAGGAAGGCCTTGGTGAACCTCCAGGCGGCGGGCCCACCTCCAATCACCAGTACTGAACGCTGGTTGGTGGTGAGGGGATTGGTGGACATCAGTGCCTCCCTAATGTGGGTTCAAGCCGGTTTAATGCGTATTTCTAATGCTAATATTAGCTTAAAGGCAAGATAAACCCACGCAAACACAAGCGGCGAAGTAGAAATAGGGAGAAAACCGTGACACCACAGTGGTACCGCATCTGCACCATGGACGACCTGGAACTCAACTGGGGTGAGGCTGCCCTGATTAATGGGCAGCAGTACGCGGTCTTCCGCACCGCTGGCGATTCCGTTTTTGTCACCGACCATAAGGACCCTGCCTCTGGCTCCCTGGTGGTAGCTCGCGGCATTGTTGGTGAAAAGAACGGCGAGCCGACCGTAACCTCCCCGCTCTATAAAGAGGTGTACTCTCTGGTGAGCGGCAACTGTCTTTCTGGGGCTGCATATCGCCTACCCGTTTACGCTGTTGAGGTGCGCGACGGGGATATCTGGGTGGAGCTGCCTGCGTGAATCAGCGCTTGCCCCTAGCGCTGGATATGCGCGGACGCCGGGTACTCCTTGTGGGGGCCGGGCAGGTTGCTGCCCGTAAACTTGGCCCCCTCCTGCGCGCAGGTGCCCATGTTGAAGTGGTGGCACCTACTTTGGGTGTCGCAATTGAAGAAGAGCTGGCCGCCGGTCACCTGGTTGCCCACCGGCGTCCTTTTGCTCCCGATGATGTGACCGGTGCCTGGCTGGTCTATGCTTTAACCGACTCACCCGAACTCAATGAGCAGATCTTGGCTCTCTGTGAAGAGCGGGCGATTTGGTGCCTGCTGGGTGGGGCCTCGCAGGAGTCTCCGGTCTGGTCGCTAGCCCACCGCTGGCAGGGGCATGAGCTGGTGGCTGTTTCTGGCGGGGGCAACCCTCGCCGGGCCCTTGCGCTACTGGGCCGTATCGCTAAGTCTTTAGGCTGGGATTAGCTTAAGTTCTCCCTCTATCTCAACCTCAGGCTGCCTAGCTCAGGTGCAGAGTCATATCGTGCCAGATAGCTCCGCCGTGGGTTGACTCTGATACCCCGTCAAGCTCGAAACCTAGCTTCTCGTAGAAACTGATGAGCTCCTTCTTGCAGGTAAGGATCACACCGGTGCGCCCCTGCTCCCTTGCCTGGCTAACTAGCTGCTCTATCAGGGCGGACGCGTAGCCCCGGCCCCGGTAGGCGGGGCGGGTATTGATACCAAACACGGTCTGGTAAGCGCCGTGACGAGTGTGGGAGGCAGGGGTCTCGTAGAGGTCATCGAAGATAACAGGGGAGTCAGTGACCAGGCCATCGATGAAGGCAACTACCTCACCGTCTGCCTCAAATACCCAGAAGTGCTCCCCAAAGACCTCAAATCTGGCACGTAGATCGCTCTCGCTGGCTGCTTCAGCTACCGGGAAGCACTCGGCTTCAATGGCCGCAAGGGTGGGCAGGTCTTCTCGCCTAGCCTGGCGGACCTCAACACGGGCGTCCTGCGGCTGAGCAGCTGCCGCGTCAAGCCCGGCCAGGGTCTGCCCGCCAACGCCCCAGTCAGTGCGCGGCACCTCGTTGAGAACCACCCAAACCGAGCTTTCCTTGGCCCCCATCACACGGGCATAGGCGCGGGTGAGCTCAGCAATGAGCTCTGCTTTTTTCTCCTCAGGCTGGGTAGAGGCGTACGAGACGTTAATGAGGGGCACAGTCTTCTCCCGGGTAGTGTTTGCACTTAAGTGTAGTGGCGTATCGGGGGTGTTCTTGCCTTTAGCGCCCACCAGACTCTCGAAATGCTTATGTCTCAAATGGGCGGTGAAAGATTCTTGTGGACTCTCGCCTCCACCGCGTAACACTGCGTCACGGCTGCACCGTTTTATGCGCGCTCGCCGTGCACTGGCGCGTAAAGCGCTATCCACAGGAGGTGCCTATCTAGCGAAATTTGCCCGGTTCAGCGCACAATCTGACCATGAAATCCCCTGAAGAAATTGCAATGGCAGTGCGGACCACAGTTAATCTCTCTGCTTGTGGCATCAATAAGGACGCCCTTGCCCGCGCAGTTGCTCGCGGCGAGTACCAGCGGCTCGGTTACGGAAGCTATATGGAAAGCAGCTTCTACTCTCAGCTTTACCCTAGTCAACAGTATCTGGCCCGGGTTATCGGGTACGGCAGAGGTCGGCTCAAAACCTCGGTGCTGTCCCACCATTCTGCAGCGGCGGTACATGGCCTGTGGTTGCTCCATGTACCTACCGCAATTCATACCGTGGGGCAGGCACACGGTCACTCCACGCCAAGGCTGGTACGGCATCGAAACAGCCGGTACGAAACCGAGAAAAGTCTAGGAGTGGATGTAACCGCACCACTCGATACGGTTCTTCACTGTATGCGAGTTATGGGCTTTGAAGAGGCGCTTGTGCTTGCTGATAGTTCTTTGCGTCTGGTTGAGCATCAAACTTTAGTAGCAGCCTTGCAGGGTATGTCTGGTCGCGGTTCTGTTCAGTCTCGAATTATCGCGGAATGTGTAAGCCCGCTCAGTGAGTCGCCTGGGGAGAGCTTGCTGAGGCTTTTTCTGCACCGGTGTGGCGTGCCCAAGCCGGTTGAACAGTACGTGATTGGGGTATACGGGCAGCAGTTCAGGGCTGATTTTGCGTGGCCTGAGCTGGGTATCATCATGGAATTTGATGGGCAGGTGAAGTACACCGAGTTTGGTGAGCGAGAGGACGTTTTCGGGCGACAGAATGAACGTGAGGCTCTGCTGCGAGGGCAGGGGTGGGACGTTGTGCGAGTTACATGGGATGAGCTCATGCGGCGCCCGCATGAGCTCAAAACTAAGGTAGAGCGAGTCTTCAGCCGTGCCCGCTACCGGTAAGATTCCACCAGACTCTCGGTGTGCACAGCTGAGGCTTAAGCACTTCGAGAGTCTGGTGGGCGTTCGCGGAATAGGGGGCGCGGACGCCGCCCGCCGGCAGGCGCGACCCAAAGGTGAGGGCAGAGGCGGGGCAAGAATTGTAATTTAGGTTCCCCTGCTCACCCCAATAAGGCGCGGCGACCCGCTATCTTGGGGTTGGGCGTCCGCACCTGCACCATATCTTGTACTCACACCTCTGTAATTCACACTGGTCCCGGCAGTTATGATCCCGAAAACCCTAAAACCCGTTAGACAGCTACCGCCCCTGCCCCTAAAATGGGTAACAGTTGCAATGACCCGGCCATCACCGGCGAGCAATCCGGAAGAACAGGTTGTACCTGCACACCCCCGTAAATTCGTTGCGACGAGGGGAGTGCGCGGAATAGATATAACCCCAGTAGACCCGGACGGGTAAGCCCGAAACAGCTGTCATGAAGCGACTGATAACCGGTTCGACCCTGCGCTGGGCGCAACCTGCCTCATCTCACGAGACGGTAGGTTGCCCCGGCGCAGACCCATACCCGCCCGCGCTTTTTCGGCGCGGCTCGGGGTGGGGTCGAGCCGGTTGATGTAAGCAAGGTGGTACCGCGCAGGTGCTTGCCCGTCTAGCGGACGGGGGAGGGCAGGCGTCCTTGCACCCCACGTTATTGGCAATAAGTAACCTCAAGGGCGCAACCATGACCAAGAAGCCTGTTTACCCCAAGGCAAGTGCAAGCGGAGCCAGCTTTGTGGCCGCTTCCCCCTCTTTCCCTGCACTCGAAGAAGCAGTGCTCGATTACTGGAAGAAGGACGACACCTTCCAGGCCTCCATCGATAACCGTGACGCCGGTGAAAACGGCGCCAATGAATTCGTTTTCAACGATGGGCCTCCCTTCGCCAACGGCCTGCCCCACTATGGCCACCTGCTGACCGGCTACGTCAAGGACCTGGTCGCCCGCTACCAGACCCAGCGCGGCCACAAGGTGGAGCGCCGCTTTGGCTGGGACACCCACGGCCTGCCCGCTGAGCTGGAAGCGATGAAGCAGCTGGGTATGACCGATAAGCAGCAGATTATCGAGATGGGCATCGATAACTTCAACGACGCTGCCCGCGCCTCGGTGCTCAAGTACACCAAGGAATGGGAAGAGTACGTCACCCGCCAGGCCCGCTGGGTGGATTTTGAGAACGACTACAAGACCCTGAACGTGGAGTACATGGAGTCCGTGATCTGGGCTTTCAAGCAGCTTCACGATAAGGGCCTGACCTACGAGGGCTTCCGCGTGCTGCCCTACTGCTGGAAGGACGAAACCCCGCTGTCCAACCACGAGCTGCGCATGGATGATGACGTCTATAAGGAGCGTCAGGACCCTTCCGTCACCGTAGCCTTTAGCATCACCGACGACACAACCCTGGCAGCCGACAAGGCTGTAGCTGAAGCTCTGGTCGGTGTTGAGGCTCTTGCCTGGACTACCACCCCCTGGACTCTGCCCACCAACCAGGCCCTGGCCGCTGGCCCCGAGATCAGCTACGTTGTGGTTCCCGGTGCCGGTGAGTTGGAAGGACGCCGCTTCCTGCTGGCTGCTGACCTGCTGGGCGAATACGCCAAGGACCTAGGCTACGCAGAGGCCGAGAACCCGGCAGAGGCTGCCCGCGAGGCCGTCCTTGCCACCTACACCGGTGCCCAGCTGGAGGGTGTGCGCTACGCACCCCTGTGGGACTACTTCACTGATACCGAAAAGTTCGGCACCGACAAGGCCTGGCAGATCCTGGTTGCTGATTATGTGACCACCACCGACGGTACAGGCCTGGTCCACCAGGCCCCCGCCTACGGTGAGGACGACCAGAAGGTCTGTGAGGGCTACGGTATTCCTGTGATCCTTTCCATCGATGAGGGCGCCAAGTTCCTGGACCTCTTCGCCGACTCCACCCTAGCTGAGGGCGCCCCCCTGGCTGAGATTGCCGGCGTCCAGATCTTCGACGCTAACCGCACCATCATCAACACCCTCAAGGCTGACGGGGCACTGATCCGCGAGAAGTCCTACGTTCACTCCTACCCCCACTGCTGGCGCTGCCGCACCCCCCTGGTCTACCGCGCCATCACCTCCTGGTATGTGCGCGTCACCGACTTTAAGAACCGCATGAGCGAGTTGAACGAGGACATCAACTGGATCCCCGAAAACGTCAAGCACGGTCAGTTCGGTAAGTGGGTGGAGAACGCCCGCGACTGGTCCATCTCCCGCAACCGCTTCTGGGGTTCCCCGATCCCGGTCTGGGTATCTGATGACCCCAACTACCCCCGCACCGACGTCTACGGCTCCCTCGCTGAGCTGGAAGCCGATTTCGGTCGTCTGCCCCTGAACAAGGACGGCCAGGTCGACCTGCACCGCCCCTACATCGACGAGCTGACCCGCCCCAACCCGGATGACCCCACCGGCAAGTCCACCATGCGCCGCGTGGAAGACGTGCTGGACGTCTGGTTCGATTCCGGTTCCATGCCCTTTGCCCAGTTCCACTACCCCTTTGAAAACAAGGAATGGTTCGAGGCCCACTACCCGGCAGACTTCATCGTTGAGTACATCGGTCAGACCCGCGGCTGGTTCTACACCATGCACATTCTGGCCACCGCCCTCTTCGACCGAACCGCCTTCGAAAACGTCATCGCCCACGGCATCGTGTTGGGCTCGGATGGCCAGAAGATGTCTAAGTCCCTTCGCAACTACCCGGATGTCTCCGAGGTTTTGGACCGCGACGGTTCGGACGCCATGCGCTGGTTCCTCATGTCATCTCCGATTCTGCGCGGTGGCAACCTGATCGTGACCGAGCAGGGTATCCGCGAAGGCGTCCGC
Organism: Rothia sp. (in: high G+C Gram-positive bacteria); assembly: GCA_030529845.1. Taxonomy (GTDB): domain Bacteria; phylum Actinomycetota; class Actinomycetes; order Actinomycetales; family Micrococcaceae; genus Rothia. The sequence goes on along the minus strand of JAUMWB010000001.1, from coordinate 621,198 downwards.
CAGGTCATGCTGCCCCTGTGGAACGTCTACCACTTCTTTGCCCTCTACACCAACGCCGCAAACGGCGGGGCAGGCTACGAGGCTCAGCTGGTCACCGAGGGGCAGCACGTTATGGACCGCTTCATCCTGGGCAAGACCCGCCAGCTGGTTGCCGAGGTCACCGAGGCTATGGACGCCTACGACGTCTCAGCAGCCTGCGAGGCCCTGCGCACCTACACTGACGCCCTGACCAACTGGTATGTACGCCGCTCCCGCGAGCGCTTCTTCAACGAAGACACCGCGGCTTTCGACGTGCTCTACACCGCCTTGGTGACCTTCGTAAAGATGGCTGTGCCCCTGCTGCCGCTGACCACTGAGGAAATCTACCGTGGCCTGACCGGGGAGCGTTCGGTCCACCTGACCGACCTGCCCTCACCTGCGGACTTCAAGGACGAGGCAGAGTTGCTGGCTCTCATGGAAACCACCCGCGCTGTGGCCTCTGCCGGTTCAGCCCTGCGTAAGGCCCACAAGCTGCGCGTGCGTCAGCCCCTGGCTGCCCTGACCGTTGCGGTGGCCGGTGGCAAGGACCTGGCTGGCACCTTCGAGTCCATCATTGCTGATGAGCTCAACATCAAGGCTGTTGAGCTTCTGGACGCCGCCGAGGTGGCTCCCGCTGACTTCGGCATCTCCCAGCAGCTCAAGGTCAACGCCCGTGCCGCTGGCCCCCGCCTGGGCAAGCAGGTGCAGGTTGCTATCAAGGCCTCCAAGAGCGGGGACTGGGCTGTGACCGAGGACGGCACCGTGGTCGTTGGTGCCGACAAGATGGCTCTGGAACCGGGCGAGTACGAGCTGGAGACCGTGGTCGCTGAAACCGAGGGTAGCGCCGAACGCGCTGTTTCCGTCCTGCCCGGCGGTGGCTTCTTGGTACTCGATACCACCCTGACCGAGGAGCTGCTGGCCGAGGGTACCGCCCGCGACGCCGTCCGCGCCATCCAGTCTGAGCGCAAGGACGCCGGCCTGAATGTCTCTGACCGTATTGAGCTGACCATCACCGCCCCCGCCGCTGACCTTGAAGCCATCAAGAAGCACGAAGAGCTGGTAGCCGGTGAGACCCTGGCTGTCTCCGTCACCTACCGTGAGGGCGCTGAGTTCTCAGCTGCCGTGAAGAAGGCCTAAATGAGCCAGGACAACATGGAGCTTGACCCCGTGTTTGCCGAGATCGCTGCCGAGGGCGTCCGTGCTGACGACGCCCTCGGCGTAGCCTCGGTCTACGCCGACCTGCTGGCTCGGGCCCCCGAACATAAGATGGCTCCCCGCCTGGACGCCATGGCCCGCGCCGTGGAGATTCTGGGGGAGCCTCATAAGGCTGCCCCGGTTATTCACATCACCGGCACCAACGGTAAAACCTCAACCGCCCGCATGATTGAGCGCCTGCTTATGGCCCACGATATTCGGGTTGGCCGCTACACCAGCCCCCATATTTCCAAGGTCACTGAGCGGATCTCAATCGACGGGGCTCCCGTTGCGGATTCCACCTTTGTGCGGATCTGGGGCGAGATTCAGCCCTATCTGCAGATCGTGGACGCTGAACTAGAGGCAGCCGGTGCCCCCCGCATTACCTACTTTGAAGCCCTGACTATCCTGGCCTTCGCTATTTTTGCGGACGAGCCGGTGGACGTCATGGTGCTTGAGGTCGGTATCGGGGGTTCCTGGGACGCCACCAACGTGGCCGACGCTACCGTTTCTGTGGTGACCCCCATCGGGCTAGACCACACCGACATGCTGGGGGAGACCCTGGCCGATATTGCCGGTGAGAAGGCAGGGATTATTAAGGACGGCGGCTTCCTGGTTTCTGCCGCCCAAGACCCGTCTGCCGCCCAGGTGCTCCTGGAGAATGCTCGCACCCGCAATGCCGATTACCGTTTTGAGGGCCTTGAGTTCAAGGTCCTCGAGCGTACCGCCGGAGTGGGCGGCCAGCTGATGACCGTACAGGGCCTTGCCGGCCACTATGAAGATCTAGCCCTGCCCCTCTTCGGCGCCCACCAGGCCCAAAACGCCTCGGTTGCCCTGGCAGCAGTTGAAGCCTTCCTCGGCGGCGGTCAGAAGGAACTCAACCTTGACCTGGTCAAACAGGCCTTTGGTGAAGTGCGCTCGCCGGGCCGTCTTGAGGTGGCCCGCACAGAGCCGCCCGTGGTGCTCGATGCCGCCCACAACCCCCACGGGGTCGCTGCGTCGGCAGTTGCCTTCAAGGAGTCCTTCAGCTTCGAAGAGCTCCACCTGGTGGTGGGTATCCTGGGCGAAAAGGACGCCGCCACCATGCTGAACCTGCTCTTTGACGAGTACGTTGACCGGGCTGACTGGCGCACGGTGCTGCACCTGACCAAGTCAGACTCGCCACGGGCCATCGCGCCTGAGGAACTGGCTGAGCTGGCCCTTGAGACCGGTTTCGATGAAGATACCATCGAAACCTACGAGAATATCCCCGATGCTCTCTCAGCAGCGGTTACAGCGGCAGCAGACGTGCCCAACCTTAACTCGGCGGTTCTGGTGACCGGCTCTATCACTGTGGTGGGCGAAGCCAGCACCCTGCTTGGATTGTAAAGGAGAGATGATGGCGAAAATGACGCGCGCCCAGCGCGAATGGCGCCCGGGCCAGCCCAAGAAGCAGCGCTCCATCAAGGTCATGTTTACCTCGATGGTGCTCTCGCTCGAAGCCCTAGTTGCTTTCTTTGCCACCCTGGCAATTTTTGGTCACCACTTCAACGACCCCACCTGGGTCAAGGTACTGATTTGGGTGCTGGGTCTGGCTCTGGTAGCTGCCCTTCTGGTAACCCCGGCCTTCCTCAAGAAGCCCTGGGGCTACCATCTGGGCTACGGCCTGCAACTTGTACTGATTCTGGTCGGCTTTGCTCTGCCCTCCATGTTCTTCGTGGGCGCGGCCTTTGCCGTGGCCTACTGGTACGGGGTAACCCGCGGTGCCCGCCTGGACGCTGAGAACGCCGTCCGCGCCAAAGAGCAAGAAGAATGGGAGAAAGCTAACCCCGCCTAGCGGGGTCTCTGATAGGGTTAGGGTGAAAACTCACCCTGACCTATCAAAGGAGATTGTCATGACCGAGCGTACCCTGATTCTGGTCAAGCCCGACGGTGTCGAACGCAACCTCACCGGCCAGGTGCTGGCCCGTTTTGAGCGTAAGGGCTACCGTATCGCTGAGCTGAAGATGCTGGTTCCCTCCCGGGACCTGCTTGAACAGCACTACGCGGAACACGAGGGCAAACCCTTCTACGAGCCGCTGGTGTCCTACATGGGGTCGGGCCCCGTGGTTGCCCTGGTACTTGAAGGTAACGGCGTGCTTGAAGGTGCCCGAACCCTGATGGGCTCTTCGAACCCCACCACTGCTGCCCCCGGCACCATTCGCGGTGACTTTGGGCGTGACTGGGGTGAGAGTGTGCAGAAGAACCTGGTCCACGGATCAGACTCCGCAGAGTCGGCAGAACGCGAAATCGCCCTCTGGTTTGGTGCTTAAGTAGACCTCCCGCTGACCTAAAAATAAGGCCGGGGTCCTCATTGTGAGGGCCCCGGCCTTTATCAGTAGGTGGAGGTTTTAGAACATTCCCACGATCACATCAAAGAAGCGGATAAAGATAATACCGAAAATCAAGATGTAGACCAGGAAGATAGAGAACCAGGTCCAGTTGGGAGCTGCCTGGCGGATGCTCTCAGAAGCCGGTATCACCCCTGCATGAATATTGCGGGTGGTGACCTTGACGAAAATAGCGGTCTGCATGATCCACACCACCATGCAGAAGAGGCAGAGGGCGTTGATGTCAAAGGTGGTATTGTACCAGAGCCAGAGCACAAAGGCCATAGCTAGGGTGTGGCCCACCTGCATGGCTACCCAGTACCAGCGGGCAAAGGATGCACCGGCAATCAGGGCGGTAGAAATGGTAAGGACGATGGCGTAACCGGCAATACCGATAAAGGGGTTGGGGAAGCCGAAGGCTTCAGCCTGCCAAGTACGCATGACGGTGCCGCAGTTGAGTAGGGCGTTGATATCACAGACGGACTTGTGAGCCCCGTCCATATAAATCTGCAGGCGCTCGTAAACCAGCATGGCGGCAGCGCCGAAGGCTAGCAGGCCGGGAATGAGGGTAAACCAGCCGAGCCTGCGGTCTAGCTGGGCTTGGCTGATGGAGCTAGCAGTATCGGTGGTGTTCACAGGGGTAGGCACGGTGAATCCTTAGGATGTACAAAACTTTCTTTCCCCATACTACGGGGCAGGCCACTAGCAAGGCCGGTTTTGCAGGGGGAGGCAGGTTTTCTTTACAAAGTTCTCAGGTAAGGACGCCCGTGGTCGCCTTCCCCTGGCAGGGTGGCCCGGTGCGGGTTGAGTTCGAGTATTGATGGGGTGAAAAGGCCCCGGGTATGAGAGAATGGGGGAGGTAGTGTGCCGCCCGCACGCGGCGGCACTACCCAGCAGGCACCCCGACTCGGCCGGTGACGCACTGCCTCCCCGCAGGCGTCCTTACCGTCTTGCCCTCACAAGTGCAGCCCTAGTGCTGCCTCGGGTTGATGCCGCTGGCCCGGTACCCCTCGGCATGGAGCACAGAAGCCTTGACCTGCCGAGTACGCCAAGGAGCAGGGCTCTACCGGGTAGCCAAGGATTTCGGTGGACCGACCACATGCACGGTCAGGGATCACCGACAGCAGGCAAGACCCCCGGTGCGGCAGGGGCATACGAACACAAGGAGAGTGAAGGCTGATGAGCAGCGAGAAGCCCGAGGTAGTAGAAAACCTCGAAGAAAACCAGGCTGTAGAAACTACCGGGCAGGCAGATCAGCTTGCTGAGGTTGCCACCGAGGTTGAAGAATCTCAGGCCAAGGGGACCGAAGCTAAGGCACTAGTTGAGACCGAGGGGGTCGAAGAGCTCCAGCAGTCAGAAGCTGACGACCAGAATCAGGCCGCTGAGCCCCCCTCGTCAGAAGAAGAGACGGACGAAGAAGAAACCCTCTCAAGCGAGGCTACTGATAGCGCCGAAGAGGCAGCTTCAGAAAGCACCGAAGAGTCAGCGGTTCCCCAGAAGAGCCTGCGCGAGCTCAAGGAAGAAGAGCTGGCCCAGGTCAATGAGGCTGTTAGCTCCAACAACCTACTCTTCTACTCGCCCAACATGGACGAAATTATGGAGCAGCTCCGGGCTGAAAAGGAAGCCCGCCGCCAGGCTGAGGAAGCCGAGCGCCGTGAACGTCGTCTGGCTGACCTGGACCCCGAAATTACCTCCCACCGTCGTCGTCGCCGCCGCAGGGGAGACGCCGACCTAGAATTTGAGGGCGGTACCGACGGCGACCCCGAGGACACCATCGTTAAGGTACGCGCCCCGCGCCTGTCTGACTCCCACAGCACCAACCGGGTCACCGGCGTCCGCGGCTCCACCCGCCTGGAAGCCAAGCGCATCCGCCGCCGTGAAACCCGCGCCACCGGCCGCCGCCGCCAGATCATTACCGAGGCTGAGTTCCTGGCCCGTCGCGAGTCCGTTGACCGCCAGATGCTGGTACGCCAGAAGGACGACCGCATTCAGATTGGTGTGCTTGAAGACGGCGTGCTGGCTGAGCACTTTGTCTCCAAGACCCAGCAGGATTCCCTGATTGGTAACGTCTACCTGGGTAAGGTTCAGAATGTCCTGCCCTCCATGGAAGCTGCCTTCGTCGATATTGGCCGCGGACGCAACGCCGTTCTCTACGCTGGCGAAGTTAACTGGGACGTCACCGGTCTAGACGGTGCCCCCCGCAAGATCGAAAATGCCCTCAAGGCTGGCGACTCGGTCCTGGTGCAGGTCACCAAGGATCCTGTTGGCCATAAGGGTGCCCGCCTGACCAGCCAGGTCTCCCTGCCCGGCCGCTACCTGGTCTACGTGCCCGGTGGATCTATGACCGGTATCTCCCGCAAGCTGCCCGACGTTGAGCGTCAGCGCCTGAAGAAGATTCTCAAGGACCGTTTGCCTGAGGATGCTGGCGTCATTGTCCGCACCGCCGCAGAAGGTGCCAGCGAGGAAGAGCTGAGCAACGACATCAACCGCCTGCGCGTGCAGTGGGAAGAAATCAAGGCCAAGAGTGAATCCCGCAAGGTTCTGGCCCCCGAACTGCTCTACCAGGAACCCGACCTGACCATCAAGACCGTGCGCGATGTCTTCAACGAAGACTTCACCTCCATGATGGTGCAGGGCTCGGACGCCTGGGACTCCATCGAAGCCTACGTCACCTACGTTGCCCCCGACCTGCTGGACCGCCTGAAGAAGTGGGAAGAAGACGACGACCTCTTTGACCACTACCGGATTGAAGAGCAGCTGGCTAAGGCCCTGGACCGCAAGGTCTACCTGCCCTCCGGCGGCTCCCTCGTCATCGACCGCACCGAAGCGATGACCGTGGTGGACGTCAATACCGGCAAGTTCACCGGCTCCGGCGGCAACTTGGAAGAGACCGTCACCAAGAACAACCTGGAAGCGGCCGAAGAAATCGTCCGCCAGCTACGCCTGCGCGACATCGGCGGCATCGTGGTCATCGACTTCATCGACATGGTGCTCGAATCCAACCGTGACCTAGTACTGCGCCGCCTGGTGGAGTGCCTGGGCCGCGACCGCACCAAGCACCAGGTGGCCGAAGTTACCTCCCTGGGCCTGGTGCAGATGACCCGTAAGCGTATGGGCACCGGCCTGCTCGAAGTCTTCTCAGAACCCTGTGAAGCCTGCGCTGGCCGCGGTATTCTCGTACACGATCAGCCCCTCAAGGGCCGCTCTGGTGGTGCCAGCGACTTCATCCACCGCGCCGAGCGCGATGACCGCAAGCGCTACCGCAACCAGAAGACCCAGAACCGCCGCGACTTCAGCGAGGTTGACGAAGAGAACGAGCAGAAGACCGAGGCTCGCAGGGCTGCTCTGGCCAACATCGTCGCTGCCAGCTCCCACCACGAAGAAGAGCTGGAAGAAACCGAGTCCAAGTCAGCCCGCAAACGTAAGCGCCGCAAGCGCAACCGCCGTGCCGAGGGCGGCCTTGAGCTGGAAAACCAGCAGGGTCAGGACGCCCGCGGTGAGCAGGTGCTCACCATTGGCGATGAGGTCATCGAGCTACCCACCGGTGTAGAGGCAGAAACTGAAGAGAACATGGGGGAGCAGGGCTCCTTCACTCTCGAATCTCTGGCCGCGGTCTTTGATACCGATAGTGACACTGAGACCGAAGAGCGCAGCGAGGGGCGCGGAAGGTCCCGCAATCAGTCCAAGCGCCGAGGTGGCAAGAAGCGTGAAGACATCTCAGCAGATGACTTCTCCGTCAACTCTGATGCCTCACTTGATGTAGACCCCGAGGTGGACTCCCGTTTCACCCAGAACTCATCTCGACTCGACGCGATTCGTGCCGGTGAAGCCCGTGCCCGCGCCTCCCAAAAGGCCGGACGCGACTACGAGCCGCGCGAGGGCGAAGAGGCAGCAAACTCAGGTGAGCGAACTGGCCGTAACGACCGATCCGGCCGTGCAGACCGAACCGACCGCCGAGGAGCCCGGAACCAGAATGAGTCAGGTAAGGGTCGCACTCGCAAGCCCCGCCGCGCCTCAAGCTCCGACGTCAAGTACGTGGCTCCCATCGAGGTCATAGCTGACCCGGCCGTCACTGGTGTTGCCACCCCCGGCAAGAAAGCTGAGGTAGCACCCGAAACTCCGGTTGAGGCGTCGGCACCCGCAGCTGCTCCCAGTGAAGCGCCCCGCAAGAAGCGCCGCTCCCGTCGCGCCGTCAGCTCAGGTGCAGGCTCCACCGAAGTACGCACCGAAGAGGTCCAAGCCGCAAGCGGTAGTTCCGTGGTAGCCAGCATCGACCAGGCAGCCAAGCCCGCTGCATCCAGCGATGACGTCCCCGTCATGCTCGGCGTCGGCGTCTCAGCTGCAGATATCAAGCGGGCAGGTAAGTAAGGGAAACAACCAATAACGAGGTATGGCAAGCTCGCGCTCGCTGCCGACCCTCTCGCTGGTTCGCTTCGCTCACAAGCGATTCACGCCAGCCGCCGAGCCAGCAGCTTCGCTGCGAGCTTGCCATACCTCCTGAGGGGTTCACCACATATCTTGCTCAGCACCGACTCACCACGTAAAATGGTGAGTCGGTGCTGTTTCCACAAGCAAGCGTTAGCGTGGACTCAGCTAGGCATATTCCACACAGAATAAGGCCAAACCATCTCAAAACGATAGAACCTGAAACCGCCCGGTCTTTACCGTGCAAACCGGGTCACCACCTTGCTGTTGAGCCCGAGTTCCTTTCAGGAAAACTCGTTTTGAACCATTAAAATGACGTCAAGAAGAAGTGAGTTCCCAAGTGGCATACGCAATTGTCCGCGCTGGCGGCCGCCAGGAAAAGGTCTCAGTTGGAGACCTGGTTACCCTTGACCGCGTCGCTGGCGAGCCCGGTAGCACCATTGAGCTGCCCGTGCTGATGCTGGTTGACGGCGACAAGGTCACCGTTGATGCAAAGTCCCTGGCTTCAGCCAAGGTCACCGCAGAAAAGATCGAAGACCTCCGCGGTCCCAAGATCGTTATTCAGAAGTACAAGAACAAGACCGGTTACAAGAAGCGTCAGGGCTTCCGCGCCGAACTGACCACCGTTAAGATCACCGCGATCAACGCGTAAGTTCAGCTTAGACTGGTTTTACCCCAACATTCTTTGACCTAAGGTAGGCATCAATGGCACATAAGAAGGGCGCAAGCTCCACCCGCAACGGCCGTGACTCAAACCCCCAGTACCTCGGTGTTAAGCGCTACGGCGGCGAGACCGTCAACGCAGGCGAAATCCTCGTTCGCCAGCGCGGCACCCACTTCCACCCCGGCAACAACGTTGGCCGCGGTGGCGACGACACCCTGTTCGCTCTGGCAGCAGGCAAGGTCGAATTCGGTACCCGCAAGGGCCGCAAGGTAGTCAACATCCTTGCAGCCGCTGAGTAAGGTCTAAACCTCACCTCAGTAAAGGGCGATTACGGGGCAACTCGTAGTCGCCCTTTTGCGTACCTCACCTAGAAGGTAAAGCCGCCCACCAGCGTCCGCCTCCACACCAGAGGCAACCCCGCAAGGGGCGGCACCCTGTAGACTAGATAACCAAACCAAACTTTATTGAAGGAGCTTGCACTCGTGGCAGAATTTGTAGATCGCGTGGTCCTACACGTAACCGGTGGGCACGGTGGGCACGGCTGTGTCTCGGTTCGCCGTGAGAAGTTTAAGCCCCTCGGTGGCCCCAACGGCGGTAACGGCGGCAAGGGTGGCGACGTCATCCTACGCGTCGATGCCCAGACCACCACCCTGCTTGAATACCACCACAGCCCCCACCAAAGCGCTCCCAACGGCGACATCGGCCGCGGCGATATGTCCCACGGCTTCAACGGCCAGGACCTGATTCTGCCCGTTCCCCAGGGCACCGTGGTCAAGGATCGCGACGGTAACGTACTGGCCGACCTGGTTCGCATCGGCGATGAATTTGTCGCAGCAGAAGGCGGTATCGGCGGTAAGGGCAACGCAGCCCTAGCTTCCACCAAGCGCAAGGCCCCCGGCTTTGCCCTGCTCGGTATTCCCGGCTCCACCCGCGATATCGTGCTGGAACTCAAATCCATTGCCGATGTCGCGCTGGTGGGCTACCCCTCAGCCGGTAAGTCCTCCCTGATTGCCGCGATTTCAGCAGCCCGCCCCAAGATCGCTGATTACCCCTTCACCACCCTGATTCCCAACCTGGGTGTGGTCCAAGCCGGCGATACCCGCTACACCGTAGCGGACGTGCCCGGCCTGATTGAGGGTGCCTCCGAAGGTAAGGGCCTGGGCCACCGTTTCCTGCGCCACGTTGAGCGCTCCAGCGCCCTGGTGCACGTGATTGACTGCGCCACCCTAGAGCCCAACCGCGACCCCATCAGCGACTTCGACGTTATCCGTGGTGAACTGGAAAACTACGAGGTTGACCCCACTGCCGGTGTCACCGTCCCCCTGAATGAACGCCCCCAGCTGATTGTGCTCAACAAGATTGACGTGCCCGAAGCGCGCGAGCTGGCTGAATTCGTGCGCCCCATGTTCGAAGAGCGCGGCTACCGAGTCTTTGAAATCTCTACCGCCTCCCACGAGGGTCTCAAGCAGCTGACCTTTGCCATGGCAGAGTTGGTTGAGGCTGACCGCAAGGCCCGCAAAAAGAGCAAGAGCGCCCCGGCAGAGGATGTCGCCGTGGTCAAACCCAAGGGCTTCCGCTCCAAGAAGCGCCAGGAATTCATCATCCGCAAGGAAGAGCGCAACCTGGAACCCCTCTTCCGTGTGATCGGTGAGAAGCCCGAGCGCTGGATTAAGCAGACTGACTTTAATAACGATGAAGCCGTGGGCTACCTGGCTGACCGCCTCAACCGCCTTGGTGTTGAAGATGAACTCTTCAAGGCAGGTGCCGTTGCGGGAGACGCCGTGGTAATCGGTGAAGAAGTGGACGCCGTGGTCTTTGACTGGGAGCCCACCATGGTCGGCGGTGCCGAGCTGCTCTCATCCCCGCGCGGTACCGATGCCCGCCTGGAGGAGCTGATTCGCCCCACCCGCGCCCAGCGCAAGGCTGAGTTCCACGAGCGTATGGACGCCAAGGCTGAGGCTCGCGCCGAGCTTGAAGCTGAGCGCGTGGCAGGTATCTGGACGGAATCTGTCGATGAGGCTCGCGCTGCCAAGGTCAAGGCAGCTAAGGCTGAAAAGCGAGCTGCCAAGCGGGCGGCCGAGGAAGAGTAGGCCGGGGTAGGAGCACCTTCCGCGCCCCAACCGTATTCCACTATGCGTTAGAAGCCGCTTCGGGGCGTGTCCCCGGGGCGGCTTTGCTGTATATTCATAGAAGCTAAAGTTAACACTTTAAGGGAGCTAATCAATTGGATTTGAAGGACGCCTTCCAGGCCAGCGCTGAGTCACGCGGCAAGCACCGCCGCAGCCCCATCGTCGAGCGCTCCGACATGCCACGGGCTAAGCGAATTGTGGTGAAGGTTGGTTCATCATCCCTGACCTCCATTGAAAACTCCCTGGACGAGCTTGCTATCGCCACTATCTCAGATGTGCTGGCGAAGAAGAAAAAAGAGCATCCCTCTATTGAGCTGGTTTTCGTATCTTCGGGTGCTATTGCCGCTGGTCTGGCCCCGCTGGGCTTATCGCGTCGTCCTAAAGATTTGGCAACCCAGCAGGCGGCTGCGTCCGTGGGCCAGTCCCTGCTCATGAGCCGCTACACCGATATCTTTACCCGCTACGGTGTGACCGTCTCCCAGGTACTGCTGACGGCCGAAGACCTCATGGCCCGGGACCGCTACCAGAACGCCCACCGCCAGCTGGAGCGCCTGCTTGACTTGGGTGTTATGCCCATCATCAACGAAAACGACGCGGTAGCTACCCGTGAGATCCGCTTCGGCGATAACGACCGGATCGCGGCCCTGGTGGCCCATACCGTCAAGGCTGACGCCCTGCTGCTGCTCTCAGATGTTGATGCTCTCTACACCCGCCACCCCAATGAGGGCGGCGAGCGCGTGAGCAGCGTGCGTGATGCAGCTGAACTGGCAGATATGTCCATCGGTTCGGTGGGCGCTGCCGGGGTTGGGTCCGGCGGCATGGTGACCAAGGTGAAGGCTGCCCAGGTGGCAGCGGCCTCCGGTATTCCGGCGCTGGTCACCAGCGCGGCTAATGCCCGCGAGGCCTTTGCCGGTAAGGACGTCGGCACCTGGTTCTATGCCACCGGCGAGCGACGCCCGGTGCAGACCCTCTGGCTGGAGCACCTGGCTGATATCGAGGGGTCAATTACTGTGGATGCGGGCGCTGCCGCCGCCCTGCGCCGTCGCCGTTCTTTGTTGGCAGCCGGTGTGATCAGTGTGCAGGGATCATTTGAGGGCGGGAGCCCGGTGGCTATTGTCGATGAGGCAGGTCAGGTGCTTGCTCATGCCTTGAGTTCCTATACCGCAGGTGAGACTGCCCAGATGGTGGGTCTGCATACTGAGCAGATTCAACAAACTATGGGGGAGACCTACGATGGTACGGTGGCCCATGCCGATAACATTGCTCTGGTTGCCCCACCTTCTCAGTAATAATCAGCCCGCTGGCCAAAGGGGCCGGTAGGATAGTTTCAAGCTTTCACCCTCAGATACGAAGGAGATGCTCATGGTCGAGCAGGTACAGGTAAGTGACGATGTGATGCAGCAGGTCACCGATATGGCGGTGGACGCTCGTATTGCCTCTCGACGTTTGGCGAAAGCCGATACCCGCTGGAAGAACCGGGCCCTGCTGGCCGTTGCCGATTCACTCGAAAAGCATTCGGCGGTGATTATCGAACAGAACGCCCAGGATCTTGAGCGGGAGCGGGCAGCCGGTATGAGCGAGGCAATGCTGGATCGCTTGCGCCTGACCGAGCACCGGGTGGGTGAACTTGCGGACGCTTTGCGTGAGCTGGTTGCTCTGCCCGACCCGGTGGGGGAGCTGGTGCGGGGTTCGACCCTGCCGAACGGTCTGCGTATGCAGCAGGTGCGGGTGCCCCTGGGTGTGGTGGGTGCTATCTACGAAGCCCGCCCCAATGTGACCGTTGATATCGCTGGTCTGGCCATTAAGGCTGGCAACGCGGTGATGCTGCGTGGTGGCTCGGCAGCAGCCAAGAGTAACCAGGTGATTGTGCGTATCATCCGCGATGCCCTGCACGCTACCGGCCTGCCCATTGACTCGGTGCAGTCGGTGGACGAGTTTGGCCGTGAGGGCGCTGCCGCCCTGATGCTGGCTCGCGGTCACATTGATGTGCTGATTCCTCGTGGTGGGCACAGCCTGATTCAGTCGGTGGTGCAGAACGCTAAGGTGCCGGTCATTGAGACCGGTGAGGGTAACTGCCATATCTTCCTCGATACCAGCGCCGACCCTGAAAAGTCTGCCGAGATTCTGGTGAACGCCAAGACCCAGCGGCCGGGTACCTGCAACACCGTTGAAACCCTCCTCCTTGCCGAGGGAGCGGACGCTGCCCCGGGCGTCCTTGTGGCTCTGGCCAAGGCTGGGGTAACCCTGCATGTGGACGCCGCCACCCGCGCGATTCTGCCCAGCGGACTTGACGCGGTCGATGCCACCGACGAAGACTGGGCCATCGAGTACGGCTCTCTAGACTTAGCGGTGAAAACTGTGCCCGATGTGCGCGCCGCAATCGCCCACATTCGTGAATACTCCACCGGCCACTCCGAGGCGATCCTGACCAACGATATTGCCAACGCCGAGAAGTTTATTCGCGACGTAGACTCCGCGGCTGTGTACGTGAACGCCTCGACCCGGTTTACGGACGGCGGCCAGTTCGGTCTGGGAGCTGAAGTGGGCATCTCGACCCAGAAGCTGCACGCCCGCGGTCCCATGGGACTAGAACAGCTCACCACCACCAAGTGGATTGTGAGGGGCGACTGGCACAGCCGCGACTAAGAAGCAGAAAAAACAAGACCGGCTACCGGGTAAAGTACCCCGCAAAGGGCAGCAACCCGGTAGCATGGTAGGTAAGACCCATACTTATGACCGCACTGGCGCGGCCACACACCGCCCAGCCTCGAAAGGTACACACATGTTTTCATCTGTTCTTGCCTCAGGCGCCACCGTACTTGCCTCAGAAGAAGGTAGCCACCAGCTCGAACTGCTGGGTATGCCCACTTACTGGTTCGCTATCATCGGCTTCATTGTCTTCGGCATTCTCTTCCTGATTACCATCTCCTTCTCAGGTCGCGGCGTTGTACGCCCTGACCACGCAGCAGACCACCTCTCCCACGAAGAGACTGAGGCCCTGCGCGACTACCAGAGCAAGCACAAGCGCTAACCATTTCTACCTGGCACTTCGGCGCGGTGCCCGCACCACCCCTGTTTTTCGGGGCGGCGGGCCCGCGCCGAAGCCGTACATAAAACAGCGAGCAGGAGACCTGTGATTCGTCCCGCCCATGAAATCCGCCGTGAGCTCGGAATCCCCGAACCTGACCCCGCCACCACCCGTGTGGGTGTCATGGGCGGAACCTTTGACCCCATCCACCACGGGCACCTGGTGGCCGCTAGCGAGGTCGCTGCCGTGCTGAGCCTAGACGAAGTCATCTTCGTACCCACCGGTAACCCCTGGCAGAAAGCTAACAAGCAGGTCACCGCACCGGAGCACCGTTACCTGATGACCGTTATCGCCACGGCCTCAAACCCCCGCTTCACGGTGAGCCGAGTCGATATTGACCGGCAGGGGCCCACCTTCACCATCGATACCCTCACCGATCTTCGAGCCGAGCGGCCCCATGATGAGTTCTTCTTTATTACCGGTGCCGACGCGATGAGCCAAATTACCACCTGGAAGGACGCCCACAAGATGTGGGATCTTGCCACTTTCGTGGCCGTTACCCGCCCCGGGCACGAACTGACCGTGCCCGAAGAGGCGCAGGGGCGCGTCCGCGTCATTGAAATCCCGGCAATGGCTATCTCATCAACCGATATCCGCGACCGGGCCCGCAACGAGTTGCCCGTCTGGTACCTCGTGCCGGACGGGGTGGTGCAATATATCCACAAGTATCATCTCTACACCGGCGACTCGGCCAGCGCCCAGGGCAGCGGGTATGTAGCTGGCCTGCCCCGCCTCAAATAAAACCGCACGCTACTCGCCAAAGAGCAGTGACCACCTGTCTGGCTTGGTAGCATTAAGCACAAGTACCAGGCATCACACTCAAGGACATACTGTGAGCACACACCCCGATCAGGTCGCTGACGGCCAGAATGACGAGACACCCGCCTATCTCACCGAAAGCCACGTCACCGAGGACGGGCTAGAGATTCCGCCCCCCACCCGCCCTATGGGCCCGCGCCGTCTCAGCCGCTACTACGAAGAGGTTGCCGAATACCTGCGCGCCCTTGAGCGTGGGGACGAAGAGCTCCCCGAGGTTCCCATGTTTATGGGCGCTATCGAGGGTATCGAGGTGGAACAAGACCCCGCCCGTTCCCTGGTCGATCTTTCACAGATGGGTAGCATCAGCAGCGGGGAAGGCGAAAAGCTTGATGTTGACTTCGACAGCACCCGCGCGACTGTCGTAGAAGACCCCCTGGCCCACATTGACCAGCAGGTCTTGGGAACTGAATACTCTGAGTCGGCTGACGCCACTGAAACTCATGACTTTGCTTCAGCAACCGGTGAAATTGCCGGAGAAAACGACTTCGTCAGTGTTGATGAGCTTCAGGTGGAAGAAGCTGAAGCTGATCGCGAGGCCTCTGAAGAAACCAGCGGCAGCGAGATCCAAGACGATCTTAAGGTAGCGGAAGAATCTGTTGCCGAGGGAGACCAGACCGTCACCACTAACCCCGATGCTATTGCCGCCATCATCGCCCGCGCCCAGGCCAAGGACGAAGAACAGAGCGCAAACAGCCCCGAAGAAAGCGAAACGGATCGAGGAGAAGACGCTCAAAGCGGGCCTGTCACCGAACTCTTTACCGCTGGCCAGCACACGCCAGACCTGCCCGCGCCCGTCCGCGCCCTTGACGCCCAGGGCCTGGATCTCACCGAAATTGACACTGCCGATGTGACTGACCCGGCCACCAGCACCCTAGCCAGCGACAGTGACGGTACGGTAGACTCTGATAGTTCTGAAGAAAATGCCGAAGCTCCTGAGGGGTACACCTACGAGTCAGAGGCAGATGAGAACGAAGAGACCACCGAGTCTGCACCTGAGAACACCCCGGCAGTGGCCACCAGCCTCGACCAGGAAGAACAGGCTCAGCGCTTCAACTTCGCAGGCACCGTCAAGCAAACTGACGACGCCCCCTCCGGCGACCTGGCCGAAGCAGAACAGGAAGCTGCAGCAACCTATAGCCCAGAAACATCAGAAGGGCGCTCCACAGGCGCAATCGTAGCCATCGTGGGCCTCCTGCTTCTCGTGCTTGTGCTGGCTGCCGTGTGGTTCCTCTTCTTCAGGTAAAGATTTAGTTGAATGAGACCCCAAAAAGTTTGGGGAATGATTTGCTCGGAAAGGGCCAAATGACTGCAGCTGCAGAGTCTATTGAAGCGTTGAAGGTAGCCGCACGCGCGGCTGACGATATGCAGGGTACCAACCTGCTGGCCGTTGATGCTTCTGACATTATGGGTTTGATCGACGGCTTCCTGGTCGTCTCAGCCCACAACGAACGCCTGGTCAATGCGATTGTTGACGAGGTTGAAGATAAGCTTCGTGAAGAACTGGGCCTCAAGCCCTTGCGCCGTGAAGGCCGCGCTGAGGGTCGCTGGGTACTCCTGGACTTCGGCGACATCGTGGTCCACGTACAGCACGAAGAAGACCGCGCCTTCTACGCCCTGGACCGCCTCTGGGGCGATGCCCCCCGCATCGACCTGGGCTTGGAAAGCGAAGCCGGTGCCGTCGATACTGAAGGTGCCGAAGCTGACTTTGAGATCATCACTCCCGAAGCGGATTTGATGAACCAGCGCGAAGACTAGATTCTTCTGTGAGGACGCCCCACCCTCCTTCCCTGTGTTAGGGGAGTGGGGTGGGGCGTCCTTTGCTGTGAGCCCACCTAACGATCCATGAATAATATGTGACGCGGTTCATAGGGGTTGGTGGGTTCTCGATTTGCATGAGCCCTTGTGGGTGCCATAAGATAGAACAGTCGCCGCGAGAGCGGGGAATAAATGAATAAGGGGCTATGGCGCAGTTGGTAGCGCGTCTGCATGGCATGCAGAAGGTCAGGGGTTCGAATCCCCTTAGCTCCACGGGGGTATGGCGCAGTTGGTAGCGCGTCTGCATGGCATGCAGAAGGTCAGGGGTTCGAATCCCCTTACCTCCACCCACCAAGACCGCTTTTGTGAGATAGTATCGCAGGGGCGGTTTTTCTTTGTCTAAGATGCTCCTCGTCTGAAGCTGCAAAATGCTAGGCCGGGCAGAGTTTTGGATTTTATGCCGTGTGAGTGTCGCGGGTATAATTACCGGCACATTGAGACGTTCTTTAGTTTATTATTCTCTTACTCGGTAGATTCTGAAAGGTGATGCGAATGGTAAGTTCTGGGTCTTGGACTATAGACGCTCACACCTTAATGCCTCGTATTATCAATCACGAGGAATTTCAGGCTGAATTCAAAGAAGACCCTTACTTCGAGGCTATTGAATTGATGTGGTCTGGCAACGCTGAGCAGGCGATGATCCTGTTGAAGCCAGAAACATCATTTCGAGCTCGCACTCTTCAGGCTGAGGCTCTTGCACGATTAGGTGATTTTGAGGTTTCTTTTCAGGCTTATCGTGACTTGATAGATGAATATTCTGGAACCAGCCGAGAAGCTACTATTCGCCAGCACTTTGGGAAAGCCCTCTTTCTAGCACAAAAGATCGACGATGCACTGAAGCAATTTGAGCTTGCGTACAAGCTACGTCAATCGTTCGGTGCCGATGCCAGCCTTATTGAATCATCTGTGATGGCGATAAAACGATGCCAGGAGATGTTAGGTATGGAGGTTCACACTAACCGGACGTAGATAGTTTGAACTGAGTTAAGACAGAGCTAAATAGTCAGTTCAATATTTACGTACAGCGACCAAGAGCTTCAGACCTTCCCATAATTCATATTTACCAGGTTCATAAAATCCGTCAGCAGGAGTGGGTATCATTGAGCACATGCTGGCGGCTGCCGGGTCACCGACGAAGTGGATGACAGCAGCCTCATCATCCTCACACTGTTTCCCGGGTGGCATGGTGAGGTTTATTGTTAGTTATGGACCATAAGGAATAGGTATATGGGATCTCACGAAGATCGTATTAACGCCTACTACTCTGAAGGAAACGAAGCGACTCGATTGACCGAACAATCGGTTGGCGGAGTACTTGAGTTGCGGGCCGCGCGACGCTCTTTTTCCCTCATCAAACCTGCCTCCCGTGTGCTTGATATCGGGGGTGCCACTGGAATACATGCATCGTGGTTGGCCGAACAAGGACATGACGTGACGCTCATTGATCCAGTTGCATCACAAATTGAGATAGCCCAAAGTTATGGTACTTTCAGAGCCTTAGTTGGGGATGCCCGCGAACTGCCTTTCGATACGGAAACATTCGACGCAGTAATTATGTTTGGCCCTCTATACCACTTGGCTGATTCCCGTGACAGATTACTTGCTCTATCTGAAGCAAAGCGCGTGCTACGGCCAGGAGGCCTAATCTTTGTTGCCGCACTTTCTCGACTCTCTGCTTTTTCTAATAACGTTCTCGAATCGGGAGGGCAATCAATATCAACCGATGATGTAGAGGTACTTCATACTGGAAATTGGGTCAACGACGGGCCAGGCTTTCCAGGAGGCCATTTTCACACAGCGGCAGAGCTACGCCATGAATTAGAGAATTCAGGTTTCTCGAACATCACTATTCGCTCTCTCGACTTTCCATCTTTGGTTTTTGAATCGCTGAAGCCGCGTCAGGATCTGATTGATTCTGCAGATTTTCTTCTTCAAAACCTAGAGAAAATATTCGCTGGTCTACCCATAGCTGAATCTCTCGCGAACTTAAGTCCTCATATATTGGGCATAGGACAAAAGTAGGAGAGCTTGTTCGTAGTGTATGTAGTGGCACCCGTAAAAGCATAAAATATTCTCACAAGCTTTAACTATGCGCCTGGGGCGTTAAAGAGAGTAGAGCCGCCTCTGGTTCTCTAGCAGAATCGGTAGAAAGTCTACGCCGCGCTCAGCCGAAATGCGCTCAACAAGTCGGCGCAGGCGTCCGCCCACTTCCTGCGCAAAAAGCTGGACGTCAAGCGTGTCGGTGGGCTGCTCGGGTAGGTCCGTTTCCAGAAGCAGGCGGTCTGCGGGTACCTGGCGGATGTAGGCCCGTCCGCGCTTAGACTCAAGCATTTGCGGGTGAACCGAAATGCACCCACCCAGCCTCACCAGTCGGGTGAGCTCATCACTGGTGCCCCCAAAGCGGTGAATCACCGGAACCATAGGGGAGCCGGGTAGAGAAAGTTCCTTGAAAAGATCAAGCATCGTCGTTGTTGCGCGGACGGCGTGCAGGGACAGCACATAGGGCTTCTGCTCCGGTTGCCCATCCGCTGCCTGGAGCACTGCACTCACAATACGACGCAGGGCCCCCAGCTGCACCTCAGCGGGGGAAGTCTCCAGGCGGCGGGGCAGAAAATCTAAACCAATCTCACCAATCAACCGGGTGGTGTCTACCTCAGCCTCAAAAATCTCCAGCTCAGCCTCAACCTGGGCGGGTGAGGTCATCCACCAGGGGTGAAAACCAAGAGACAGCAGGGGCCCAGCCGGTGGCGTCACCTGCCTCAGCTCCCGGTAGGTTGATGGCAAGAGGGTCTGGCCGACCACCTGGACGCCCTGGGCCCGCAGGGTCTGATCAAAGGCAGGCCGAAGCTGCGGGGCTAGGAAGTCGTAGTGAAAATGGGTATCAAGCAGCATAGGAAGGGTTAGGCGGTGTGCTGACCAGGAGCGTCCTTCTGGCCTTCCTGCCCACCCAGGTAGGGAGGGGTCGGAATCTCTTCCATACCGGCCAGCTGGCGGATGACCTTACCCGCCAACATCTGACCCATAATCGGGGGCATATAGCTCATAGAACCCAGCGTCTCACCCTTGGCCTTAGCGCCCGGGGCCTTCTCCACCTTGAAAGGGAGCTCGGTGGAGAAGAGCACCTCAAGTCCGTAAATGTGGCGCTTGCGGCACTCGGAGCGAATCACCTTAGACATAGAGCAATTGTAGGTGCGGCGGATATTAGCGAACTGCAGCATCGTCGGGTCAAGCCGGTTCGCAGCACCCATGGAGGCCACCAGGTTCAGGCCCCGCTCAGCAGCCCACTGGTAGACGGCCAGCTTCTGGGTGATGGTATCGATACAGTCAATGACGTAGTCGGGCCGGGGAAACTTATCCAGGGTTTCAGCCAGGTTATCGGGGGTGAGGAAGACCCGTTCAGCGGTGACGGTGCAGTCGGGCTGGATCTCCTTGATCATGGCTTCCATGACCTCGGCCTTGACCTTGCCCAGGGTGGAGGTAAAGGCCAGGGCCTGGCGGTTGATGTTGCTTTCTTCCACGACGTCGCGGTCCAGCACAATCAGGTTGCCTACGCCGCCGCGGGCCAGGGCCTCAGCACAGGCCGACCCTACACCGCCCAGGCCCAGTACCATGACGGTGGCGTCCTGAAGTTTCTGCAGGCCCTCGTCCTTAAAAAGTAGCCGCAACCGGGCAAAACGTTCGCTCTCAACACCCACGGGGTCTCCTCGGAAAGTTCGTGTGTCTAACCTGGTCATTATGCCACACGGGCGGGGTCAGGGCTTGTGCTTCAGTAACCCCTGTTCTGCTTTAGCTATAGTTTGAGAAAGCGTCATGGGAGAACGGCTGTGCAAAAGATCAAAGGCTACAATTTGGAGCGGGTCGGAGGCCCGCAAAAGGTGCGCCCGAACCGCTAGGGGTGTATCGCCAGCTATCTGTTGAATAATCTGAGAGCCGTGCCAGGCAGCAAGGCAGGCCAGATCAACAGCGGGGTCATCAAAAGAGGCTAAATCCCAGTCGAGAACCCCAACGACTTTTGAGCCCTCAAAGAGCATGTTACTTCCGGCCAAGTCACCGTGAGATAACACGAAATCAATGGAACCGATTTCACTTTCGTAGATACTGAGTTGCTTGAGTATATTCTGCGCGATTTTCTGGGCTTCGGGAGAAAGGCGGGGGAGCACCTGATTGGCCATGATTTCTAGCCATTCAGGCCCGCCGCAAAAGGTATGGCGTTCTGCTAACAGATGCGAAAATGGTTCTACCGGGGTTGCTTGGATTTCATCAATAAGATTTGCGAGTACCGTTGGGTTGCCGCTACCTGCCGGGTGGGGCTTGCCACGTAAGCGAATGGTGGGGACGGCCACAATACCGTCCTGTTCTATAGCAGGCCCAACTGATCGGGGTAGGTCGAATGAAAACTCGGGTAGGGCGTCTACAAGTTGCTGTTTCTTGATGAGGGTGCTGGCGGTATCGCTATCGCGCGCAATACGAACAGCCACGTGTTCTGTGAGTGCAACTACGGAGCTTGTACCTACCTGACTAATTTCAAGGAGGCGCTCACCGGTAGCTGCACGCTCAGTGATGGCTTGGACGATTTCACGGGTCAGCTGGTGCTGTTGGGGCTGAGGTCTGTGCATAGTTGATATGGAGTGAGGTGACAGGGGGTGAGCTACTGCTCTTAAAGCTGGTTGGGTTCAGGAAGCCTACTATCGCCAAAGCTGGCCGGTAGAAGGTATAGATGAAAGTGCGTCATATCGCTGAGCGTGCATCTGCCATGTGCACGGTGGGCGATATGACGCACGGTCGTTGATTTGGTGCCTCAGTTCTGCCGGGTTAATTCTTGGGGACGGGCGGGCCTGCCAGCAGGAGCATCACAAAGAGCAGAACCACGAAGGCAAGCAGCAAGGTGCTTGCAAGTACCGGCTTGGCCAGTACCCAGGCCTGGGCTTTCTCTAGCAGACCGGACGGCGCCGCCCCGCCAGGTGCCAGACGCCAGCCCCCGCGCAAAAGACCCCGCTTCTCCAAGAAAATCTCAAAAGGAACGGTCGCAAAGGGAATCACCGATAGGAGCAGGCCGGCCACACCCACAGGGGCCTTCCACTGCTGGTTGACCCAGGTAAAGACCGTCACTACGCAGTAGCTTAGAAAAACAAACCCGTGGATACCACCGGCAATCGGCACAATATTAGTCACGCCGGTACCCCGCAGAATCAGGGCCGTGATCAGCAGGGCCCAGGTGACCATTTCAGCGGTGGCAAAGATACGGAAGAGGAGGCGCGGGGTAGGGTTAGAGTCGATGTGCATAGGTATCCTGTGGGAAGTTCTTTCTTGGTATTCGGTCTCTACTATAGTCGCCTGCCCCTAGGGTGTTAGGGGCGCCAGAAGCTAGTAAGGCCCTCTTTTTCGGTGATGTTAAAGTCAATGATCTCACCTAAGAGCTGGTAGGGCAGGACCAAGGGCATCTTCAGGGTCTGGGCGAGTTTGAACCTCGAGTATCTACCTGAATGTTCACAGAGCTAGGAGGGGCTCATAAAATAGGGGGGTGATACATCATGTACCTGGAAGGGTGCGAGCACTAGCAAAGGAGCAGACAATGGCAGATCAGCCCACCTCGGCAGACTCCGGGCAGAAGAAAACTAGCAAGAGCCCTCAAGCCAGTCAGGGCAAAAAGGCTGCTCAGGCCACCACCTCAGGTGAAGAAGCCAGTGCCCTAGGTATCTTGGTTGCTCTGCTGATTTTTGTTCTGATCATTGCCGGCGCCTGGGCTACCTGGACCCGCGGGCTGGGCCTACTGGCTGTGGCAGAAACTGCCTTGCGGGTGCACACCCCGCTCATTCTAGGCTGCCTCTTACCCCTTTTCCTGGCAGCCTACTGGGTGGGCACCCCGGCTAAGAAGACACAGAAGAAACCCGCCGGGCTTCCGCCCGTTGGCAGTTCCAGTAACCCCCGTCAGAAGTCTCAAGGTGGCCGTCCGCCCCGTACCGGTGCAGCTGCGCTCGCTGCCCTGCTGGCCCTGACCGGGGCGGGGTACACGTTTACCGTTCACCCCTATGTGGTAGCTAAAGCCTACACGGCAGATACCGTCACCGACGATGCAGTAACCAGCTTTGCTGACCGGGCCCCCTGGATTGTGGCCAATAACTATGCCCAGCGCGATCAGGGCGATGTGATCGGTGACCGGGAAGATGTTCATTATGTTCCTGCTGCCCAGGACGCCCAGGCTAAGGCTGGGGACGGCACTGGGCAGGGCACCTCCCGTTACACAGTGCTAGTTAAGGAGCGCGGAGTTCTGGGCACCGGCGGCTATGAGGCTGTGCAGACCTTGACTATGCCCACTACCGGCACTATTCCGGCTTCTGCTTCTTCTTTCTGCCCGGTTCCTGAGCAGATGGGCCGCCGTCTTGAGACCACCTGGCCCTGGTATTCTCTGGCCTGGTCTATTCATGCCCGCGCCCCCTTTGCCCACTGGAATAAGAGTGATGTCTATGGCTACTGTGAGGGGGATTCACCGGTGGTGGTTGTGCCCCTCTACCGCTATGAGGGCTTCTGGAAGGTGACTAGGGTCCCTAACGGGGCTGCTGTTTATACCCCTGAAGGCCTGGAAGTGCTCTCTGCCGCTGAGCTGGTAGAAGCTGACTTAGCTGGCCCGACCTACCCCCGGTCACTTGCCAAGATTCAGCGGGAGGCTATCAACGCCGGTGGTTCGCTGACCCAGTGGTGGGGCTCTAAGTATGGTTATGATCTGACCGATACAGACGCTGAGGACGCTAACGCCCAGAACCCTTCGGAGTTCACCATGGTATCGGCGGGGGACGGGGCCATGAGCTATGTATCCCCCCTCACTCCGCGCGGTTCTTCGCAGTCCATTACGGCCTTGTCACTGGTTCCTGCGGTTCAGGACGGCCAGGGCCGGGCTGTCTTGACCCTCAACACGGCAACGGACCTGCCTGCAACCTCCACCTTGGTGACCGCTATTAAGGAATCCAGTGTGCAGGGGGATAACGCCTGGACTACGCGATGGTCTGCGGGTATGAGCGTCTATGAGATCTTGCCGGCCAAGGACGGGCACTGGGCAGCCTCCATTGGCCAGGGCCAGGCCGTCTCCTACCGGGCTGATATTTCCCCGCAGGGTCAGGTGACCGTGGTCAACGCCGAAACCGGCCAGTCCTCGGGCCGCGGGGCAGGTTCTGCTGAGTCTGCCACCCTTGATGCTGGCAAGCCCCTGAGCCAGATGACCGAGGCTGAGCTGCTGGAGCTCATCCAGCAGGCTGCCGGTGAGCTAGAGCAACGCCACAGCAGCGGCAACTAACCCGCTAAGGGGTGCAGGCAGGGGCTAGGGGCCCTCTGAGCCAGGGCCAGCTATCCTCCTATGTAGGTCTGCTCCCAGGCTAAAGAGGTCACCTAGCCCCTGCTTTTTCAAGGGCGCAATTAGCTGCACCGAAACCGGCAGGCCATCTTCTGCGTAGCCAGCAGGTATAGCTAGGGCTGGGTGGCCAGAAACATTCCAGGGAAGAGTGTAAACAGCCGAGGGCACAGCCTGAACCATGGCGCGAACAAAACCAGCGGCTCCCCAACCTACCCCCTGGAGTTGGTCAGCGGCAGGAGGCCGGTTAGCTGTGGTAGGGGTAAGCAGTAGGTCATAGCTCTCAAAGTAGGTGGCCTCCAGGCGGGCACCAAGCCGCCGGCCGGCGTCCTTAGCTGCCTGCAAGATTCGGCCCCGCGCCCAAAAACCCAGGGCCAGGGTATGGCGGTGCAAGCCCTCCAAACTATCGGTGCTCTCCAGGGCGCGGATTTCATCGCCCAGCCCGGCAAAGAACTGCACCATAAAGGGCAAGGTAGGGTCTGGTAGCCGCCCCGGCAGGTAGGTGACCGTATGACCTGCCTGCCGCAGGGCCTGAGCCGCCTGCCAGATAGCCCGGCAATGGGCCAGATCCAGCCTGGCCAGGGCAGAAGCCGGGGCCAGACTCACACCGATCCGCAAGGGCCGCCCAGCCTGGGGAACCTGCCGGGGGCCACCGGCAGCACCAGAAATAATGCGGTACATCAGCTCAGCATCGCGCACCGTCCTGGCAATCGGCCCGGCCGTACCCAAATCATGCCAGAGATGATCATAGGGGGCAGGGGGAACAGCCCCACGGGCAGGCTTAAAACCAACCAGGCCACACCGGTCAGCAGGAATACGAATCGAACCACCACCGTCCCCACCCAAAGCCAGCGGGACCATACCGGTAGCAAGAGCCACCGCAGACCCACCCGAAGACCCCCCAGCAGTAAAGGCCACATTGTGCGGGTTAGGGGTGATACCAAAGGCCTCAGAACTAGTAATAGGAAAGGCCCCAAAAGCTGGCATAGTGGTCTTACCTATGATGATGGCCCCGGCCTGCCGCAGGCGGCTAACAGTGAGCGAATCAGCGCTCTTGGGGGTGCTGTTACAGGCCGTACCGAAACTGGTGACCGTACCTGCCACATCGTTCTCGTCCTTGATAGCCACAGGCACCCCATGCAGGGGGCCGCGCTCGCTAGCTGGCAGGGCATCAAGAGCGCGTGCGGTTGCCACAGCCTGCTCTGCAAGTACCAGGTTAAAAGCCCGGTAGCGGGGGTTGAGCTGTTCAATACGGGCTAAGGAGGCACGGACGCCAGCTTCAGCCCCGTACTCGGCGGCGGCCTGCGCCCAGCTGCGGGCATCGAGTTCATGCCAGGTGACCATAGATAAGACCTTCCCTCTAGACTAGATCGAGCCAGTGAGAGCAGTCCGCCTCCTGCCCATACCGGTAGGCCCTTAGCTTCTGCACATTAATGAGCTGGTGGAGCTGCTCCTTATCTGAGTACTCTACCCGAACAGTTTCATCTGGCTCAGGGGTATTAGCAGGCTGCGAGGCTTGCCTTCCTGCTCGGTTCTTGATGAAGAGGAAGTCCTCATGCTCTTCAACTGTATTAGCGTCGTCTTGCCAGCTGACAGTTGGGGCCGGGCTGGTCTGCTTCTGCCCATCATGGGGGTTGGGGTGCTGCTGGTGGTAAAACTCAAGAATCTCAAAGCCCAGCTTATTGACATAGAAATGTACATTGCGGGTTTCAAAGTAGGGGGTAAAAGTTTCCCAGGCGGTCACAGCGGGGTAGGTCTCTTCCACCTGCGCCCAGGCTGCCTGCCCGTAGCCCTTGGAATGTTCCTCGGGGGCGATGAAGAGCAAATCCAGGGTGCCACGGTCTTCCTCAACTTGCACTACCAGCCCGCCCACAGGGCGTCCGCCTGCAAGGATCTGGTAGGCCTGCCCCTGATCAATGGAATCTTCAATGGTGGCACGCGAAATGATCTGGCCTTCTTCTTCAAAGTCTGCATTGCGCTGGCCGAACTCTTCTAAAGCTCCGTCATTGAAAGACCTTTGATTCTCGGTGATGAAGGTTTCACGGCCGGCTGGGGTGAGGGCTTTAAGGGTGATAGATGGGAGGACGCGGGTGGTCACGGGGTTCCTTTCAGGCTAGGTCAGGTGCGGCCCCGGGGCGTTTTCCCACAAAAAATGGGTGAGCTGCGGGGTCGCTTTTGAGCGACACCCGGGCTCACCCGGCACCTTCATCTAACAGGCGGTATATTGGGCAGGCTAAGCCTGACCGATGATCCCCTAGGCTGCGGCCTACTGTCCTCCGGTGAATGTCTGCTAGCTATTCTACAGGGTAGATGAGGTGCTGCATTGAGGGTGGGTTACTGAAATTATTATTTGAGGGTCAGAAGCTCACCAATCTCGCAGTCCAGAGCCTTGCAAATAGCGGTGAGTGTGGTGAATCGGATTGCTTTGGCCTTGTTGTTCTTGAGAATGGAGAGATTGGGTAGGCTGATATCCACCAGTTCAGAAAGATGGCTCAGAGTCATCCCCCTGCTGTCTAAGAGTTCATCAAGATGGCAGTGGACTTCAGATATATCAGTTGGCACCTTAGACTAACCCTTCTGTGCTTTTCTGCAATTGCTCGCCGGAATCCAGGATAGCCGACAGTGTATAGAGCACGAGAAACATCCCGATGGGCCAGAAGTTAATGAAAAGGGCAAGGTTGGCTGTGGGTGCACTTGCGGGTAGGGCGGGTGGAACCAAGAATAAGACCGATACGGGCCATAACAACTCCTCTAGCTTGATTAGGGCGGTTTATCCCAGTGTAAAGGGGTGGGGCTTCTATACAGTAACGTATAACCAAAGGAGCTGACCCAGGTACACAGATTAGGGAAGAAAGAAGGCTATGACCACCCTTGTCCTTTTCCATCACGCAGCGGGGCTGACGGGCGGCGTCCGCGCGCTCGCTGATCGCCTGGAGGCTGCCGGGCACCTGGTTTTTACCCCTGACCTGTATGACGGGCACCGCTTCACCACCATCGAAGATGGTATGGCCTTCTACCAGCAGCTTACTCATGAGAAGGTCCTAGCCCGGGCGCAGGCTGCCGTAGCGGCACTCACTGGCCCTTTTGTGGTAGCAGGAGTGTCTTTGGGGGCGATGGTCGCCCAGACCCTGGCCCAGACGGACGCCCGCGCCCAGGGCCTGCTCGCCCTGGAGGGCTTCGTTGACCCTACCTGCCTGCCTGGTACCCTGCCGGTTTCCTTCCCGGTAGCGATTCATGGCGGGGGCGCTGATACCTGGTTTGCTGAGGACGCTCCTGCAGCCCTCGCCCACACTGCTTCATCAGTTAGAGCCAGCTGCGATTTCTACGAGGGAGCTGAGCACCTCTTCACCGATTCGACCTGGCCAACGTATTCACTGGAGCTGACTAGCCTAGTGATGGAGCGTGCCCTGGCCTGGTTAGCTGACCTGCCTGAGCATAGCCGGGAGGGCTTTAGTCTGCCCGATGCAGATACAGTGGGGGAGTACGGGGAGCCTGGCCTGCTCAGGGATAAGCTGGTGAAAGCGCTTCTGAACGGGCAGAAAACAGCAACCTCTTCTCTTTACAGGCACTACATGGAAGCCGGCGAAGATCTGCCAGGTGTGGGGCAGACCGAGCTGGTGATTGACTCAGCCGGTCAGCCCGTATGCCTACTTGAAACAACCCGGGTGGAACTCGTGGAAGCTCACGATGTTACCGACGAATTTGTGCGGGCCGAGGGCGAAGGCTTTGACAGCTGGGATGAGTGGTGGAGGGCCCACCGGAGTTTCTGGTCAGTGGGAGATGAGGGCATGCCCGTAACTCCCAAAGACCTGGTGGTCTGCCAGTGGCTCAAACTCGTAGCCCCATAAAGGGCATGATGGCTCAAAAGAGGTCGTCGTGTGTTCCTGTTCGCAGGAAATATGCGTGAGTTTTGGTTGTTCTCCAGATTAATAGCCAGTCACCGGCATTTGCCACGTGGCATTCCTTTGCGCCTGCCCAGTTGCCTTTCAAAGTGTGCATTCGGTGGCGACGCCGCAGTTCTTCCATGGAATCCGGTGAATTGTCCAAAATTAGCTCAGTGACAGATTTCAGATGCTCAAGGTTGACCCGTTTTTCTGAAGCTTTTTAATATCTCGTGCGAAAGCTGGTGTGTATTCGGGTAGAAGCACGATTAGATTCCTAGGTCATCAAACATGTCCTGGGCATTCTTAAATCTGCTGGTGCCCTCCTTTTTCCATCGTCAGTGAATCAGAGATAGATTCTTGGGTTTCTGCGTTTGGCTGGGGGTATTCCAGGGTAAGCGGTATGCGCTGCTCGCGTACTACCTGGCGGTAGAAGGCGCGGGTGATGGACGATAGGTCTAACCCAAAGTCTTCGGCAATACGGGCTGCTTCGCGCTTGGTTGCTTCGTCAACTCGCACAGTTACAGTCGATGTTGTCATACAAATACACTCCTTTGTCGTACAACCAGTCTCTGCCCTCCATGCCCAGTCGGGAACCCTAGTGCCCTGAGAAGACCATGAGGGCAGCCACCAGAATGAAGAGGGACCCAAAGACCCGGTTCAGGGTTTTCTGCCCTCGCTCTGAGTGAGACAGCTGGGTCAGAGACTTGGCCACCACAGCGAAACCGCCCCACATGACCACTATGTCTATGGCGACCATGGTGCCAGCCAGAATCAGATACTGGGGTAGCTGCGGGGCATCGGGCCGCACGAACTGGGGCATGAAAGCCAGAATAAAAACAATGGCCTTGGGGTTGGACATATTCACCCAGAAGCCCCGATTAAAAAGAGCCAGGGGGGCGCCCGGGGCCAGACGAACACTAAAGCGGGTGCGACGTCCTTGCCCCGCCTGGGCGGACGCACCCGCCACGCTTTCTGCCTCGTCGCGGGCTTGCTCTGGGGTTTGGGGCGGGCAAGGATCATGCGCAGGCCCAGGTAAACCAGGTAGGCCGCCCCGCCGTAGCGAATCACATCGAAAAGCACCGGCGAATTAGCAACCACCACCCCCAGCCCAGCGGCCACAATAGCGATCTGTACCACCAGGGCCAGCTGCTGGCCCATGACCGTGAAAAAGGCTTTCTTCCAGCCGTACAGCAGGGAAGTCGTCATGGTGTTGACGGCACCGGCACCGGGAGTCAAAGAAATCACCAGGCAAGCAGCGACAAGGGAAAGCCAAAGGGTAAGGGTCATAGCTCCTCATAGTAGCGAAAAGACCAGCTCAAAGGGGAAGGCACTTCAAAGAGGGAAGTGCCCAATCGGCGCTCATCTGAGCGGTTCTTACCTGAGTAGACTAAAGCTCATGAATACCCACCAGCAGCGCCGCATCCTCTGGGTCCTGGCCCTCACCCAGGTTTTTGGAACTATCGGGGTAGGGGCTGCCCCCTCCATCGGGGTGCTCTTAGCCAGCGAGGTCACCCAGAACGAGGCGCTCGCCGGGATAGCCCGCACCGCCTCCACCTTCGGGGCCGCCCTCTTTGGCGTACCACTTGCTCAGCTTGCTGCCCGCACCAGCCGCCGCACCGCTCTTACCACCGGCTGGGCAACCGCAACGCTAGGGGCTATTATCCTGGCCTGGGCGGCTTCTGGCACCAGCATGATCCTAGTTGCCCTCGGTTTGCTGCTCATGGGGGCTGGTTCCGCCGCTGCTCTTCAAGCCCGCTTCGCTGCCACCGACCACGCCGTTGACGCCAACCGGGGCTCAGCCCTCAGTTTCATCGTCTGGGTAAGCACTATCGGTTCCGTCCTCGGCCCTAATATCGGCACCCCGGCCGCTGCGCTTGCCTCCTCTTTGGGCACCACCCTTTACAGTGCAGCCTTTGCCCTGGCCGCCCTTGCTCTGGGGATTGCAACCCTGCTGGTTTTCGCCCTCCTGCCGGGCACCAAGGACGCCGCCCCCGGCCTAGCTGGGGCAGGTGCGTCCGGCCAGCCAAAGCCCAGCCTGGGAGCCAAAGTCGGTGCTTTTACCCGCGAAATAGCGGGCAACCGGCAGGCAAGATACGCGGCTATCAGCCTGCTGGGGGCCCACATGGTCATGGTGTCGGTGATGACCATGACCCCGGTCCATATGAATCATCAGGGCTCTGGCATTGAGATCATCGGTCTGACCATCAGTCTGCACGTCCTTGGCATGTATGGGCTTTCGCCACTTATGGGGCTTAGCGCCGACAGGCTGGGGGAGCGCACCATCATTCTGCTCGGTACTGGCCTACTGGTTCTCGCTATAGCCCTAGGTGCCCTTGGCCCTCACAGCACACCTGCCATGGTGGCAAGCCTGATTCTGTTGGGGGTGGGCTGGTCGGCAACTTTTGTGGCTGCCTCGGCCCTCTTTGCAGCCTCCCTGTCGGCTGAAAGCCGCACTCGGGCAGCCGGCGGCCTAGACTCTCTGACCAACCTGGGCGCGGCAACCGCGGCCCTGGCTTCGGGATTTATTATGGCTGCAACTTCCTTCCCGACCCTGGCCTGTATCGCAGCTCTAGCTCTTGTGCCCTCCCTGGTTCTGACCCGGCCGCTGCGCGAAAGAGGTAGCGGGAGTCGTTAGCGGGTCAGCAGCCTGTGCAGCTTGCGCACTGCAATCCTGCCTGCCCTGTTAGCTCCCACCGTGGACTGGCTGGGCCCGTATCCGAATCAAATTTACCTTGGTGGGTAAAAAGAACCGTGTTGGTACCTGCTGGTGGGGGAGTAACGGTACGGTTACGCAGACCCTGGAGAGACTCTTCGAGCTCCTGCTGGTCGGTGAAGTAGAGGGAGCTGGTTAAGTCACGGTTGACTTCAACGGGGGTGTCCATGGCCTGGTCCGTGTGTTGGTAGACGAAGTAGTACTCGATGGAGAGCACGGACGATACCGGAATGCCAAGTTTGCGGTACTTGGCACCCAGCTGGTTCATGCGGTCAATACTGGTTTCTGAGATGCGCTGACCGTTATCGATGAAACCATCAGGCGCTGCGCTTGGACTGGCGGGCCGGGTTGCCCCGGTGTAGCGGTGAACTATTACCAGCCCACCCTCGTTGACACCAGCCTAACGGCAAAAAACTTTCAATATCAAGTATTGTGACGCTGGGTGACAGCGCTGCGGATCTGACCTGCCAGGGTTTCAGCCTGAAGGGTGGCGACCCAGCGGGTTGCGGGACGCAGGGTTGCACCGAGCGGACGGCGGAGCCACCGAATGTTCCTCGGCAGGTTAGCTTCCGGCGCTCTCAACCACCCACTGGTGACCTGAACGAGAGTTCCCGACTCCTGGGGGTTCAAAGTGACCTCAATGAGCTGGGTATTGAACTTAGGCTGATGCGGGAAGCCCAGTTCATAGGCGACCCGGTAGGTACTTTGACTCTGGGACAGCTTGGTCTGCCGTATGCTGCGGGTTTGGGATTCCTGGTGAACTCGCCCAAACTTCTTCACCTGGTCAAGTTCTGTGGTGTAGCCCAGCCAGACCCCGTCTGTTGGGTTAGGCTCAACGAGGTCAATTGCTGGAACCCAGCGTGCGAGCTCTTGCGGTTCCTTGATGAGGTCCCAGACTTTTTCTATCTCAACAGGGATAAACACCGTGCGGGTTGAGCTGAGGCGGCGGGGGTCTGCCTCGTCTGCTGGCGCCTGGGGTGCGTCTGAAAGGGTGGAAGTGCCAAGGTTTTTCAGGCTCTGGCGGATCATTTCGGTGGTCAGTCCGCAGGTGGTCACCACTTCTTGGATGATGCCAGTGGGTTCATCTAGGAGTGCTAGGGCAAGTGCCTGCGGGGTTGGTGCCTGCTGTAAGAACTTCTGGGCTCGTTCGGTGAAGGTGAAGTCGGCTAGGTCTGGGAGGGGGTGGCGGGCTGGTGCCTGGTGGATACCCAGTGAAGCAAGTAGGGAATGCTCCAGCGATGAGAGGGCTGCTTCGACCTTGTGGTGGGTGAGTCCCTGCTTGCGCAGGGTGGCTCCGACGGCACCCGGGTCAAGTGTTAGGGCAATCAAGAGGTCCTGGGCATCAATGAGGGTTGAGCCTCTGGTTGCTGCTGATGTTCGCGCTGTGGTGATTAGGGCAAGATAATCAGCCCAGCGTGTAGCGGTAGTCATGGTTACTAGGGTGCCTTTCTGCGCGGAAGGGGAATGCTGGGATCAATGCGTTTGGCGTACTTCTTGTGAACGGCCTGCCTGCTCACCCCCAGGCAGTCAGCTATTGCCTGCCAGCTCATGCCGGCCCGCAGGGCTGCTTCGACCTGCTGGTGTTCTAGGTTGTCGGTGAGTGAGCGCAGGGTAGCTATGGCAAGGAGGCCCCGCCGGGGGTCTGTGGTGTCTGATGCCTGCTGGGTTGCGCGGGGGAGGTCCATGGTGTCAACTTTAGTTGCTAAGCGAAAAGACGTCAACCATGGTTGACACTTTTCTCGGGGCTGAGACACAGCTCGGCGCAACGCAGCGCATGTCGTACGATATAACAATCACATAGCGGCATCGCCCGGTGGCAAGGACGCCACCACCGCCCCACCTGCCCAGAGCAGGCAGTAGGCAGGCGACGTCCGCACCAATACCACACAGCACCAGAAATCACCCACCGCTTCCTGGCCAAACCCACCGACGTCAACTGGGGCGGAAACGTACACGGCGGCACCGCCATGGAATGGATCAACGAAGCAGCCACCAGCGTCACCATGGCCTGGAGCGGAGAGCGCACCGTCGCCGTCTACGCTGGCGGAATCCGCTTCTACCAGCCAGTTCACATCGGTGACCTAGTAGAAGTCACTGCCCGCCTAGTACGCCCCTTCACCCCCACCACAGACGAAGATCGTGCCCTCCACGCCCACGTGGCCCGGCTACGCGCCCTACGCGCCGAATACGAACCCATGCCCCTAGTGGCACCCCGCCAGGCAACCGTGAAGATGACCGACTAAAAGCACCTCAGCATACAAAGAAGCCCTGCACCATACAGTGCAGGGCCTAGCGCTCAGCAAGGAAAAACGGCGGGATTACTCGATACCGCACTTAACAGCATCAAGCCCCAAATCAAAAACAACCTCATTCAGAGCAGACTCAAAAGTCGCAGCATCAGCTGAATTAACCGCATCAATAGCGGTAGTGAGCGAAGTGCGCATCTCCTCAGTAGGAGCATGATCGCGCAGATTGGTCAGGGAAGCCAGGTAGCCATCGATGGTAGTGGAGTCCTGCTGGATGCTATCTGAGGCAACCAAGAACTCATCCAGGGCAACACAATAAGGAGAAGCAGGGTCAAGAGCAGCTGCCGTTTCCACATCAGATGCAACCGACGAAGCCTCATCGGCAGCCTCCGAAGCCTCCTCACTCACCTCTTCAGTCGCCAAGGCGCTCGCGGACGATGAGCTTGCAGCGGCAGCTGATGACTCATAGGAAGCGGCAGACTTAGCAAACTCATTGAGCCCAGCAAACATAAGAATCGCGAAAATGATGCCACTGATGAGGCTGATAAAACCGACAACAATACCGGCAATAGCCAGGCCACGGCCCTTCTCGCCAGTTCGCTTAATCTGGTTGAGGGCAACAAAGCCAAGCACGATACCAACGATGTTCACCAGGAAACCAAAAACAAGGCTGAGAATCGCCAGGGTGTTAGTCTTCTCGCTCTGGGGTGCCTGCTGCTGATAGGGGCCGTTGCTGTAGCTGGGGGCGGGGTAGGAGGAAGGCGTCTGTTCGCTCATGTCAATCTACTCGTTTCAGATATGTGATATGGGCAAGGGCTGGGTACCTTGCTCCCTCCATTTTATCTACGTGGTGATAGAGAAACTGGGGTAAGAGGCCCTCTTTACAAGGAAGTCGCCCGGCATCTCACCTACCGGATGCCCCCACCCACACACCAAAAACGGAGCGCCCCTGTTCTGGCCCAGCTCATCGAGGACGCCTGGCAGGCCCCTTAGACAGATAAGAACCTCCCAAAAGTCCATGAGACAATGGGAAAGTGACCCAACCATATCCCCCCTCAACCCAAGAGACCCCCTCAGCCCTCGACAGACTCATCATCTCCGATGCAGAAGCTCAACTAGCCAACCCCGATAGGCCCACCACTGGGGACATCCTCGTCCTCGACGACCCCACAGGCCACCTCACCCGCTGGGCCCTAAACCACACCACGCCCCACAACCACCGGGTGATAAGCCGCCAACGATCCTACACAGACGCCCTGAGCCAGCACCTCACTCTCCGCACCCAAGATCCAAATGCTACACCCCGCCTCATCACCGCAGGACTTGACCAAAACGCTGACACAGACCCCTCAACCTTCAGCCTGCACACAACTCTCACCACCCACCACTTCAACGGCACCCTAGCCCTAGGGCACCTGCCTAAAAGCCACGCCGCGCTCGCCGACCTTGCCCACGACCTGGCTCGCTATCAGGCTGAGCGGGGGAGCGAGGTTACCCTAATTTTGGGTGGTAACACCAAGCACATGACCCCCACTTTTAACGAGACCCTGGGACGAAGCTTCGAGCGGGTAAGCGGTCTGCGGGGGAAGGGTAAGCACCGCTGCCTGCTGGCTACTGGCCCAGTCCCTGCCCAGGTTCAGCCCCGGCCGTCCGGGCCCTTGCAGGCTGTCGGTGGTGTGTTCTCGGGAGGCAAACCTGACCGGGGTGGGCAACTGCTGGCCGCAAGCGTCCTGACCGACCTGGAAAATACGGCCCCCGCGCGTCCGCTGACGCTTGTTGACCTGGGGTGCGGTAATGGCTCGGTGACTCACCACGTACTAGAGCACCTGCCTGCGGGTATAGCTATTGACCGGGTATGGGCCACTGATCTTGATGTGGATGCTGCCCGGTCGGCCGCTCTCAACCTGGGTAAGGACGCCCGGGTTCAGGTGAGCTGGGACGATGCAGGTTCCCGCCTGCCTCGGGGTGCCGCTGATGTGGTCATGCTGAACCCTCCCTTCCACTCCGGTACAGCGGTTGACCTGAGTCTGGTTGGCCCTCTGCTAGACGCTGCACTTGGACTGTTGAAACCCGGCGGACTGCTTTACCTGGTGCATAACTCCCACGCCCGCTACCGGCACCAGATAGAAGAACGTTTCGAACAGGTGAAACAGTTGGAGCGCACTCCCACCTTTACTGTCCTTGTTGCCCGCGCACCCTTAACAGAGGAGAACCAGTGACCATCAAAATTATTGCTATCGGTAAGAAGCATGAAAGGTGGGTCAAAGACGGCATAGACCGCTATGAATCCCGCTTGCGCAAGCCTTGGGACATTAGCTGGCAGTACCTGCCCCACTCATCTTTATCTGAAGAGGCAGCGCGGGCAGAGGAATCCCGCCGCATACTTGAGAAAGTAGAGCGGGATGATTACCTAGTCCTTCTGGATGAGCGTGGCAAGATACTCAGCTCTCCAGCTCTGTCCCGTCTGTTAGCTGAGCAGCTGGGTTTTAAGAAGGTAGTACTGGTCATCGGTGGAGCATACGGGGTGGACGACTCCGTACGGGCCCGTGCCAACACCGTCTGGAGCCTGTCAGACCTGGTTTTTCCCCACCAATTAGTGCGTTTGATGATTACCGAACAGATTTATCGGGCCGGTGAAATTGCCGCTGGCCGCCCCTACCACCACGTGTAGGCTAAGAGAAATATCGTCAAAGAGAAAGGACGCCACTGGTGAGTTTTCCTGATGGGTTTTTGTGGGGCGGCGCAACGGCCGCCAATCAGATTGAAGGTGCCTATGCTGAAGGCGGGAAAGGGCTGAGTGTCCAGGACGTCCTACCGCGGGGGTTGGCGTCCGCCCCTACAGCTCAGCCGACCGCCGATAATCTCAAACTTGAGGGCATCGACTTCTATCACCGCTATGCCGATGATATAGCCCTCTTTGCAGAACTCGGTTTTAAGGTCTTTCGTCTCTCCTTTGCCTGGTCCCGGATCTTTCCGCGTGGCGATGAAACCGAACCCAACCCCGAGGGGCTGGCCTTCTACGACCGGGTTATCGACGAACTGCTGAAATACGGTATTGAACCTCTGGTGACCCTGAGTCACTATGAGACACCCTTGCATCTTGCCCGTGAATACGGTGGCTGGGCGAACCGGCAGGTCATTGACTTCTTCGAGCGCTACGCCCGCTCCGTAATGACCCATTTTGCCGGTAGAGTGCGTTACTGGATTACCTTCAACGAGATTAATTCCGTGCTGCACTTCCCCTTTTTCTCAGGTCTTGAGGGAACCCCTGAAGAGATCGGGGCTCAGCGTCTCTACCAGGCAGTGCACCACGAATTGGTAGCCTCAGCCCGAGTAACCCGCCTAGCTCATGAGATTGATCAGCAGAACCGGGTTGGCTGCATGATTCTGGCAGTTCCCCGCTACCCGCTAACCCCGGACCCTGCCGACGTGCTGGCAGCCCAGATAGCCTCCCGCGACGATTATGTTTTTGGAGATGTCCACTGCCGCGGCATCTACCCCGGCTACTTCAAACGCAAGCTCAAGGAGCTCGGTGTTGAACTTGATATCACCGAGCAAGACCGGCAGGACCTGCTGAACACCGTTGATTTTGTGTCCTTCTCCTACTACATGTCGGTCTGCGAAACGGCCGGTGCTGCGGAGACCGGGGAGGGAAATATCATCGGGGGAGTGCCTAACCCCACCCTCAAGGCCTCAGAGTGGGGTTGGCAGATTGACCCGGTAGGCCTGCGCCTGGTGCTCAACGACTTCTGGGACCGCTGGGGCAAGCCCCTCTTCATCGTTGAAAACGGCTTGGGTGCCAAGGACCAGCTGGTGGAAGGTGGGTCGGACGGGTTCACGGTTGAGGACGACTACCGCATCGACTACATGCGAGAACATCTACTCCAGGCGCAGCAGGCACTAAAGGACGGGGTTGACCTACTGGGTTACACCATGTGGGGTTGCATTGACCTGGTGTCGATGTCCACCGCCCAGATGTCCAAGCGCTACGGGGTGATTTATGTGGACCGGAATGACGACGGCTCAGGCACCCTGGCACGTTACCGCAAGAAATCCTTCCACTGGTACCGCCAGGTGATTGCCTCCAACGGCAACTCCCTGAATATTTGATACTAATTGCTGTTGCGCCCCCACCTGTTTAACAGGTGGGGGCGCAACTAACACCTAGGAGCTCCCTAACCTATAGGCCAACCCCAAAGAGCCCATGAGCCTTCCCGCTCAACCTTCCCAGTAAACTAAACCCATGCACCCCAACCACCTGGTCGCCCGCCGACTCATCGCCCAAGCCCTCGCACCGGCGTCCGCCCGCCCTACCACACCCACCACCATCACCGACGCCGCCCACTATATGATTGCCACCCAAGGCCAAAACTACGCAGGCGGTCTCACCGCCCTCGCCATCCGTGCAGGGCAGCCCGAAAAACCACTCAGCACCAACACCAGCCACTTGGATAATGTGCTGACCAATTTTGAGGTAATCCGTACTTGGTCCCAGCGCGGAACCCTTCACTATCTCCACCGCAACAACCACTGGGTCACCACCCTACTCGGGCCCCGTTCGGTCACCGGTAAGCCAGAACGCCTGGCTGAACAGTTCAACCTGAACGTCAGTGACTATGAGCACGCCCGAACCTTGGCCGAAAAGGCAATCAACACACCCATCAGCCGTGACCGTCTCCGCACCCTTTTTGCTGACGCGGGCTACCCCCCGCGAGCTTCTGGGGCATCACCTGCGCCGGGCAGGCTCCGGCGGGCGCATCATCCAAACCTGCCGCACCGGGCAACACGACACCTTCGTCGCCACAGAGACAGCCACCCCCCAACAGGCCCAGGACGCCGCCACCCGCACTCCCGCCGACAAAACACAAGAACTCACTGCCCGCTATTTTTCAACACGAGGCCCAGCCAGCATCGAAGACTACTGCTGGTGGTCCACCCTCCCCAAAACCCAGGCAACCCGCACCGCAGAAGCCCTAGTAATATCAGGCGAGCTAACCAGCTTCATCCTAGACGGCACCACCTACTACATGGGTAGCTGGCAGTTCGATGTAACGCCCCAAGAACTCGATCGGGCTCTCGCCCTCACCTACCATCTGCCGGCCTTCGATGAATACTTCATCGCCTACAAAAACCGCACCCACCTCTTCACCCCGGGAGTAGACCCCCACACCGTCATGACCAAGAACGGCATCGGCTGGCCCTTTATCGTTGAGGGCGGGCTCATTACGGGTAGAGCCCAGAGCTAAACTATGCCTGCAACCTGCCGAAGTAGACGTCGTTGAAGAAGTCAAAAAGCTCACCCCCGTCCGCGGCACCATCGCCTACGTCAACAACCACCCCGACACCATCAAGCTGGTCGAATCAGGCAAGATTAACCTCAAACCCTTATCCTGGTCACTACCGACCCCGAGCGGCTAGGCAACGCTCAGTAGCTGGACACTACCAGGACGCCACACCCCGGGCGGGCACCCTCCACACTGGAGAGTGCCCGCCCGCTCTGTGGTCGCTGCTACCACCTACAGCCAGACATTTAGCCACAAACTGTCGTCTAACGGCGCGTAGCATTACCCTATGAGTCTGTGAAGACGCTATATTTTTATGTATGGCAAAGAAAAAAGTTACCGTAGTATCCGCGCTTGCGGCGACCGCCCTGCTCGCAGGCTGCGCGCAAACCATCGTACCCGGCATGGGCATCGAAGCAACTGACGGCTGGGGCGGCCGCGACGATATCACCATCGAGGTAACTGCCGAACACAACGGCTCAGAGGTTCCCGCAACCGTCACCGTCTACCAGGATCAGATGAGCTTCGACGGCAACCAGGCTGAATTCGAAGGCGAAGCCTTCTACAAGCTCACCTACGACACCCTGGCAGACCTCTCAGACTCGCAGATCCGCGTGTCTGT
Source organism: Rothia sp. (in: high G+C Gram-positive bacteria) (assembly GCA_030529845.1). Lineage (GTDB taxonomy): Bacteria > Actinomycetota > Actinomycetes > Actinomycetales > Micrococcaceae > Rothia. The sequence continues at coordinate 582,609 of JAUMWB010000001.1, read as the reverse complement.
CACCGCCGAAGATCCCGAAGCTGAGGTCTTCTGCGCGATCAAGGGCACCGGCTACGCTCTTGAAGAGGGCGACCACGTCAACCACGCCAACGAAGCAGACGGCACAGGCAGCGCCACCTGCGTCCTCAACATCGACTAAAACCCAAGCACACACTACACCCAGGTGGGCACCAAAGACGGTGCCCACCTCGTTTTTTTAAATCACTTTCACCGCAAACCCAGGCCCGTCAGTGTCACACCATGCACAGACCCCGTAAATATGAAAAACTAAGGCTATGACCACAGGGGCACACGAAATCCGCACCATCGTCGCAGAAGCAGCCGACGAAGCTGTCAATATCGGCTACCGCATAGGCGACAGCATCCACTCCTACCGCGAAGGCAAAGCGCAAAAAAACGGCCTAGAACCCGTTATCGTACCCAGCGTTGGCTACGGCACCCAAGGCTGGGTACGTATCCTCGGCCGTGCCCTCTACAAAACCGACCTTTTCGAAGAATTCTTTGACTCCGTCGAAAAAGGCGACCCCACCATCGAGCCCGTCCGTGGCTGGCGTTCCTTCACCTCCGTTGCTATCTCACATGCCCCCATCGATATCCATATCGACGGCCAGCACCACCGCGTTTATGCCGACCGTGGGGGAGTGGTTGACGTCAAACTTAGCATTGCCCTGGAACCCGGCATGCACCAGGTCACCATCACCACCCCCGGTAGCCAACCCGCCATCACCAGCGTCTACATCGTTCCCGAAGACCAAACCATTGGCATCATCTGCGACGTTGACGATACCGTCATGAACACCGCCCTGCCACGCCCCTTCGTTGCAGCCTGGAACAGCTTCGTGCTCAACGAGCACGCCCGTTCAGCCACCCCAGGTATGGCCGTCATGATGGACCGCCTGCACCGCGCTCACCCCACAGCGCCCTTCATGTACCTCTCCACCGGTGCCTGGAACGTCACTCCCACCCTCCGCCGCTTCCTTCACCGCAATGGCTACCCCAAGGGGACCTTCCTCCTCACCGATTGGGGCCCCACCCCTGACCGCTGGTTCCGCTCCGGCTCCCAGCATAAAGTCAACACTCTCAAGCGTCTAGCCGCCGAATTCCCCAACATCCGCTGGATCCTCATCGGCGATGACGGCCAACGCGACCCCGAAATCTACAATGGCTTCGCCGTCCGCTACCCTCAAAACGTCGAAGCTATCCTCATTCGCAACCTCACCTTCGGCGAATCCGTCCTCTCATCAGGCCGCGTCTGGGGCGACAATCGTGCCCGCGATATCACCAAGGGCGACCTCTGGCTTGAAGGTAACGACGGTACGGCTCTCTATGAGCAGCTTAAAGAGCGCGGGCTCGTCTAAACAACGAGGCTTAAACACCTTAAGGGGCACCCTTGTCAAGCCTGACAGGGTGCCCCTTTCGCGCGACACACCCTGGTAAAAAACCTTAAAAAATCACCCCAGGTAGCCCTCAAGACTCAAGGCTCAATTTAGGGTTGAAAGCTACCGCCCCGAAATCACGCGGGACGTCCGGTCTTAAGCCCCAGGGGCAGTGTCAGCCCCTGAACTTAAGGTCACACACCCACCCCAAGGGGAGCCTGAAAGAGCCCTTAATGTGGATAACTTCTTTAAAGCCCGCAAACGCGCGGAAGGGCTGTGGATAGATGCCAGTTTTAAAAAATTTCGTAACAGACCACACTATGTAGGGTTAGGTGCGCTCCCCAAACACTAGATGTAGTATTAAATCTCGGTTCGGGCGACAAGAGAAAACCGCCGCCTGGCCCCTACACCAGCTCCAAGAGAGCTCCCCATGCCAGAAACCTCCCGCCCCGTGCGGGACACCAAGGAGAAACCCCAATGACTGTTACGGTGTACACCAAGCCTGCCTGCGTCCAGTGCAACATGACCTACCGCGCTCTCGACAAGCTCGGCGTCAAGTACAACACCGTTGACATCACCGAGGACCCCGCAGCCCTCGAACTCATCAAGGGTATGGGCTACCTACAGGCCCCCGTTGTGATTGCAGGCGAGGACCACTGGTCAGGTTTCCAGCCTGATAAGATCACCGCCCTGGCCAGCGCAGCAGCCTAAACCCCTGAGCCTGCCCGGGAGCACCAGCCGCCCACCGGCGTCCGCCCCGGGCCTTTTCTTACCCGCGACCCACGCGATCCTCACACCCACCACAACCTAGATCCAGGCACAAGCCCCATGGACACCACAGAAACCACCGGCCAGCCCACCATCGTCTACTTTTCCTCGGTCTCAGAGAACACCCACAAGTTCGTACAAAAGACCGGAATAAAAAACATACGGTTACCGCTGAAGACCAGTGAAGACCCTCCACAGGCCCCCGGCCCCTACGTACTGTGTATCCCCAGCTACGGACGCCCCGGGGGAGCGGGTTCCATACCGCCCCAGGTCGTGAAGTTCCTCAATAACCCCCACAATCGGGACCTCCTGCAAGGAGTCATCGGTGCGGGAAACACCAACTTCGGTGAACTGTTCTGTGTAGCAGCAGACAAAGTAGCCGCCAAATGCCACGTGCCCGTGCTCTACAAATTTGAGCTCATGGGCACCGAAGAAGATGTAGAAACCGTTCAAGAAGGATTGGAAAAATTTTGGATTCAAAACTCCCTGTACCCGGCCTCAGCGTAGAACCCGGTCACGAGGATCCGAGCACCCCCGAGAAATACCGTGGCATGGGGTACCACGAGCTGAACGCCCTTCTGAACCTCTACGATGAGAACGGCCAGATTCAGTTCGAGGCAGACCGCCAGGCCGCCCGCCAGTACTTCCTACAGCACGTTAATAACAACACCGTCTTCTTCCATGACCTGGAAGAAAAGATTGACTACCTGGTCAAGCACCAGTACTACGAGCCTGAGGTCTTCGAGAAGTACTCCTTTGACTTCGTCAAGTCCCTCTCCAAGCTGGCCTACTCCAAGAAGTTCCGTTTCCCCACCTTCCTGGGCGCCTTCAAGTTCTACACCTCCTACGCCCTGAAGACCTTCGACGGTCAGCGCTACCTGGAGCGCTTCGAGGATCGCGTGGTCATGGTTGCCCTGCTGCTGGCAGAAGGCGACGAGGCTCTGGCAACCAAGATCGTTGAAGAGGTCATCTCCGGCCGCTTTCAGCCCGCTACTCCCACCTTCCTGAACGCCGGTAAGAAGCAGCGTGGCGAGCTGGTCTCCTGCTTCCTGCTGCGTATTGAAGACAATATGGAGTCCATCGGCCGCTCTATCAACTCAGCCCTGCAGCTGTCTAAGCGCGGTGGTGGCGTCGCTTTCGCTCTGACCAACCTGCGCGAAGCTGGTGCCCCCATCAAGAAGATTGAGAACCAGTCCTCGGGCGTCATTCCCGTCATGAAGCTGCTGGAAGACTCCTTCTCCTACGCTAACCAGCTCGGTGCCCGTCAAGGCGCGGGTGCAGTTTACCTGCACGCCCATCACCCCGACATTTACTCCTTCCTCGACACCAAGCGCGAGAACGCCGACGAGAAGATTCGTATCAAGACCCTCTCCCTGGGCGTTGTGATTCCCGATATCACCTTCGAACTGGCTAAGAAGAACGAGGACATGTACCTCTTCTCGCCCTACGACGTTGAGCGTATCTACGGGGTGCCCTTCTCAGACATTAACGTCTCTGAGAAGTACTACGAGATGGTTGACGACGCCCGCATTAAGAAGACCAAGATTAATGCCCGCGAGTTCTTCCAGACCCTGGCTGAAATCCAGTTTGAGTCGGGCTACCCCTACGTCATGTTTGAAGACACCGTCAATAAGGCTAACCCCATTGACGGCAAGATCATCATGTCTAACCTCTGCTCTGAGATTCTTCAGGTTTCTGAGCCTTCCGTCTACAACGCTGACCTGGGCTACGAGACCATCGGTAAGGACATCTCCTGCAACCTGGGTTCCCTGAACATCGCCCTGGCTATGGATGGCGGCGACCTGGGTCAGACTGTCGGCACCGCTATCCGCGCTCTGACTGCCGTGTCTGACCAGTCTGATATCACCTCGGTTCCCTCCATCGAGCGCGGTAACTCCATGAGCCACGCCGTTGGTCTGGGGCAGATGAACCTGCACGGTTACTTGGCACGTGAGCACGTCTACTACGGTTCTGAAGAAGCCCTGGATTTCACCAACATGTACTTCTACACCGTCACCTACCACGCGATTCGCGCCTCAATGGAAATTGCCCGTGAACGCAAGGAGACCTTCGTAGGCTTTGAGAAGTCCAAGTACGCCTCGGGGGAGTACTTCGAGAAGTACATCAACGGCACCTGGGACTTTGAGACCGAACGCGCCCGCGAGATGTTCGGTGACCACTTCGTACCCACCGCCGAAGACTGGAAGCAGCTGGCTGCCGATGTCGCTGAGCACGGTATGTACAACCAGAATCTGCAGGCTGTTCCGCCCACCGGTTCTATCTCCTACATCAACGGCTCCACCTCGTCGATTCACCCCATTGCTTCGAAGATTGAGATTCGCAAGGAAGGCAAGCTGGGGCGTGTCTACTACCCGGCTCCCTACATGGATAACGAGAACCTGGATTACTACCAGGACTCCTACGAGATCGGCTACGAGAAGATCATCGACACCTACGCCGTTGCTACCCAGCACGTCGATCAGGGCCTGTCGTTGACCCTCTTCTTCAAGGACACCGCCACCACCCGCGACGTCAACAAGGCCCAGATTTACGCCTGGCGTAAGGGCATTAAGACCATCTACTACTCACGTATTCGTCAGATGGCTCTTGAGGGCACCGAGGTTGAGGGCTGCGTGAGCTGCATGCTCTAAAGCTTCAGGCGGGGTAGGGTGTTACGCTGAGAAGGCGCGGACGCCCGCCCCGGCTGGGCGGGCTCGTCATCTTATGTGGGTGGCGGGCTTTCTTTTTCACGGTATATAATCTATATAACTGATAAGTTAAACTGATTATTTTAGGTTGGCGCCCTTGGAAAATTTTTCGTATGAGCAGGCGGGTACCTTAAGGTATTCGGTCTTTAGAATGCATAGACGACTGAGGAACGAGACCGACTCGCACTCTCCCCTCTCATTTGCAGAGGAAACCGTGCTCGCCCAGCTCCAGGCCGGCCCGCGGCAGACCTGTGCCGAGCTGGCCCGCTTTCAGCGTATGACTCCACAGTCCATGAACAAGATTGTTGCCTCACTGCTTCGCCGCGGCTACATTGTCTCGGGCAAGAATCTGCACGATAAGCGCCGCAAGGAGCTCTATCTGACAGAGCAGGGGAGTGCGACCATTGACTCCATCATCAGCCAACGCGACCGCTGGATAGTAGAACGCGCCGACGAGATACTCAATGCGGACGAGGCCGCGCAGCTTGCTGCGGCCCTGCCGCTACTACGCCGCCTAGTCGATAGGGAAACCAAAGCAGAACGCCAAGCCGCCCTACAAGAGGAAGCGGGCACAGGCGTCCACCCCTGAGATATTAAGCAAACCGAGCCGCTGGTGCGAAAACCGCCCAACGGTGAAAGAATAGAACCAAGCCTATTCCAGGCATCACACCAACCCGACATGAGGAGAACCCATCACCATGAGTGAGAAGGTCGAACTGGTCAACCACGTTGAAGCCATCAACTGGAACCGCATCGAAGACGAAAAAGACCTTGAGGTCTGGGACCGTCTGACCGCTAACTTCTGGCTGCCCGAAAAGGTGCCGCTCTCAAACGATGTGCAGTCCTGGAAGACCCTGACCGAAGAAGAAAAGCAGCTGACCATGCGCGTCTTCACCGGCCTGACCCTGCTCGATACCATCCAGGGTACTGTTGGCGCTGTCTCCCTGCTCCCCGACGCTGTGACCGCCCATGAAGAGGCCGTGTACACCAACATCGCCTTCATGGAGTCGGTGCACGCTAAGTCTTACTCATCCATCTTCTCAACCCTGGCCTCCACCAAGGAAATTGACGAGGTCTTCCGCTGGTCCACCGAGAACGAGCACCTACAGAAGAAGGCCCGCATCGTCATGGACTACTACCAGGGCGATGACCCCCTAAAGAAGAAGGTCGCCTCAACCCTGCTAGAATCCTTCCTCTTCTACTCAGGCTTCTACCTGCCCATGTACTGGTCCTCACGTGCCAAGCTCACCAACACCGCTGACCTGATCCGCCTGATCATTCGCGATGAGGCTGTACACGGCTACTACATCGGCTACAAGTACCAGCGCGGCCTGGAAAAGGAGACCGCTGAGCGCCAGGCAGAGCTCAAGGACTACACCTTCGACCTACTCTACGAACTGTACGAGAACGAAGTGGCCTACACCCACTCCCTCTACGACGGTGTTGGTCTGAGCGAGGACGTCAAGAAGTTCCTGCACTACAACGCCAACAAGGCACTCATGAATCTGGGTTATGAGGCCATGTTCCCGGCCTCCGTCACCAACGTGTCACCCGCGATCCTCTCAGCCCTCTCACCCAACGCCGACGAGAACCACGACTTCTTCTCCGGCTCCGGCTCCTCCTACGTCATCGGCAAGGCCGTGAACACGGAAGATGAGGACTGGGACTTTTAGCGATATAGGTCATAGGTGGTTATGAGTGGTCATAAAACCTTGAAAAATAAGGGTTTTTTCAAGCTCGTGGCAACGAGGAATCACGAGCTGTAATAGCTAAAGGGGTTCAAAAAGGGGTTCAAAGTGAAATTTTGAACCCCTTTTTCCCATGTATTGCCTAATCAGACACATAAAAACATCCCCTCACCGCACCCGCATTAGGGTGGCGGTGAGGGGATGTTTTCTTCTTTATCCTAGTCTGCGGGTAGAGAGCTGTATATGGAGGCGCAGATAGGGCAGATGCCACCAAATAGCTTGAGGGTCTGGGCTTTGGCTAGTGCTCGTTCATTGAACCAGCCTCCTTCAGGTGCGCTTTCTCCGCAGAGGGCTGAGGAAGTGGGGTTGCTACGGGAAGCGTAGTGGAGTTGTTCTTCAGGGTTGGTGGCGTACTCTTCTTTGAGTTCGGCGATGATTTCTTCGTAGAGCTGGTCGATGCCCATGTGTTTGTCGAGCCTACTGATGAGTCTGCGGGTGATTTCTGAGGTGACGTGTTCTGCTGGGTGGGTTGTCATGGTGAGTTTCTTCCTGTTCTTTTGAGGTTGGTTGGTGGTTGGGTTGGTTAGCCAGCTTCGCTGGAAGCGGTGCCCCTTGCGGGGCTCGCCTGCGCGGAGCGAGAAGCTTTGTGAATTCCCGTCCCCCAAAGAGCTCCCGAGGTTTGACGCTGGGTTTCCTCTCCCAGATACGACGTTTAGACCCCCTTTCTCTCCGGTGTGAAAAGTCCAGGCAGTCTGTTCGTATGCATCAACCCCGGGGAGCTACCCCGAAAGCCAATTCCTTTGTGGCCCATTCCCGGTACTGGGTCTATCTCAAGTGCCGCAGCTCTAACGCGGCTAACCGGGCGGTTGCTTGTGTTTGCTCCGCAGCTTGCAAGGCTGGGTGCCGGGATTCAAGAACCGTAAGGTAAGAATGACTTCCCGGAAACGTATCAAAATCAACGTTACAAGATTCAATTTACACCCACCGAGTGAGACTGTGCAACCTTTTTACTAAATGGAGGTGTTGCATTTTCTATCTCAACGTAGAATTACAGGCATGGAAATCCCCGTCTGGACTCTTGCTGACAGAATTACCAAAGCTCGCAATCATGCAGGTCTCAGCCAAGCAGAATTGGCGGAGAAACTGCCGGCTGCCAGAAATACTCTCAGCCGCTGGGAGCGGGGGGATATGAACCCGTCACGGCGCTCCCTAGAAGCAATCTCCAAAGCTACTGGTGTGTCTTTTGAGTGGCTAGTCCACGGCGAACCCGCATCTGCCCCTACCGCCCCCCAACGCTTCATCGTCGAGGTCTCCGGCAACACCCTCACTGCCTCCCCACTCGCCGACTAAAATAAGCCCCTCACCACACCCCCCGAACAAGGGGTGTGGTGAGGGGCTATTTTTGCGCCTACTTGCCTAAAGCATAGGCCGGGTTGCTGTACTCAGTCCCGGCGGTGTCTACCAGTTCGTACCCGTCAGGAATCTCGGCTAGCTCAGGCTCTTTAGCCGGCTGTTCCTGTTCAGTTGCTGTTGCAGGTTCTACCTGCTCAGCCTCAACCGCCTGGCCGGGCTGGGCGGTGCCTAGCCGCCCGTGGTCGCCCTGCCGGGCCATAGCCAGCACCGAGCCTAAATAGGCCTCGGTCTCTGCCTTCTTGCTGGGGGCAGCCCAGCCACCAGTGACGGCACCGGCCAGGGAGAGCACCAGGGCTAGAGCAAGGACACCCTCAGTCGACAGGGGCAGGTTGAAAAGCTCGTAGGCCAGGACGGCCAGGGCGTACCCTGCGGTGGTGCCACCGGTGGCGAAAGCGGTAGTGGAGCCGACGCTGCGGCGGCGGGTCGAATTATCAAGGATATTCATGTTTGATTCCTTTCTTACCAGCGGAAGAGTCCGCGCTTGTCAGACTCAAACTCGGTCTTACGCGCCGGGGCCTGCTTGCCCTCGTCGTAGCCGAAAATCTGGCGGATCTTATGCCCGAAAGTGCCATCAGTGATGACGCCGGGAATGCCCAGGCGGTAGAGGTTGAAGAGGTGCCGCACCATACGCAGGGTGCTGTAGGTGTCACGGTTGTTGTCCTGCAGCATTTCGGTGAGGGTTCGCCCGCCCCACTCGGAGCGAGGGGTGTTGAAGATAGCGTTTTCGAGGTCTGCCTTGGTGGCCATATCAAACCAATCTGTAGAGGTAGTAACGGTAGTGGTGGTGGCGGGGAGCCCCGCAGAAGCGGTGCCCCCGTTGTAGTAGCCCTGGACCTTTGCCATGAAAGTGTCCCAGGGGAAGCCGGTGCCGACGTCCCAGTGGTCACTCATGCGGTAGACACGGGAGGCCTGGGCGTGGTCAATGATTCCCTTGGCGCCTGCTGCAAGCTGGGCGTCGGTGAGCTTGACCGGGGGGATGTTGTTGCGGCGGCAGATATCAGCGACCAGCCGGGCGGTGTTCTCCAGCAGGGCAGCACTGTAGGCATCATTCCACTGGGCGTTGGTCTGCGCTGCCCGGCCCGCCTGCTCAATCTGGATGCCGTCCTCGTTGGTTCCCGGCGCTGTCCAGGCCATGTCCTTTTCGGGCACGCCCTGCACAATCGAATCGTTATCGACGTTGTAGTGGGCTGAGGCCATTGCAGTGGGGTTGAGGAACCAGCCTGCGCCGATAGCTTCAGCCACGGTGGCGTGTTCGTCGGTCTCCATGGTGTGAAGGCAGATGAGGCGGGCGTAGCGGCCGTTGGTCACGGTGCGGTTCGGTGAGAGCGCGGTCGATGTGACCAGGGCGCTGTCGGGCTTGAAGGTGGTGGCCATAGTGCCTCCTTTCTCTTGAAGTGGGTGCGCCCCTCAGCCGACGGGCCAAGGGGCGCTGTTTTTGGGTAAAGAAAAAGCCACCTACCCAGGTGGCTTCAGGAAATCCGGCATCAGCTGGATTAGCTCTTCAGGGATCGGCGGGGCAGGCGGTGGCTGCTCGGTATCGATGTGCGCACGCAGTTGGTAGATATATGCCGCGCTCATGGAGATATGCAGGCGGGCGGCGTCCTTGATGGCGTAAGCCTCGGTCTTTGCCTCATGCATCTCCTTATGGGCTTTGGCGGCTTCATCGCGTAGCTTGCGCACTTCGGCTCGTAGCTCCGCTACTTCCTCTTGCAGGTTATCGACCAGGGCCCCGGAGGCGTCAGCCTTGGTCTTGCCGCGCTGCACCCAGGCCGTCATGAGCGCGCCAGACACACCGCCAACAGCGGTGATGGCCACGCCTACGAGCGCCCAGGCTTCAGGGGGTATAGGGGGAATGCTCATACTCTCTCCTTCCTACGCCGGGGGACCCGGCAGCGTGGCAGGGCCTGGTTCCCCGTCACGCCCGTCAGTGCTGAGTGGCCCCGGCTCCCCACGCTCATCCACAGGACCAGCAGGCCCGGCAGAGCCCATTGGCCTCACCACATCCTCACCATCAGTGGACTCAATGCCCGCAGAAAGAATCTTGTTTGCTACCACAAGGCGTCCAATCTCAGCTAAGGCAACCTCGTAAGCCTGTTCCAATGTAACTTGCATCATTACTCCTTTACACAGTGGATTGGGCCATCACAGCCCCCTCATTATTCACAAAAACCTTAAAGCGTGTACCGTTAGGCGAGCGCAGAATCACGCCAGCTGATGGGGTGAAAAGTTCCACCTCGCCAGTTTGGTGGATGCGGAATGCTTCCCCGGCGCTGTTGATGAGTGCCATGAAAGCCCCGGTTCCCTTGTTGACGATTCTTTGCACAACGCCTGCGCCTGAGCCATTTTTGGTGACGTCCAGGGTGACGCCGCGGTCGGCTTGGGTGGTGATTACTGCCCCGTGATCGTTGCCTCTTACTCGGGCGGAGAATCTGCCTGCTACGTCGCTGTAGACGTGAAAGGCTTCGGCTGTGCCGGTTTGGGAGATGAAGAGGGCGTGACCGGTGCCTGCGTTGGTGATCCAGGTGGCATTGCCTGGGCCTGTGGCGTTTTTCATGACCATTAGCCCGGTTTTGTCGGCGTCCATCTGTACGCCAAAGGCGTAGGTTTGGGGGTTGGTCGCCTGAATCTTCATATCTTTACTGGAACGGTTGAGCCAAATCAGCCCGTTGGTGAGGGATAGGCCGCCGGTTTCGCCATAGGGCAAGAACTGCATGAACGCTCCGGTTCCTTTGTTCCCAGGGTTCATGAATTGGTTTTCGGTGTTCTTGATATAGATGCCGGTGTTGATATCGGTGTTATCTATCTGGATGGCCGGGGTTCTTGAGCTGTATTGGTGTATCACGAATGCGTTGCGGGAGTTCGGCATGTTGGCGATGTTGATGCCGTATGCTTGCGACCCGCTGGTACCGTGGTGATAGATATTGATGACGGAGCCTGAATTTTCAGGGGCATCGGTTAGGCGGAGTATCGAGCCGCCGGATGTGTCAGCCGATAGATCCTTGATATTGATGTAGTCGCCGCGTGCTTCAGCTGGCCTGGTGTAGATGCGCTGCGCGAAAATGCTATCCATAGCTTGGCGAGTGCGCATGGTCTCATCTCTCACGAAGCTAGCCACTTGAGGGTCGGTGACCTCGGAGCCGCCATATGGGCCAGCAGGCCCACGGGGGCCAGTGAGAGTTTTCAGCCAGTCGGCTTCTGACCCTACGAAGCCGTTGTCCTTTGCGATTTCGTAGGCGGAGCGGCCACCAATTTCACTGGCAGCGACCTGGTCGACGTAGTCGCGGACGGCTTGATCCCCTGCGGCGCGGGCTGCCACCTCCGCCGCCAAGTCACCTTCATTGATATTTGCCCTCGCAAGAGCACTCTCAGCCGTTGCATGAATATCGGAGATATCCGATTCTGCTACGGTTTGCCGGTCTATGAGCATCTGGACATGTGCGTCCAAAGGGTCTGCCAGCGCCTTGAGGTCTTTAGGGACATCATCGAGGTGTGTGCGCTCGGGGTAGGGCAAAGCAAGATTAGGGGTTTTTCCCATGATTATGCACTCACTTTCTGAGGTAGGGCCCGGTACACCTCATCGTAGGTAGCGCCGGTATCGACGGTGTCCTGGTAGGTCCGGTAAGCCTTAGAGCGGTCAGCGTAGGTCTTTCCGGCCTTGGGGTCGGTTAGAGATATGATTTGCACGTCAACGGACTGTTCGGGGACGTTGCCTTGCCACTTTTCGTTGTAGCCTGTCACGAGGCAGCGGGCGGTCCACAACGGGTTTTCCTCGAGGTCTTCCATCTCCCAGGTTTCGACGTCGCCTACTTGCCGGGTGGGGTCCCACAGTAGGCTCACGCCGGTGAAGGTGTATCTTTCCTGGGTCACTTCGGCGGATATCGCATCGGCTAGACGCTGAGCATCAGATGGAGTCAGCCAAGGCCCGCATTCGTGCTTATAGGATTTCAGCCCTTGCCCATCTACCCTGGTTTTGCCGTGTACCGTGTACCCAGCCCACTGGGAGCGCCACACAGCCCTGATAATAGGGGTCGGCTGGGAGCGCCACACCGGGTGATAGCGGGGGATATTGCGGGTCTGGAGATAGCCGGTAGCGCTGGTGACGCTGCCAAATTGGAAGCCGATGATACCTTTCAAGGTTCTGAGCCCTAGCTTCTCCAGCTTCAAAGATGCCGGGTCGCCGTTAAAGCTCACCTCTTCATCGGTAGTATCGGCATCATCCTTGAAAAAGGTTCCGCCAATCCAGGTGCCGTTATTCAGCTTGAAGTGGTTGCCGCGGTTGGCTTGGAGCGGGGTGATATCCACCTGCCCCCATTCCTCCTCAGCCGGGACGCTATAGAATTCCTCGACCTTCTGGCTCTCTTCAAAGGTTTTAGCAGTCGTCGGCTGATAGACCGTCACTTCCACTAGACCTGGGCGGGAGCGTTGCACTGTGGCGTACTCACCGACGACCGTGACATCTCCCCTTCGGGAATCTCGGCCTAGCTCCCACTGCCCTGAAAAGACCTTCTCGGAGACTTTGATTTTCCTGGATGGGTCCATGCTCACTAGCCGGTCGCGTGCCCAGGCGCAGGGCTTGCCCAGTTCGTCCATCCACATGCTTGCAAGTGTCGCTGCTCCCCATTCATCGACGATGGTTCGGGCCTGCCGGTTCTCAAAAGTCCTGGTCGCTACAGTCCTGGCCCTCTCAATCCATGATTTGCGATAGGCCACAGGGTACTTAGGAGAGTTAGTCACTACTGATCTGAACTCCGTCAGCGGGCTATAGCGGACGTCGACCCCTGCCAGGTAATCACCGCTCGTAGAGGCGACATTCTGAGAAGTGAACTTGGTTGTGGCGTATGCGTAGATTTGCTTACTGGGCGAGCGCCACACCCAGATGCCCTGGTGGTTGATCCACATGATCAGCTCAGGAAGCGGCGAATCACCCTCATAGGGGGCTTCCCAGACCACTCCCTGCCCGGAAACGCGCAGGTAAAGCATCTTGGTAGCTTGAGTGAAGCCAAGGTATGCTGCTTCCCCATTCGCAAAGGCAATGCGGAAGCCAGAGTCGAGGGTGCTTGAAGCCCGGGCGAAGCCCCCGACGCCACTGCCATTATGGGTGATTGCTGGGTCAGCTAGCGTTAGGAAGCCGCTCCAAATAGAAAGACCGTAAGGGTCTGAATACTCGGTGCCGACCTCTTCTACCGTGCCTGCTAGAGGCTCATTGCCTGCCTGCATTCCCTGATGGATAGTAGAGGTCTCACCCGGACTGAGAATCGCACCTAGGTGGGCTTGCTCAAGGGCGGCGTTGATAACCCACTCTGAGCGGATGTAGGTTTTCCCGGTATCGATACGAGGGGGAATGGTCACGGTCGTATCGAGCAGGTCACCCAGGGTATCTTTGATATCTGCTTTGATTTCACCCCCGTAGAAAGGGGCGGAGACCTTGCCGATACGGCCAGTAAAGCGCGTAAATTCGACGCCACCGACCTCGCACTTGATGACGATGCGGTCGCCGTCTTTCGGCGGCCACCCACCTTCTGTAGCCAGGGGGCTGACATGCCCATTAGTGACTGATTTTTGAGGCGAGAAAATGACTTCACCTGTGCGCGAGCGGATGCCCGTACCAGCGTTTACCAGGGCGTCAGGAAGCCCGCCGGTCGTATCGATACCCCATGACGCGGAGACATGCGGGCGCTCCGTGTCGTTCACGTAGATACGGAGCTTGGCCTCAATGACTGGGCCGGGCTCGTATTTACCTGGGAGCATTAGCCCACCTCCTTAATCGTCAAGCTCATCGACCGCCAAAAATCGCGAGTATAAAGCTCAAATTGAGTGAAGCTCGAAGAGCCTTCCATTAGAATCACCGAGTCAGCCCCGCCACCGACATCCCAGACGCTAGGCTCATCAGCCCACACAACTTGAGGCCGCGCAAGCTGCGTATAGCCACGGGCGCTGATCGTCACGTAGCGCGCTGTAGAAGGCACAGAGGGGATAACCGCGTGAATACGCTGCATCAGTTCACCCTTGGCCGAGACGGTAATTGCGCCACCTGCATTAGCTCCGGTGACGCTTCGAGGCTGAACGATCAGTTCAGTCGGCCCTGCAGCATCAACAGAAACGGTCAGGGGCTCACCGGGTAGGACAGGTACCTTATCCGCAATGACAGCCAGCTGCCCCCCGATGAGTGATGCAGGCGCCTTGCTCCCGGTGGAATCGACCATTATGCCTCCGTTGCTGACCCCGGCCAGCAGAGACTGAGCCGGGGTCAATGCATTGGTCAGGGAAGCTACCTCAGAGATGAAGTAGAAAGGCCCTGGGCCATAGGCGCCATGCATGATACTTCTAAGCACCGAGGTGTCAGCGTTAGTGCCATCGATCTCGACAGACCACTCACGGTTACGAGCGGACGGCGGTGAGCTGACAAAAGCCCAGGTTTTCCCTGCTGCTTTCTGCAGCTCGTACCGGGTCGGCAAGGATTCTTGAAGGCTGACAGGCCACAAGAATTCATGCATGTTGGCGAGGGTTCCAATCCAACCGGACATTAGACTATCCTCTCTGCTTCACGCATCACTCCACGGAATTCGCGGCTACCAATCTGCACCAGCGGCTGCCAGCTAGAGATTGAGCTTGCTACCGCGCTAATCAGTGCAGAGTCCCGCTCAGAGGCCGAATAATTTGCGTTGATGATTCCATCGAATTGGGTCTGTACGTCACTTGCGAAGCCAACCCGGGCAGCGTCGGGCGCGGCCACCATAGCTGCCATAGACTCCTGCACATCCGATTGCATCGATTCGACGCCCAGCACCATGCCTTCACCTGCGTACATGCCAATCTTCTTGAAAACCCTGGACGGCGACTTGATGCCCAGCAGGCTCTTAGCCTTACCGATGGCACCGTCGACCACGCCAGAGATAGCACCAGTGACATTTCCAGCCATATTCTTGATGCCATTGATTAGACCCTGAATCATCTGGGTACCAATGCTTACCATACGGCCAGCCACGCCACTGAGGGTGCTGACAATTCGACTGCCCAGGCTAGTGAAGAAGCCAATGACAGCCTGCAGACCAGCTTGGACAACCGACTTGAAGGAATTCACCGCATTCGAAATCGTCGATACTACTGAGCTAAATATCGAAGAGACAGTCGAGAGAATCGATGACAGAACCGAGCTGACAATGCTCAGCGCAGCTTGGAACCCGCTACTGATAGCAGAGCGAACGACGTTGATGGCATTCGAGATTGCCGAAGTAATCGAATTCCAAATGGAGCTGATGGTGCTGAGAATCGAGTTCATCACCGACGAGATTAGGCTCATCACAGCATTGAAGCCTGATGAAACCGTACTCGATACAGCCGCGAGCGCCGCTGAGATTGCCGAAACGATGGAATTCCACACCGACCCGATAAAGCTCAGGATTGAGCTCATGATAGATGAGATGAAGCTCGATACCGCGTTGAAGCCAGCTGAGATGACAGACCCTACCGACGCGACGGCAGCTGAAATCAGTGAGGTAATTGTTGACCACACGCCGGATAGGAAGGAAGTAATTCCATTCCAGATTGCGGTGAATACGCCCTGAATCATGGTTAGCCCGGCGCTGATAATGGAGCCGACAAAGGTGATGGCGCTACTAACAATGGTTTTTATGAGCTCCCATGCAGCGGATAGGACGCCGCCGAGAGCGTTCCAGGCGCCTGACCAATCGCCCTGCAGCACGGCTAGGAATACCTGCAAGATTGAGTTGATGAAGGCAACCGCGGCTGAGATGACCGAGCCGATGAACTCAAAGGCTTGCACAACGACTGTGCCGATGAAGGTGAACACCGGGGCTAGGACGCTGGTGATGAAGCCAATGACCGGAGTTAGGGCGGTGATGATGGCCGTGGCTACCTGAACTACGGTCGTCATTAGCGGCACCAGCGCACTTACGACGGTGCTGACCAGCCCCATGAAGGCTTGGCCTATCTGCATTATCACCGGCATGACCATGCCGACGATTGGTGCTACCAGCCCAACGATGGCTTCTATCAGCCCACCTATCGCAGCGCGGAAGCTCTCACTCGTAGCAAGCGCGTACACGAACAGGGCAGCGAGCGCGGTGATGCCGGCGCCTACTGCTAGCACGGGGGCTAGGACGCTGGTGAGGGAGATGCCGAGGGCTGAGAAGATGGTTGATAGGCCGGTGAGGGTCGTGGTGATGGTGGTGAAGATTCCGATTGCTCCACTGATTGCCCCGACGATGCTTCCGATGGCAGAGATGACGGTTCCGATGACGGGTGCCAGTAGTCCGAGCCCGCCGGTGACGAGCAGGATTACTGACGCTAGGCCGGGGAACTGGGCCATGAAATCGGCTACCGCTTGGATTGCTGTGGAGATGAAGGGAATGATGACCTGCAGCGCGGTTCCGAGCCCTGTGGTGAGGGCGAAGATAACCGGCTGTAGGGAATCTAGGAGCGAGGTGAAGGCAGGAGCGAGCCCTGTTACTACCTGCGCTATCAGCGGGGCGACGTTGGCGATGAGCTGGCCGAATACTTCTGCGAGCATGCCGAAGACCGGCCCCAATGCCTCGATAGCTGGCTGGAGGGCTTGGGCTGCTACCAGGATTCCTGCAAAGAGGGCTTGGACGCCGGCGCTGAAAGCGGGGTGCGCCAGGGCGGCTCCGAGTCCTTCGAGTAGGGCTGAGACTGCCTGGCCTGCGGTTTGCATGGCCATGCTGATGGTGGGGGCTAGGGCAAAGAATGCCCCACCGAGGGCGGATATACCTGGCATGAGGGCGATTACCCCGGCGTTGGCGCCGCGGAAAACCTCGGTCATGGCTCCTTGGAATGCAGGACCATTCATTGCCTCGTTGATCCGGGCAAGTCCATCAGCTAGCCCTTGGAGTCCGCCACCGCCTGCTGCTGCAGCGGCTGATGAGAGAGCCCCGAAGATGCCCACGATGGAGACGAGGGCGCTACCGAGTAGCTTGAGGTTTGCGATTGCCCCATCAATCCATTTGAAGATTTCGCCGCTTGCAGTGGCCTGGCTGATCCACTCGTTGAAGGAGTTGGCGAGGTCTACAAAGGAGGACGCCATGGCGGGAAGGTATTGGCCGCCTACTGCGCCGAGCTTGATGATTGACTCTGCCAGGGGCTTGGCGCCGTTGGCAGCGATTTGGATTGATTCGGTGAGCGGGGCGAAGAGAGCCTGCATGCCCCCTACAGCGCCGAGACCGCTGGATAGGCCTGAGAAGAATTCTCCCCAGAAGGTACCCATGACTGTGGTGGTTTCGATGTACCCATCGATGAGAGGCTGTAGCCCGACGTTCATCAGCTCAGCTAGACCGGCGGTCGCATTCGACCAGAAGCCTTCACCGGCGACGCGCCGGGTTTCACGAACCACATTCATGAGGTCCCAACCCGCGCCCATGACATCAGCCATGGCCAGGTGAATGTTCTGCAAGCCGTCGAAGGCGGCGACCATGCCTACACCAAAACCGGCAAAGATACCCGGTAGCGCGAGGGCAGCCGGGGCGATAGCAGCTAGGGACGATCCGACGGTGAGCAGGTTTGCCCCTGCAGACAGACCTACAGCGCCAAGCGCGGCGATACCGGCCGAGGCAGCTCCCAACTTGGGGGCCAGGCGGTCAAGGTTGCCCATAAGGTCGGTCAGACCGCCACCGAGATCACCCATCATGCGAGCGCCAGAAAGCGCCGCTAGGGCGGATGCCGCGGAAGCGAGGCCAGCGATATTGACCTTGGGGATAATATTGACGATTCGAGGGCGGGTGAGGGTGGCGATGGAGGCGCGGGCGGCGCCGGTGTCAGCGTCCAGGTTCACTGTGGCCGTCGTGTCAAGGTTTTTGATCTGCTGCTGGGTACGGTTGTAGGTACCCTGGTCAAGGCTGGCCTTTACCTTGACATCGGAGTCGATGAAGGAGAGGTCTTCCTCGATCTCCCGGACTGATTTCTGGGAGAGGAATGCTTCGACCTCAATTTCAGCTGTGATTGATTCAAGCTGAGCTTCAATCTTGGTCAGAGCTTCACGTGAAAGTTGTGCCCCGACCTCAACTAGAACTTCAATTCCAGCGGTTTCAGCCTCAAGCTCTCGCTTGAGCTTCTTATTGAAGCCCTTGGTATCAGGCAAAACCGAGATACCTACGTGGCCACCTTCACCTGCCATGGTTAACCTCCAGCGGTCAGCTCTCTATTTACTTTTGATTCGTGAAGCTCCCGGATGCTCATGGAGCGACGAGGCTTTTTCCGGACTTCAGGACGCTTAGCGAAGTCTTGCTTTCGCAGCTTTGCTTTTTTATTGGTCGCAGTAGCCCGGGTTTGAAGCAGCTGGCCATCTGTAAGGAGGGCAAGCTGGCTGTTGGTTTCGGTCCAGCCGAAGAATGTTTCATCTCCGCCGGCGGCGTGGACGCGGTAGCGCGAGAAGGGTTCGTATATGACGCGCTCAAGAAGCGCTGCCAGGAGCCGGAAATCCCAGCAGGTCTCTAGGGCGCTGTACAGGTTGATTCGGTACAGCGCCCAGAAATCACCAGCGAGCGCCGGTGATTCTTCGAGTAGCTCCTGGAGCGCTGTTATTCCCCCATTAGGCGCATGTAGGCGATGTAGAGGGCTAGGAGCTTATGGAGTGAGGGTTCGGGGCCGCCGGTGAGCCACTGGACGTATTCTTTGGGGTCTTCCGCTACCGATTCGAGCAGAGCGTCCATGGTCTCGAAAACTTCGACCTTGTCTTCGTCCGAGGCGATTTCCTGGAGCTTCTGGGCGGCCAGGCTGAACTTGGCCTGCTGGCCTGGGCGGAGCTGACTCGGGTGCAGCAGGGCGGGGCGGTCTGAGAGGTCGACGTCGCGGACTTCCTTGGGGAGCTTGACCTGGTCGAGCTTCTGCATCAGTTCTTGCTTCTTGCGCTTCGCTGAGCCCTGCTTCTTCTTTGAATCTTTGTTCTTACCCATGATTTTCTGGTCCTTTCAATTGGGGTGGCTGGTCATCTCAGTGGGGTAGAGCCTTGCCCGCTAGCTGGTCTACTGAGGAGATGACCAGAAGAATCAGCTCAGCAGGGCTAACGGGCAAGGGGTTTATGGGGCTATGCCGCCGCGGGGTTCTTCTCCACGGGGTCATAGAAGCGGGCAAAGACGCGGTTGGCGTCAGGCAGCAGGGAGATATCTGCAGGCAGCTCGGTGAATTCTTCAAGTGAGAAGACCGGCAGCTTGCCATCTACCTCAACGCGGGGGTGCCAGACCGGGAAGTACGTGTCTTCGTCGTCGATGAGCACCAGCAGCGCAGCTTCACGGGTCTTTGAGCCATCGAGCAGGTCAAAGCCCTTTGCCTCGGTGTTGTACACGCCGTTGGGGTAAAGGGCTTCGTACTGCTTGCGTGATCGGTTGAGAGCTGTGAGGGTGAGGGTGTAGGTCTTTTCCTCAGCCTTTGCTCGCATCTTCTTGCGCGAATGGGTTCGCTTAAAAGTACGGTCGCCGCCGTCCTGGGAGTATTCCAAGATGGATTCAGCCGATAGATCGCCGTACCAATCCCAGCCGGTGGGGTAGGTTGAGGGGTCACCGAAGTCAATCTGCGCGATATCATCGAGCGAAACCGTAGTGTTCGCCTCAGCCCAAAAAACGTGGGCGATATCAGCAATTTCTAGCTTGACCTCTTCGAGGGGCACACTTGCCATTGTCACTTCTCCTTAAATAAAAAAGCCCCTGCGAAGAATGCAGGGGGTGGGGGTCAGAATCGGTCCAGGGCGGTAGTTGGCCTGGCTGCTTTGGCCGTCACTGTCAGCAGGATATCGACCTGCGACACGTCCTGATCAGAGACGCCGGTTGATGAAACGTAATTGGGTAAGGTGATAGCCCGCACCCTGGAAAGGTAGCCCAACGGCTCACCATTAGGCGCTTCCAGAGCCTTGCCCTTCATACGCGAAATCCTCAGCGCATCGTGGGCACTCTCAGCAAGAGCGAAAGCCCTGGAATCCGACAGAGCGAGCGCCGAAAGGACGACCCGTGAGCTGGTGGCTGCTCCCGCGAATCCGTTTGCAACCGGCGCCGGGTTCTGAACATTCACCAGGACTACGCCTTCTTCGAATCGGGTGTCCGATTGGAGCTTGCGCTGGGCTTTGATGCCTTCCTTTTTGAGCGCGGCCAATATGACTGCGAGGATATCGACGGTCATTAGCCACCTCCAGACTTGCCACCATGAGCAAGGGTGGCTTGCTGCATGATTTTGAGGCCTTCGACCCATTCGTGCTTGGTCTTAGGGTTCTTAGCGTTTGAATTCGATGTAGCGATATGCCCGAATTCTTTATGCCAGGCAAGTTCATCCTTTGAGACGACCTCTAGGGTGCGTACCTTGTGGCCTGTGCGGGCGCGGTAGGTTCGCTGGTCTATCTCAATGGAGGCGATGAAGTCGCCGTCCTGCTTATGCTTTGCTGCGATGCTCTTGGCGGTGGCCTGCACCTGCCTTGCTTTCGCATCCATCTTTGGGCTTCTACCGGCGATTTCAGCTGCAATGAATGCGGCCTGCTTGTAGATGTTTACTTTGGCCATTACTTAGCCTCCGCGTCCTTTGCCGAAATGATCACCGAGTAATGACTCGTGCGGGAGCTGTGACCGAAGCGGCGGGCTTCACCGACCTGTGACCATCGGCGTCCAGGCCACTGACCTGAATCGCCCTCATAGATGACAGTCGAGTAAGGCCCACCAGGCCAAGAGGTCGCAAAGACACGGTAAGCCGTTGCCACTTGCAAGCCCTCAGATTCAAGCTCTTCAGCTGAGACGGCCTGCACGAAACAGGGCACCTCGATGGGATCCCCGTCCACCATCTCCACCCCGTGGCGCCCCTCAACTTTCGTTTTGGGCACCACGAGGCAGCGATGAGGAAGGCTAGAGAGGATTCCCATAGACAACCTCACTTAAGTGGTTTTGCGCCGGCCAGCCAAACTGAAACTGAAGATCAGGGCGGCCACCGTAGCGAGCGCGGGCGTACCCGTCGGTTTCAGGGGCCACGGTGGCCCAGCTGGTGATACCCAGGCGCTTCCATTCATCTTCGAGAATGTCGAGCAGACCAGAGGCTACGCGGTAATTCAAAGAGTAGGAATAGCTACCCAGGGTTTCTTGCTGGTAGGCCGAGGGATTGCGGAAGACGCGAGCCACTGACTCTGCTTCTACCGCAATGAGGATTTCGGTGAATTCCGGTTTTTCAGCGCACTGGCTGAGGGTCGGGATTCGCTGTCGAATCATGGCCTCAGCGCGGTTGAGTAGCTCCCCGACATACTCGGTTTCGCTAGCGGTTAGCTCGCGCATGAGGGAGACTTCCACGTCCTTGGCTGTTGCGACTGCCATGGCTACCGCCTTTACTTGGCCTTGGTGGCCTGCTTGGTCTTAGGGGCTGCCTTTGCCTCGGTTGCAGGGGCCTGCTCTGCGATGGGCTCCAGCGTTTCCCAGGTTGCGTCAGGGGTGGCATCATCAGGCAGGGTCATGATGATGCCGAGTTTGGAGTGCTTGTACTTTTTAGCCATGATGCTCTCCCTTATACTGCGTCTTCGTATGCTACGAAGGCGTTGGGGTCCTTGATGACGTAGCCGAAGATGGCTTCGCAGAGCGCGGCTTCCTGGTTGGTCTGCCAGAGGGAGACCCCATCGACGGTGGCGGAGTCGGTCAGCTTGATGTTGATGTTCTCCAGGAAGCCCAGCTTGAGGTTCTTCTTGAAGTCACCGCCGAAGGCACGGACCTTGGTGTCAGCCTTACCGACGCCGTAGCGGCCGGACACCGACTTGCCGTAAGCCATGGGAAGGCCGTAGAGGGTGCCCATCTGGTCCTTGAGGTCGATGGAGGACTGATAGACCGGGCGGCCCTGGACGTCCACGGCGGAGATGAGCTTACCACGAAGCAAGGGGTCTGCGATGAAGCCGGTGAAGTCCTCACCAGCGGCGGTTACCTGGTTGTAACCGGCAATCATCTCGGTTGCCAGACCGCCGGCGTTTGCTGCGACGTTGCCCAGCTCTACGCGCTTTTCGGTCTGGTTCAGGTAGGTGACGCCCTCAATCTGGGAGTCAGACTTGACGGTCTTGCCGTAAATCACGGCGGCGTCAATCTGCTCCTGGATTGCCTCGGTCAGCTTCTCCTGGATTCGGTCCATGATGTTGCCGGGGTTCTTGGCCCGCATCTCCTTGGTCCAGGTGATGATGACCGCTGCCTTCAGAGGTACGGCACGGACGAAGGAGGGCTTGTAGGAGGAAACCGGCTTGGCTTCACCTTCACCGACGATATCGGCTTCAATCTTGCCGGCGTCAATCATGTACTGGGTGCCGACCAAGTCGAACTGCCCAGTACCCGCGACCTTACCAACCACAGAGGATTCGGTGACGCGGGTAAAGACTTCGTTGGCCAGCTGAGGTGCTAGCGAGCCGTCCTTGATAAATTCAGTGAGTTCGAGAGCCATGTGCTCGTCCTTTCAAAAGTAGTTATTTAGCTAAGGCCAGCAGCGGCGAAAGCCTCGCGGGCGAGGTCGTCCTTGCTGGGTGCTGGTGGGTTCTGACCGGCTGCCTGCGCCGGGTTAGGGGGTAGCGGCTGACCTGCAGCCGGGGTGCCTGCGCCGCGGAATTTCAGTAGCTTTTCCACGGCCAAACCGATTTCTTCATCGCTCCCGTTAGGCAGGAATTCCGCCATCTCTTCGGGGAGACCGTTCGCGTGAAGAGCTCGCATCTTCGTCAGCTCAGTCTGTAGGGCCTGCTTTTCTGCCTTGAGCTGGTCAACGGTCGGCTCAGACTCAGCCTTGCTTTCCTCAGGCTCAGGCTCAGGCTCGGACGGCTCCTCTTCCTCAGAGGCAGCCTTCCCAGCCTGGGCGCTGAGCTTTTCCTGCAGCTTGGCCTTATCGCCGCGCAGGTTCTGGATGAGCTTCCAAGCGGACTCAGGGTTGAAATCTTCGTCAGAGCCCCAGGGCGGTGCCTCAGTGCCCTCGGTGGCTTCCTCAGCCGCGGGCTCTGAGGTCTGCTCAGGGGTTTCAACCTGCTGTACAGGGGTTTCATCCACGGGGGTAGTGATGATCTCTGGCATCAGCTTCTCCTTTATTTCTGGTCAGGGAGTGAAGGGGGTACAAGGTCAAGGTCTCGCCAATCAATTTCGCCCTTGAGCGCGCCGACGGCTTGGTTATCAGGGGCATCTTCACCGACAAGCATTTCTATGAGCTCTACGGCTTCCCAGGCGCTGACAGAGTCATAATTTTCGGTGGCCTTTTCGTAGATGTACTTAGCCGCGTCATACTGCTCTTTGCCTGGCCATGCAGCCGAGGTAAAGACTGGTACAACGGCGCAGTCGCACCCTGTGTGGAAGGCTTCTTGGTGGGTTTCCCGGTAGATGTTTTTCTGCGACTCGTTCATGTACTTTCGCCACTTCACGGGCCCGGTTTTCCACTTGTACTTCGCAGCGCTATAGGAGCTGTAGATAGGGCCACGTGAGGCCATCATGATGCAAAAACCACAGGTGTACTCACCCTGGATTTTGCGCGCATACCCAATCGGGTGCCGGTAGACCTTGCCCTCATACACGAAAGCCCCCGGGGGCACTCCATCCACAGGCTCCCCGGTCTTCGCGTCAACCAGCTCAGAGGTGTCAGCGAGCGCGGTTTCTTTGAGCTGTTCGATAGGCTCGCCATTATCGAGGCGCTCTAGAAGGTCGTCGGGTAGGTCTTCTAGGGAGCCGTGGGAGGTGCTGACGATGACGCGGGCGGCGGCTTTTTGGACGGAGGGGGCAAGCTGGGCGCGGACTCGCTGGGCCATTTCCTCGGCGTTATCCGAGTAGGAGATGGTGACGCGCTTTCTGAGGGTGTCCTCGCGGACGTAGCTGGTGGGGCGCGGTATCTCGGGGCGGGCGGCCCCTTTGTTTACGGCTTCTGCCTCGATGAAGTCGGTGGTGACGTCGTAGGCTGCTTGCGTGGACTGTTCTAGCTCAGGTAGCACTGCGCGCAAGATTGCTTCGATGCGCGCTTGCCTGAGTTCCAGGGGGCTGAGGTCAGGGCTCGTTGGTACTGAGCGGTGAGCGTCCAAGCTAGCCCTGAGCAGGGCCTGGCTGAGCAGCTTGGTGAGCTCAGCCAGGGCTTGCGTGTAGGCGGTTACCGGGTCCACGGGTCACCTCCCAGGGTGTTTAGATTCCGGTCATTAGCTCTTTCTCGTATCCGTCCTCGTAGGCCCTTTGCTCCGGGGTCAGGTCAAGGGCTTCGCGGGCAGTGTGCGCGCTGAGGATGCCCTGGGCGTGAGCCTGTAGGGCGTTGGCGGCCTTGGCGGACTTCGAGGGCGTGGCGGGGTCACGCCAGAGCGTCTCGATGGAGAGCTCATCGGCGTTGATGCCAAGCAGCGGGGCGTACATATCGAGGGAGATGCGCATGACCTGCTCCCAAGCGTCCCCGAAGAGGGCCTGTTTCCGTTCAGCCTTGGTGATGAGACGCTCTTTGGCTGCCCTCATTGCCTCAGCCGATGAGGGGTTATCGGTCTGAATGCCGAGGAAGCTCGGAGGAATGCCGGTGATGGATGAGACCATCTGGGCGTAGAGCTTCACCGCGTTGATGATCTGGGTCAGGTCTGCACCAGGTAGCTGACCGGCCTTAGCATCTTGCGGGCCAGTCCAGAGCATGCCCAAGTATGCCTTGAGCTTGCTGATGGGCTTGCCGTTCTGGTCCTTGAGGTCATTCAGCCCATTGCCGAAGAGGTATCGCTGAGGCAGAGCCAGCAGCTCTTGAGCAACCTGCAGGTTGGTCAGTGAGCGCGAGGCAGCGTCCGCGAGGGTCAGGACGTCCTGCATTTCGCTAGTGCCGCGAACATCGTTGATGCGTGAGCGGTTGACCAGCGGGACAACTGGAATGTACTGGGTGCCCGAAGGTGCGGTGTACTGGTAGCGTGAGCCGTCCTTGCCGACCTGGTAGACGGTATTGAAGCCCGGGGTGTAGTGGATAAGGTACTCGGTGCCCTTGTCGCTGAACCGCTGCACCGCCTCACAGACGTTGCCGAAAGCGTCGACATCAACAGCAATGCCCTTGGCACTATGCACAGAGATCTGAGGGGTGTTCCCAGCGCCGGGGCCAATGACGGCGAAAGCTCGACCCTGCACCATAGCTTCGGTATGGCCGAGGTGAGAATGGGTATCGAGGTTATTCGCCTGCCACCATGAGCGCAGCAGGTCAGTTACCTCCGCCCCCTGCTCAGGGCTTGCCCCCTGGACGCGGAAGCCCTCGACGTTTAGGACTTCGTCGAGGACTTCTACCGCCATCTTGGGCCAGGACACGGTCATTTCAAGGACGCGAACCTCAGGCGGGAGCGAGACGCCGATAGCGTCAAGCCGGTGGTCTCCACTGTAGTAGGAATCCAGCCGGTGATGGTCAGGCCAGGCTAGGCTTTTCAGTTTCAGGTCTTCGAGCGACATGGCACCTCCTGCCTAGACGAAAAAGGCAAAATCATTGGACTGATTGTGTTTCTCCCACTCCTTAGAGGCAAGGAGATTGCGATAGACCATGCGAGCGCCAATCACACAGACGGCGGCGTCAATTTTGTTCGCTGACTTGGGAGATTCTTTCTTGATGGTGATACGCCCACGGGACTCAGTGGCCCGGGCATTACCGATATGCTTCGAGGTTGCCCAGTTACCGTCGTGGGTGAACATCCCTTCCATGATCTCTGCATGGCACATCTCAGCTGCCTCAGCGAACTGGTAACCGTGCGAACGCATATCCCAAGCGATAGGGGCTTGCGATTTACCGTTGGGAACGGCCCACATAATCAGCTGGTCTTTGTACTTCTTCGGCCAGCTGGTCTTTACGTAGGACTCCCATTCTCGGACGTCCGCATAAAAGGTAAGAACCTTGTACTTCTGGAAGGTTCGCTCAACCTCGGCGTCCACGGCATCAGCGTTGATCACGCCGGTGGTCTTATCGGGCTCCCACACACCAAGGGTGAAGATGTGCCCGTCTTCCATGCAGCAGCCAACAAGGGCGGTATGGTCGTTAGACTTTGAGCCGTCGAAGAAGAGCACGACTTCCTCACCGTCGATGAGCTCGCGGTCTTGGTCTGCCAGCTTTGCCCAGTCGCCCACGGTTACCCAGGCGGTTTCAACCGCGTTGGGCTGATTCAGGAAGAATCGACGCGAGCGCGAGGGCGGGTAAGTGGGGGAGAGAATCTGCGCCCGGATATCCTTCTGAGGCACCCAGGGAGTGTCCTCGTAGACGATAGCTAGCGCGTCTGAGAGGGAGACCTGCCCCGGTTCTGGGTTATCGCTTAGAACCGTATTGTGCGGGGCAACCACGGCATCGTAAAGAATGTGCTGGTCGCCTAGTGTGCGGCCTTCTTGCTCAAGTACCCATGCCTCGAAGGTAGCTTCAGCCACAGAGCCGATGCCTGGCACCCAGGCGTTGCAGGTCTCGATGAATCGGCCGGAAGTCTTGGCCGAGTTCTGAACCATGGTTTGGGCAAGCTCAGGGCCGCCGTTGCCGGGTACCCAGTGCTCGGTTTCGTCCCCAATGGTAGTGGAGCTTTCAGCGCCTTCAGCTGCGCCGGCCGATGAGGTAATCTGCTCCAACCGTCCGCCCTCGGGGGTATCGATAAAGGTTTTACCCACATCAAGTTGATACCGCTTCGCAACCTTGGTGCGTTTGTTCGCAAAAGCCCTCACCATGCGCATTGTGTTGGCGGTCTGACGCTCTGAGGTAGCGGCAATCTGGATAAGGGGCATGCTCATGGGCTGGCCAATGACGCCGCCGGGTAACCGGTCGTCAAAGTCAAGGAGACGACACGGGCCCGAAAGCTCACCCAGGGCGTACTTCGCAGCGTCAGGGGACTTGCCAGAGCCCTTAGCTAGACGGCGGACGGCGCGGTTAAAGAGCCAGCGCCCCTCATCATCCACCGCGTAAAGCCACAGCGTATAGCGAGCTTGGCGCAAGGTCGGAATGTAGGGCTGCTTAGCGCGAGGGCCATTCGGCTGCACCAGGTTCTGCTGGTACCAGGCAAGCATGCCATAGCCCAAAGTCTTGATGCCGTAATCATCGGGAATACCCAAGGGCAGGGTGTCCACGCGCTCACGCGGCGCGGCGTCCTCTACCGCGTACCCCCAGCGAGTTTCTCGCGCCATTCCGCCATGACCTCCAGGTTTCCTGCAGCGTCATTGATTTCATCGGCTGGCCGGTGAAGCTCAAGCTGCAAGCGACGGCGAGCGCCCTCAGAAACCAGCAGATTCGAAAGCTCCGCGTTGATACCAGCAATGAGCTGGGCAGGGGGCTTGCTAGCCTCCATCGCCTTAGTAATCAGATCGCACTGCCAATGCAGCCATGCCCAGTCAGTGGACTGAAAGAACTTCGACTGCTCGGACTCTTTGAAAGATTTCCAGATGCGCTTTGCCGCCGGGCACCACCGGGAATTCATGCCGGGAATGGTCACCTTAGACGAGGCAAGGACGTGGTCGACGGCCTCAAGCTCAGCGCGAGAGCGGTGGCCGTTTAGCTTAGCCTTGGGCTTTGGCACAGGTCCACGGGTACCCATCGGAAACCACCCCCACAGCATGCATAAATATTAGATGGAATGAATAAAACGCCCTAGTCAGCGTCAGAAAAAACCTAAAACCCGGGCGCAATCTCAGCGCCTATACGCGAAGCGGTCTAGGTGCCCCCACCCTAGGGGTAACCCCCGGGGCGTCAGCATCAACGGTGCATAGATATTCAGCTTCGAATAATTCCAGGGTGCGGTTCCGGCGCTCGTACTGCTCGCGATGGTCGCTTGGATTTTCGCCGCCGGGTGCTGCCGCCTTCAGCAGAAGATTTCTTGGCGTGATGAAAAGAGCAAAGCCACTGTAGATTCTCTAGCGAATGGTCGTCTCCGTGGATGATGTGATCGCACTGATTACCAACCCGATTGCATCGGCCGCTTAGGTCAACCCATTCACACCTGGCGCCAGCGCGAACCTTGACTAGCTCACGGCGCTTGGCCCAGTCGCTTGGTAAACGGGAGCGGCGATTACTTCCGGCCCATCTTGCCATTGCTTTACCCCTAGGAAGTAGAGGGTGCCCGCGGCTGGCTATTCTGAATAGCCAGCCACGTCTCGCACATACGAACCAAGACTTCACCTATCAAGCACCCCAACACGGTACCCTCCAAGTAGCACCGGTTAAACAGCGAGAGCCCTCACCGGGTGGTGAAGGCTCTCGTTGTTGCTTACTGGTTTTGAATACAGTAAACCGATGCACTGATAACTTTAACAGCTACCTGGCTTTGCCTGCAAGGATCTGCCCAAGATTTTCGTTGAGCACATGGGCTAGTTCCAGTAGCTGCCCTCTATCCCAGGATGAGAAGCAGCAGCGGCACATCATCCCTGAGACCCGGCCGCTATCCCAGGTGAGCACCAGCGCAGTGTCTGTTACCCGGTCGCCGTCCTCATCGTAGGAGAACCAGCGATCCTGGCCGCACTCAGGGTTGGGGCAGCGGCCATCAACCGGGGTCTTCCGCTCAGGGTAGACGTGAGCGCGAATGGCCTGGCACCACCACTCCCAGCTGGGGGTCTTCTGCTCCAGCCATGTCGCGTCTACGGTGGGCAGTAGCTCAAGAATTGCGAGAGCATGGCGCTGTGGCGTATCAGGTTCAGCAAAGCCCCCCTGGTCCATCACATCATTGCGCAGCTCTAGCCAAAGAGAGGTCCACATTTCTGATGCAACGACGTCGTAGGGTAGCCCCGGTCGAGACCGGCCTACGTTCGCGCCACCTGCACTGTTGGTCAAGCACTGCTGCAGCTGGTCAATCAGGCTATACTCCACCGGCGCTTGCTCACCCAGAGCAACGACGTCCGGGCGCAACCGCTCCTTAGCCAATAGGCCAAGGGCATCAGCTGCCCGCAAACGCAGGATGGACTCTTCAATACACCCCCAACATCCACAGTCAGGGGAATCAACGTGTTCAGGCATTACCGGGTACCTCCTAGGGTGTAGTAGTTCCTTGGCTAGTCTCAGCACTCATCGTCTTCCTTTTCCTTCTGCGCCTTCTTCTCTTTCTGGGTTTGGGTGCAGTGGTGCCAGTGTCTGAGGTTTCTTGGGTTCTCTTGTGGTTAGTATTTCTACTTCCCGTCCCGTCCCGACAAATCCAGGTTTGTCACCGTGGATATCTGCCGGGTTCTGCCTGATTCTGTTTTGTGCCATTCTGCTTGTACCCAGTCAGGGGCGTCGGCTATGGATTGTTCGAGGTTGTCAAGGTCTACCTCGTAGGTCTCTGTCTCCGGTGCCTGCGCCTGTTGGGGAGTCGTGGCCCTGGGTGCCTGCGCCACTGGAGCCGGTGTTTCAGGCTCGACGGTGGTGGGCTCTACCTGGGTCGTCTCTACCGCGGTGGCGGGCTCGACGGGGGTGAGAGAAATGGTGGGTTCAGCGCCTGCTACCTCGATGGGGAGGGAGTCGCTGGGGGTGACGTTGACGTTGTATTTGGCGAGGAAGGTGACGGTTGCTTTTGAGTAGTACGGAGTCTCAGGGGCTGGTCTCAACGTTTTATCCCAGCTGGGGGCGTCGTCTTGTCTGGAGCTGTTGCAGGTTTTGCAGCAGACGACCATTTCTTCCGGTGTTGCGGAGCCCTGGCCAGGGTTGAGGTGGTCGTATGTGCCTGCGCGGCCGCTTTTGCGGTCGTTGTTCCAGTTGACGATTTGCCCGCACCAGCGGCATTCGTCGCCGTCTCGCTTGCGAACGGGTACGGTGAGTTTGGGGTTGCGGTTGTCTTGCTTTCGGCGGTTCCTCCAGAGTCTTTCGGCTTTCTCGATCATGTGGACCAAATCTTCTTCTTCGATGAGTTTGTAGACGATTCGGCCTTTGGGGTCTTTCATTGCGGTGAAGACCCCGATGGTTAGGGCTAGGTCGCAGAGTACTTCGTTGCGGGCGAAGGAGCCTGCGAGGGTCTGGACCATGCCTTTGGTGATGATGTAGTCGGTTTCATATGCTGCGGCGCTGGTGCCGCAGCGGGTAATGAAGCCCGCGAATTCGTTGAGTAGGCGGTCGTCGGCGTCGGGGAATTCGAGCACCTGCAGCAGGAGCGGGTGCATGGCGAAGGCGTCGGATACTTTGAGCCAGCTCATGCTTGACCCCCAGAGTGGGAAGCAACTGCGTCAAAGCGATGAGGCATGCAAGGCTCCTTGTCGTTGGTGTTGTCATCGGTTGTGGCGGGTTGGTTTATCGAGGGCTTGCCCGTGGGGGTTCGGACGCTTTAGCTGATAGGGAGTCATTTTGTTCCCTGCTGTTCGAGGATGTCGGTGAAGGCTCCGGCTACACAGTGCCATTGGAAGATGAGGCGCTTGATGTGGTGCATGCAGTCTTTGCGTTCGTCTTCGGTTAGGTGTGGGTGGGTGGTCTCGTCGATTTCGACGTCGGCAACGGCGTGGGCGATTTCGGACCAGATGATGTCAGGCCGCTTCACGGGTGGTCTCCTTCTTGGCTAGGTCGTAGCCCCAGCGGGCCCATTCGGCTTCTGCGGGGCTGGGGGTGTGTTGTGGTTGGTTGTCGAGGGTGTAGAGGGCGGTGGGGTATGTGGTTTCGGTGGTGGAGGGGATCATGCTTGTACTTTCAGTAGGTGGGTTTTGTCGGGGCGGACGCGCCAGTAGTGGTGGGTGCGGCTCTTGGGGGCTCCGAGGTATTCGCAGAGTTCGGTGAAGGTGGCGTTGGTTTTGAGCCGGCGGCCGGGGCGGGATGTTCCTTCGGGTTTGAAGGGGATTCGCTTGGTGACGTCAGCAATTTCGAATTCGGTGCCGTCGCCGAAGAAGTCGCGGATGACGCCGATGGCTTTGGTGACGTAGTCGGCCCAGGAGATGGTGGGTGCGGTGGGGTGCAGTTCAGGCTCTTCATCGTCGGTGGTGAAGAGATCAGGTGTAGCAGGAACGGACGGCGCAGGGAGCTTTGCCGCTTGAGTCTGGGGTAGCTGCTCTGATGTTGCTGAATCAGGCAGTTCTACTTGGTGCGAGAGAACCTGTGCGAAGAGGGCCCGTGCTTCTTCGGTGGTCAGGGGAACGGTGATTTCAGTGCCGTTGTAGCTGCAGTAGAAGGGATTGCGGGTCATGGCTGTCCTTTCTTAGGTGGTGATGAGCTGGTTGGCTAGGTCGCCGATGTGGGAGGGGATGAAGCCGGTCCATTCTTCGATGGGGTGGCCGTCCTCCGGGGTGAGGGGGAAGTTGAGCTGGATGTAGGGGACGGACGTCCGCCCTTCGTGTTTGAGGGTTTCCACGAGCTCTTCGTTGCCCGGGTCATCGAGGTAGTAGAGCTTGAACTCAACGCCCTCAACAGCTGAGACCAGCTGACCGGCGCTGTTCTCGGTAATAAGCCCGACCTCCTGTAGCTTTCGTTTAGTGAAGTTACAGGGCGTGCAGCCGGTTCGTTTGGCGTACAGGGTGATGGTCTTGATGGGGTCCGGCATGGTTTCCTTTCGGTTGCGGTGAGCGTGGGCGAGGACTTGGTCGAGGTTCAGCCCCGGCGGGCCAGTCGACCAGATACTGGGTCTATGGGGTCTATCGTTGGGGGCCGTGAAGAACGTCGCTGTGTAGGCCTGCCCGGTGGGGCCAAGAGGCTGTGCCGGGTTCAAGGCAGTGGCGGCCGCAATGAAGAGGACGCCAGCGAGCGCGGCCAGGAGCATGATGAAGGCGATGCTTTCAGCGATCAGATGTAGCTGTGATGTCAGCACGGTTTGCTCCTCTTACGAAGGTTTGGAAGGCGAGGTTGAGGGTGTTCATGATGTCGTCGATGGGGGCTGTCTTGTAGGTGCCGTGGAGTTCGACGCTGTTGGCAGATAGGGTGATGGCGGCGCCTTCGTGGGTGCGGTGGGCAGTGGCGATGGCGGTTTCGAGCTGCTCGCGGGCTTCTTCGGTGCGGCGGCGGGATCGGCGGAGGTTGCTTTGAAGCTCGGTGATTTTGGCCAGGAGTTTGGTGTTCTTGGCTCGCTCGGCTTCGAGTTCCTCGGTGAGCACATCAGTGAGGTTTGTTTTTTCGGCTTCGGCGGTTTCGGCTCTTTCGGTCATCTTGATGAGGGCCTGGTTGAGGCCTTCGTTGATGCCGGTGAGGGTGTCGTAGCTTTCGGTGAGTCCCTGCAGTTCGTTTGTTTTTTGTTCGACCTCGGTTTCAGCTGCGGTGAGGGCATCGGAGAGCTTGTCGTTGAGGGCGGTGAGCTCAGCGATTCGTGCGTCGCGGGCTCGGAGCATGGCGTTTACCCGGGCGGGGATTTTGTAGGTAGAGCCACTAGTTGTTTGTTTCCTTGCGGTGGCTCCGTAGACGTAGTCAGGCATTAGAAGTTCACCTCATCGTTGATGTACATCTTGTCGAAGGTGGGCTGGTAGTAGTTCAGCGCGGCCTTTTCGGCTGGGGTGGTTGTCCAGTCGAAGAGTTGTTCGGCGGTTGTGAAGGCTCTTAGGGCTTCTCCGTGGTCGACTGTTGCGGGATTGAAGGCTCGTAGCTCGAAGATGTGGCGGGCTGAGACGCTACCGTCGTTGGTGACCCCCAGTTTGACGGCTACGAGTGCGGTGAAGAGCTTGTCGAAGCTCTGGGCGCAGGCCTTATCGAAGAAGTCCTGGCACATCTGGGGGAAGGTTGAGCCCTCGACGTCGAATCCCAGCAGACGACCGTAATCTCCCATATCTGTGGCGTCGCCGGTCATTGCCAGGGCTAGACCGTACGAGGCGCCGTTCTTGTTGAGAGTCTTGGGGTGCTCAATGCGGTGCAAGATGTGCTCGGTGAAACTCTTGCGGGCGGCGGCAAGGTCCTTGATCAGGCCGGCTTCGATTCGTTCATCTTCGAGCTGTTCGGGGCTTTTGGCCGGGGTGGTGGGCTCTTGGCCGGTCGCTGCGTTTGCCTTGGTGCGCCAGATGTAGTGGGCGCTGGGGCGGGCGATGACGGCGACATCAGCAGGTGTCACCCCATCGGGTAGGAGCTGTTCCAGCTGGCTTTTGGTGTGCTGGGCAACTGCCTTGGGCGTTTTGGGTAGCTTATCGGTGAGGGGGTGGAGGGCGATGGTGAATCCGGCTTCGTTAGCCGCGGTGCCGTCTTCGAAGATGGTGACGCCCAATGACGTGAGGTTGGCATTGGCGATATCAGCGTAGGTTTCGTCTTCTACCTGTTGCTGGGCTTGCTTGTAGTAGTAGTCGAAGCTGTATCCGGCAGCTTCTTCTTCGAGCTTCTCGGCTAGCTCTGGGTGGTCAGCAAATTCAGCAATCTTCAAAACACGGTCGAGGGTGACCTGCCCGGCGTCGAGCTTTTCTTTCACGGTGGCTGAGACTTCGCTTGCCTTTTTGTACCGCTTGACGGTTGAGATGTGCTTGCCGATGCCTTTTGAGACTTGCTGGGTGGTGTTGCCCATGTCGAAGAGAGCGCGGACGCCGGCGATTTCCTCGGAGGGTTTGAGGTCGGTGCGCTGCAGGTTCTCGATGAGCATGATTTCCATCTGCTCGGCGTCGCTGAGGTCAGCTGGGGCGATGTTGGCCAGGACAGTATCGAAGCCAGCGGCACGGGCGGCTGCGATGCGGCGGTGGCCGATGAGGATTTGGTAGTCGCCTTCGATGGTGGGGTGTGGCATGACCAGCACGGTTTGGGTGATGCCCTTGGCGCGAATTGCTTCGGTTAGCTCGCTCAGGTCGCCAAGGTCCTGGCGGGGGTTCTGTGGGTGAGCTCGTAGAGCACTGATGGGCAGACGGGAGGTTGTGCAGCGGGCGAGGAAGTCGTTGGCGGGGGTTGACATGGGGTGCGTTCTTTCGGTGGATTTAGGGCGGGTGGAAACTTCGTGGGAAACTTTTGTGCAGTTTTTTCGGGGTTTCTGGCATGGGCTAGGGTGCGGGGTCCGGCTGAGCGTCTGCGACTTCCTGCCAGAGCTGCACCAGCCACACTGCGCCGTAGACGGCTAGGGTGCAGCCGGTGAGGGGCTGAGCATTGAAGGGCCCGCTAATGGCGATGTGCTCGATGAGCAACAGCAGGCCAAGGGCTAGCAGGGCGGTGGCTAGAAGAGGCCGGCGGTGGGCGGTTCGCATTCTGAGCTCCTGTGAAGAATGATTTTTTCGGTGGTGTAGGTGGCGATATGCACGGGGCCATCGGCGGTCAGTAGACGCACCTTGCGGCTGGTTTCATCGACGTCGATGGGGTCTGGGCCGGTGCCCAGGGCCTCGCGTAGGGCGGCCTTGAGAGCGTGGTCTCGAACCTCGCGGGTACGCTCTTCAGCCTTGCATTCGCCGTAGCTGAAGGCTGTGGAGATGATGGGCTTTGGCGCGAAGGGGCGGACGTCGCGGATGCCGAGGCGTTCTGCCCGGATTAGCTTGGTTTTACGAGTCATGAGGGTTCTTCTGTGGTTTTAGAGGGTGAACGGTGGTCATATGCTCATTGGCTAGTAACTCGAGCTCTTCTTCGTCTGCCATGAGCCCTAGTTCGCTGGTGGAGACCCGCGAGATATGCCAGTCGCAGAGCTGGCAGGCGTACTCGGTGATGTACTTGCGCTTCACGCGACGCTCCTGAGCTTGGGGGTTGGGTCGAAGGTTAGGGATTCGACGAGTTGGTTGATTTGGCTTGCGCGGAGCCGGTAGACGGGGCGGGTGCCTCCGGGGTTTAGATCGACGTAGGCGATATCGCCGGCGGCGATTTTGGCGCGTAAGTAGTTGGCGGAGTCGTAGCCGAGGAGCTCGGCTGCGTCTTCGAGCTTGTAGAGGCGGTCGACTAGGACGACGTCGTCGCGGTTCTCGAGCTGGGGGAGTGGATGTGCCATTGCGGTTTCCTCTCATGGTCTGGCTTGCTGGGCGGGTTAAGGAGATACTGGTTAACTGTTGAAGTATTGATGGAGGTTGTCTTGACGAAGAATTCTGCTGAGCTTTTGTATGAGTTGTTTATGAGCTGGTGGGAGAGCGGGACTTTCCCGAGCAACAGTAGAAACTCGATTTTGGGTAGTAGGATTCGGGAGACTCAGCAGGCGGCTGTGTACCTGGCCGAGATTGAAAGTTTTATTGAGTCTTCGGACTCTTTTCCCGAGGACCATCCTTTGCGTGATGTCATCCCAAAATTTTGGCGTTGGATTTTTGCGGCTGAATCTTGGTCTGGGACCGGGAATTCAAGCTATGTGAGTAAGACTGATATCGGTCTCTTATACGACTTCCGGTATCACCCGATAAACCACGTTGGAAAGCCTGTTGCTAGTTCCTTGCAGGTGTTGCTGGATGAGCTTCCTCGCCTGATTGAGGAAGTAGATTCCGATGCCAGCTTGAATGATGATGTGAAGCGGTACGTTAAAACGATTCTTCATCATGTCTATAAGGTCCTTTCGGTTGATTCTGGGGCTTCTGCGTTTGAACAGGAGCGGGCTATGAGTGAGCTTGTTATGGCTTTGGGACTAGCTGCTGGCCGGACCCAGAACTCGGAGAAAGCTAGTGGCTGGAAAGAGTGGGCTGAAAAGGCTGCTGGACATTTCGCTTCTGGCTTTATGGGAGCTGCCGGCGGTAGTGTCTGGACGCTAGCCCTGACTGCTGGAGGGGCCGCGGGGCAGATTATGGGGTCTTAGCCGCCCTGGCTTCTCGTTCTCTCAGCTCTTCACCGGCTTCGACGAGTAGTCGTGATGCTGTGGTGCTGAGGATGATGGTGATGAGCTTTTTGACAGGGGTTCTGAAGGTTGTTGAGTCGTTTGCCCGGTAGATATGTCCAGCGATAGGAGACTCTAAGAGCTCTCTGAAAGCGGTGAGTTCTATGGTGCTCATCTGTTTGATGAGCTGTGATTTTTTGGGGTATCGGGGCACTATTTTCCTCTCGGGGGGACAGGGTGGACGCCGGCAGGCCGGGGCTACCGGGGCCGGGCAGGTTAACGAGATACTTAAGACCTGGATTTTGAGGAGGTCTTTGTGTCAGATAAAGAAGCTGTAGTCGTGTTCCACGTGGCTGGTGGCTCTCCGCTTCGCTTTTCGTGTTCGAGTGAAGTTGCTCAGGCTTTGCATGGTGCCCTGGAGAGGTACTTGCTGGGTGGTGGGGATCGTTTCTCTTTGGTTCTTTGCCATGGGTGCAGAGCTCGTGTGATTGTGTTGAACCGGCACACAACGTATGAGTTTGAGTATCAGCGGGGCTTTTCCTCTGAGAGGACCAAGGTCTATGACGATGTGTTTGGTGAAACTCTTGATTTGCATGGGCTGGTAATTCTGAGTAGTGAGATGGAGCCGTTGCGTGCCCTGCCGGTTGTTGACGTGGCTGGTGCTGATTCGTAGCCAGGGCATAGGGTTTGCTCCTTTCGGGGCGGACGTCCGCGCTCCGGCTCTTCCGCGCCGGACGGATTAACGAGATACTGGATGCGAGCTACAAGGGCTGTAGCTGGCTAGTATGTGGAGGTTTATTGTGCGAATCGGTTTCATTAGGGATAACTCCCCGGCCCGTAACGGCTTTACTGGAGGCCCCGGCTGAGGTAGTGGCTTTTGTTCAGCACTACGCAAGGCTCAATGACAGACGGAAGGATTGGGCTCCTTTGGTGGTTGTCCACCTTGATGATTTGGAGTCGAACGCCGGTAGGGCGGTTGTTTTGTACGGGGTAGATATTTATGAATTTGATGTGCCTGACGGCTATGACCCTGCTGATTTTGACGAGCTGGTGAGGGTCTTTGACCTGACTTTCTTAGAAGACAGGTGCTTCATTTTTGACCATTACTGGAATCCTTTGCCGACTCGGGAAGAGGATTAGGAGCCTTGGGAGTCTTGCCCTCTGCATGGTCTTGTGACCGTTGCTTGTTGCAGGATTTACAGGAGACCACCATGTCTTCGGGTGTTTTTGCTCCCTGGCCAACATTGACGTGGGAGTAGGTGGCGGCGGCGCTGGATTTGCGGTCTGTCCAGGTGACGGTGTCCCCGCAGTAGCGGCAGGTTTCTCCGTCTCGTTCGCGAACGGCCTGGGTGAGCTGGCGGTTCCTGGTGTCCTTTTGCCGGGTCTGGTCCCAGTCCCGTTCTGGGCGGGTGATGAGTCGTCGCTTGAGCAGTGCTGTTTCTTCAATGATTTCTTCCCAGTATTCGTTGAGGTACTCTTCCTTGTAGGTTGCTTCATTGACGAGACAGGACAGTTTTTCCATGTCGGCTTTTAGCCCGATGAGGG
The DNA here is from genome assembly GCA_030529845.1 of Rothia sp. (in: high G+C Gram-positive bacteria). Classification (GTDB taxonomy): domain Bacteria; phylum Actinomycetota; class Actinomycetes; order Actinomycetales; family Micrococcaceae; genus Rothia. The sequence goes on along the minus strand of JAUMWB010000001.1, from coordinate 545,615 downwards.
CTACACGGCGGTCTTGTGCAGTGGCTTTTCGTGAGGTGGGCCAGGGCATGGGTTTTCCTTTCGGGTGGGGTTAATCGGATAATTAGGTGACTCTGGTGCAGAGTCTTTGAGTAGTAAGGAGTTGGCTAGTGCATAGCCTTTTTGTGCAGGACAAGGTCTACCGAAACTTCAATAACGCTTGGCTGCAGGCAACCCGGGCTAAGTTGAATGCGCAGTCTGAGGGAGAGCGGAATCTAGCAGAAGCGATGGAGTCTTTGGCTCGGGGGCTACGTGATCAGCGTGGTGAGGTTCTTGAGGGGCGTGTTCGAGAGAATCTAAAACGTCAGCAGCAATCCTCTTCATCTCAGTAAGTAGGTCTTGCTCTACTGCTTCGATGGTGGGGTCGGTGAACGGTGGGGTGCTTAGTTCTGAGTGCTTTTGCCACAGTTCCATGAGGTTGGAGCCGAGCAAGCCCAGTTTGAGTATCTGTTCGCTGGTTTTCACTTTGGAGTCTCCTTTCAGGGGACGGTGGTGGTCGGCGAGCGCCAGTAAGTCTCTAAATAGAGACATATGGGTAAAAAATTAGGCTGCCACTGCAAGCTCTTCGAGGCGAGGTTTGCTGAACCACTGAGCTGGGACGCCGAAGTGGCATGCGATTGCGAAGAGTTCTATGGCTGAAACTGGTGATTCATCGGCCAGAATGCGCGACATGCGACTTTTGTCGATGCCGACCGCATTTGCTAGGTGAGTCTGTGTTTCACCCGTTTTTGCGAGGGCAATGCTGATGTTCTCAGCGATAGTTTGATTTAGGGTTGCCATGCTTCCTCCTTTGATAGCTTCATCTTATGTCTCAATTTAGAGACAAGTCAAGCTATTCTGAGATTTTTTCTGTATTTGGTGTATTCTGAAGCTATGGAAACAGGAAATAGAAAGGCCGCCGGCCTTGCAAATGCCTTCAGTAGCCGCCTGAATGAAGAGATTCGGGTATGGATGACTCGCCGAGGTGAAAATCTACGAACGCTAGAAGCTGTCACGGGCATTAGCCGTAGCCGGTTGAGCAGGACTGTGAACCGAGACGAAGCGCCCATCAACACGAACGAATTGGATTTGATTTGCAAGGCGCTTGGAATATCCCCATCAGAGATTATTGGAATTGCCGAGCGTGCCGTCCTGGCCCAGCAAGAACAAGCCAAACCCCAGCGTCCGTCCGGTCGCTACAACTCCGCCGGCGAATGAGTCCCCGCCACCCGCGACGGCTACACCCTAGCCGCCTACGAAACAGACGAGGAGAAGGGCGTTGATTACATCGACGACTAAAGACCCCTACACCCTCGCCGAAGAACTCGGCGTCCCCATCGTCTACCGCAAACTCGCCGGCGGACTCCACGCCTACTGGGACGGGGCGAAAATCATCGTCGATACCCGCCTATCCCAAACACAAGAGCGCTGCGCAATCACCCACGACCTCATGCACGTCATAGCAGGGGACGAACCCTACCTGCACGTGCTCAGCTCACCGACCATCGAAGCAAAGCGAGACCTGCAAGCAGCTGAACTGCTCATCGACCCGGCGGCCTTCCGCCAAGCAGCCACCATGTACCCCGACGACGGCGCCAAAGTAGCCCGCGAGCTAGGCATCACCAACCGAATCCTCAACGCCTGGGTACGAGCACACGGAGTCGAACTCATCGAACTAGACGAGGTGGCCTAGGGGGGTGGGAATAAGGGGAGCCCGCCACCGGGGAAGGTGGTGGGCATCTTTTGCGTGTAACGTGCCACATGCGTTTAGCGTGTAGTTAATTGACGCCACCTCCACCACATCGGCCCCTGTTGTCCGGTCACCTATCTATCCCAGGCAGAAAGAACACCCTCCCATGTCTCTTCACGTATCCCGCCGCGCCGCCATCATGACCCCGCTTATAGCAACCACTCTCGGGAATGCAGTAGCGCCCGCACAGGCCAGCAACCTCGACTACTCTAAACCACCGACCTCAGAAACTATCATCGGACATATCCCAGCTACTCTCGACCTCGACTACGGCGCAGGCGTAGTCTGGTCCTCAGCCGTCAAAGCACCTATCTGTTTTACATACTCGGAAGGTATAGCCGCCCGTTTCTCAGCAGCAAACCTGCTCACCGGTGAACAAATCGCCGCCTTTGAACCCTTCCACCAGGACTATGATCGCCCTGAAGCATTTATCACCTATCCCAACCGCCAAACCGTGACAATAGGCGCCAGCGGCCTTGTCATCCACTTCAACTCCAATACTCTCAAGGCAATAACCTACAAACGCGATACACGCCCCGGCAGAGAATCCGTCTACGGGCAGCTTTCAAACATCGCGATAGGTTCTTCCACCTGGCCCGCAGGCCTTGATAAATCCTACATAGGAGATTCAGACGGGCGCTTATGCCGCTTTATCCTCCCACCTAACTCGTCAAACCCCAACACCAATATCTGGACTTCATACGGCCAGCCCTTTGGAGCCGAATCTGACATTCTTTCAACCGCCTTCCACCAAGGCTTCCTCTATGTAGGAGTACGCGGTGAGAAAGCAGGCCTGTACCGAATCAACGAATCTGCACTCGATGAGGCAGCTAATACAGACCGCCCACTGGAGTTAAACGATTTTGAGAACCTAACCCCGGACACCGCACAGAGCACAGTTGCCCCCAGCGATTACCAGCCTTTTCAGCTTTTAATCACTGATAGCGCTCAGGGGCCTTTGCTAGTAGCTCGTATTAACGGTACTGTTGCCGTGCGTATTCGCGTTGATACAATCGGGCTTTCTACTAAGCCCAAAATACTAGGAACAGCGTTTGAGCTAAACCAAATTGCTACGGCTGACCGGCACTCAATTATTACCCGTAAAAAACATGGTTCTACATGGTATCTTGTTCGTCTGGACATGAACGCCCGTAACCCGCATGATTCTCTGGTTTACGTCGGTAACGCCGGGCCAGGTACTCTAGTCCGCCAGACACCTCTACTCACTATCGATGGCAAGACTTGCGCTATAACTACCTTCCAAGATGGGGTAGTAGTATCCTCACTGGGACCGGGGTCTATTTCCTTCGAGGACGCTTCTGTAGAAGAACCTTTTCAGAGGATAACAACTCCAACTCTTGTTCCTGCTACCCGCACCCAGCTTTACCACATCATTCATGTTCCTGCCGTGGGCAATAACCCTCAGATGCTAGCCTTCGCACCCAAATGGATACAAGACCAACGTATCGGCCTCATCGATAACCCGCATGCTGTATCTGCTAGCTCAAACAATACCCGTATTCGGCTTCAGTCTTCTCCAGGACGCCCTGGCTACGAATCATCGCAGATTGAATCATTTGGCCACCGCCCAGATGGGCTTATCACAACGGGCACTTACTCCGGTGGCGGCGCACAACTTATCAATGCTTATGCATACTCTGATGATTCGCAGACTTCTGACAAGCCTCTGGCCAAAGACAACGGAGACCCCAAAGCAGCACGGCTAGTATGCCAAACCTATCTGTCCGACGGCAACACACTATATGGAGCTACCGGCAAGTTCAACGAAGGCGCAGCAGGGCTGGCGATTTTCAAGGCGCAGGATACCGCTACTACTCCCACTATGACGGCTTACCCAGACACTGCGGTTATCCCTCAGCAGAACATTACTGCTGTTTGTAGCGTACCCAGCTCCAAGGGAGATACCGTCCTTGCTGGTGGCAATACCCGCTTGGAGAACTCCGCAACATCCGCAGCGCGTGATGTTGAACAGGACGCCGTGATTGCGGTTCTGCCTTATAACAAGGATACTCAGATGCTAGGGGCAGTAACTAAGGCAGTGAAGCTGCCAGCTGGCGTGAAAGCTGTCTGGGATATCTTGAGACATTCCTCTGGTCGTATCTTCGTGTTAGCGCAGTACGGGCACCACGTAACCGTTACAAACTCTTCTGGTGCCCAGGTTACTGACGCAAACGTGATTCTCGAGCTAGACGCCCAAACTTTTGAAGTCATCCCTACTGGCAACAAGGGCCAGGGAACCTTTGTTTACACCACTTCACGTACCGCTTTCGCAGGGTATGGGGCCCTTAAAGAAACCCCCACAGGTCAATTGCTTGTACGAACCAATGTGTTTATTCATTGCGTAGACCTTGCTGCGCGCGGCGTGAAGGGCCTAACGAAACTGCCGATGACTTGTACTAGCTTCGATATAGGTGCTGCGGGTGAAATTTACACAGCGAATTATGACGGGTATGTACGCCGATTTGTGTATGCATAAGGCAAGCCATAGTATTTAGAAGCAAAGCCTCGATTTGTGCATGCAGGTCGGGGCTTTCTGCTGCCCTCTCAGGGGCTAAAAATCTACTGCTCTACCTCGATGCCGCCGGGAGTCCAGCGAAACGTGAGAGAGGCGGGCAGGTCGCCTGTGGCGTCTGGCTCGATTCCGGTCTCCAGCCAAGTGCGGTCAACGGCCGTAATTTCTGCTAGGCGGTCTAGGCCGTCACCAGACGGCTTGAAGGCCCCAGACTCTCACCGGCTAAGCGTATTGCGGGCCACAGGAATCATCTCAGCGAGCGCACCCAGAATTTATGCAGGTGCTTGATGAAGCTGCATGAGGGCTGATTGCCCTGCTTAAGCCCGCTACCTGGGAAGGCGGCGGGCTTCTTTTGCGTGTAATGTGCCACAAGCGAGCGCGGTTAATCGTATCTTTTAACCATGACCGTACAGCCCTACACAGCAGACCAGATACTCGCAGCCTTCAGCAAAGGCCTCAAAGGCACCCGCATGAAAGCTATGGCCCAAGAGATTGCAGGCTTAGCCAATGAGAACGCTGACCTCAAACAGCAACTAGCGAGAGTAGGGCATCAGCCCACCATCGATGAAATCGAGCTCGCCAACGAAGAAGCAGCACGCATCCTTGCAGAAGCTCGCGCCCAAACCTTCGTAGAAGCAACACGAGCCTGGGAAGAAGGGCATGAGAACTGGAAGAGGGCACACGACCAGGGGGAGTTTATCCCATCACCCATTAGCACCGTTGCCTTAGAATTTGTTTCAGTTCTTGCAGCGGTGGGAGAGTTTCACCCCTTTGAGCGCCGCCTAGATTTAGCAGGTGATTACGGTTCTGCCACGCTTTCTATCGGCAAGAAAGAAGCTGCAGAGCCTGTTGCTGAGTTGCTGGGTAGGCCAGAGCCGGGGGATTCAATCACCCGAACCCTTGATGTGCTTCTACTGCCTGCACGCCACCAAAAAGCCAATGAGCCTGCTGAAAAGTATGTCTTTGGGTATGCAGATGGGCACCTGGTCGGCGGCCTGACGATGTCCTATTCCAAGTCCTTACTTCCCTTCCTTGAGGCCATGGTGGCATTGGATATTAGTGTGGTAGGCCGGGCGGAGGTGACCCTGAGCGCGGCGAAGTCATCGGGTAATCTGCAGGTCAAGAGCAGCATAGGAATGCCTGACCGATACGCAGTTCGAGACACCATGCCCAAGATTTACCGGCTGGCAAAGACCCTCAACAGTATCTACGTGAAAAACCAGCTGATGAACCCAGGCGAGGAGAAATGGGCTGATAGGTTTGGTCACCTGAGCGCAGAGATGCGTGAAGGGTTGGGTAATACCCGGGACTGGCAGCGGGAATTAAAAATCATGGGCGGCTAGGGCAACCTTCATTAGAGGTGGACCGTGGTCATTGTGCGCAGACGCCCAAGAAGCGATTTTTAATCGTATTCTTAACCACATGAACCAGGATTCACTTTTTGAGTTGCCAGCCCACACTCACCCAGCTAAGCGCATCTACCCGAAAGACCGGACAGCCCGGCGAGAGACTGCACGAGTTTTGATTCTGGTGAAGGCCCGCCCAGAACCCTCCACCTCTTACGGCGATACCGTCTGCGTAGCTGGAATCCGAGTCGACCAAGAGGAATACCGCTGGGTGAGACTCTACCCAATACCCTTTAGAAGCCTAGAACACTACAAGCAGTTCAAAAAGTACACCTTTGTCAATGTCCCGATTATTCCTGCACAAGGTGACTTCCGCTCCGAGAGCTATAAGCCGGATCGAGACAACTTGGAGGTTGAGCCAGGTGGTCCGCTCACATCCCCCAAGCAGAGGATGAAATACGTTGAGCCGATGATTAGCGATCTGAGCATGTGTGACATCCTCGAAATAGCCAGAAGCTCAGATAAAGACAAGCTCTACCCCTCATTGGCTGTCATTCGGCCTCGCGAAATACTCGGCCTAGAAATCCATCCGTTCCCTGGGTGGAATGAAAAGCAGCGCAGGGCAATCGAAAACAGTGCTAGGCAAGGGGATCTAATGGATCTGCTGAACGACGAGCCTGAGCGCATCAAGCTTGAAGAACCACGGTTTGCAGTTCATATGAAATATCTCTGCCAACGTGAGACGTGCTCGGGTCACAGGCAGCCGTTCCTGGATTGGGAACTTGAGGCATTTACCCGCCGCCACACCGAGTTGCCGGATGCTGACACAGTGAGGGAAATCCAGAACCGCTGGGGGAACGTGCTTGCCGCCGAAAAGAAGCCTGTTCTCTATGTCGGAAACCAGCACAAGGCCACACTCGCCTACAGTGTGCTTGGGGTGCAACGCACCAAATGAGTCTACGCCAGCTGCAGGAGTGGTGTTGCGGTAGAGCCTATCTTGGTCATGATGACGTCCCGGTGGCAGCACTTGGTATTTGCCTCGAAGCAGAGGAGCCCGACATTGCCGTGTTCGAGAAGCTGATGAATCTCTTCTAGGGCTAGCAGCGCGTTCTCGTTTTCAAGGACTTGCTCGAAATTGTGGCGGGCAACAGCCCATTCGGTTGTGTAGGGAGTACTGAAGCCTGCACGGTTGCTCTTGGGGTTGCCAAGGGCTGCAAGATGCAGGTAAGTCATCCCGGCGGCTTCTATTGCTGCCGCTAGCTTAGTCTTTGAGAGCCCTTTCTTTCGGGAGATAGGGGTCAGTCGCACGTCAACGAGGGTTGCAATCTCATAGTTTTTGAGGGTGGCTATGAGTTCTTCAGCGGTTTTGCCCTCATAGCCGAACCCGTAAAGGTTGTATTCAGCCATAAGGCTTACCTTACCCTCAAACTGTCAATCATATATAACCTGTTACGGCGTTATAGATGGAAATGGTGCAATCTCATAGAGAGACCTATCAAATGAAAAAGAGCCTCGGCCCCACACGTGTAGGCCGAGGCTCTTAGTGGATACTACGCGAAACCGAAGTACTTCTTCACAAGCTTGAAGCGAGTTCGCTTGTCCACGGACGGAGGCTCTTTACTGAGCGTTTGCTCAATTTTCTTCAGATGATAATCCTGACGAGCCTGTAGCTTCTCTTCACTAAATCTAGAGTTCCGAGTTCGGACACGAGCGGGAACCCTGTATGTGTCTTGAATGGTGGCGCTCATATCAAGCAACTCCTTGGAGTGTTGAGGTGCAAAGCTATGGGGCAGTAGCTTTGTCCTACCTATTATTCAACGGCATGTCTCAAATTACAATCATCAACTTCATTTTTGCCCTATAGTTGCAGACTCCGATATCTCAGCTAAGAGCTGCTGAGCCATCAGCCGATCGTAATCCGACAACGATTCTGGTGGATTATCTACATACTTCTCTACCAGACTTAGAGCCCAATTGGACTGAATTACTTCTTGTGGATCTGTAGCATTCAGGTTGATATGCTCAGCTGCCCACTTCATAGAATCACGGAATTCAGTAGCTTCTGCTTCTTGCTTCCGATGCCTACTTACTTGAAGTGCCTTACGCCCAGCATAAATAGCTGCCAACAAAGTGAATAGACCAGACCACTTCGCCATCCCATCTAGAAACCGTGTCAGTGCATTTACTAAATTGGTCATCTCATCGATAGGCCATACGGGTAGTACGGGTTTCTCGTCAAGCACCAAGCGTTCAAGATTAGCGCTAGCTGTCGCCAACAATAGAGCCCCTAGATAGAAAATCAGGAGAAACACAAATAGCACAAGTGCAGAGATTACAAAGCGGTACCCTCTGGGACTAACTATCCAGCCACCAATTTTATGAATGATGCTCATCGTGCCGTAGATACTTTTAGACCCTCGGGGGTCCATATGACGGTGGAGCCGGGTGGAAGTAGGTCAGGGGTGCCTGCGGAGGGCTGTGTGGCGTCGTCCTGATGGAACCATTCGAGAGGGACACCGGTAGTCTCAGCGAGCGCTTCCAGGGCTTTAGGGCGAGGGTTGAGCGCTCCCTTTTCCCATCGCTGAATGGTTCCAGCTGCTACTCCAAGAATTTCTGCGAGTGCACCTTGAGTTAGCCCTGCATGTTCGCGGGCTTTGCGTAGGCGATCTTGAAAGGTCCAGGTGGGGGTGCTCATAGCCATAATTCTAGCCTTTCGTTTGTTTTCGAGCTATCCCCAACCTGTATAAGCCTGGTTTCAATCGTTTATGGTGTATGCTTGCAGTTAGAAACGTTTGTTTTATGACGTTTCTCGGGAAGTCATTCTTACCTTACGGTTCTTGAATCCCGACTCTCGGCCCTGCAACCCGAGAGTGAACACAAGCAACCGGCCGGATAGCCCGATGGAGCTGGGCAACTGAGATAGAGCCATTACCGGCATTGGCCCACAAAGGAATCAAACACAGGATAGCTACCAGTGCTTGATGCATACGACCAGACTGCCCTGAATCTCGCACGCCGAGGAAGCAGGGGGTCTATTTCTCGTATCAAGAAGAGGCTATCTTGCGTCAAAACCTCGGGACTCTTTGGGGGATGGGAATCAAGAAGCTTCCCGCGCAGCGCACGACCAGCCAATTGGGGCGAAGCCCCCGTGAGACCAGGCAGCGCAAACCCCCGCATTAAAAATGTCAGCCCCTTCAGCAATCCTTTAACCACCGAACACATGTTCTAACGAATCAGGAGGCACCATGGCAACCAGACGCTCCAATGGCGAAGGCTCAGCACCATACAAACGACCAGACGGCCGCTGGCAAATCAAAATCCGCACCACCCAAACCACCACCGGCAAGCCCCACCGCAAAACCATCTACGGAAAAACCAGAGCAGAAGCAGTAGCTAAAGCCAAAGAGTACATCCGCACCCTGGAATCAGGCGTCAAAGCAGACACCACCCGAACTACCCTGCACGAATGGTCAGAACACTGGCTCAACACCATCGCAGCCAAACGAGTGCGCGAGCAAACCCTCAAAAGCTACCGCGGCTACATGGAAAGGTGGGCATACCCAACCAACACAGCGAACATGCCCCTCACCAAAATCAAGCCCCTGCACATCGAAGCCATCTACCAGCGCATGCGCGAGCACGACCTCTCAGAAAACACCGTCAACCACATGCACAAAGTCCTCTCCATCTGCTTCAAAGCAGCAGTAGACCGCGACCTACTGGCCAAATCACCCATGGACAGAGTGCCCCTGCCCCAATTCGACGTCTACGAACCCAAAATCGCCACCCCTGCCCAGGCTCAAGCCATGGTCAAAGAGCTACGCGACGACGAAGAAAACGGCCTAGCCTTCACCGTCGCCCTAGCACTAGGCCCACGCCAAGGCGAGCGCCTGGCCCTCTGCTGGGATGACGTCGATCTAGTCAACGGCAAGCTGCGCATCCGCCATGGCATCATATTGCGACCCTGGAAGCATGGCTGCGTCCCCGAAGGCGAGAACCCTCGGTGCGGCCGCAAGCAAGGTTCGTACTGTCCTCAGCGGTGGGGAGGTGGTTTCGTGATGGGTCCGCCGAAGAACCGGGCAGGCGTGCGCGAGAACATTTTGCCTGAGCCCCTTATTCAGATGTTCAAAGAGCACAAGGTTAGGCAGCGCAAGCGTCAGCTTGAAGCAGGGCGCGAATGGGTCGGCGCTGTAGACGCTGAAGGTAAGAGCTGGGACCTAGTCTTTACCGACCGGCGCGGCCGGCTGGTGCGCCCGAACGATGATTGGAGGGCATGGCGGGCTTTTACCTCAAAGCATGGGCTTGAGGGTATGCGCGTGCATGATGCTCGGCATACTGCTGCGACTCTACTGCTAGCCATGGGTGTAGCACCTCAAGTCACCATGGATATTCTTGGCTGGTCGTCCCCAGAGATGCTCAGGCGCTACCAGCACGTGCTCGACGATATGCGCTCAGATGCAGCCGAGAAGGTTTCCACAGCCCTTTTTGGATAAAGGGGTTCGAAATGGGGTTCAGTTTGCCTATGAATGGGGTAATTTGGCTTGTGAGAGCGCTATTTACCCAGTCGAGTATGAGGACTGGGACTTTTAGTTTATATTTAAAAATAATATATGAATTAGAGAAGCTATTTCAATAAATAATTAACGATTTATTGAAATGGCTTTCTGGTAAAAACTTTCATAGGAGGTGCTTTGGTTTCAAGAAATATTCCTGTCGCTGTAAAAAAAGAGCTTAGAAAAGAAGTTGAATTTGGTTGTCCAATAAATGGTTGTGGAGTCCCATATTTAGAATATCATCACTTTGATCCTCCTTGGCATGTTGAAAATCATCATAGGCCTGAGGGGATGATTGCTTTGTGTGCAACGCATCATGCAAAGGCAGATGCGTTTACTGTTAAGCAAATGCGTGAATTTAAAAACAATGCTCAAAATGAAATTGTCAAAGGCAGATTTGAGTGGCTTAGAGATGAGGTTCTAGCTCGTATTGGTGGAAACTATTTTTTCAAGAATCAGGTTGAGCTGCGAATCTGCGATGTGGATGTTGTATGGTTTGAAAGAGATGATGCTGGAAACCTCTGTTTAAACATTAACTTTATCGAGGTTCGCGGTCAGAAATTATGGGTGCACCCGATTATGCGGAATAATGATTGGATATTTAATACTAATGTCTTAGATATAGATTGCAAAGCCTCTGGGAAAGAGCTTGAAGTTAAATTTTATGATGGGTCAATGGTTTCAATTGCTTTTAAAGAGATTAAGACACCTGGGGAGGCTATTGACTTTGATGAAAATATGTATGGTTTGCTTGATAATTTAAAAGAGGTTATGGATGGGGTCGGAGATGAAACACTTCCTTTACTAGTGGCTGATATTAAATTTAAATTCCCAAAACTTGATTTAGATTTTACAAAAAATATCACAAGTTCGAATAGTGGGTTTATGATGCAAGGATGTTTGATGATTGGCAATTACTACGGGGTTCAGATTGGGTGAAAGACAATTTTGTGGCTCGATAGATTTTATTTTGCTTTATGTCGTCAATAGTCAATACTTTCCACACCGTTTTCTCGGGGTAGGTGCGGCGGACGTCCGCCAGGGCTTTCATGCGGGCGCGGCTGGGGCCGTCCCACAGAATCCACTTCACAAATTCGAGGTCGAGCTTCTCGGGGCAGCCCTCGGTCATATCCGGCCGGTTAGTGCCTCGGTAGGTGAGCCAGCGGCGTCCTGCCCTCCGCAGGCGCACTAGGCGGGGCGCTAACAGCACATAGATACGGTCAGCCTCAGCCAGTCGCCTCTCAAAATGCACATCGGAATAGCCGCCCTCAATCACCCAAGACTCATTCTTATCCAGAAACTCGCTCACAAGAGCGCGTTCGTCCGTAAGCTCCCGCTCAGCCCACCCCGGCAACCAGTGAACGGTATCAAGATGCAGCAGTGGCACCCCGTATCCGGCGGCCAACCGTCGCGCCCAGGTAGACTTACCGGCACCATTCAAACCCAGAATAAGAATCTTCATACCTCCAGCATAAACACCGGCACCCCGCATTTATTCTGAAAAAGCCGCAACTAGTTGCGGGGAAAACAGAATAAATACGGGGCACAGCCCGCCCGCATCATCAGCCTGCCCCGAAAGGCAAAGCGGCCACCGGCGTCCGCTCCATTCCCAAAACGAGTACCCTAGATACTGACCCCATCGAGTAGAAAGAGAGCCATGCCCGCGCCTATCACCAGCTACCAGCAGGCAGAGAAGATTCTGGCAGCCCAGCTGTCCATTGACCTGTGCCTTCCGGAGCAGGCCATTGACATCGCCCAGCAGCACGGCTCAACCCACCTCTCTGCGCCTCGTATTCCGCTTGAGGAAATGCACCCGGCACGCCGCCGCTACCGCGATCACTGGGAGCTGCGCCTGATCAACTATCGGGGTCTGACGGTTGTTTGTGCCCAGCACCCGCGCGTGCGCGAGGCCGCCGATAATCTGCTGGCCGGCGATAACGGCAACTGGGTGGGGGACTACTCTGAGTTGCGTAAACTCAACGACTACCTGACCCCCTACGCGCTGCAGATGAGCGGCACCTCCCTCTTTTTCACCCCCGGCAGGGATTTCTTTACCCCAGGTGCGGACGCCCGCCCCAGCTTGCTACCCCAGGGCTACACGGTGAGGTGGTTAGAATCTTCTGAACTGGACCAGTATCGCGGCAACCCTGATTTTGAGAACGCACTGGGTTTTAAAGAGTTGCGCCCCGATGTGCAGGTGCTCGGTGCTTATGCTGAGGGGGAGCTGGTAGCCCTAGCGGGAGCTAGCGAAGACTCCGACTGGTGCCGTCAGATTGGCATTGATGTGCTGACCGGTCACAGGGGGCGGGGGCTTGCTTCTTACCTAGTGAGGGAACTGTCGCAGGCTATTCTCACTGAGGGGTTTGTTCCTTTCTATGGCACTAGCCCCTCGCACATCATCAGCCAGCAGGTGGCTCTGAATGCGGGTCTGCGCCCGGCATGGTGGGAGTTCGTTTCTACCAGCTTGAACGAAATTTCGGTGGACTAATGCTGCACCTTGATCGCTTTGCCCCAGAAGACAGTGGCACTATGGCTCAGATGGTTGATTCGGCTATGGCGACCGTCCGCGCCGTCGGCAGGGGAGAGTCCCCCAGTACCTTACGGCTTTACCGCCCCAAGCCTACGGTGGCTTTTGGGCGCAGGGACGAACTCAACCCCCGTTTCACTCAGGCTCGCGCCGCCGCTGTGAACCACGGCTTTGAGCCCCTGGTACGCACCGTGGGTGGGCATGCTGCCGCCTACCATCAAGGGTGCCTGGTGGTGGATCATTTTCAGCGTGATGCGGATGCGGTGAGTGGCAACCATGACCGCTATGGCAGGTTTGGGCGTATGTTTGTAGAGGTTTTTGAGTCCTTGGGTGTGATGGCTGGTGTTGGTGAGTTGCCGGGGGAGTATTGCCCCGGTGAGTACTCGGTCTGGGGGCAGCTGCCCGATGGTAGCAGGGTTAAGCTGGTGGGTACTGCCCAGCGGGTGGTTGCCGGTGCCTGGTGGTTTTCGGCAGGAATTGTGGTGACAGGTCCTGAGCCTCTACGCGCTGTAAGCCAGGATGTTTATCGTGCCTTGGGTATGCCGCTTGACCCGGCAACGGTGGGAGCCTTAAGCGATATTGAACCCCTGATTGCCCTAGAAGATATTGAGGATGCCGTGCTTGAGGCATATGAAAAGGCAGGCTTCTATGTGCGGTAGGTACGCCCTTGAACTTGCCTTAGAACACCCCCAGTACCTTGCCGGGGTTGAGCTGGTCGCACCGATTACCAACTATAATGTTGCCCCCACGCACACCGTTCCGGTGCTGGTGGATCGGCTCACCGCATCCGAAACCTATACCCAACCCGCAGACTCCTTTTTTACCCGCGAGATTCACGCTGCCCGTTGGGGGCTACTACCTACCTGGGCTGATGACCCGGCTTTTGCCTCCCGCACCTTCAATGCCCGTAGCGAGACTGCCTTGACTAAGCCAACCTTTAGGGATGCCGCCATCAGCGGTCACTGTGCTATGCCTGTAACCGGCTACTATGAGTGGAAGTCCGAGACCACCCTGGGCGGTAAAACCCGCAAGACCCCTTACCTGGTACGCCGCGTAGACCGCCGTCCCATTTACCTGGCGGGTCTCTATACCTGGTGGCGTATCCCCGAAGCCCACGCCGTACCCGGTGCTACCTTTGAGGGGCGTGCTGGGCAGTGGTTGCTGACGTGCTCCATTCTCACTATGGACTCACCGGGTAATGGCGAGTTTGATACCGGCATCCTGACTGAATTGGGCGGTGAGCCACCTTACGCGCACCCTATGGAGGAAGAGCTGGGGCAGCTACACAATCGACTCCCCATACCTCTGGGTGTAGCTAGCGATGCTGGCATCAGCGAAGATGATGCCCTTACCCGCTGGTTGCGCTCCGGCAGACCAGCAGGGGCACGGGCATCTGCCGATCCCATCCTTAAAGCAAAAACCCAGCAGGATGCCCAAGCAGCCCTAGACGGTATTCGCGCGCAAGCCTTCGCCCAGACCCATACCTGGGAACTTTACCCTGTTTCTACGGATGTAGGGCGCGTTGCCCATAACGCGCCCTACTTGCTCGAACCGGTAGAAGACCTACTCAGTGGGCTGTAAGCCCAGCCAATCGGCTGGGCTTAGATGAGCTCGTCGTCCTCAGGGAACCAGCGGTTGAAGTCTAGGGTCAGGTAGAGGGCAAGTGCCGCGGCGTTGTTCTCGCTGATACGCACGGATACCTGCTCGTAGCCGTCCTGGTGCATCTGGTCAATGCTTAGGCGGATCAGCTGCTCAGCTAAGCCTTCTCGGCGGCGGGATGCTGCGGTAAAGAGCTCGTAGATGGTGGGTAGGTGCTTGGGGTCAGTGACTACGCGGTGTTTGAGGCAGAGGGCTGCTGCAACAATGCGGTCATGTTCATCTACAACCACTGGGGAAGCGTCCGTGTAAAATTCACCGTGCTCACCCCGCAGAATCCGCTCAATTTCAGCGGCTGCGTCAGTTTGGGAGGCAAAACGTGCGTCATCGTAAGAGGCGAAGTAGAGGCGGGCAAGCCCCTCAGCGTCCTCAAGGCGGGCAGGGCGGGTGCTCACGGTAATGGGTTTGCTGGACGGATGGGTCTGAGAAATCAGGGTAATCAAACCGCTCATGGGAGCCTCCTGTGTGGGAAATAAACTACACTGTGATGTATAGAATACTCTGTTTGCTGATGATTGCCCAGGTATTTCATCGGAAATTAACTATCTACCCAATATTTTAGTAAAGCGGCGTCACTAGATTGGCGCTGGGGAGCTACTGCCGCGTGGCAAAAGGGAGGTCAGTCATGAAGTTTGCACAAATGATGGTAGGCGGCGCTGCCTGCGCGGTCATTGAAGAATCGGGTAAATGGTACCAGCTTACCCACCCACTGCATACCTACCTGGGGAAGGGAAACCTGCGCCCGTTTGACCCCGCACAGCTGGGCGCCCGCCCTATTGAGGTAGGCAAGGACGCCTTCATCAGCCCCCTGCACGAGGTCAGCAGGGTGCTCTGCGTCGGGCTGAACTTTACCGACCATGCCGCAGAAGTCGGTGCAGATATTCCCTCACACCCCACTATTTTCACCAAGTTTGGTAATGCCCTGATTGGTCCGGGCGACCCCATCCAACTACCTTACGAAAGCAAGGCAATTGACTGGGAGGTTGAACTCTGCGCGGTTATGGGTAAAGGCGGCAGGCATATCCCCGAAGAACGTGCCCTTGATCATCTGCTGGGTTTTACCGTCCTTAATGATGTATCTGTGCGAGATTGGCAGGGGCGAACCAGCGAATGGTTCCAGGGTAAAAATTGGGACGCCACTACCCCCTTTGGCCCTGTTATTGTTAGCCCCGATGAGTTAGACATCGCCAGCGGTCTTGCCATGACCTGCACCGTGGACGGTCAAATCCGTCAGCAAGGCAGCACCGCTAACCTCATTTTTAGCCCAGAAGAAGTTATTGCCTACATCTCAACTTTTATGACGTTAGAACCTGGCGATCTTATCGCTCTGGGCACCCCAGCGGGTGTTGGCTTATCCATCCGGCCCCGCAGGTGGCTTGCTGCTGGGCAAACCGTCACCACTAGCATTGAAGGGATTGGCACCCTGACCAACGTCTGCTCTGCACCTCTAGAACCATCCTATGAGGGCGAGCCGTACCCACCTCGAAACTAACGTTTTCTATAGTGAAAAAACAGGTGTGTGAGGGCAGCGTGGCTTAACCCTCACTGCTAACAGCCGGGGGCTGGCGGTGCTGTGGGGTATTCTGTTTCTTGTGTCAAAACGTTCTATTTGGTCAGAAAGTGGTACCAGCATGGTGGTCCACGGGGATAACCTTGCTGTACTCAAAAACCTGCCCGCAGAATCGTTCCAGCTGATTTATATTGACCCACCCTTTAATACTGGTAAGGTGCAGAAGCGTCAGAGCATCAAGACAGTACGTGCTGAGGGTGCGGCTCGCGTGGGCTATAAAGGGCAAACCTACCAGACCATTAAGGGCGACGTTTATGGCTATAACGACTCTTTTGAGGACTACTGGGAGTTTCTAGAACCCCGCCTCTTACAGGCGTGGCGGCTGCTTAAACCCAGTGGAACCCTTTATCTGCACCTGGACTACCGGGAGGTTCATTACGCCAAGGTAGTTTTGGACGCTCTCTTTGGGCGTGAGTGCTTTCTCAATGAACTGATTTGGGCTTATGATTACGGGGCAAAGTCTAAGAAGAAATGGCCTGCCAAGCACGATAACATCCTGGTCTATGTGAAAGACCCTGAGAACTATTACTTTAACTCGGATGCTGTAGACCGTGAACCCTATATGGCACCTGGGTTGGTGACCGCTGAGAAGGCATTGCTGGGCAAACTGCCCACAGACGTTTGGTGGCATACCATTGTTTCGCCTAATGGTCGTGAAAAAACTGGTTACGCCACCCAGAAGCCCCTGGGTATTTTACGTCGTATTATTCAGGCGTCGAGTGCTGAGGGTGATTGGGTGCTGGATTTCTTTGGTGGCTCTGGTACTACCGGGCATGCGGCGGCGCAGCTAGAGCGTAAGTTCCTGCTCATTGACCAGAACCCTGAGGCTATTAAGGTCATGCGTAAGCGTTTGCGTGCCCTTGACGGTGTAGAGGTAACTTTTAAGAAGTCCCGCGCCAAGGCAATCACTGGGGGAGTGAAGAAGACCAAAACTATCAAGAAAAGGTAGATTGCTTCTTTTCTTTGTGCTAATTATCCCTTGGTCGAGGTTTCAAGCCCCGCAGACCCTACCCCAGCTAGCGCTGGTTTAGTGTTAGCAACCATTTGATAAGTCGCTCCGTTCGGTATGAATCCGATCGGGGCGATTTTCTTTTCCCCATCATTGCTCAGTTCAGCAGTAGTGGGGATTTTTGTATTAAGGATGCTTTCGCCCAGTAGCTCACTGAGGGAAATGCCCATATAGTCCAGCGGTTTTTAGTAGGTCTTCAATGGAGAAGGCTGCTTCACCTCTGGGTTTTTTAGATACGCCAGCGCGCTCGATATCAAAAGTGTCGGCTAGGTCAGTGGTCTTGACGTTGGTTCTCACCATCTAGGTCTTCACTTCGCGGGCAACAGCTTCATTTGAGCCAAGGTTGAAATGAGTTCCAGTGCTCCTTTTGCGGTGGTGATTTCTGCCGGCCGGTTATGTTTTGCTCCATGGTTGGTGCTCCTTATAGTCGGAGAAAATATGTACTGAGGGGGTGGTGTTTATCCCATTCTTGTTTTTGCCTGCACCGCGAGCTGCACCAGATGGAAAGGACGGTGATCCTGGGGGGAAGAAAATTTTTCCAGGAAATAAGCGACGTAGGATCGTCTGGAAAAAGTTTCTGAACCTCTTGTCCGAAGCTTGCGAGGGCTTGCGGCCTTGGAGCTGGCGCGTGCAATCGGAAGGACAGCAGGCAAATTCCGATGAGGAACCAGCACTGCCTAAGAATGAAGTCACTTCCTTGAAGAGCCTGGATACCTGCACCTCAGAAGCTCAATTAGCCCTAACCCTGAGCTCATCCCGCATACAACCTGCCATATCTGAACAAACTTGCCCGCATACCTCGCTGGTACTTCCTGGCCCACGGACTCCCAGGGCAAACAAAACCCTCGCCCTCTGTCGCGCTCTGCGTGTCAAAGAGGGCGGGGGTTTTGCGCGGCAGTCGGTCAAGCGCGGCGCTTGCGCGGGGGTGGCGGTAGCCCCCGTAATAACCTCTCGCGGTACAGTTAGTCGATGGGCGAGGAAAGTTTTTGCTTTCTGCTAAACAAACCCTATCTTACTTTTGGTTTATATCTGACCTGTCGTTCTCTTTCTCCCGGTTTGATATCGCAAAGAAACTAAAGATGGTTCCTAGACACAGCCCAATACCCACAACAAGAATAAAGGAAGGAGTTTCACCTCTAAATTGGATAGGGAAACTGTAGGCTGTATAAGCTGCAACAAAATAACACGTGAAAAGAGATGCCGGGTTTCTTCTAGCGGAAGATTCACGGTTAGTTGCTCTCACACTGACATATATTATGAAAACTACGACAGAAAGATTAATAAAGAAGAGGAAAAGGTTCTGTTCCATGGTTTTACTCTGAGGCTATACTCCTGTTATTTCTTTACCTAGGTCAAAACATGAGTCGATACCTAATGCATCGAGAATAAATTCAATGCTGAATCCTGATGCGGCAGCTACCCTTGCTGTATCAGCTTCATTGAGCGGGAAGGCTGGCCAGACTTTCTGGGCTGCTTCCGGGAGTTTATCACGGATAGCATTTGAGGCTGCTTTTACCTGAAGCTGAACATAGGCAATCTGACCTCCGGCTTCCTCTACAATCTTAGCCAGTTTCTGGTTCTTCTTGATTGCATCGTTGAGCTTTGAGGTCAGCTTTGCGAGTTTGGCGGCTGCGCCAATACCTCCAGGAGCAAGTACTGGGGCTATTGCCAGAGCACAGTTTGCTGCGGTTGCGGCCCACCACTGAATATCTGGGTCTAATACTACGTCTCCTATGGCGGCTGAACGGTCTACGTGCTGGCGAACTCCTGAATCTGTAACTTCAAAGTAAGTGGGTAATAGGTTTCCTGCCGAATCTACTGCCCAGGGCTGTGCTATAGACCCTTCGGTTTCTCCGCTTTGATTAGTAATGTTTACCGATCCATCTGTAGATAGTGAGAAGTTGTATCTTTCAGGGAGGCTGAGTGAAAAATCTACAGAGTTTTGAAGATCCTCAGGGGTGAGAACAGCAAGTATTTGGCCAGATCTACGTCCTGTGATGTGTGTAAATGTGTCGATGCCGTCGGTAGTCTCTGAGTGGGCTAATCCATCGATAGTGTGGGTGGAATTGCTGGGGGTTGCTGCTTCGATGGAGAGGGACTCGCCGGTGGATTCGTTAATTAAGGACAGGCCGCCGGTTTTCGTAATGTGAGGGAGCGGAACGTTGGAATCTTCTGTGCCTGACAAATCTAAGGTCTTATCTATGAGGTTATCGAATGCATCTGGTGCTGTGCTGTTCGTAAAGCTTGCTATAGCCTTCTTTGCGGTGTCTTTTTCTGCTTCTGATGTCTCTAAAGCTTGTTGAATAGCTGTTTTGTCGGTGCCTGAGATATCAAAGTGGGTCTCTTGTGCTTGAGCTGGTGTCGCGGAGATGAATATGGTAACTGCTAGGGCTGTGGCTAGTATTGACTTGGGGAAACGGAGCGCAACAGCCTCCTGCGTGATTTTCATCATTAACACAAAGGGCTATAGCTTAAGGTGTGAGGCACTTCAAGGTGCTTACCTCACTGAGTGCCCCTTGCTCCCAAGAATTCGACATAGCGCTCGAGTACTGAGATGATGAGCTACAAATTGAGGCTTATTCATAAGGTCCAACCAACGGCCAAAAACACCCCGTCCATACGACCCCAACAGCCGCCTAAACCCCGTATGCAAAACCCGCCAAGTCTTAATCTGAGCGATAACCCGCTCCACCACCGACCGCAGCCGATTCAGCACCCGATTATTCCGCCTCTGCTCCCGACTCAGCCACTGACCAGGCTTGCGTCTGGCCGGGGTAGCCAACCCCAACCCGATATAGCCCTTATCAGCCACAGTGCTCTCATCAAGATATCTTTCCAAGCCATGATGTTTGAAGGCGTAAGCATCATGCCTGGCCCCGGGCACCGGGTCTGTGATAGCCAGCAACTTTCCATCCAAGGTGCAAATGACTTGGTGGTTGAATCCGGCTCGTTTGTGCTTTCCAGAGAAATTTGTTTTACCAAGTGAACGCCAATTCCACGTGGGTATCAGAGTCCCGTCAACTACTAAGGACCCGGGTGCTTTGAGGCTTTCTTTCAAAGGCTGAGTCAGCGGAGTGAGAATCTTCTCCAGGGCCTTTTCGATGGTGTTGATAGCTCGTGAGACTGTCGAGCAAGAGACAGCAAAAAGTTCTGCGAGGAGTTCTTCGGTGAGGTTATGGCGGTGGTAGAGCAGGGTGATTTTGAGGGCTTGGGTGAGGGTTAGCGCTGGTGGTCTTCCGCCTGGTTTTGACCAGGTGAGGTGATGGGTGAGGGCTGTGTGTAGTGTGGCGAATTGCGTGGCTGTGAGGCCGGTTGTACGCTGGTGTAGCAACGGTCTTGTCCGGTATGGCTTGAGGTTATTTGTAGAGATTTAACGCTCATATTTTTGCCGTGGGTGGGGCCGTTGTCTAGTTGGTGGGTGTGGGGTGCGTGTCTACTTTTGAATAAGCCTCACTATCGCTTCTTAAATAAATCTCTATGCAAAGGATTAACTTCTACCCCACGATATTTTTCTTCTACAAAATCTGCTTGAATCATATCTTTAGTCTGCTCATACCGTTCCCGAACCTCAGCACGAGACAAACCAGGCTTCCACGGCTTAGACAGCAAACCCACAACTCCAAAAACAATAAAGAACACAAGCGCACATACAAGACCAGCTGCCAACTGGTGAGAGATTAGAAAGGCCCCCACCCCTGCCAAACAAGGAAGCACCAAAAACTCAGGTAAAGCATATCCCCATCCGCCTGGGTCGCTGTGAGAAGCCTTGACAATAAAGGGGCGCTGAAGCAACACCACAATCAACTCACCCCCAATGACCACAGCGATAATAAAGATAACGAGGTTTTGAACCCCAAAATTAAGGGCAGGGAAGAAGAGCGAGAGTAACCAGTACATGATGCCTGCGAGGGCTGCCAGAAGAGTACTCGTCATTAGGTGCCCTACATACGCAGTGGATAAAGAAACATATTCCGGGTGGCTCTGATCGTAAGTACGGTTCGATATCATGAGCAATGCTCCTGTTGGTTTTATAAACAAGTGGAGGGATGATTATGGATGCATCCCTCGACTGTTGAGAAATAGTTTAGCTGAAGCAGTTATTGACGACGTCACCGTATCCCAATATATCTTCGAGGACGCTTGCTGCTTCGCTACCGATTTCAGCTGCGGCTGCACCACTTCGAATGGCACGCCAGATACCTCTGACGCCACCCCATAGCTGGCGCGCTCTCTTAATCCACCCGATAATCTTGGCCACAGGGGCGCCAGTGTTGACGATGAAACCAGCTAATGAGCCAGCACATGCCCACGCATTGAATTGAGGGGTAATTACCCCTGTTGAATTTTCAGCAGGGGATAGAAGCGTAGTATCCCCTATATACCGTTGTATTTCCTTTTCGTAGTTAGGGTAAGTCCTTGGATCTGCTTCTTTGAGATGTTCGGGCAGTGACTCTAACTTGGAGAGAATTAAGTCAAATTGTTGGTCGCGGGTCATAAATTTTTGAGACGAACGAAAGCCTCGCGCGTTTGCAGAGGTTCCTCCGCCCAGGGCTAGAAGTACACCAACACCACTGATTCCAACGAGAGCTGTACGACGATCCATAATTTCTCAATTCCTTGGGAAAAATATTCTGTAGAACTCGAATGAGTTCCACATCACAAACTGTAGCTTAAGTGCTTAAATACTTCAACACTCTAGGGAAACTAAGGTGCCTCACAGGATAGCCATGCAGGGATTCTGCGCACGTTAATCATAACGCCACTGCCAGATGATGTTGGGTTCAGTCTCAAAGACAGGCTAGCTGTCCAACTGTTCCAAAATGAACAGTTGGACACCCACCGATAGATAAAGGAACTACGACATCTCCCGCCCAGCCTCTAACTCTTCGACTTCCATTGCCGCTAACCATTGCTCTGCCTCAATCATGACCGGATCAGCTTCCATTTCATCCCACAGATCTATAAATTCTTGTACCTCAGCCGACAGCTTGATGCTATCGGTCTCAACATTCCAGGTCGTTGCTTTGAGGTGCTCAAGGTTCAAATTGCTGATAACAGAGCTAAGACGCTCATGGTAAGCATAGAGTCGCTTCGAACTGGAGCTAGGTGTCTTACCTAAGTAGGTAGGGGCGTCTTCCTGGTGGGATAGGGCCCGCCAGAGAACTACCTGCTGGTGAATATCAGGAATGAGTGGGTAGTTTTCTTTGAGCTGAGCTACCCAGGGCTCTGCCTGATTCTGGTACAAGATACTGTCTACTCGTTGACTGATTTTTGCCCTGATAGCTTCCTCTACTGTTGCCTCATCTTCTGACGCGAATCGTAGGCTAGGGATGAGCTCAGTGGGCATGGACTCCGCGTGTTCCTGAAGATAAGCAATTGTGTCTTCGAGAGAATCGATAGTTTCAGGTATATCAGTGAGGTCAATCATTGCCTCTTTGGCTGCTAACACCAGGGTCTTGTATTCAGGGGTCTGAACATAGTCTTCAGGTGAACGGCCTGTTTTCTGTAGCCAAGTGTGCACACGGCGTGTTGCTGAAAGATCTGCCAGATAATCCAGCTCGGATAGGGAACGGCCTAAATCGTTGGCCCAGCCATGTTCAGCGTCACGGACTTCGTGGGCTGTCTTATCGACATCGGATTTATCCATAATGCCAGCTAACACACCCAGCACAGTATCAGCTTCGATACGGCGCATGATGCCCCACTGATCTGGGCCGTCTTCCTGTGCTGAGGCCGGGGCTTCGATAAGAATTTGGTTGTTCTGCTTGCCGCGGGTCATAGCTATATAGAGCTGCTCACGGTTGTATTCTGTGCTGATTGCTACGTGGCAGGTGTCCACGGTAAGACCTTGAGAACGGTGAATTGTGCAGGCGTACCCTAGCTCGATAGCTTCGCGAGCATACCAGCGGGGGATAGAAAGCGTCGCCCCTGTATCTTCACGGGTTGTAGTGATAATGCTTGGCCCAACGTGCGTGAGTTTCAGGCGAGTTCCGTTTTTAATGAAGTCACCTGTATCGTCAATAAGCTGGCGGTCGTTCAAACGGGCAAGAAGAGTATCACCTAGATAAGCTTTACCGGTGCTAATAGAAACTGGAAAGTTTGAATCGACCTGACCGGTAGCAATCAAATCTTCTTGGGCCCGTTGGTTGAGCTCCAGGACGCTTGCGTTAGAACCAGCAATGAGAACAGTGCTCTTTCCCTCTTGCTTATCCTCACGCCAGGCCTCGTAGGCAGAATCAAGAGCATTATCTGCAACGCTAATTCGCCCCTTATCAAGGTACTCTTTGAGAACATCAATGTCGCCAAGACGTAGACGCAATGACGCTGCTTTCTCCCAGTCCGCTTTGAAACGCCACACACTCGTCAGGTGTTGAGCGTAGCCTTTATTCTCAACCCACCCGAGGAAGCCACCGGCGTCCACGGCATCTAGCTGTCGCGGGTCGCCTACCAGTAGCATCTTCGCGCCAACGGATTTGACCTGCTGGTGAAGCTTGTAGAGGTCTTCGGTTGAAGACATCGAGGCTTCATCAACGATGAGTAGCTGGCCAGGTTTAATGGTGAATTTTGTTTGGGCGCTAATAAGAGTGGTAAGCCTGGTACGGGCAGAGTCTAGCGCGGTGAGAGTAGGGGTATGCTTGGGGTTCTGCGCAAGACGAAGTTCAATCAAGGTGCGTAATTTTCTTTTTGAGCTTCATATACTGTTCTGCTCGGTGCATAGCGCCTTCGCCTACTGATTCATAAATCCATTTCGCGGTATTCTCGGTGCTGATTCCCAGTTCTTTGCCAAGCACAGCTGCCGCAGCAGCTGATGGGGCCAAACCAATAATAGAGTCCTTACCTTGTTGAGCTTCCCAGGCAGTGCGAAGACCAGCTAGTGTTGAGGTTTTGCCGGTTCCTGCCGGGCCGATAATAGCGCTAATGGATTTGTTGCTGGTAATAACAGCGTGAGCCGTGGCTAATTGGTCAGGCGCTAGATGGTGGCCAGCATCGCTAGTATGCATCTGCAAGTCATGCATCGCTTTCTCAACGTTTTTAGCGTAGGTGCGTGTCGTATCGGATGTGACACCGGCCATGAGGTCAGCTTCGCGCTCTAGGACTTCAACAGTGGTGTACTCTTGTTCCTCATCTCGGTCAAAGACACTGGTTCCTCGTAGGTTAAGACCTTCTTGTGAAAGGCCGGGGAGATTATATCGGTCAGGGGTAAGTTCAACGGCAGCGTTGAGGGCACAGTCTACAAGCTGGTTGGCAAAGTGCTCACGTTCTTCAAGAGAGCTAAATCGGATATCGGCTGTGAGTCGGTGGGCAGAGGCTAGAAGATTGTACCGGGTAAAGGTGGGGTGCTTGGAGATAGTACGTTCTAGAACTTCGCTGGCGATTTCAGTAATGGCTTTATCTGTAAAAGCTGCCTTGTTGTAGTAGGTGATGCTGTGGCCTGTTGCTCGGCTGATAATTTCTTCAGGGTGATAACCGGCTTTGAGGGTACGGATACGCCACTGGCTCATTCGTTGGGCAAGGGGGAGCTTGAGACCAGGTTTATCCTCACGAGTTTCTAGTGTTGCCTGCCTACGAAACTTTAGAATCTGGTCTTCGTCAGGGCGAGTCCCATGAGCGGCCTTCCACTCTTTTACTAATTCATCAGTACGGTTCTCAATGCTCATAGTGCGTTGTGAAAACTCAGCGATGAGCTCATCAGGTACGTCAGCAAGCTCCATGCGGCGGTTATGCTCAGGAACTTCTTTATTTCGCAATACCTGCATTAAGGGGTCCCGTTGCTCAGCCTCAGCTTGGACCCGTTGGGCTAGTTCATCAAAGAGAATGTTGTTGTACATCTCGGAAATAGTGACTACTGCCTTGTGTAGACCGTAGGAGTCAAGGGTGACCCAGGCACCGTCACTTGCGCGTTGTACACGGTTAGCTATAACAGCATGAGTATGGAGTTGCGGGTCCCCGGCACGTGAGTCGAAGTGGTCGAACAAAGACGCAATGATGCCATTCGCTGCCACTCGAACTACCCCGCTGTCGCCTGCGCGTGTCTGAATGATGTTTTCCTCTGCCCAGGAAAGGGTCTTGCGGACAGCTTCTTGGTGAGCGGCATGAATGCGGGCCTGGGTGGAATTATCGGCAACAGCCCAAAGAACGGAAACTGACTTGGGTGCGGAAAAGGTCAAGTCGAAACCGGCAACGGGTTTCCGTTTCTTGGAGGTGGGGCGTCCTGATGCAGTTTTCGCTCCTTCGGGTGCTTCGGTTTCTTTGATGGGCGCTTTTCCAAGTCGTTTTCCGTTGTTGGGGTTCTTCGCCTCTTCGTATATAGCGATTGCGGCATATTCTGGTACAAGTGCTTCATCCTCGAAACCAAGGGCGGCAATACCCTTTCCATACCAGCGGCCGCTGGGATCCCCCGAGCCAGTGTAGTACCCGGTTAGTTGCCCACGGCTGGAAGCATCATCTGCTGAGGCGATAGTTGAGAGATAGTAGCGGATATCCATCCGGGATATAGAGACTGTCATGACTGTTCTTCTTTCTTCTAACGTGACTGCTGATTGGACGTTTGATTCTTGAGTGCTTGGATTCGAGCCTTCTTCCGGTGCATGACTGTATTGGGTTTCTTAGACTTGGGGACTTCTTGAGCAGGTGCATGGTGTGAAATGAAAGCCTTGAATCGTATATGCCGGTTCCTGTCGTGGTCATCCCACTCTCTTCCTGGCTTCTTGTGGAAATACCAGCGGGCAAAGTACTGATAGTCCACAAAGAGTGAGGCCGGAGCGGAAGCAGTAGCCTGCAACTTGGCAATGACCCTTCGGGTGCCTTCCGACTCCTTTTTGAAGTGCTGCGACTGCCCCAAGAGGTACTCGGCAGCTACTTGCGCTTCCGCATGTTTCTGTTGCGCTTCTTCTGCCTGGTGGCGCAAAACAAAATTCTGCGCTTCCAGCTCTTCGATACGTTCTGTGTAATCGGAAATGAGCTTCTTATAGGTCGCTGCTACCCTTATTTCCGATTTCCGTTGCCGATTGCGAGCCGTTGCGATTGCCGATTGTGCTTCTAAGGCCCTGCTGCGGTTCTTAGCGTTGAGTTGCCGTTGCCGTTTCACCAGAGCTTCAAGACGGGTGATGCGTTGAGAGCTCTGCTCTAGCTCTTGAAGCAGTTCAGTAGCTTTTACAGCAGATAGCACTGGATCAGCTAGAGGTAGGTCTTTCTCTAAACGATAGGAGGCCTTTTTACGGCAAGATGTTGAGCAATATTTTCGGGTTTTACGGCTCTGCGCAGGTAGAGGCCCATGGCATACCGGGCAGAGGGGACTGACTTGTTCCATGCTGAGCCTTAGCTTCTGGTCAGTGCAGGCGTAAGTCAGTACGCGGTTTTAGCGTCCAATTTTTTGGACGGCGTGCATTTCAATGCCACAGGTGTGTTGCATTTTTCTTTGTATCTGCTGGTTTTAGCTGTTGCTCTGCTTCTGGCTTTGAATCTTGCTTTTTAGTTGGTTGTATCTGCTGTGTTTTCTGTCTTTTGCTCTGGTCTTAGTCTTGATTGTGGTGCTTGTTTTCTTGGTAGTTGCTTTACCGTGCTGTTCATACTCTTCATTACTCTGTTGATGTTTGGTTCTGCTTTGTCTGTGGTCTGCTTTGGGGTACTAGATGTTTATCGGTAGCTGGTATTTGGTCGCGCTGGGTGGCCTATGGTTCTTCTGCTCCTAGTACCTCTTGCTACTACGGTTATGGCTGCGTTTTCCTGTTCTGTATGTGCGACTGCGTTTCAATGGCTGATGCTTCGTCTTAGTAGAGAATGGAAGTTCTTTCGCATTACGCATTGCGGGAATTCCGCATGAGTAATTGCGGATTTCCATTGTTGATTTCCGTTTCTGATTGCGAAACGGCAATAGGTTCGAGTCTTCCGATAAGAAACGAAAAGGGGTCTGGTTCGGTTGCCTTAGCAACCGAACCAGACCCTGGAAAAGAACCCCTGCCATTTCCGATTCCAACTCGCCCCGCACGCACTCTTTCGGTGCCAACGGACAAAGAGGGGAACCGACTAAGTGCCGGTAGCCCCTCTGCTTGGTTAGTCCCATTCGGTGTAGAAAAATGCTTCCCCGCCGTGGTTCTCTTCGCTATCCTCATAGGCTTCTTCTATGCTCTGCCCCCACAGCCGCTGACAGAGCGCCTCAGCTCTGGCTTCATCTGATATGTAGGCCTCGCCCATCTCATACATCCATCCTGCACTCATGCACTCACCAGTTTCTGAATCTATCCGCCATTCTGAGCCGCTGAAGTTTGCCTCATAGGGGTCAAGCCCGCAGTATTGCAACTCGTCCCCATGTACCTCGCAACGGTTAGAGGGCTGAAGATAGATGCGCTGGAGACTATAGCCTTTATCGACAAAATTTTTCAGGCTCTTATCCCACTCCAGGTACTCCAGCTCGTGAGGTGATTCTGCCTCTTCGACTACTGCATTACCCCAGTCATAAACATATCCCTGCTGGCTCATTACTTGTCTTCCTTTCACTTGCTTGCGCCGGCAGGTCGGTTACCTGGCTGGTAGCCGTCCCGTCCCCTGCTGGCAGAAGAAGGCGTCAAGGGGCTAAAGACCTAAAGCAGTGCAACCCCGCAGGGGCAAGGCGGCATCGAAATTTCTGAGGAAAAAAGCGTAGCGCCGAAGAAATTTTGAATACGCCTTGGCCTTTAGGCTTGCACAGCGAAGGGCTAGCCCCTAGCCTCGAATGCCAGCAGGGCCACAATGGCAGGTAAACAGTAACTGAGGCTAGGGGGATCCTATAAGGAGCCTGCGACGCAATAGGATCCCCCTAACCGAGGAGCTATAAACCAAAAAGGCGTTGATCTTAGGTACGATGCTCTGCATCGTACCTAAGATCAACGCCGTGGCTACAGCTTATTTATGCCACTTTGGGTAGGAAGTTATCGAGCGCTTCACGAATAACTTCGGATGTGCTCAGCCCCTGTTCTTGGGTATAGCGAGTAAGGCGCTCTTTGATGTCAGGAGTTACTCGGGCGTTGATGCTGGGGGAGTGTCCGCTGACAGTTTCAGCAAGAGCGGGGCGGCCTCGGGTGGCCGCGCTGACAATCTTTTCGGCACGCGCTATACTCTCAGCATTGCGCGGGGTAATGGTGGCTGTGTCTAGAGCCTCGAAAAAATCATCGGATTCTGCCCATCGTGAGAGCTTTTCTCCAAGAGCTTCTAGCTCTTCCATGCTGAGGTTCTGAGATTTCATAGACATTGTTGTTCTTCTCCTTATGAGTTGAGGGCGTAGACGCGGGCTAGTGTTTTCCCGCGTAGCTTCATGCAGTGGAAGATGATGACGTCAGGTGCTATGTGATGTGAGAGTACCTCGATGATGTCTCCGTTCTCAGTCGTTCCGATGTGTAGGGTGGTGGCTGGAAGGCCAGCAGTGCGAGATTTGTCGAAGCCGTGTATCTCGTACATGTGGTTCTTCATTGCGCTAAGTGCGTCAGCTTCTGTGTATCCATGCTTTGCTGCTGAGGGTAGGAAGATGAGCTTCATAATATTATTGTATCACAAAAATAAATATTTGTGTGATACATAAATGTGATTTCATTGCAGCTTTATAGCGGGCAATACTGGACGCCCGCATATAATCAACTACAAAATCTACGGCATAAGATTTGTGCCTACCCTATGCGTACAGATGCAAGCTCATCCCAATGAGTTGTCCCCCGACCTGCTCTATTCGTTGATGTCCTGAGTGGTGACAACTGCGGTCTGGATATAGGTCTTGGCTGTTGAAGCATATTCGGCCCGTAGGTATTTAAGATCAAAGGAACAGCTATCTGGCCAATATGCGCGGCAGGGGGAACCGGCTTAGTAGCAAGTGCCTTCAAAAAAGACGTATGGCGATACCCCAGCTCTCGCTCAACCATCGATACCGTAAAAAACTGCTGACTCAACGAAATACACCCCCTATCTTCATGAGAAATCAGCACTACCTATGACCAAACTACCCTAAAGAGCCTAGATACCTGCACCTCAAAAGCTCAATTACCCCTAACCATGAGCTCGTCCCGCGGATACCCTGCCATAACAGAATAAACCTGCCCCGCCACCTTCACCGGCAATCTCTGGCCCACGGACTTTCCCAGGCAAGCAAAAGCCCTGCCCCCTATCACTCGCGCTCTGCGCGGGGGATGGGGGCAGGGATTTTGCGCGGCAGCGACGGTCAAGCGCGGCGCTTGCGCGGGGGTTCGGGGGGGGCGGCGATAGCCCCCGTAATAACCTTTTCGCGGTGTAGCTGGTCGATGGGTGAGGAAAGTTTTTACTTTCTGCTAAAGAAACCCTATCTTAATTTTGGTTTATATCTGACATGTTGTTCTCTTTCTCTGGTCAGATATCAGCTTTGGTGAGGGACGCCGCTTCCCCTTACTCTGCTTCCTTTCTGAATTAATGCACATAGACATGTTAGCCCTGTGAGACTGGCAATTACTATACCCCATACCAGAGGGTTGAAAGCTTGAAGTCCGCCTGCATTGAGCGAAAAAAGTAGGGCTGAAATCCCGTAGCAGATAAGCCCCGCCAACCCCCAATTCTGTATTTTCTTTTCAGGAAAATTTTTTCTTTCAAGAACATTTAAGAAGAAAAGAAACCAAAAGAGAAAGCTGGCAGTTGCTTGACCCCAGAGAGGAATTATTCCAATTTCTTGGGGCGATAAATCTGGAATTCCCCATAAAGGGAAGAGCAAGAGGTAGGGAAGAAAGACTGAAAGTAACGTCAGGAATAATAGCGTTATGGTAAGAATAACTTTCATTTACTCATTCACCACTTCATTGCTGGGTATAACCCCACTAGGTTCATTAGGGTAAATCTTATGAACAATCCTATTAGCAAAGTTGCCCCACAGAGGGTAAGGGACCAAGTTTGCTGGGAATTTTGCAGCTTTGGGGCCATCTGCCTGGATGTGCAGCTCTGAGCCTTCGTCATTAATGGCAAAGGTAATTGGGTTATCTGCTCCTTTAAAGTGGCCTGGCAAGGAAAGAAGCTTGAGGTGTCGGTCGCCTACTTCTAGAACTCTTACAGGGCTCCCACCATTAGGGCTGGTTAGGGTAAGCTCTTGACCAACTTGTGGGTTGTTTACCATTCCGCCTAGTGGAAATACGTTTTCAAAATCATCTATAATGATTTTCCAAATCTCATGGCCTCGGAGGGGGCCTTTGGACCCATGGTGCGGGAGTATCTGAAATTTATAGTCGTATCCGTATTCACCAGCAGGAGTCGTTTGTGCAGGGGGCGTAGTAGTAGAAAGTTGCGTACTTGCAAAGGCTGCTGTGGAGGTGGGTAATAAGAGTGTAGTAACAAGAGCTGCAGCAGGTAGGGTGGTGCGGAATTTTCGTGACTTCATTGTCATCCTTTTCTGGGGGTGTGGGGTGTGTCTATGATGTACGAGCTGATATTGCTGGGGTTGACCCTGTGCTGGATATAGCTGGCTATATCTGGCATTGTCTACGCAAGCATGCATCACCTCATGTGTGATTTTCGTCATTGACATAAAACACCATAGCTTAAGGTGAGATGCACCTCAAGATGCACACCTCAGTTGAGCGCTATTCCCTCTACTCCCAGGGGGGAGGCACCACAGCGCTCGACTGCTAGGACAATGAGAGACAAATTAAAGGTGGGTGTCTTAACTCATCAAGTAAGACACCCACCTTGCTCTGTACCACTAGGTAACAAAGAAGTCTAGATCTCCTCTTTGTTCTTATCCCTGCCTCGTCTGCCGAAGACAAGCCAGGCGGCTAGTCCGATAAAGCTAGCGCCCAGTGCAGCAGACAGGGTTTTGAACCAGTCAAAGGTACTCGATGCTGCTTGCTCAGTATCAGAATCGGCCTGTGAGCTCGTGGAGTCTTGGGAACCTTGTTCGGTGCGTGCTGGTGCAGGCGAGGCCGTATCGCCGTTCTGTAGGTCTTGTGCGTCAGCTTGACGGCCTGGCGCGGCACCGGCCTGAAGGTTGCTGGTGAACTCGCGTGATTCTAAGGTGCTGTTCTCACGGGCGCCGGGGATGAGAGCTTCGAGGGTTTCGCTGAACTCGCGAGAGGCTGTTTCTCGCTGAGGCGTTGCCGTTGCGTTTGAAAGGGTATCAGGGATGCGGGTTGCCGCAGGCTCGCGCAGGGCCTCGATGATGTTGGTGGGCTCTGCTGTATCCAGATCTGTTGCTTCAAGCTGGTGTTCTTCGACTACAGGGAGGTTCTCGATAGCAGGGGTCGCCGGGTTGGTCGGTTCTACGGGCTCAGCCGGTGCTGGGCTCTCTGGCTGGAGAGGTTCAATCGGAGCTGGTTCTGCTGGAACTTCTGGCTGAATCGGCTCGGTAGGAACTACAGGCTCTGCCGGTTCCACAGGTTCTACCGGTTGCTCAGGAACAACGGGGTCTACCGGCTGAACAGGTTCAACAGGCTCCACCGGCTGCTCAGGCACAACAGGGTCTACCGGGTCAGTAGGCTCTGATTCTGAGGGCGAGACGATAATCTTTGTCGTTACCTCCTTATCACCAACGGTTGCCGTCAGAGTGTACTCACCCGGAGCCAGGCCCTGAGTATCGAGAGTCAGGATTACTTCACCGTTTTCGTCCGCAGTGCGAATGATATAGGCCTTCAGCTCGCCATCTGCATCACGCAGTTCAATGACCACGTTGGCTGAATCAGTGAGGGTAAATTTGACCTCTGCATCCGCGGTGGGAACGCCTGTAACTTGAAAGTCGTGGACGTCGCCCACAATGAGGGTCTGCTCTTCTTCTACAAATGCTGGGGCCGGTTCTTCAGGTGCTGGCTCTTCGGGGGTGGGGGTAGGTTCAACGGGCACCTCAGGGTCTACCGGCTCCACAGGAGTCTCAGGCTCCACTGGATCAGTAGGTGCCGGATTCTCTGGTTCTACTGGCTCAACGGGGGAGTCGGTAGGAGCGCTAGTAGGTTCTGGTTCTGTGGGGGCAACAGTTTCCTCAGGTGAGGGAGTTGGAGACGGCGCGGAGGTTTCGCTGGGCTCAGGTGATGGGGCCTCTGACGGTGTTGCGGTAGCTTCTGCTGTTGGTAGGGCTGTCTCATGAGGGATTGGGGTTGCCGATTCAGAGGGTGCAGGAGCAACGGTAGTGGTGGGTTCAGCGGTGGCCGTGGCTGAGGGCTCTACTGCCGGTTCCGTGGTGGGCTCTGTCGTGGCAGTTGGTTCAGCAGTAGCTAGGGGCTCAGCAGAGGCAAGCGGTTCGGAGGCCGCAAGCGTTGCAACTGAGGCCGGTGCGAAAATTGCCTGGTCGGTGGTGTCCGGTGCCGGTAGAGATTCAGCGGACGCTGTAGCCAATGGTAGAGCAAGGGTTGGAGCTACCAGTAGAGCAGTAGCTAGGGTCTGTGACTTTTTCACAAGAGGTTCCTTTCGAGGAAGAAGGGCTTGTTAGGAAAGAGTGGCGGGATATGCCACAACTCGGTTTCCTGCTTGGGTGATAAGAGTTGAGCCGGACTGGGCCAGGATGATTTTGTTGGAAAGGGTATAGCCAGCCTCAGTACCTTGGAAGATGTAGGTTGCTCCATTGGGGGCTGAGGCTAGACCAAATGTGCCCTTGGCTGGGAGCCCTGTGGTGCCATTCGGTAAGACTGTCTGAAGTTTTCCGGTACGAAGAGAAAAAATGTAGGGCCCATAGGTGGCTAGGTCATTACCTTGGCCGATAACCCAGGAACGCTCAGTGCTATCGATAGTGGGTTCTAAAGATTGCAGTGGGCCGTCAATAACTTCTACGGGCTGGCCTGAACTCAATGAATGGATAACGAGTTTGACCTGGCTTTGGTCGGTAACTGAGTTAAGGTTTTGCGCCCAGATACTGGCGGCGTAATCGTTGCCGATGCTGATCCGCTGGAGCATAGAGTAACCGGCCTCAGGGGAAACAAGGTCAATGGCGGCAACGGCCTGACCAGCAGGGTCAGTAACTTCTGATGGCACGTCATACCCAAGAGAGACAAGGCCCTTATCTGTAAATGCCCACGGGGAAAGGCCCTGAGGGGACTGGTATTGCTTTATCCCCTCCTGGGTGAGCCTGAATACCTGGGTCTGTGAGTCTTTGATAATGATTTCAGCTGATGGGCGGGTTACGGTTGCTCCTGCGGGCAGGTCGGCGGTGATGAGTTTGCCTTCTGCGTTAGATTCATCAGCGATCCAGGCGGTGAGCTTGGTCTTATCGGCGTTGAGCCATACGATGCCGGGTTTACCGTCGATAGAGGTTTCATCGA
This sequence comes from Rothia sp. (in: high G+C Gram-positive bacteria), assembly GCA_030529845.1. GTDB lineage: Bacteria > Actinomycetota > Actinomycetes > Actinomycetales > Micrococcaceae > Rothia. Next base: position 512,451 of record JAUMWB010000001.1, on the reverse strand, counting down.
TAACTGCGATTTCTTCGTCGCCGGTGACGCTTCTAATTTCCTTGCCGGTGGCGTTGGAGTAGAGAGTAATAGTTTTGCTGTCGATGATGGCAGTTGCGGCCTGCGATGAATGGACGCGGGCACCATCAGGGATGGGGAGCGTCCAGGCAGGTTGCTGGGTGTAGCCCACTGGCAGGTCTACTACGGTTTGTGGCTGACGGCGGTTGCTGTAGGCAGGGTTGAGGCTTCGGTGCTGGCGCCTGGTAGAGAGAGATGTCGGCAAATGCGCTGGCTCCAAGGACAGAGCATGCAGCTAAAACCCCAAGGGTAGTGAGCAGTAGCCGCGTGTCAAGGAGCATATCTATAATAATTTGAAAGGCCCTCTAGGGGGTGGGAATGCTGAAATGATTGCAGAAATTGTATATGGGGCGTTATGGATAGTGCTGTAAGTCGTGAAGAATTTGATGCGCTAAAAGAAGAGTTAGAGCAGACTCGTAGTGAACTGCGTGAGATTATCAGGGCTCTTGTCCGTTCAGTGGAATTGACAGATGAGCATCCCTGGTCAAGAGCTTTGGCTCAATCTTTGACAGGCGGTGAGAAAGCTAGTCAAGTGTTCTGGGCTATCGGAACGTGTCTGAATAAAGCTCGAACTGGTGAAGTTCCAAGTTTTTCAGATAACCTTCTTGAATGGTTGCCGACCTTACGAGATATTGCTGAAACCCCTATAGAATCAAGGGCTGATATTGTGGCAGTGGTGTCTAAAATTGTAGGTAACGAAGCGGACGCTGCCGTTCTTGTCAATGGGTATGAGCAAAGAGGGCTGGGCCGTGAGGGTTTCGCGGCTTTGAACGACAACTAGGTAGCGTGTAAGAAGAGGTCATAGGTGAAGAGCCTGCTCAGCATTGCAAGCTGTCGCGAAGTCCTTACAGGTCTTCAGCTCTTATAAAAACTGAGCAGGCCCCTCGTCTAGATATATGCAAACTACCTGTTAGAACCGCGGGCTAGCAAACAGAAAAGTTGCTACACCTCCAATCCTGGCAGTCCCCGCACTACAGACTCGAGGGACGTTTCAGCAATCCCGATGTATTGTTGAGTCGTTGCAATATCGGCATGCCCCAATAATTCCTGGACGGCCCTGATATCTTGAGACTGAGCATAAGCAGTTGTCGCAAACCAATGGCGTAAGCTGTGGCAACTGTACCCCTTGCCTAAGAGCCTGCCAATCGTTTTAGCAACATTGTCGTGACTACGATGCCCAGTGAACCTGCCTGGAAAGTAGTAGCCTTCATGCTTCAGCTGTAAAAATGGCTCTAGCTGCGGGTGTACAGGGATGCGGCGCATATCGCCTCCCTTACCCGTTACGGTGAGCCATCCTGGGGAATAACTATCTGTGTGTAGCGAGGCAATCTCAGTGCGGCGCAGTCCAGCTAAGGCGCCTAACAGAATCATCATCGACTGCTCTGTAGTCTGAGCTGTATCTAGGGCTGCGTTGAGCACTTCTGTGGGCAAGGGGCGAGCTTTTGCTCTGGGGACACGGATAGGGAGAAGGATTTCTGTGGGGTTGTCGGGGCGACGGCCAGTGATTTTGAGGTAGTGGAAGAAACGACGGGCAGAGGCCAAGGCGCTCCTGCGGAAGTTGGGCTTCCACCTGGGGTTTGTTAGCCAGGTTGCGATTTCTGAGCTGCTTACTTCAGTGGGTGTAGAGGGAACTGACTGCGCTAGGGTAGCTAGCCATCGTAGTCGTGTTTCGATGGTGCGTTCGGTTCGTCCGGCTGCTTGAAGCCATTGTGCGAAGTCAGCAAGGGCATTAGTCCAGGGGGTGGTCAGCAAGATTTTTCTCTTTCTCGATATTCTGATGATGAGAAAGAGGCCGGAGGGGTTATTTCTTGCTGAGTGTAAGGTGATAGTTCCTCTTGATCCAGGCAATGGTGTTTGAAGCCCACCTGCCGTCTGATGGAGTAGATGAGAACCTAACAGGCGGTTTGTCTGGGTGTTCTGGGTGGGTAGCGCGGTAGTGGCCTCTGCTGCCTAGCTCTACAGTAAACCCGTTAGCTTTCAGTAAGCGTGCTAGATCACTTCCCTTATTGGGCATCGGTATTTTATGCATGGGCCTACCTGCGAGAGCTGATGACCAGAAGGTAAACGAAGGTATAGAACATCAGCGCGATTAGAGCTCCAATAAGTAGGCCGAAAATGGTTGCGTCTGCCCGGTTTGTAAGGTCAGGAAAGGCGTATTTTCCGCCGAAGTAGGCACCATTGACACAGCCGGAAAGGTGAGCCAGAAGACGGCAAGATCATCGCGTATACGCCTATGCATGGTGGGCCTGCCATGCAGCTAGACGGTCGATGAGGTCGGGTCTGTAACCGCTCCATATTTGAGCTTTGTCACCAGGTACTTCCACTATGGGTGCCTGAAGTAGTCCGCGGGCTTTGAGTTTTGTCGCGATAGTTGGTTCGTTCTCTAGCTTGATGATCCTGTAGCTGATGTTGCGGGCGGTGAGCTTGCGCTGAGTCAGTTTGCACTGGTGACAGTCGGGGGTGGCGTAGAGGTTTACGGTGGTCATGGGGTTTGCCTTGAGATGGAGCTGTAGGTGATGAGAGTGATGCCGGCTAAAGAGATCGTGGCGGTAAGAATGAGGGAGGCGTAGAGAAATGCGGTGTCCACTAGTACCTGACTTCTATTTCAAGTTCGGGGTAGTAGGTTTCTAGGTGCTCTATCTTGTCGTTGATTTCTCTCTGGTTGTCAGAGGCTTGCATAGTAATAAGTACTGTGCCTTTTTCTTGCGAATATCCGTAGATTGTTGCCATTAGCGCATCTCACCGTTGAGGGCGGCTGTGGTGTAGAATTTTTCGAGCAGCAAGGTCGTTTGTAGGACTCGGCAGTAGATTGAATCGTGTAATCCCTTGTTCTTAGACCATAGGAAAAAAAGAGGGCTACCTACCGGGAAGCGCCACAGTGAGGTGGCGGGTAGATCCCGGTAGGTAGCCCTCTTCTTTATACCTCTAGGGTAGCCTAGGCGAGCTTATGGCTAGAGACGCGCATAGTCTGCTGGGCGGTGTCCTTGTAAGAGACGTAGACGGTATCTCCCAGAATTTCCACCTCAGGGCCGCTGCCTGAGAGCGTGACCTTTTCACCCAGCTGAGTGCTCTGGGTGATGTCAGCCAGGGGCGCGGTGTAGACGGTGATCTGCTGGTTAGCTTCAACCGCAATCACAGCCTTATCTCCGCTTACTGCCATTGAGGCAAGGGTTGCCCTACCCAAAGAACTGGTAGTAAGGAGCTTGCCGTCAGCGGTGAACTGGCGCAGAGAAAGGGTGTTATCTGCCCCTAGCAGAAGCTCATAGATAGAACCGTTAGCGGGGATTAGTGCCATAGTCTTTGCCGCGGATGCATCGGTATGGCGGGCAACCCACTGGTTGTTTTCTAGGGCGTAGAGCTTGTGGTTGTTGGCAAAAACGTCAGAGGCTGCCAAGAAGAGCTTGCCTTGAACATCTGCTACAGCAAAGTTGCTGACGTACTGACCGCTGATGCTGGCGCTGTGCTGGGTAAGGTTGGTGCCATTTGAGGTGTAGACCTGAGCGCGTGAGCCGTTGTTGTTAGCACCTACAAGGTAGAGGGTTCCCCCGGCTTCACCGAAGTAGATGGGGGAGTTACCCATGGTGGGGGCGGTGCCGATAGTTGACCAGCTGCCGTTGGCGTAGCGCTTGACTTCTACTGCGTTGGTGCGGTAGTTGGGGGCTGCAGCATAGAGGGTCTGGCCCAGGTATGCCAGCTGGGGCTCACCAAAGTCACCTGAGAAGGGGGTGCCGGCTGCACCCCAAGCGTCCTGGTTAAGGGTTTGGACGGCGGTGCTGAAGTTGCCGTTAGAGCCGGTAGTGGCGCTACGTGCCAGGGTGGTGCCTGATGAGGCAAAGGAGCCAGCGGCATTGACTGCAACAGGTGCGGGAGTACCTACTGGCTGCCAGATGCTAATAGCGCTGGTATCTGAGCGGGAAATTTCTAGGGTGATGGAATCTGTGCCGGTTGATAGAACCTTGACAGTTAGACCGGTGTTGCGTCCTTCGGCATCAAGAATTGCGTTGGAGCGGTTGTTGAGGTCTGCCTGGCCGAAGCTACTGATAGTTGTGCTGTTGAGAGCCGCAGTACTGGGCACCGGACCTCGGCTGGTGCTACCTTCTGAATCCTGGCGGTAGACGTAGATGTAGTCGTGAATCTTGCCGTCTAGGGGGATGTTGGATTTGCCATCGTGGGTGTTATTGACGGCGTTATTGACGCGGTAGATGATTGCGCCGGTAGCTGGGATGCGATCGTCAATGAGTCCTTGGAAGCGCGGTGCCTGCTTGCGGAACTCTACCACAAAGCTTTCTGCGTCTGTGTAGGGAGATTCTAGGCGGATTGCCTGGGGGCCAGCAGGGTTGTACTGGGTGTGTAGGGTAATGGTTTTGGTTTCATTATCAGCAAGGTCAAGGTCGGGGATGGTGAGCCAGCCCAGGTCTTCACGTTCCTGTGCCAGGGGCCAGGTGCGGTTTGCCTGTGCCATGATAGACCAGATGCCGACCGGGGTGTCGCCGGTGGTGCTACCTACTGCGCCGCCTCGGTAGAGGTCCCAGATGCCTACGGTGTGCAGGTATTCGTGCTTGATGGTGTCGTTAGAGGAGCCAATGGTAAAGCGGCCGTTGGTGTTTGAGGTAGAGGGCAGTACCAGGTAATGGGCTAAATCTAGACCGTTGATTTGTACACCGGTGGGGTTGGTGGCGTGGTGGGGTACGAGGAAGCTACCTGAGTTGTAGCCGTTCTTACCGGCAGGTAGCTGCACCACGATAGAGAGGTTGTCAATCATCCCGTCTTTGTCAAGGTCCCAGTTGGTGGTGTCCGGGTTGAGTGCCTTGAGACCTAGCATGGTATCGCGCACCAGGTCGAAGTCGTTGCTGGGGTTGGGGTAGTGGTCTAGGGTGTAGGGCAGGGTGATGTACTGAATGGTTTTGCCATTCTGGGTGGGGTCCTGCGGGTAGGAGGTCTGTACCTGCCATTGACCATTTGAGATGGTGTCCATGTAGGTACTCAGGGGCATGGAGTTATAGGTGATGTAGTTGATGCCGGTGGGCGCGAACTCCTGCTTGAGGGACTGCCAGTAGGTGGTGTTGTCATCTGGCATGGTCTGGTTGAAGCCGGTGTTGTTATCCCCGCGAGTATCCCCAGCAAAGCGCACAACAACAACGACGTTGGCGTGCCCTTCCAGGGGAGGGGTGGTGGGCTGCTGAGCAGAAGCTGCGTAGGCGGGAACAGCGGCAGAGCTGTAAAGGACGGGTGCGCTCCAGGCGGCACCTGCGAGTAGGGTGCGACGTTTAATGGAGGAAAGGGGGGAAGAAGTCATTTAGATTTTTTCTTGTATTTAGGGGGTAGGTGCAGGGGATTGGGTGAAACCCAGATTAGTTTCCCCAAAAAGTAGTATTAGTTCCTGATTATACCGTCTTACGGGGTAGAACGGTAGGGTAGGGCGGCATAGGAAACACGCCACTTTAAAGTGAGGATCCGCTACTTCAGGTGCAGGCGGTAGACTGGTGCCATATTCTGCACCCTTGTACCGTGCAGATGGTAGGACTGCTTGCCCCCTGTACGGGTAGGCGCACATATTCTATGAGGAGACACATTTTGTCCGTTCTTTCTATTTTTGTTGCTGGCGAACCCCGTAGCGTTGAGGCTGGCAGCACCGCAGCAGACCTTTTTGCTGATAACCAAGACATCGTTGTAGCCCGTATTAACGGCAAGCTGGTTGATCTATCAACTGAGCTGACCCAGGGCGTTACTGTTGAACCTGTATCTATCCATGAGCAGGAAGGGCTGGAGGTTCTGCGTCATTCCGTTGCGCACATTATGGCGCAGGCTGTGCAGGACCACCGCAAGGACGCCAAGCTTGGCATCGGCCCTTACATCACCGACGGTTTCTACTTTGACTTCGATGTTGAGGAACCTTTCACCCCTGAGGACCTCAAAAAGATTGAGAAGTCTATGGTGAAGATTATTAAGAGCGGGCAGACCTTCCACCGCCGCGTGGTCACCCAGGCTGAGGCTGAGGCAGAGATGGCTAACGAGCCTTACAAGCTGGAACTGCTCAAGCTCTCCCAGGGCCCCGGCTCAGGTGCGGACGCTGCCGAGGGCGCTTCTATTGAGGTGGGTGACGGCGAAATCACCATCTACGACAACGTCAATAAGAAGGGCGAGACCGTCTGGAAGGATCTCTGCCGCGGCCCGCACGTACCTTCCACCAAGGTGATTGCTAACGGTTATGCGCTGATGCGTTCTGGCGGCGCTTACTGGCGTGGTTCTGAGAAGAACCCCATGCTGCAGCGTATCTATGGCACCGCTTGGCCCACCAAGGAAGAGCTTGTTGCCTACAAGGATCGTATTGCTGAGGCTGAGCGTCGTGACCACCGCCGTCTGGGCGAAGAACTTGATCTCTTCTCCTTCCCCAAGACCATCGGCCCCGGTCTGCCTGTCTTCCACCCCAAGGGCGGTATCATCCTGCGCGAGATGGAAAACTATGTTCGCACCCGCCATATTGAAGAGGGCTTCCAGTACGTTAAGACCCCGCATATCTCTAAGGAAGACCTTTTCTACACCTCCGGGCACCTGCCCTACTACGCGGACGGCATGTTCCCCCCCATGGAGGACGAGGGGCAGGCTTACCGCCTTAAGGCAATGAACTGCCCCATGCACAACGAGATTTTCCGGTCCCGTGGCAGGTCCTACCGTGAGCTACCCCTGCGTTTCTTCGAGTTCGGCACCGTCTACCGTGACGAGAAGTCCGGTGTGCTACAGGGGCTAACCCGCGTGCGCATGATTACTCAGGACGACTCCCACTCCTACGTCACTAAGGAGCAGGCTCCCGATGAGGTCAAGCACCTGCTGAACTTCATGCTGTCTCTGCTTAAGGACTTTGGTCTGAATGACTTCTATCTTGAGCTGTCTACCCGCGATACCGAGGGCGATAAGAAGGATAAGTTCATCGGTACTGATGAGCAGTGGGAAGAGGCAACTGCTGTGCTGGAGCAGGTTGCTGCTGAGACCGGTCTTGAGCTGGTTGCTGATCCCGGTGGCGCTGCCTTCTATGGGCCTAAGATTTCTGTTCAGGCCAAGGACGCGATTGGTCGCACCTGGCAGATGTCTACCGTTCAGTACGACTTTAACCAGCCCACTCGTTTTGGTCTGGAGTTCCAGGCTTCTGATGGTAGCCGTCAGGAACCGGTGATGATTCACTCGGCTAAGTTTGGGTCACTGGAGCGTTTCTTTGGTGTGCTGACCGAGCACTATGCGGGTGCTTTCCCCGCATGGTTGGCGCCTGTTCAGGTGATTGGTGTGCCTGTTGCTGAGGCTTTCAACGATTACATGGGTGAAGTTGCTGCCAAGTTGGCGGCGCGCGGTGTGCGTGTTGAGGTGGATTACGGTACTGACCGCTTCCCCAAGAAGATCCGTACTGCCTCTAAGGAGAAGGTGCCCTTCATCTTGATCGCCGGTGGCGAAGACGCAGAGAACGGCGCGGTCAGCTTCCGCTTCCGCGACGGTTCCCAGGAAAACGGTGTGCCCGTGGACGAGGCGGTGGAGCGGATCGCGAAGCATATTGAAGAGCGGGTGAATGAGGATCCGCAATAAATGAATATCACTACGGCCGGGAAATATTTCTCGGCCGTAGTGATTAGGAAGTGAAGTTAGATTTATAAAATGAATGCCAAATCTAGAAATATATTTATTTGTATATACCTTATTATTTCATGAACAAGCCTCTTAGCTATTTTGGGCAGTGAGCTAATGGTAATAGTTGTTAGGTTGAATTGAGCAGTTGCTTTATGCCTAGCAATGTCACGGTCAGGCAATAACTTTGTCATTGGCTGTATAATATAGGCAAAACAAAGCGGGGGGCTGCGAGGCAATATCTCACAGCCCCCGCATCATTAGGACTAGTTAGAAATCTAACCGGCCCGATACAACCATCTGCTCCAGTGCTTCTTGAGCCTGGGGAGAGTAAATCGGGCTGACATAGGTGCGGTCTCCTGAACCGCCCTGATATTGGGCAATACCGATGGAAATACCCTCAATAGTTGGGTGCCAGGTGCCATCAATCTTGGTGAGTAAACCAGCTGCGTCCATAGCAGCGTTGAACTGCTGGGCTTTCACTTTAGAGTCCTCAGGCAAAACACCGCTTTCCTTCCACATGTCAATGAGCTCAGTAGCAATCAGATAACCAGGCTCATGTCGGTCAACCATTTTTGGTTCTGGTGCCGTAGGGGGAACAGGTGTTGGCTGCGGAACGCTCATTGGGGGTTCAGCCTGTCGGGCCCACGGTGCTTGCTGCACCGGCGTGGGTGCAGATGCTGGCGCAGGTGCAGGGGGAGTGGGCTGCGGCGTCCTCTCTTCCACAATTCTGATAGGTGCTTCAAATGCTAAACCCTGTGGTCCATTGTAGCCAAACCAGTGCGGGCCAAAAACCGCACGCTGGCGCACTAGCCCAAAGACAGGGCCGGTATCCTCCCAGCGCCGCTGGCCACCAAAGACAATAAACAAATCCTTGGCACGGGAAACAGCAACATTCATCAGCTCAAGAGTGCCGTCCACGAAAGAAGCCTTATCAGAGTTATCACCGTAAACAGGCGAGAACAGAACAACCTGACGCTCAGCGCCCTGCAAAGTGTGGGCGGTGCCGACAGTTACCTTGCCGGCTATTTCCTCACTCTTCATCCGCAAGGTCTTCCGTACTTCCCGTGCCTGAGCCGCAAACGGGGTTACCACAGCAAACAGAGACTTATCTTTTGCAGCATCAGCATCGGGGTTGTAGATGGCGCGGAAGTACTCAAAATTACCGATAATCCAATCTGCAATAGCCTCAGCTTCCTGGCTATTTACCCGGCTAGAACCGTTTCGGCGATCCTGGGAATTCTCAACTAACTGGAAAAGGAAAGCTCCGGGCGTTTTGCCCTCAAGCTTGTAGCCCTTGAGGGGGCGCGAAGGAACAAGCAAGCCGTCATAGAGCAAATCATTGCAGTACTCGATAATGTCTGTATGGCACCTAAAATGCTCAGACAGGAATAAGCCAGGATAGTTCTTGGTGCTATACACCCAATTCGAAGACTGAGCCGCTGCCAGCATAAGGGAAGAAGAGTGAGAAGACGTCAGGCCGTATTCCTTCATGGAATCCCAGCGCCAACCCAGCTCATGCGCCTCGGCAATACCTTAATCGGTCTCAGAGCCAAATCGTTCTACTTCAAAGTTGTCGGGCTCACCCTGCGGGGCGTAGAGCTTAAAGTATCTCGGCACCTGGTAGGCTGTCATCACAAAACAAGGCGCTAACGAGGCGGCCTGCTCCCAGTATCTGTCCATATACTCGGGAGTGTTCTTGAAACGTACCTTCTCAGCAATAATCTGCTCTTCGTCTGTAGCAGCAATTAGCCTACTCAGCTCCGTTCCTGCTTGCTTTGAGATAAATAAGTCTGCTTGGTAAAATTGTTGATGCAAGTAGCTCTCAATGAGGAGGAACCGTGAAGGATATTTACGCCAAGAAAAGTCCAGCCAAGGTTGGCCTGAATGCGGTGCTCTGCCTAGTCTTTGCGCTTCTTTCTGCTTCATCTGCGATGGAGCGCTCGGGGTTCTTTGGAATGCTGCTATGGGTAGGCGCTCTCTTCTTTGCCACCGCTGCGATTGGACTAACAATCTACCTAGCCATGGGGCGTAAGGCCCTCGCCATCACAGCAGAAGGAATCCTGAACAGAACGACTATCTCAGCAAGATCATCGGCTCTCATTCCCTGGGAAGCTGTTGGTGGAGTCTCCAACGAGCTAGGCGGAATCAAGATTCACCCCAGCTCCCATGCAGACGCAGAACTTCACATAACCCCGCGGAACCAGGCCATTATGACCCAGCACCTCACGCTACCTTCTGGAATGAAAAAGCGCGATCTCATACAAGCTATCGAGGACTATCGAGATTTCGCGCATGGTGAAGCCAAAGTTGCAGCCATAAATACCAGCCGATAGGTCTGCAATAGAACCTCTAAACTGAACATGTCTAAAAACATCGATATGCTGAGCGCGGAAGACACCCTCCGCATCCCCAAGAAACTCGGCATGAGCTTCCTGATTGGCGTGGGCTGGATAGCTGTGGGTCTGTGGTTTATCCATAACCCACCGGACTGGAGATATCACCGCGTCCTGGCATCCGGAGTGGTGTGCATTGTCGCCGGCATCTTTACCTTTATCTACTACTTCCGGCGCAGGTACGCCCTTATTCTCACGCCCGAGGGGTTCTACAACCACTCAACGGTTCTCGACCACGGCAACCACCTGATTCTGTGGAGCGTCATCGGAGACATCACCGCTGATAGGCAGGGTAAGGAAATCAGGGCTGTCATCGCCGATACCCACGCCTATAACTGGACCTTAACCGGTATCCGCGCTTTGACCCGAGTGACCCACGAAGGGGCAGCAAACTCAACCATTACAATCTCGACGATGGCTATGAAGCTACCCGATGGGATGAACATAGAAGACCTGGCGGCAGTCATGAGAGGCTACCGCGATAGAGCTTTGAACCAACCCACAGTAGAAGGGCCTGAAAACCAAGAGACTGATACTGAGTGTTAAGTTTGGGAAAACTACCATTCTGGCAGCGTCCGCTCAGCCTCAACTTTGAGCCGCGCTCTGTTGTAGGTACTTGATACCAATCTTGTCAGTGAGATTCGGAAGGTTCCAGCCAAGAAAAACCCTGCGGTGCAGCGATGGCTTGAGCAGCAATACTCCGACCAGTCTTTTTATGAGGTCATGCTAGCTGACCGGCCGGGTAAAAACTTCCACCGTTGAAACCACATCACCCTGGGAAAAGTCCTTAGCCTCGCCACTAGGGGTGTAGCCTAGGGCCCGCCAGAAAGGTTCGGCGACCTCGGAGTTAGTTGCCACAATTCCCAAACGTAAGGTGCTGATGTTTGGGTGCTGCCGAACCGCACCCAGGTAGGCGTCGTGCAAGGCCCGGCCCACCCCGCGTCCTCGGGCCTGCCCAATTATGCGGCACCCTCCACCAGTCGCTCAATAAACCTGACCGCATTATCGCGGGTGCGAGCTATGCGCTCTTCGAGGGACAAGGTCTCGTCCATCTGGCGAATACCCGCCGGCTTTTTCTTGCCCCGCACATAGTCGGTGCAGGCCAGGTTGGAGCACAGGTAGGTGCCGATGGTATTGCCGCGTCGCCCCGACTCACCCGGCCGGGCCGCCGTATACAGCGAAATCCCCGACCCCGGGTGCAGAGTCAGGCAGAACTGGCACATCTGAGCGGCCTTACTCTGCGCCTTAGACTTTTGCAGCAGCACGCCCTGCACCTGCCCTTCGTGTTCCACGACCAGGCAACCCTTGAGCGGGCTTTTCGGGTCGAGCCAGGACAGGAAAATCAGGTCCTCCCAATTCTGCTCCTTGAGGCTGGGTAGGTTGAGGCGTTTAGCCTCGCCCTTAGAGCAGTTAATAAAAGACGAGCGGACGGCAGCTTTGGTTAGTTCTTGCATACCTGCAAGTTTACACCGCGATGGTGGCTACCGCGCTGGCACAAGGTTACGTAGAATTTCTGCAGCTGGCCCGCCCCTCACACCCGCATAGGGCTCTCCCGCCCAGGCATGAATCCACTCAGTATCACCGTGTAGGGTAGCTGCCCGCCTCAAGGGGCCCGTCACCTCATGTACGCCCGGGTAAAGAGCTGGGGCTGTATCGTGGTGGCGTTCCACCCAGCTATTTCTAATCGCACGGGCAAAACGGCCAGTAAAAGCCCTTGTCATCTGAGTTTCTCGCGCAGGGGCTTGTAACAGGTTTCGATGGGGCTTTGACGTTCCAGCCTCATCTGCTAGTAAGAGCATGGTGCCTAACTGAACAGCTACCGCACCAGACGCGAGAAGGCTTTGCACCTGCTCAGCGTTGCGGACTCCGCCCGCAGCTACCAGGGGCACAGTGCAAATTCTCCGCACCTCCTCGAGTAACCGCGGTAGCGGCAACTCATTCAGCTCATCAGTCACAGAAAAAGTGGACTGGTGCCCACCTGCGGCAGGGCCCTGCACACAGAGGAAATCAGCGCCAGCTTCTTCAGCGGTAAGGGCGTCCTGCGGGCGGGTAACGGTTACGCCTACCAGGGAACCGGACTCCTGCAGCAACTGCATCATATCGGCGCTGGGGCAGCCAAAGGTAAAAGTCACCACAGCAATACGGTGAGAGATAACAACCTCCATGAGCTCGGTGAAAACCCGAGACTCGCTCTCACCAGTAGCTTGTGCCTCACCCGGCTCACTCCCTAGGTATTCCGCTATCGGCTGTAGTGCGGTGGTAAACCGCGCTAGTTGCTCACTGGCGTCCTCGGGTATTTGCTCATCGGTGATGGGCATAAAGAGATTTACCCCAAAGGTGCGGCTGGTCAGTGCCCGGGTCTGCTTGATCTGACGTGTAAGAGCTTCAGCAGAAAGATAGCCACCGGCTAAGAGGCCAAGTCCACCGGCTTCCGAGACTGCCGCAGCGAGCTCAGGCGTAGAAGGCCCGCCAGCCATGGGTGCGGCAACCAGGGATATTTCGAGGTCGGAGAAAGAAAACACGGGGCTCCTCACGTCAGTCCTTGCTGCCTGTAAGTCTACCCCTCACTGCTCCTGAACCCCGGGAATATCTCGGCCCCGCACCCGGTTGAAACAGGTGCACAACCCTATAAGAAAGGCCTAAATAACATGGCATCGCCCCTCTTTGAACCCTTTACCCTGCGTTCTATGACCACCCGTAACCGCCTCTGGGTTCCACCCATGTGCCAGTACTCGGTTGACCAGCAGGACGGCAAACCTAACGCCTACCACATTTCCCACTACGGGGCTCTAGCCCGGGGTGGAGCCGGTGCCGTCATTGTCGAAATGACCGGCGTTGAACCCTCCGCCCGAATTAGCCCCTACTGCCTGGGCCTGTGGAGCGATGACCACACCGAAGCCTTCAAGCCCGTCGTCGACGCCATTCACGCCGGGGGAGCGAAGGCAGGAATCCAGATTGCCCACGCCGGGCGGAAGGCATCGACGCCCGGTGAGCTGGTTCCGCACGATGGAGGTTCTCTGGGGGAGGACGAGGGCGGTTGGGTCACTCTGGCCCCGTCCGCTCTTGCCTACCCCGGCTTGAAAGAACCGCAGGCCCTTACCGAAGAGAAAATTGACGACCTAGTGCAGGCCTTCGCCGCGGCTGCAGCCCGCGCGGTGGCTGCCGGCTTTGACTTCATTGAGATTCACGGGGCCCACGGCTACCTGATCACTCAGTTCCTTTCGCCCCTTTCGAATCAGCGAGAAGATTCTTACGGCGGCTCCCTGGAGAACCGGGCCCGCTTTGCCCGCAGGGTTGCCCAGGCCATGCGGGAGGTGATGCCCGCAGAGATGCCGCTGATTGTCCGCCTGTCGGCCACTGAATTTGTTGACGGTGGCATTACCGTTGAGGAAACAGCACAGGTGGTGCGCTGGCTCGCCGAGGACGGCGTGGACTTCGCCGATATTTCCACCAGCGGTAACTATCCGGCAAAAATTAACGTCTATGCGGGTTACCAGGTGCCCATGGCTGCTCAGGTCAAGCGTGAGAGCGGGTTGCCGGTAGGTGCTGTTGGCATGATTAACTCGCCTCGGCTTGCCGAGTTCATTGTGGGGTCAGGCCAGGCCGATGTGGTGCTGGTGGGCCGGGAAGCCCTGCGCAACCCAGCCTTTGCCCTGCACTGGGCCGACGAACTCAAGGTCGATATCGACTACGTGCCCGCCCAGTACCGCCGGGCCTGGGGCACCCGGCGCTAGGCGGCGTCCTACCTGCCCCTCGGGATAAACTGAGGGGTATGGTAGAAATTCCCCACTACACCACCGATGATTTTGAGCTACCGGGGGTGCCGGACGCCTTCCAGCGGCTCTGGACGCCCCACCGCCGTGCCTACGTGAAGGGCGGGCAGAAAGACTACACCGAGAACACCTGCCCCTTCTGCGACGCCCCTGACCATGACGACACTGAGTCGCTGATTGTGTACCGCGGTGAGCACGCCTACGTCATTCTCAACCTCTACCCCTATAACCCCGGGCATCTGCTGGTTTGCCCCTATCGGCATATTCCTAACTATGACGATGCAACACTGGAGGAAACTGCCGAAATTGCAGCCCTGACCCAGAAAGCTATGGGAATCCTGCGGGAGGTGAGCCGCGCAGCCGGCTTCAATATCGGCATGAACCAGGGCAAAGTTGGCGGGGCAGGGGTTGCCGCCCACCTGCATCAACACATCGTTCCCCGCTGGAGCGGCGACACCAACTTCCTGCCCATCGTGGCAGGCACCAAGACGGTCACACAGACCTTGGATGAGATCCGAGGCCTGCTCAATGCTGCCTGGGATAGTCGAGGGCAGTAGGTAAGCCAACCGCCCGCCGACCCTCTGATATCTCGCGCTGGGGCGCTCGATATCATTCACGCCAGCCCCGTGCCAGCGGGCTTATTGGCTTACCTACTGCCCTCCTAGAACAGGGATTCCTGCACGGACTCCGGGGGAGTGAGTTCCCCGTGCTGGCGGCAGGCTCTGTTGGAGAGTTCTGTGGTGTTGATGAGGAAGGTCTGGTTGGGGTCGCCGAAGTGGGCTGTCAGGAATTTGCCGGTTCCGCCGGTGATATAGAAGCCGTGAGCCTCCTCGGTGAGGGTGGGGTAGGCTGTAAGGGGCTCGGGGTTCTCCGCCCGTAAGGACGCGTAGGCCCGGCTCATTGCCAGGGAAGGCACCCAGCGGTCTGCGGTGATTTCAAAACCCTCAATGGTGTCGTGGGCTTCTTCGAGAGCCCAAGTGGCGTTTTCCACGGCCATGTAGTGCTCAGATTTGAGGCGTTCGGTGCTGGCTGGGGCAACCCAGGCCTTGTATTTGGTGGAGGCTCGTTTGAACTGGGTGAGGTTGGCCTCGTGCGAGACCAGGTCTTCCAGCTGACGCACGATGATGCCGGTGTCTGCTCGGGCTACGAAGGTGGCTGCGGCAACAGCCTGGTCGTCGAGACGGCGGGGGTTGGAATGCAGGGAAGCGGTGCCGACCTTAGATGTACCATCGGGAAAAGTGGCGATGTAGAGATAGTGTTCAAGGTTGACATAGGCCAGAGCTGCCTCGTTCATGCGGGAGCCTAGGTGAATGCGGTGAATGGGTGCGAACTCGTCGCGGGCCAAGCAGGAGTCGCACTGCTTGCCCTTAGTGATGGTGTTTCCATCTGGGCAGGGAACCTGGTGAAAACCAATGGTGTCGACAGCTGCCCGCGAGTAACCGCTGCAGTAGATGCCAGCACCGAGCGCGTCGGACGGTAAGGCGGTGAGACCGAGGAAGCTCCCCGGGGTTATGGCAATTGTTTCAATCTCACCGCTAGGTTGACCATCAAGCAGAGGCTCAACTTTAAGGTAGGGGGAGCGGTCACGCCAGGTGATGTCGCGCCAGATAAATTCGGGGTAGGTCACGAGCTGGTTCATGAAAGTAGTCATACAGATTCGAAGCATACACAAACCCGGTAAGATAGTCACCATGTCACGACCTGTTGTTCGCCTTGTTGGCCAAGGCATTCGTTATGCGACCAAGTTGCGCGGGGGCGGTTCCGCTTTCCCGGGCCTGGTCATGGAGAAGTTGCACCCTGATTTTGTGGCGGAGGAGCTGGCAAAGCTACCCCGCGGCGTTGTGGTGGTATCCGGTACCAACGGTAAGACGACCACAACCAAGATGGTGGTGCAGTTACTAGAAGCCCAGGGCCTGAAGGTCTTTACCAACCGCACCGGGTCGAACTTTGTACGTGGTGTAGCTGCCGCCCTTCTGGGTGAGATGAATCTGGCGGGCAAGCTGGATGCAGACATCGCTGTGCTTGAGCTGGATGAAGCCCACGCCGTTCATTTTGTGCGTAAGGTCAAGCCCAACTATGCGCTCCTGCTCAACGTCCTGCGTGATCAACTAGACCGCTTCGGCGAGATTGACACAACCCGCCGCATGCTGGCCACTGTCGCCGGTGCAACCACGGGCACGGTCGTGCTCAACCGCGAGGACCCGCGTATTCGCTCTCTGGCTGAGAACATTCAGCCCGGCACTCAGGTTAGCTACTTTGGTTTATCAGAGAAGCTACGCTCCCTCTTCCCCTCCGATGACGATTTGCGCACCAGCCCCGAGGGTACCGACCGCGCGGACGCCGGTCTTTTGGCACCCGAGCTGCCGGCGGCGTCCGTCCTGCTCAAGGATTTCAAGGGAACCGACGCTACCTTTGATCTTGCCGGTCAGGAACTGGCAGGCACTATTAACCTCTACGGTGTCTACAACATCTTTAACGCTGCGGCAGCAATGGCCCTGACTCGCGAGGTCATGGGAGACGCTCTCAACGAGACTAAACTTTTAGCTGAACTTGAGCATATTGCTCCGGCTTTCGGTCGCGGTGAAACCCTCACCGTTAACGGCCAAACCCTCCAGCTGCTGCTGGTCAAAAACCCCAGCGGTTTCCGCCTGTCGCTGGCCTCTGCTGATGCCAAGGACTACGCCACCATGATCACCATCAACGACGCCTACGCCGACGGCCGCGACGTCTCCTGGCTCTGGGACGTAGACTTCCACTCCCTAACCCAGGGGGGTGTCACCATGGTATCGGGCGTGCGAGCCTACGACATGGCCCTACGCCTGCAACATGACGACGTCTATGTTGAGAACATCAACGAGAACCTAGAAGAAGCCCTGGCCACCTTTATTGCCAAGTCAGACGGACGCCCCATGCGTATCTTCTGCACCTACACCGCCATGCTGGCTATCCGTAAGGAACTGGCAAAGATCACCGATGTGGAGGAAATCTAATGAGCGATTTTGAGAACGCACCGGTTGAAGCGGGCGAACAGATCATCACCCAAACAGGCAACAACAAGAGCCTGAAAATTGTGCAGCTCTACCCCAGAGACATGAACATCTACGGGGACTGGGGTAACACCCTGTCGCTCTCCCGCCGCGCCCAGGCCCACGGCTTCACCACAGAGATCGTTGACTACAACCCCGGTGACGAGTTCCCCCTGGACGGCGATATTTTCGTGGGCGGTGGCGGCCAGGACTCCGGTCAGTCCGTTATCCAGGATGACCTGCTGGCTAACGCCGAAACCCTTCGCATGCTGGCTGAAGACGGTACCCCCATGCTGGTCATCTGTGGCCTCTACCAGCTCTTCGGAAAAGAGTTCAAGACCGTAGGCGGTGTAACCCTCAACGGTATCCGTGTTTTTGACGCAAAGACCGTGGGCGGCGAAGAACGCCTGATTGGCAATATCGTTGAAGAATCCGAAGAATTTGGCACCATCATTGGTTTCGAAAACCACTCAGGTCTCACCTATCTCTCCGGTGACACCAAGCCCCTGGCAACCGTGACCAAGGGAGAGGGCAACAATAAGGAAGATTCTGGCGAGGGCGCCCGCGTCCACAATGTCATTGGAACCTACCTGCACGGCTCCCTGCTGCCCAAGAACCCGGCCATCTCGGACTTCCTCATCAAGCAGGCTGCTATCAAGAAGTACGGTGAGTTCACCCCCGTTGTCATCGACGACACCCTTGTGGAAAAGGCACGGGCCTCAGCGTCCGCCCGTCCGCGCTAGAATAGTACGAGGTACATCGCGCCTGCCCGCGTGCAGGCGCACCAGACGAATAAGGAGAATCATGGCAGGTCACTCCAAATGGGCCACCACTAAGCACAAGAAAGCCGCTATTGACGCCAAGCGCGCCAAGGCCTTCGCTAAGTACATCAAGGCTATTGAAGTTGCAGCTCGAATGGGTGGCCCCGACCCCGCCGGTAACCCCGCCCTCGACCTTGCAGTATCAAAGGCAAAGAAGAACTCTGTCCCCAACGACAACGTAGATCGCGCCATCAAGCGCGGGGCAGGTCTGACCGGTGAAACCATTGACTACACCGAGATCATGTACGAAGCCCGCGGCCCCCAGGGCACCGCCCTCTACATCGAGTGTCTGACCGACAACCGCAACCGCGCAGCCGCTGAGGTTCGTACCGCCGTTACCCGCAACGGCGGCACCATGGCAGACTCTGGCTCCGTAGCCTTCCTCTTCGAGCGCAAGGGCGTTGCCGAAGTTGCTAAGACCGAGGGGCTGACCGAGGACGACGTCCTCATGGCCGTGCTCGACGCCGGTGCTGAAGAAGTCATCGACGATGGTGAGATTTTCACCGTTGTCTCCGAGGCAACCGACCTGCCCGCCATCCGCAAGGCTCTGGAAGAGGCTGAACTCGAGTACAACAACGACGACCCGGTCTTCCGCCCCACCATGCAGGTAGACCTGGACGCTGAGGGTGCTAAGAAGTTCCTCAAGCTTGCCGACGCCATCGAAGAACTGGACGACGTGCAGAACGTCTACTCCAACGCAGACATCAGCGAAGCCGTCATGGCCGAGCTCGAAGCTGAATAGCCAGCAGGGAAAGGATGAGCGCGTGGCCCCGGCTCACGGCACCTCACACCAGCGCCCGGAACCCGCCCCGCGAGTTCCGGGCGCTGCCCGCATTCTGGGGGTCGACCCCGGCCTGACCAGATGCGGTTTCGGTTTGGTCGATATGACGGCCAACCGCAAGGCCCATTTCGTGAACGTGGGGGTGGCTGGTACCGCCGCATCAGAGAGCCTGGACGCCCGCATCCTCAAGATTCTGCGCGCCGCAGAAGCCTGGCTCGATACCTACCAGCCCGATGCCCTAGCCATTGAGCGAGTTTTTGCCCAGGAACAGGTCAATACCGTTATCGGAACTGCCCATGCCTCAGGCGTGGTCATCGCAGCTGCCGCTGCACGCGGTGTGCCGGTGCACTTTCACACCCCCTCAGAGGTTAAGGCGGCGGTCACGGGCTCCGGGCGCGCCGACAAGGCCTCGGTGGGGCGCATGGTCACCCGCATTTTAGGGCTTGATGCTATGCCCAAGCCTGCGGATGCGGCGGACGCCCTCGCTCTAGCTATCTGCCACGGTTGGCGTGGCGGTGGTATCGGCTCGGGTATCAACATGGCAGCCACTACCCAAACCCACCAGGGGTCAAACCCGGCGGCAGCCCGCCGAACTTCCCAGCTTACCCCCGCCCAGCGGGCCTGGATGGAGGCGGAGGCAAGGGCTAGAAGATAGGGCAGGGCTGTTAGTAAGCGGCGGACTCATAGCGAAGCTGCTGGCTCGGGGCTGGCATGAATCGCGTAACGAGCGTAGCGAGTCGCGCGAGAGGGTCAGCAGCGAGCGTGAGTTCGATGCTTGCCCGCGACATACAAGACACACGTTTCTTGTATTAGTACATATATTCGAATAGAATAGGTTTCATGATTAGCTCACTGACCGGTACTGTGACCCACTTGGGGTTGGAGACCGCTGTTATCGATGTCAACGGTTTTGGCATGCTGGTGCACCTCAACGCCCGTACCGCCTCGCAGCTGCGCCTGGGGGAGAAGGCTACGGTTCTGACCACCATGATTGTGCGTGAGGATTCCATGACTCTCTACGGGTTTGCTGAGCCTGCCGAGCGCGAGGTCTTTGACATGATGCTGTCGGTCTCGGGTATCGGCCCGCGTATTGCCCTGGCAGTGCTCGGTGTGCATACCCCGGCTGAGGTTGAGCGCGCTGTAGCTACCGGCGACGATAAGGCTTTCACCAAGGTGCCCGGTATCGGCCCCAAGGGGGCGCGCCGCATCGTCCTGGAGCTTGCTGGCAAGCTGATTTTGGCGGACGGCGCTACCGACCAGCTGCCGATTGACCAGGGTGTGAGCTGGAAGCCTCAGGTTCAGGACGCCCTGACCAGCCTGGGCTGGAACGAGCGCGATGCCGTCAGTGCCATCGAGTCCTTTATCGAACATAACCCGAAGGCCGAGACCATGGGCGTGGCTGAGGCACTGCGTTCTGTGCTGGCCTCACTGGGTAACCAGAACACGGTAGGTCGATAGATAGTCTATGAGCCAGTTCCCTCACGCTGATGGCCAGATTCCCGGCCAGCGCCTGGTTTCGATGGATGAAGAACCAGAAGAAAAGATGATCGAGGCGGCCTTGCGCCCCAAGTCGCTTGACGACTTTGTGGGCCAGCAGCGCGTACGCCAGCAGTTGTCCCTGGTGCTTGAAGCATCGAAGATGCGCGGGCGCTCAGCTGACCATGTGCTCCTATCCGGCCCTCCCGGCCTGGGTAAAACCACCCTGGCCATGATTATTGCCGCCGAGATGGACGCCCCCCTACGCATTACCTCCGGCCCGGCTATTCAGCACTCTGGCGACCTTGCTGCGATTCTCTCCTCCCTGACCCCGGGCGAGGTGCTCTTTCTCGATGAAATTCACCGAATGAGTCGCCCGGCAGAAGAAATGCTCTACATGGCCATGGAAGATTTCCGAGTGGACATCGTGGTGGGTAAGGGGGCCGGTGCCACCTCTATCCCGCTAGAACTACCGCCCTTCACACTGGTGGGGGCAACCACTCGCGCGGGCCTGCTGCCTGGGCCTCTGCGTGACCGCTTCGGTTTTACCGGCCACCTAGAGTTTTACTCCGTGACCGAGCTGGAAAGCGTCATCCGCCGGTCGGCTGGCCTGATGGAACTCAACATCAGCCCCGAAGGTTACGCTGAAATCGCGGGCCGCTCCCGCGGTACCCCCCGCATCGCCAACCGCCTGCTACGTCGCGTGCGCGACTGGGCTCTGGTGAATGGTATTGACCGTATCGAAGCCTCAGCTGCGGCCACAGCCTTGAACATGTACGAGGTCGATGAGCGCGGCTTGGACCGCCTCGACCGTGCGGTGCTTGAAGCTCTGATTACCAAGTTTGGCGGGGGACCGGTAGGCCTTTCTACCCTGGCTATAGCAGTGGGTGAAGAGACCGAAACCGTTGAAACCGTGGCTGAACCCTATCTGGTCCGAGAGGGCTTAATCGGGCGCACACCCCGCGGACGTGTTGCCCTGCCTGCGGCCTGGGAGCACCTCGGACTGGAGGCTCCGGACCTGCCCTAGCTGCTGGGCGCCTGTAATATCAAGGGGCAGCCAGCCAAGGGTAAGGAACTTAGCATAGAATGGGGACTTGGTTTGTTCACCCCCCCCATCAACCACGTTAAGAGGGATTCTCGTGCAGTCAGGCTCACCCCTGTTTATGCTCCTACTCCTAGGCATCATGATGCTGGTACTCATCGTGCTCCCCGCACGTCGCGCCAAAAAGGCCCAGCAGCAGATTAAAGAACGCCAGGACGCCATGGTGCCAGGTACCCAGGTCATGACCAATTTCGGCCTCTATGGATCGGTAGTCTCCATCGACAAGGAAGCTAACACCGCCCACCTGGAAATCGCCCCCGGTACCGTGGCCAAGGTCCACCTCATGACCGTTACCAGCATCGAGGACGACACCCTTACCGCCCCGACTACTGACGGCCAGCGTCCTGTGATTCAGGGTGAAGTCGCAGACGACCCCAAGAACTAAACACTAATCTCAGGTGCGCTACCTCTTTTGCGGAGGTGGCGCGCCTTTTCATGTTTCACGAACCCACTCACCTGAAGGGGTACCGATGGCTCAACCATCCCACGTCACCAAAGCCAGAGGCGCACTTGCCTCGATGGCCCTGGTGTTGCTCTTACTGGCCGGAGGTATCTTCGGCACGACCTTTGCCGGGGGCACCTGGCTTCCCAAGCTGGCCCTAGATCTCTCTGGTGGTACCCAGCTCATTCTCTCGCCCGAGACCAACGATTCCTCTAGCGAGGCAATTACTGCTGAACAGCTCGACCAGGCTGTTGAAATTATCCGACAGCGCGTCGATGGCGCGGGCGTGGCAGAAGCTGAAGTGACCACCCAGTCGGGCCAGAACGTCGTTGTTTCTGTGCCAGGTAGCTTGAGCTCAGAAACCCGTGATCTGATTCAGACCTCGGCGCAAATGAGCTTCCGCGCGGTCATTAACGCTGGCACCCCGCAGGCTGTTGCGGCGGACGCTGCCGCTACCGAGGACGCCCTACCCTCACCGACGGCTGAACCCACTGACGGGTCCGACTACAACTGGGTGACAGGCGACCTCTGGCGCCAGTACGAGCAGCTGGACTGCACCGTCCCCGCTAACGTGGATACCTCCAACCAGGATCCCAACGCCGCCATTGTTGCTTGCGCATCAGATGGTAGTGAGAAGTACATCCTGGGCCCCATCGAAATTGAGGGTACTGATATTGATACCGCCTCCTACTCTCAGGTGGCTAGCTCAACCGGCTTCGCCACCGGCCAGTGGGGCGTGAACATTGTCTTTAACGAGGCTGCTACCCAGACTTTCAAGGACGTCACTACCCGCCTGAACGCAATTCGCGGTGCCAACGCGTCCGACCCTCGAGCCCGTTTCGCCATCATGCTTGATGGCCAGGTCCTTTCTTCCCCCGTCACCCAGGCGGTCATTACCAACGGCCAGCCCCAAATTACCGGTAACTTCACCGAGCAGGACGCCGCAAACCTGGCTGAGCAGCTCAAGTACGGTGCCCTGCCCATTAGCTTCACTATTCAGTCTGAGCAGCAGATTTCAGCGACCCTGGGTTCTGACCAGCTCAAGATGGGTTTAATCGCCGGTCTGATTGGTCTGCTTCTGGTGTTTGTCTACTCCCTCTTCCAGTACCGTCTGGTCGGCCTGGTTAACATCACCTCGATTATCGTTGCGGGTCTGCTCTCCTACGGTGTGATTGTGCTGCTGGGTCACCTGATGAACTATCGTCTGTCACTGGCGGGTGTTGCCGGCCTGATTGTCTCCATCGGTCTGATGGCTGACTCCTTCATTGTCTACTTCGAGCGTATCCGTGATGAGATTCGTGCCGGCCGCACCATTCCTGCCGCTATCGACCACGGCTGGCTCCGTGCCAAGCGCACCATCCTGGCTTCCAAGGCCGTAAACCTGTTAGCTGCTGTGGTGCTCTACTTCGCTTCTGTCGGTAACGTGCGCGGCTTTGCCTTCACCCTGGGCCTGACCGCGCTATCTGACTTGATTATCACCTTCCTCTTCATCCACCCGCTCATGGTTCTCTTAGGCCGCAAGGACTACTTCCGAAACGGCGGACGCTTCTCGGGTATGGACCCGGTAGCACTCGGCTCAACCCCGCTCTACCGGGGTGCGGGGCGCGTCCGCACTCCCGAAGAAGCTGAAGGCGCCCTATCCCTAGCTGAGCGTAAGCGCCGCGAGCGCCTGGCCGCTGAGGCAGCTGAGGCAGCTGAAGCTGAAGGAGTACAGGGGAGTACCCCTGCTGAGCCCCTAACCTCAGGAGATTCCACCACTACCGAGGAGGCCCGCCGTGGCTAATAAACTCGCTCAGTTCGGTAATGAACTGCATTCTGGTCAGCGGTCGTTTGGGTTTGTGCCTAAGCGTCGCCTGTGGCTGGCGGTTGCCCTGCTCCTGGTTATGCTGGCGGCCCTGGTGCCGGTGGTGCGCGGTGGCTTTAATCTGGGTATTGAGTTCCGCGGTGGTTCTGAGTTCACCGTGTCGCAGGTGGCCAACACCGACATTACGATTGGTCAGCAGGCAATTGCTGACGCCGCCCCCGAGGCGACGGACGTGCGCGTCACCAATATCGCTGCGGGTACCGTGCGTGCTCAGATGAGTGAGCTGACGGACGATGAGACTCTGGCAGTGGGACAAGCCCTGCAGACCGCCTACGGTGTGGGCGCTGATCAGGTGACGTCGTCTTTCGTGGGCCCCACCTGGGGCGCAGGGGTGACCCAGCAGGCTCTGGTGGGTCTGGTCTGGTTTATTCTGCTGGTGATGATCGGTATGGCTCTGTACTTCCGCACCTGGAAGATGTCGGTCTCGGCAATTGCTGGCCTGATCTTTACCATCGTGACCACCGTGGGCCTCTACGCCCTGATTGGCTTTGAGATTACCCCCAGTGCGATTATCGGCTTCCTGACCGTGTTGAGCTACTCGCTCTATGACACGGTGGTGGTCTTCGATAAGATTCGTGAGAATACCGAGGGGCTAGAGAAGCGTCGCGATACTACCTTTGCTGAGCAGGTCAACCTAGCGGTCAATCAGACCCTGGTGCGCTCTATCAACACCTCGATTGTGGGTATTTTGCCGGTGGGCTCGATTCTCTTTATCGGCGCCCTGCTCCTGGGGGCGGGTACTCTCAAGGACCTCTCCCTAGCCCTCTTTGTCGGTATCATCATCGGCACTCTGGGTACCCTCTTTGTGGCGGCTCCCGCCTACGCTGCCCTGCGCCTGGGTGAGAAGGGCGTGCGTGAGCATACCGATGTGGTCCGCCGCGCCCGTCAGGGGCAGGACCAGGAAATCGGTGAGCGTCAGGACGCCGCCGCTCAGCCGTCAGACCCGGTGAGCGTGACGGTGCATCCGGTTAACCTTGAAAGCTAGAGGGGCTTATAGCTAGGCCTTTTGCCCTAGAGACGGGAGTGGACAGTAGTTCGCTCCCGTTTTTCTTACGCAGAGTGTGGAATTAATCTAAGATAGTCCCACACGTGTAAATCAGTTTGAGGGGGAATAGGGCATGAACCGGTCAGGAGAGAGCACCCAGAAGGTAGCCCAGGTAGGGGAGAAACGGCCGGTTCGTGGGTCGCACCGGGTCATGTCTGCCTCGGGGCGTGTACCCACCCGCCTGGTGTTTGGTCGGGAGCAGCCTGAAGGCCCGGCACCGCGTTTTTCGCCGGTCCTGGCTCCTGTGATTCGAACCGTTAAGAAGTACCACCCTGAGGAAGATCTTGAGGTGCTGCAGCGAGCCTTCCAGGTGGCAAACCATTACCACCGGGGGCAGAAGCGCAAGAGCGGGGACCCCTACATTACCCACCCGGTAGCTGTGACCACTATCTTGGCTGAGATTGGTGCTACCGGCCCTGTGCTGGTCGCTGGCCTGCTACACGATACGGTGGAGGATACGGACTATACCCAGGAGCAGCTGACCGCTGACTTCGGCCCGGAGGTTGCCTACCTGGTTGATGGGGTGACCAAGCTAGATAAGGTCAGTTACGGTGATAACGCCCCCATTGAGACAATTCGTAAGCTGGTCATTTCCATGTCTCGGGATGTGCGCGTTCTGCTCATTAAGCTGGCTGACCGCTTGCATAACGCCCGTACCTGGCGGTTTGTCTCCGGTGCTTCTGCGGCCCGCAAGGCTGAGGAGACCTTGCAGATTTATGCTCCGCTGGCCCACCGCCTGGGTCTGAATACCATTAAGTGGGAGCTTGAAGACCTCTCGTTTGCAGCCATGAGCCCCGATATCTACGCCGAGATTGTGCGTATGGTGGGCGAGCGCACCCCCAAGCTTGAAAAGTATCTGGCTGAGGCCCGTGTGACGATTGAGGACCGCCTGGCCCAGGTGGGCATCGAAGCTACCGTGACTGGCCGCCCCAAGCACTACTACTCGATTCATCAGAAAATGAAGACCAAGGGTAAGAGCTTCGATGAAATCAACGATATTCTGGCCGTGCGTATCATGGTGGAGGACGAGAACGACTGCTACACCGCGCTGGGGCATGTGATGTCGCTATGGACGGCGGTTCCTGGGCGCTTCAAGGACTACATCAAGCAGCCTAAGCACAACCACTACCAGTCCCTGCACATGACGGTTAACGGGCCCGGTGGTCTGCCCCTTGAGATTCAGATTCGCACCTACAAGATGCATGAAGAAGCTGAATACGGTGTGGCTGCCCACTGGCGGTACAAGGCTGCATCCCGCGGCGAGAAGGTGGATCTTTCCTTCAAGGAGCCCGGTACCCATACTGCTGCCTTTAACATCGGTATTCTGCAGTCGATTTCTGAGATTTCTAACTCTAACCCCGAGCCGGAGCAGTTCTACCAGCAGCTTTCAGAGCGACTTGAGACCGATGAGATTGTGGTGCTGACCCCGCAGGGCAAGCCCATTAGCCTGCCGGTAGGCTCAACCCCCGTCGACTTTGCCTACGCTATCCACACCGAGGTGGGGGATCGCACTATCGGCGCTAAGGTCAACGGTAAGCTGGTGCCCCTGCACACCGAGCTCGAAACAGCCTCAACGGT
Source organism: Rothia sp. (in: high G+C Gram-positive bacteria) (assembly GCA_030529845.1). Taxonomy (GTDB): domain Bacteria; phylum Actinomycetota; class Actinomycetes; order Actinomycetales; family Micrococcaceae; genus Rothia. Next base: position 486,479 of record JAUMWB010000001.1, on the reverse strand, counting down.
TGAGATTCAGACAACCAAGGACGAGAACCACGCCCCGAGCGAGGACTGGCTCAAGTTTGTTCGCACTAGCAAGGCCCGTACTAAGATTCGCCAGCACTACGCTAAGGGCCGTCGTATCGAGGCTGTGAACCGGGGCAAGGAGCGCGTGGTCAAGGCTATGCGCCAGCACGAGCTACCCCTGACCAAGATGATGACCCCTGAGCTCATGCTGCAGGTGGCTCAGGATCTCCACAAGCACGATGTCGCTACTCTTTACCACGCTGTGGGTGAGAACGAGGTAGAGACCCAGGCCGTCATTACCTCCCTGGTGAACCTCTACTACGGTGAGGACGAGGTCGATCAGACCCTTGAGCTGGATAGTTTTGATGCCTCACTGGTATCTAACCGCCGCTCGGTTGGTGACGATAATGGCGTGGTTGTCCCCGGTGCCGAGGGTATCTTGACCAAGATTGCCCGCTGCTGCACCCCCGTCCCCCCGGACGACATCGTCGGTATTGTCACCCGCTTGCAGGGTATTTCGGTGCATCGTACTGACTGCCCCAATGTGTTGAGCCAGGCCGATGACCCCCGCCAGACCGCGGTGGAGTGGGCTTCTAACAGTAACTCTGTCTATCGAGTATCAATCCAGGTTGAGGGCATTGACCGTAAGGCCCTCCTCTCAGACACCATCCGGGTGATTTCTGAGGCCGGCTGCAACATTGTGGACGCCAAGGTACACACCAGCGATGAACGTTTTGTGGTCAACCGGTACACCGTGGAGCTCTCAGATCGGTTCATGATGGAGCACCTGCTGAACCAGATTCGCAACGTTCCCGGTATTTACAACGCCTACCGGCTGACCGGTTCCCGTCCGCTCATGAACCAACAGGGCTAGGCCCCAGTCGCAAGGGCCCCGCCATGAGCTGGTGGGCCAGGTGTTGAGCCCTGAGTAGGGCTGTAGCTTTCAGGTTGATGTGTTCTCGGGCGCTCTGGAGCAGAAGCTCAGGCGTGACGCTGTTGTGGCTATCGAGCAGGATTGCTCTGACGATGGCCAGGTCGCTCTCATCGAGAGAATGGGTGATGATATCCAGGGCTGTCTTGAGGGGTGTGGTGAGGCGAATGGGCCCGATAGTCATGGTGTCGTAGGGGCGTAACTGGGCCTGATGGCTTGCAAAGTTCGCCCGGCAGGGGCGGGGCAGGTTGAAGCGGTTATCCCGGTCGTAATCAACGTGCAGGCGCCCCTCCGGTAGCTCGGGCAGGTAGCCTAGGACCCAGGCTGCGGTGGTCCGAGAGTAGCGGATACGATGGTGGTAGCCTGCCGGGGTGAGCAGCCCCAAGCTGGCTGCCCGCATGAGCGGGGTGGGTTCGTCCTCTGGCTCCCGGTAGATGCCGTGATGGAGGTGGACAAGCTGACGTTCCTTGATGAAGGCTCGCCACTGATCTGCGGAAAGTTGCGTGGTTTCTTGGCTATAGAGGCGGACGAGTGCAAGTGACTCCTGCTGCTGCGGCTGCGCTTCTGCTCCTCGTGGCAGGTAGGAATGGCTGTCGCGGGCGATAAGGTGCAGGGAGCTTGCTGGCTTGTGCGGCACCGGCGCTAAGGGGAAGGGGAGCTCTGAGAGGGCAGTGACTACGTTGATTTGTTCCATGACTACGTTCTAGCACATTAGCGTCGGGTGCAAGAGAAAAATCTGTCAGGCTGTGGATAAGTAGGCTAGCCAGGTAGGCTTATCCACAAAAATCCCCCGTCTACCGATCGGTAGACGGGGGATTCTGCGTCACAAAGACGTCACAGACAAAGCGTCAGGTTTAGGCGCCGAACTCAGCGGAAGAGGCCTTGAGGGTCTCTAGCCACTGCTTGCGGGCGTCCAGGGCTTCCTTGGCCTTCTTGATCTTCTGGGCATTGCCGCTGGCTTCAGCCTTGGCGAGATCTGCTTCGAGACCAGCGATCGCGTCCTCCAGCTGGGTCAGCATGGAGTTAGCGCGAGCCTGCTTAGCAGGGTCAGTCTTCTGCCACTTAGCGTTTTCGGCACGGTGGATTTCGTCCTGGACCTTGCGCAGCTCCTGCTCAACACGACGCACGGAGTTGCGGGGCACGCGTCCGATAGCTTCCCAGCGGTCTAGAATACCCTCGAGGGCCTTCTTAGCCGCAGCGATATCAGTAACAGGAAGGATGCAGCGGGCCTCTTCCAGCAGGGCTTCCTTAGCCTGAAGGTTGGCCTCGAACTCCTTATCCAGCTCAGCATTCACAGCGGTGCGGGCATCAAAGAAGACGTCCTGGGCTGCGCGGAAGCGGGCCCACAGGGCGTCATCTTCCTTGCGGGTGCCACGGGGGGCTGCCTTCCACTGATCCATCAGATCGCGGTACTTAGCTGCGGTTGCTGCCCAGTCGGTGGAGTTCTGCAGAGCCTCAGCCTCAGCAATCAGGGCTTCCTTCACGCGCTTAGCCTTGGCGTTAGCCTCATCGAGCTGGGAGAAGTGGGCACGACGACGGCGGTCAAAGCTGGTGCGGGCAGCGCGGAAACGCTTCCACAGCTCGTCCTCAACACTCTTAGCCAGGTGGTGTTCCTTCTGGGTCTTCTTCCATTCTTCGAAGAGCTCGTTCATGCGGGCGTGGGAGTTCTTCCAGTGAATAGCGGAGTCGTCCTTAGCCACGATAGCTTCAGCCTCAGACACAATGGCCTCACGAGCTTCAAGAGCTGCCTGGCGGGCTTCAGTGCTTTCGGTCTTCTCGGCTTCTTCACGCTCATTAATCTTGCCAACCAGGGCAACCAGGCGTTCTTGCAGGGCTGCGTAGTCGCCTACCATGTTGCGCACAGCAACCTGCTGGCCCAGGTGGGCAGCAGCCTTCTGAAGGTCAGCTGCCTTGGCCTTGCGCTCTACGCGCTCTTCGAGCAGGGCAACCTGGGCTTCGAAGTTCTCAAACTTGCGGGCAAAGTAGCCAAGGGCCTCATCGGCAGATGCGCCGGGAACCTGGCCTACTGCGTATTCTTCACCGTCAACGATCACGAAAACGTGGCCGTCCTCGTCCACGCGGCCAAACTGGCGGGCCTTATCGAGGTCTACATTGAGGGTGGTGTCGTCGGATTGGGTAGTCACCGCTATAACTCTTTTCGCATCAGTAGTGGGGGAGCTAACCCCCGTTTAAGTAATGAAAAGCGCACCAGACCGGGCCATATCGATAGGGCTGGTTGCCGCTTCGCGAAGAGGTGGCAATAATCTATCGGGCGCAGGTGGCGCAGTAACCAGCATAGCGTGTTTAAGAGCTTCACGGGGGCAATTACCCGGCAGGTGCGCCAACGGTCTAGTATTAAAAAGACTGTGCTCTGCAAAGAGACCGTTTGTTTCTGAAGGGGCACGTCACCGACTTCGACCGTTTTCAACCGATAAAAGGGGAGCACATGGCTCGCAAACAATCGCTTTCTGGTTTTCCGGAGCACCTGCCCGAGGAACGCCTGGTAGAGAATTTTGTTCTCGATACCCTGCGAGAGACCTTTGAGCTTCACGGCTTCTCGTCGATTGAAACCCGGTCTGTAGAGACCATCGAGCAGCTGTTGCGTAAGGGAGATATCGATAAAGAGGTCTACGCGGTCTCCCGTCTGCTGGATGATGCGGACGAGGCCCGGGGCGGCAAGAAGGAAAAGCTGGCTCTGCACTTTGACCTAACCGTGCCCTTTGCCCGCTACGTGGTAGAGAACGCCGGTTACCTTTCCTTCCCCTTCATGCGTTACCAGATTCAGAAGGTCTGGCGCGGTGAACGCCCCCAGGAGGGCCGCGCCCGCGAGTTTACCCAGGCCGACGTGGACGTCGTGGGCGATGGTGCCCTGCCCTTCCGCTATGATGTCGAGCTGGCTCTGGTCATCGTTGATGCGCTCTCCAAGCTCCCCATTCCCGACTTCAAGTTGCGGGTGAATAACCGCAAGCTCTCTGAGGGTTTCTACCTGGGCCTTGGCTTGACCGACACCGCCGGGGTGCTGCGCAACATCGATAAGCTTGAAAAGATCGGCGCGGACGCCGTCGCCCAGCTTCTGAAAGAAGAGGTCGGCGCTAGCGACGAGCAGGCCGCTGCCGCCCTCAAGCTTGCCAGTATCCGCGCTGAAGATACGTCTTTTGCTGACCAGGTTCGCGCCCTGGGGGTCACCCACGACCTGCTCGAAGAAGGTCTAGCTGAGCTAACCGAGGTCATCGGTGAGGCCGCTAAACGGGCTCCTGGCAAGGTGGTCGCTGACCTGTCTATTGCCCGCGGTCTGGACTACTACACCGGCACTGTGTATGAAACCGTGCTGGTGGGCCACGAGCAGCTGGGTTCCATCTGCTCCGGTGGCCGCTACGAGTCTCTGGCCTCCAACGGCAAGAAGACCTACCCCGGTGTGGGCCTTTCGATCGGTGTAACCCGTCTGGTTGCCCGCATCCTGTCTCAGGGTTTTGCCGAAGCTACCCGCAAGGTTCCCACCGCCGTCCTAATTGCCCTGACCAATGACGAGATGTGGTCAGGTGCCCAGGACGTCGCCGACGCCCTACGTGCCCGTGGTATTGCCTGCGAGGTCTCAGCAACCGCCGCTAAGTTTGGTAAGCAGATTAAATACGCCGAGAAGCGCGGCATCCCCTTCGTCTGGTTCACCTCAGCGGGGGAGAACGGCGAGTTAATCCACGAGGTCAAAGACATCCGCACCGGCGAGCAGGTAGCAGCAGATCCGGCCAGCTGGGCCCCGCCGACGGAGGACCTGCACGTACGCGTGCTCCCTACCGCCTAATTCACACCCATCCAACCGGTGCCAGGCGCACCACAACACGGTAAAATCGGGAGCAAAATGAACTTTAGACAGTGCCACCCGGTACCGTGCCCCATCGAAAGGAACTCAGTGCTACGCACTCACACCCTCGGCGAACTCACCGCCGAGAACATCGGAGAAACCGTTACCCTCTCTGGCTGGGTAGCCCGCCGTCGCGACCACGGTGGCGTGGCCTTCGTTGACCTGCGTGACCGCGAAGGCGTCACCCAGGTGGTCTTCCACAACGAAGCCGACTTCGAGCACCTGCGCAACGAGTACGTCCTCAAGGTCGTGGGCGAAGTAACCCGCCGCCCCGAGGGCAACGAAAACCCCAACCTCACCACCGGTGACATCGAGGTCATGGTCAAGCAGACTGAGGTGCTCAACACCTCAGCCCCCCTGCCTTTCCAGATCGATGAGCACGTAGAAGTGGGCGAAGAAGCCCGCCTCAAGTACCGTTACCTCGACCTGCGTCGCCCGGAGCCTGCCCGCCTGATGCGTCTGCGCTCAGAGGCCAACCGGGCCGCCCGCGAGGTTCTGCACGGCCAGAACTTCACCGAGGTTGAGACCCCTACCCTGACTCGCTCCACCCCCGAAGGTGCCCGCGACTTCCTGGTGCCCGCCCGTCTGGCTCCCGGCTCCTGGTACGCCCTGCCCCAGTCACCCCAGCTCTTCAAGCAGCTGTTGCAGGTGGGCGGTATTGAGAAGTACTACCAGATTGCCCGTTGCTACCGTGACGAGGACTTCCGCGCTGACCGTCAGCCCGAGTTCACCCAGCTGGACATCGAAGCTTCTTTCGTAGACCAGGAAGACATCATTGACCTGGGTGAGCGTATCGTTGAGGCTGTCTGGAACCTGGTTGATGTGAAGGTTCCCCGCCCCATCGAGCGCATTACCTATAAGGACGCGATGGAGAAGTACGGCTCGGATAAGCCCGACCTGCGCTTCGGCCTGGAGCTCACCGAGCTGACCGACTACTTCAAGGACACCACCTTCCGCGTCTTCAAGGCACCCTACGTCGGTGCTGTTGTCATGCCCGGTGGCGCCTCCCAGGCCCGCCGTACCCTGGATGCCTGGCAGGAATGGGCCAAGCAGCGCGGTGCTAAGGGTCTTGCCTACGTGCTGATTCAGGAGGACGGTGAGCTGACCGGCCCCGTTGCTAAGAACATCACCGAGGCTGAGCGCGAGGGTCTTGCTGCTGCTACCGGCGCCAAGCCTGGCGACTGCATCTTCTTCGCCGCCGGTGAAGCCAAGGCTTCCCGTGCCCTGCTGGGTGCAGCCCGCGTGGAAATCGGCCACCGCACTGGCCTGATTAAGGAGGGCGACTGGTCCTTCGTGTGGGTCGTGGACGCCCCCATGTTCGAGTCCGCTGCTGATGCGACCGCGTCCGGCGACGTTGCCCTGGGCCACTCTGCCTGGACCGCAGTACACCATGCCTTCACCTCACCCAAGCCCGAGTACCTGGACTCCTTCGACGAGAACCCCGGTGAGGCCCTGGCCTACGCCTACGACATCGTTTGCAACGGTAACGAAATCGGTGGCGGTTCAATCCGTATCCACCAGCGCGACGTGCAGGAACGTGTTTTCAAGGTCATGGGCATTACTGAGGAAGAGGCCCAGGAGAAGTTCGGCTTCCTGCTGGAGGCCTTCAGCTTCGGCGCACCCCCCATGGGCGGTATCGCCTTCGGTTGGGACCGCGTGCTACAGCTGATCGGTGGCACCGACTCTATCCGCGACGTCATCGCCTTCCCCAAGACCGGTGGCGGCTATGACCCGCTGACCGCAGCCCCTGCGCCGATTACCGCGCAGCAGCGTAAGGAAGCCGGTGTGGACTTCAAGCCCAAGAAGGACGGCGAGAAGTAACCGCCCCTTCCCGGTAGGTACCATTTAAACCAGAAATACCCACGAACTAGGTGGGTATTTCTGGTCTTTTCTAGGGCAGTTGATAGGCTAGAACCGTCAGCCACCCTCCAGACAAAGGAGCACCTATGCGCGCAGTTCTTCAACGGGTAACCTCAGCTTCTGTTACCGTTGCCGGTGAGCAGGTAGGAGCTATTGACAGGCCCGGCCTGCTGGTTCTGGTGGGTATAACCCACGAGGACGGCCCCACTCAGGTAGCTAAGCTGGCAGATAAAACCGCTAACCTGCGCCTGTTAGAAGGGGAGCGGTCTGTGCTCGATGAGGGTGCCCCGGTGCTGGCGGTCAGCCAGTTTACCCTCTACGGGGACGCGAAGAAGGGGCGGCGTCCGTCCTGGTCGGCAGCTGCTCCCGGCCCGGTGAGCGAACCCCTCTTTGAGGCCTATGTGCAGGCCCTGCGTGAACTGGGGCTGACGGTTGAAACCGGCCTCTTTGGGGCCAATATGCAGGTTAGCCTAACGAACGACGGCCCTGTGACCCTGATGCTCGATACCGATTCCCTCTAAGGTAAGTTGACCGTGGAACCCTCCCTCTTCTTTTTTGACGATTCTCAGCCAGATACCGATAGCGAGCAGGTGACACGTCGACGGGAGCGGGCTCCGCTGGCCGTGCGTATGCGGCCCCGCACTCTCGATGAGGTGGTAGGGCAGAAGCACCTTCTGGGCCCGGGCTCACCCCTGCGGGTTCTGGCGGGTGAGGGTGGCGGGCCTGCGGGGCCCAGTTCGGTGATTTTGTGGGGGCCACCTGGTACAGGCAAGACCACGCTAGCCAACGTGATTGCCGGGGGAGCCGGGCGCAAGTTCGTTGAGCTCTCTGCCATTACTGCCGGGGTGAAGGACGTCCGCGCCGTCATGGACCAGGCCCTTGAGGACCGTGATTTTCGCGGACTTACTACCGTACTTTTTCTTGATGAGATTCACCGTTTCACTAAAGCCCAGCAGGACGCTCTCTTGCCGGGTGTCGAGAACCGCTGGGTGGTGCTGGTGGCGGCAACCACCGAGAACCCCTCGTTTTCAGTGATTTCACCCCTGCTGTCGCGTTCTATTCTGTTGACTCTGCAGGGGCTCACCGATACAGATATTGCTGAACTGCTTCAACGGGCGGTTGCTGACGCCCGGGGTTTTGCCGGTGTGATTTCTCTGGAAGACGATGCTGCTGCGCACCTGGTCAAAATGGCCAATGGGGATGCCCGCAAGGCTTTGACCTCTTTGGAAGCTGCTGCTGCTGTGGCTTTTGGTGAGGCTGAGGACGCCGGGGTTGAGTATTCAGTCAATCAGCCTCTGGCTGTAACGGCTGAGCACGCGGCTTTAGCTGTTAACAGGTCGGTTGTGCGCTACGACAAGCAGGGGGACCAGCACTACGATGTTACCAGTGCCTTTATTAAGTCGATCCGCGGCTCAGACGTGGATGCTGCCCTACACTATCTAGCTCGCATGATCGAGGCGGGGGAGGACCCCCGCTTCATTGCCCGGCGACTCATCGTCCATGCCAGTGAGGATATCGGGATGGCCGACCCTACAGCCCTGACCGCAGCGGTGAACGCTGCCCAGGCAGTACAGCTAGTGGGGCTGCCCGAGGCTCGACTGAATTTGGCCCAGGCAACCATTCACCTGGCATCTGCCCCTAAATCCAATGCTGTCTATCGGGCAATCGACGGAGCCTTGGCGGACGTCCGCGCCGGCTTGGCAGGGCCAGTTCCCCTGCACCTGCGCGATGGGCATTACCCGGGAGCTGCTGCCCTGGGGCACGGGAAGGGCTATATCTACCCCCACGATGAAAAGAACGGGGTGGCCCGCCAGCAGTATGCCCCTGACACCCTCGTCGGGAAGGCCTATTACAGGCCAACGGTCTTTGGGGCGGAAAAGGAGCTGGGAGAAAGGCTGAAAAGGGTGGAATTATTGAGAAAGCCTGATGGTTATTGGTAGACATGAGTGGGTCAAGTGGTGGAAAATTACTTGAACTTACCGTATATCATAGTGAATTGCCACACATAATGTGGGATTTGCGGGAGAAGGTTATCAATCCCAAGAGTTGTAAAGGGTTGCAAAAACTGGGGGCTAGTTCCGCTCTGACAAGCTTATATAGCAACAATAGCTGTGAATGCATTTACCTATCTGGTAAAAATAGACATATAAAAGTGGTTTCTTATCACGCAATTTCATATCTCGGCTACGTCAAGGGCTGTATCTTCTATTTTTCTTTCCTATAATTGATTTAGTTTCCATTGCGAACGGCGGTTCGCACTAGGCTGCTGCAGTGGTAACACGTCTTTTTCACCCCCTTATATGAGGAAAACATACATGACTCACAATGTTTCTCGCCGTAATCTGGCTAAGGGTGCAGCTTGGGCTGCTCCTGCAGTCGTTGCAACCACCGCAATCCCTGCTTACGCTGCTTCACCCACCTGCCCCCCTGCAGCAGATATCAAAGCTCGCGTTGACCAGGCATTTAAAGCCTACGCTCTGAGCCTGCCCAACTCTGTGCAGAACTTCAAGTTCTACTTCATCGGATCATCCAGCCAGAATGGCGCGGCAGGTACAGGTGCTCTGCGTACAATTTACTCAGGCCAGGCTTCTGATCTTGCCCAGTACCCCTTGCAGTTCGAGTTCGGCCTGCGCAACGTTGACACCTCTGCTGCTGTAAATAGCGATAGCATCTCAGGTAAAACCATCCAGAATCGCCAGATTCCCGCACCCTACTCGCCTGCTGGTGGCACCGAAGCTAATAACGCGTATTCTGTAAGCACTTGTGAGGCCATTCGTTCTGGTAGCTACCGCTCATCATTCGTTAAGTTCTACGATGATGCAACCCGCACCTCTCTACGCAATTCCCTCTCACACGGTAACGGCGAGATGACCTGCCGCGGTTCCTACTGGTCAGTAGACGCCATCATCAACCCCGACACTACCTACTACCAAGACCAGCTGGCTAGCGGTAACCCCCAGGATCTTATCAACATGGAAATTCTGAGTGGTGCGGCAGGTAGCCGAGGTCGCGTTTACTCTGGTTACGGCTTCCGTACCCGCGGCTGGGCTGCGCCCAGCCTTGACCAGGTCGTTACCGCAATTGGTGACCCTAAATACACTGCACAGTGCATTCTGGCAGCTTACACTGCTCGCACCGAGCTCTGGTATGCCACCCCCGAAGAATCCCAGCGTGGCCTCAACATCACCTTCCTGGGTTGGAGCCCCAACAACGGTGGCGGCGTAGGTACCCCCCTCACTGCCGGTGACTGGGTATGGTCTGATGAAATCGGTAACTACCACTCAGGTTACGCTGGTGAAGCTGGTGGTGCAGGTCTTGCTAACAGCGTCAAATGGAGTACCCGTGGCACCTGGGCCAACATGGAGGCCTGGCTTTCAGACGCAGTATGGCCCACTGGTATTTACGGTGAACTTGAATACCGCGACGGTGTCTACTAAACCCCAGGTAACTTTAGAACTCTGTTCTAGGGGCTAACACCCACATGCGAGGCTCCTTGTCTTGAAAGTAATTTCACGGCAAGGAGCTTCTTGCCTTTTAAAACTTGCGTTGAACCTTCTGGGGTTGTCCCCTAAAAAGTTTAAGTGCCCCCATAACTAGCCACCAAAAGAGATAGAGAGTCAACTGGTGGCTTTGTTAGATTTAAAAGCGCCCAAAGCAAGAAGCCATAAGGCTAGTTTTGCAAGGGCTCACTCCGTATGCTCGCAAATAATCTATAGAAAATGAGGGGATTTTCATGTCTAAGAAGCTAACCGCCGCTGTAGTTGCTGGTGCAGCTCTTTTCACCGGTATCGCAGCCACTCCTGCAAACGCAGACACTGTAAATGTCGCAGATGCGCGTGTATCTGCTGAGTCACAGACTCCCGTACCTGGCGCCATGACCGTTGGTCGCGTCGTTATCGGTAACAACGCATCGGCTCAGGGCGTTCTTCCTGCAGGTACCACCTTTGAGGTTAAGTTTGAGCGCCTTCAGGGCGAGAAGCGTACCGGTGTAGCAACCCTGACCACCTGGTACTCAGGTCACGTCAAGATTAACCGCATCAATGATGATACTTTCAAGGTTGTCCTTACTCGCGACTTTGCCCCCGGTCAGCAGGTACCCCTGGACTGGTCCAAGGCTCACTGGTTTGACTACTCCACCCGCGATAAGATTACCGTTGCCCTGGATACCCTGCCCCAGGGTACCGTAGATCGCAACGAAGCAGATAACACCGCTAGCTATGATAACCGAGGCCGCGGCTTCTAAGCTTTCTAAAAAGTGTATAAATGCACATAAATTAGGTCTGCCCATCGCTGACAAGCGGCGGGCAGACCTGTATGCTTAAAGCTTGGCTGGCAGACCACCCAAAACGCAGCGTCCGCCCTGGAAGCGGGGCAGAAACTGATCACCGAGTGGCTCGTAGTACCGAGAGTGCGGCTGCTCTCTACTCTCCACCGCCCAAACCGTGGGCGGCCCACCGGAGGCCAGACCACCAGAACAATGGCACACCCACACCCGTGGGAACCGCTCAGCACACCACCGTATATGCGTTACGAGCCGTGCCACCCGCTAAAGAAAAGGAATACGAACTGTGGCAAACCACAACCGTACCCGCCGTACCGTGCGTCAGTCACGTGCCCTCGGCATCGCGCTGACCCCCAAGGCAGAAAAGTACCTCGAGCGTCGTCCTTACGGCCCCGGCCAGCACGGCCGCAGCCGCAAGAAGGCTGACTCAAACTACGCCGTACAGCTGCGCGAGAAGCAGCGTCTGCGCGCACAGTACAACATCCGTGAAGCTCAGATGCGCCGCGCCTACCTCGAAGCAAAGCGCATCGAAGGTCAGACCGGTAAGAACCTGGTCGAGATCCTCGAAACCCGCCTGGACGCCCTCGTCCTGCGCTCAGGTTTCGCTCGCACCATCGCACAGGCACGTCAGCTCGTCGTTCACCGCCACATCATGGTAGACGGCATCCGCGTTGACCGCCCCTCCTTCCGCGTCAAGCCCGGCCAGCTCATCCACGTTCACCCCAAGTCAGAGAAGATGGCACCCTTCCAGGTTGCAGCCACCGGCGCACACCAGGACGTCCTGCCCGACACCCCTGCCTACCTGAACGTAGAGATCGAGAAGCTCCACGCAAAGCTCGAGCGCGCACCCAAGCGTGAAGAAATTCCCGTGACCTGCGAAGAGCAGCTCGTGGTTGAATACTACTCACGCCTGGCCTAATCACGCCAAGCTTAACCAGCCCGCCCACCTGCACCCACACGGAGCAGGGGAGCGGGCTGGCTCCTTAATGCCGTGTAAAGTAAGATTGTTATCAAATCGTGTCCTTTAACAGCCGGGTGACTCGGCAGAAAGCAGGAAAGCCATGAGCGGAGCAGATATCGCAGGCCTCATCGCCGCAGGCGTATTCGCCATCCTGGTAGCCCTGCTAGCCCTACCCATCATCAAACTCGGCAAGGTCTTCGATGAGCTCACCGCAACCATTCGGTCCCTCAACAATGAGACCACCCCGCTGATTGGTGAAGTCACCAAGACTGTGGCTAGCACTAACGCCCAGATTGAAAAAGTCGATAGCATCACCAGCAACGTTTCGGACGCTTCAGCTAACGTATCTGCCCTCTCTTCTCTGGTTACTTCCACAGTAGGTCAGCCCCTGATTAAGGTTGCAGCCTTCTCCCACGGCATCCGAAAGGCTGTAAAGGGGGACAGCGGTGCGCCAGCTAGTTCACACCAGGCAGCACCCCGAACCGAAAGTCAGGGCTACACCGGCACCTCACCCGAAGGCCACTAAATGGGACTGCTCAAAAACCTACTCCTTATCGCAGGTGGAGCCGCCGCAGGTTATCTAGCCACCCGCTCCACTAGCGCATCACCAGCGTCCACTGACCTAGAGGTTTCAACGAACCACCCCCTGCAAAAGTTCACCGCAGAAGGTAGCACTATGGCCCAATTCTTTGACTCCAAATACGGAGCCCCCTTTAAAGGTGCCGCCCTCAAAGCGATGAGCTTCGCAGCAACGGTCAAAGCCGGCATGGACGAAAAAGAAGCAGAGCTTAAAGACCGCTTCGACGCCCAGACCAAGGACGCCCGGCCCGGCTCCCTCGACACCTGGCAGCAGGGGAGCGACCACCACCAGCTTGCAAGCGACCAGGTCATTGAATCTGAAGCCCTGCCACCGGCCGGTAGCCTGGCAGAGCGAGAAGCTGACATTAGACGGCGCCTAGAGCGCGATGCCGATCTCGGCAAAGACTTTTTCGCATAAGCGAACCACCCCAAGATTTACTACCAACCGAAGGAAGAAAGCCTCGATGCTCTCACAGGAAATCTCAAAGCGCTGGATCGAATTCTTCGAAAAGCGCGGGCACACCGTAGTACCCTCAGCTTCACTCGTATCACACGAGCCCGGCGCCATGTTCACCATCGCGGGTATGGTCCCCTTCATCCCTTACTTCCTGGGCCGTGAGACCCCCAAGTTCTCCCGCGCAGTGAGCGTACAGAAGTGCATCCGCACCCTGGACATCGACGAGGTTGGCAAGACCGCCCGCCACGGTACCTTCTTCCAGATGGCCGGTAACTTCTCCTTCGGCGACTACTTCAAAAAGGAAGTTATCCCCTGGGCCTACGAGCTGCTCACCTCATCCATCGAAGACGGCGGCTACGGCCTGGACCCCGACCGCCTGTGGGTCACCGTGTACGAGGGCGACGACGAAGCCTACGACATCTGGGTCAACGACGTAAAGTTCCCCGCCGAGCGTATCCAGAAGATGGGTATGGCCGAGAACTACTGGTCCACCGGTCAGCCCGGCCCCGCAGGCCCCGACTCTGAAATCTTCTACGACCGTGGCCCCGAGTACGGTAAGGAAGGCGGCCCCGCAGCCGATGACGACCGCTACATCGAAATCTGGAACCTGGTCTTCATGCAGTACCAGCGCGGTGAAGGCACCGGCAAGGACAGCTTCGAGATTCTTGGCGACCTGCCCAAGAAGAACATCGATACCGGCCTGGGTGTAGAGCGCCTGGCCATGCTCCTGCAGGGCGTTGAGAACTTCTACGAGACCGACCAGGTACGCCCCGTCCTAGACGCCGCTGCCAAGCTCTCCGGTAAGAAGTACCACGGCTCTGAAAACGCTAATGACGAGGGCTACGAGGACGACGTCCGCATGCGCGTGGTTGCCGACCACATCCGCTCCTCCCTCATGCTCATTGCAGACGGCGTCACCCCCTCCAACGAGGGCCGCGGCTACATTCTGCGCCGTCTCATGCGCCGCGCTATCCGCGCTATGCGCCTGCTGGGCGTGACCGAGCCCTGCCTGCCCGTCCTTTTCCCCGCCTCTAAGGACGCTATGGCCGGTGCCTACCCCTACGTTGCTGAAGACTTTGAGCGCATCTCCCGTATCGCCTACGCCGAAGAAAAGGCCTTCCTCAAGACCATTGAATCAGGTACCGCCCGCCTGGAAGAGGCCGTTGCCTCCGCCAAGGCCGCCGGCAAGGGAGAAGTCTCAGGTGCAGACGCCTTCGCCCTGCACGACACCTACGGTTTCCCCATCGACCTGACCCTGGAAATGGCCGAAGAAGCCGGTGTGAAGGTCGATGAGAACCAGTTCCGTGCCCTCATGGAAGAACAGCGCCACCGTGCCCAGGCCGACGCTAAGGCCAAGAAGGGCGGCATGGCTGACCTCTCTGTCTTCCGCGAACTAGCTGACGAACGCGGCTCCATCTTCACCGGCTACGACGAACTGCGCACCGAAACCACCCTGCGCGCCATCCTAGTTGACGGTGTTTCTGTACCCGCGGCGTCCGCAGGTCAGAAGGTCGAAATCGTACTGGACGAAACTCCCTTCTACGCAGAAGCCGGTGGCCAGGCAGCCGATACTGGCGTCATTTCTGGCAATGGTTTTGTGATTGACGTTTCAGACGTACAGCAGCCCGTCAAGGGCCTTTCCGTCCACCGTGCAGTTGTGCGCGAGGGCGAGGTTGCTGCTGGCACTCCCGTTCTTGCCCAGGTTGATGTGCAGCGCCGTCAGGACGGCGAAAAGGCCCACTCCGGTACCCACATCATCCACGCAGCCCTGCATCAGGTGCTCGGTAACGAAGCAACCCAGCGCGGCTCCTTCAACAAGGAAGGCTACCTGCGTTTCGACTTCGCCTGGGGCGAGGGCCTATCCGAGGCCGCCAAGCAGGAAGTCGAAGAGGTAGCTAACACCGCTATCCGTGACAACTTCCAGACCATTACCCGCGAGATGCCCCTGGACGAGGCCAAGAAGCTCGGTGCCATGAGCCTCTTTGGTGAGAAGTACGGCGACACCGTGCGCGTGGTCGAAATGGGCGGCGACTTCTCCCGCGAGCTCTGCGGCGGTACCCACGTTGGCTCAACCGCTCAGATCGGCTCCCTAACCCTTCTCACCGAGCAGTCTGTTGGCTCGGGTAACCGCCGTGTTGAAGCTCTGGTGGGTCTGGACTCCTTCAACCACCTGGCTGCAGAGCGCACCCTGGTCAATCAGCTGACCGGTTTGATGAAGGTGCAGTCTTCCACCGAACTACCCGAGAAGATTAACCAGACCCTGACCAAGCTCAAGGAAGCTGAGAAGGAACTGGCTAAGCTGCGTAAGGAGAAGCTGCAGGCTGAGGCCGGTAAGCTGACCGAAACTGCCCAGATGGTGGGCTCCGTCCGCACCCTTCTGCACAACGCAGGGGAGCTGGATGCCAACGGCGTACGTGAACTGGCCCTTGACCTGCGCTCTCGCCTGGGTGAAGAGGCCGCTACCGTAGCGGTAGCAGGCGTGAACAATGGTCGTCCCGTTGTTCTGGTTGCCACCAACCAGGCTGCCCGTGATGCTGGTATCAAGGCGGGCGCCCTCGTCCGCGTCGCTGCCGGTGTACTCGGCGGTGGCGGTGGCGGTAAGGACGACGTCGCCCAGGGCGGTGGCCAGGATGCCACCAAGATAGACGAAGCTTTCACCGCTATCCGATCCACCATTTCAGAGCTGGGGGCCTAACCCAGTGACCTTCACCAGAGGCCGCCGCATGGGAGTCGACGTGGGCAATGTCCGCGTCGGCCTGGCCCTGTGCGACCCCGACGGCATACTCGCAACTCCCCTTAAAACCCTACGCCGCGATGTGAAAAAGAACTCTGACCGGCGAGTCCTTCGTAAGCTCATTGAAGTTAACGATGTGACCGAAGTGTTTGTGGGGCTACCGAAGACCATGCGCGGGGGAGAGAGCCCCTCGACCCTCATGGCCCGCGAGTATGCCGAGGCCCTGGTGCAGGAACTAGCTGCTAACGATGCTTCCGTGCCTGTGTGGCTGGTCGATGAACGACTCACTACCGTGAGCGCCCACCGGTCCCTGCACGAGGCAGGTGTGTCGAGCAGAGACTTTAAAAACATGGTCGATCAGGTAGCTGCCGTCAATATCCTGCAGCATGCTGTTGACACCCTCAAGGCCGGCCAACACCTGGCCGGCTACCGCCTTGAGCTCACTGCCCCTCACGGTGAGCTTGATTCCAGCACCTCCAACGACGAAACGGAGAACCCGAATGTCTGAGAACTCGAGTTCTAGCCGCCCGCCGCGCCGCCGCACCAAGAACCAGCAGACCGACTTGGACGGCCTGCTGGCCTCCGCCGAAGACGGAGCTAACGGTGGTTTCTTCAGCGCCGTTGAAGAAGAGGAATACACCAAGGACGATCGCGACCGCACCCGACGTCGTTCCCGCAACTTTGTTGTCTCAGCTGCTCTAGTTTTTGCTGTTGCACTCGTTCTGGTTGTTTCCATTCTTGCCCCCAAGTTTGGCTGGTTCGAGCGAAAAGACTTTGCTGGTGAAGGTAACGGCACCGAAGTTACCTTCACAATCCCCGAGGGCGCATCGGCTATAGGTATTGCTAACTCTCTGGAAGAGCAGGGCATTATTGCTAACGCCGACCGTTTCTTGCAGGAATACGCTGAAAACGGCCAGGACCAGTTCTTCCAGCCCGGTGAGTACAAGTTGCAGGAAGAAATGAGCAGTGCTTCAGCTTTGAGCGAGCTGCTGCGCTTTGACGAGGCCAACACCAACTATGTGGCGGTAGCCCGCACCTGGCGTATGGATAAAACTTTTGAAGCCCTGGCTACCGGTACCGGTATCAGCGCCCAGGAATTTAAGGCTCTTTCCACCGACCCCACCCGCTTTGGCATTCCGTCTACGTTCCCCACTATCGAGGGTTTCCTCTTCCCCGGCGAATACCGTTTCCCCAAGGACGCCGGCGCTGAAGAAATCCTGCAAATGATGGTTGATAACACCTTCAAAGCCCTCGAAGAGGCCGGTGTTTCAGGCGACGACGAGATTTTCCATGTGATTACCGTTGGCTCGATTCTTGAATTCGAAGGCCGAGAGGCTGATTACTACCCGATTGCTGGTGCCATTGAAAACCGTTTGAACAACCCCGACGGTGAGACCAGCGGCTTCCTGCAGTCCGATGCAACCGTAGCCTACGGCTTAGGTATTCAGAGCTACCATATCTCTACCGAGCAGAAGCAGGATTCCAGCAACAAGTACAACACCTTCTACTACCAGGGTCTGCCTGTGGGTCCCATCGGTTCGCCGGGCCAGGCCGCTATCGAGGCTGCTGCCAACCCCGAGAAGAATGACTACTACTTCTGGGTCACTGTTGACCTCTTTACCGGTGAAACTCTCTTTGCCGAGACCTACGAAGAGCACCTAAAGAACGTGGAAGTCTATAATGATTTCTGTGAAGCTCATGAAGGCGTTTGCTCCTAATGAGTAGACATGAAACCGGCTGCCCCAAGGCTTTTGTCTTGGGGCACCCCATTAAGCACAGCAAGTCGCCCCTACTTCACCGGGCAGCCTACCGGGCTCTCGGCGTCGAGATGGAATACGAACGGCTCGATACCCAGGTCGATCAATTAGCGGAAGTTTTTGCCCGTCACACTCCGGAAGGCGGTACACGTGGTTTCTCTGTCACCATGCCGCTCAAATCAGCGGTTAAAGACCAGGTCGATAAGCTAACCCCCTTCGCGCAGGCTCTGGGTGTTGTCAATACTGTCTACTGGCAGCGGGGAGATGATGGCCAGTTCACCTCATGGGGCGATAATACCGACGTATCTGGCATCGTCAATGCTCTGCGTCAGGCGGGCTTGGTAGGGAAACCCCAGCGGGCTGCCATCATCGGTGGTGGCGGTACTGCCACCGCAGCTCTTGCCGCCTTGCGCGCTATGGGGGCGGACGGCGTCCGCGTCTTTGTGCGCGACGCTAGCCGCGCCCAGGGGGTTGCGGACGCCGCCACCCGGTTGGGCCTGAACCTTGATTTTTCTCCCATCGACAGCTTTGCTCAAAGCTACGCAGAGTTTGATGTGACGATCTGTACCCTGCCTGCTGGAGCAGCCGACAGGTTATTGGCCGCCGCTAACCGAGGTAAGTCATCTGGCTATCTACTAGATGTCTCCTACGACCCCTGGCCTTCGGTGCTCGCGGGGGAATGGGAGTCCCTAGGCGGCACAGTGACTAGCGGACTTGAGATGCTGGTCTACCAGGCGGTTGACCAGGTTAAGCTGTTTACCGGTCAGGATAGAGCCCACCCCCTGCCCCAGCAGAAAGAAGTACTGGCTGCTATGCGTCAGGCAGTAGGCCTTCCTCCTACGGGCTTTGACCCTGAATCGGTGAACGGGCCTGACTGGCTCAAGAGCTGAGACTTTTCATACCGCATCGTGAAGTAGCGGTTTGCTATCGCCCGCTATTTTTGGAAATCTTAGAACACAAGACCCACAGCTACAGGTAAAGAAGGTTAGAGATGCTGCGTTGGCTGACAGCCGGTGAATCCCACGGCGAAGCCCTGGTAGGAATTATTGAAGGCGTACCGGCAGGTGTTGAACTCAGCAGCGAAATGGTCCGCGACGCTCTAGCCCGCCGCCGCCTGGGCTACGGTCGTGGCGCCCGCATGAAGTTCGAAGAAGACCGCGTCCGTATCCTCGGCGGTGTGCGCCACGGTAAAACCCAGGGCGGCCCCGTTGCTATCGAAATTGCGAACACCGAATGGCCCAAGTGGGTTGACGTGATGTCCTCCGACCCGGTTGATTCCGCCCTCATTGAAGGGCGTGCCCGCAATGCGGCCCTTACCCGGCCACGCCCCGGCCACGCTGATTTCGCTGGCATGCAGAAGTACGGTTTTGACGAGTCACGCCCGGTTCTGGAACGTGCCAGCGCCCGAGAGACCGCAACCCGCGTAGCCCTGGGCGTCGTTGCGGCCCAGATTCTCAAGGCTCTGGGTGTAGAGCTGGTCAGCCACACCACCGCCATCGCCGAGGTGGCAGCCCCTGCTGATGCCCCGCGTCCTACCCCTCTCGATGTCGCTTCTCTCGACGCCGACCCCCTGCGCTGCTTCGACGCTGCAACCTCAGAAGCCATGGTTGCAACTGTCGATAAAGCCCATAAGGACGGCGAAACCCTTGGCGGCGTTGTGGAAGTTCTGGCCTACGGCCTTCCCCCGGGACTGGGATCCTACGTTCACTGGGACCGCCGCCTCGATGCCCGCCTGGCTGCCGCCCTCATGGGTATTCAGGCCATCAAGGGTGTAGAGGTTGGCGATGGTTTTGAAACCGCCAAGCGCCCCGGCACACGCGCCCACGACGAAATCGTCCCCGGTGAGCACGGTGTACAGCGCGTCTCAAACCGCGCAGGCGGTATCGAAGGCGGCATGACCATCGGCGACCTGCTGCGCGTACGCGCCGCCATGAAGCCCATTGCCACCGTACCCAAGGCCCTGGCCACCATCGACACCTCCACCGGTGAAGTTGCCCGCGCCCACCACCAGCGCTCAGATGTCTGTGCCGTGCCCGCAGCCGGCGTCGTAGCAGAAGCCATGGTCGCTCTGGTGCTAGCAGAAGCCGCCCTTGAAAAATTTGGTGGCGACTCCATCACCGAAACCCGCCGCAACATGGACTCCTACCTAGCAGCAATTCCCGAATCCCTGGCCTGGGAGTCAAATGTAGCAGGGTGGGACGCCTAACCATGAACCCCCGATCACGTGACCGCGCGATCGACATGACCGAGGTGCTCGCACCCAACCAGGTGCGCGAGGTGCAAGAAACCTATATCGAAAAATCCCGCCCGGTCGTGATCATCGGCCCCATGGCTGCGGGCAAATCCTATATAGGCACGCACCTCGCGCGCTTCTACGGCTACGAGTTCCTTGACTCTGATCACCTCATTGTCGAAAAGTACGGTGAGGTATCACAAATCTTTGCCGACTACGGTGAAGCGGAGTTCCGCCGCATCGAAGCAGATGTAATTCGCGAGGTACTGACCTCTCCGGCCAGGCGCAACACCATTTTTTCCCTCGGCGGGGGAGCCCCCATGACCCCCGAGGTGGCACAGGTGCTCAAAGACGAGACAGTTATCTACATCAAGGTTGACGCTGAAACCGTAGCCCCCCGCATCCAGAACAGCAAAACCCGGCCCCTGTTGCAGCCCAACCCGGTGCAGAAATGGACCGAAATATTTGAGGCCCGTCGTGACCGCTACGAAGAGCTCGCTAGCTACACGCTCGATGCCTGTGGCGGTAGGGGAATCGCCGATATGGCAGCCGAAATTCAGAACTTCATCATCAAAAATCGAAAGGGTCAAGCGTGAGCGACCAGGCCACCACCGTCATACCCGTCACCGGCACCCAGCCCTCAGAAAACTACGATGTCTATGTTGGGCATAATCTGCTGGGAACTATCCCCGACATTCTGGGTAAGCGCACCCAGCGCATCCTGGTGATTCACCCCCGCGCCCTGCGCTCCACCGGTGAGCTGGTGATGGAGCAGATGCGCACGGCAGGGTTTGAGGCCTACTCGGCTGAAATTCCGGACGCCGAAGAGGGCAAACACATTCAGGTTGCAGCCTTCTGCTGGCAGGTACTGGGGAAGAATGACTTCACCCGCACCGACGCAATTATTTCCGTCGGTGGCGGTGCCGTCACCGACCTGGCTGGCTTTGTGGCAGCTACCTGGTTGCGGGGCGTCCGTGTCATCCACATTCCCACCACCCTACTAGGCATGGTGGACGCCGCAGTCGGCGGCAAGACCGGCATCAACACCGCAGAGGGCAAGAACCTGGTGGGAGCATTCCATCCTCCTGCTGCCGTCCTCTGCGAACTGGGCGTGCTGCGCACCCTACCCGAACACGAGCTACTCACCGGAATGGCCGAAGTCATCAAGTGCGGCTTCATCGCAGACCCGGTCATTCTGGATTTGATTGAGGCTAATCCCAGCGAGATTCGCGATTCGCAGTCCCCGGTCGTTCGAGAACTCATCGAACGCTCTATCCGGGTCAAGGCTGACGTAGTTTCTGAGGACCTGAAAGAATCAGGACGACGCGAATTCCTCAACTACGGCCATACCCTGGGGCACGCCATCGAGCACGCTGAACGCTACCAGTGGCGTCACGGGGCTGCTGTAGCGGTAGGCATGGTTTTTGCCGCAGAACTCTCACTGGCAGCCGGCTACCTGGATGAAGCGACCGTAGAACGCACCCGCGCCATCTGCACAGCCCTGGACCTTCCGATCAGCTACCCGGCAGACCGCTGGCCCAAACTGCTCGAAACTATGCGCCGCGACAAGAAAGCCCGCGGCAACATGCTCCGCTTCGTCGTACTGGAAAGCCTGGGCAAGCCCCGCATCTACGAGGTACCCGACGACTCCATCCTGTTTATGACCTACCAGGAAATTGCCAGCTAGGTGTGAAACTCGCTAACTAATAGCGCAAAGCGGCGGGGGAGCCGGTAGACTGGTCTACGGTTTACCCCGCAACGCTTATTGAAAATTTCAGTTTAGAGGAGAGTCTGTTGGCTACTACCGCAGATATCAAGAACGGTGTCGTTCTCAAGATTGACGGCAACCTCTGGTCCGTCATCGAATTCCAGCACGTCAAGCCCGGTAAGGGTGGCGCTTTTGTGCGCACCAAGCTGCGCAACGTCACCTCAGGCAAGGTAGTTGATAAGACCTTCAACGCCGGCGCAAAGGTTGAGACCGCAACCGTCGACCGCTCCGACTACCAGTACCTCTACCAGGACGGCACCGACTACGTCTTCATGGACCTGAAGACCTACGACCAGATCAACGTTTCTGAGGTCACCGTTGGCGACGCCGCCAAGTACATGCTCGAAAACCAGACCGCAACCATCGCCATGCACGAAGGTTCACCCCTCTACATCGAGCTTCCCGCCTCCGTCGTCCTTGAAATCACCTACACCGAGCCCGGCCTGCAGGGCGACCGCTCCACCGGCGGCACCAAGCCTGCAACCGTCGAAACCGGTGCTGAGATTCAGGTGCCCCTCTTCCTCGAAACCGGCACCAAGGTCAAGGTTGATACCCGCACCGGTGACTACCTCGGCCGCGTCAACGACTAAGCACCGTGAATTCAAGAACCAAAGCTAGACTTCGCGCCCTCGAAGTCCTGTTTGAGGCCGATCAGCGCGGCGATGACGTCATTGACGTCCTGATTCGCCGCCGCACCTACACCTCAGCACAGATTTCGCTCTACTCCGAGCAGATCGTTCGTGGCGTCCGTGACCACGATGAGGAGATTTGCGAGTACATCGAAACCTACGCCCAGGACTGGACTATGGACCGCATGCCCAGCGTGGACCGCGTGGCCCTGCGCCTTGGTGCTTGGGAGCTTCTCTTCAATGACGAAATTCCCGACGCAGTGGCGATTTCAGAGGCTACCGGCCTGGTTCGCCTGCTGTCGACCGACGATTCACCCAAGTTTGTGAATGGTCTGCTCGACCGCCTGCGCCAGGTCAAGCCCACCCTACTGGCCTAGGACCATAGGTACCGTTGAAATCAGAAAAACCCACCTCGTTGGTGGGTTTTTCTGATTTTCCGGTACCTACTGAAATCTGTCTCAAATTCTGTCGTCGTGTGGGCGAACGTGATAGATTGAGGTGTGACAGCAACCTTTAAGTCCGTCCTGTGAGGCGGGGAAGGAGGCCGGCACATGACCGATATCACCGGTGTACCCACCGTCGTATCTACAGGAGCCCACCGGGTTATCCTGGAGTCAGCCGACATCGAGCGAGCTCTAACTCGCATCGCCCATGAAATTCTTGAAGCCAACAAGGGCAGTGAGAACCTAGTTCTACTAGGTATTCCGCGCCGCGGCTTCCCGTTAGCCGAGCGTCTGGCAGCAAAGATCGCCCAGACCGATTCCGGCTTTAATCCCGCTTTTTCTCTGGGGCAACTCGACATCACCATGTACCGTGATGACCTGCTCTCAAAACCAGGGCGGACGCCCGAGCCCACCCGCCTGCCCGCAGCAGGGATAGAGGGGCGCACCGTCGTCCTCGTTGACGATGTCCTATTCTCAGGGCGCACTATCCGCGCCGCCCTCGATGCCCTCAAGGACTACGGCCGCCCCGAAGCCGTCCGCCTCGCTGTGCTGGTTGACCGCGGCCACCGCCAGCTACCCATCCGTGCAGATCACGTGGGAAAGAACCTGCCCACAAGCACCCATGAATCGGTTAAGGTACTACTCTCGTCCATCGACGGTGAGGACGACAAGGTGATAATCTCCCAGCCCTCGCACTCCACCACCTCAGCCCAGGAAGGAGGGGAGTAGGCTTGCGTCACCTACTCGATACCAAGGATCTCTCCCTTGACGACGCCCTCAACATTCTCGATACCGCCGACTACATGGGCGAGGTCGGCCAGCGCGAGGTCAAGAAACTCCCCGTGCTCCAGGGGCGCACCGTGGTCAACCTCTTCTTTGAAGACTCGACCCGCACCCGTCTGTCCTTCGAGGCCGCAGAGAAACGCCTGTCGGCCGACATCATCAACTTCTCTGCCAAGGGTTCATCGGTCTCAAAGGGTGAGTCCCTCAAAGACACCGCCCAGACCCTGGCAGCTATCAACGCCGACGCCGTGGTGATTCGCCACAGCGCATCGGGTGCTCCCCAGCGTCTGGCAGAAGCCGGCTGGATTGACGTACCCGTGCTCAATGCCGGTGACGGTACCCACGCTCACCCCACCCAGGCCCTGCTGGACGCCATGACCCTGCGCCAGTTCAAGGCCCAGGTTGATGGCGTTGCCACCCGTGGCCTGACCCTGGAAGGCCTACGCGTAGCCATTGTGGGCGATATCCTGCACTCCCGTGTTGCTCGCTCCAACCTTTGGCTGCTCCACACCCTGGGGGCAACCGTCAAGTTTGTTGCTCCCCCCACTCTGCTGCCCGTCGACATCGAGAACTGGCCGGCTGAGATTTACTACAACCTCGACGACGCCATCGAATCGGGAGTTGACGCGGTGATGATGCTGCGTATCCAGAAAGAACGCATGAACGCCGCCTTCTTCCCTTCTTCCGAGGAATACTCCCGCCTGTGGGGGCTGACCCCCGAGCGCTTTGCCCGCCTTGATGCGTCCGCCCACGAAACCGCCATTTTGCACCCCGGCCCCATGAACCGCGGCCTCGAAATCTGCGCAGAAGCAGCAGATTCGCCCCGTTCCTGGGTGCTCCGTCAGGTGACTAACGGCGTGTCCGTCCGCATGGCCGTACTCTACCTGCTCATGACCGGTGGCTCTGCCAACGATTTCTACCCCGGCTCCTAAGCCCTGGACGAAAGAGAAACAATGACTGAATCTGTTTACCTCATCAAGGGCGCCTCACTGCTTGGTGAGAAGACCGCCGACATTCTGATCAAGGGCAGCACTATCGCCGAGATTGGCGAAAACCTTGAGGACGCCGCAGCTCAGGTTGTCGAGGCGCAGGGGCTGATTGCTCTCCCCGGCCTGGTCGACCTGCACACCCACCTGCGCGAACCCGGCCAGGAAGATGCTGAAACCGTCGAAACCGGTACCCGTGCCGCAGCTCTGGGCGGCTACACCGCAGTCTTCGCTATGGCCAACTCCAACCCCGTTGCTGACACCGCCGGTGTGGTGGAACAGGTCTATGAACTGGGAAAGAACTCGGGCTGGGTCAAGGTGCAGCCCATCGGAGCTGTGACCGTTGGCCTGGCAGGGGAGCGCCTCTCTGATATCGGGGCCATGGCTGAATCCCGCGCCCAGGTTCGTGTTTTCTCAGATGACGGCATGTGTGTTTGGGACCCCGCCCTAATGCGCCGAGCCCTTGAATACGTCAAGACCTTCAACGGTGTCATCGCCCAGCACGCCCAGGAGCCCCGCCTGACCGAGGGCGCTCAGATGAACGAGGGTAAGGTATCAGCAGAACTGGGACTAGCTGGCTGGCCCGCTGTTGCTGAAGAATCCATCATTGCCCGCGACGTGCTGCTTGCAGAACATGTTGGTTCCCGTCTGCATATCTGCCACCTTTCAACCAAGGGCTCGGTTGAGATCGTGCGCTGGGCTAAGGAGCGCGGTATCAAGGTAACTGCCGAAGTTACCCCCCACCACCTGCTGCTGACCGATGAGCTGGTACGCACCTACGACCCCGTCTACAAGGTCAACCCGCCCCTGCGCACCGAAGAGGACGTGCTGGCCCTGCGCCAGGCTGTTGCCGACGGCATTATCGACATTATCGGCACCGACCACGCCCCCCACCCGGCCGAATCCAAGGATTGCGAGTGGGCCTGCGCTGCTAACGGTATGACCGGCCTTGAGCAGGCACTGTCCATCATCCAGAAGACCCTGGTCGATACCGGCTACATCACCTGGGCCGATGTTGCCCGCATTATGAGCACTAAGCCCGCCGAAATCGGCCTAGCAGCCGACCAGGGCCGTCCGCTCGAAGCGGGGGAGCCCGCCCACCTGGTCTTGGTTGACCCCGCAGCCACCCGCGTCATTGACCCTGCCGCTCAGGCAACCAAGGGTAAGAACAACCCCTACCGGGGCCTGGAAGTTCCCGGCGCGGTCGTAGCCACCTTCTTCGGCGGCCACCCCACCGTGCTTGACGGTAAGCTCAACACCCCGACCGCAAACTAACCGCTAGGAGCGCCCGTGTCTGACAAGCTGATTCCCACCCTGATTTTGGCCCTAATCGCCGCCCTCATCTTTTGGGCTATGTGGCAGGGCTGGAAGAACAGGAAACAGCGTCAGATCCACACGGGCACCCTACTCGATGTGCCCGAACGCTATGACGACGCCGAATCCCTGCTCGCGGTACCCGGCACCTATGTTGCCACTACCGTCATGGGGGACTGGCTCGACCGTATCGCCACCAACACCCTGGGCGTGAAATCAACAGGCACCCTCTTCGTTTACGAGGATGCCGTGATTATCATGCGCAACGGTTCCCAAGATATCTGGATTCCCGCCAGCGACATTATCGGTGTGCGCACCGAAGCCGGTATGAACGGTAAGTTCGTGGAGAAGGATGGCCTGGCTGTCCTCTCCTGGTCACTCAACGGCAACCCCGTCGATACAGGCTTCCGCACCCGCTACGCAGCCGACAAGAAATCAATCCTCGACGCTGTCGCTGCCATTGCTCCCCAGGCAACCATCGGCCATGACACTCTGGCCCGCCCCTAAGTTTCCATCTGCTGATTGCAGGTGACTACACCAACCAACAGGAAGTGTGTGAATGTCCCACCCAGCACCCACCCCACATGCAGCAGTACTCGTCCTTGAAGACGGTACCTTCTACCACGGCGAAAGCTACGGCGCCACCGGCAAGACCCTCGGTGAAGCGGTCTTCTCAACCGGTATGACCGGCTACCAGGAAACCCTGACCGACCCCTCCTACTCGGGGCAGATCGTGGTTCAGACCGCACCCCACATCGGCAACACCGGCGTCAACAGTGAGGACGCCGAATCCCGCAAAATCTGGGTTGCAGGCTACGCCGTGCGCGACGCCGCCCGCCGCCCCTCCAACTGGCGCTCAGAGCGTTCCCTCGACGAGGAACTGGTAGAGCAGGGCATCGTGGGTATTCAGGGCATCGACACCCGTGCTCTGACCCGCCACCTGCGCAGCGCCGGTTCCATGAGGGCCGGTATCTTCACCGGTGCAGACGCCGAGCTTCCCCTGGCAGACCTGGTTGCCCAGGTACAGGCAGCAGCCGAAATGAAGGGCCAGAAACTGGCTGACTCCGTTTCTATCGAAGAGGCCTACACCGTAGAACCCGCTGACCAGGGCTGGGACAGGGACATCAAGGCAACCCTGGTTGCCCTCGACCTGGGTATCAAGGCCATGACTCCCAAGCGTTTTGCCGAACGCGGCGTCCGCGTGCACGTGCTGCCCGCAACCGCCACCTTAGAGGACATCACCGCCTTGAACCCCGATGGCGTTTTCTTCTCCAACGGGCCCGGTGACCCCGCAACTGCGGACGACCAGGTTCAGCTCCTGCAATCCGTCCTGCGCACCGGTACCCCCTTCTTCGGTATCTGCTTCGGCAACCAGCTGCTGGGCCGTGCCCTGGGTTTCGGTACCTACAAGCTGCCCTTCGGCCACCGCGGCATCAACCAGCCCGTCATGGATCGCACAACCGGCAAGGTAGAAATCACAGCCCAGAACCACGGCTTCGCCGTAGACGCCCCCCTGGACGGAGCCGTCACCGCACCCAACGCTGAATTCGGTCGCGTCGAAGTTTCCCACGTAGGACTCAACGATCAGGTAGTCGAGGGCCTGCGCTGCCTCGATATCCCCGCCTTCTCGGTGCAGTACCACCCCGAAGCAGCAGCAGGTCCCCACGACGCTGCCTACCTCTTTGACCGTTTCATCGACCTCATGCTCGAGAAGAAGAACTAAGGACACCGAACCATGCCGAAGCGTAACGATCTCAACTCAATTCTGGTCATCGGTTCTGGCCCGATCGTCATTGGTCAGGCCGCCGAATTCGACTACTCGGGCACCCAGGCCCTGCGCGTTCTCAAAGAAGAAGGCGTGCGCGTCATTCTGGTCAACTCCAACCCGGCCACCATCATGACCGACCCCGAGTTCGCCGACGCAACCTACATCGAACCGATTACCCCCGAGGTCATCGAAAAGATTATCGCCAAGGAAAAGCCCGACGCGATCCTCCCCACCCTCGGCGGTCAGACCGCCCTCAACGCCGCTATCGCCCTCGATGAGCAGGGCATTCTCGATAAGTACGGTGTTGAGCTCATCGGTGCCAATATCGAAGCCATCAACCTGGGCGAAGACCGTGAGGCCTTCAAGGGCGTTGTCGAACGTGCGGGCGGCGAGTCTGCCCGCTCCGTTATCGTCCACACCATGGACGAAGCCCTCGAAGCCGCCAAGGAACTGGGCTACCCCATGGTGGTCCGCCCATCCTTCACTATGGGTGGTCTAGGTTCAGGTATGGCCTATAACGAAGAAGACCTGCACCGTATCGCAGGTGCCGGTATCCAGTACAGCCCCACCAGCGAGGTTCTTCTCGAAGAATCCATCCTGGGCTGGAAGGAATACGAACTGGAAATGATGCGAGATAAGAACGACAACGTGGTTGTCGTCTGCTCCATCGAAAACTTCGACCCCGTAGGCGTGCACACCGGCGACTCCATCACCGTGGCTCCTGCTCTGACTCTGACAGACCGTGAGTACCAGAAGCTCCGCGATATCGCTATCAACGTGATTCGCGAAGTTGGCGTCGATACCGGTGGCTGCAACATCCAGTTCGCTATTGACCCGGCAACCGGCCGTGTCATCGTCATTGAGATGAACCCCCGTGTCTCCCGCTCGTCCGCTCTGGCTTCTAAGGCAACCGGCTTCCCCATTGCCAAGATCGCTACCAAGCTCTCCCTGGGGTATACCCTGGACGAAATTCCCAACGATATCACCCAGAAGACTCCTGCCTCCTTCGAGCCCACCCTAGACTACGTCGTGGTCAAGGTACCCCGCTTTGCCTTTGAGAAGTTCCCAGCAGCAGACCCCACCCTGACCACCACCATGAAGTCAGTCGGCGAGGCCATGGCCCTGGGCCGCAACTTCACCGAAGCCCTGCAGAAGGCCATGCGCTCCATGGAGCAGAAGGGCTCAACCTTCCGCTTTGACAACCCCGAACTCGGTGCGGACGAACTGGCTGCCCTGATTGAGCAGACCAAGACCGCTACCACCAACCGTATTTTCCAGGTTCAGCGGGCCCTGCTGGCCGGTGCCACAGTTGAAGAGATGTACGAGGCAACCGCCATCGACCCCTGGTTCCTGGACCAGCTGGTGCTACTGAACGAGGTAGCCACAGAAATCGCTGCCTCCAAGACCCTAGACGAGCGGACTCTGCGTCTGGCCAAGCGTCACGGTTTCTCCGATGCCCAGATTGGTGAGATTCTGGGCATGAACGAGGCAGTAGTGCGCGGTATCCGCCACGCCCTGAACATCCGCCCCGTCTTCAAGACCGTTGATACCTGCGCCGCCGAGTTTGAGGCCTTCACCCCCTACCACTACTCCTCCTACGACCAGGAGGACGAGGTAGCCCACCACGAGAAGCCCTCCATCATGATTCTGGGTTCCGGCCCCAACCGAATCGGCCAGGGTATCGAATTTGACTACTCCTGTGTTCACGCCTCCATGGTGCTGCGTGAAGCTGGCTACGAGACCGTGATGGTCAACTGCAACCCCGAGACCGTATCTACCGACTACGACATCTCAACTCGCCTCTATTTTGAGCCCCTGACCCTAGAAGATGTGCTTGAAATTGTTGAGGCCGAACGCCGTACCGGTGGCCTGCTGGGCGTCTTCGTTCAGCTCGGCGGTCAGACCCCGCTCAAGCTTGCTCAGGAACTTAAGGCAGCCGGTATCCCGATTCTGGGTACCTCACCCGAGGCTATCGACCTGGCCGAGGACCGCGGCGAATTCTCCCGTGTGCTCGAAGAAGCTGGTTTGCTTTCCCCCAAGAACGGCACCGCCTACACCTTCGAGAATGCCAAGAAGATTGCGGACGAGATTGGCTACCCCGTGCTGGTGCGCCCCTCCTATGTACTGGGTGGCCGCGGCATGGAAATCGTCTACTCCGAAGCCCAGCTGGCCCGCTACCTAGAGAACGCCACAGAGGTTTCCCCCTCCCAGCCCGCACTGATTGATAAGTTCCTTGAGGACGCCGTCGAAATCGACGTCGATGCACTCTTTGACGGTGAAGAGCTCTACCTGGGCGGCGTCATGGAGCACATCGAAGAGGCCGGCATTCACTCGGGCGACTCTGCCTGCACCTTGCCCCCCATTACCCTGGGGCCGGACGTCATCGAGCAGGTCAAGGAGGCAACCTACAAGATTGCCGCCGGCGTGGGCGTGCGCGGTCTGATCAACATTCAGTTCGCTGTAGCTTCTGAGATTCTCTACGTCATCGAGGCTAACCCCCGCGCTTCTCGCACCGTCCCCTTTGTTTCAAAGGCAACCGGTGTGCAGATGGCGAAGGCAGCGGCCCTGATTGGAACCGGTAAGACCATTGCCGACCTCAAGGTCGAAGGCTACTTGCCCGCAAATATGGACGGCGCATCCCTGCCCGCTGAGGCTGCGATTGCAGTCAAGGAAGCTGTGCTACCCTTTAGCCGTTTCCGCACCCCTGAGGGTATTGTGGTTGACTCCTTGCTCGGTCCCGAAATGCGTTCGACCGGTGAGGTCATGGGCCTGGACCGCCACTTCGACACCGCTTTCGCCAAGGCTGAGGCGTCTGCCGGTTCTAAGCTACCGACCGAGGGTAAGGTCTTCGTCTCCGTAGCTAACCGCGACAAGCGCAACTCCATCATCTACGTGAAGATGCTGCAGCAGCTGGGCTTCGAGATTGTCTCTACCGGCGGTACCGCCGACGTTCTACGCCGCAACGGGGTGGAGTCCCTGGTCGTCCCCAAGATTGCAGAAACCAAGGACGGGGAGCGCTCCATCGTCGATATGGTGCGCGATGGCGATATTGACCTGATCTTTAACACTCCTTCCGGCGGTCAGGCCCGTGGCGATGGTTACGAGATCCGCGCTGCGGCCACCTCGGTAGGCTGCCCCGTGATGACCACCGTCTCTGAGTTCGGTGCAGCAGTTCAGGGTATTAACGCCCTGCGCGAATACAGCTGGGACGTCATGAGCCTGCAGGAGCACGGCGCCTCCATCGAGGCTGCCCTGAAAGCCCGGGAGGCCTAATGTCACGCGGTTTTGGTGATCGCCTGGCTGCGGCCATGGGGGAGAAGGGCCCCCTCTGCGTGGGCATAGACCCCCACCCCTCCCTCCTTGAGGCCTGGGGGCTACCCGATGCGGCGGCGTCCTTGAGCACTTTCGCTACTGCCGTGCTTGAGGCCTGTGGCCCGGTGGCTGCAGCCCTCAAGCCCCAGGTGGCGCTCTTTGAGCGCCACGGCTCTGCGGGTCTTGCCGCTCTGGAGCAACTTCAGCGCGATGCTACGGACGCCGGTGTGCTGGTGGTTGCGGACGCCAAGCGCGGCGATATCGGCTCGACCATGGCAGCCTATGCGGACGCCTGGCTAGGGGAGGCTTCCCCCCTGGGAACCGATTCGGTGACGCTCAGCCCCTACCTGGGTTTTGAGTCTCTGCGCCCTGCTCTGGACCTCGCTGACCGCAATAACCGGGGTACCTTCGTTCTGGCACTCACATCTAACCCCGAGGGTCAGACAGTTCAGCATGTGGGTGGAAGCTCATCGGTGGCATCCCTCATTATTGAGGTAGCTCGTGCTGAGAACGATCAGCGCCAGTGGGAAGCGATGGGCCCCTGCGGTCTGGTGGTAGGAGCAACCGTAGCAGGTGCCTTGAAGAAGCTAGAGATTGACCTCTCAACCTTCAACGGCCCTATTCTGGCACCGGGTTTCGGTGCTCAGGGAGCTACGGCCCGTGATCTCTACACCGTATTTTCCGGTATTGAGAGCCAGGTGCTGGTCAATTCAAGCCGCGGTGTGCTGGCTGCTGGTCCGTCCGCTGCTGGGCTGCGACTAGCCGCCGAAAAGGCCCGTGACGAGCTCCTAAGTGCCCGTTAGAGGCTAATCCAGCAAAAAATGGTGGGAATTTGAAACAATTCCCACCATTTTTCTTTAAAAAAGGTTACCGCCGGGTAACTATCTTCCATAACCGTTTCTGACATGCTATTTTGTAATTGTTGGTTCGCAAATAGATAAGCAACAACCCCCAAGAGTGAGCGAAGCTGCTCGGTTGCCTGTTTATTCCAGCACACCCCACTCCCTTTTGCCTCACACGGCATCTCGCACAGAAGGATTAGAATATGCCTCTTCAGCCTCTCACCGAAGAACAGCGCGCAGCAGCCCGCGACAAGGCCAAGAAGGCCCGAGTCGCCCGCGCCGAAATCAAGGACGCCGTTAAGAACAAGCAGATTACTATCGCAGAAGTTCTCAAGCGCGCCGAAACTGACGAAGCAGTCGCTAGACTGAAGGTAACCGACCTGCTCACCTCCCTGCCGGGTGTGGGCGAGGTACGGACCGAGAATATTTTGAACGAACTGAACATTGCTGCGTCCCGCCGTCTGCGTGGTCTTGGTATCCACCAGCGTAAGGCACTCATCAATCTTCTCGACCGATAAGGGAAACCATGGCTGAACAGACCGCCACACCCAAACTGACCGTGCTAGCTGGCCCCACCGCCGTTGGCAAGGGAACCGTTTCTGCTTACATTCGTGAGCACTACCCCGAGGTGTGGTTCTCTGTCTCCGCCACTACCCGTGACCCCCGTCCGGGCGAAGAGGACGGCGTGCACTACTACTTTGTCTCAGACGAAGAGTTTGAGTCGATGGTAGAGAACCGCCAGATGCTCGAATGGGCCACCGTGCATAACTCCTACAAGTACGGCACGATTCGATCCATGGTTCAGAAGCAGCTGGACGCCGGTAAGCATGTTCTGCTTGAAATCGACCTGCAGGGTGCCCGCCAGGTCCGTAACGCTATGCCCGAAGCGCAGCTGATTTTCTTGGCTCCTCCCAGCTGGGATGAACTGGTATCCCGCCTCATTGGTCGAGGAACTGAGTCCCCGCAGGAGCAGGAAGCCCGCCTGGATACAGCCAAAATTGAGCTGGCTGCTGAGCCCGAGTTCGATTACACCGTCATCAACGAAACCGTGGCAGAAGCGGCTGAGGAAATCGTGCGCCTCATGGGTGTAGACCGCTCATAGCCTCTGCGCCTGCTAGGGCGGCGGTTTAGGGGAATATCACCCCTGTACCGTCGCCCTTTTGCGTGACAAAAAATCGGTTGACCGATAGTATAGGTAGAGTTTTATGCCACCGGTAGCGCCGGTGGTGAGCAAGCATAGTTAAGATGGAGTCTTACGTGGCAAACGCACACAACGATGAAGGTATCATCAATCCCAGCGCAGACGCTCTGATCCAAAAAGCTGAGTCGAAGTACGGTCTGGTGATTTTTGGTGCTCGCCGTGCTCGCCAGATTAACGCCTACTACTCACAGCTTCACGAGAACCTGTACGATCACGTTGGCCCCCTGGTAGATTCTGAGCCCAACGAGAAGTCGCTCTCTGTGGCTATGCGTGAAATCAATGAAGGCCTGATTGAGGCCCGCCATATTACCGATGGTCAGTTCGATGAAAACGGCACCCTGTTGCACGACGAAGAGCCCAGCGCCTTCCTGGCCGGTGGCGATTTCTACATCGACGAGCCCTTCGTTGAGTACGTTGACGCTGAAGACGCAGATCAGGCCTAATCTGCAGTAGCTCATGCGAGTTGTTATTGGCATTGGAGGGGGCATTGCTGCCTATAAGGCGGCAATGCTCCTTCGTCTTTTTGGTAAAGCCGGGCACGAGGTTATTGCTGTGCCCACCGAAGCTGCCCTCAAATTTGTAGGTCAGCCCACCCTTGAAGCTCTGAGTGGCAACCCCGTATCGGTGGATGTTTTTGAGCGGGTTCCCGAGGTCAACCATGTACGCCAAGCTGAAGAGGCTGATGCTGTTATTGTTGCCCCGGCAACGGCTGACCTCATGGCCCGTTTAGCAGCAGGGCGGGCAAATGACCTACTGACCGCGACAGTGCTCACCACGCATGCCCCGGTAATTCTTGCACCGGCTATGCACACTCAGATGTGGGAGCACCCGGCCACCCAAGCAAATGTTGCTACCCTGAAGTCATTTGGCTACCGCGTGATTGAACCTGCCGTGGGCCGTCTGACCGGCCCAGACTCCGGTGTCGGTCGGCTGCCTGAACCTGAAGATATCTATGCCCAGGCTTTAATGCTTTTGGGGTGGAATCAGGACGCCGTAGGGGAGGGGCAACCGACAGGAGGCAGTGACCTGCCCCTGGCTGGTCAGCGCCTACTCATTACGGCTGGTGGTACCCGTGAAGCGCTTGACCCGGTGCGGTTCTTGGGCAACCGCTCTTCGGGAAAGCAGGGTATTGCACTGGCTACTGCAGCCAGTGAACTCGGCGCTAAGGTTCACCTTATTGCAGCCCACGTAGAAGTTGAGATACCGGGTCACCTAGACAGGGTTACCCGGGTATCGAGTGCCCTTCAACTGCGTGAGGCTGTCTTTGCGCACCTGGCTGACACCGACGTCCTGATGATGACGGCAGCGGTAGCCGACTTTAGGCCGGCTGACTACGTTGGTACCAAGATTAAAAAGACGGACGATCCCGCCCAGGATCCCGTCATACAGCTGGTCCGTAACCCCGACGTCCTCAAAGAAGCTGTGATCTACCGCCAGAGCAACCCCCAGCAGAGCCCCCACACTATCGTTGGTTTTGCTGCTGAAACCGGGGACTCCACCACCAGCCCGCTCGAGTATGGCCGAGCTAAACTGGCCCGCAAGGGCTGCGACTACCTGGCTGTGAACACCGTGAGCGAAACCCAGGGCTTTGGAGCCGAGGATAATGCCATCACCCTGCTATCGGGTAAGGGCGGGCATGAGGTAAGCCTGCAGGGCAGCAAGCTTGACGTCTCCCGCGCAATGCTTCGTCATATAGCGCAAGAATTCAACAATCATTCACCAAGTAGCCCTGATGGGCCGAGAGAAGTACAGTAAAAACCGTGACAGAAAATACCCATCTTCGTTTATTCACCAGTGAGTCCGTCACCGAGGGCCACCCCGACAAGATCTGCGACCAGATTTCGGACTCTATTCTGGATGCCCTGCTGACCGTAGACCCCCTCTCTAACGTGGCAGTTGAGACCCTGGTAACCACCGGCCAGGTCCACGTAGCTGGCGAGGTAACCACTAACGGTTACGTTGATATTCCCAGTATTGTTCGTAAGACCATCTTGAACATCGGCTATAACTCCTCAACCCACGGCTTCGACGGCGAATTCTGTGGCGTTTCGGTTTCGATTGGCGAGCAGTCACCCGACATCAATTCGGGTGTCTACAACTCCCTCGAAGCCCGCCAGGGGACCGCAAGCGACGACCTGGACCGCCAGGGCGCAGGCGACCAGGGCATCATGTTCGGTTACGCCACAAACGAGACCGATGTGCTTATGCCCGCTCCCATCTATGTTGCTCACCGCTTGGCTGAACAGCTGACTAAGGTGCGTAAGGATGGCACCCTGCCCAACCTTCGCCCCGACGGTAAGACTCAGGTAACCCTGGGCTACGACGAGAACTTCAAGCCCGTCATGATCGATACCGTGGTGGTCTCAACCCAGCACACCGCTGATTATGCCCTGGACCAGCTTGCTGCCGATATCAAGCAGTACGTAATTGAACCTGTTCTAGCCAGCTTCGACTTTGACTCGTCCAAGGCTAAGTTCATCATCAACCCCGCAGGTCGCTTCGTACAGGGTGGCCCTGTAGGTGACGCTGGCCTGACCGGACGCAAGATTATTGTGGATACCTACGGCGGCATGGCCCGCCACGGTGGTGGCGCCTTCTCGGGCAAGGATCCTTCAAAGGTAGACCGCTCCGCTGCCTACGCGATGCGCTGGGTTGCCAAGAACATCGTTGCTGCCGGCCTTGCCGACCGGGCAGAGGTCCAGGTTGCCTACGCTATCGGCCAGGCTGCTCCCGTGGGTATCTACGTTGAAACTTTTGGCACCGAAAAGGTTGAGATTTACAAGATTGAACAGGCTATCCGTGAGGTCTTTGACCTGCGCCCGTTGGCCATTATCCGTGACCTGGAGCTCCGCCGTCCTATCTACGCCAAGACCGCAGCTAACGGCCACTTCGGACGTGAAGACCGCGAGTTCACCTGGGAACGCACCAACCGTGTGAGCGAACTCAAGGCGGCCGTAGGCCTCTAAGCTAAAATGTCTGTATGACAACGGCACCCACCCCCGAATCCCTGCAACCAGATTTGTTGCAGGGATTCGACATACCCGATGCGCACCTGGTCGGCTCTACAGCAGCCGAGGACGCCGCAGTGCAATTACCGATTGCCCGGGTGCACATCGACACCCATGTGCCCCACCTAGACCGCCTCTTCGACTACCGGGTGCCAGCGGCTCTCGATGAAGAGGCTCAGCCCGGGGTGCGGGTGAGGGTCAAATTCGGGGGACGGGAGGTGACTGGCTGGTTGCGGGAGCGCGTAGAGCATTCGGACGCCCCCGCCCGGCTTGTACCCCTGCATAAGGTAATTTCGCCCCTGCCGGTCGTCACTCCTGAGGTCTTTGAGCTGGCCGATGCTTTGGCCGAGCGCTACGCCGGGCTAGTGCCCGATGTACTCCGCCTGGCAGTACCCCCGCGGGTTGCCAGCGTTGAAAAGGACTTCCTAGAGATAGAAGAGCCTGCTGATCAGCCTCTACCCGCCTGCCCTGATCTCACCGGTTTTGCAGACTACGTCCAGGGGACTGAATTCTGCGAGGACCTACTCGCTGGGCACCAGGCCCGAGCGGTGATGGCTGTGTTGCCCTCCCACCCGGAACGCAGCTGGGAGCAGCTGCTGGCGTCCGCGCTGGTGGCAACCGCCTCAACGGGTAGGGGAGCCCTGGCAATCGTACCCGACCACAAGAGCCTAGATCGGCTCACCGCTGCCCTGGAAGAGCTAGTGGAGGCGGACGCCTTCGTGAGATTGACCGCCAACGACAAGCCCACACCACGCTACCGCAACTATCTCAAAGCCCAGAGCGGTCAGGTGCACATTGTCATCGGCACCCGGTCGGCTGCCTACGCCCCCGTAGCGAACCTGGGGCTGGTAGCCTGCTGGGACGACGGGGATTCTTCCCTGGTGGAACAAAGGGCACCCTATTGCCAAGCCCGTGATGTTCTCTTACTCCGGGCAACTCTGGAAAAGACGGCAGCCCTTTTTATGGGCTACTCTGTCTCCAGCGAGGCTGCCCGGCTGGTGCGTACCCGCTGGGCCACCTTCCTAGGGGCAGATCGAGCCCTGGTCAGGTCATTCACCCCCCGGGTCATGCCCACCGGCGACGACTACCAGCTAGCCCGCGACCCCTTGGCTGCCATCGCTCGTATTCCCCATCAGGCTTTTGCCGTAGCTAAGGATGCCCTAGCCACCGGACCCGTCCTTATTCAAGTTGCCCGCGCTGGCTACATTCCGGCCCTGTCCTGCCAACGTTGCCGTATGCCCGCCCGTTGCGATAACTGCCGCGGCCCTCTCACCCAGCCAGCTGGTGGAAGTGCCCCTCAATGCGGCTGGTGCGGCCATCTCGCCCACCACTGGCACTGCCTAGACTGCGGTTTCAACCGCTGGCGTACCGGTATCGCGGGAGCCCTGCGTACAGCTGAAGAACTCGGCCGCGCCTTCCCCGGTGTCCCGGTGATTACCTCCAGCGGAGAGAACATTAAAACTAGCGTGCGCCCTGAACCTGCCCTGGTCATTGCCACCCCCGGCGGCGAACCGGTAGCCGAAGGCGGTTATGCTGCCGCCCTGCTCCTGGATGCTGACCGGATGCTCCAGTTCGATTCTCTCCGTGCACCAGAAACAGCCCTCCGGCGCTGGTTGAACGCGGCAGCCCTAGTCCGTTCCTTTGCCGTGGGCGGGCGCGTGGTGACCACGGCCAGCCCCTCTGCTGCCCTTGAAGCCCTAGTGCGTTGGGACCCCATGGGCTTTGCCCTCTGGGAGATGGATGAGCGAGCCGAAATCGGCTTGCCGCCGGCCGTCCGCACCGCCGCCATTACAGGGAGCGAACGGGCGGTACAGGTCTTTTTGGAGGCTATTACCCTGCCCGATGAGGCTCGCGTCAACGGCCCCATGCCCCTGGCTGACTCGACCGGCTACTACGAGGGGGAAGCCGACAGCGAGCTCTATCGCGCCATTATCTTCTTCCCCTACGCTGTGGGAGCCAAACTCACCCACCACCTGCGCGCCACCAAGGCCTCACTAGCCGCCCTGAAAAAGAGCGAGCCCGTGCAGATACGCTGCGACGGGCTCGATATCCTCTAGGGCACAAGCCCGGGTCTACTGTCGGTGCAGGGTAGACGCCAACTCCAGCAGGCTAAGGGCACTGTGCTGCCAGGTGTAGCGGGCCGCGTCCTCAAGTCCGTTGATAATGCTGTCCTGCTGTACCTGAGGGTTCTCAAGGTCGTGGACCGCCTGCGCAAAAGCGAAGGGGGAGCCAGTCTCAGCAAAGCAGGCTGAGGGGGCTATCTCCCGGAAAATCGGGATATCTGAGAGCACCACGGGGCAGCCAGCAGACTGGGCTTCGACCACGGGCAGGCCATAGCCTTCCTCCCGAGAGGCGGTGAGCAGGGCGGCGGCGGTGTGTAGCAACTGGCGGTAGTCTTCATCGCTGATTCCCCCGTGGAACACTACGTTTTCACCGGCTAGGGTCTGTAGCTCAGCCAGGCGGGCAGGAGCCAGCTTAGAGAGCAGGTGCAGGCGGTAGTCCGGCAAGAACCTCATAGCCTGCACGAGGGTTTCTACATTTTTATAGGGCATGAACGAACCCATGTAGATGAGGTCCTTGGTGCGCTGCGGGGCCAGTTCAAGAGCCTGGTCTTGGCTAATGAAACTGTCAGCCTGGGGTGCGTTAGGAATCACCGTTATCGACTTGTCAGTTAGCTTGTGCTCCCGTATCAAAGCCGCCGTGGTCTGCGAGACCGTAGCGACGGCGTCCGCCCGGTTGAGCAGGTAGCGCTGGGGCGCGTAGGTGGTGTGGAAGGCCCGCCAGCCCAGCCTCACCGGCAGAGGGAGGAAGCCCGGCGGCGTGGGATGGGAGTAGTAAATCAAATCGTGCAGGGTCAGAATCAGCTTGAACTGCCTGCCCAGCCCACCCAGCCCGATGGTTTGCATGGGTGAGAAGACAACGTCGGGGGAGTAACGGTTGAGCTGCAGGGCGGCGGTGGGTTCCAGGGCGGACGTCGGCGCGCAGATGTGCACGTAGGGCAAGTCTGGGAGCATCTCAAGCTGGCGTTGATCACTGATCACAATGGTGAGCTCCAGCCCGCGAGGTAGACGCCGGTCGCCGGCGTCCGCTAGCTCCTTGAGAGCAAAGAGCAAGGACGCCGTATAGCGGCTAATGCCGTCGTGAAAACCGATGCGGGTATAGCGGGCATCGATAAAAAGTTTCATGCTATCTGCCCTCCTTCAGGTCTTGGGCGTGGAAGTCAGCAATCAGAGAGGCAGCCCGTAGGGGGCTCTCGTAGTGAATCAGATGGCCGACCTCGGGAATGATATCAAGCCGCCCCTGCTGGAGTTTACGTGCCATGGCCTGCTGGAGTTCCAGGGTGCCCAGGTCGTCCTTTTCTGCAACGATCAGCTGAACCGCCATGGGCAGGGCAGGGGTGAAGTCAGCTGCGGTGGAACTGATAGAAGACCGGTAGGCCTCTAGTACTGCCTCTCGGGAGGCAAAGGCACCGAAGTAGGCATCGTGCTGGCCGTTGATGAACCGGCGCAAGTTAGGGTCTTGGTTCTTCATCATGAACTCG
Source organism: Rothia sp. (in: high G+C Gram-positive bacteria) (assembly GCA_030529845.1). Lineage (GTDB taxonomy): Bacteria > Actinomycetota > Actinomycetes > Actinomycetales > Micrococcaceae > Rothia. The sequence continues at coordinate 447,231 of JAUMWB010000001.1, read as the reverse complement.
CTACTGAGTCTGGTCACCCAGCGAGAACGCAGCAGGGCAAAGCCCAGGGGGGCAGGCAGCGCCGCCCCCGCACCGTAGTAGAGCTCAGCCAGGCGGCTCATCACCTTTTGATTGCCCTCAAGGGCAGGCTGGCAGATGGGGTTAATCAGGCTTAAGCGCTCAATAAGGTGGGGGCGCACCAAGGCGGTATAGGAGCTCACAATCGACCCGAAGGAATGGCCCACCAGGTGAACCGGGCTGCCCACAACGGTCTCGATAAAGCTAACCAGCCAGGCAGCATAGGTGCTCATCGTGTGCTCAGCGCCCTCAATCGGAGCCGTTTTTCCGAAGCCCGGTAAATCAGGAATATAGACACAAAAATCTTTCAGACCGGCTGCAATGATTTCCAAGCCGTGGTGATCTCCCCTAAACCCGTGCACCAAAACCAGGGGTGCGGCGTCCTGATTCCCATACACCCACCAGCGACTATAGGTGCCGCCTACCCAGCCCTCATGGCGAGTCCCAGCAGGAACCTGCCGAGGTACCGGCTCAAACACATCGCTAGGGTGGGGGCTTGCAGACATCCTGACTCCTTCTCTCTACCCCCACCACTGTACCGCCTCACCGGCCACTTCTCAGTGGGCAAACTGCCACCGGGCAAAGCAGGCCCAAGCGCGGTACACTAGGAAGCAAACTATTGACAGCTCAGACTCGTGCGCGCCCAAAAAGCGCAAGCACCACTCGACAGACAGGAAACACGGTGACTGCTGAGGTAGAACCTACCGAACAGAACGAAACCACCTGGGACTTCCGCTCCATGGAAGCCAAGTGGCAGCCCTACTGGGAAGAAACCAAGGTTTTTGAACCCACCAACGAAGAAGGCAAGGAAACCCGCTACGTAGCGGACATGTTCCCCTACCCCTCCGGCGACCTCCACATGGGCCACGCCGAGGCCTTCGCCATTGGCGACGTCACCGCCCGCTTCTGGAAGCAGAAGGGCTACGATGTGCTGCACCCCATCGGCTGGGACTCCTTCGGCCTGCCCGCAGAAAACGCAGCCATCAAGAACAACACCCACCCCAAAGAGTGGACCTACAAGAACATCGAGACCCAGGCCGGTTCTTTCAAGCGCTACGGCATTATGACCGACTGGTCCCGCCGCCTGCACACCTCTGACCCCGAGTACTACAAGTGGACCCAGTGGCTCTTCCAGCAGTTCTATAAGAAGGGCCTGGCCTACCGTAAGTACTCCCAGGTCAACTGGTGCCCCAAGGACCAGACCGTGCTGGCCAACGAGCAGGTTGTCAACGGCGAGTGCGAACGCTGCCACACCCCCGTGACCAAAAAATCTCTGAACCAGTGGTACTTCAAGATCACCGACTACGCCCAGGAACTGCTGGACGACATGAAGGAGCTGGAGGGCCACTGGCCCGACCGTGTGCTGGCTATGCAGCGCAACTGGATCGGCCGCTCCGAGGGCGCCGAGGTTACTTTTGAGGTTAAGGCTGCCGGCAACAAGCCCGCCACCACCGTAGACGTCTTCACCACCCGCCCCGATACCCTTTACGGCGCAACCTTCTTCATCGTGGCAGCCGACGCAGACTTGGCCCTTGACATGGTCACCGAAGAGCAGCGGGAAGCCCTGGAAGCCTACCGCGAAGAAATCAAGGTTTTGTCGGATATCGACCGCCAGTCCACCGACCGCGAGAAGACCGGTGTCTTCCTGGGTCGCTACGCCATCAACCCTCTGACCGGTGACAAGCTACCCCTGTGGGCTTCAGATTACGCCCTGGCCGACTACGGCACCGGTGCGCTGATGGCAGTTCCAGCCCACGACCAGCGCGACCTGGATTTCGCCCGCAAGTTCGACATCCCCGTCATCACCGTGCTCGACACCGGTGAGGACGACCCGGCAGAAACCGGCGTCGCTACCACCGGCGATGGCGTGCACATCAACTCCGGCCCGCTGGATGGCCTGAACAAGGCTGACGGCATTGCCAAGGCTATTGAGATTCTTGAAGAGAAGGGTGTGGGCACCGGCAAGGTTAACTTCCGTCTGCGAGACTGGCTGCTGTCCCGTCAGCGCTTCTGGGGGTGCCCCATCCCCGTTATCCACTGTGAAGAGCACGGCGAACAGCTGGTACCCGAAGAGCAGCTGCCCGTCCTGCTGCCCGATAACCTCGCCGGTGAAGACCTGGCACCCAAGGGTCAGTCGCCCCTGGCTGCTGCCACCGACTGGAACACGGTTGCCTGCCCCGTCTGCGGCAAGGACGCCAAGCGCGACTCAGACACCATGGACACCTTCGTGGATTCCTCCTGGTACTTCCTGCGCTACGTCTCGCCCAACTATGACCAGGCTGTTTTCGACCCCGAGCAGATGAAGAAGTGGAACCAGGTCGACATGTACGTCGGCGGCGTTGAGCACGCGATTCTGCACCTGCTCTACGCCCGCTTCTTCACCAAGGTCATCCGCGACCTGGGCCTGATTGAACATTCTGAACCCTTCAAGGCTCTGATGAACCAGGGGCAGGTGCTCAACCAGGGTAAGGCCATGTCTAAGTCTCTGGGCAACGGCGTCGACTTGGGCCAGCAGCTCGATAAGTTTGGTGTGGATGCCGTCCGTACCGTCATGGTCTTTGCCTCCCCGCCCGAGGACGATGTCGACTGGGCCGACGTTTCCCCCGCAGGTATGCAGAAGTTTCTGGCCCGCGCCTGGCGCGTTGCCCAGGACGTCACCAGCGAGGTGGGGGCGGACGGCGCAAGCGGCGACGCTACCCTGCACAAGCTGGTCCATCGCACCATTCACGACGTTGACTCCCTGGTCGAAAACGGCAAGTTTAACGTTGCCGTGGCCAAGACCATGGAGCTGGTCAACGCTACCCGCAAGGTCATTGACTCCGGTGCAGGTGCAGCCGACCCCGCCGTCCGCGAGGCTGCCGAAGCTATCGCTATCTTGCTCTCACTCTACGCTCCCTACACCGCCGAGGACGCCTGGCATCTGCTGGGGCACGATTCCCCTGTTCTGACTGCGGGCTGGCCCGAGGTTGATCCGGCCCAGCTGGTAGACGATACCGTCACCGCGATTGTGCAGGTCAAGGGTAAGGTCAAGGACCGCCTAGAGGTCTCTAAGGATATTTCTGAAGCCGATCTAGAGGCTTTGGCTCTGGGATCAGAGGCCGTTCAGCGAGCCCTGGGCGATGCTGAGGTACGCAAGGTGATTGTACGAGCTCCCAAGCTGGTCAACATCGTTATCTAGTAGGCTCACGGTAAAATCGGGTGCTCCTCCGTAGCGAGGGGCACCCGATTTTTCTATCTCTGAAGACTCGTTATGGGCTGTATCACCCCAAGTAGCAGGCAAGGCGGTAGAGTGGTTAGGTGCGTTCTATAGCCCTGGTCACCGATTCATCGTCCGCTCTGCCCGCCCACACCCTTAAACTGCTCAAGGCCGAGGGCGGGTTTAGTCTGGTTGAGCTGCCTGTAACTGTGGGCGACCGAGCTTTAAATGACCTACCGGCCGATCAAGTTGATTCCGCTATCACTTTAGCCCACGTTCAGGGGGAGCAGGTGCTGACGTCCGGGGTGGCTCCGGGGGCCCTGGCTGACGTGTATGAGCAGTTGGCAGCCCAGGGCTACTCAGCGATTATTTCGGTACACCTGTCGGGTCACCTATCGGGTACCTGCGACGCGGCTCGGGTGGCTGCCCAAATTGTTGATATACCGGTGGTCGTGGTTGATTCTCTGAACCTGGCAATGGGCCTGGGGGAGCCGGTGGTGCGGCTACACCGCCTGCTAGCTCACGAGCATAATGTTGAGCAGGCGACGGCTCTTGCTGAGGAGCTGTGTGCCGCTACTGAGCTTTTTTTCTTTATCCCGACCCTGGACGCTCTCAAGCGGGGCGGACGTGTCAGCCCCGCTCTGGCTATGGTGGGGCAAATGTTTCAAATTCGCCCTGTAGCTACTGTGCTCGATGGAAAGTTGCACTATGTGGAGCGTCCACGAACTACTGCTAAGGCGATTGAACGGCTTGCGGCTTTGACCGAACAGGCCAGTGCTCAGCGGGCGGGTGAGCTCCCCCTGGACGTGCCTTTGAAAGATAAGGAGTCAGCCAACCTGCTGCGCCGCCAGGGGCAGGTGGTTGCCATCCATTACAGCGGCAATGAGGAGCAGGCGCGGGAGTTTAAACGGACCCTGGGGTCTATCGCCTCGGGGGCCGTGCTAACGCCCCTGCCTCCGGTGCTCTCTGCCCATGCGGGTTTGGGGGCCCTGGCAGCCGTTATTTTCTAGGTGGTACAGAGCCCCTGTGGATAGAGGCCTGAAGCGCGACATCTTGTGACTCGAGTGCATCACCTGCGAGGTTTCTGGGGCTAATTTCCGCAGGCTGGTGAGAGGGGCTCTATCCACAGGTGCCGTCGGCCTTGGCCTAAATCGTCGGAAGCTCTTAGCCTGGGGCCATGTCTCAGAACTCTAGGTACCCCACTGATGCCCTACCGTCTATTTCGGTTGAAACTGCCGATACCTATGCAGGTCAGCCGAGTCAGACCGATTATCTCTTGCGCAGCAGGCGCCACGGTGAGGCCTCTGCGAGCGCCCGACACAATCCCCGCCATCGGGCACTTCTTGAGCACGCTTTGGCGTCTTCCGGTTCGGAAGCCCCCGGTCTTGGTCCACAGGCTTCGGTGACCCGGTGGCGGGTACCCACGGGTGCTCTGGTGATTCTTGCTCTTGTCTTGGGTCTGGTTGCTCTGTGGCCTGTGGTGTTTTCTAGTAGTGGCTCGTCTGTGTCAGCGGTTCCTGTGGCTCCTTCTGAGGGTGCCGTGGTGCCGGCTGATGGGGGTAGTCCTGTGCCGGGCGATGGGGCTGGGCAGAGACTGGGCACTGGGGAGGCCGCTATCTCAACGGAGACGCACGGGGGAGGTGCGCCTGTGGTGGTTCATGTTGCCGGTGCGGTGCAGAATCCGGGAGTCTACGAGTTAGATTCTGGGAGTCGGGTGAACGATGCGGTCACAGCTGCCGGCGGTCTTAGGGGCGATGCGGATACATCGGCGATCAACCTGGCAGCCTCTGCCAGTGACGGGAGCCAGGTCTATATTCCGGTGCAGGGCGAGGCACCACCTAGTTCGGCGGGCGGCACAGAGGCCGCTCATAGTTTCGCGGGTACGGGCCTCGGTACAGACCGGGGTACGGACGCCGCTGGGCTAGTGAATATCAATATGGCAAGCGCCGAAGAACTTCAGACCCTGCCGAAGGTCGGCCCGGTGCTGGCTGCATCGATTATTAGCTGGCGGGAGCAGTACGGGGGTTTCAGCTCGGTGGATGAGCTGGATCAGGTTTCGGGCATTGGGCCAGCCACTCTTGAAGCTCTCCGTCCGTTGGTGACGGTATGAAAAGGGTTCTGGCTGCTGGGCGGAGCTGGCAACAGGCTCAAGCTGAACGGGCCGAACATCGGCGGGTGCAACCGCGCCTGACCGATGCCCGTCTTGTGGTTCCTGCTGTTGGTCTCTGGTGTTTTACTGCCCTGTGGATCCTTGCCGGATCCCGGTGGGCGATCTGGGCTGGGGCCCTGCTCGCCTGCCTTGCCCTGGAATCCTGGTGCAGTGCGCAGCTTTTAGCCCGGAAAAGTGTTGTGAAGGTGAAAGGTCCACTGGCCCAGGCACCGATCATTGTGTCTCATACTCTGGTACTAACCTGCCTGCTTGCTGCCTTACAGACTGTTGCCCTTCAGACCAGGGGCTACCCTCAACAGTGGGAGCTGATGCAGGCTCTGAACGGGCAGGGAGTACGAGTGACGGCTGAAGTAACTGAGGCCAGGCCTGCTCCGACGGGTGGTTATAGGTTGCAGGTAGAAACCGTGGAGATGAGACAGGCTTCAAGAATCTGGGCCCAGCGGGCACCACTCACCGTCTATACAGATAAACTTTTTATTCCGGGGAGCACTGTCAGCGCGGTGGGGGAGTTGAAGGTCAGCGGAACCTACTACAGGTTGCAGGGAACTGTGAGCCTACTGGAGCAACCGGCTTCTGTAGCCCCTCTCTTCGAACTTAAGAGCGGGTTGCGTGATCGGGCAGTGGACCAGCTGGGTGCCGAACGGGCTGGCCTACTCCTCGGTATGGCCTACGGCGATGATTCTTCTCTGCCTGCACCGGCTCTTTCATCTTTGCGGGTAGCCGGTCTAACGCATCTGACAGCTGTTTCGGGGGCCAACATTACCCTGATTTTTGTCGTTGCCTACCGTCTGCTCTACCCGCTGTGGCCCCGGCGCCTTGCCCTCATAGCAGTCGGAGTAGCCGCGTCATCGGCCTACGTCGTGCTGGTAGGGCTTGATGGTTCGGTACTCAGAGCCTGGGTGATGGGTCTGCTGGGAGCTCTAGGTATGATTCTCGGCCACGGAGCCTACCGTCTGGCTTTCCTTTCAACCTGCGTGATGGCTCTTCTTCTGGCAGCGCCACCCCTTGCCACCCACTACGGCTTTATTCTCTCAGTCGTGGCTACAGCTTCCCTCCTGATTCTGGCACCGGCAATCTCGCGTCTCCTCAGCAGGGTGGTTCCACTTCTGCTTGCAGATTTGGTAGCCCTACCCTGTGCAGCTAGCCTCTGGTGCGCGCCGGTTATCCTGATACTTTCCGAGTCTATCTACCCCTATACGGTCCTAGCTAATCTCCTAGCCGCTCCTTTGGTAGCACCTATTACCGTGCTGGGGTTACTGGCCCTCATCGGCTACGCCCTGGGGGTAGCCCAACCCCTGCTCGATGCCCACATAATTCTCGGTGGCTTTCTTACTCAGGGGCTACTAGCGGTTGCTACGTGGTGTTACAAGCTACCTGCAAGCCAGCTGCCCCTAGCGCTTTCACCGCTTACTCTAGGGTTGACGCTGCTGGCCGTTGTGGGTATCAGCTGGCTGGTTCTCGCAGCGGACAGGTCGCTCAACTCCCTGTCTCAGGCTCGCTTGCCTCGGCTGCTAGGGGGCAGGCCGTGAATCGCAGAAGACACAAAGCCCTCATTGATACGGCCCTCATAACTCTGGTGATTGGTCTAGCGGTCTTCCTGCTCCACGACCGTTGGCCAGCTTCTCATCGAGCCCCTGACCACTGGCAATGGATCACTTGCGATGTAGGCCAGGGGGACGCCCACCTAATCCGCACCGGCCAGCGATCGGCCTATCTTCTCGATACCGGTGACGATTACTCGGCTCTCAAGTCCTGCCTAGACTGGGCCGGAGTAGATCAGCTGGAAGCTGTTCTTATCACCCATGCACATAGCGACCACGATGGGGCGCTACAACAGGTTCAAGGGGACTTCGCCCAGCCGACGCTGGTGACGTCTCCCCATTACAGCAGACAAGGGGAGCAGACCCCGGGCGCGCAGGGAGCTATTGCCTATCGGCTTGCTGCGGGTTCGGTCTTCCCCTCAGAGTCTGTTACCGCAGAGCGGCACGAGGTGGCCGATCACCCCCTGGGCCGGTTGCTGTGGCCCCCTGAGCAGGCCCAGCGGATTCCCGGTGCGACTGGCTCCTCTAGCTGGATCAACAATTCCTCCCTCGTCATCCACTGGTCCTTGCCTGCCAGAGAGACCGGCCAGAGGCCGCTGACCGTGCTCACTACGGGGGATCTTGAAGCGGACGCCGCCCACCGGCTTCTTGCCGAATCGGCGGGGCAGGTGCCTGCCGACGTCCTTAAAATTGCCCACCACGGTTCGGCGGGCAGTGGCACCGACTTGATCATCGCAGCCAGCCCCTCCCTAGTGCTCATCCCTGTGGGAGTCGGCAACAGTTATGGGCACCCGCACGATGATATTCTCACCTTCCTGAACCGGGGTTCTATCCCCGCTGCCCGCACAGACCTTTCGGGGCATTTGGCACTTACCACCAGCGATCGGGGGATTGAGGTGACCTCATCGGGGTAAACCTGCACAAAAGCGCTTTATCTGACAAGATAGAAAGGCACCCAAGGAGGATACATGGCACGCACACCCCGCAACCGCTCAGCTGGGCCAGATAACGGCTGGCGATCGGTTCCGCTTGCTCCGCTCGTTTTGCTCTACGGCCCCGAAGAATACTTTGCCTCCCGGGCAACCCAGCGGCTCCGCCAGCTCTTTGCAGAGGCCCACGGCAGCTATGAACTCACCAGCCTCTCGGCCAAAGATTACCGGTCCGGGCAGCTTGACGTGCTTGCAAGCCCCTCACTCTTTGACGAACCCAAAATCATTGAGGTCACCCAGGTGGCTTCCATGAGCGATGCCTTCTTACAGGATGCCCTCACTTACGCTACTGCTCCCCACGATTCCACCCTGGTAATTCTTCACCATGCAGGCGGTAACCGGGGCAAAAAGCTCATTGATACCATCAAGGCTAATAAGGCCTACCCGGTGGTCGAATGTAAGGCTCTCAAAAACGAACGCGACCGATTGGATTTCGTTGTACATGAGTTCCGATCAGCCCAGCGTTCTATTGACCCACCCGCAGCGGCAGCTCTTGCAGCAGCTAGCAGCGACATCTCAGAACTAGCGTCGGCTGCCCGTCAGCTCATCGCCGATGAACCCGGCACCATTACCGTAGAGACCATCGACCGCTACTTCGGCGGTCGTACCGAGGTCACCGCCTTCAAGGTAGGTGACGCTGCGGTTGCTGGCAACAGTAGAGAGGCCATCAAGCTACTGCGTCAGGCCCTTGATACCGGTAGCGACCCGATCCCTATCCTGGGCGCCCTTGCTGCCCGCATGCGCAATATCGCTAAAGTACACGGGATTCGGGGCAACTCTAACCAGCTAGCGGGTGATCTCAAGATGGCTCCCTGGCAGGTAGAAGCTGCCCAGCGCGATTCCCGCAGGTACGCACCTGCCGATCTAGCCCGCGTCCTGACGCTCTTGGCCGATACTGATGCCCAGCTCAAGGGGGAGAACCTCGATTCTTTCTACCCACTTGAAAAAGCTGTTCTGGCAATTTCCCAGGCCTCCCGGACCCACTAGCGACAGGGCAATAAAGCACAAGGCCCCGCTCCCAAACAGGGAGCGGGGCCTTGCGTCACTTCGCTCTTAGACGCCGGCTAGAGGGGCCGGAATATAGAACTTAGGAAAGCTTGTTGACGAGAACGGTCAGACCGGACTTCTTGTTAGCTGCGTTCTTCTTGTGCAGAACACCCTTAGAAACAGCCTTGTCCAGCTTGCGGTTCGCAACACGAAGAGCTTCAGTTGCTGCCTCAACGTTCTGGGCTTCAACTGCCTCGTTGACCTTACGGATGGAGGTCTTGAGATCTGACTTGATTGCGTTGTTGCGCAGACGAGCCTTCTCGTTGGTGAGGATGCGCTTCTTCTGGGACTTGATGTTAGCCACGATTAAAAACTTTCTGTTTTTGTCTAATTGGTCGGTGAGGGCTGTGCTGACCGGTCATCGACTGAGCGGCGTGGGGATGCCTATGGCAACCAGTCAGCAGTGCCCGATGACCATCGGACACACAAGGGTTAACTTTATCAGCTCCACCCACGCTTAGGGCAGAGATATAAGCAACAATTTTCTTAGCGGCGGCGGTAGGCTTCGGCGATGAAGTCGAAGGTTGCTCGATCCATGATGGCTCCCTCACGACGGATGCCGTTTGGGTTGAGCTGGATAACGCGGTTGAGCTTGACCTCGGAGTCACGGCCTTCCTTGTCCCACACGCCAGCACCGATATCTAGATAGTTGGGGTCGGCACTACGAGTGTTGGAGTGATCCTTGCTGGTGAGCATAAGGCCCAGCAGGTAGCTGCCGGAGCGGCCGATAACCAGAACGGGGCGGTCCTTGCCCTGGCTGTAGTCTTCTTCAAAGGGAACCCAGGCCCACACTACTTCGCCGGGATCGGCGTCGCCGTCAAGGGCAGGGGAGTAGTCAAAGGAAACCGAGCCAAAGTAGTCGCCGGGGTAGCCGCCCTGCTCCCAGCTTCCGCCAGCAGGAGCGGACGAACCTGCCCCCATCCCTGCCGGGTAGCCGGTGGCGTAGGGGTTAGAGGGAGCAGAAGGTCGGGTAGAACCACCAGTTGGGGCCTGCTGGGTGCCGCCTGAGCCGAAGGTACCGAAGCTGCCGCTACCGGCGTCCGGACGCTGCTGGGTTCGGGTGCCGGCGCCCTGCTGCTTGTTCTTCTGGTTTCGGTATTTATTCCATTCCCGATAGATGCGCTGGCCGATGTTCAGGGCCTGCTGGATGGTTCGCATGTTGATCTTCATGGTCACTACAATAATCGTTACTCATCGGCGCGCGGGCAGACACGCACCGGCTAAATGTGAGAAACTGGTTAACTGATTTCTACCGTCAGAGACCCGGTAGGCTCCCAGGAGCTTTCTGAGAGTCGTGAAAGGACCCAACACACGTGTCACCCTTGGCGACCAACCCGCCCAAACCGGCGGCCACTGACCCTTCCGTCATCCGTAACTTCTGCATTATCGCGCATATTGACCACGGTAAGTCCACTCTGGCTGACCGTATGTTGCAGGCCACCGGTGTGGTTACACCGCGCGAGATGAAGGCCCAGTACCTTGACCGTATGGATATCGAGCGCGAGCGCGGTATCACCATCAAGTCCCAGGCTGTTCGTATGCCTTGGGAGGTGGATGGTGTCAACTATGCCCTGAACATGATTGACACTCCCGGTCACGTGGACTTTACCTACGAGGTCTCTCGTTCGTTAGCTGCCTGTGAGGGTGCGCTGCTGCTGGTTGATGCTGCCCAGGGTATTGAGGCTCAGACTCTGGCTAACCTCTACTTGGCTATGGAAAATGACCTGACCATTATTCCAGTGCTCAACAAGATCGACCTTCCGGCTGCCCAGCCCGATAAGTATGCCGAGGAACTGGCTAACCTGATTGGTGTTGAGCCTGAGGATGTGCTGCGGGTTTCGGGTAAGACCGGTGAGGGTGTACCCGAGCTGCTGGACCGTATCGTTGAACTTCTGCCCGCGCCCGAGGGTCAGGCTGATGCCCCCGCTCGTGCCATGATTTTTGACTCTGTCTACGACTCCTACCGCGGTGTAGTCACCTACGTTCGTGTAGTAGATGGCAAACTGGAACCCCGCCAGAAGATTAAGATGATGTCGACTGGCGCTGAGCACGACCTGCTGGAAATAGGTGTGATTTCTCCCGAGCCTAAGCCGACCGACGGCCTGGGCGTGGGAGAGGTTGGTTACCTGATTACCGGCGTGAAGGACGTCCGCCTGTCCCGCGTGGGTGACACCGTTACCGGCGCCCACAAGCCCGCCGCCGAGGAGCTGGGCGGCTATGAGGACCCCAAGCCCATGGTTTTCTCGGGTCTCTTCCCGATTGACGGCTCTGACTACCCGGCTCTGCGTGATGCCCTCGATAAACTGCAGCTCAACGATGCTGCCCTCATTTACGAACCTGAGACCTCTGCGGCTCTGGGCTTCGGCTTCCGCTGTGGCTTCCTGGGCCTGCTCCACCTCGAGATTGTGCGTGAGCGCCTGGAGCGCGAGTTCAACCTTGACCTGATTTCTACTGCTCCCAACGTTATTTACGACGTGGTGGCAGAGGACGGCACCGCCCAGCGCGTGACCAACCCTTCTGAGTTCCCCGAGGGTAAGGTCGCTACCATTCGCGAACCTATGGTGGCCTGCACCATCATCGCCCCCAACGAATTTGTGGGCGCGATTATGGAACTGTGCCAGTCCCGCCGCGGCACCATGGGTGGCATGGACTACCTCTCCCAGGACCGTGTGGAGCTGCGCTACCGCCTGCCCCTGGCCGAAATTGTCTTTGACTTCTTTGACCAGCTCAAGTCCAAAACCCGCGGTTACGCCTCGCTGGACTGGAAGTTTGACGGTGAGGAAGAGGCCGACCTGGTCAAGGTCGATATCCTGCTCCAGGGCGAGAAGGTGGATGCCTTCTCGGCTATTACCCACCGCGATAAGGCCTATTCCTACGGCGTGATGATGACCGGCAAGCTGCGCGAGCTGATCCCTCGTCAGCAGTTCGAGGTGCCGATTCAGGCTGCTATCGGCTCCCGCATTATTGCCCGTGAAAATATTCGCGCTATGCGTAAGGACGTTCTGTCTAAGTGCTACGGTGGCGATATCTCGCGTAAGCGTAAGCTGCTGGAGAAGCAGAAGGAAGGTAAGAAGCGTATGAAGATGGTGGGCCGGGTTGAGGTCCCCCAGGAAGCCTTCATCGCTGCCCTGTCCTCCGGTGAAGAAGGTAAGGACAAGGGCAAGAAGTAATGCCAGCCCAACCCCTGGGCGCTCCGGCTCCCTTGGACGGCAGAATCCCCGCTGATTCTGCCGTCCTCGGTCTTGAGCGCGATTTTTCTCTCTACGTGCACGTGCCCTTCTGTTCGGTGCGGTGCGGTTATTGTGATTTCAATACCTATGCCACCGAGGATTTCGGCAATGGGGTGGGCTTGGGCACTTATGCCGAGGACGCCATCGCCGAGTTGCGCTTTGCCCGGCAGGTTTTGCAGGAGTCGGGCGTCGCGGACCGTCCGCTCTACTCAGTCTTTTTTGGTGGGGGTACCCCCACCAAACTACCTGCAGACGACCTGGTCAAGATTCTGCGCGAGGCTGTTGAACTTTTTGGTCTAGAAGAGAATGCTGAGGTAACAACCGAGGCTAACCCCGATTCTGTGACCCGCGAGGATCTTTTTACTTTGAAGGCCGGAGGTTTTACCCGGGTATCCTTTGGTATGCAATCGGTGGTTCCCGAGGTACTTGAGGTACTCGATCGCACCCACACCCCGGCTAACGTTCCCAAGGTGGTGGCCTGGGCTAAAGAGGCCGGACTACAGGTGTCGGTTGACCTCATTTACGGATCTCCGGGGGAGAGCCTGGAGCAGTGGGAACAGTCAGTGCGGGCAGCTGTCTCCTATGCCCCTGACCATATTTCGGCCTATTCTCTGATTGTTGAAGAGGGCACCAAACTGGCAGCCCAAATTCGGCGGGGTGACTACGCTATGCCTGATGAGGACCTCATGGCCGATATGTACCTGCTGGCTGAGCAGATTTTCACCGAGGCTGGCTACCACTGGTATGAGGTGTCGAACTATGCCAAATCACCGGAGTGCCGTTCCCGCCATAACTATGCCTACTGGCGCAATCAAGACTGGTGGGGTATTGGCCCCGGTGCCCACTCCCATATCAATGGCACCCGCTGGTGGAACCTCAAACACCCTGTTCCCTATGCCAACCGGGTCCGTGTCAGCCAGAGCCCGGCAGCTGCCCGTGAGGTGTTAGGGGAGCAGACCCGCCGGTTTGAGGACATCATGCTCCAGGTCAGGGTCATTGATGGTCTAGAGATTTCCCGTCTGCTAGACAACGGTGCTACTGACCGGGTGGAGGCCTCCCTTGACTGGCTTCAGGGGCAGGGTTTGATTGATCCCGAGGCGAGAGCGGGCGGACGCGTGCAGCTCACCCTGCAGGGGCGGCTGCTGGGGGACGCGGTGACCCGTGAGCTGCTGCCAGATATCGACAGCTAACTACTCTTGCCCTACCAGGGGAAACTAAAGGGGGCGGTTTGACTCAGCTGAGTCAAACCGCCCCCTTTGGTTTAAAGCCCGGGTGCCTATTTACCGCGGCGGGTGAGCTTGCTGAAAAGACGGGTGTTGCCCTTGTACTGATAGGGGTTGCCGCGGGTGACCTTGATGCCAGCGACCAGGGCTGAGATTGCCAGATAGGTCCAGGCCAGAGCAGCGATGAGGCCAAAAATCCAGCCGATAGCCGGGATATTGCTGAGCATGATGGAGATAGCCAGAACCAGCGTAGGTAGCAGGGTGAAGTCGAGAGCTTCGCGAGATTCCTGCTCGGTGAAGGGGCCACGGCCCCGGTAGAGATAGTAGATGACGGCCGCAGGGATACAACCTAGCACGCCCCCAAAATGTGCAGCGGTTGCGATATTTCGGTCTGCGCTAACAGACAGGTGTGCAGCGGTTGCAGATGACCCCTTGTAGGTGGTCGAGGAAGGTGCAGTTGCGGTCTTCAAGAATTCTTCTCTTTGAGGTTGAAAGGCGAATGAGTGATGCGTGGGCTTTAAGCCCACCAAACACAATTTTAGTCAATACCGCTGTGGGGCGGTATACGCCAAGCCTACGAATTTTCGGGCGAGCAGGACGATGTTTGTCACATCAGCTGCACATTACCCTAATGTGTTTCACCGTCAAGGGTGACGAAGTCAATGAGGTGTTCCACCGGCCCTAAGAGACTGGCTTCAAGGTCGGTATAGCTATTGACTCGTTTGAGGATAGAGTCCCAGCCAGCGCGGACGTCCTCGGGGGTCTCAGCTGCTCGACCGAAACGCCGCAGTATGCCGGTCTTCCAGTCTTCCCCGCGGGGGACCTCGGGCCAGGTCTGCAAGCCCAGCACCTGGGGCTTAACGGCCTGCCAGATATCCACAAAGGGGTGGCCCACAATCAGCACGTTATTCCGGGCACCGGCAACTTCCATAGCTTCCTGCGCTAAGCGTTCTTCCTTACTACCTGCCACCAGGTGGTCTACCAGGATTCCAAGTTTACGGTGGGAAGCTGGGCCAAAGCTAGCCACTGCAGCAGCAAGGTCATCGACCCCGTGCAGGGGCTCGACCACAATACCTTCAACCCGTAAATCGTGACCCCAGACTTTTTCAATCAGTTCGGCATCGTGAACACCCTCTACCCAGATACGGCTAGCCCTGGCCGTCCGCGCCTGAACATTTTCCACAGCTACTGACCCAGATCTGGAAACCTTCTTACTCAGAAGCGCTGGCTTCTTCTGAGGCTTAATGAGGTCAATACTGCGTCCTTCCAGCAGAAATCCCGGCCCCAGGGGGAAAAACTTGAGTCGGCCCCGTCGGTCTTCAAGACCCACCTGGGGGCCGGACGCCGTAGCCCGCAGGGTAACTGCCGCGCCCACAAAGCCGGTGGCAGCGTCCTCCAGTACCATCCCGGGGGTCAAGGCCACCTTCGGTAGGCTAGGGCGGTGGGGCCTGAGGTCTGCCTGACCCCAACTATCGCGGTAGTCCATCTGTCTGCCTCTCACTCTCTTTCTAGCCCTATCTAGGGGCATTAGCCATCAGCGTACCGAGTTCTGATTCTAGTTCAGTGGTATTAGAGTTAATGGGTAACTTAGCACTCAAGGATAGTAAGTGCTAACTTGACCCAGTAGCCGTCTTCGCTCCACCCAAGACCCAGGAGCCAGGACTCAAGACCAAAGAGCCCAGGAGGTGCCGTGAACCACCCGAGACGCTTGCAGGTTCTGCAAGCCATCGTTGAAGAATACGTGCACACCCGCGAACCGGTGGGCTCCAAAACCCTTCTAGAGAGGCACCAGCTGGGGGTCTCTAGCGCTACCGTCCGCAACGACATGGCAGCCCTCGAAGAACAGGGCCTGATTCAAGCCCCCCACGCCAGCGCCGGGCGAGTACCCACAGACCGGGGATACCGGCTCTTTGTCGACCAGATTTCGGCTCTCCAACCCCTCTCCGATGCCGAAAAAAGAGCGATTCACACTCTGCTCGACAGCGCCGAAAGCGTCGATGAAATGATGAAGACCAGCGTGCGTCTACTCTCATCACTGACCCAGCAGGTGGCTATGGTTCAGTATCCCGCAGGGCCTTCTGCTACCGTGCGTCATATTGAGCTGGTCTCCCTCTCCAGCACCACAGTCCTACTGATACTCATCACCGACTCCGGGCAGGTCACCCAGCGCAGCCTTACCCTGGCTCACACCCCCGATGAGCTCACTCTAGCCCGCCAACAGCTTCTTGAACTTTACGCCAACCGCCCCTTCGACAGGATTGCTGCCGCACCAGCGTCCGCTCCCGGTACTAGCCTGTTGGCCCCCCTCACCGAGGCTTTGCACCTACTAGCAGCCCAGGGAGCCTCATCGCAGGTGTTGATTGCGGGCACCTCCTACCTTGCCGCCTCCACCGTAGATTTCAGGGGCAGTATCGCCCCGGTACTGGACGCTCTGGAAGAGCAGGTGGTGCTCCTCAAGCTACTCACCGATCTGGACCACGACGAACGTGGCTTTGCCGTGAGCATTGGCTCCGAAAACCGCAGCGAGTCCCTGGCCGAGACCTCCGTCGTAGCCAGCAGTTATGGGCCCGGGGGAGCTGCCCATGTAGGGGTTGTTGGCCCCACCCGTATGGACTACGCCAGCACCCTATCCAAGGTCAACGCGGTAGCCCGCTATCTATCCAAGATTTTGGGCCAGGCCTAGCCCTGCGCCTACCCCCTTTAAATCAGCCCATCGAAAGAGAGTACCAGTGAGCAGTCACTACGAAACCCTCGGCGTCTCACGCGATGCCAGCCCCGAAGAAATCAAGAAGGCCTACCGCAAAAAGGCCCGTCAGTTACACCCTGACATCAATCCTTCGGAGGAAGCTGCCGAAGAATTCAAACGCGTTTCCCTGGCCCACGATGTGCTCTCTGACCCCGAGAAGCGTCGCATCTACGACCAGACCGGCAATGAAAACGGTACCGCCAGCGGTTTCGGTGCAGGAGCGGGTGGCTTCGGCGGAGGTTTTGGTGGCTTCCAGGACATCTTCGACACCTTCTTCAATTCAGCTCCTCGCGGACCCCAGAGCCGTATGCGCCAGGGCCAGGACGCCCTCATCAATGTCAAAATCGACCTTAAAGACGCCGTCTTTGGTACCAACAAGCCCATCACCGTGGACACCGCCGTTACCTGTGATCTCTGCCAGGGAGAAGGAACTGCAGAGGGTACCCACCCCGAAACCTGCGACACCTGCCACGGTCAGGGCTACATGCAGCGTCAGGTTCAGTCAATACTTGGCACCGTCGTGCAGCCCGTCGAGTGCCCCACCTGTCGCGGGTTTGGCACCGTCATCAAGCACCCCTGCGCCGAGTGCTACGGTGAGGGTCGTGTGCGTGAGCGCAAGCCCCTAACCATCAAGATCCCTGCCGGCGTTTCCAATGGCGCCCGTATCCGCCTTGCAGGCCAGGGTGAAGCCGGTACCGCAGGTGGCCCTAACGGTGACCTCTACGTCGAGCTGCGTGTCAACCCCGACCCCACTTTCAGCCGTGACGGCGATGACCTGGTCGCCACCGTTGGAGTACCCATGACCGCCGCCGCACTAGGCACCACTATTACCCTAGAAACCTTTGACGGCCCTCAGCAGGTGCAGATTCCCACCGGCACCCAGTCAGGTGATGTGGTGACCCTCAAGGACCTGGGCGTCACCCACCTGCGGGGCGGCGGCCGCGGTGACATCCGTGTGCAGATCGAGGTGCGTACCCCCACCGGCCTTACCGACGAACAGAAGAATCTGCTCAAGCAGTTCTCTGAGCTACGTGGTGAGGACCTGCAGGTCAGCGAAACCGTCACCCACAAGCAGGGTGGCTTCTTCTCCCGCCTTAAAGACCACCTCAAATAGGAGGACCCCGTGAGCAACGCTGTCTACTACATCGAACCCGACGAGTTAGCGTCCCTAACACCCGGTTCCACCCTGCACTTGACCGGAGATGAGGGGCACCACGCCCTCGTCAAACGTCCGGAGCTCGGGGAAGGGCTCGATGTGGTGGACGGTGAGGGTAACCGAGCCATCACGCGGGTGGTGGAGTTGAACCAGGACGGCCCCGTGCTGGAGGTTCTAGAACTGGCCCAGGACGCGGTGGGGGCAGAAATCTACCTGGTGCAGGCTCTTGCCAAGGGAGATCGGGATATCCAGGCGATCGAGATGGCTACCGAGTTGGGTGCCCACGGCATTGTTCCTTGGAGTGCTGACCGCTCCATCGTGCGCTGGAAGATGGACCGGGCTGTTAAAGCTCGATCCAAGTGGCAGAATACCGTGCGGGCAGCAGCCAAGCAGTCCCGCCGGGCCCTGCTACCCCCGGTCTATGAGCAGCATTCCACCGCTGACCTGGCTGATTTGGCTCAGGAGCTGGGAGAGGACGCCCTCTTCCTGGTCCTGCACGAAGAGGCTGACTACCGGCTGACCCAGGCCCTTGACCAGCACCTCACCGAGCAGGTCAAAGAGGTCTACTTCATCGTTGGCCCCGAAGGCGGCATCAGCCCCCGCGAACTCGACCTGCTCACCGCTGCCGGGGCACATACGGTTCTGCTGGGGCCGGAAATCCTCCGCAGTTCCACTGCCGGGGCCGCCGCCATTTCCGCCCTCAACGTCGCCTTAAAGCGCTGGTAAACCCTATTGCGCTACGGGTAAAGTAAGACCTACCGCCTACGCTTTGTATTCAAGGAGCTCTGACAGCCCGCACGGGCATCTATGACTACCTCATCAACGGCAAGCAGCCGCCCCCTCTCAGTTGCCCGCACCTTCTCCTTCCGGTCAACCGAAGAAATGGTTGCGGTGCTGGGCCCCCACGACGGAAACATCACCCTCATCGAGCAAACCTTCCCCGGTCTCACCATCCGCCCCAAGGGGCTAGATGTGGTTGTTACCGGCCCCTCAGAAACCGTAGCCACCACCGTCCGCCTACTAGCTGAACTCACCATTTTGGTAGAGAACGACACCCAGGTCACCGGCGAGGTGGTCAAGCGCATCATGGGCATGATGACCGCCAGCCTCTCTCACCCCGCAACCGCCATCAGCCAGAACATTCTGAGCTCGCGGGGTAAGAATATCCGGCCCAAGACCATCAACCAGAAGTCCTATGTTGATGCGATTGACGCCAACACCGTGGTCTTTGGTATCGGCCCAGCAGGTACCGGTAAGACCTACCTGGCCATGGCCAAGGCGGTACAGGCCCTCCAGTCAAAGGAGGTCAACCGCATTATCCTGACCCGCCCGGCGGTTGAAGCGGGGGAGCGCCTGGGCTTCCTGCCCGGGTCCTTGAACGAGAAGATTGACCCCTACCTGCGCCCGCTCTACGATGCCCTGCACGACATGATGGACCCCGAAACCATTCCGCGCCTGATGGAGGCCGGGACCATCGAGGTGGCGCCCCTGGCCTATATGCGCGGACGCACGCTGAACGATGCCTTCATTATTTTGGACGAAGCACAGAACACCACGGTGGAGCAGATGAAAATGTTCCTGACCCGCCTGGGTTTTGGCTCCAAGATGGTGATTACCGGTGACGTTACCCAGGTCGATTTGCCCGGCGGCCAAGCCTCCGGCCTGAAACAGATTCGGCAGATTCTTGAGGGCATTGACGACATTCATTTCGCGGTTCTGCAGGCCGAGGACGTGGTGCGCCACTCCCTGGTATCAGATATTGTGAGCGCCTACGATAAGTGGGACGATGCCAAGACCTCAATGGAGCGCCGCCGTAACCGCAAGGTCAAGCGCCAGACTATTGAAGCTGCTGCCGAGAAGCTGCTGCAGCAGTCAGGTATCGATGTAACCCCCGACGAGAAGGCCTAGATACGTGAATATTGAGTTTGATATTGAAGAGCCCAGCGCAGAGGCGGGCGACTTTGTACGTAAGTCGTTTGAAGCTGTAGATACCGAGGTGTTGGAGAAGCTAGTTGCTCACGCCTTTGCCCACATGAAGGTTTCACCCGAGACCGAGCTGTCCATCGCCATTGTGGGTGAAGAGGAGATGGAGCGAATCCATATTGATTGGATGGATCTACCCGGCCCTACCGATGTTATGAGCTTCCCTATGGACGAGCTCACCCCCGGCACCGACGAGGAGCTGGCCACCGGCGTCCTCGGCGATATTGTCTTGTGCCCACCCGTTGCGGCCCGTCAGGGCGCGGACGCTGGTCACAGCACCCTCGATGAACTCTGCCTGCTCACTACCCACGGTATTTTGCACTGCCTGGGGTATGATCACGCCACGGCTGAAGAAGAAGCTGAAATGTTTGGTATTCAACGCACCATTCTTGAAGAGTTTCTGGGCCGCCCGGCACCTGTAGAAACGAGGCACTAAGCGGTGGTTTCAACGGTTCTGTTGGCAAGTGGTGTCCTGCTGCTGGTTCTAGTGGGCTACTTGCTCACAGCGGTCGAGTCTTCCTATACCTATCTACCCCGTTCGGAGGCCCAGCGCCTGGGGGGTGAGCCTGAAAATAAGAACATTCGGGCGATTCTAGCTGACCCCGAACCCTATTTCCGTTCCCTGCGTATGTGGAGGGTGCTGGCTGAGGTATCATCGGTCGTCTGTTTCTTCCTTCTTGTCCACGATCTCTTGAGCCGCACCTGGGTCAGCGTCCTGATTACCCTGCTAGTCATGACCGTTGTGGTGTTTGCCTTCTTCGGGGTAGCACCGCGCCTGGTAGGGCGCACGAAGCATACCCAGGTTTTCTCGGCCATGGCCGGGGTTGTTTATGGGCTGGGCGTGCTCACCCGCCCCTTCTCCTCAGCCCTCACCGCCCTGTCCCGCAAGGTCAGCCCCAAGGACTCTGAGCAGGTCACCGGAATTTTCACTGAGGATGAGATTCTTGAATTCGTTGACCGGGCGAGTTCGTCTGAGGCAATTGAGGACGACGAAGCCGAGATGGTGCAGTCCATCTTTGAGCTCGATGAGACCCGTATCCGCTCCATTATGGTTCCCCGAGCCGACATGGTCACTGTCGATGTCACCGAAAACCTCGACGATGCGATTTCCCTTTTCCTGCGCTCAGGCTACTCCCGCATTCCTGTGTTAGGGGAGTCTTTCGACGATGTGCGCGGCGTGCTCTACCTCAAGGACGCCTTGGCCGCTGCCCGGGAGCCGGGAGCGATTGCCCAGGAGATGGGGATTGCCTCGCTCATGCGCCCGGTGCGCTATGAGCCAGAATCTAAGCGCGTGATGGACCTGCTCAAAGAAATGCAGCGTGAATCTACCCACGTCGCCGTTGTAGTCGACGAATACGGCGGTACTGCCGGTCTGGTTACTCTGGAAGATCTGATTGAAGAACTCGTAGGCGATATCTCTGATGAATACGACAACGAGAAGCCCGAGATTAACCTTCAAGAAGATGGCACCTTCAAGATTAGCTCCCGCCTGAGCATCTGGGAGCTGGGAGAGCTCTTCGGTGTGGACCTTGAAGATGAGGACGTCGATACAGTGGGTGGTCTACTTGCTAAGCACTTGGGCAGGGTACCAATCATTGGCAGTGAGGTTCTAGTTGAAGGAATCCATATCAAGGCAATTGGCTCCCGTGGCCGTCGCAATAAGATTGGCACACTCTCTGTTTGGGCGGACTCAGCCGCCCAAGAACCTGTAAAGTAAAGCCAAGACATTTCTTAACCTCATCTTTGGAGTATTTGCATGGAGTTTGCTTCCTTCCCCGACGACTACACTGCGGGCTTTGCCGTCCTGGTAGGCCGCCCTAACGCCGGTAAGTCAACCCTCACCAATGCGCTGGTCGGGCAGAAGGTCGCCATTACCTCCAACCGCCCGCAGACCACCCGCCACACCATCCGCGGTATCGTGCACCGTGAGGACTTCCAGCTGGTTCTCGTTGATACCCCCGGCTTGCACCGCCCCCGCACCCTCCTGGGCGAGCGTCTGAACGACATGGTGGCCCAGACTCTTTCTGAGGTCGACGTGATTGGTTTCTGTATTCCTGCCGATGAAAAAATCGGCCCCGGTGACCGCTACATTGCCCAGCAGTTAGCTGCTTCGGGGAACAAGCCCATCATAGCTATTGTGACCAAGGCCGATAAGGTGAGCCATGAACAGCTGACCGAGCAGCTTTTGGCTGTTTCTGCCCTGGGCGATGAGATTATGAGCGCTGAACGTGCAGCCCGTCAGCAACGCCGGGAGCGTCAGGAGCGAAAGAAGAAGGGGGAGGAGCTCCCCTTCCGTAAGGGCAGTGGCCCGGCCGCTACCCGCGAGAAGGGTAAGGCTGCGCCTGTTCCCGTTAATGACGGCCGCGGCGGCTGGGCAGATATTATTCCGGTCTCGGCGGTGAAGGATTACCAGGTAGAAGAGGTTGCTAAGCTCCTTTCTTCTTACCTTCCCGACTCGCCCCCGCTCTATCCCACCGGTGAGCTGACTGACGAACCTGAGGCTACTCTGGTAGCTGAGCTGGTTCGAGAGGCCGCCCTTGAAGGTGTACAGGACGAACTCCCACACTCGGTAGCAGTTACGGTTGAGGAGATGGAGCTACGCGAGGGGCGGAGTGAGGATAACCCCCTGCTTGATATTCATGTGAATCTCTTTGTGGAGCGTGATTCTCAGAAGGGAATTATTATCGGTAAGCGGGGAGCTCGTCTGAAGGAGATTGGCCAAACCGCCCGTAAGAACATTGAGGCCTTACTTGGCACCAAGGTCTTCCTCTCGATTCATGTCAAGGTCGCAAAAGACTGGCAGCGTGACCCTCGGGCCTTGGGCAAACTGGGCTTCTAAATTTCTCCTTATCAGGAGTTTCTTCCCAGCTTTACCCCCTAAGCTGGTCTGAAAAATCGGTTACCCCACACCGAACAAACGAATCGGAGATACCTTTTATGGCGCCACAGGGACAGCCCCGGCAGCAAATTGTAAGGCCCCTGGGGCGTCATATGCACAATCAGCCCCTGAAATCTCAGCGCGCTAAGTGGATAGCCCTGTCCTGCGTCGCCCTACTCACCATGGTGGTCGCCTTTAGTGGCTTTGCCCTGATGCGCTTGCGCAGTAACGTGCAGACCGCTGAGATGAATATTGGTGAGCTATCTTCTAACCTTGCCAGCGGCCCCCTGGATATCCTTGTTATTGGTTCCGACACTCGCGCGGGTGACAATGGTGCCTACGGCACTGCTGAGGACGCCGCATCTGGTGCCCGCTCCGATGTGATGATGCTGGTGCAGGTGAGTGAAGACCGCTCCAACGTCAATGTCATCTCCTTCCCGCGTGACCTGATGGTCGATATTCCCAAGTGCACGGACGCTGATACAGGCGAAGTGTACCCGGCGAGTGAAGAAACCCAGATCAACGAGTCCTTAGAACGCGGTGGCCCTGGTTGCACTGTGGCCACCATTAGCAATCTCACCGGTATCGCTATCGATCACTTCATGCTGGTGGACTTCAATGCCGTAAAAGCTCTCTCTAGAGTGGTTGGCGGTGTTGAGGTTTGCGTCACCGAGCCAATTGACGATACCTACAGCGGCCTGAAGCTCCCCGCCGGAACTTCCAGCGTCGAAGGGGAGCAGGCCCTTGCCTTCCTGCGTTCTCGCCACGGTTTTGGCGATGGTAGCGATACGGCACGCATTCAGGCTCAGCAGAGCTTCCTAGCTTCCCTCCTGCGTAAGGTGCAAGCCGAAGGAACCCTCACCAACCCGGCCATGCTACTCAATATTGCTGAAGCCATCACCCAGAACGTTACTGTCGATAAGGAACTGACCAACCTGGGTAATCTCGTGAGCATCGGTGCTATCTTTGCCAACATTGACTTGAGTAAGGTAGTCTTTGCAACTGTCCCTAACGAGCCCTATATCTATGACTCAAACAAGCTCCAGTTATCAGCTGATGCAGAGGCCTTCTTTACCAAGCTCCAGAACGATGAGTCCTTAGTCGAGCCTGCCCCCACTGCAACTGCATCCGACAGTGAGACGCCTGCACCCGCCGCCCCTGAACTGACCTATGCTCTGGGTGTGAGCGTCACCGATGCTACCGGTGTTGAGAACCGTGCTGAGGAGCTCGCACCAAAGATTGAGGAGACCGGCTTTACCTCGGTCACGGTAGATTCTACTGACGCTGTATACACAGCATCAGCTATTTACTACCCCTACGGCTATGAAGCTGAGGCTCAGGCAATTGCCGACCTCTTCGGCATCACCTCGTTGACCCCCTCCGATCAGTACGTAGGTATTGCCGTTATTCTCGGTGAGGACCTTGCCGAAAGTGATACCATCGCTGCGCCCACCTCTGAAATTGCTGCCGGCGCCAGCGGTCAGACTGCCGATCAGGTAACCTGCCAGCAGTCCTTCGGCTATTAAGCACCCACGCTAATGTTCCATATTCTGGACGGGCGGCGGCAGGTTCTGCCGCCGCCCGTCTCTGCGTGATACCGTGACAATATGAGTGAGATGACACTGGTACTCCTTATCTGCCGTATCGAAGCGCCCC
Source organism: Rothia sp. (in: high G+C Gram-positive bacteria) (assembly GCA_030529845.1). Lineage (GTDB taxonomy): Bacteria > Actinomycetota > Actinomycetes > Actinomycetales > Micrococcaceae > Rothia. The sequence goes on along the minus strand of JAUMWB010000001.1, from coordinate 423,359 downwards.
GGGTGTAGCTTCGATACGGGTCAGTGCTACCCGGGACGATACCTCTTCCTCACCTTTCGAAACACCTAAGGTCATCACCATGAAAAACTTTCAGAAGCCCTCACCCATGCCCGTACACAAGTACGTGCCCTTTGACCAGCAGATTCAGGTTTCGCTGTCCGACCGCACCTGGCCTAACAAGACCATGACCAAGGCCCCCCGCTGGTGCGCCGTCGATTTGCGTGACGGTAACCAGGCCCTCATTGACCCCATGGATACTGAGCGCAAGCTGGCCATGTTCAAGCTCTTGGTCAAGATGGGCTACAAGGAGATTGAGGTTGGTTTCCCTTCAGCCTCGGCAACCGATTTCAATTTCGTGCGCACCCTCATCGAAGATGGTCACATTCCCAATGACGTGACGATTCAGGTTCTAGTGCAATGCCGTGAGCACTTGATTCAGAAAACCTTCGAGGCTATCGATGGGGCCCCTAAGGCTATCGTCCATTTCTATAACTCCACCTCTGTGCTGCAGCGCCGGGTGGTCTTCAACCAGGACCAGGACGGCATCTTGGATATCGCCCTCACCGGCGCCCGCCTCTGCAAGAAGTATGAAGAGCAACTGGCTGGTGACACCAAGATTACCTACGAGTACTCACCCGAATCCTTCACCGGCACCGAACTGGAGTACGCGGTACGGGTCTGTAACGCCGTCACCGATGAACTGGGTATTGGCGAGGGCAACGAGGTTATTATCAACCTGCCCGCAACCGTTGAGATGGCTACCCCTAACGTTTACGCCGACTCGGTAGAGTGGATAAGTCGTCATCTGACCAACCGTGAGCACGTGATCCTCTCCCTGCACCCCCACAACGATCGCGGTACCGGTGTTGCTGCGGCGGAACTGGGCTACCTGGCAGGTGCAGATCGTATCGAAGGCTGCCTCTTTGGTAACGGCGAGCGCACCGGAAATGTTGATCTAGTGACCCTGGGCCTGAACATGTACACCCAGGGGATTGATCCCGAAATTGATTTCTCCGACATCGACGAGATTCGCCGAACCGTCGAGTACTGCAACCAGCTGCCTGTGCATGAGCGTTCACCGTACGGTGGCGACCTGGTCTTTACCGCCTTCTCTGGCTCCCATCAGGACGCCATCAAGAAGGGCTTTGAACGTATGGAGAAGGACGCTGCCGAGCAGGGCAAGAGCGTTGATGATTTGGTTTGGGCTGTTCCCTACCTGCCCATTGACCCCAAGGATCTAGGCCGTACCTACGAGGCTGTTATTCGTGTGAACTCTCAGTCGGGCAAGGGCGGTGTTGCCTACCTGCTCAAGAAGGACTTTGGGCTGGATTTGCCCAAGCGTGCCCAGCAGGAGTTCTCTGCCATTGTTCAGGCTCAGACCGATGCCCAGGGCGGCGAGGTTGAAAGCAAGGCCCTGTGGGATATTTTTGCCGATGAGTACCTGCCGAGCCGGGAGGCGGACGCTCGCTGGGGCAAGTACCGCATTGAATCGCTCTCCATTGACTCTGAAGAGCACGGAGAGACCACCATGCGGGTTGGTCTGAATATTGCTGGCCATACCTACAACCGTGTAGGGCAGGGTAGCGGCCCTATCGAAGCTCTTCAGTCGATTTTGGCGAAGGAGGGCGTGGACGTGCGCGTGCTGGACTACTCAGAGCACACCTTGGCTTCTGCTGCCAGCGCCCAGGCTGCCTCCTACATTGAGGCTGCGGTGGGTAGCCGGGTCTTGTGGGGTGTCGGCATCGACAGTTCAACGACTCGCGCCTCTCTCAAGGCTATGATTTCAGCTGTGAACCGCGCTCTGCGTAACACCAGTGAATAAAGTGATGGGGCCGCACCGGAACTTCCGGTGCGGCTCACCTTTTTAGAGTGCCCCGTATTACAGGTCATGGTAGAGACCTGGCACACTGATTATGGGAGAATATAGACGTGACTTCAGCGCTATCTACGACTAGGACCATTCGTGATAGCGCTATTGTTTTGCGTACCCAAGACCTGGGGGAGCACGACCGCATTATTATTTTGGCAACCCGGCAGCGGGGCATTCTACATGCGGTTGCGAAGGGGGTACGCAAGAGCAGTTCGAAAATTGGTGCCCGCCTAGAGCCCTTTATGCTGGTTGATATTTCAGCATCTCCCGGCAAGAACCTTGCCACTATTTCACAGGTCGTGACCCGGCGTGCCTACCTGGGCCCTATTATCGATGACTATACCCGCTATACGGTGGCAGCGGTCCTGGCAGAGGTGGCAGAGCAACTTCTCAACCACGAACAAGAGCGCTTAGAGGAGCAGTTTACGCTGTTAGCTGGCGCCCTCTCAGCCTTAGCCAGGGGCACCTACCCGCCCCACCGCGTCCTTGATTCCTACCTGCTGCGAGCCCTGCATACAGCGGGCTGGAGCATGGCCATCAGTGCCTGTGCCGCCTGCGGTAGCCTGGATGACCTCAGCTATTTTTCTCCCTCTCTGGGTGTGCTCTGTAGCGACTGTGCCCGTACCGGCAATTTTCCCCAGCTTAGCCCCCTAGCACCGGTAGAACCGGCTTACCTAGCAGCTCTGGCTACCGGCAACTGGCCCCTTATCTTGGGGGAGCACCCGACGGCGCTCCGGCAGAGGGCAGGACGGCATATCATGGACTATGTGCAGTGGCAGCTTGAGCGGCCGCTCAAAACCCTGACCACCCTAGAGAAGGAAATCTAGTAGATGACACCGGTGAAGCCCTATAGCCACCCCAGCGGCGCCGTAGCCCCCGCGATTCCGAGTAAGTTCGTTCCCCAGCACGTTGCTGTGGTGATGGACGGGAACGGGCGCTGGGCTAACGAACGCGGTCTGCCCCGCAATGAGGGCCACCGAGCCGGCGAAGCTGCCCTACTCGATGTAGTAGCCGGCGCCATTGAAATGGGTATTCCCTATGTCTCTGCCTACGCCTTTTCAACCGAGAACTGGCGCCGTAGCCCTGATGAGGTGGCCTTCCTTATGCGGTTCTCGTCGGAGGTTCTGGAGCGTCAGCTTGAAACCCTCAAAAGCTGGGGGGTGCGTATTCGCTGGGCCGGGCGCCGACCCAAGCTCTGGAAGTCAGTTATTAATCTGCTCGAAAAGTGTGAGGAAGAAACCAAGCACAACACCCTGTGCACCTTGACCATGTGCGTCAACTATGGGGGCAGGGCAGAAATTGCGGACGCCGCCGCCCTCATTGCCGAGGACGTTGCAGCTGGCCGCCTTAAGCCCAAGCATGTCAATGAAAAAATCTTCCAAAAATACCTCGACGAGCCAGATTTGCCCGACGTTGATCTTTTTCTTCGCACATCCGGCGAACAGCGTTTTTCGAACTTTCTGCTCTGGCAGAGCGCCTACGCTGAGATGGTCTTTATGAATGTACTGTGGCCCGACGTTGACAGAACCGTACTCTGGCAGGCTGTTGAGGAATATGCCCGCCGTGACCGTCGGTACGGTGGAGCTGTCGATAAGGTGACCCAACCTTAAGTTTTCTTCCCACACTAGGCGAAAGCCGCGGCTGAAAGGGGTCCGATATGCGGATCTACCCAACCCTGTTCAAACTCTTCTTTAAACCCATGGACGCTGAGAAGGCGCACCATGTGGGTATGTGGGGGGTGCAGACCCTTCGCCGTGCCGGTATCACTCGCCTAGGTGGTCGTTTTTTTGCTCCGCATCCTTCCCTAGCTACCGAGGTCATGGGGCTTACCTTCCCCTCACCCTTTGGTCTTGCTGCTGGCTTTGATAAGGGGGGCAAGGCAATTTCTGCGCTGGGCAACTTGGGCTTTGGTCATATTGAAATTGGTACGATTACCGGCCAAGCCCAGCCTGGTAACCCCCAGCCCCGCCTCTTCCGCCTGGTAGATGACAAGGCCATTATCAACCGCATGGGCTTCAATAACGACGGTGCGGCAGTAGCTGGGCCCCGAGTGGCGGCAGCCCGGGCTGACCTTGACGCTGAATATCGGGGCAAAGCGCGCCCAATCATCGGTGTCAATATCGGCAAGACCAAGGTAGTAGCCCTTGAGGACGCCATCGAGGACTACCTGGTGAGCACCCGCGTCCTTGCCCCGCAGGCCGATTATCTGGCTGTGAACGTTAGCTCCCCGAATACCCCGGGTTTGCGTGACCTTCAAGCGATTGAGACTCTTGAACCTCTCCTTGAAGCCGTGCGTGCTGAAGCTGACCGCGTGGTTCAGGGGCGGCGCGTGCCCCTGGTAGTAAAAATCGCCCCTGACCTGGCAGATCAAGATATCAAGGATGTTGCTGCGATGGCGCTACGCCTGGGGTTGGACGGCATTATCGCCACCAACACCACCATTGCCCGGGAAGGGCTTGGGCTGGTCAGCCCTCGAGCCAAGGTTGAAGAAATTGGGGCTGGCGGTCTATCCGGTGAGCCCCTCAAGAAGCGTTCACTTGAGGTGCTGCGCCTGCTGAAAACAGAGGTGGGGGACCAGCTGGCTCTTATCTCGGTGGGCGGTGTCACCACCGCCCAGGACGTCGCTGACCGCCTGGATGCAGGAGCCGATTTGGTGCAGGGTTACTCAGCTTTCATCTATGAAGGGCCGCTGTGGGCAGCTCATATCAATCGTGGACTGTTGAAATTGCAGAAAACCCGCTAGACTAGACACGTGAGATCATGACACAAAGGGGCGCTACCTCTCTCAAGAGGTAGCGCCCCTTTGAATTTAAGATTGAAGGCTAGTGAAAACTGAGCTTCAAGGCGATGTTAGTTGGGGTACTCGCCGCGCTTGACCTGAGGCTTAGGCAGGCGGAAACGACGAATCATCATGACGCGGTTGAAAGCGTAGAAGCCAGAACGGGGCTCAATGCTGCCAAACTTGTCGAGTAGTTTCTTCTTGAGGCCGCGCCACATAATCATGTAGTCAATGACCCAGAGCAGGATCATGCCCCACATAATCAAGACGGTGTACTGCTGCATGCTGGGGGAGAAGAGGCCCACAATGAAGATAGCCAGAATCACGATAATCATGATGTCACCGATATTGAAACGGGCATCAACGTAATCACGGATGTAGCGACGCTGGGGACCACGATCATTGGCAGGTAGATAGCGTTCATCGCCGGTTTGCAAAGCCTGCTGCTGCTTTGCGCGGAACTCGCGGTCAGCTTCACGCTGGGCGTCCTTAGCTGCCTTGCGGTCAGTAGGAACCAGGGGAGTGCGACGGGCTGCTTCGCGTTCTTTACGGGAGGGAGTAGGACGCCCCTTGGGCGCGGTGTACCCCGGCTGACTGGTTTCGGGGGTTTCGGTTACTACAGGAGTAGCTTCGGCAACCACAGAACCAGAGTTTTCTGATGATTTCTTATTTCGACCAAACACCCCTTAAGAATAACCAAGTTCATGCGGAGATATACAGTCAGAGCGTATTCTGAGATGTATGACAACACATGATTTTGATTTTTCTACCCGTCCATCTCTTGCAGCCTACATCGAAGAAAACTTTGAAGCTCAACTTGAGAATCTAGCTGAGCTCGTAGCTATCCCCTCTGTAGCCTGGGAATCTTTTGACCTAACCCAAGTGCAACGAAGCGCAGAAAAGGTCAAGGAGCTTGCTGTAGCAGCTGGCTTTGAAACTGTTAAGATTCTTTCCGCCACCTACGGAGAGGGCAAGCAGGGTATGCCCGCAGTGGTAGCTCATGCACCGGCGGCACCTGGCTACCCGACCTTCTTGCTCTATGCCCACCACGATGTGCAGCCCGCTGGCGACCTTTCCCTCTGGGAAACTGAGCCTTTTGTGGCAACCCGCAAGGGTGACCGTCTATACGGTCGCGGAGCTGCGGACGACAAAGCTGGAGTTGTTGCCCACCTGGCCGCTTTCAAGGCAGCTCGTGAAGTACTGGGGGATAACTTCAAAGTCGGGGTTACCCTCTTTATTGAGGGTGAGGAAGAAGCAGGCTCACCGAGCTTCGATACCTTTTTGCATACCTACCGAGACAAACTGGCAGGCGACTATATCGTAGTCGCAGATTCAGCTAACTGGAAGACCGGGGTTCCGGCCCTCACCGCAGGCCTGCGAGGTGTAGCTAGCGGCGATATTTCAGTGCGCGTCAGTAGCCATTCGGTTCACTCCGGCATGTTCGGCGGCCCCCTGCTGGACGCTAACACCGTCCTGATTCAGCTGCTCTCCACCCTGCACAATACTCAAGGTTCAGTTGCAGTTGAAGGTTTAGTTACTGCACCTGAACCTGACGTTGAATATCCTGAAGCAGACTTCCGCGCCGATTCGGGCATCCTCAACAGCATGAACCTAGCAGGCAGCGGCTCTATTTCCTCCCGGCTCTGGTCGCAGCCTGCCATTTCTGTCATCGGCATGGATATCACCTCGGTTGCCGAGTCCTCCAACACCATCGCCGCCACTGCCAAGGCGCGCATTAGCGTCCGCTTAGCTCCCGGTCAAGATCCGGCTGCAGCCCACAAGGCCCTTGCTGAGCACTTTGCCCGTCATAACCACCGCGGAGCAGAGGTGATCTACCAGGCCGAAGACTCAGGCCAGCCCTACCAGGCTGATCTTTCAGGTAACGGAGCCCAACTGGCACTGGCTGCGCTGAAGGAAGCCTGGGGTGTAGAACCCGTCACCACCGGCATGGGTGGCTCCATCCCCTTTATCGCCACCCTAACCGAGGTTTACCCCGAGGCCCATATTCTGATTACCGGTATCGAAGATCCCGACACCCGTGCCCACAGCGCCAACGAGTCGCTCTTCATCCCGGACTTCCAGAAGGCAATCCTGGCTGAGGCACTCATGCTGGCCGCCGCCAACACCGCTCCGTAGGGATTTTTCACTTGACTGCGAACATCTCGCGCCCTGAACCCGAGAGGCGTAAGATTGATATCAAAACACCCCACGAAAGGATTGCTCATGTCTGAGGCAGTACTTGAAGACCTCCCCACCCACGGTGTTAACCTCACCGAGATTGCAGCAGGTAAGGTTCGCTCCCTCCTGGAACAAGAAGGACGCACCGACCTCCGCCTGCGCATCGCCGTCCAGCCCGGCGGCTGCTCTGGCCTGATTTACCAGCTCTACTTCGACGAGCGCGTTCTTGACGGCGACGCCGTGCGCGATTTCGACGGAGTAGAGGTCATCGTTGACCGCATGAGCGTTCCCTACCTCGAAGGCTCAACCATCGACTTTGAAGACACCATCCAGAAGCAGGGTTTCTCCATCGACAATCCCAACGCTCAGGGCTCTTGCGCTTGCGGAGATTCCTTCCACTAAGGAAATAGCTCAGTCCGCTTCATGAGTGGGGGCACGCCGAAGCGTGCCCCCACTTTTCTGTTGGAGCCAACCTAAACATGAAATACTTATGTAATGACACGTCAGTTCATTGACAGGTTGTCACCAGAAACGCCCATTTGCGGGTAAGCTCGTATTGAAAGAATTAACACCTGGGTTAATGCTGTCCACACACAGCACCAGGTGACACGCACATCGCTACAGGAAGGGCCGTCTGTGAGTTCGCAGCATCGAACCAGCAGCAAGGGGCTTAAGGGCAAGGCAGTAGCCGCTGCCACCGCCGTTTCAGCGCTGCTCTTGACCGGTTGTTCAGAACAGGCATCAGTGGGCTGGCTGCCCACTCAGCGTGGTGTAACCGATAACGCCGATACCATCATGGACCTTTGGATTGGTACATGGATCGCTGCGTTGGCTGTAGGTCTTGTGACCTGGGGTCTTATGCTTTGGTGCATCATTGCCTACCGTCGTCGCAAGTACGAAACCGGCTACCCCCGCCAGGTGAGCTACCATGCTCCGCTGGAAATTTTCTACACCGCAATCCCGATCATTCTGATCATCAGCTTCTTCACCTTCTCAGACCGTGCCGAGCGTGAAATTACCGCTCCCAAGTCTGAAACCGCCGATGTCACCATCGAGGTTTACGGTAAGCAGTGGGCATGGGACTTCAACTACCTCGACGAGGACGTCTACTTTGCAGGCGTTCAGGCTCGCCTCGACAAGCAGGGTGACGTGGGAGTGGAGGACACCCTCCCCACCCTCTACCTACCGGTCAACTCAACCGTAGACCTGCAGCTCAAGTCCCGTGACGTCATCCACTCCTTCTGGGTCCCCGCCTTCCTTGAGAAGCGCGACACCATTCCCGGCATGACCAATCACATGTACTTCACCACCGGTTCAGAGCCCGCTCGTTACCAGGGTAAGTGCGCTGAACTCTGCGGTGAATACCACTCAGAGATGCTCTTCAACGTTGAAGTTGTCAGCCAGGAAGACTACGACGCCTACATCCAGTCCCTAAAGGATGAAGGCAACATTGGCCGTCTGGGTGACGAATACAACCGTAACCCCAACATGAACACCAACAACTAAGAGGTAACCCGTGACTACTCTTGAGTATTCAGCTGAGACAACCGGTAGCGTTGTCCCGCGGGTGGTTCCTAAGTCCAAGGGACGAATCATCGTCAACTGGCTGACATCCACCGACCACAAGACCATCGGGTACATGTACCTGATCGCCGCGTTTATTTTCTTCTGCTTTGCCGGTGTCATGGCTCTGCTTATGCGCCTCGAGCTCTTCACCCCCGGTATGCAGTTCCTCGAAACCAAAGAACAGTTCAACCAGCTCTTTACCATGCACGGCACCCTGATGCTGCTCATGTTTGGCACCCCGCTGTTCACCGGTTTCGCTAACGTCCTGGTACCCCTTCAGATTGGTGCTCCTGACGTTGCCTTCCCCCGACTGAACTCCCTGGCCTTCTGGTTCTTCCTGTTCGGCTCACTGGTAGCCATCGCAGGCTTCCTCACCCCACAGGGTGCAGCTTCCTTCGGTTGGTTCGCTTACGCACCCCTGAACAGCACTACCTACAGCCCCTCTGTCGGTGGTGACCTCTGGATCTTCGGTCTTGCCCTTCAGGGCTTTGGCACCATCATGGGTGGCGTCAACTTCCTGACCACTATTCTCTGCATGCGTGCCCCCGGCATGACCATGTGGCGTATGTCGGTCTTCACCTGGACCACCCTGATTACCGCGATCCTGATCATCATGATCTTCCCGCCGCTGGCGTCCGCTCTGTTCGCCCTGGGTATGGACCGCCGCCTTGGTGGCCACATCTTCGACCCCGAAAACGGTGGCGCCGTCCTCTGGCAGCACCTCTTCTGGTTCTTCGGCCACCCCGAGGTTTACGTTCTTGCGCTGCCCTTCTTCGGCATCGTTTCGGAAATCATCCCTGTCTTCTCACGTAAGCCGATTTTCGGTTACAAGGGCCTGATTTTCGCAACCATTGCCATTGCGGCTCTGTCAGTGACCGTATGGGCACACCACATGTACGTTACCGGCGCGGTCATGCTGCCCTTCTTCTCCTTCATGACCATGCTGATTGGTATTCCTACCGGTGTGAAGTTCTTCAACTGGATTGGCACCATGTGGCAGGGTTCCATCACCTTTGAGACCCCCATGCTCTGGGTGATCGGCTTCCTGATTACCTTCCTCTTTGGTGGTATCACCGGTGTTATCCTGGCAACTCCGCCGCTGGACTTCCACCTGTCAGATTCCTACTTCGTGGTTGCTCACTTCCACTACGTTATCTTCGGTACTCTCGTCTTCGGCATGTTCGCAGCTCTCTACTTCTGGTGGCCCAAGTTCACCGGCAAGATGCTCAACGAGCGCCTGGGCAAGATTCACTTCTGGCTGCTTTTCATCGGCTTCCACATGACCTTCCTCATCCAGCACTGGCTCGGTGTCGACGGTATGCCCCGCCGCTACGCAGACTACATGCCTGAAGATGGCTTCACCTGGATGAACCAGCTCTCAACCATCGGCTCCATGATTCTGGCAATCTCCATGATTCCCTGGTTCTGGAACGTCTACACCACCGCCCGCAACGGCAAGCGTGTTGAGGTTGATGACCCCTGGGGCTTCGGTGGCTCCCTGGAATGGGCAACTTCTTGCCCGCCTCCGCGCCACAACTTCACCGCCCTGCCCCGTATCCGTTCAGAGCGTCCTGCACTTGATTTGCACCACCCTGAACTGTCCACCAACAACGACATTGCTGCAGCAGCCCGCCAGGCAACTGCACGCTAGGAGGCCCCAGTGAAACTTCTTGCAAAGATTTTCGGTCTCATCGGTGTCTTTTTGATTCCCGTTGGTATTGTCTACGGTCTGATGACTGACTTCACTGAGTGGGCCGGTTTCCCCGCGATTCTGGCCACCGCAGTGATGTGTCTCTTCCTCTGGTACTTCCTGAACTTCACCGACAAGAAGCACCCCGACATGCCCTACGAGAACCTCGAAGGTGAAATCGCTGACGGTGCCGGTGACTACGGCTTCTACTCACCGTGGTCCTGGTGGCCCCTCTTCATCGGTGTTGCTTGCACCATCGTTGTTGTAGGTCTGGCTATTGACTGGTGGATTGTACTGGTTGCCATTCCCTTCGCAGCAGCTGCTGTTCTGGGTTGGGTTTACGAATACAACCGCGGCGATCACGCCCACTAAAAGCCACTAGCGGCTTCTAGGGTGGGGCCCCTATCAAAAAGGATAGGGGCCCCACCCTTTTCTGTACCCCTATTGGCACAGGACGGCACAGGACGGCACAGGCGCCAGTCTGCCCACCCCAATCCGCACTAGGGGAGCAACACGCCCAAGCGCAAAAAACTTTTTCTAAGGTGCTTTCAATCCCAAACAATATGGGAGTTTGGCTCCCTCATCTGGTAGCTCGGCACCTTGCCATAGACCATATCTGGGACTGCCAAAGAAGTATTTATCTATCACGGGTGATAACTCAAAGGGCCTCCGCTGACCCGTGCTGTGCTCTCCTGGAAGAAGCAATTACTTAACATAAATCAATCTGGCTGAAGAACTGCGCGGCTTTTGGCCTCGATGCAATATGGGGTATCGCTCGAAGATCTAGGCGGTTGGAGATACAGGGGAGGGGGCTCTAACCAACCCAGTTGCTCTTATTGAACAGTCAGCGGAAGTATCATGCCAGTAGCAGGCATGTGCCGGAGGCCAGTACACAGAAGAGAACTCATCTTGACCTGATAGCTACCTCGTCCTTTAGAGAGCACTTGGTGTTCCCTAGCACTAGCTCCAGCTGATGGAGCTTGGAGAATTTACAGATAGGGAGAACAGCAACAACATCTTAAAAAACATGTGGGGCACTCCCTCAAGGGAGTGCCCCACACTGTTACTACAACCGTATGTTATTTTTCGATTGATTCGGTCTTGTGACCGTCAACCTCATGTGCACCGTGGTGCTCATGGTGTGCTGCTTCGAGCTCTGCGGGAGTTACAGCAACTACGCGGTCTTCGAACCAGATCTTAGAAAGACCTGCGCGGGTCTTCTCGACCAGGCTAATCTTGCCCTTCTTGTTGGGCTGAGCCGGGATGGGCTCAGGGGACTCGAAGGAAACCAGTTCGTAGCGGCGGTATTCGTCGATGGGCTTATGGACCTCGATGAACTCACCGTGGGGGAGCTGGACGACCTTACCGGTTTCGATACCGTGCAGGACGAGCTCACGATCCTTGCGCTGGAGAGCCAGGCAGATGCGCTGAGTGATGAGGAAGCCAATCAGAGGACCGAAGACGAAGGCAAAACGGAGCCAGTAGGCAACGTCATTCAGCGATACGTGGAAGTGAGTTGCAATCAAGTCGGAGCTTGCTGCGATCATCAGGGCTGCGTAGCCGATGATGCCTGCTACGCCCACACCGGTTCGGAAGGGGGCGTTGCGAGGACGGTCCAGCAGGTTGTGGACGCGGTTGTCCTTGGTGACCCACTGCTCAATCCAGGGCCAGAAGACCATGGCCATCATGACTGAACCAGCCATGAGAGCGAAGGGGAGAAGGACGCTCAGAACCCAGGTGCCACCAAGGAATTCAAATTCCCAGGGCCAGGGCCAGACACCGGGCCACAGACGCAGGGCGCCGTCACCGAAGCCTACGTACCAGTCGGGCTGGGTACCTGCCTGAACGGGTGAGGGATCGTAGGGGCCGTAGTTCCAAATCGCGTTGATGGTGAAGGTGGCGCCAAGGAAGGCGATGATACCGAACACGATGAAGAAGAAACCGCCCGCCTTGGCTGCGTATACCGGGCCTACGGGGAAACCGACTACATTGTTCTCGGTGCGGCCGGGGCCGGGGTACTGGGTGTGCTTGTGCAGTACAACCATGAACATGTGGATAGCCACGAGCAGCAGAAGCAGCGCGGGGATAATCATGATGTGCAGGGTGTAGAGACGACCAATCACGGCGGTACCGGGGAACTCGCCACCGAAGAAGAAGAGCGAGATGTAGGTACCGACCAGCGGGATTGACTTGAAAATACCGTCAATAATGCGAAGACCGTTACCCGAGAGCACGTCATCGGGGAGTGAGTAGCCGGTAAAGCCAGCCAAGATACCGACGATGAGCAGGGTGCAGCCAACAACCCAGTTCAGTTCACGAGGGCGGCGGAAAGCACCGGTGAAGAAGACGCGCAGCATGTGCACGGTCATGGCCATCATGAACATGAGGGCTGCCCAGTGGTGAATCTGACGCATCAGCAGACCACCGCGAACATCAAAGGAGATATCCAGGGTAGATGCGTAAGCGGCAGACATGTGGGTGCCCTTCATGGGTACGTAGGAACCGTCGTAGGTTACCGACACCATGGTGGGGTTGAAGAAGAAGGTCAGGAAGGTACCTGAGATGATCAGGATAACCAGGCTGTAGAGCGCAACCTCACCGAACATGAAAGTCCAGTGGTCTGGGAAGATTTTACGACCGAATTCCTTAATGATGCCGGAGGCACCAACCCGCTGATCGACGTAGTGGGCAATACGACCGGTTGAGGTCTTTGCCTTGTAATCAGACTGCATTGAAGTCGACATTATGCTTCACCTGCCATTTCCTTGATGTGCTTTGCACGCTCCCAGTAGCCGGGGCCGACGGGTTCGTGGAAGTCACTCTGGGCGACCAGGTAGCCTTCGGAGTCTACCGCGATGGGCAGCTGGGGCAGGGCGTGGCCTGCGGGACCGAAGATAACCTTGCACTCTTCTGCTGCGTCAAAGGTTGACTGGTGGCAGGGGCAGAGCAGGTGGTGGGTGCGCTGCTCGTACAGAGCGATGGGGCAGCCTACGTGGGTACAAACCTTGGAGTAGGCGTAGATGCCGTCAACGTTCCAGTTTTCGCGACCGGGGGTGACCTTCTTGATGTCAGCGGGATCCAGACGCATAAGCAGTACAACGGCCTTTGCCTTTTCCTCGAGGTAGCCATTTTCGTGAGTCAGGCTTGAGAGGGTTTCGGGAAGGACGTGGTAAGCAGAGCCGAGGGTAACATCAGCAGCCTTGATGGGGGTGCCGGAGGGGTCACGCACGAGGCGGACGCCTTCGTCCCACAGGGTGTACTTGAGTACAGAGGGGTCTGCGGGGCCCAGGTCACGGAACAGGGTGACGAAGGTGAGGGGAGCGAGGATAACGGAACCGATGAGGGTGTTACGAAGAAGCGGGCGACGCTTGATGCCTGATTCTTCGATGATGGTTTCAACGATTTCCTGAGCCTCTGCACGGTCTTCTTCTGAAGTAACCGCGTGACGCTCTTCGACCATTTCGTGGTCGGGCATAAGTGAGCGTGCCCAGTGGACGATACCGATACCGATACCGAACATGGCAAAAGCGATGCCGAGACCCAGCAGAAGGTTCTGCAGACGAAGCATGTTGTTTGCTTCGGGGTTCATGACATCGTAGAAGTTGCCGGTTACCTCTACACCGAAGTAGCCGACCCAGAAAAGCAGGGAGCCCAGCATGGAGATGACGAATAGTAGAACTACCTGTCGCTCGGCACCCTTAGCTTTTTTGGAATCGACGTCGGTGAGTCGGGGAGCATGCGGGGGAAGTCCGGGGTTAGCGAACTTCTCCTGGCTTGCTGCCTCAGAGGTAACTACGGCAGCCTTTTCATGTGCGCCGTCACTATGGTTTCCCATGTGTTGCCTCAAATCTTCCTTGGTACGAAATTTATGTGTGTGCGTGAGCTTATGCAGCTCGTGAAGTCAGCCAGAGGGTGAAAGCAATGACGATGACCAGGCCGAGAGTCCAGATCAGAAGACCTTCAGACACGGGGCCGAGTGAGCCAAGCTTGAAACCACCAACCGATGCGTTTACTTCCTGTGACTTCAGGTAGGTAATAACATCGCGCTTTTCTTCGGGGGTGATGTTTGCGTCGTTAAAGACGGGCATGTTTTGGGGGCCAGTTTCCATAGCCTCGTAGATGTGCTTTTCTGAAACACCCATCAGGGTAGGAGCAAACTTACCGCGGGTAAGAGCACCACCTACGCCTGCGGCGTTATGGCACATAGCGCAGTTGGCCAGGAATACCTTTGCACCATTGGCTGCATCGCCCTTGGAAACATCAAGGTACTCATCTTCGGGGATGGTGGGGCCTGCACCGAGCGATGCAACGTAAGCTGAGAGCTGCATAGTCTGCTCTTCGTTGAACTGTCCGGGCTTCAGCTGAGCCTGAACGCCCTGCATCTGCATGGGCATGCGTCCGGTGCCTACCTGGAAGTCAACAGCAGCTGCACCAACACCAATGAGTGCCGGTCCGTCTACTGAGCCTTCTGCGTTAGTGCCGTGGCAGGTAGCGCAGTTGGCCAGGAAAAGTTTCTGACCTTCTGAGATGTCTTCTGCAGTGTAGGTGGTGCTTGTAGCGGCTTGAGCCTCGTTAGTAGCCGTGGCAACTGCGTAGAGGCCACCAGATAGAAGGAGGGCAAGGGCAAGCAACACGAGAGCTGCGAGCGGATGACGTCGCTTTTGAGAAAGTGCCTTCACGTCGTTGTTCCTTTGTGTGTGTGCTAGTTGGTTTACTTTTAGCGGTTACCGGTTACTTGAGGAAGTAGACGATAAGGAACAGGGCGATCCAGACGACGTCTACGAAGTGCCAGTAGTAAGAAACAACAATTGCTGAGGTTGCTTCGTAGTGACCGAAACGCTTAGCAACATAAGCACGGCCGATGATCAGCAGGAAGGCGATCAGGCCGCCGGTTACGTGGAGTGCGTGGAAACCGGTGGTGATGTAGAAAGCTGAGCCGTAAGCACTTGACGCGATAGTCATACCTTCAGCTACAAGGTTTGCGTATTCGTAAGCCTGGACAGAAACGAAGAACGCACCCATGATGAAGGTGAGCAGGAACCACTCAACCATGCCCCATTCACGGACATTGAAGAGGGAACCGGTGCGGCGGGGCTTGAGCTGTTCAGCTTTGAAAACACCGAACTGGCAGGTAACAGAGCTCAGCACCAGCACGATGGTGTTGGCGAGAGCGAGCGGGACTTCAAGCAGCGGGGTGTTCTCAGCCCAGATATCGGGGCGAGAAGCACGCAGGGTGAAGTACATTGCGAACAGGCCGGCGAAGAACATGAGCTCTGAGGCGAGCCACACAACGGTGCCAACAGACACCTGATTGGGTCGATTCAGAGCGGCATGCGCCGACTTACTTGGGGTATGGGTTGCAGTTGTCACATAGACATTATGTCTGTAAAACTGCCCGTGAACCAATAGGTAAGGGGGTTTGCTAGGAGGTGTGTTGTAAATCCTGCATATCTACCCCCTAATCTAGGGGTTTTTAGCAGGAGCTTGGCGACACGTTGTATGTAAAACTTACGTAACCCACATTCCGATTCATCTGAAAGTAAAAGCTGGGCCGGAGCCTATCTCACGAGGTCGCTCAGAGTACAAAAGGACCGTAGAATGTGAGCCATGACAGGCACCATCACGTGGAAACTTATTCTTAATCAGCTCGTAGCCCAGCAGGATCTTGCACCAGCTCAGATTGAGTGGGCTATGCAAGATATCATGTCAGGCTCTACACCCGAGGCTATCATCGGGGCATTCCTTGTTGGACTTCATGTTAAAGGTGAAACTCCTGAAGAGCTTGCAGCTCTAGCGCAAGGCATGCTTGACAAGGCAGAACACATTGAGGTTACCCGAGATGCAGTGGACATTGTAGGCACCGGGGGAGATCAGCAGAATACCGTCAATATTTCCACTATGGCCTCCTTGGTCACTGCAGGTGCCGGAGTGCCAGTTATTAAACACGGCAATAGAGCATCTTCATCCTCAAGTGGAAGTGCAGACGTGCTGGCAGAACTTGGCATAAACCTTGACCTAAGCATTAAGGATGTTGCGGGTGCAGTTGAAGCTGCTGGTATCACTTTCCTCTTCGCTCAGGTTTTCCATCCATCAATGCGTCATGTGGCACCGACTCGCCGCTCTATCGCCGTCCCAACAGCCTTTAACTACCTTGGCCCCATGACTAACCCGGCTCGTGTACGAGCCTCTGCTATCGGTGTTGCTGACGCCGAAATGGCGGAGAAAATCGCTGCCGTTTTTGCCTCCCGTGGTGACCATGCACTGATTTTCCGTGGCAATGATGGTCTGGACGAAATTACCATCACCGGCGAATCTCAGGTGTGGGAAACAGTTGATGGGGGAGTTGAACACAATGTACTGACTCCCACTGATTTTGGCATCGAGCTGGCAAGTCTGGATGACCTGCGCGGGGGAGACGCTCGCTACAATGCAGGTATATTCCATGAAATTCTAGGAGGTAAACCAGGGCCCATCCTCAATGCAGTGCTCTTGAACGCTGCAGCAGGTTTAACTGCCTTCCGTCCTGTAGCTGACCGACCCTTTGCGGAGCGTTTCGAGGAGGCTCTCAAGGACGCTCGCCAATCAGTTGATTCAGGTAAAGCTAAGGCTGTGCTTGAACGTTGGATTGCATTCAGCAACAGTAAATAACAGCAAAAAGGTATGGCTCCAGAGTTTCTGGAGCCATACCTTTTAAAGTCGGTCTACAATGAGAAGTTTAGGCCTTACGACGCACGAACAAAAGGATTAGACGCCAGCCCACTAAAAACACTAGAAGGGTTAGGGCTGATACCACCACAAAAGCGGTTGCAGCAGTATCGCCAAAAGACAGGCGTAGACCAAGACCCAAAACCAGGGTGGTAATCCACATCATGAAACCTTCGAGCAGAAGGGGCAGTTGCCGCCTAGAACTCACGGCCCACACACCAAGATGACCAGCACAGGTAGCCAGTAAGAAAGGTGCGGCGGTGGCTAATAGCTGGGACAGCGGTTCCTGGTGACTGGTGAGCCCGATAGTAATAAAAAGAAGGACGAGGGCCAGGTCAATCACCGCACGAACCGGCTGGGACAAATACTTACCTGAATCAACTGAACTGAGCATAGTTTTACTCTAACGCAGGATCACCAAGCCCAGCAGTTGCGGGGGTTGGTCGAGGGCACCCAGGGGAGCATTTTTAGCTCTACTTTACATAATGTATATT
Organism: Rothia sp. (in: high G+C Gram-positive bacteria); assembly: GCA_030529845.1. Classification (GTDB taxonomy): domain Bacteria; phylum Actinomycetota; class Actinomycetes; order Actinomycetales; family Micrococcaceae; genus Rothia. Next base: position 406,077 of record JAUMWB010000001.1, on the reverse strand, counting down.
ATCGGCTTAATGGAAAACCTGGCTAAGCTGGCCAAATCCTCTCATATCTCACGTAATGACTAGCACAGCGAAACCACATCAGGGAGAATAGATAAGTACTAACGCACACCGACCTGTGGGAGGTACACATGATTGATTGGTTCGCGCAGAACCTCTGGGCCTTTTGGCTCACCGCCGCCATTGTCCTAGCCATCATCGAAGTTTTGATGCTCGACTTCGTCTTTCTGATGATGGCTCTAGCTGCCCTATCGGCAACACTGAGCACCGCCTTCCTCGATTCTTTCGTTGCGCAGGTTGTTCTCTTTGCGATTGTTAGTATCGCCCTGCTTTTAGGGCTCCGTCCGCCGCTTATCAAGCGTTTCCATCAAAGCTCACCCAATATCGCAATGAACTCCGACGGCTTGGTTGGCCAGGATGCTCTTGTGACCCAAACCGTCACCGATCAAGCCGGCCTTGCCCGCATCGCTGGTGACACCTGGACGGCCCGCCCTGAAAGCAACCAGCTGGTTCTCCCTGAAGGGTCAACAGCAACCGTTGTGGCTATCCGCGGCGCAACCGCATACCTTGCTCCTCACTCTACAAAATAACCTTTAACTTAAAGATTAAGGTCTGAACCAATGACAGCTTCAACCATTACAACAACCATTCTGCTGACAGCTCTCGTCCTCTTGGTGCTCATCACCTTGCTCAAGGCTGTGCGCATTATCCCGCAGGCCAGAGCCGGCATTGTCGAGCGTCTGGGTAAGTACCACACCACCCTCAACCCGGGCTTTCATGTGACCGTCCCCTTTATCGACCGCGTCCTGCCCCTCATTGACCTGCGCGAACAGGTTGTGTCCTTCCCCGCCCAGTCCGTTATCACCGAAGATAACCTGGTCGTCGGTATCGATACCGTGGTTTACTTCCAGGTCACTGACCCCAAGGCTGCTACCTACGAAATCACTAACTACATCCAGGCTGTCGATGAACTGACCAGTGCCACCCTGCGTAACGTCGTCGGTGGCCTGAACCTGGAAGAAACCCTGACCTCCCGAGATCAAATCAACAGCGAGCTCCGAGGCGTCCTTGACAGCACCACCGGCCGCTGGGGCATCCGCGTCTCCCGTGTCGATATCAAGGAGATTCAGCCCCCGCACTCTATCCAGGACTCCATGGAAAAGCAGATGCGAGCAGAACGCGACCGCCGCGCGGCAATTCTGACCGCAGAAGGCCAGAAGCAGTCTCAGATTCTTACCGCCGAAGGTGACTCCCGAGCCGCCATTCTTCGAGCTGAAGGTGAGAAGCAGTCTCAGATCCTTACCGCTGAGGGTGATGCCAAGGCTGCTATCTTGCGCGCAGACGGTGAAGCCCAGGCCATTCAGAAGGTTTTCCACGCAATTCATGCCTCCAACCCCAGTCAGAAGCTGCTGACCTACCAGTACTTACAGACCCTGCCCAAGCTGGCCGAGGGCGATGCCAATAAGCTCTGGTTCATCCCCACCGAGCTGGGCGATGCCCTGCGCGGTATCGGCAATGCCTTCTCGCCCCTGGGGAACGATAGCAGCTCGGAGGCTGAGGAAGAATCGCCGTCCGCAGCTCCCCCGTCCTCTCCCCTAGTTGATACCCCGGTGATCCGTGTGACTCCTGAAGACCTTAACCCCAACCTCGACAAGCTCGACAGCGGAGTTGAAATTCCTCAGGACGGCGAGCTGCCCAAATCAGCTGAGGGCACAGCCCCTCACGCCCCCGGCGCCTAAAGGTTATAATAGGTATTTAGCCTGCACGGTTTATTCGGCCCTGAGCATTCGAAAGCCTGCAAGCAGTTCAGTCACCGTTTATGGAGGAAGAAAATGAGCGATCGCAGCCTGCGCGGTATGCGCCTGGGTTCACAGTCAATGGAAACCGAATCAGGCGTGGAGCCGGCTCCCCGTCAGCGTGTGGAATACCGCACCGAAGACGGTGAACGAGTTTTCGTTACCTTCGCGCAGGAGGCCGAGATTCCCGTGACTTGGACTGCCAAGTCAGGTAAGGAAGCCTTCCTGGTTTCTGGCGACGGCAAGGTTGAAGAGAACGCCGAAAAGCCGGTTCGTACCCACTGGGATATGCTCCTTGAGCGTCGCAGCGTTGAAGAACTTGAAGAGACCCTGCAGCAGCGTCTTGAGATTTACCGAGAGCGTCATGCCCTTTAGGGGTTGATTCGCTCCCCCATCGCTAAGGGCCCCGCCAGTTTCCTGGTGGGGCCCTTAGTTCTATCTATCGATTGCTTTACTTCTTGAGGAGGGAGCGGACGCGCTCTGCCCGGGCGCTGAGACCCCAGCGGGTTACCTTGGTCATGGAGTCAACGATGATGTTGCCGTCCATCTTAGAGCTACCAATTTCGCGCTCTACGAAGGTGATGGGTACTTCTACAATTTTGAGCCCGGCCTGCTCTGAGCGCCAGGCGAGATCTACCTGGAAGACGTAGCCCTTGGAGTCGATACCCTCGAGGTTGAGCTTTTGCAGGGCCTCACGGCGGTAGGCGCGGTAGCCTGCGGTGATGTCCTTGACCTTGGTGCCCAGGATGAGGCGGGTGTAGAGATTGGCCCCGCGAGAGAGAATCTGGCGGTGCAGGGGCCAGTTTTTGGTCTTGCCGCCGGGTACGTAGCGGGAACCAATCGCCAGGTCTGCTCCCGACTCAACTGCCTGTAGGAGCAGGGGCAGCTGTTCGGGCTGGTGGGAACAGTCGGCGTCCATCTCAACGAGTACGTCGTAGCCAGCCTCTAGACCCCAGTCGAAGCCTGCCAGGTAGGCCCCACCTAGGCCGTCCTTGACGGTGCGGTGAAGTACGTTGATGTGGCTATCTTCTGCTGCCATGGAGTCGGCGAGCTGGCCGGTGCCGTCGGGGCTGTTGTCATCGACGACGAGGATGTCGCAGTCGGGTACGGCTGCGCGTAGGCGCTCTACTACGATGGGAAGGTTTTCCTTCTCATTGTAGGTAGGGATTACGGTTAGTACTCGCATGCGGTCTCCTTGTCATGGCCCATCCGAATTATGGGACGGCGTGTAAACCAGTTCTTCATTATATAGGTTCCGGCGTCTAGGCACCTATCGGGGGCCCGGAGCTGGGGTGATACCTAGCCCACTTTAAGGCCGCTGTGATACAGGCTGATCAGCTCGGGCCGAGGCACATCGTCAGCTAGAACCGGTAGCAGCGGGGTGCGGGCCCGGGGGTCAGTGCTCCAGGCGGCTATACGACTATCGGGGGTTTGCACTATTAGCTCGGTAATAGCCCAGAGGGCGCAGTGGGCGGGGGCTCCGGGAACGAGCTGGCCGGTGAAGGGGTTGGCGGCGGACGCTGCCCGGTAGACTGCGCGGGTGCATGCTGCAAAGGCTGCCCGCGCCGACACTGCGTGTTCGGGAAGACTTGGGTTGACAGCTGCGTTGACCAGTTCCCAGCCCAGAAGAGTAGGCTGAGTGCCTGGGGTTGATCCCAGCGTGACCGCAGCACCCGCGGCTAGAGCTCGGTTGAAGGCCTCGCCGGCCCGGTCAAAATCGGTGGAAAATCCTAGGGAAACCTGAAGATCCTTAGCCTTTTCCAGTTCTTCCTGGCCCAGGGCTGTCAAGCCTTCTAGGCTGGGGCTGATACGCAGACGGGAGAGGCTATCGAGAGGATCCAGTGCAGCCAGGTACTCCCCCACCTGGGTTTCGTCGGTCACCACCAGCATGAGCTGTCGGCGCTGCTCCGCCAGGGAAGCCAGCACCTGTGAGCTGATTTGCTCCGGTGAGCTAGCGTAAAGACCACGGACGCCCTTGGGCAGCTCCCTGCCCTCTTCGAGAGTTTCGAGGGGAAGATAGTAGTCAGCAGCTACAGCAGAGTGAGATGCGGGTACTTCCTGATCAATATCGGTAAGAAGCAGGCGGGCATACCCATAGCCAGCTGCTGCTAGGTCATCGAGCAAGGCGGGGGCGTCCGCACTGCTAACGGAGCTAGCCGCCAGGGCAAAACTGGGGGTGAGCAAGCGTCCACCCAGTTCCTGCACGGTCATGGAGGAATCTGCGATGGAGCGGGCGCCGGCGTCCTGCCCCACCCACTCCACCTGGCCCTCATTCAGGACAATAGCAGTGGCAAAGGGGTCAGCAGGGCTGTAGACGGAGCCCTCAAGCATGACAAGAGCGGGCATCGTTGCCGTCCTTTCAAAAACAGGGGTAAAGAAGACTAAAGCTGGGTTGCGACCACGCCGCGGCGTAGCAGGTTAATGGCGGCCTCGCACTGGGTACGTAGCTGGGGGTCGGATGAGGCAACATGAGCAATCTGGTCAAGGCTGTCGATAACCTGTTTGGTCCAGCGCACGAAGTCACCAGCAGCAAGATCGGTACTCTCGATAGCCTGAGCCAGGCTCTTCCCCCGGGCCCACTTATAGACGGGCCAAACCATACCAAAATCAGGTGAGGCGGTCTGGGGTAGGCGGTGCAGTTTTTCGGCGTCATTGAGCTTGTTCCAGTGCTTCAGCACGGTCATCAGCGCCCCCTCAACCCCGTGACCCGGGTAGCGAGAGAGCAGGCCCAGTTCGTCACGTTTAGCTTCATAGACCAGGGCAGAAACCACAGCAGCGGTTGACGCCGGGTCCAGCCCTTGCAAGAATCCGTCTTCTAGACAGAGCGAGGTCAGTAGGTCCTTTTCACCGTAAACCCGGCGCAGGGAGGCCCCCCGGGCAGTAAGCACGCGGCGCCCCTCAACCGTTTCAACGTAACCGTAACTAGCTAACAGCTGGGTGATGCGTTCAAAGACCTGGGCAATGGTGTTGGTCCGGCGCTCGATCTGGCGGCGCAGGCCATCCGTATCGCGTGAAAGCCGGTACCAGCGTTCAGCCCACCGGGCATGGTTCTCACGGTCAGAACAGCCATGGCAGGGGTGGTTCCGCAGGGCCCGGCGCAGCTCTTCAATCTTCTGCTCGTCCCCACGCTCGCGCTCATTGAAATACTTTTTCTGGGAGCCCGAGCGGGCAGGCAGCCCCTGATAGAGGGCCTCACGCATACGAGAAGCCATATCGCGACGATCCTTAGGGGTCTTGCCGGTAAACTTTTTCGACACCTTGATTTTGGAGACCGGCAGGACGGGCCCATCCAAGTCGCGGGGGTCAAGGCGGCGGAGCTGTGCCGCCATAGTCAGGATGGACGGGCGAGGGTCATCCAGGGACTCTGCCCTAGAGAGCACCAGGACAGGGCCGGCATTCCGCCCTCGGGGAATCTCGATGATATCTCCAGGTAGCAGATCTAGGACGGACGCCATCGCTTGGGACTGCCGTAACCGGCTACGACCTTTCTCAGCCTTTTTCTCAAGGTCAGAGAGATCCCGGCGGATACGGGCGTACTCGGTGAAATCACCCAGATGGCAGGTCATAGCTTCTTCAAAACCTGCCAGGGCTTTTTCATTCTTCCGTACCCGGGAGGCCACGCCTACCACAGACTTATCAGCCTGGAACTGGGCAAAGGAGCTTTCCAGAATTTTCTTGGTGCGCTCTGTGCCGAACTGGGCAATCAGGTTGGCGCTCATATTGTAGGTGGGCTTAAAAGAGGAGTTCAAGGGATAGGTGCGCTTAGAGGCCAGGCCCGCTATCTGCTGGGGCTCTAGCCCAGGGCGCCACATGACCACAGCGTGGCCCTCAATATCTATACCGCGGCGACCAGCGCGGCCTGTCAGCTGGGTGTACTCCCCCGGCGTAATATCAACGTGGGTTTCCCCGTTGAACTTGGTGAGCTTCTCTAGCACCACCGACCGGGCCGGCATATTGATGCCCAGGGCCAAGGTCTCGGTGGCAAAGACCATACGAATGAGCCCCTCGGAGAAGAGGGTTTCAACGACTTCCTTGAAGATGGGTAGCAGGCCTGCGTGGTGGGCTGCTACACCCCTCATCAGGCCCTCACGCCACTCATAAAAACCAAGTACAGCTAGGTCACTGGTTTCAAGGCCAGCGGTAGCCTCGGCAATATAGGCCCGAATAGCCTGAGCCTCAGCCTCAGTCGTCAGGCGAATGTCGGCGTCAATACACTGGGACACCGCAGCGTCACACCCCACCCGCGAGAAAATAAAACAGATGCCGGGTAGCAAACCCGCCTTGTCGAGTGAACGAATCATCTCGGGGCGGCTAATGCGCTGGGGGCGGACGGGTGCGCTCGCCTCGTCCGTGCCCTGGCGGTTCTCGCGGTCATAGCCCTGTGCCTTGTAGCCCTGGTTGCGGCTACGCTTACCCTTGCCCAGCCGGGAGAAGGACTTGCCACCGGGCCCCCGTGAGGGGCGGGGGCGGCGTCCGACCCTGATCAGTTCCGGGTTGACCTCGGGCAGGTCGGTAGCAGCGGCGGCGTCCTCGACGGTGGTGTCGCCGGCAAAGAGATCCAGAAGGTGGCGACCCACCATTACGTGTTGCCAGAGGGGAACCGGGCGGTGCTCAGAGACGATAATATCGGTCTGACCGCGCACGGTATCGAGCCAGGCCCCAAACTCTTCGGCGTTGGAGATGGTGGCTGACAGGGCGATGACAGAGATGGATTCGGGTAGGTGAATAATGCATTCTTCCCACACTGCGCCGCGGGAGCGGTCAGCTAGGTAGTGCACCTCATCCATGACGACGTAGCCCAGGTTGGCTAGGGTGGCTGAGTCTGCATAGAGCATGTTGCGCAGCACCTCGGTGGTCATCACGACCACGGGGGCTTCGGAGTTGATGGAGGTATCACCGGTGAGCAAACCGACGGCCTCCTCACCGTAGGCTGCTACCAGGTCGCTGTATTTCTGGTTGCTCAGGGCCTTGATGGGGGTGGTGTAAAAAGCCTTCTTGCCCTGCGAAAGAGCCAGGTAGATAGCGAACTCACCCACAATGGTTTTGCCGGCCCCGGTGGGGGCAGCAACCAGCACCCCTCTGCCGTCTTCAACCGAGGTGCAGGCCTGGTGCTGGAATTCATCCAGGTCGAAGCTCAGGGACTGCTCAAACCGGTAGAGGGCGGTCTTTGAGAAGGTGGCGCGTTCTTTAGCGCGCAGGTACTGTTCAGCGTAGCTAGCCATATGTCTAATCTTAGGCGCTAGTTTTCGAACAAGTGCGCCCCACAGTCAGCTTTCGTTCCAGCGCGAACAAAAAACCGCCCCGATGCTGTACACCGGGGCGGGAACGTTTAGGAGCGACCCAACTGGTCGAGTTCTTCGAGGCTCGTGGCCCGGTTGAGCTCGTCGTCGGCAAGGCCTTCTGCCAGTTTGGCGTTGCGGCGGTCGCGGCGCTTGTCGTTCAGCATAGCAATACCGATAGCTACAAAGAAGAAGAAAATGAGGGGCAGCATGAGGTAGAGCATGGACATAATATCGTTACCGGGGGCAGCCATAGCAGCAAGCAGAGCAACGAGAACGACGACCCAGCGCCAGGATTTCAGAATAGTCTTACCGCGGATCAGGCCGATGAAGTTAAGGCCTACCAGGATAACCGGCAGAACAAAGGCGATACCGAAGACCAGCAGGAATTTCACCACGAAGCTGACATAGACGTCAGCGGTGAAGAGGTTAGTGGCACCGTCGGGGCTGAACATGGTGAGGGTACGGACGGCGGTGGGCAGTACCCACCAGGCCAGGCCGGTTCCGAAAAGGAACATGGGGATGGCAGTAAAGGTGAAACCCAGAGTATAGAGCTTCTCTTTTTTATACAGAGCCGGGGTGATGAAGGCCCAGAGCTGATAAAGCCAAACAGGGCTGGCGATGACCAGGCCAATGTAGAGGGAAATACGCACCATCTGATCGAAGGGCGATGTCGCAGTGGAGTAGTTCAGGGCAGCTGTGCGACCTGACTCAGTATTAATGGCATAGACCGGGGCGCTGATGGCCTCCATGAAGGGTTCGTAGAGGAAAAAGCCGCCGATGGCGCAGATAAAGGTAGCAACGGCCGCTTTGATGAGGCGGTTGCGGAATTCGCGAAAGTGTTCGCCGAGGGCCATAGTGGCCTGGGGATTATTCTTTCGGCTGGTTGATTTAGCCATGGGTGCCTTCTGCTAAAACTCTTGGAGCCCATAAACCCGCACCCTGGTGGCCAGGGTACGGGTCGGGCGGTTAACTCACGAACGCTCTAGGGGCGAGAACTTAGTTCTGTGAGCCCTTGTTCTGGTCGGTAGTGGTGGGGTTGTTGATGACCTCACCGGAAACAACGGAGCCGTTGGCGTCGCCGTTGGTTTCGTTATTCTTCTTTGAGTCGTTCTTCAGACCGTCAACTTCTGACTTGAAGATACGCATGGACTGACCAAGGCTGCGGGCCATGCCGGGGAGCTTCGGGGCGCCGAAGAGCAGGATGATGATGACAAGGAGGATGATGAGATGGACGGGGCCGAGGTTACCGAGCACGAGCGTCACCTTTCTTGAAGACGTTTGAGGTCTCCGACGAGTTGGGGCTGTCCGAGTTCGTCGCGACGCTGGGAGCGGCGGCGGGCTCGGTCGAGCGTTCGAGTGTTTTTACCCTGGATATAGTCTGCGTAGGCGGTTCCTACGGGGGTGAAAAGAGCCGGTTGAGGTTCTTCTCTGAGGGGCTGGGCGTGGCTAGCCTGCCCCAGTGCATCCGTAATGGTGGACTCCCACTCTTGGGCGGCGTCGAGTGCCCCCAAGGCTTTGCGGAAGACGCGGTATAGCAGCCAGGCTAGCAGGCAGAGCGAGCTCACGATGAGCACGGTCCACAAAACTATCCAAAACCACCAAGGCATAGTGACAATTATATAACCCAAGCGCCTTTAGTTTTGAGAATATTTTGCTGTGGGCTTGCACTGATTCTGCTGGGTGATGGATTGCCAGCTGTTACAGGGCTTTATCTTGACCGGCTAGTCACCCAGCAGCTCAAGCAGGCTAGCCCGCAGGTGGTCGGGGCTTAGTAGTCGGACGGTGGGGCCAAGCTCTATCAGAAGTTGCAGGGCCCACAGCGTATGGGCAACCGGTATTTTGTAGAAGGTCACACCGTTTTCGTCGGCGATTTCAAGCGCATACCGCTGCAAGGCGCTGTGGGTCTTTTCCCGTAGGGCAAGGGGTAGCCTTTTTGAAACGGCCAAAATCATCATTTCGGCAGCTACCTGCCCCTTGGTGAGCTGGGTGAGCCAGCTTCGGGGGCTGATGGGGGCGGACGCGCCTTCCCCCTGCCCCAGACCGGTCTGGTAGGACCCGGTCAAACTATCGCCTTCGACCAGGCTCATGCTCAAGATCTGGTCAAGCCTAAAGTGCCGTACCTGACGGCTGAGCCGGCACCAGGCTTGAAGGTAACGGGGCCCGTTATCGACCATGAGAGCCAGCGGTTCAATCACGCGGTGGGTCACTGAGCGGTGGGAACGGTAGGTAATTTTGAGCGGTATCTTGTCGTTGAGAGCCCGTTGAATCATTGGGTCAAGGTCAGCCCGGTAGATGCCCACCCGCTCAGACATGGGAGCAAGGTCGGGGGCTGCCTCCCCAGCAACCGAAGCCCAGACTTTCTGACGCAGGTGGCTGTAAAAGGACTCAGTATCGAGACTGGCAGATAGGTCCAGGGCCAGGCTGAGGACTAGCGCCTCGGTTTCGGTCAGGGAGACGCCACGGGTCAGGACCTGCTGCCCTCGTAAGGTCACAAAGCCCTGAGAGTTGATGTCTAAAGCAAGAGATTCAAACCCTACGCTACTGGCTAACCCTTCTAACTGAACACGGGCTTTTGACTCCGTAGTAGTAAAGAAATCGGCCAGGGTAGCTAGCGGCAGGCCACCGGTGCTTTCCACCAGGGAGACCATCAGTAGAAGCCTCATCAGCTGATCAGCGGCGCTTTCACGAGACCGCTGGGCCGCCACCGGCTTCCAAGCTTTTGAGCGTTCAGGAATAGCTAGATCAGGCAAAGAGGCATGCCAGACCCTCAGCTCCTGCCGCAGCTCGGCTTCTTTCTCAGCAACCTTCTGCTGGTACCCCTGAACCACACCAGCAACCTCCCTGCCTAAGGGGAGCAGGTGGGTGCGTCCGTCCTTTATAGCCTGCAGGGCAGACTCCACCAGCCCGTAGGAGGGGCTCAACTGCGGCTCGTCCTCACCGTCCTCTGCCGCCAGAGGCAGGCTGGCCACCAGCGGAACCTGCTCGGGCTCCAAGTCTGCCAGCTCCCGCACCATTGAAAAGGACGCCGGAGGCTCCGGCCCCTCCACAGCAAGGACAGCCAGGCCCGCAGCCCGGTCAAGCCTAAAAATACGCTGGCCCTGCCGGACCCTATCCCAGCCCACCAGATACCAGTGCCCAAACCGTAAACCTAAGCCCCAGCAGGTAACCGTCCGTACCTCATCCCGACCGGCATAGCGAAAACTCACCCCCTTGCCCTCAGCCACCGCCGCCAGGCACTCAGCAACCCCGGGGACCGTAGTAAACCGGGCCGGCTCCCCCAGCTCACCGCCCAGGCGCTGGCCCACGCTCGCCCCCACCTTTAGCAAAGCAGCCCGCGCCAAGCGCTCCAACTCGGTGCCCTCCCAGGCCCTGGCACAGTGGCTCAAGACCACCACATCCAAAGCAGAAAAATCAGCAACCGCCTGAGACTTGCTCTCAAGACGGTACACAAAACCCAGCTGTGACCGGTCAGCCCGCTCAGCTACCAGCTCAACACCCAAGGCCCGCAAGACCTGCTTATCCCGCTCAAACATACGCTCAAAAGCAGCATCTGTAGCAGCTAGACCATACCCCGGCACCCGCTGACGCAGAGCCTGTCGGTCCAGCCCCCAGGGGGCCGACGAAAGCACATCAAGCAGGGCAGCGGCACGTTCAACAGCTTTAGAAGTCACATACATAAAGATAGCCCCCGGCTCTTTCGAACCGGGGGCCAAACACGCTCAGGCAGAGGCCAGGAGCAAGAATTAACGCTTGATGACGTCTACCAGGTCAACCACGAAAATCAAAGATTCGTTAGGACCAATAGCAGAACCGGCACCGCGAGAACCGTACGCCATCTCGCTGGGAATCTCCAGGCGGCGACGTCCGCCCACCTTCATACCGAGTAGACCCTCGTCCCAGCCACGGATGACCATGCCCACACCTACCTGGAAGCGCAGGGGCTCACCGCGACCCCAAGAGGAGTCAAACTCTTCACCGGTGGAGAAAGCAACACCCACGTAGTGAGCTGAAACAGTATCGCCAGCCTCAACTACCTCACCGGCACCCTCAATCTCATCGATAATAATGAGTTCTTCGGGGGTACCGCCTTCGGGGAAGTCGATTTCAGGCTTAGTGCGGTCGAGATTACGCTGACCAAATGACATGGGAATAACCTTTTCTTGTTGGTAATGAAATTTATTCGCTGGCTGAAGCGGTTGCTTCAGCGCTCGCAGACTCAGAGGCCGATTCGGTAGCGGTAGCGCTGGCATCTGCGGTTGCAGTCGCGGACGCATCGGCTGAGGCACTAGGGGATGCTGCTGCGGTGCGGGTAGGTGAGGAACCCAGAATATCTACCACGAAGACCAGGGCGCCTTCAGGGGCACCGGTGGAGGCAGCATCTTCACCGTAGGCAAGTTCACTGGGGATAACCAGGAGAACACGGGAGCCCACGGTCTTACCGGCCAGGCCCTGCTTCCAGCCCTCAATCACACCGTTTAGGGAAAGGGCGGTGGGGGTTGCGCCGAAGTTGCCGTCGAACTGGGCGCCGTCTGACCAGGTCACGCCAACATAGTTGACATAGAGGGTATCGGTTTCAGAGACAGTGGCACCGGTGCCGGTAATCAGGTCTTCGGTGTAGAGCTCAGTGGGAGCGTCGCCGCGATCTTCAGACAGGGTAAGGGTAGCGGTGCCGTCTTCAGCCACGGAGAAGCTTTCTAGAGCTGAGGACTGCTTCTCGTTTTCAGTGCCCTCTGCGCTCTTAAGCAGCTTGCCGGAGACGGTGTAAACCTCAACGTTGGTGGCGGTGCCCGCTGAAACGGTGGGGGTGGCCTCTGCGGTGGAAGTAGAGGTGGTGTCGATGTTGGTGGAGTAGGAGAAGGACATGCCGACCTTAGAACCGATCAGAATGTCGTAGAGCTCGGGAGCAGCGTCCTTAAGTTCCTGCCCCACAGGGATAATCATGGGCGCATCGGTGTAGGTGGTCCCCAGGGAGGTGCCGTCTGCACCGTTAAAGACGGTGGCGTCTACCAGCAGGCTGTCGCCGTCTTCGATGGTGGCGCCGTCGCCGTCCTCAATCTTGTAGGCTTCGGTGCCGTTGGCGGCGAAGGGGGTTGCGAAAGAAACCGAGGGCTCAGCGGTGGCTTCGTTCATGGAGTAGGAAACGTCAGAGAGGCTGCTACCGTCGCCGTTTCCGCCACAGGCGGAGAGGACGAGGGCGAGCACGGCGCCGCTGGATGCGATAAAGGCTGACTTTTTCTTCACTGGTTTCACTTTCGTTGCTGTTACGTTCACTGAGGGAACGCTTTTCTTCACCGCGTACATACTAGCGGATAGAGCTGGGTAGGTTCTGGTAATTCGCCCTATAGCCTAAATAAAGGGCGGGGACCAGGTATCGCCCGGCCCGAGATTGAGGGTTGCCAGCAGGTCGTCCATGGCCGCGTTTTCTGTGGCGAAGGGGTCCTTGCACATGACGGTCATGTGGGGCTGGTTGTTGAGTTTGAGATGGACCCAATCCACGGTAAAGGGCTCCCCTGCCTTGCGAGCGGCGCTAATGAAACGTCCGCGCAGGGCCGCTCGGGTGGCAGGTGGGTGTACGGTGGCCTGGGTTATATCGTCGTGGCTGACCAGGTTTTTGACCAGACCCTTGCGGGTGAGCAGGCCAAAGACGCCGCGGGCGGGGTCGATATCGTGGTAGGCCAGGTCAAGCTGCTGGATTTTAGGGTCCTCGTAGCCGCTAGCACCGCGGGCGATGTAGGTATCGAGCAGCTTCTTTTTGATAGCCCAGTCAATTTCGGTATCGATACGAGAGGTGTCACCGCTGGCCACCGCCTCGAGAGCTCGGCCCCAGAGGTCGAGAATATAGGGCATATCGTCGTGGTGGGCCCCCTTTTCTTCTACGTACCGGCAGGCGGCGCTATAGTAGTGGCTTTGCAGGGTCAGGGCATTGGCTTCACGGCCGTCAGCCAGAGGGAAAGTAGCGGTGCCGGTTAGATCGTGGGAGATGACGCGTAAGGCGGTGGCTGTGTCTTTGATTTCAAAGTTCTCAAGGGGGTAGTAGTCCTCAAGCATGCGCAGAACCAGGTCTGTGGCACCGAGCTTAAGCAAGGTGGTGGCCTGAGACATATTGGAATCCCCGTTAATCACGTGCATGCGACGGTAGAGGGAGGCATCGGCATGGGGCTCATCGCGGGTGTTGATGATGGGTCGGGCCCGGGTAGTGGCGGTGGAGGACCCTTCCCAGATGTAGTCAGCCCGCTGGGAGAAAGAGAAGCTGGGCTGCCCTTCGGGTGCTAGCGGACGTCCGCCCCACTGCGGGGGCCCGGCCGGGTGTACCTTACCCGCCCCCACCACAATCTGGCGGGTAATCAAAAAGGGTATCAGGGAACGCACCAGGCGGGAGAACTCTACCTTGCGTTCGAGCATGTAGTTCTCGTGGGAGCCGAAGGAATTGCCCGCCGAGTCAACGTTGTTTTTAAATAGGAAAATCTGCCCATCGTACCCCTCTGCTTCGAGGGAGTCTTCAGCCTGGTTGACCAGGTCGTTGAGCAGGTATTCCCCCGCCTTATCCTGAATCAGGGCGTCACGTACTGAGGCGGTCTCGGCGGTAGCGTATTCGGGGTGAGAGCCTACATCAAGGTAGAGTCGCCCGCCGTTGGGCAAAAAGACGTTAGAAGACCGCCAGGTGTCAACCACCGGCTTGAAGAGCTTGCGGGCTGCTTCTTCTGGGGCCAGCGGGCCCAGTCCTTTGGGGATGTATCTGATGCCGAATTCGGTTTCAATACCGAATATTCTGCGTTCCACGGTTCCTCCTTAGCGTTGAGGGGCAGGCGGGCTGGGGAGGTGGGCCCTTACTGGCCGCCCTTTTGGACGAAGCCCTTGACGAAGTCTTCGGCGTTTTCTTCGAGAACACCGTCAATTTCTGCCAGCAGGTCATCGATGTCAGATACAGCCTGCTGGTTTACCTCGGTGCTCTGGCTGGCAATGGCTACCTCTTCTACCTGCTGGGTGTTGGTTGAGGTGGTCTGCTGACGCTGGATGCGGTCCATGGTCTATCTCTTTCCTATAGGTGGTTAGTTGCGCTGGTCGGTGAACAGGGCAAAGAGTTGGTCGGCGTGGTCTAACCCCAGGTGGGGTTCTACGGTTTCGGCGGTAAAGTGCTCGGGGTCGTCCATATTCAGGCGGTGCAGATCGATGGAGAGGGGGTTACGCACCGAAAGGGTATCCCAGTTGGCGCCCACGACCTCGTCGGGCCAGGTGGTAATGAGCTTACCCCGCAAGTAGGCGCGGGTGTCGCGCGGCGGTTCGGCTGCTGCCCGGGCGATGTCCTCGGGGCTAAAGAGGGTCTTCATACGCCCTAGGGCTACCAGCTTGTGGTACAGGCCCTTGCTGGGGCGGACGTCCGAATACTGGAGGTCGATGGCGGCCAGCTTGGGGTCATCCCAACTCAACCCCCGGTCAACATAGCCCTTGAGCAGGGCGTATTTGGCAACCCAGTCCAAGCAGTTAGCCAGCGATAGGGGGTCCTCTTCCAGGGCGTCAAGTACCTCACCCCACAGGTGTAGGATTTCGGCGGTCGCTGCATCTGGCTCAGCCTCTACAGCTAGGGCAGCCTCACGGTAGGCCCGCTGAATTTGCAGGGCGCTCATGCTACCGCCATCGGCCAGGGGCAGCTGAGCGGTCAGAGTTAGATCGTGGCTGACCGTGTGCATGGCAGCAACAGGATCAGCCAGCTTGATGGATGGCGCGGCCTTAGCTTCAATGAGGGAAAGCACCAGGGACATGGTGCCAAATTTAAGCAGATTAGAGGTCTGCGAGAGGTTAGCGTCACCGGTAATCACGTGCAGGCGGCGGTAGCGACTGCTGTCGGCGTGGGGTTCATCGCGGGTATTGATCATGGGGCGGCGGACGGTCGTTTCTAGCCCAATGGTGCGCTCGAAGAAGTCAGCCCGCTGGGAAATCTGAAAACCGGCTTGCTCCCCCGCTGCACCCAAGCCCAGGCGTCCTGCCCCCACCATGATGTGGCGGGTAGCGAAGAAGGGCAGAAGGGCAGCTGCCAGGTACTCAAAATCAACAGAACGGGGCACCAGGTAGTTCTCGTGAGAACCATAGGACTGGCCCTTGCCGTCCGTATTATTTTTGTAGAGGTTGACCGCAGGCATAGTAGAGCTACGGTCAGCCGTAACCCGTTCAATGGTGGCAACGGTCTGGGCGGCGATGTAGTCACCGGCGGCATCCCAGAGGACGGCGTCGCGCGGGTTGGTGACCTCCGGTGAAGAATACTCGGGGTGGGCATGGTCCACATAGAAACGCGCCCCGTTGGGCAGAATCGAGTTCATGGTCACCGCATCCCAATCGATGCGTTCAGCAAAATGACCGGCCTCACTCAGGGCTTCGGCAGCTATATCTTCGCTGGTCAGCACGTGGGCGGTGTCAGTAAGCTGGGTGGGGTGAGCCTGCTCCCGGGGCATGTCGAACCCGCGGGCATCAGTCAAAGGCGCCTCCGAGCCGTACTCCCAGCGAGTTTCAAGGGCCGCTGAGAGTTCCTGCTTAAAGAGGGTGTCATAGGTGTTCACCACGAAGGCAGAAAGAACCGTGGGGTTCGAGTGAGGCTTGGTGGGGGCATGCACCCCGTACTCGGTCTCAGCCCCCATAATGCGACGAACAGTCATCACGTCTATACCTCCGAATCAGAAACGACAGAGCGAGCTGGAGCGGCGTTCAGCACGCGCAGGCGAATATTGAGGGTTGAGAGAACGTCCTCAATCTCACTGGCCTGGGGAACCTCTACCTGGTCCTCAAACTCAGCGCGGACAGCTTCCAGCAGGTGCTCGGTGGTGATACCCTCAGCCCCGCTCGAGAGGTAGGACTTGATGGCCTGCTTCTTAGCGTTATCAACGATATTGCGGATCACCGCACCCGAGAGGAAGTCCCCGCGGAAGAGCCAGCGGCTCACACCGTTCTCGAGGTCAACGCTGATGTAGCGGTTAGCCGGTTCAGTTGAGAAGAGACGGTCAATCACAGTTTCAATCATGGCTGCTACAGCCTTTTGCTTGGATCCTGCCTGAGCTATCTCAGTCTGACTAATGGGTAGGTGATCGGTCAGGTAAAGACCAAAAATCTCGGCAGCCCCTGCCCGATCAGGGCGATTGATACGGATTTTGACGTCCAGACGCCCGGGGCGTAGCACGGCCGGATCAATCATATCTTCGCGGTTGGTCGCACCGATAACGATCACGTTATCCAGGCTCTCAACACCGTCAATTTCTGCAAGAAGCTGGGGAACAATGGTGGTTTCAACATCGGATGACCGGCCCGAACCGCGGGTGCGGAAGAGGGATTCCATCTCATCGAAGAAAACCACGACCGGGTGGCCGGCGCGCGCCTTATCGCGGGCTGCTGAGAAAATATCGCGAATCTGGCGCTCGGTTTCACCCACATACTTATCGAGTAGCTCCGGGCCCTTGATATTGAGGAAGTAACCGGTTTTCTTTCCACCTTCTGAACGCTCCGCAGCCCGGGCAGCCAGAGAATTAGCCACAGCCTTAGCAATAAGGGTCTTACCATTACCGGGAGGCCCATAAAGCAGGATGCCCTTGGGCGGGGTCAGCTCGTACTGACGGTAAATATCGGGGTGCAGGAAGGGCAGCTCAACAGCATCACGAATCAGGTCAATCTGGGCGCCCAAGCCACCGATATTGTCGTAGGTAATATCGGGCACCTCTTCAAGGACCAGCTCCTGAGCATCGGTGTGGGGCACCAGGGAGGTCACCATCTGCACCCGAGAATCGTAGGTGACGGTATCCCCCACCCGCAGGGCGTCCGGATCCAGGGCACCCGATATGCGGGCTACAGCCTTGGACTGGTTGGGAAGATCCACCACCAGGTGCTCCCTATCGAGCACCTCGCGCACCGTGACCACATCGCCGTACCCCTCAAAACCCAACGAGACCACAGCCTGGGTATGCTCGTTGAGCAGGACGGTCATGCCCGGCTTAACCTCAGCAATCGGCAGAAGCGGTGAACAGGTAATCCGTACCAACCGCCCGCCCAGCTGAACATCGAGATGTTCCTCCACCTCAGCCGGGGTCTTCCCGTCCGCCAAATCCTGGTAGGTCATGGTGGCACCGTGAACCGCTAAGACCAGAGCAGAGTTCAGAGGAGGCGCAACCTCCTGGGCCAGCGCCATGCGCAGGTGCTCAATCTCGTTCTTGGTCTTAGTCAGAGCCGTCACCAGTTTTTGATTACGCTCACCAGCGGCCCGCAACTGCCGGTCAAGATTGCGGCGGTTATCGTTGGCTATGTTGAGCTGCCGCAGAATTCGCTCGTAATCAACCGACGAGACGGTCAAACGTTCATTCATGCTGGAGGCACTTCCTTCTGGTAAGACTCACCGGTGAGTCAAAACCCCGCCACCCCAAAACTCGGGTAGCGGGGCCGTCATGGGGGTTTTAGTTTTCGGAATCCTGGTCAGTCTGCAATACCTCAGCCTTCTGGGCTGCTGAAGCTGCCTTCTCAGCCAGGTTCAGGGCATCTCGGCCTGCCCGGCGCAGCTTGCGGTCAGAGACGTTACGCTCACCCAGGGCTGCAGGAGTCCAGGCGTTGAGATCCTCTTCTGAGAAATCGGTCTTGGATGCACGACGCTTAGGGGCCAGACGCTCCGCCCCATCGGCCAGACGACGGGCGGTAATTAGGAAGCCGGTGTGGGCAACCATGCGGTGATCAGGGCGTACTGCCAAGCCTTCTACGTGCCAGCCGCGCACCATGGTCTCGTGGGACTCAGGCTCGGTGAATCGGCCATCAGCTCGCAGGGCTTCGGCCACACGGGACAGCTGGGTGACAGTTGCAACGTAGCAGATAATGACGCCACCGGGTGCCAGGGCAGTAGCTACGGCATCCAGGCACTCCCAGGGGGCCAGCATATCGAGAACAGCTCGATCTACAGAACCGGGCTCCTCTACCTCGCCCAGGGCCTCAGCCAAATCGCCCAGGGTCAGGGACCAGGCGGGGTGTTCTCCACCAAAGAAAGTTTCAATATTGCCCCGGGCAATGTCGGCAAACTCCTCACGGCGCTCAAAAGAACGCAGGTGGCCGCCGTCGCCCACAGCGCGCAGCAGGGCGATAGACAGGGCGCCGGAACCGACACCGGCCTCAATCACGCGGGCACCGGGGAAGATATCGGCCATGGCCACAATCTGACCGGCGTCCTTGGGGTAAACCACCGCAGCGCCACGGGGCATAGACAGAACAAAGTCCTTATACAGCGGGCGCAGGGCCTGGAACTTGAACCCCTCAGAGTTCTCAATAACCGTGCCCTCAACGTTACCGATGAGCTCACTGTGCTTAAAGAAACCGCGGTGGGAGTGGTACTCCCCGCCTTCAGCCAGGGTAATGGTGGTCATGCGTCCGCGCTCGTCGGTTAGCTGGACGCGCTCGCCCGGTCGGAAGGGGCCGCGACGGTTGACGCTACCGGTAGGGGTGCTCATAAGGTCAGATTTCTCTTTCGTTTTTGGTCTAGTTTCTTCTATTGTCTCAGAAAAGCGCGGTGGGGTCATTTAGATGAAGACGTGCCAGCGCCCACGGTCGTCAGCACCGCCCGGGTGATGGCCTGGGAACTCACCACACCGACCGGGGTTGCACCGTCCACTACCACCCAGGTCAGTTCTTGGCCCTGCTGCTTATCCGGCAGGCGGTAGTGGGCAAACCCGCTGTACTCATCGAAAGTATCGATTGAACCGGCGGTGACCGGCAGGGTGCGGGCGGCAAGTGGCTGGGCGATAGCTGCAAGAGGCTGCTGGTCTAAGGAAGCCAGGGAGGCAGCCAGGGTGGTGGGGTCTACAACAGATAGGGGACGAACGTCCGCCCCCTCCTGCTCAACGAGCAAGAGGTGGGAGGTACCGTCCCAGCGTCCCAGTGCCCCACCGATGGTGCTGGTGGGTTCAGCCAGCTGAGCTGGGGCCATCAGTGAGCTAGCCCTCAGCGGGTGGTGAGGGTCGGAGTCCTGGGCTAGTTGCCTGAGAGTGAGATTGGTGCCGCTCCAGAGGTAGAAGCCGAGAGCAGCTGCCACCAGCAGGGCCCACAGGGATCGCCACAGGCCGGTAAAGAGCAGGGCGCTGGCTAAGAGGGCCAGGAGCAGAAGACCGGTGTAAGCGGTAACCCTTGTGGCAACCGACCTACGCCCTACAAGAAGAAAAATCAGCGCCTCAAGGGCATAGCCACCATCAAGAGGGAAGGCCGGTATCAGGTTGAAAATACCGATGGCAAGGTTGACCTGGGCAGCAAGAGCGAAGCCGAAAAAATCAGCTGACCCGGTAGCTAGCCACACCACCTGGCACAGGGCCGCTACCGCAAAGTTGACCAGGGGGCCAGCTAGTGAAACCAGTAGAGAGCTAGCAGCAGAAGAAGTCTGCATCTTGGTCTGGCCGCCCCACATATTCAGGGAAATCGACGAGATACGAAGCCCTCTCGCTTTACCCACAGCTGCGTGGGCAAGTTCGTGGGCGAAAACACCCAGAGCAAGCGTGCCCGCAACAACCCCGGCCGCAAGGTAGCCCTGCACATCGGTCAAAGACCGCCATGAAGCCAGGTTCATACCGTAACCCACAACCACAAGAGCCATCAGCGGGAACCAGGACAGCCGCAGGTAAATCGGCGCCCCCGCAAAAGAACCGATTCGAAGCCCCGAGTGGGAGCCCATACCTTTACCTCCTGAATACTATGCTACCGGGGGTTCTCCCCGAAGTCTTTAGTCTATTGCCTGTAGAGGTTATGGCCTATCAGGGGTAGGATATGGGGGTGATTAATCAGCCCCTCCCCCTCAACGCTCTCAACCATTTCGCAAGCACCTCCACCCTACCGGCACACACCCCCACCGTGCTCCTGGTCGGTTTCACAGGGTGGAATGACGCCGGTGACGCCGTCATAGAAGCCTTCCGTGCGCTCTGGGAGCACTACCCCACCCAGCCAGCTCCTGGGTTCGACGTGAGCGGCTGCTACAACTACACCGAAACCCGCCCCCACCTCACCATTGATGAGGACGGCACCCAGCGTATCACCTGGCCCGATACCGTCTTCACCCAAGCACAGACCACTGCGGGCGTCCGCCTACTCACCCTCTCAGGGCCCGAGCCCTCAATGAACTGGCAGACCTACTGCGACCGCTTCAAAGACCTAGTTGCCAGAGAACAGGTTGACCTGGTGGTCTTCTGCGGTGCCCTGCTCGACGAGGTCCCCCACACCCGGCCCCTGCCGCTGAGCGTCACCAGCTACACCACCAGCGTCCTCACCCTTGAGGGTGTGGCAGCCAACAGCTACCAGGGCCCCACCGGCCTGATCGGGGTCTTAGCGTACGAATGTGGGCAAGCCCAGATACCGGCTCTCTCACTGTGGGTATCTATACCCCACTACCTGCCAGAACCTCCCCACCCCAAGGCGACCTTCACCCTGCTCTCAGCCCTTGAAGCCATTCTGGGTTTCCCCATGCCCCTAGAACGCAGCGCCGACGACATCGCCAGCTGGAACCACCAGGCAGATGCCCTCATAGAGGACGAACCCGAGCTAGCCGGCTACGTGCGCACCCTAGAATCAATAGCTGAGGCCAACGACGATATCGCTGACCTCAGCCAAATAGATATTGCGGCCCAGTTCGAGGAATTCCTCAAGGACCAGGACGACAACTAGGCAGCAGCTGCCAGGTCAATACCCAGGCGAGCCATGAGCAGGTCTGCTACCAGCTGGCCACCGGCCCCGCCCCTATCTAGGGTTGATAGGGCCCACTGGTCGAGTGCGACCAGGGCTGCCGGGGTGTTGAGATCATCAGCCAGGTGCTGACGGACGGTTTTGAGCAGGGCTAGTGCCGCTTCATCGGCTTCTCCCTCAGCAGCTGCCGCAGCAGAGCGGTAAAGCTCCAGGCGACCCTGGGCTTTGGCCAGCAGGTCTTCCTGCCAGAACCAGTCGGTACGATAGTGGTTATCCATAATAGCCAGACGGATAGCGGCCGGCTCCACACCGGCGGCCCGCAGTTTGGAGACCAGTACCAGGTTGCCCAGGGACTTGCTCATCTTCTCCCCATCCAGGCCCACCATACCGGTGTGCATATAGTGACGGGCCATAGGTTGGCCGTTGAGGGCAAAGGAGTGGCTAGAACCCAGATCGTGGTGGGGGAAGATCAGGTCAGACCCACCGCCCTGCACCGAGAAGGGTGCGCCCAGGAACTCACTTGAAATCACGCTGCATTCGATGTGCCAGCCGGGGCGGCCGCGTCCTAGCTCCCCTGCCTCCCAGGCAGGCTCACCGGGGCGTTCAACCCGCCAGAGCAGGGGGTCCAGGGCATTGCGCTTTCCGGGGCGCTTAGGATCGCCACCGCGCTCGCCAAAGATAGTCAGCATTTCCTCCAGGCTGTAGTGGGCTACCTGGCCCAGGGACCAGCCGCCCTCGCGATCCTGCCCCAGCTTCTGGGCTTCTTCAATATCAAAATAGATATCACCATCGGGCTGGGCGACACCCTGCTCATCGGTGAACCCCGGCACCCGGTAGGCGATGCCCTCGCTCAGCAGCTTCTGCACTGCCGTTACTACTGAAGGCACTGAGTCAACAACGCTGACATAATGGTCGGGGGCAATAACGTTCAGGGCCACCATATCGGTACGGAAGAGTTCTGTCTGTTCCTCTGCCAGCTGACGCCAGTCCACACCGGTCGCTTCAGCACGCTCAAGCAGGGGGTCATCAACGTCAGTAACGTTCTGCACGAAAGTAACGTCAACCCCGGCATCTCTCCAAGCCCGGTTCAGCACATCAAAGGCTACGTAGGTGGATGCGTGGCCCATGTGGGTGGCGTCATAGGGGGTAATACCGCAGACGTAGAGCCCTGCACGGCCCTCGCGTTCTAGGGTTAGTCGGCCCTCTGCTGCGGTGTCATAGATGGTAGGCAGGGGTGCCTGCCCTGGAAGTGACGGAATGGTGGGCTGGTCCCAAGCTCGCATGAAAACCTCTCGATAGTTGCTATGTGCCTGCTCCGGGGCAACCCGGGCGGAACTTTCTCTTCCTAAAACAATACCCGCCCAGAAAGGTATTTCCAGGCGGGTAAAAAGTGAGACAGGTCTAGGCGGCGAGGACGCCGGTGCCCAGCAGGATGTACAGGGCCAGACCCAGGGCGATACGGTACCAGACGAAGATGCTGTAGCTCTTGTTGGAAACGTACTTGAGGAACCAGCCAATAATCAGGTAGCCGACCACAAATGCAACCAGGGTGGCAACCATGGTCGAACCAAAGCCGTAGTAGCCGGTGAAGCCCTCAGAGATGCTCCCTGCCAGCTTATAGAGACCCGAGGCGAAGACCGCGGGAATTGCCAGCAGGAAGGAGTAACGGGCTGCTGCTTCGCGGGTGTAGCCCATGAGCAGACCGGCCATGATGGTACCGCCGGAGCGGGACACGCCGGGCACCAGAGCAAGCGCCTGCGCGAAACCGTACAAGATACCGTGCTTGACGCTCAGATCCTTGAGCTCCCGCTGCTCACGACCAACACGGTCTGCAATACCCAGGAAGATTGCGAAAACAATGAGCATGGTCGCAGTAATCCAGAGGCTGCGGAAGGTTGAATCGATGTAATCTTCCAGCAGGAGCCCCAGAATACCGATTGGCAGGGAGCCGATGATGATGAACCAGCCCATGCGGGCGTCCGGGTCCTTCTTATCAACCTTGCCCACCAAAGAACCGAACCAGTTCTTGATGATTCGAACGATGTCCTTCCAGAAGAAGACCAAAACAGCCGCTTCAGTACCCAGCTGGGTAATAGCGGTGAAAGCCGCGCCGGGGTCTTCGCCATTTGGCAAGAACTGACCCACGATACGGATATGACCCGATGACGAGATCGGCAAAAACTCAGTTAAACCCTGGACGAGACCCAGGATGATTGCTTGTATCCATTCCACAGCAGAAAACTCTACGCGAGTCAAAGAAAAAGCACAGCACCGCTCGCGGTGCTGTGCTTGGAATAACAGGTAAACGCTAGAAAAGTCGTCTACTTCTGCTCTTCATCGAGGTAGTACTCCACCTCGTCATCGTCCTCGTCGTCTTCTTCATCGAAGTCGTAGTCAAAATCGTCATCGTCTTCGTCTTCGATGAAAACTTCGAGAGGGGTGACCTCTTCGTAGGCATCGAACAGGGCTTCTTCGTAGCGTTCGAAAGCATTGGCGATTGCTACGTAGGTGTTATCGACGGCGGCGTCATGTTCACCGCGGCTATTGATAATAGCGTTGAGGTGCTCTTCGAGGGCGGCGGTCAGGTGAGCCAGTTCGGCACGAGGGTTATTACTCATACAGTAGACGTTACTCCCTTTCGTAGTGGGTGGGAAATACCGCGCGGTGAAAATTAGGTAAATCATAGGAGCGGTGCCGCCCCACTCGCAGATGAGTGGGGCGGCACCGCTGTTGGGTATACCTGCCGTAGGGGCTAGACCAACCTAGGTTTTAGAAGCCCAGGGTTGCCAGTGAGGAGTTAATAGCGTTGGCTGAGGCGCGCAGACGCTTGATTTCCTCGTCGGTCATGGGTACGTCAAGTACGCGCTTGACGCCGTCACGTGAGACAACGGAGGGCAGGGAGAGAGCTGCTTCACCCTCGATGCCGTAGCGGCCGCGTACCTGGGTGGCAACATTGAGGACGGCGTCCTGGCCGTGCAGGATGGCCTCTGCGATGCGGGTCGCTGAGATACCGATGGCGTAGTTGGTTGAGCCCTTGCCTTCGATCACCTTGTAGGCTGCGCGCATGGCTTCTTCAGCTAGTTCTGCCTTGACCTCTTCGGTGAAGACCTTTTCGCCTTCTTCGTTGGTCCACTCGTCAAGGGGGACCATACCGATGTTGGCTGCTGACCAAACGGGGAACTCTGAGTCGCCGTGCTCGCCTACGATGTTGGCGTGTACTGACTTGATGGAGACACCGGCCTTTTCGGCAATGAGCCAGCGCAGGCGGGATGAGTCAAGCACAGTACCGGAGGCAAAGCAGCGCTCGGTGGGCAGGCCGGTGATCTTCTGGGCTACAACGGCGAGGACGTCGCAGGGGTTGGTGACAATCATGAGGATGGCATTGGGGGCAACCTCCATGACCTTGGGCAGCATGGACTTGAAGATGTTGACGTTTGCTTCTGCTAGTTCGAGGCGGGGCTGGCCGGGCTTCTGGCGGGCACCTGCGGTCACGATAATCAGGTCTGAGTCGCGCAAGATTTCCACGTCGCCGCTACCTGAGACCTGGGCTTCGTGGGCGAACATGGTGCCGTGGGCGATGTCGAGGCCCTCTGCCTCTGCTCGTTCACCGGCGATGTCGTAGATAACGATTTCATCAGCAGCACCGCGTAGGGTTGCTGCATAGGCGGTTGCTGAACCAACACCACCTGCGCCAATAACGCCGAGCTTGGTGTTCTTCTTTTCGAGAGCCATGGGAGGTTCCTTTCAGCAGATGCTGTGGGTTTGTTTGCGTTCGTTACATCTCAAGTATGCCAGAAAAAATACGCTTTTATGTGGGTTTATCTGCTTTTTATTTGGGGTTTTACTGACCTTTACTCACAAAACCCCACAAACCCAAATATGTTCAGAATGACCCTTTGTGAAAGGTCACAAGTACCCCCAGCATTACTTCATAAAGCAAGCCTCCTCACTATGGCGCAGAAGACTCACCATCTAGCAACATTTTTGCAGAACTGCACATAAACTTGCTATGTTTGCAAACCCAAGACTATGCACCGGCCCGCCTCAGGCGTCCGCGTACCATAGACCAAGTAAAACTGAGCGAACCCCCACCCAACTCCTGACCTAAAGGTTCGCTATGTCTACAACAACAAATTCAGCGGAGCAGATAGCCACCCCAGACCAACCTCTGATAACCCACCGGCAAATCATGCTGGTGATCGTAGGTCTGATGGCAGGCATGTTCCTCTCATCTCTTGATCAAACCATCGTCTCTACAGCTATCAGGACGATTGGCGACGACCTCCACGGCCTAGAACAGCAGGCCTGGGTCACCGACCTGACCCACAAGCCCCGAGTCGGCTGGTGGGGTGCCACCAGCGTTGTAGTAGCCCTAGTTCCCCTTCTACTGGTTGCCGAACAGGGCCGTGAATGGGGCTGGACGTCCGCCACCCTGCCCATGATGGCAGGCATCATGATCGCCTCTATCGTATCGGAGCGATTGGTGGCTAGTACCGGCAAGTACCGTATCTTCCCCGTCCTGGGCACTGCCCTCATGGTCGTGGCCTACTTCTACCTCACTTTTATGACGGCTGACCGCACCTTCTGGTTCCTCATGATCGGTATGTTCATTATGGGCCTGGGACTGGGTCAGCTCATGCAGTCCCTGACACTCGCTGCCCAGAACGCCGTCGCTCCCACCTACATGGGTGTCGCTTCCTCCGCTTCCACTTTCTTCCGTCAGATTGGCGGCACCATGGGTACTGCCGTGCTCCTATCGATTCTTTTCTCAGCCATGCCGGGCAACATCAGGCTTCTATTGCATCTGAGCTTTCAGTCATCAGTGAGCAGGCTCGCGCAGCCGGTGGCGATGCTGCCCTGGTAGCCGCAGCTGATCAGGCCCATGCCTCGGTACAGGATGGAACCCTGGTTGTTGACTGGGCTGATGACGCGCATCGCTCCTACTGGGTCGATCAACTCCCCCACCCTGGCAGAACAGATTTCTTCGACCTCGACCGAAGGTGAGGGGGCTGGGGCTTCAACCTCAGATACTTCCTACCTCACCGGGGCAGATTCTCGGCTGACCCGCCCCTTCATGGTTGGCTTCAACACTTCAACCCTGTCGGTTTACCAGGTCGCTTTCTCCACCACCCTGCTTGCCTTTGTTCTGGCCCTCTTCTTCAAGACTCCCCCGCTACGTACAGCGTCGGGCCTGCAAGAAAGTGCCCAGAACAAGAAAGAGGCTGAAGCTGACGCTGAACTCTAAGAATCGGCAAGCTGGTCAATACTAGCTTCTGCCTGGTAGCCACCAGAACAAAGGGCCGGTGCCTGCCACCAAAGTAATGGTGGCAGGCACCGGCCCTTATCTACCTTCTACCTATGCGGGATTTGCCGAACGGGATGCTCCGACTAGCCCATACCATCAAGAGATTCGCTATAAATCGCT
This sequence comes from Rothia sp. (in: high G+C Gram-positive bacteria), assembly GCA_030529845.1. Lineage (GTDB taxonomy): Bacteria > Actinomycetota > Actinomycetes > Actinomycetales > Micrococcaceae > Rothia. Next base: position 379,903 of record JAUMWB010000001.1, on the reverse strand, counting down.
GGTGACCACCGTGCTACGTTCCGCAGAAGCTGGTGAAAAAACGGGATTCAGCGGGAGCGGCTTCAAGGTAGTCAAGTCCATCACGGCGTTCGAAGGGCTTACTCACCGCAGTCAATAGTTCTTCGATAGGTTGCTGGTTCCCGCGCTCCACCTGCCGCAGGGCAGCATCAAGGGCTAGATTTCTGGGGATATAAACCGGATTATGCGCCAGCATGAGCTCTTTAGCCCGCTCAGGGCTAACATCCGCAGCACTTTTCAGTTCTTCCCATTGAGCCAGCCAAGCCTGCCGCTCCCCCGCCGGCAACAGGCAAGACCCTTCAGTCAGCGACCTAAAGAAACCCGTAAAGTCCAGCAAGTGGCGCTCCAGTAGCCCCAGGGTCATTTGCCCGAACCTCGCCACCCGGGCACGGACGTCCTCACCCGCCCCTTGCAACTCTAGCCCCAGCTTGGCCGCAAAAGCCTCGATCTGCAGGTTCACCACTTCATCCTCGAATTCCGAAATCACCCCGGTGGCTAGGTGGATTGCCCGGTTCGGTTCTTCAGGGTCGATGTTATCGAGCAGGGTTTCGGCAAAGCGGGAAAGGTTCCAGGCGGTAATACCGGGCTGGTGGTTATAGGCATAGCGGCCCTGGCGGTCAATGGAGCTAAAAACCTTATCCCTCTCAAAAGCATCAATGAAAGCGCAGGGGCCAAAGTCAATAGCTTCGCCTGAAAGAGCCACATTATCGGTATTGAGCACCCCGTGCACAAACCCCAGGGCCTGCCAGCTGGCCATCAGACGAGCCTGGCTTTGCGCCACGGCCCGCAAGAGACTCAAAGCCCGCTCGCCACTAGTCTCGGCTTCGACAAGATTCGGATAGTGCCGGGCAAGGGCATAGTCAACCAATTGTGCCCTAACATCAGGTTCACAGTGGTACTGAGCAAACTGAAAAGTCCCAACTCTCAGATGACTAGAGGCAACGCGCAGAACCAGGCCAGCCGGCTCCGGTTCAGGAGCCCGCCGTTGCACCCTTTCACCGGTTTCAAAGACAGCCAGGGCTCGGCTGGTGGGAACCCCCAAGGCATGGAGGGACTCACCAATGACAGCCTCTCGCCAAGCCGCCGACAGCGGGGCCTTGCCGTCCGAACCGGGGCGGGAGAAGGGTGTCCGCCCGCTGCCTTTAAGATGCAGATCAACACGGGTATTTCTATCGCTTACTCCTCGCAGGGGAAGGACAAGTTCGCCGATAAGGTGGGCGCGCCCATCCCCGAGCACAGGCGAAAGCTGACCGAACTGATACCCCGAATAGGCCAGGGCATAGGTGGGTGCCCCTCCCCTGCCGGTCATCCAGGCTATCCCCTCTTCGCTGCGAAGCCAGGCAAGATCTAGCCCCAGCTCTTGGGCGAGACTCTCGTTGAGCCAGGCCAGGCGGGTTCCCTGCGGGATATCTGGCTTGGCATGTTGGGCAAGTCCCGAGAAGCCCTCACTGTAGGTATGGTCAAGGACCGGGGCGGACGCGCGGGGTTCAGTAGGCTGCATAGACCTAGTTTATCTCCGGTCTGAGGCTAGTGAGACTGGCCTCAAGGCAGGGAGCTGCAACCGATTCAAAAATTTTTTAAAGGCGCCAGCCGAAAATAATCAGTTTAACTGATAAGTAAAATTGATGGTCCATGAAACCAAAGAGGCCAACGACCTAAAGTCAGATGAGAAAATTTGATAAGAAAAAACCGGCCCCTGTCAACAGGAACCGGTTTTTCTATTTCCCACAAGGGGTTTTCTTGTGCGCGAGGGGGGACTTGAACCCCCACCCTCTAATACGAGGACTAGCACCTCAAGCTAGCGCGTCTGCCTATTCCGCCACCCGCGCAAGGTGTCTTGCAGGCTTCTTCCGAAACCGTGCTGGCAACGAGTAATAACTATACCGGCAGCTTCTGGCACAAGCAAACCAGAAGAGCCCCAGGCGAGCATAAGCTCCATCACATAGCGAACTCAAGCTCAACACCCCCCTGCCCACCAGCAGCCAGCCACCCCAGCCTGATGAGCTCAATCAAAGAACCTAAGTCAACAAAAAACCGGCCCCTGTCAACAGGAACCGGTTTTTCTATTTCCCACAAGGGGTTTTCTTGTGCGCGAGGGGGGACTTGAACCCCCACCCTCTAATACGAGGACTAGCACCTCAAGCTAGCGCGTCTGCCTATTCCGCCACCCGCGCAAGGTGTCTTGCAGGCTTCTTCCGAAGCCGTGCTGGCAACGAGTAATAACTATACACAAGGTTTAGCGCGTGCGCAAACCGCGTAGTGCTACCACCCCACCAGCACCTCCCGGCTCGACCTTGTACATACAGGGGCTTACTATAGTGATGTGAATAACGAAAATTTGACCCAAGAAGAGGCCGCTCTGCGCGCCCGTACTATCAGCGTTGATACCTACGATGTGCATGTTGATCTCACCCATGCCACCTCTGACTTCGAAACCTACCCGGTAGCTACTACCGTCCGCTTCTCGGCAACCGACGGGGCAAGCACCTTTATTGACTACATTCACCAGTCGGTGGAGTCCGTAAAACTCAACGGTGTTTCCCTTCCGGTTGATGAGGTCGTGGAGGGCTCCCGCATCGTCCTGCCCAACCTCCAGCAGCAGAACACCCTCACCATCAAGGGGCGGTCGTACTTTAGCCGCTCAGGCGAAGGTCTGCACCGCTACATTGACCCCGCCGACGGCAAAATTTACCTCTACACCCAGTACGAGCCCGCCGATTGCCGCCGAGTTTTCCCTAATTTTGAACAGCCCGACCTAAAAGCTGTCTTCAATTTCCGCATCACGGCCCCCAAGAGCTGGGTAGTGAGTTCCAACGGTGAACTAGATCGGGAAATCGATGACCCCTCAGACTCATCTATCTCCAAGCGTGTCTTCAAACCCACTGCCCGTATCTCCACCTACATCACCGCCATTGTGGCCGGCGAGTACTTTACTGCTTTCGACACCTACACCCCCGCGTCCGCTGTTAATTCCGGGCCTATCCCCCTGGTTGCCTACTGCCGCCAGTCCCTCAAAGAGCACTTTGACTACCAGAACATTTTTACCGTAACCAAACAGGGTCTGGATTTCTTCCAAGACCTCTTCGACTACGCCTACCCCTACCCCAAATACGAGCAGGCCTTTGTGCCCGAGTACAACCTGGGAGCCATGGAAAACCCGGGCCTGGTGACCTTCACCGAGGGCTATATTTTTGTCTCTGGAGCCGACGAGTCCCAGCTTGAGGGCCGGGCCAATGTCATCTGCCACGAGATGAGCCACATGTGGTTTGGTGACCTGGTCACCATGAAATGGTGGAACGACCTGTGGCTCAAGGAGTCCTTCGCCGACTTTATGGGGCATCTGGGTGCTGCTGAGGCCAACGGCTATAAGGACGCCTGGGTCACCTTCGCTAATTCCCGTAAGGCCTGGGCCTACCGCCAGGACCAGCTACCGACCACCCACCCCATTGTCGCTGATATTCCCCACCTTGAAGCCGCCCGCCAGAACTTTGACGGCATCACCTACGCCAAGGGGGCGAGCGCCCTGAAGCAGCTGGTTGCTTATGTTGGGTTTGAGCAGTTTATTGAGGCTGCCAGGGTGTACTTTAAGCGGTTTGAGTGGGGTAATACGACTCTGGATGATTTCTTGGGTGTGCTTGATGAGGTTTCTGATCGGGATGTGCGCACTTGGGCTGAGGCTTGGTTGCAGACCAGTGGTTTGTCTGAGCTGTCGTGTGAGCGGGTTTTTGCTGCGGATGGTTCTGTGAGGCTGGTGGTGCGTCAGGTGTTGCCTGAGGGTGTGCCGCTTGAGCTGGGGCGTCCGCACCTGTTGAAGATTGCCTTGTTCGCGTCTGAGGGCGGGCGCCTGGTGCCTACGGGTGTGGTGTCTGCTGATCTTCCTGTGGGTCAGAATGAGGTGCTGGTTGAGTTGACGGGGCAGGAGCAGGCTCTTGTGGCTGCTGCTGATTTGGTTTTGCTCAATGCTGAGGATTTGACCTATGCCAAGGTTGCCCTGGCTGAGGCTGATGGGCTTGAGTTGGCTTTGAGTCAGGTGTCGTCGGTGGAGGATGCCCTGTCGCGCGGGTTGCTGTGGGGTAGCTTGTGGAATATGGTGCGTGATGGGAAGCTTGCTAGCCGCCGGTTTGTGTTGGCTGTGGGGCAGGCTGCGGCGGCTGAGCCGTCCGCTACCCTGTTGTCGAATATTGTGGATCAGGCGCAGGCTGCGATTTCTTTGTATACCCCGGAGGGTGCTCGCGGTGAGCTGTGGGATGCCCTGTATGCTGCACTGTCTGAGGCTCTTGCTGGTGCTGCGGAGGGTAGTGATGAGCAGTTGATTCTGGTGCGGGCCTTGCTGTCTGTGTCGGCGCATTCGCAGTTGGGTCTTGAGTTTGCTCAGGATGTAGCTCGGGGCGCGAGCGCTCAGGTTGAGGGCTTTATTACTGATGCACCGGGGATGGCTTATAACCAGACGCTGGGTTGGAAGGCTTTGGGGGCGCTTGCGGTTCAGGATGCGGTGACCCAGCAGGTGCTGGAGGAGGCGCGGTCTTTCCGTCCTTCTGCTACGGCTGAGCGTGGCTATGCTTTTGCGACCGCTGCTCTGCCGGTGGCGGCTGCCAAGCAGGCCGCCTGGAACCTGGTGACTGAAGATATGGGCCTTTCTAATGAGTTGCTGTCGGCGACCGCTGCTGGTTTCCAGCATGGGCCGGAAGAACTGCGTGTTGGTTATCGGGATGCTTTCTTTGAGCTTCTTGCTCCCACCTGGGCTGCCCGTACCGGCGGTATGGCGACTCGTGTGATTCGTGGTCTTTACCCGGCGGTAGAGCTAGCTGAGGGTAACGCGGTGACTCACCCGGTCGTCCGCGCCACTGAGCGTTGGTTGGCGGAGTATGCGGATGCGCCCACCGCCCTGGTTCGTTTGGTGCGGGAGCTGCTCGATGATGCTACCCGTATACTGAGGGCTCAGGAGTTCAGCACAGCCGTTGCTGATGAGGTGGCGGGTAACTAGGTCTTTACCTGGGAATCTACGCAGAAAGCCGGTTTTGGGGCGCAGCATTGCGAACCAAAACCGGCTTTTTCGTGAGAAGCTATAGGGAGTAACTTTTTGGGATAAGGAGCCTACTGTGACCGACTACGTACTGGGCGATCGCGGCACCGTGCAGGTCATGACCGATGACTATTACGATGCAGAAATTCTTCAGATTTTTGAAGAACTCTTGATTGACCGTGAACGGGTTTGGAACGGTGAGGTGCGCCTTGTGCCAGAGCCCGATAACCCATATCAGCCTCAGACTATTGCTGTATATGCTGAGGAGCTCAAGTTGGGTCGTCTGTCTGCTGAGGATTCAGCGGCTTATTGGGGGCCGATTACCCGTGTTGTTGCCTCAGGCTATGACGCTGTGACCCGTATGCAGCTTTCTGCTGTTCTGCGCGGAGTGACCGGTGAGACCCACATTGAAAGCAGCGGCCAGCTCTCTCTTAGTGCTCCAGGTTCTCTCTTCCCGCTCAATAATGCTCCCACTCAGGCAACCCTGCTTCCCCAGGGGCCTTCGATGAAGGTGCTCGATGAGAAAGACCATTCGGAGTATCTGCACTCCATCTTGCCTCCTTCGGGTGAGGGGCGAGTGATTCTTTCTCTGGAGAATAACCAGATGAAGCTGGCCGATGGTCGTGTGGTTGATTCAGTTGATGTTTTGCACGACCGTAAGGTGGTGGGGCGTCTATCGACCCAGATTTCGGAGCAGCTGGCTCCCGTCATTCGCTATGCCTATGAGCACGATAAGCTCACTAGCGCTTGGGGTACTATCCGCGGTAACTCTTTTGAGCTGTCGCTGACGGTGCAGGCCGTCCGCCCCTCTGAGATTCCTGCGCAGTGGTTCCAGGAGCTGCCCAAATACCTCCCTGAGCTCTTGCCTTCGGCTCCAGCGTATGAAGTACCGCCTGCTTACGTGGCGACAGAGGGTGAGGCTACCCGCAGCAGCGCGCCCAAGAAAAAGCGCTCCCTGATGCCCAGCCGTCCGGCTGCAAGTGAGGGCACAACCGCAGAAGCACATGGTTCTGAAGCTGTACCGAACCCAGTTGCTTCTTCTTCGTTGGGCCTGCAACGTATCTCTGTGCTTCTAGGCTTAGTGGGTGGTCTTATCCTTGTTGCTGGCCTAGTTTTGGTCTTCTTCAAGCCTCTGCTGGGTGTGCTCGGCATTGTCTTGGGTGCCTCTCTTGCTTTCCTTGCTCTCTTCGTGGGCCGCGATAACAGCTATACCGAAGAAGAAGTCTCGGCAGATCCACTTGAACACTAGGCGCCCCGCATGGAGAAGAACCTTACCTGTTCTTGATACTGTATACTACTAGGAGGGGAGCCCCACCAAGCGGTGGGGCTCCCCTTATATTGTGCCCTCTACTGAGGAGGGGCTAGCTTTGGTTAGTCTGAGCCGTAGGTGGCAATGTAGTTGGGCATGGTATCGGTCTGCAGAGCATAGGATAGGGCGCTGGTTGCAGCAGCATCGAGCACTACGATGGACTGCCCGTCCCAGGACCAGCCGGTACCGGCGTTAGGAAGAGTCATAGAAACCAGCTGGGTGTTGCCGTTAGAGAGCACCGGCTGGGCGATACCAACGATAGCTGAGGGTGATAGACCCGAGTCAACGCTCATGTAGGGGGAAACCGATTCAATCACCTGGAGCAGTTTGCTTGCTGACGACAGAGCGCCGTCTGCCTTCAGCTCGTTGTAGACGCCACGCAGGAAGGCACGCTGGTTACGGACGCGCTGGTAGTCGCCGTCAGCAAATACATAGCGTTCGCGAACAAAGACGAGTGCTTCACCACCGGTCATCGTCTGGGGGCCAGCAGCGAAAGAATAGCCTGCAGGAGTAGCGTTGAATGCGAAGGGAACATCTACCGTCACCCCGCCCAGAGTATCAACCAGAGCCTTGAAGCCCTGGAAGTCGATTTCGGCCACGTGGTCCATCTGGATACCGAGGAGCTGCTCGATGGTAGCGACCTGTAGGTCAACGCCACCGTAGTTCAGGCCAGCGTTCACCTTGTGGGAGCCGTAACCGGGGATGTTGACCCAGGTATCACGCATAACTGAAATCAGGTAGGCTGCTGAGCCGTCCTCGGGGATATGCAGCACCATGATGGTATCGGCTCGTGCGCCGGTGACAACCTGAGCCTCAGCACCGGATCGCTGGTCAGAACCCAGCAAGAGAATATCGGTGGATGCGGTGTTCACCGGACGGTCAGTCACAGCGCCGCCTGCTACAGCATCCAGGATACCGTCACCGTTTGCATCTCCCTCGGTCACGTTCTCAGCTAGAGTAGCACCGGTCTCTTCGTTCACAATCTGAGTATCAGCATTAACCGCCTGATCGACGATAGCCTGTAGCTCGTCATTATGGGGGGTGGTGACGGTGCCGTCCTCATTGGGCATGGCATTCTCAATAGTTTCAGACCCGTTCCAAGCCTTATTAATCATGAACAGGTAACCACCCACAGCAATAACCGGGATGAGCAGCAGGATCAGCAGGCTAATCCAGAGGGCTTTTTTGCTTTTCTTCTTTGTAGGTTCTTCGTGAGCCGCGACGGACACGGTACCTCCCTAACTTGTCTCAAAAGGGGCGTACCGCTCTCCCAGGGGGAACAATACGCGGAGTGAATCGAACCCAATTCTACGCAGTGAACCTACAAAAACACCCCGTAACGCGTGGTAAATCACGGTCACGGGGTGTGATATTAAGCCTGTAATAGCTGGCTGTAAACTTAGGCCTTCTTGCCGAAGTTTGCGAAGCGAGCGTTGAAGCGCTCAACACGACCTGCGGCGTCCATGATGCGCTGCTTGCCGGTGTAGAAGGGGTGTGAAGCTGATGAGATTTCAACTTCGACGAGGGGGTACTCGTTTCCGTCTTCCCACTTTTCGGTCTTCTGAGAAGTCATGGTTGACTTGGTCAGGAAGGTCTCGCCTGATGCGAGGTCGCGGAAGAGAACGTAGTTGTATTCAGGGTGGATGCCAGCCTGCATGATGTTTTACCTTCTTCGTGCCCTGGATTTTGCCAGTGCATATCTTGTTGCTACCGGGGCGGGTGCCTACCGGTGGTTGCGGTTTACAACCGAGGAACTACTCTACCATCTTTGGGCGGGTTTCCCAGAAGGCTACGGCTGAGGCGGCCGCTACATTCAAAGAATCGACCCCGTGGCTCATGGGGATCATGACGGTGTACCGGGTGGCTGCTAAGGTACTCTTTGCTAAGCCGTGCCCTTCTGTGCCCAGGATCAGGGCCAGTTTCTCGTCCTTACGGTCTGCTAGCTCAGTTAGGCTCAGGGAGTCTTCTTCCAGGGCAAGTGCTGCGGTGGTGAAGCCTGCTGCGTGCAGGGTATCAAGCGCACCGGGCCAAGAGTCAAGGCGGGCCCAGGGGACTTGGAAGACGGTGCCCATGGAGACGCGAATGGAGCGCCGGTAGAGGGGGTCTGCGCAGCGCGGGGTGACCAGCACCAGATCAATGTCTAGGGCAGCTGCCGAGCGAAAAATGGCACCCACGTTGGTGTGGTCCACAATATCCTCAAGGATAGCGATGCGCCTTACCCCCGACAACAGGTTCTCCAGCGGAAGGGGTTCAGGCCTGGCCATAGCTGCCAGGGCCCCGCGGTGCAGGGCAAAGCCGGTGACCTGCTCCAGCTCGTCCTCGCTACCGACATAGGCTGGTACCTCGGGGTGCTCCTGGAGCACGTCGAGCAGGTCGTCCGCCCACTTCTCACTCATGAGAAAGGACACCGGCCGGTGCCCAGCGGCCAGCGCCCGGCGGATTACCTTAGAGGATTCAGCAATGTAGATACCCCATTCGGGTTCTTTGGCGGAGCGCAGTTTGACGTCGGTCAGGTGGGTGTAGAAGCGGGTGGCGTCGTCCGGGGCTGTGCTAAGCGGACGTACGTTAGGCAGGGCAGCAACGCGGGCAGAGCGTTCTGCCAGCTGCTCAGGGGTGAGCTGTTTGGGCTTCATTCTCGGTTCTCTAGCGGGCGAAGGCTGAGTAGCGGCCAGAATCGTGAATGGTGAGGTCCAGGTCTAGACCGTAGGTGGCAGAAACATTGGCCTGGGTGAGAGTTTCTTCGATGGGGCCAGCAGCTACAATTTCACCCTCGCGCAGCAGCAGGGCGTGGGTGAAGCCCGCGGGAATCTCTTCCAGGTGGTGGGTGACCAGAATAGTGGCAGGGGCGTAGGGGTCTAGGGCCAGGTGGGTCAGACGCTTGACCAGATCTTCACGCCCGGCAATATCCATACCGGCACCGGGTTCATCGAGAATCAGCATTTCAGGGTCGGTCATCAGGGCCCGAGCAATGAGCACGCGCTTCTTCTCACCTTCCGAGAGGGTACCGAAGGGGCGGTCAGCCAGGTGGGCTACCCCCCAGTCCTCCAGCAGGGCCTTACCCTGGTTATCGTCGAAGGAGTCGTATTCTTCATTCCAGCGGCCCGCTACCCCGTAGGCTGCGGTGATGACAACATCGAGCACGGTTTCGTTGCCGGGGATTTGGGCGGCCATGGGGGCTGAGGAAAGGCCGATGCGGGGGCGCAGTTCAAAGACGTCAACAGCGCCGAGAATTTCATCGAGAATATCAACTTCACCGCGGGTAGGGTGCAGCCGGGCGGCGGCAATGGAGAGCAGGGTGGTTTTGCCCGCACCATTGGGGCCAAGGACGACCCAGCGTTCGCCTTCTTCGACAGACCAGGTGATGTTGTGGATGAGGTTCTTACCGCTTCGTGAGACAGTAACCTTATTAAGTTCAAGAACTGATGCCATGGTTCACAACTTTAGTAGATAATGGTGCCTATGAGTACTTCTGTGAATATTGTTGCTATTTCTCGCGCTGATGCCCCACTGATTGCTACCGAGGAGCAGCTGGTCGCTGCACTACAGGCGGTTGAGGGCCTGGAGCTTGAATCCGGTCTTCTGATGGAGGTCCCAGCCTCTCGCGTAGAACGGGAAGCTGAGGGGCCAGCCTATTCGGTTTATCTGGCTTCTGCGCAGTGGGAGCGTGGCGGAGTAGAGGACGCCCGCGGCGCCCTAGGGTTACTCGATGGGCCGCGCTCGCTGGGTTTTGACCTAAATGTGGTGCCCGCTGAGCTAGCCAATGATGAGAAGAAGTTGCTCATCATGGATGTTGATTCCACCCTCATTCGCCAGGAGGTTATTGACGAGCTGGCAGCTGCGGCAGGACGCGGCGCTGAGGTTGCTGAGGTCACCGAACGCGCTATGCGGGGAGAGCTAGACTTTGAGGCCTCCCTGCGTGAGCGGGTAGCTACCCTTGCTGGTCTCGATGAGTCAGTCATCGACGAGGTAGCTTCTCAGGTGCTCTACTCCCCCGGTGCCACCAAGCTGGTTGAGGTTTTCCTAGCGGCTGGCCACGAGGTGTGCGTTGTATCCGGTGGTTTCGTGCAGGTACTCTCCCCGCTGGCAGGCTACCTGAACCTTTCCAAGGCGCGCGCCAACGTCCTTGACATCATCGAGGGCAAGCTGACCGGCAAGGTGAGTGGCGAAGTCATTACCGGTGAGGTCAAGAAGGAGTCGTTGAAGGAGTGGGCTAAGGAGTTCGATATCAAGTCCTCCCAGACCATTGCTGTGGGCGACGGAGCTAACGATGTGCTCATGATTCTTGAGGCTGAGCTGGGTGTTGCCTTCAACGCTAAGACCGCCCTGCTTGAGGTCGCCGACGCCCAGATTAACACCCTGCGCCTGGACGCGGTGCGTCATTTCGCGGGGCTCTAAACTCTCGCTTCGTTCTGCCCCGTAGGGCAAGGAAAAGGACGCTGGTAGGTGGCCACCAGCGTCCTTTTACGTACTGAAATCAGCGGGTTTGTACCATGCCCTGCCCGCTTTTGACCTTAAAAACGGGCAGGAAGCGGTACAAAGTTCGACAGGAAACTACTTGATGAAGCCGCCAGCTCCTCCGACCAGCTCGATGTGACCGGTCTCGACATCGGCAGTCACCATCCTGGAGACTTCCTGGGCGAACTCGTTGACGGTGTAGAGCTTGCCGGCTTCTTCGCGGCGGGCCTCAATGGCGCCAGGGTGCAGGCGGTTGAGCAGGGCTGCGGTAACGGTACCCTCAATCATGTCAGCAGAGACAACCACCAGGGAGATACCCTTTTCGGTCAGGGCAGGAATCTCTTCTAGCAGGGCGTCCTCGCCAGCGCGCTTGGACTCAGCTACCGGCTTGTACTCTGGCATGGTCTCTACATCGCGGATGAAGTGGGCCTGGTGGCTGGTCACAAAGACGATGCGACCACCAGGGTTCATCTTCTCTGCGGCTAAGCGGGCCAGGCGAAGCTGGGAGTCGCGGTTGAGCACCATGGCGTAGTCGTCGGGCATACCGGCTTCCATGCCGCCTGAGGCGTTGAGAATGAGGTAGTCCAGGGAGCCGTAGTTCTCGATGGCAGCCTCTACCAGGGCTGCGGCGTACTCGGCCTTGGTGACGTCGCCCTGAACGGCTACAGCCTTGCCGCCGGCCTCTTCAATAGCGGCAACGACCTTGGTGGCACGGGGGGCCTTGGAGCGGTAGTTGACGATGATGTTGGCGCCTTGGGCGGCCAGGATCTGAGCGGTATCTGCGCCCACGCCTCGGGAGGAGCCGGTAATGATGATGGTCTTGTTCTGAAGTGACATTCTTAGTCCTTATAAGTGTTGTACAAATGATTACTGCGAGGGGGTAGAGAGCGGTAGCTCCCCGCCCTGGCGTACACAGCAGCCTGGGAAGGTGTGTGCCCCGTCCGCTGGCTCGGGGCTGGCGTGAATCACGACGAGCCCCCGGGCGAGGAGTGAGAGGGTCGCGGACGGGCATACACCGGCCAGGCTGCTCTTGTTTACCTCGTTAGTGGCCCATGCCCAGGCCGCCGTCTACTGGAATCACGGCACCTGAGATGTACCCTGCGGCGTCTGAGGCGAGGAAGAGGGCTACGTCGGCGATTTCTTTGGGTTCGGCGAAGCGGCGGGCGGGGATGGAGTCGGTGTATTGCTTTTTGAGGTCGTCGGAGAGTTGGTCGGTCATGTCGGTTTTGATGAAGCCGGGGGCGATGACGTTGGCGGTGATGTTGCGGGCGCCAAGTTCGCGGGTGATGGAGCGGGCCATGCCGACGAGTCCGGCTTTGGAGGCTGAGTAGTTGACCTGGCCGGGGTTGCCGTAGAGGCCGACGACGGAGGAGATGAAGATGATGCGGCCACCCTTGTTTTTGAGTAGGCCCTTGGTGGCGCGTTGGGCGACGCGGAAGGCGCCGGTGAGGTTGGTGTCGATGACGGAGGTGAAGTCGTCTTCTTTCATGCGCATGAGCAGGGTGTCTTTGGTGATGCCGGCGTTGGCGATGACGACGCCTACGGGGCCAAATTCTGCTTCGACGGCGGTGAAGGCTTGGTCGATGGAGGCTGTGTCGGTCACGTCTGCTTTGACGGCGAAGAATTCTGCGGGGGGTTCGCCGGAGCGGTAGGTGATGGCGACGTTGTAGCCGGCTTTTTTGAATTCGGTGGCGATGGCGTAGCCGATGCCTCGGTTGCCGCCGGTGATGAGTACGGTGGGGTTGGTCATTGTTTCACCTTGTTGTGGGGTTTTGGTTCTGCCCCTATCTTACGCTCTTGAGAAAAAAGTGGTGGTTTGTTCAAGTAGGCGCGTGTTATTTGGCCTGTTGGGTTCGGTTAGGGTGTGGGGTTGGGTTGGTGGTCGGGGGTAGACTGGTGGGGTGAGTTTGTGCCTGTGTGAGGAGGTTTTCCGGTGGCGCAGAAGTATTGGACTGCTGAGGATTTGCAGGCTGCCGGTTACTCTTCGGGGGAGCCTGAGGTTTTTGAGATTACGGACGCTGCTGAGCGGCAGTCTGTGGGGGTCAGTTCTCGGGCTAAGGTTTATGCTTTCAAGATGTTTTTGCGCATTGTCTTTATCATCGCTGCGGTGATGGTGGAGGGGGCGTGGCAGTGGGTGTGCCTGGCTGCGGCTGCGATTATTCCCTGGACGGCTGTGGTGGTGGCTAACGGTGAGGCTCAGCAGGGTGGCGGTGGGTTTTCTGCTATGCTGCCGCCGGAGCAGCAGGCCGCGATTGAGGCGGCGCAGGCTGACCGGGCTGCACGCGCTGAGGCTGCTCAGGGCCAGGGTTCTGAGGGCGCGGACGCCGGTGCTCACGATTCCCCGGCAGGTGGGGCGAGCGCTCACCCGGCTAACTCCGGGGCGGATGGTTCTGGTGAGCCTGTGATTATTGATGGTGAAGTGGTTTTTGATGAGGATGGCAGGGAGTAGCGAGTGGATATTTTAGGGTCCTTGAATCAGGGTCAGGCTGCTGCGGGTGAGCAGGGGCCTGATTTTGTGAAGTGTAGTCGTAAGGGCTGCCAGGAGCAGGCCCGGTTTGAGGTTTTGTGGAATAACCCCAAGGTGCATGCTCCGGAACGTTTGAAGAGTTGGGCTGCCTGTGAGGAGCATGTTCAGTATCTTCAGGATTTTTTGGTGGCGCGTAGTTTTTGGAAGCAGACTGTCCCGCTGGGATAGGGTGGTTGGTTGTGAAGAAGTACGGTTTTCTGCTCTCGGGTAAGTGGGTTGGCCTGTTTGTGCTGACGGTGGCGGCGTCGCTGGTGTGCCTGTATTTGGCGAGCTGGCAGATGGGCCGTAAGGAGGCGCTTGATTTTTCGAATGAGCGTATTTCGTTGAACTATGAGGCTGCCCCCCTGGCTTTTGCAGATGACCCGACCCTGTTTGCGTCCGCCCATTCTGAGTTGCGGTGGCAGCCGGTGACGATGACGGGGCGGTATGTGAGTGAGGATCAACTGCTGGTGCGGAACCGGCCCTATAAGGGGTTGAACGGTTTTGAGGTGCTGGTACCTTTCCAGACCGAGCAGGGCAATATTGTGGTGGTTAATCGCGGCTGGATGGAAGCTGCCTTTGGGGATGCCGGTTCGACCGCTACCCCGGTGTCTGCTCCCCCGACTGGGCAGGTGACTATTACGGTTCGGCTGGTGGAAGGTGAGATTGATACGGGTGCCTCGTCGGTTGCCGGGCAGCTGACCAGTATTGACCTGCCCGAGGTGGCTGAGGTGACCGGGCTGGAGGTTGATACGGCCAATTACGGCGTTCTGGCTTCGGAAGACCCGGCCCCGGCGAGCGCCCCGGTTGCCAAGGATAAGCCCGAAGAGGATTACGGGCCGAACCTGTCGTATTCGGTGCAGTGGTACTGTTTTGCCGCCATGTTCTATATTGCTTATTTCTGGTCGGCCCGCCAGAAGGTGCGCAACGATGAGTTGGATGCGCAGGTTGCCGCTGAGCTTGAAGCTTATTTCAGCCAGTTTTACGCGGAAGACGGCACCTACATCGGCGATGAGGATGAAGAGGTGGTGCGCCGTCGCATGGAGTTTGTCGATGATATGCCCGCTCATATGAAGTCGATTGTGCGTCCCAAGGCTCCTAAGCGCAGTAGCAAGATTACAGATGAGGAGGTTGAGGACGCTCTGCTCGATGAGCACCTCTACCGCTAGGCTTCTGTCTTCTGGCAAAGAAATGCTCCCCTGTACCGTCACATGGTTCAGGGGAGCTTTTCTTAACCTGGCTACCTGCCTACTAGGCTTGATCTACCTCGTGGCTAAAGACCACCCCGTCGTCGGTGAAGTGGTCAATTATGGCTAGGGAGTAGACGTCGTAGCCGCGCTCGCGGAATTCCTTACCGCCGCCTTGGAAGACCTTTTCGATAGCGATGCCGATTCCAGCAACCTGGGCTCCACCCTGTTCGCAGAGGTGGGTTAGCCCGTGTAGGGCTTGGCCGTTTGCGAGGAAGTCATCGATGATCAGGATTCGATCATCGGGGGTGACAAAGCGCTTGTCCACCCGGATGTCGTACTCGATTTGCTTGGTGTATGAGAAGACCTTGGAGTGGTAGGTGTCGGTGGAGAGGGTTTTTGAAGAAATCTTCTTGGCGAAGACCATGGGAACTCCCAGGTGTAGGGCTGCGGTCATGGCCATGGAGATACCGGAGACTTCGAGGGTGAGGACGCGGGTGATACCGGCGTCCTTGAAGTGTTCGGCGAAGTCTCGCCCCATCTCCATCATGAGGGCGGGATCGACCTGGTGGTTGACGAACTGGTCTACTTTAAGGATGTTTCCGGGCAGGATGCGGCCGTCGCGGCGGATTCTGTCTTCGAGGAGTTTCATGAGGTTTTCTTCTTTCGGTCTACCAGGATGATATTGAGCAGCAGGGCTACCAGGGTTCCGGTGGAGATTCCGGAGGAAAGAACCATCTGCAGGGCGGTGGGTAGGTGGAGCTGCCGCCAATCATCTTTTAGAACAAATATTCGAAACTGTGTTAAAGTGGTGCTTTCATGTCCAGAGGATTACTCGTAAGGATTACAACACCATGATGGGCTACTCCCACTCCATTAGCGCAGCAGCAGCCTGGCTCGCCCTCAACGAAGCTGGAGTGTTAGGCATTGAGGACCCAACCACATTGGCCGTCACCACCCTGGCGGCAGCCGGCGCCGGTATGCTGCCCGATATCGACCACCACAACGGCACCATCGCCCACTCGATTCCTCCGGTGAGCAAGTGGGTTGCACTGATCGTCGGGCGACTATCAGGTGGTCACCGTAAGGGTACCCACTCCCTGGTGGGACTGGCAGCTTTTTGGGCCCTGGCTTATTTTGCTGACCGGCTTACCTACGCTGGTATTCCGGTGCTTGCCCTGGCGCTTGCCGGTTTTGCCGGTGGCCTGGCCCTGCGTACTTTTAAGGCACCAGGTGGGTGGCTGGGGGCGCTG
The DNA here is from genome assembly GCA_030529845.1 of Rothia sp. (in: high G+C Gram-positive bacteria). GTDB lineage: Bacteria > Actinomycetota > Actinomycetes > Actinomycetales > Micrococcaceae > Rothia. The sequence goes on along the minus strand of JAUMWB010000001.1, from coordinate 364,152 downwards.
GCGGTTATTGCCGGAACCATCTATACCGACTCGCTGGCCCTGATGCCCTGGGCTGTTCTTACCGGGGCGGCCGCCCATATCGTAGGTGATGCCCTGACCACCCGCGGAGTTAACCCCTTCTGGCCTGCCACTCTTAAACCGGTGGTAGCTAGCAAGCTCTGGCGCAAGAGCGGGTATATAGCCCTGCCAATTCTGGGGGATGCTGGTTCGGCCCGCGAGAACTTTCTCACCGCCGCCCTCACCGTCTACATCGGAGCCTATTCCCTAGCCTTTCTCGGCTTTGTGGGCAACTACCCTGCCCAGCTAGTCAGTAGTTTCTTCACCGGCGCCTAGGTGATTGACCGCTGAGGCACTCAAAGAACAGCAAGGGGCCCGGCGCCATCAGGTGCCGGGCCCCTTACTTCACCCGTTTTTCACGTCTATGTAGTCACTCATGGATGTGTAGGTGGAAGGAAAACAATATACTTATGCGCCGCGTGGGCGAGGCGTTCTTAGTCTTCGGTCCAGAAAACGTCGACCTCTACGCCTTCTTCAGCGATTTCAGGGTAACGTACGTCGTGTGATTCCAGCATTGAATCATCCTTTCAAGGTTCGGCCCAACGTCGGTGTTGGATTTGTGTGCCGCCTCATCGGTGAGGCGGTGTTCTTGAGGTTCAGCTGGGGAAGATTGGCTTCCGAAGCTGGTATTTACTCTACGCCGGTTGATTCCCCGGGCGCCAGGGAAACAAGTCTGTTATCATTTCGTGACCTTTGTTTCAGCCGAGAAAACCCACCAAACACACATGCCTTGAGCGATGAGTGTGGTAGCCCCAACAGTCAAGGAGCGTAAGAAACAGACACACAAGCCTATTTGTACGAACCAAAATAGGGGCCAAAAATGAGCCTGCCCCGCCCGGGAAGAACCGGGCGGGGCAGGCGTCCGTCCGCTCACCGTACTTTAGGCCAGGGAGATGAGGTCCTGGTACTCCTTGCCCCACAGGTCTTCCACCGCATCGGGGAGCAGTAGCACACGCTCGGGATCCAGCGCCTCAACCGCACCCTCATCGTGGGAGACCATCACAATAGCCCCCTGATAGTTCTTCAGGGCATTCAGGATTTCTTCGCGGGAGGCCGGGTCAAGGTTGTTGGTCGGCTCATCAAGCAGCAGCACATTAGCGGACGAGGCCACCAGGGTCGCCAGAGACAGGCGGGTTTTCTCACCACCAGAGAGCACCCCGGCGGGCTTATCAACATCGTCACCCGAGAAAAGGAAGGAACCCAGGATGGTGCGCACCCGGGTGTCATCCAAATCAGGGGCTGCCGACTTCATGTTTTCAAAGACGGTGCGGTCATAATCCAGGATTTCGTGTTCCTGGGCAAAGTAGCCCACCTTAGCACCGTGGCCGTAGATGACTTCCCCGGCATCGGGTTGGGTGCTCTTAGCCAGCATGCGCAGCAGGGTGGTTTTACCGGCACCGTTAAAGCCCAGCACCACCACGCGCGAGCCGCGGTCGATAGCCAAATCAACATCGGTAAAGATCTCCAGAGAGCCGTAGCTCTTAGAAAGCCCGGTGGCAGAGAGGGGGGTCTTACCGCAGGGGGCAGGGTCGGGGAATCGGATGGCCGCTACCCTATCGACCTGGCGCTCTTCTTCCAGGCCGCGCATGAGCTTCTCGGCTCGCTTAATCATCTGCTGAGCCGCAACCGCCTTGGTGGCCTTAGCCCGCATTTTATTCGCCTGCTCCATCAGAGCTGAGGCCTTCTTCTGAGCATTGGCGCGCTCGCGCTTGCGGCGGGCCTCATCCTGCTCCCGCTGGAGCAGGTAGTTCTTCCAGCCCATGTTGTAGATGTCGATGACGCAGCGGTTGGCATCCAGGTAGAAGACCTTATTGACCACCAGTTCCATGAGTTCCACGTCGTGGGAGATGACCAGGATGCCACCCTGGTAGTTCTTCAAAAACTCGCGCAGCCAGACCACCGAATCGGCGTCCAGGTGGTTGGTGGGCTCATCAAGCAGCATGGTGTCTGCATTGGCAAAGAGAATACGGGCCAGTTCAACACGGCGGCGCTGACCACCTGAGAGGGTGGAGAGGGGCTGGTTAAGGACGCGTTCGGGCAAGTCGAGGTTGGCGGTGATGGTTGCCGCCTCGGACTCAGCGGCATAACCGCCACCGGCAATAAACTCAGCCTCTAAGCGGTCATAGCGGCGCATGCCCTTGGCGTGCTCTGCAGGGTCTTCACTGGCCATCATTTCTTGAGCTTGGCGCATTTTGCGGGCTACCCCGTCCAGGCCGCGGGCCGAGAAGATTCGGTCCTTGGCCAGCTGAGTCATATCATCCACCTTGGGGTCCTGGGGCAGGTAACCGATGGTGCCGCCGCGGGTGACGGTGCCGTCTGCCGGCAGGGTGAGTCCGGCCAGCACCTTGGTCATGGTGGTTTTACCGGCGCCGTTTCGGCCGACCAGCCCTACCTTATCTCCCTTATCAATGCGGAAGGTGACGTCCTCCATGAGCAGGCGAGCGCCAGCTCGCAGTTCGAGGTTGTTGACTGACAGCACGGGTCTACTGCTCCTAAGGTAAGGGGTGGATGGCCAGCTCTATCTTACCGCCCGGTGCGTACCGGGTCGATGTGACCGCTCTGGCAGGCTATAGGCGGGCGCTGGGCACATGGGCAGAAAGCGAAAGTACGAGTAGTGTGAAGAACAGGTTTTGAACAGTGTTCAAAACCTGTTTATAGTAATGGGCATGACATCTTCACAGACTTCTCCCCGCCCAGCGCGCCCCACCGCCAACCCTGGCCGCGACCTGGCTCTCATCGCTGTTTTTGCAGCCTTCATTGCCGTGTGCGCCCTACTTCCCGCCATCCCGGTTGGCCCGGCAGCCGTCCCCATCACCCTCCAGACCCTAGCGATTTACATTGCAGCCCTGACCCTGGGTGGCACCCGCACCACCCTAGCCGTTACCCTCTACCTCCTTGCTGGTCTGATTGGTCTGCCGGTTTTCTCTGGGGGTAAGGGTGGCTTCGGCACCATTGCTTCACCCTCCTTTGGCTACCTGCTGGGCTTCATCCCTGGCGCTCTTCTCACCGGCAGCCTTGCCTACGCCGCCCTGCGCCGCCGCCTGAGCGGGGCCGGTCTCTTTGGTGCTTTTGTTGTAGCCGTACTGGCAGGTTTTGCTCTCATTCAGGTCTTCGGTGTTGCCGGCATGATGATCAACGCCCAACTAGAACTGGGTGCCGCTGTTACTGCCGCCCTCATTTATGTTCCTGGCGACCTAATGAAGTGCCTAGTAGCAGTCATCGTTGCCCTAGCCGTCCACCGGGCCTTCCCAGCCTTATCTCACCGCTAGGTAGCATAGAGCCTGTGTTTTTTTCTCGCTCTTCTCGTGCAAGCACCCCAAGCCCGTCGGCCACATTTACGGACGACGGGCTGCTTGCCGCCCGCTCAGCTACCGTCACCGTCGATACCGGCACCAGTGAACGCACCCTCCTGCACGGAATTACAGTGGAGCTTTCTGCCCCGCGCACCGCGGTGTTGGGGCTCAACGGCTCGGGCAAATCTACTTTCTTGCGGCTTTTCAACGGGCTCTCCACCCTGACCTCAGGCCAGGTAAGCGTTCACGGGGTGAGCGTCAGTGAGAACTTAACCGCGGTGCGCTCACGAGTAGGAATGCTCTTTTCAGACCCCGGTGCCCAGCTGGTCATGCCCACGGGCCTTGAGGATGTTGAGCTCTCCCTCCAGCACATTAAGGGTAAGGACGCCCGCCGCGCAGCAGCTTTGGCCGCCCTGGCGGAGCGCGGAGTTGAGCACCGAGCATTTGACTCTGTTTATAACCTCTCCGGGGGCGAGAAACAGCTGACGGCCCTAGCCGCCGTACTCGCTGTTGACCCTAAGGTTCTACTATTAGATGAACCTACAACTTTACTAGACCTTAAGAATAGGTTGAGATTTATCGATCTGCTCGACAACCTGCCCCAGCAGCAGGTCATTTCCACCCACGACCTTGACCTAGCCGCCACCTGCGATGAGGCTATCGTCATTCACAGTGGCCATCTCCTAGCCCAAGGACCAGCCAATGAGGTTTTGAAAGACTACCGCCACTGGTGTGCCACCGACTTCCCCGCCCTGCCCGACCCCGCTGCCCCCGGGCGTCCTAACGGGAGCGGGGCATGAACCTAGCCAACCAGCTCTTTGGCACCTATCAGCCCCTCAACACCCCGGTGCACAGGGCCCCCCTGTGGACTAAGGGCAGCTTCATACTGCTGCTAGGTCTCTACCTCGCTGCGACCTCCCACTGGGGTTTTGGACTGGCAGCCCTCACCCTCGTGCTGGCCCTGGGAACCCTGGCCGAGATTCCCTGGCGGTCCTGGGGGCAGGCACTACTATCGCTCTTCTGGTTGCTTCTGATCCTGACGGCCTACTATCTAGTCAGCAAGAAAATCACAGCCGGAGCCGACGTCATTCTGACCCTGCTCACCATGATTGCTGCTTCAAGGGTCTTGCTCTGGTCAACCCCCCTGCCGGTACTTATCGACGGCTTCATCTGGCTGTGTGCCCCTCTCAAGTGGGTAGGAGGCTCCCCTGAACGGGTGGGCCTGGCCCTGGCACTAATGGTTCGCTCAATCCCGGTGATTATGGACAGCTGGAACCTCATTCAGGCAGCTGTGGCAGCTCGCGGAATCAAGGTGGCCCCATTCCGCCTCTTTATCCCCCTGATCATCGCCACGGTAGCCTACGCCCAGGAAACCGGTGACGCCCTGGCCGCCCGGGGCCTTGACCGATAAAGATAATTTACTGTGTATAAAAAGAAGAGGAGCCAAACCTGGCTCCTCTTCGTAATTATCTTATGCTAAAGGGGGAGAAAGCTAAACTACTTCCAACTAAATCCTCTAGCTTCGTGAGACCAATTTTATACTAGAACCATGCCAGAAGCAACCAATTTAAGCATTGACGAGCTTACAAAGGTACTCAGCGCACCACGCCTTGAGACCTACCAGCTCGCCTATGATCAGCTCGGATTTTCAGATGTCACTGGGCTTTATGCATGGAACGCAAAAGTCTCAGCAGCACTCATACTGCCGGCCCATTTTGCTGAAATATCAATCCGCAACGTTGCAGATGAGGTTCTTACCACCGTATACGGCGAAAGATGGCCCTGGTCACTGGGCTTTGTACAATCGCTACCGCACAGACAGAGCCAAGACCTAAGACGTACTAGGTCAAATCACACAACAACAGGCAAAGTGATTGCCGAGCTCAAGCTTGTGTTCTGGCAGCAACTTTTTACGCAGCGCCACGATAACCGTCTTTGGCTCCCCTATCTTGCATCGGCAATGCCACACAGCCCTACGCGTTCCCCCCGACTTCTTCGGTTAGAGATTCGTGAAAGTATCGAAAGAATACGAAAACTTCGAAACCGGATCGCACACCACGAACCCGTTTTCACCCGGGACCTTAGTGAAGATTTAGCCGTCATGCTGAACTTAATTTCGTATCGTTCTGAGGCCACAGGAGATTGGGTAAAAGTTTGGAAGAGGCCAGCTTTCTCATCTCAACGTTACCGGTTTCACCAACATCTAGCCGCTCTATCTAGGGCATAATAGAAAGGACGAAGGTGCAGAGATGCACCTTTTTTCTTTTGATAAAAACGCCCTAGGATTCTATGAACATCACCCGCTTCATTCACCGGCGAGAATGGTTACTCGCCCTGATTGCAGTGTTATCTATCGTCGCTCAGGTCTACCTTGACCTCAAGGTTCCCGAGTACATGGAGAACATCACCCTCACCATTTCGACCCCCGGGTCAGAGCTCAGGGACGTCGTCTCAGACGGAACCCTTATGCTGGCGGCAGCGCTGGCCTCCATGGTCTGTGCCATCATCACCGGCTTCTGTACCGCTATTTTCGGCACTACCCTTGCCCGACGCCTGCGGGCCGGGGTGTACAACAAGACCTTTGACCTCTCTAGCGCTGAGGTCAACCAGATTGGCACCGACAGCCTGATTACCCGCTCCACCAACGATGTCACCCAGGTGCAGATGTTTGTGGTGATGGGCCTACAGATGAGCGTTAAGGCCCCCATCATGGCGGTGTGGGCCAGCTCCAAGATCGCTACCCAATCGCTGACCTGGACCATTCCTACAGGTATCGCCGTCCTCGCTACCCTGCTGGTTCTGGGGGTGGCGATGGGTCTAGCTATCCCCCGCATGATGCGCATGCAGAAAATCACCGACCGCCTCAACCGGGTCACCCGTGAGCACCTGACCGGCCTGCGGGTAATTCGGGCTTACACCACCGGTGCCTTCCACGAGGAGCGGTTTGAGGAGGTCAATACCGACCTGCGTAACACCACCCTCTTCGTCAACTCCACCATGGCCTTCATCATGCCCCTGCTGACTGCCATTATGACCGGCCTGTCGCTCTCCATCTATGTGCTGGGTGCTGTGCTGATTAACGGTACAGCCGACCTGACCGAGCGCGTCACCCTCTTTGGGCAGATGGTGGTTTTCTCTACCTACGCCCTGCAGGTTGTTACCAGCTTCATGATGATGACCGTTATCTTTGTGATGAGCCCGCGAGCGCTGGTTGCCTGGCGCCGTATCCGTGAGGTTCTGACAACTCAGGCGGCGATTGTGGACGGCGGGGTCAGCACAGGTGCTGCCCCAGCAGGTTCCCTGGAGTTTAGGAATGTCAGCTTCCGTTACCCCGAGGCTGACGGCGATGCCCTGCATTCGATTTCCTTTAGGGCGGCCCCGGGTGAGACGGTGGCTATTATTGGTTCAACCGGCTCGGGTAAGTCGACTCTGGTGAATCTGATTCCGCGGTTTGCCGATGTGCGCGAGGGCGCGGTACTGGTAGACGGTGTTGATGTGCGCGACTGGAACCAGAAGGATCTGCGGGCCCGTCTGGCCTATGTGCCTCAAAAGAGTGTGCTTTTTTCTGGCTCGGTGGCCTCTAACCTTGCCCTGGGTGAGGGCCTGCACCCGGTGACCGCCGAGGACGTGGTGGCGGCAGCTCATGCAGCTGCGGCAGCTGAGTTCGTGGGCAAGAAGGAGGACGGCTATGCCTCGGTGGTTGCCCAGAACGGTAAGAATTTCTCTGGTGGTCAGCGGCAGCGCCTGTCCATGGCTCGGGCCTTTGCCCGGGGCGGGGAAATCATGATTTTTGATGATTCCTTCTCGGCCCTGGATTATAAGACTGAGCGGGATATCCGCAGTCAGCTCAAGAACTCCGCCAAGGGGGCGACCATTGTAGTGGTGGCCCAGCGTATCGGTACGGTACGGGAGGCCGATAAGATTCTGGTGCTTGATAAGGGCCGCCTTGTCGGTTCCGGTACTCACGAGGAACTCTTGGCCAGCAACGAGGTGTACCAGGATATTGCCCTGTCCCAGCTCTCTGAGGAGGAACTTCGTTCATGAGCCAGTCACCAGTTTTTACCCCCGAAGAGCTAGAGTCAGCCCGTAGGGGGCTTGAGTCTGCAGGCCAGCTGCGCGATAGCCAGCTGAAAAGTGAGAAGGGAGGGCGTCCCGGAGGTCACGGCGGTCCACCGCGCGCTCCCATGCCGGGGCAGGCGTCCGCCCCCTTCAAACAAACCATAGGTAAGCTGCTTGCCTACCTGCACCCGGTGCTGCCCGGCATGATTGTTGCCATTGTGGCTGCCGTTATCGGGGTTGTTCTCACCATTGTTGCCCCGCAGTTCCTTTCGGCGATTACCGATGAGATTCAGAAGGGCTTCACCGGCCAGCTGGATATGGGTGAGATCTACCGCCTGATGTGGATTTCCATCGGCATGCTGGTGGCCTCCCTGCTCTTGAGCCTGGTGGAGGGGCAGATTATGGCCCGCTCGACAGTCTGGGTATCGCGATCCATGCGCCACGATTTGGACCGCAAAATTGACCGGCTACCCCTGGCCTACATGGATAAGGGCTCAACCGGCGATACCCTCTCGCGCGTGACCAACGATGTGGACACCCTACAGCAGACCCTCAACAACTCCCTGGCCACCACCATTACCGGTGTGGTCACCCTGGTAGGTTCAGCGCTCATGATGTTTCTGACCGACTGGCGTATGGCCCTGGCCGCCATTGCTGCCTCCCTGCTGGGTATCGTCGCCTCAGGCTTCGTGCTGGCCCGCAGCCAGAAATACTTCGTGGCCCAGCAGCAGCTACTCGGTAAGCTCAATGGCCACATTGAAGAAACCCTCAGCGGCCATTCCATGATTCGCGCCTACAACGGGGAGGCAGGCGCCCGCGCCGAATTTGCCGACCGCAATAGCGACCTCTACCGGGTGGCCTGGAAGTCCATGTTCTTCTCGGGTCTCATGTTCCCCCTCATGGGCTTCATCGGCAACCTGGGCTATGTGGTGGTCTGTGTGGTTGGTGCCGCCCTGGTTCTAAACGGCAGCATCACTTTCGGCGTGATTGTGGCCTTTATCGTCTACGTCCGCCTGTTCACCAATCCCCTGGGCCAGCTGGCCCAGTCGGCTACCTCCCTCCAGTCGGCGGCAGCTGCGGGTTCTCGCGTCTTTGAGTTCTTAGAGGCAGAGGAGCTGGAGGACGAGTCCGCCAAGACCGCCGCTCTTCCCCAGCCGGTGCGCGGGGCGGTGGACTTTGAGGACGTGCGGTTCAGCTACGAGCCGGGCAAGGAGATTATCCACGGCTTTACTGCCTCGGTAGCACCGGGTCAGAAGGTCGCGATTGTGGGCCCGACCGGTGCTGGTAAGACCACCCTGGTCAACCTGCTCATGCGCTTTTACGAGCTGGATTCGGGCCAGATCCGTATTGACGGGGTGCCCACCACCGATCTGACCCGCGAACAGGTGGACTCCCTCTTTGCCATGGTGTTGCAAGATACCTGGCTCTTTGAGGGCACCTTGCGGGAGAACGTGGTCTACGGGGCTGGGGAGGTCAGCCAGGAACGACTTGATGAGGTGATGGCCTCGGTGGGCCTGGACGAGCTGGTCACCCAGCTGCACGATGGCTACGACACCGTGCTGACCGACCAGACCCAGCTCTCAGCCGGCCAGAAGCAGCTGGTCACCATTGCCCGGGCTATGGTGGCCAATAAGCCGCTACTGATCCTAGATGAGGCAACCTCATCGGTTGATACCCGCACCGAGCTGCTGATTGCCCGTGCTCTGGGCCAGCTTGCGGTTGGTAAGACCTCCTTCGTGATTGCCCACCGCCTCTCCACTATTCGCGACGCCGACGTCATCTTCGCTATGCGCGACGGTGACATCGTCGAATCCGGCTCCCACGCTGAGCTGCTGGAGCGCGGCGGCTTCTACGCTGAGCTGTATAACTCGCAGTTCGCGGGGGCGGACGAGTAGAGCGGGCGGAGCAGTCCCCTGCTCACGGCCGCCCCCCAAGGGGACCTGATTTCCAAAAAGGGACCGCATAATATGCGGTCCCTTTGAGGTTTTGAGGTCCCCTTTCAAGTGCTGACCAGGCTAAAATATGTGTGATTGCACCTACACCTTCTCGCACAGTCACGAGGCGCTATGTCTAACTTTGCTTTTGTTTACCAGGCTCTGCCGGAGCTCTACCAGGATTGCGCCAAAGCCGAAGCCTATCTGATAACGGACGCACCCACCGCCTGCTTCTACGCCCGGCGGGCTATCGAGGGTTTGGTTGAGCACATTTACCGGGTACGGGGCATCTACCGCCCGGAGCAGGCAACTTTGGCAACGCTGACCAGCAATGAGGCTTTCTCGGTATATCTCGACAATGACAAGCGCCTGAAGTTCAAGACTATCCGCCATCTGGGAAACGATGCGGCCCATAACTCCCGGAAGGTGCTTACTGAGCGGGACGCCGAGCGGGCTGTTACCGACCTGTATCACCTGATGGTCTGGGGTGTGTATAACCATTCGGCGACTCCAGCTCTAGCTCCTATGGGTAGGGCTTTTGACCGCCAGCTGATTCCCACGCTGCGCCGTCAGGCGGAGCAGCGGGCCCTGACCCAGCAGCGTATGGCTGAGGCTGAGGCAGAACGCACGGCTGAGATGGAGAGGATAGCAGCTGAGCACCAGGCGCGGGTGGATGCTATGGACGCTGAGCTGGAGCGTCTTCGCGCCCAGTTGGCTGAAGCCCAGGCGGCTAAGACCCTGCCAGATACCCACGACTACAACGAGGCGGAGACCCGCGACTACTTCATCGACCTGCTCCTGGGCGAAGCTGGCTGGCCCCTTGCTCATAAGCGTGACCGCGAGTACCCGGTGACTGGGCTGCCCACTCCCAGCGGGTCGGGCCGGGTTGATTATGTGCTGTGGGGCAGGGACGGCCGCCCCCTCGGTGTGGTTGAGGCCAAGCGGGCCCGGGAGTCAGTAGATATTGGCCGCGACCAGGCCAAAACATATGCGGACGCGCTCCAGGCGGCAACTGGCGTCCGTCCGGTTATTTTCTATACCAACGGCTATACCCATTACCTGTGGGATGACGCTGCCGGTTACCCTCCGCGTGAGGTGCAGGGGTTCCTCACCGAGGATGAGCTGGCCCTCATGATTGAGCGCAGAACCAGCCGCCAGCAGTTGATTGGGCAGCAGGTCAACACTGAGATTGCGGGGCGCGACTATCAGTTGCGGGCTGTTGCGTCGGTGGCTGAGTCATTTGACGCCCGCCGCCGTAAGGCACTGTTGGTTATGGCGACCGGTTCGGGTAAGACCCGCACAACCATTGCACTAGTAGATTTGCTGTCGCGGGCCGGGTGGGTCAAGCGTGTGTTGTTCCTTGCTGACCGCACTGCCCTGGTCAACCAGGCGGTTAAGGCCTTCAAGGCTCATCTTCCCAACCTGGCTACGGTGAATCTGGTTGAAGATAGGCAGGCCAATGGCCGGGTCTATGCCAGCACCTACCCCACCATGCTAAACATCATTAACCGCACCCGGGCTGAAGGCGAAGCTACCCTCCGTGAATTCGGTCCCGGCTATTTTGACCTGATTGTGGTCGATGAGGCTCACCGGTCGGTCTATGCCAAATACAAGGCGATTTTTGAGTACTTTGATGCCCTGCTGGTGGGGCTCACCGCTACCCCTAAGGACGAGGTTGATTTCAACACTTATACCCTCTTTGACCTAGAAGCCGGCGTGCCAACCGATGCATACACCCTCGATCAGGCGGTAAGCGACGGTTATCTAGTGCCGGCGCGGGGCTTTAGCGTGGGAACCCGTTTCTTGCGTGAGGGTATCCGTTACGATCAGCTGAGTGAGGCGGAGCAGGAGCAGTGGGAGTCTGCCGACTGGGGTGATTCTGTGCCCGAAGAAATTACCAGCGAAGCCCTGAATCGTTTTCTCTTTAACGCCGATACGGTCGATAAGGTGCTGACCACGCTCATGGAGCACGGCTACCGGGTAGCTGACGGTGAGTTGCTGGGCAAGACCATTATTTTTGCTAAGAACCAGGCCCACGCTGATTTTATCTATGAGCGGTTTAACGCGCTCTTCCCCGGCTACGGTGGCTCCTATGCTCAGGTGATTACCAACCGCACGTATGCGGCGGAGTCGGCGATTGAGAAGTTCTCTGAGCCGGAGTCTCTGCCCCGCATTGCCATTAGTGTGGATATGCTCGATACCGGCATTGATGTGCCTGAGATTCTGAACCTGGTCTTTTTCAAGCTGGTACGGGCCAAGACTAAGTTCTGGCAGATGTTGGGGCGCGGTACCCGCCTGGCTCCCGATGTTTTTGGCCCCGGGGCCGATAAGACGGACTTCTTGGTCTTCGATTTCTGCCAGAACTTGGAGTATTTCAGCCAGGATCTGCCCGGCTCTGAGGGTCAGCTGTCTAAGCCTGTTTCCCAGCGGGTGTTTGAAACCCGGGTGAGGCTGGCTCGGGCCCTGGTGGGCTCTGGCACCGTGAGTGCTGGGGACGATTACGCGGTGGCTGTGCGCTCTGATCTGGCTGCCTTTGTAGGCAGGTTGGATATGGGCAATGTGCTGGTGCGCCCCCACCGGGCAGCGGTGGAGCGCTTTGCATCCGCGGACGCCTGGGCGCAGCTTTCTGAGGCAGAGGCCGAGTTGGCGCTGAGCTTGGGAGCTGTTGCCTCAACGGTGCCGGTCGAGGGAACTCTGGAGGCCAAGCAGTTTGACCTGCTCATGCTTGGGGCCCAGATCTCGGCCCTCACCGGTGATTCTGCCGCACTGGCCCGCACCAAAGAGGTGGCCCAGACCCTTGCTGAGGACCTCCTGACCAAGGCAGCGGTTCCTGCCATCGCGGCCGTCCTGCCCCACCTGGAGCAATTGGCAACAGATGACTGGTGGGGGGATGTCTCCCCTGCCCTGCTGGAGTTCATGCGCAAGAAGCTGCGCGGTGTCACCCACCTGCTTGATAAGGGTCAGAAGAAGATTGTCTACACCAATTTTCAGGACGAGCTTATCGACCCGGTAGAGGTCGAGGTAGTGCGCACCCAGGTGGGTATGAACCAGGAACGGTTTGAGCAGAAAATACAGGAGTACCTGCGCGAACACCTGGATGCGGTTGCCGTGCAGAAGGTTCTTCGCGGCAAGCAGCTGACGGACGAGGATTTTGCGGCTCTGGCTGATTTGATCGACGCTTCAGGTATTGGCGGGCCGGCGAATGTGCAGGCGGCGCGTGAGTCCGGGGGTCTGGGTGTGTTTGTGCGCTCGCTGGTGGGTTTGAGCCGGGACGAGGCCCGGGCGGCTTTTGCGGTCTTTTTGGATGAGTCACGGTATTCGGCGACGCAGATTCGATTTGTGCAGCGCATTGTGGATGAGCTGAGTGAGAATGGCACGGTTGATCCATCGCGTCTCTATGAGGACCCCTATGTGAGTTTGGGTGACCCGCTTGAAATGTTCGGGGACGATGACGCCTTTGAAATTGTTTCGATTCTCAACCGAATCAGGGCCACGGCAGAGGTGGCTTAAGGGAAATCTTTTAGCAGATGGTGACTAGGTCTTTCTTGGCTTCTACCGAGATTTTCTCTCGCAGAACTGTGGGGGTAACAACGTCTACCCTGACGCCTAAGAGCCGTCTGAGTGATTCTGAAATTCCAGCGAGTTTCATGATGGTTGCGCCTTTGGTGTCGTCAATGTCGACCATGATGTCGATGTCGCTCTGTGCATGGGCGTCCCCGCGTGCGACTGAACCGAAAAGTCTGGGGTTGGTGGCTCCATATTTGCGGAAGATTGTGCCGATAGCGTCGCTGTTATCAGCAATGAGTTTCTGTAGTCTCAGTGAATCTGCGCTGGCTGCCATGCTCCCTAGTCTACGCAAGGTTTGCTTCCCTGGGTAGAGGCCACCCAGAGGCATGACCCCATATACTTAGAGCTATGGCTATTGCAATCTCGGGCGAGACTAAATCGCGTATTGATCGTATTTGGAATGACTTCTATTCGGGCGGTATTTCTAACCCGCTAGAGGTTATTGAGCAGCTGACGTATCTGCTGTTTATTCGTCGTTTGGATGATGCGCAGACTCGTGCTGAGAAGCAGGCTCGGTTGACTGGCCGCCCGGTGGAGAACCCGGTGTTTGGTGAGGGTCAGGAGCTGTTGCGGTGGCAGAATTTTAAGAATCAGGACCCGCAGGTCATGTTCGATGTGATGGCCTCGGGCGTGTTTCCGTTCTTGCGTAATCTTGGGGCTCAGCTGGGTGGTGAGGAGTCTACCTACACCCAGCATATGAAGGATGCTACTTTCAAGGTTCCTACCCCTGCCCTGTTGGCTAAGGTTGTTGACCAGCTTGATGCTATTACACTTGATGATCTTGATACGAGCGGCGACTTATATGAGTACCTGCTGTCGCATTTGTCGGTTGCGGGTCGTAATGGCCAGTTCCGCACTCCGCGTCACATTATTGAGTTGATGGTGGCGATGATGGCGCCTGATGTTGAGGACGTCATTGTGGACCCTGCCTGCGGTACGGCGGGTTTTTTGGTGGCGGCTGCTGAGTGGGTGCGTGAGAATCGTGACCCGTTTACGAGTGCGAAGCACCGGGAGCATTTCCATGGGGGTATGTTCCATGGGTATGACTTTGATTCGACTATGTTGCGTATTGGGTCGATGAATATGATGTTGCACGGGGTGAATAACCCTGATATTCGCTACCGTGATTCTTTGAGTGAGGGTGCCAGTGAGGACGCCGAGAAGTACTCTTTGATTCTGGCGAATCCGCCGTTTGCGGGGAGCTTGGATTATGAGGCGACGAGTCAGGATTTGTTGAAGGTCGCTAAGACCAAGAAGACTGAGTTGCTGTTTTTGGCTCTGTTTTTGAAGTTGTTGAAGCCCGGTGGGCGGGCTGCGGTGATTGTGCCGGATGGCGTTTTGTTTGGGTCGTCGAAAGCTCATAAGGATGTTCGCCGCGCCTTGGTTGAGGACCAGAAGCTGGATGCTGTGGTGAAGTTGCCTTCGGGTGTCTTTAAGCCTTATGCGGGTGTTTCGACTGCGATTTTGTTTTTTACGAAGACGAATTCGGGTGGCACTGATGAGGTGTGGTTCTTTGATGTTGAGGCTGATGGGTTCAGTCTGGATGATAAGCGGAACCCGGTTGAGGCTAATGACCTGCCGGAGGTTTTGAGGCGCTGGGCTGATCGTGATGGGGCTGAGCGTGAGCGGGCCCGCACGGAGAAGTCTTTTACTGTTCCTAAGAGTGAGATTGTGGAGCAGGGCTATGACCTCTCTATTAACCGCTATAAGGAGCTGGTTTTTGAAGAGGTGGCCTACCGCTCCCCTGAGGAGATTATTGCGGAGCTGGAGCAGACCCAACGCGAAATTGGCGAGCACATCGAGCAGTTGAAGAAGGTGATGGGGCTGTGAGTGAATCACTAGTGGTTGAACTCGGAGAGCTCGCACCTAAGATACCGTCAGTTAACCCGACTAAGTTTCCTGATGAGGTTTTCGATTTGTTAAGTATCCCTGCGTACGATGCAGGGGCTCCTCAGCTTGTTTCTGGTTCTGAAATCGGCTCAAATAAGCAGCTTGTTGAGCCTGGCGATGTAATGATTTCAAAGATTGTTCCCCATATCCGTCGGGTGTGGGTGGTTCCTGAACCTTCCGAAGAAGGACGCCGTCAACTGGCTTCCAGCGAGTGGATAGTTTTTCGTACCGACAGAGTGCTAAACCGTTGGCTTCGTTTCTATTTGCTCAGCGATTCCTTTCACGCCCAGTTTATGAATACCGTTGCTGGTGTGGGTGGTTCCTTACTTCGTGCCCGTCCCCAATTCGTAAAAAAGATCAATCTAACCATTCCACCCGTAGCTCAGCAGAAAAAAGAAGCTGAAGTTGAGGAACTTAAGGCTGCAATTCAGCAAAAGCGTGAGCGCCAGCAGAAGCTTTATTCAGAACTTGAACGGTCACTTTTTATTTCAATTTTTGGCAATCCAGAAACTTGGGCAAATAATTTTGAAATGACTACAATCGGCGATTTAGCGGAGTCTACTCAATATGGCACCTCAGCTAAGGCAGGTGCTACTGGAGAGTATCCTGTGCTTCGCATGGGAAATATTACCGATGATGGAAAGTTAGACCTTTCTGATCTCAAATATATGGACTTGTCTCCTAAAGAGGTTGAGAAGTATACAGTTCGCAAGGGCGACCTCTTATTCAACCGCACCAATTCAAAGGAAAAAGTTGGTAAAGCTGCTGTTGTGCTGACGGACGAAAAACTAGCCTATGCTGGTTACTTGGTGCGGGTTCGGTTTAAGAATCCTGACCACGCTCATTTTGTTGCAGCTTTCCTTAACAGTGATTACGGCCGTAAGCTCCGTCGGAAAATAGCAAAAACTGCTGTCAACCAAGCCAATATCAACGCAAAAGAACTATGTAAAATTTCTATAAAAAAACTAGCTATCAATGATTCTAACTCATTTATTTTTATTTTAAAAAATATAAACTTAGGGGAATATTAAAATTGATACTAGAAAATATCCCTACTTCAACCTTATGGCAAATAATCACAATAATATTTTTTCCAATTGCGACAGGTATTTGGACTCGCTTGAAGAGTAGCATCAATGCGGATTTCAATATTGATTTAGCATGGTCTAGAAATAATAAAATTATTCTCGATACCATCAAAAAAACACCTTCTGGGTCATTTGCAAATAAATCAGCTTTAAATGCAATATCTCTATCTTTAATTTTGTCTAGTGCTGATGCAATTTATAAATCATCTCGCCCCCAGAGTTCTCTGCCGGACTGGTTTTGCGTAGTAGCATTCGGCTTTTTCGGCGCGCTCGCAGGAAGTCTTCTACCAACCCCTCTAAACATTACCGTAGCGATACTTCTCACCGCGGTGGCATTGATATTCGAAATTTCTGCACTACTTCGCTCAGAGTTAAATAAGCAATTTCGAAAATTTATCAGATTCTGCTTAGTTGCTAACGAACACAGCAAAGTTCTTACGGAAAATCCTGAAATCTCCTATCATATTTTTGAGAGAGAAGCGCGCCGATCAGCCTACCGCACCTCCCCATTAATATCTAAAAATTATTCAAAGCGCCCTTGGTTCTGGAAAATAATCAAACGAGCTAGAGTTATTTTTAATAAAAGATTTATCTTCAGAGTTCCAGAAAAGAGATACGGCATTATCCTTAAGTATATAAAAATTAGACAACAGGATATCTATAAAAATTTTTAAATCTTCAAGAGCCAAAACATTAGCATTCAACATAAATCTCCTTACTGCCATGCCACTATGATTCTGGAAAATCTACGAAACCCATAGCTTGATACAGCTCAAATCCAATTAACCAAATAACAAAGGAAATGCGCAATAATTTATTTACTACGTTGGATATATTTCTCCAGAGACCTCAGTGTCTCAAATTCCATGGGTGGATGTATGTATTTTATTGCTATAATAATTAGCTGGCATTCAAGCATTTCTTTCAAAGATTAGGACAGGTCATTACCCCCCCCTGCACATCCCAGGTTTCAACGTGTAGAGGATATCAATATCACTAATTTCTGTAGATACCCTCTTTGCGATGATTTCTAAGACTGAAGAAGTCGGAAGATACCAAACCGAATGCACAGCCGATTGCCTCATTCCCAATCAACTTCGGTAGCTTCATAATCCTTACCTGATTAAATCTCCAAACATGATATCTATGGGCCTACACTTTCGATACCGTTTAGAGATCTCCTAGGCTCGCTAAATCAAAATTTGCTCTTGAGATTCCCTTTACACCAAATGAGAAACTCGTTTGTATGTAGCCCATTAGATTCGGGAGGCAAACCTCCATCATGAGAATAAATGAGGCCACCACATATATCAGCAACCGCTGCGATGAAAGCGCAGCACGCTACTCGATGTATACCTGCGCCTAACCGAATACCCTCGAAATGAAAGGTGTAAGGCACCCATCAAGCCAGGTCAATAGAAGCAGAAGAAGCATTACCCTCTATCTCTAAGACCGAGTGGCCAGTATACACATCACTCCATAGATCAAAATCTTGTTCCTGAAGTGGGTGGGGCACTTCATTATCAATCCAGATACAGGAAAAATCGATACTACCTAGAAAGGCGTCTGTCACGACGTCCTTAAAATCAAAGCCAATGAGAAACGGCAGAATCACGCGCACTGCGAGTAGCCGCACGGCCTGCCCTAAAATTTACACCGTCAACCGCAACCTGCGGCTGGTGTGAAAAATACTCAACCAGTTACCCCAGAATTTGAGCAAAGCAGCCACAGTTCTTATCTTGTTTGACCCTCACGCCACGTTAGACCCCACAATGGAATCATGAAGGATCAAGAAAGCCTCTACACGGTAGGGGAAGTAGCGCAGGTTCTCGGTGTCACGGTGCGCACCCTGCACCATTGGGAATCCCTCGGGCTCGTTGCCCCTGCTGAGCGTACCTGGTCGAATTATCGGCTTTACGCTCCCGACGATATTGCGACCCTGCAACGAATCCTTATCTACCGGGCAACCGGCATGAAACTCACCGACATTAAAGAAGCCCTGGTCAGTAACTCAACCAGCCTGGAGCACCTCCGCAGGCAACGCCAGGCCCTCGTGGACCAACAACAGCAGCTTTCCGCTATGGTTGCTGCTATCGACACCCTCATGGAGAACGAAATGACGAACAAAAAACTCACCCTCACCGAAATCGGCGAAGTTCTCGGCGATGCCAACTTTGCCAGCTACCAGGCAGAAGCTGAGGAACGCTACACCGGTACGGACGACTGGACCATCAGCCAGCAGCGCACCGCCACCTGGAGCCAGGCCGACTGGGCAGGTTACAAGAATCGCGCTGCTGAGATGGACGGAAAATTAGCGGACGCCGTGCGCCGCAGCCTGCCGACAGACAGCACCGAGGCGGGCGAGCTCGTCCGCGCCCACCGTCAGCTGCTGAGCGAGTTCTTCCCCGTTACCCCCGCCAAGCATTACCTGATCTCACGCGGTTATATTACCGATGAGCGGTTCACCAGCTACTACGATTCCCAGCAGCCCGGCCTAGCCCAGTGGTTGGCCGACGCTATTGAGGCAGAGGCTGAACATGCCGGAGTAGACCTGGCCAACCCCAGCTGGGACTAACAACTGCCTCTTCCCTAACCGAGCGTGCGTCTTTTCGCTGAGCGTGCACCGACTATGCGCACGCTCAGCGATATGGCGCACGCTCGTTGTACCGCCGGTAAACTGAGACTATGAAAACCCCTTTCGCTGACCCGCCCCTGACCGGCTCCGAAAAAGAGCTGGTGCTTGGCTATATCCGTTTTCAGCAGGAGATTTTCCTGCGCAAACTCCAGTGCGCGGACGGAAGCTGGCTGGACGAGGCCGTCCTTGCAACTCCCCTGCACCCCAGCAGCATGACCCTAGCCGGTATGGCTGGGCACCTCTGGTTCGTGGAGGACTACTGGCGGGAGGAGATCCTACTTGGCCGTAGCCTGCCTGAGCCGTGGGCGTCCTTTGATTGGGATAAGGACGCGGACGCCGACTGGCACATGCCCCTGCCCCTTCCCCGGGTTCTAGAGAACCTCCAGGCCAGCATGGAAGCTACCCGCCAGCTGCTGGCTGAGCGCAACTGGGATAGTCTCAGCGAAGGTGGCCTCAAGGACGGCACCCGCTTCAGCTACCGCTGGGTTGCCCTGCACCTGATTGAAGAGTGGGGCAGGCACCTAGGCCATGCCGACCTGCTCCGAGAAAATATCGACGGAGAACAAGGAGACTAGACATGGACCTCACCACCTTCACCTGGACGCGCCCGCCCCGCCACTACACCATCACCCCCGACCGGGTAGAAATCACCACCGAACCCGGCACAGATCTGTGGCAACGCACCTACTATCACTTCCGCAACGACAACGCCCCGGTCCTGCAAACCAGAACCCGGGACCAGTACTTTTCATTTATCGTCAAAGCCAGCTTCGATACCGCCCAGCACCGCTTTGACCAGTGCGGCGTAGCTGTCTACCTGAACAGTGAAAACTGGATCAAGGGGTCTATCGAATACGAAAATGAGGACTTCCAGCACCTAGGTTCAGTTGTAACCAACGGCGGATACTCCGACTGGGCCACCACAGAGATACCGGCATCAACCGGCTATATGTGGTACCGGCTCAGCCGCAGGGGCCAAGACTTCCGCATTGAGAACTCTCTCGATGGCACCACCTGGCACCAGATGCGCATCTGCCACCTGGCGGATGCGGGTGAAGAAATCAGTTTTGGGGTCTACGCCTGCTCCCCCGAAGACTCATCGTTTACCGCTGTCTTCACGGATTTCGAGCTAACAGACTGTGCCTGGCAGCCCCATGATGGGCAGCAGCCGGATGCCGAGGTCTGAGAGTAGCTATACTCCTGGAGCGCCCCAAGAGGGAGAAGGGTGAGTTAAGGCTTGAGTTTAAGACCGTGTGGGTTGCCCGTTTGACCCGGCACGTTGAGGACGACGCAGCTCATCTGCACAGGTTAGGGCGACTGTAGAAGCGATAAGCTAACTTCATTTGGAGTGGCTACAAAGTCATAACTATAAATTAAGATAGCCACAGTCTCAGGGGCCGGTTCCGGACTAGGACGCGCAATATCGCTCAAACTTGCCGAGTTAGGAGCGAGCGTATTAGTTACTGATATCAATCTTGATGCTGCACAAGAAACTGCTGAAACCATTGTTCAAGCCGGTGGCACAGCATCAGCCCTTCAGTCCGCAATTGTAAGTGTTGGTTCTATCCACTCCTGCACATCCTCAATTGGATCCCCGGCTTATACAGCAACTAAACATGCAGTGGACGGAATTACCAAGGCTGCGGCTGTACAATATGCACCGTTGGGTCTACGGGTAAATGCTGTTGGTCCTGGGTATGTGAATACTCCACTGCTGAAGAACGTCAGTGATGATGCCCTTAAAGCACTTACTGCTAAACACCCCATGGGACGGCTTGGCACTCCTGAGGAAGTAGCCAATGTCGTGGCTTTCTTGCTCTCAGATGCTGCCAGCTTTGTCACCGGTTCCTACTATCTAGTAGACGGTGGGTATAACGCAGTTTAATTGAACCGAATTTCTCTAGCACCAAATTTTTGGATCCGCTGCGCTCTAACCGAGCGTGCGTCATATCGCTGAGCGTGCCCCGACCATGCGCACGCTCGGCGATATAACGCACGCTCGCCCCCTCACATAGAAAAACTCCCCGCCCCAGACGATAAACATCTAGGAACGGGGAGTTTTCAGGGGCTAGCGCGGTTTCAAAACCGGGGCTTAGCGCACCTCACCGATCATGTCGAAGGTGGTGGCTGCACCCTTGGTGTTGGAGTTGACCATCACCGCAATGGAGTTCTTGCCCTGCTTGAGGTCAGAAGCGGGGATCTCGATAACCAGCGGGGTGGTGCGGGCAGCCCCAAAGTCTACAGCGCGGGTGGCGGTGTAGGTGGGCAGGGCACCCCAGATGAGGTTCTGGCGGGTGTATTCCTTACCATTGACCCAGATCATCATGCCGTCATCAACGTAGGTAGTCAAAACCAGTTTCTGACCAGCAGCCAGGTTCAGGTTGAGTTCCTTGCGCAGCATCATCGATACCGGCTGGGCGCTGGATGAGAACTGGTACATGGTAGCTACGCGCGGTTCGCCCCAGCCAACCGATGAGTAGGTGGTGTACCACTTGGCGGTGTCGTACTTGTAGTCAGTGGCGCGCCAGGTTGAGTCCAGCCCCTGCCAGGCGTTCAGGCCAAAGGCAATCTTCCACTCATCCCCCGATGCCAGGACCGGCTTAGATTTTTCAGCCGGTACAGCAAAAGGCTCAATGGGAGCAGGGTTGTTGATCACCGTACCGTTAGCAGGTGCCTCAGCAACACGTTCAGGTACAACCGGAGCAGGCTCTTCCACAACCGGGGGCTCTACCGGGGCAGGGGCCTCAGTGGTTGCTTCGGCAGTCGGGGTAGGCTCGGCAGGCACCTCAGCGGTAGGCTGAACAGTAGGTTCGGCGGTGGGCTCCACCGGAGCTACAGGCTGCTGGGTCTTCTGGGCCAGAGCAACGGGGGTTGAGGCTGAGAAGTTGCCTGCGGCGTCCGCCGATCGCACGAAGTAGCGGGCATCGTCGGTGTGGGCCACCGAGTAGGTGGTGTCGGTGGTGGTTGCGATGACGCGGTTATCGCGCAGCACCTGGTAGGTGACGTTGCGACCGGCTGAGGGCCAAGTTAGGACGTCGGTGGCACCGTCGGTGCTCACAGCCAGTGAGCGCGGGGCGGCAGGGGCAGTAACGTCGCGCGGGGCGAAGCGGACAAACCCCACGGTCTGCTGCATACCGTTAGCACCCTGAGAACGGTTGATGTCGCCCCCCAGCCAGAGGGTACCGGTGGAGTCAACAAACTGCTCCCAAACACCGTCACCGCGGGGACCGCGCAGGTTGGGGGCAAACTCGCCGATCACGCGACCGGTTTCAGCGTCAAAAGCTGCTGAGAGGCGGATGGACTGCAGGTTGAAGAAGCCCTTGTTGGTCCAGGGCTGCATCCAAGTGCCGGAGCCTTCATAGATATAGTTGCCGCAGTGGCAGGCCCCGTAAATGACCTTGTTGTTCTGGTCTTCATAGAGGTCCTGGAAGTCGCCACCCTCGATGGTGATAGCCGAGTAGAGGCGGCTCATAGTGTTCTTGGCGTACTGGTGGATAATGTGCTCTGAACCGGCAGCCCAGACGGTGGAACCGGCGTCCTCAACGTCGTTCTGGTAGCCCTGGCGCTGGATGGTGGGGAAGGACGGTTCCCAAGTCCAGGCCTTGGCGATGTTGCCGTCGGTAGTGTTGAGCTGAGCTAGCTTCCAGGTCTTGGTGCCGTTGACCTTTGAGAAGTAGCCCGCTGCTGCCACGGTCGCTCCGTCGTCTGAGGCTGAGAGGCCGTTGACGGTGCCGTTGAGGTAGGGGCGCCAGCTGGCGTCCGGACCGTTCTGGCTGAAGCTAAAGCGACCGGCGTTTCGGGAGTAGCCGGTAGCCCCGGTTTCGGTATTGACCACGTGGGAGAAAGCGCCGCCCACATAGAGGTAGTCGCCCTGCACATCCAGGGTGCGGGCACTGGTGATGGAACCTGCACCGCGGTTTTCGATGCCGAAGTTGTAGGTGCGGTCAATCGCACCGGTGACGGGGTCAAGGACGACCAGGCCGGCAACCTTTTCGCCGTTGACTTCGGTGAACTCACCGCCAACAGCTAGGGTGCCGTTGGGCAGGGCTTCCAGAGCCTTGATCTGGCCGTTGAAGGTGGGCATGAAGGTGCGCACGAGTTCACCGGTGGTTACGTCGTAGCCTGCCAGGAACTTCTGCTGAACTTTCTCACCGGTGGCGGCGTTTTCTACCCAGGCGAAGTCGCCGCCGGTGAAGACGGTGTTACCCACCTGGGTTATGGCCTGCACGTAGGTGTTGAGCTCGCCTAGTGTTCCGGTGCCGGTGGTGTCGCTGGTGCGCCAGGTGACCTTTGCGGAGTAGGAGTTGGGCAGGGCACGGCGGGTGGAGGCGGACGCGCCCGCGTCAGCGTAGTCGCTCAGGTTCAGGTCTGCTTGGGTCAGCTTGGGGCGCAGGAAGACCTGGGAGAAGGGTAGGGGGCTGGCACCGGTCTTGGACCAGAGATAGGTGGTGGCGTTATTGGCGCCACGGGCAATGGGGCCGTAGGCAAAGCCCATGCGCCAGCCCTGTTCGCTGGTGC
Source organism: Rothia sp. (in: high G+C Gram-positive bacteria) (assembly GCA_030529845.1). Classification (GTDB taxonomy): domain Bacteria; phylum Actinomycetota; class Actinomycetes; order Actinomycetales; family Micrococcaceae; genus Rothia. The sequence continues at coordinate 341,111 of JAUMWB010000001.1, read as the reverse complement.
CCAGGAAGTTGACCTGGTACATGGAGAGTACGGGCTTCATCATCTGGCCGGTCAGCGATGAGAAGTTTCGGTTGGAGCTGGTGACGGTCGGTGAATCGCCGCGGAATTTGATGTCACGCCAGGTCTGGGTTCCTGAGAGGGCCCAGGTCCAGTCGGTGGCGTTGGCGCGGGTGGCGGTAACATTCTGCCATTTGGTGCCTTCGGCGTTGGCAGCGCGGCGGATGCGGAAGCCTTCTTTGAGGTCAGACACCTTGCTGTTACCGATTAGGGCATTGACCGTGGTGGAGGGCAACTGCACGGGGGTGAAGGCGTCGATGCCGTCGGGGTTGGTGTAAAGCTCTGAGGCTTTGCCCTTGCCGTTGTAGCTTTCCTCCCAGCCGTCGCGGCCGCGGCCGATCATGACCCAGCCGCCACCGTCAGTTTCCTGGTCGCAGTAGAACTGTTCGGGGGCTGCCATCTCCGGGGTCCAGAGCCAGTAGGTGCCGCTGGTTGCGGCGGGGTCGGTCTGCTTGGCTTCCCAGCAGCTGGCCGCAGCGGTTTCGCTGGTTTTACCGTCAGGGGTGTAGGTGTCGGATGCGGTTGCTCCCGGCAGCACAGTTACTGCGGTAGCAAGAGCGAGGACGCCTACCCCGGCTTTGGTGACCGGGTTAGGTTTTTTGAGTGAAAAGGGGGCTTTGAGCTGGGTGCGAGTAGCTGCCCAAAAATCGCGCGCTGTTGCGCGCTTCGACGGGCGCGCCGAAGTGTCTTTATGTTCCATGTGTTCCCTAGGGTGCGAGTAGCCCGCCGGTTAGCCGGCGGATTAATGTGCGTATATATAGCTTAGGGTTTACTGCACCTAGTCCACCTGCTGTGGGGTGTGGTCATTGCTGGGGCTAAGAGCCACCAACCGGCCCACAAGCTAAACAGGGTGCAGATATAGGCCCAGGTGAGAGCCTCTGCATCGTAGATAGTTATTCTTCAGCCCGAAAAGAACAAGCTGTGCAACCAGCCACATCAACACAAGTACAGATTTTAAAACGAGGACGCCACCCCGCACTCCCCTGCCCAACGGCAGGGAAGGTGCGGGGCGGCGTCCTGATAATTTATGTCTAAATTACCTTAGATGTTGAAGCCCAGGGCTCGCATCTGGTCGCGGCCGTCCTCGGTAATGCGCTCGGGGCCCCACGGGGGCATCCAAACCCAGTTCACGTGCCACTCATCAATCATGTTTTCCAGGTTCTGCTGAACCTGTTCCTCGATGACGTCCTGCAGGGGGCAGGCGGCGGTGGTCAGGGTCATGTCGAGCACGAGAGCGCCTTCGTCATTCCAGCGCATACCGTAGAGCAGGCCCAGGTCAACGATATTGACACCCAGTTCGGGGTCAATCACGTTCATGAGGGCCTCTTCGATGGCCTCTTGGCTGGGGGCACCAGCGGGTGCTTCTGCCATGGTGGTGTCCGTCCTCTCGGTTGAGACAGCTAGCCTTACTTGGCTGCCAGGTAACGCTCGTAGCCTTCTTCTTCAAGACGGTCAGCGAGCTCGGAGCCGCCCTGGTCTACCATCTTGCCGTCCACGAAGACGTGAACAAACTGGGGCTTGATGTAGCGCAGGATTCGGGTGTAGTGGGTAATCAGCATAACGCCCATGTCGTTTGCCTGGTGGGCGCGGTTAACGCCTTCAGAAACGACCTTGAGGGCATCAACGTCAAGACCGGAGTCGGTCTCATCGAGAATACCGAACTTGGGCTTGAGCAGTTCCAGCTGCAGAATCTCGTGGCGCTTCTTCTCACCACCGGAGAAGCCTTCGTTGACGTTACGTGAGATGAAGGCGGGGTCGATGGAGAGGTTCTCCATGGCTGCCTTAACATCCTTGGTCCAGGTGCGCAGGGCGGGCGCTTCACCGTCAACAGCGGTCTTGGCCGAGCGCAGGAAGTTGCTCATGGTGACGCCGGGGATTTCAACGGGGTACTGCATGGCCAGGAAGAGGCCGGCGCGGGCACGCTCGTCAACAGACATCTCGGTGACGTCTTCGCCGTCGAGCAAGATCTCGCCGGAATCAATCTGGTACTTGGGGTGACCAGCGATGGTAGAAGCCAGGGTTGACTTACCGGAACCGTTGGGGCCCATGATGGCGTGGATTTCACCGGAGTTGATGGTGAGGTTGACGCCCTTGAGGATGGGCTTGGTGTTTTCGTCGTCCAGAATAACGGAGACGTGGAGGTCCTTGATTTCAAGGGTTGCCATAGTTTGTTTCTCCTGTAAAAAGGTAAAGCTTTAGTTGTTGGAAATCGCGAGTTCAGCTTCGAGGGCATCGGTGAGCTGTTCTTCAAGCTCAGGGATGCGGATCTGCTGAATAATCTCGTTGAGGAAGCCGCGGACGACCAGGCGGCGGGCTTCAGCTTCGGGAATGCCGCGAGCCTGCAGGTACCAGAGGTGCTGCTCATCGAGCTGACCGGTGGTGGATGCGTGGCCGGCGCCTTCAATCAGGCCGGTTTCGATTTCCAGGTTGGGCACGGAGTCAGCACGGGGGCCGTCTTCGAGAATCAGGTTGCGGTTGAGCTCGTAGGTGTCGGTGCCTTCTGCATCCTTACCGATGAGCACATCGCCCACCCAGACCGAGTGCGCACCCTTGCCCTGCAGGGCACCCTTGTAGGTGACGCGGGACTTACAGTTGGGCTCGGTGTGGGCCACGAAGAGACGGTTCTCAATGTGCTGGCCGGCATCGACGAAGTAGAGGCCGTACATCTCGGTTTCAGCGCCGGGGGCGGTGAACTTGGTGGACGGGGTGACGCGCACCAGGTCGCCACCGAGGGAGATGTTGACGTGCTTGAACTTAGCGTCACGCCCCAGAGCAGCGTACTGGGCTGAGGCATGGATTGCGTCGTCCTCCCACTGCTGAACGGTGATGACGGTCAGGGAGGATGAGTCGCCCACCTTGAACTCTACGTTCTGGGAAAGCACAGCTGAGCCGGTATGGCGCAGTACAACAACGGCCTTGGAGAAGGGCTTGGTTTCGATGAAGAGGTGCTGGGCTGCGGCGTCCTTGTGGGTGCCCTTGATAGCAACCTCAATCTGGCCTTCCAGTTCGGCTTCGGCGGGAACGGTGATGGCGGTTGCCTCTGAGAAGGTGCTCCAGGCGTTAGCCGCTACACGGTCCTCGGGAATGCCGGCGGAGCCAATGCGGGCGTCGTCGCGGGTGATGGTTTCAACCTGCACGCCTGCGGGAGCATTGACCTCTACAGCGGGTGCGGCACCGGTGAGTTCATCGGTGTGCAGGCCGCCTAGGCGCTTGAGCGGGGTGAAGCGCCAGTCTTCCTCGCGGCCGGTCAGGGCTGCGAAGTCTTCGACCTTGTAGGAGGTCTTGCGCTCGGCGCGGGAGCCGTCAATCTCGACCTTGTCGGTGTTGTGCTTTGAGACGCGGATGGTATCGTCGGTGGCCAGCTCGGTAGCGAGCTTTTCACCTTCCTGGTCCATACCGGGAATCGCGGGGTTGTTGTGACCCTGGTTTTCTGCGTTAGCCATAATTTAGCCTACGGATCCTTCCATCTGGAGTTCGATCAGGCGGTTGAGTTCAAGGGCGTATTCCATGGGCAGCTCGCGGGCGATAGGCTCCACGAAGCCGCGCACAATCATGGCCATGGCTTCGTCCTCGGGCAGGCCGCGCTGCTGCAGGTAGAAGAGCTGCTCTTCTGAGACGCGGGAGACGGTTGCCTCGTGGCCCATGGTGACGTCGTCCTCGCGGATATCTACGTAGGGGTAGGTATCGGAGCGGGAGATAGTATCGACGAGCAAGGCGTCACAGACGACCGAGCTCTTGGCGTGGGATGCACCTTCGCGTACCTGAACCAGGCCACGGTAGGCGGCACGGCCACCGTTACGGGCCACTGACTTGGACACGATGGTGGATGAGGTGTTAGGAGCGATGTGAACCATCTTGGAACCGGTGTCCTGGTGCTGGCCCTCACCGGCAAAAGCGATGGAGAGGGTTTCACCCTTAGCGTGCTCGCCGACCATGTAGACAGCGGGGTACTTCTGGGTAACCTTGGAGCCGATGTTGCCGTCAATCCATTCCATGGTGGCACCCTCGTGGGCGATGGCGCGCTTGGTCACCAGGTTGTAGACGTTGTTGGACCAGTTCTGAATGGTGGTGTAGCGAACGCGGGCGTTCTTCTTCACAATGATCTCAACGACCGCGGAGTGCAGGGAGTCGGTCTTGTAGATGGGGGCGGTGCAGCCTTCGATGTAGTGAACGTAGGAGCCCTCGTCAGCGATGATGAGGGTACGTTCGAACTGGCCCATGTTCTCGGTGTTAATGCGGAAGTAGGCCTGTAGGGGGATCTCTACGTGAACTCCCGGGGGGACGTAGACGAAGGAGCCACCTGACCATACGGCGGTGTTCAGAGCTGCAAACTTGTTATCGCCTGCGGGGATCACGGAGCCGAAGTATTCTTCGAAGAATTCGGGGTGTTCCTTGAGGGCGGTGTCGGTGTCCAGGAAGATAACGCCCTGGGCTTCGAGGTCTTCGCGGATCTGGTGGTAGACAACCTCAGACTCGTACTGGGCGGCAACGCCGGCGACCAGGCGGTTACGTTCTGCTTCGGGGATACCGAGCTTCTCGTAGGTGTTGCGGATGTCTTCGGGTAGTTCTTCCCAGGTTTCTGCCTGGCGCTCGGTGGAGCGGACGAAGTACTTGATGTTATCGAAGTCGATGTCCGAGAGGTCTGCACCCCAGGTGGGCATGGGCTTGCGGTCGAAGAACTTGAGGGCCTTCAGGCGAAGGTCCAGCATCCATTCGGGTTCGTTCTTCTTGGCTGAAATGTCGCGCACGACATCTTCGTCAAGACCACGCTTTGCAGCCTGGCCTGCTTCATCGGAGTCAGCCCAGCCGTACTCGTAGGTACCGATACCTTCGAGTTCGGGGTTTGCCTCCAGAATTTCTGAAATGACGGTGTTGTTGGCGGTGCGCTCAACCTGTTCAGTCATTACGGCCTTTCTTGGTGGGTTGGTTTTCACCGAGGTAAGTCAGTGAAATCTTCTTCTCAGTGGCGAGGTTCTGCGGGGCAGGCCCTGCCGGTGGAAAGTTTAGGGGGCGGTGTCGCCTGGGGTTTCTTCGGGGATCTGCGGTGCGGACGCCGGTGGGCGGCCGAGCGGGATATGGGTGGTGCAGACATGGGCGCCACCTGCCATGGTGGAGAGCCTGCGCACATCGACGCCGAGGAGTTCAGAGATAATCTCGGTTTCCTGGTCACAAAAGACGGAGAAGTCTTCGGCTAGATCTCGTACGGGGCAGTGGCCCTGGCAGAGCTGGATGGAAGCCAGGAGGTTATCGGGTAGCTTGGTCCGCATACCTACGGCCGGGGCCATTTCGTTGGCGGTGGCAACAAAACCGTCACGGGTCATTGCCTCTGCTAGCGCCTCAGCACGGGCTGAAACGTCGCCCCCTGCCGCTTCGACGATGGGGCGGTAACGCTCTGCCATGTCGTGGGCGCGGGTTGAGGCGAACTGGCGCAGGGCGTCTTCGCCAACGGCGTCCTTGAGCATGGTAAGGGCATCGCGAGCTATATCGAGGTAGTCGTTACCCAGTTCGCTGTGCCCCTGGGGGGCAATGACGTAGCGGCGGGCGGGGCGCCCGGCACCTGCACCGTGCTGGCGGTGGGAGGCAACCTCGATGAGGTTGTTCTTTTCAAGCGCGTCGAGATGGCGGCGGACGGCTGCCGGGGTGAGGCTGAGCAGCTCACCCAGCTTGGCCGCAGAAACAGGGCCGTGAGTGAGAACTCCTTGGAGCACGCGGTCGCGCGTGCGTTCCTCTGTTTCTGCAGGGCGGGCAGGTTTAGTGGACACAGTTCTGCCTTTCTCTGCGGAATACACAAGTAAAGTATGTCGTAATTGGACCACCTTAATCTAGTAAGGGCTACCTATTTACGGCAATACACCCGGTCAAACTATTATGACCTATTCATAATAAACCTGTTTCCTTCCCTACCCTACCCCAGCGTCAAAACTCACTATGAATCCCCCACCCGGCGGCAGGCGTCCGCCCAGAGCCGAAAGGAAAGGGCTAGAATAGACGGGTGACGACACACCACCTGCCCCCCAGCCTTAGCCCACGTGAGAGCGCACCTAGTGCGCCCGCGTCCGCCGCTCTCATCATCGAGAACCTGGTCAAGGACTTCACCCCCTCCAAAGACTTCGCCCGCACCCACCCAGAAGCTCTGACCGATGCAGGGCTCAAACGGGCAGTCAACAATCTCTCCCTCACCATTGAACCTGGGCAAGTTACGGTTCTGCTGGGAGCTAACGGGGCCGGAAAAACCACCACCCTAGCCTGCGCCCAGGGCCTACTGAAGCCCACCAGCGGCAACATCTCCCTCCTGGGGCAAAACCCCTGGAGCGCCTCACCCGAGCTACGGGCCAGGGTCGGCATCATGCTTCAGGACGGCGGCCTACCCCCCTCCGCCCGCCCCCTACCTCTCCTACGGCACATCGCCCGCATGTACACCAACCCCCTCGACGTTGACGCCCTCGCCAGCCGCCTGGGAATCGACGCTTACAACGGGACCAGTATTCGCAGACTCTCAGGCGGGCAGAAACAGCGCCTTGCCCTAGCTGCAGCAATCATCGGTAGACCTGAGATTCTTTTCCTTGATGAGCCCACCGCCGGGCTTGACCCCCAATCCCGCAGCGTCGTCTTCGACATTATCCGCGAACAGCGCGACGCCGGGGTCGCCGTTGTACTCACCACCCACCTGCTCGATGACGCCCAGCGCATCGCCGACTACGTCTACATGATTGAGCACGGCAGGGTAGTGCTCTCAGGCACCATGTCTCAGGTATTAGCTAGCGGGCAGGACGACTCCCGCTGCCTGACCTTCACCGCCCCACCCGGCATCACACGTGAAGCTATCTGGCCACAGGTAGACTCCCCCCTCCAACTGGTGGAGAACCCCGAGGGGCACTACCGGCTCAGCGGGCCGCTGACCCCCCAGCATCTGGCCGACCTCACCGCCTACTGGGCGGCCCGGGACATCATGCCCGGCGAATTCTCCCTGGCCAACCGCACCCTAGAAGACGTCTTCCTCGAACTATCAGGCAGGGATATCCGATGAGTACCACCTCAACAGCCGCACCGACCCTCACCCGGGTGCTCACCCAGGGCAAGTTCGAAACGATTGCCATGCTCAAAAACGGCGAGCAGCTCATGCTCAACATCGCCTTCCCCATCATGGGTCTGCTCGCCCTGGCCTACACGGGCTTTCTCGACCCCTGGGCCAACCGCTACGGCGTCAGTCGCGTCGATATAGCTGTGCCCGGTGTTCTAGCCCTCTGCGTGCTCTCCACAGCCCTGTCAGGTCAGGGCATCGCCACGGGTTTCGACCGCCGCTACGGGGTGCTACGCTTCATATCTACTACCCCGCTGGGCAAGGGCGGTCTCATTGCGGGCAAGGTACTGGCAGTGCTCTCCGTCCTGTTAATTCAGTACCTGCTGGTAGGGGCACTAGGCCAGCTGTTGGGCTGGACGGCCACCGTACCCGGCGTCCTCATGTCCCTACCCACCCTGCTCCTGGGGGCAGCCTGCTTTACCTCCCTAGGGCTACTCATTGCCGGTACCGTGCGCGCCGAAGCAACCCTGGCCATCGTCAACATGGCCTGGGTACTGCTGGCTGCAGCCGGTGGCATTCTCATTCCCACCGACCGCTACCCCACCTGGCTATCCCCCATCATTGATCTGCTCCCCTCAGCAGCCCTGGGCAACGCCCTGCGCGGGGACTACATCTACCACAGCTTCCTGCTGCTACCCCACCTGATCCTGCTGATAGCAACAGTTCTTTTTGCTGCCCTGGCCACCCGATTCTTTAAATGGTCAGCCTAGCCTGACCCAGACCGTCCGCAACCTTTGTGAAGGAACGCTCCATGCCGACCCCGCACACGCCCACCGCTGGAACCTACCAGCCAACTACCCTGGGTGAACACCTCATCCCCCGCCACTACACCCGCTGGATCAAAAAGACCGCCTGGGCTGTAGCCATTGCCAACATTGTGCTGATTATTTCCGGCGGTATCGTCCGTCTCACCGGCTCCGGCCTGGGCTGTGACGCCTGGCCCCGCTGCACCTCGGACGGCTCCTGGACCACCACCCCCGAAATGGGCATCCACGGCATGGTCGAATTCGGCAACCGCCTGCTGACCTTCGTGCTGGTCGCCGTTACCGTGATTGCCTTCCTGGCGGTGCTGGGAGTGGTATTCCCTAAGCGCCTTTCCCCCATCTCTTTCCTGTGGGGACTTCTCGTTGGTGCCCGCCCAGAGGCCTACAAAGCTGGCGGACTGGGCGCCTGGCTGGAATCACGCGGCCTTGTCGCCCCCCGCTCCCGCTATTCTGACCTCTTCAACCTCACCCTGCTGCTGCTCTGGGGTATTCCAGTGCAGGCTGTGGTCGGTGGTATCTCGGTCTGGCTGCGTCTCAACCCCTGGATGATTACCGCCCACTACATGCTCTCAGCTCTCATGATTATGCTTGCCGGCATCTACCTCAACCGCGTCTACCGCTACTTTGAGGGAACTGCAGCCCGCGAAGGTCTCTCCCCCGCTGGCCAGTCTCGGGGTGAGGACGCCTACGCCCCCGCGTCCGCCCATCTCATGCGGGCACTCGGTTGGATCGGTGTGGTGCTGGTAGTTGCCCTGATGTTCATGGGTACGGTAACGACCGGCACCGGCCCGCACGCCGGGGACGCCGAAACCCACCGCCACGCTTTCAACCCCGTCTGGGCGACCCGTATGCACGGCACTCTTGTATGGGTCTACTGTGCATCGGTGCTGGGCTTCTTCGTGCTGTGGAAGCAGAAAGGCTGGGCACCTATTTTCGGCAAGTCTCTGGTCTTTGTGCTGGTGGTCCTGGGGTACCAGGCTGTGGTGGGCTACACCCAGTACTTTAACGGGCTGCCAATCTGGCTGGTGGAGATGCACCTGATCGGGTCGGGCATCTTTGCGCTGGCTGCGTCTTCCCTGTTTGAGCGTCAGCTGGTGCTATCGTCCCCCGCTGCGCGCGAGAAGGCGGCAGGGCGCGTCCTAACGTCCTAGTCTCCCTCCTTCCCGCCCCCAAGGGGACCGCAAAACTTAAAAGGGACCGCATAATACGCGGTCCCTTTTAAGTTTTAAGGTCCCCTTACACGGGCTGTTTCTCTTCAGTGCCGTACATACGCTGTTGCTGCTCGATAACCCGCTTAATTTCTTTAACAATTTGGTGCGGGCGTTGCCTTACATCAGTCCAGCGATACCGTCGAAAAATCCAGCCCTCGTTTTGAAGGAGAGACTCGCGATACCGTTCCAGATTTTCTTGATCAACTCGAGCACCAAACTCTGTGTATTTGATGTTTCCATCAAACTCAAGCGCAATTTTTAAGTGTTTATACCCTAAATCAATCCTGAATGACTTACCGCGCACCTCTACCTGAATCTGCTCATCAGGCCAAGGCAGCCCAGCATCAACAAGGATCAGCCTTAACAGAGTCTCACCAGGGCTTTCTGCATGTGGGCTCATTGTCTCGGCAACCCGCCGACACTTGATATATCCCCATCCGCTGACCTGCTGTAAAGCCGCAGCAAGCACGTCATATGAAGCCAACCCCTGGTTCAAAGCGCTGTCAGCAACTACAACAGCATCCTTATGCGGAAGAAATCGAGCACAATCAACAACTGTTCGGATAACTGAGGTCGCTCTAAGACCGCTCTCATATGTCTGAACAGATGACACTGGAGTGGAGCTATAGTGTTTACGGATCAACGTGCCGCGTCCCCTCGACTGAACCCGAGTGTGGACATCAATGAGCTCTGGAACATTCAAAATTGCCAGCCCATGCAACGTTGCAGCAGCTAAATGAGTAAATATTGTTTCAGGATTTGCCAAAAATACAGCAAATATATGAGCTCTATACCGCTCATAATATTTCAGCCCCAACCACCACTGTTCATTGCAGTAAACACCGGGCCTCAGCCTGTATAGCTCTCCCTTACGTACTTTAGAACTTAGCGTTGCGTCAGATACGCCCGCGTTCAGCAACTCATCTCTATGTTTAACGTGTGTAAAAATCTCATCACTTATCATGCTATGAGTGTGCTGTCGGTCCGCTCTTAAAGCTACCTCAATGAGGTCTGTGGAAAGCTTGCTAACCGAAGTTCCTTGAATTCCATTAGGTGGGGGCCTGTGCAGCAATGAAAACTGGTGAAGCCGTGACGGAACTATGACCCGCTCTCCATCTTTATCCACAAGGGGACCGCAAAACTTAAAAGGGACCGCATATTATGCGGTCCCTTTTTGAAAATCAGGTCCCCTTGCAGGGAAGGGCTTAGAGCGAGAGCACCGGGCCGCCCACAAACGGATCGACCGCCAGGGCAATAAAGAGCACGGTCAGATAGGTGATAGAACCGTGGAAAACTACCATAGCGGTTCGGCTGGTTGCCTGCTCTGCCAGGGCCAGACGGTGCAGCTTGTGGCAGTGGTAGAGGAACCAGGCACCAATCAGCGCGGCGGTGGCAGTGTACACCCAGCCAGCTCCACCCAGCGGAACCAGCAGCAGGGAGCACATGACCATGGCCCAGCCGTACAGCACAACCTGCACCGACACGCTCTTGGCGGAGTCAGTAGCGCCCAGCATGGGAATGCCGGCTGCCCGGTAGTCCTCGGCGTACTTCATGGACAGGGGCCAGTAGTGCGGGGGTGTCCAGAGGAAAATCACCATAAAGAGCACCACAGCAGCCCAAGAAATGGTGTTCTCCACAGCAGCCCAGGCAATGAAGACCGGCATACAGCCAGCGAGGCCACCCCAGACAATGTTCTGCTTGGTGCGCTTCTTCAGCCACAGGGAGTAGAAGACCACATAGAGGAAAATCGCTACAAGGCCCAGGCCCGCTGCAAGCGGGTTAACCAAGAAGTAGAGGTAAATAATCGAGATGACCGACAGCACCCAGGCGAAGACCAGGGCTTCCCGGTCGGTGAGTTCACCGGTGACCAGCGGACGCTTCTCGGTGCGCTTCATGAGCCTATCGGCTTCTCGGTCGATGTAGCAGTTGAAGGCACATGATGCGCCAGCGGCAAGGGAGCCGCCGATCATGGTGTGGAGTACCAGCCAGAGGTTAGGAAATCCGCCGGCGGCAAAGATCATGGTGGGCGCGGTGGTCACCAGCAGCAGTTCGATAATCTGCGGCTTAGTGAGGTGAATGTAGGCCCTGATTTTTCGGCCCAGGGAGACGCGGCCGGGCGCAGCCGCAGCTGAGGTCTGCTGGCTTTCCTCGGTACGGTCGATCACGGTGTTGATGCCATGGCCCTTCACGTATGCTGACTTCCCTTGACTGTTGTGTGTGCAGCTCTCTCAATACCCACCCGGTCTATTCACTATGTGAAATCCCAGGCGGGTTTCGGCGTGTTAAGGTGCGGACGCCATCTGTGCGGCAAGGTGGGCCCCGCAACACAGATTGAGGTGGCGACTATCACTTTTTACCGATTTTAATCGGCTTGAGAGCACGCCAAAAGAGCTTTTGGTCAAATTACATCGTATAACGGCCACCTGCCCGCTGGCTAATACGTTAAGAAGGCCTCTGGGATGGTCCTTCCGCTCAGAGGCAAACCAAGCCCACATATGCGCAGGTGAACTATCCTGGAAGTAAAGTCTTGTGCCGTTTTTATCGTGTGCTTGTGTGGGTTTCCCACCGGCCCAGCAGATTACGGCCAAGGAATACGGTTGATAAATATGTCTGGGTAGCCAGATTGAGAGAGGACGGCTGATGCCTAACCTGAATCAGAAGCTTGAATGGACCGAGAAAGATCAACGTGCGGTCGATACCGCCCGTGTGCTTGCTGCGGACGCCGTTGAGAAGGTTGGCTCGGGCCACCCCGGCACCGCGATGAGCCTGGCTCCTGTGGCCTACCTGCTCTTCCAGAAGGTCATGCGTCAGGATCCCCGTGATGACCGCTGGGAGGGCCGCGACCGCTTTATCCTCTCCCCCGGACACACCTCACTGACCCTGTACAACCAGCTCTTCCTGGGTGGTTTTGGTCTGGAACTTGAGGATATTAAGGCCCTGCGTACCGCTGGTGCCCTGACTCCCGGCCACCCCGAGTTCGGTCACACAAAGGGCGTCGAAATCACTACCGGCCCTCTGGGCCAGGGCCTGGCGTCCGCTGTGGGCTTTGCCTACGCCCAGCGACGCATGCGCGGTCTTTTTGACCCCGAAGCAGCCCCCGGCACCTCCCCCTTTGACCATACCGTCTTTACCATTGCCTCCGAAGGCGATGTGCAGGAGGGTGTGACCGCCGAAGCGTCCGCTCTTGCTGGCCACCAGCAGCTGGGCAACCTGGTTGTCATCTACGACCGCAACCACATCTCTATTGAAGATGACACCGACGTGGCTTTCACCGAGGACGTCGCAGCCCGCTACGAAGCCTACGGCTGGGACGTTGCCAAGGTGGATTGGACCGTAGGCGGCGACTACAAGGAAGATGTCGAAGCCCTTTACGACGCTATCGTTGCAGCCACCAAGGTCACCGATAAGCCCTCCTTCATCGAACTGCGCACCATCATCGGCTACCCCGCTCCCACCAAGCAGAACACCGGTGGCATCCACGGCTCCAAGCTGGGTGCCGACGAAGTTGCAGCCACCAAGAAGGTGCTGGGCTTCGACCCCGAGCAGCACTTTGTGGTAGAGCCCGAGATTCTTGAGCACACCCGTGCCCTGGTCGAGCGCAGCGCAGCTGAGCGCGAAGAATGGCAGAAGTCCTTCGATGCCTGGGCATCAGCTAACCCCGAGCAGGCCAAGCTCTACGAGCGCCTGGTAGCTGGTGAGCTGCCCGCCGAGCTCGATGAGGCCCTACCCACCTTCGAGGCTGGCACCTCCATCGCCACCCGTGCAGCGTCGGGTAAGGTCATCAATGCTATCGCTCCGGTTCTGCCCGAGCTCTGGGGCGGTTCTGCTGACCTGGCTGGCTCCAACAACACCACCATCGATACCGAGAAGTCCTTCAACCCCGAGTCCCGCTCCACCAAGAGCTGGACCGGCCACCCCTACGGTCGTGTTCTACACTTCGGTATCCGCGAGCACGCCGCAGCGGCAATCACCAACGGTATCGCGCTCTCCTCACCTACCCGTCCTTTCTCTGGCACCTTCTTCGTCTTCACTGACTACCAGCGCCCGGCCGTCCGCCTGGCAGCGCTCATGGGTGTTCCCAACATCTTCGTCTGGACCCACGACTCCATCGGCCTGGGCGAGGACGGCCCCACCCACCAGCCCGTTGAGCACCTGACCGCTATGCGCGCCATCCCCAACCTGGATGTCGTCCGCCCCGCTGACGGCAACGAAACCGCCGTAGCCTGGCGCAAGATCCTGGACATCAAGGACCACCCCGCTGGCCTGGTTCTCTCCCGTCAGAACCTGACCAACGTTGCCCGTGAAGACCTGCACGCGGACGCCGAGGGCGAGAAGTTCGCTTCTGCTCAGGGTGCTGGCCGCGGTGGTTACGTGCTGGCTGACACCGAGGGAACCCCCGACGTCATCCTGATTGCCACCGGCTCCGAGGTTGAGCTTGCCCTGGCAGCCCGCACCCAGCTGGCTGAAGAAGGCATCGCAGCCCGCGTGGTCTCCATGCCCTGCCGCGAGTGGTTCGCAGCGGAGTCGGCTGAGTACCGCGAGTCGGTACTCCCCTCAGCCGTCAAGGCCCGCGTGACCGTTGAAGCCGGTCTGGCTATGCCCTGGCTGGATATCCTGGGTGAAGCCGGTCGTGCAGTTTCCCTGGAGCACTACGGCGCTTCAGCCTCAGCAGAAGAGCTCTTCGCTGACTACGGCTTCACCGCCGAGAACGTCGCCGCTAAGGCCCGCGAGTCCATCGCCGCCGCCCAGTAACGGCAACCTACACCCCGGCGCTATGCCGCCACAACAGCGGGCAAGGACGCACCCCGGTTGCGTCCTTGCCCCACACAAGAATTCCGCCGCAAACAGCTACCTGCTAGCGGCCCATGAAAAGAGGAAAACACCATGGCTACCCCCACCCAGAAGCTGTCAGACGCAGGCGTCTCCATCTGGCTCGATGACCTCTCCCGTGAGCGTCTGACCAGCGGCAACCTGCAGGAACTGATTGACACCAAAAACGTGGTCGGTGTGACCACCAATCCCTCCATCTTCGCCGCTGCCCTCTCCAACGGCGCCGCCTACGCCGAGCAGATGAAGAAGCTAGCAGCCGAGGGCACCGAGGCAGAAGCTGCCGGTTTTGCCGCAATGATCGACGACGTTCGTGATGCCTGCGATGTCTTTGCCCCCATCTACGAAGCCACCCAGGGCTTTGACGGCCGCGTCTCCATCGAGGTCTCGCCCCTACTAGCCCGTGAAGCTGCGGCAACCCTGGCCCAGGCTAAGGAACTCTACTCAGCAGTTGGCCGCGAGAACGTCATGATCAAGATTCCCGCCACCGAAGAGGGCCTAGAACCCATCGCTGAGGCTCTGGGCGAAGGTATCTCGGTCAACGTCACCCTGATTTTCTCCCTGGAACGCTACCGCGCCGTCATCAACGCCTACCTGCTGGGTCTGGAAAAGGCTCTGGAAAACGGCAAGGACCTCTCTAAGATCCACTCCGTAGCCTCCTTCTTCGTCTCCCGCGTGGACACTGAAATCGACGCCCGCCTGGAGGCCATCGGCACCGATGAGGCCCTGGCCCTGCGCGGCAAGGCCGGTGTAGCTAATGCCCGCCTGGCCTTCGAGGTCTACGAGCAGGCCTTCTCCTCAGAGCGCTGGGCCCGACTGGAAGCAGCAGGCGCCAACCGCCAGCGTCCGCTCTGGGCCTCCACCGGAGTGAAGAATCCCGCCTACCCCGACACCCTCTACGTCACCGAAATTGCAGCCCCCGGCACCGTCAACACCATGCCCGAGGCAACCCTCAACGCAACCTTCGACCACGCTGAGGTCGCGGGTAACACCATTGAGGGCACCTACGAGGAAGCCACCACGATTCTCAACCAGCTCGAAGCTGTAGGTATCTCCTACAACGACGTGGTAGAGAAACTGGAAACCGAAGGTGTTGAGAAGTTCGAGGTCTCCTGGAAGGAACTGCTCGAAACTGTCACCGCCGCTCTGGCTGACAGCAGGTAAGGCCGACGCAGGCTGAGGGTGGGGGCTCGTATCCCCACCCTCTCTGCGCCAGCCCACTTTCACTGCACCCTACCCCGGTAGCAAGCAGCTACCGGCCCGGTGAGCGCTAGTACACTAGATAAAGAGAATAGCGGCAGCCAGATTCATGCATGAAAGCTGCCGCCCCAACCAACCTGTGAAGGATTCACGGCGGTGGCCAACACTCACGAAAATAACCCCCTGCGCGACCCGCGCGATCGCAGACTGACCCGGGTGGCAGGCCCGTCCTCTCTGGTCTTCTTCGGCGTCACCGGCGACCTTGCGCGCAAGAAACTGCTCCCAGCCGTCTACGACCTGGTCAACCGTGGCCTGCTCCCACCGAGTTTCGGCCTGGTGGGCTTCGGACGCCGCGAGTGGAGCCACGAGGACTTCCAAAAGGAGGTGCGCGGGCACGTTGAAGCCCACGCCCGCACCCCCTTCCGCGAGGACGTCTGGAACCAGTTCGCTGCCGGTATTCGCTTTGTCACCGGCACCTTCGACTCCGATGAGTCCTTTGAAAAACTCAAGGCAACCCTAGCCGAGCTCGACGAGACCCGTGGCACCCGAGGGAACCACGCCTTCTACCTGTCTATTCCCCCCAAGGACTTCGATCAGGTCCTACAGAAGCTAGCTGACCACGACCTAGCCAACCACAACCAGCATGAGGGTTGGCGCCGTGTGGTCATCGAAAAGCCCTTTGGTCATAACCTGGAGACCGCCCGCGAACTCAACGCCATTGTAGAGCGAGTCTTCCCCGCCGATTCGGTCTTCCGTATCGACCATTACCTGGGTAAAGAGACCGTGCAGAACATTTTGGCCATGCGCTTTGCGAACCAGATGTTTGAGCCCCTCTGGAACGCCACCAACGTAGACCACGTACAGATCACCATGGCCGAGGACATCGGCATTGGAACCCGCGCTGGCTACTACGACGGTGTGGGAGCGGCCCGCGACGTGATTCAGAACCACCTGCTGCAGCTGCTAGCTCTGACCGCTATGGAAGAGCCCGTCAGCTTCAACGCCGAGCACCTGCGTGCTGAAAAGGCTAAGGTCCTTGAGGCTGTGCAGATTCCCGAGGATATTGCCTCCGCCTTTGCCATCGGCCAGTACGCTGCCGGTAACCAGGGTGGTGAAGAGGTCAACGGCTTCTTCGATGAGAATGATATTCCCGCAGACTCCCGCACCGAAACCTTCGCCGCTCTCAAGCTGAACATCAACACCCGCCGGTGGGCAGGCGTCCCCTTCTACCTGCGTGCCGGTAAGCGTCTGGGCCGTCGCGTCACCGAAATTGCAGTGGTCTTCAAAAAGGCCCCCAACCTGCTCTTTGGCGGTAGCGCCGATAGCTCCGGCCAGAACGCCATCGTTATCCGCGTGCAGCCCGATGAGGGTATGACCCTGCGATTTGCCTCTAAGGTGCCTGGCACCCAGATGGAAATCCGCGACGTCAACATGGATTTTGGCTACTCTCACTCCTTCACCGAGGAATCCCCCGAGGCTTACGAGCGACTGATTCTCGATGTGCTGCTCGGTGAGCCCCCGCTCTTCCCCCGCCACGAAGAGGTTGAGCTCTCCTGGAAGATCCTTGACCCCTTCGAAGAATACTGGGAAGAGAACAAGATCAAACCCGAAGCCTACGCACCCGGTTCCTGGGGCCCGGCTTCCGCCCACGAAATGCTAGAACGCGACGGCCGTGCTTGGAGGCGCCCATGATGAAGAAACTCAAAGACACCACCGTGGGAGAGGTCGCCAAGGAGCTCTCCCGCCTGCGGAGCGAGGAGGGGGCAACTACCTCCTCCCGCGTGCTAACCCTGGTTATTCTGGCTGAAAAGGGGCACTCCAAGACCGCCGTTGAGGCTGCCTTGAAGGCCTCCTACGAGCACCCCTCCCGCATTATTGTGCATATCGACTATGGTCAGGACGCCGAGGACCGCCTGGATGCCCGCATTTACGTGGGTGGCGACGCAGGTGCCTCCGAACTGATTATCTTGCGCGGCTACGGTTCGGCGGCTATTGCCACCGAGTCCCTGATTTCGGGTCTGCTGCTGCCGGATTCCCCCATCGTTGCCTGGTGGCCCCACTCGGTTCCCGAGAATCCGGCTGAACACTCCATTGGCAAGATCGCCCAGCGCCGTATTACCGACTCAGCCCGCGCCTACGATCCTCTAGGTGTGTTAGAGAAACTGGCTGCCAGCTACAAGGACGGCGATACCGACCTGGCCTGGATTCGTCTAACCCTCTGGCGTATTCAAATCGCTGCGGTCTTTGACCAGATTGAGCCTGCCCCCGTCAAGCGCGTGGTAGTTTCGGGTTCGTCCATGAGCCCCTCGGTGGTTCTGCTCGGTGCCTGGTTAGGTGACCGTCTGGGTGCTGAGGTTCATCTGCGCACCACCGATGTGCAGCGGGGCCTCTACAAGGTGGAGCTAGAACGTGAGGACGGTTCCATCATCATCCACCGCCCTGGCCGCAATATTGCCACTATTTCCTCTCCCGGTGTGCCTGACCAGCAGATTTCTCTGCCGGCCCGCTCCCTGGCTGACTGTCTGGCCGAAGAGCTTCGCCGCCTTGACCCCGATGAGGTCTACGGTGAGGTGCTCAGGTCTGTAGTCTCTAGTGGCAACATCGTGGTGGATGTTAATGTCAATGACGTTCATGATGACAACGCTGATTACACGGAGGTCTACGATGCCTAACCCTGTAGTGGTTCCCCACCGCGATAAGGCCCAGCTCCAGCTGGCTGGTGCCACCCGCATTATCAATGTGGCTGCTACTGCTGTTGCCACCCGCGGCATTGCCCATCTGTCGCTGACCGGCGGCACCATGGGTATTGCGGTGCTCGCGGGTATCGCAGAAAGCCCGCTCAAAGATACCGTGGACTGGTCTAAGGTTCATTTCTGGTGGTCAGATGAGCGGTTCGTGCCAAGTGGCCACGCTGACCGGAATGAGCAGCAGGCCAAGGACGCCTGGCTCAGCTCCCTGGGGCTACCTGAGGAAAACCTTCACATCATGGGCGCCTCTGACGTCTTTGATACCCCGGAGGCGGCAGCAGAATTCTATGCAGCCGAGCTGGCCCGTTTCGCCCCCGCGGGTGAGGCTTCTCCCCTCTTTGACCTGACCCTGCTGGGCATGGGCCCAGATGGCCACATTGCTTCCCTCTTCCCTGAAGGGTCAGAGATTCTTGAGGCTGAGGCCACCGCCCTCGCGGTGCACGATTCGCCTAAGCCCCCGCCCACTCGTGTCAGCCTGACCCTGCCGGTCATTAATTTCTCAGAGCGCATCTGGTTCCTGGTAGCTGGCAGCGACAAGGCTGAGGCCACCGCCCGGCTGCGGGCAGCGTCCGCTCTGCCTGAAACTCAGCTGACCGCCGAGATTCTCAGCCAGACCCCGGCAGCCGGGGCCCGAGGTCTGTTTGAAACCCTGATTCTGGCCACCGAGGACGCCCTCGGCACAGCCGCCTAAACACAACCGGGTCTATAACAAAAATCCCCGCCTACCGGTAATCCGGTCGGCGGGGATTTTTGATGAAAGCCTAGATAACAGCGGTTTCTGAGAAACGCATGACCAGGGCATAGCCGATGATCGCAAAGACCCACAGCAGGATTACTGTGACGGTCAGGCGAATCAGGTTTTTGGATGCCATGCCCGAGGAGTTCAGCGAAGTGGTCATGCCACCACCGAACATGTCTGAAAGACCGCCACCCTTACCGCGGTTCAGCAGAACCAGCAGGATGGTGAGAATGCTCGCAATAGCGATGAGGACCATCAGAATAATCTTGAGGGTTTCCACGCAGAACCTTTCAGTTGGGTTGGTCAGCGCTTCGAAGCGCCATCAATCTACTATACCCCTAGTTAGGGTATCTTCTAGGCCTTGTAGCGTGCGATGTTAGCGAATTCGGTGGCGTCGAGTGATGCGCCGCCCACCAGAACGCCATCGACGTCTGCTTCAACCATGATTTCAGGAGCTGATGCAGCCTTGACGGAGCCGCCGTAGAGTACGCGGACCTTGTCAGCTACCTCTGCTGAGTAGAGCTTGGTCAGTTCCTCACGGATAGCCTTGCTCATTTCCTGGGCGTCAGCTGCGGTTGCAACCTTGCCAGTGCCGATAGCCCAGACGGGCTCGTAGGCAACAACCAGGGTTTCAGCCTGTTCAGCGGTCAGGCCCTCGATGGAGCCGCGCAGCTGCTCCAGGGTGAACGCAACGTGCTCGCCAGCTTCGCGCTTGTCGAGGCCCTCACCCACACAGAGTACGGGGGTCAGGTCATTGCGGTAGGCAGCCTGTACCTTGGCGGCGCAGATACCGTCGGTTTCACCGTGGATGGTGCGGCGCTCTGAGTGGCCAACCAGTACGTAGGTTGCGCCTAGCTTCTTCAGGAAGACGCCGGAGATATCGCCGGTGTAGGCGCCAGAATCCTGGTCTGAGAGGTCCTGGCCACCGTAGACGATGTTGAGCTTGTCGCCGTCAACGAGGGTCTGTACAGAGCGGATGTCGGTAAAGGGAGGGAAGACGGCAACTTCAGCGGTGTCGTAGTCGAAGTTGGTGTCGTCCAGGGTCCAGGCCAGCTTCTGGAGCAGGGTCACACCTTCGGTGTGGTCCATGTTCATCTTCCAGTTGCCTGCGATGAGGGGCTTGCGAGTCATGGGCTCGTTCCTTTCGCGAAATCTTGGGGTGGGTGGGCAGGACGCGGCGGCTGCGGCGTCCTGCCCCTTGGCGGAACTAGCGGTGGCTAGTACCGGATGGTTTTAGGCGCCGAGGGCTTCGAGACCGGGCAGGGTCTTGCCTTCGATGTATTCGAGGGAGGCACCGCCGCCGGTGGAGATGTGGCCGAACTGATCGTCGGAAAAGCCCAGGTTGCGTACTGCTGATGCTGAGTCGCCGCCGCCGATGATGGAGAAGGCTTCTGATTCAACGAGTGCATCGGCTACTGCCTTGGTGCCGCCTGCGAAGGCTTCGATTTCGAAGACGCCTACGGGACCGTTCCAGAAGACCAGCTTGGCTTCCTTGATCTTCTGGGCGAAGAGTTCACGGGTGGCGGGGCCGATATCGAGGCCTTCTGCCTTGGCGCCCAGCTTACCGCCGGTCAGGTCTTCGATGGGGCGGATTTCGGTGTTAGCGTCGTTGGAGAAGTCATCTGACCAGACGATGTCTGAGGCGATAATCAGCTCGGTGCCCTTCTTGGGGGCTTCTTCGAGGTAGCGCTTGCAGTTCTCGATCTGATCCTCTTCCAGCAGGGACTGGCCGACCTCGTAGCCCTGGGCCTTGGCGAAGGTGTAGCCCATGCCGCCGCCGATGAGCAGGGCGTCAGCCTTGCCGATGAGGTTGTCGATTACAGCCAGCTTATCTGAAACCTTAGCGCCACCCATCACAACGACGAAGGGACGGTCGGGGTTCTTGATGACCTTCTGCAGAACGTCAACTTCGGTCTTGACCAGGTCACCCAGGTAGGCGGGCAGTTCCTTGGCAATGTCGTAAACCGAGGCGTGCTTGCGGTGAACGGCGCCAAATGCGTCGTTGACGTAGGCACCGTTCTCGCCGGTCAGGGCAGCCAGTTCTGCTGCGAATTCGGTGCGCTCGGTGTCGTCCTTGGAGGTTTCGCGGGCGTCGTAGCGCACGTTTTCAACAACCAGCAGTTCGCCGTCCTTCAGGGCCTCAGCCTTGGCCTTGGCGTCATCGCCCACCAGGTCGGTTGCGATGACAACGGGGAAATCTGCCAGTTCAGCCAGACGCTCAGCGGCGGGCTTGATGGAGTACTGGGGGTCTACCTTGCCCTTGGGGCGGCCCAGGTGGGCGGTGACGATGACGCGGGCACCAGCCTCGGTCAGCTTCTTGAGGACGGGCAGGGAGGCGCGGACGCGGCCGTCATCGGTGACGACGCCGTCCTTGAGGGGTACGTTCAGGTCTGAGCGGACGAGGACGCGGCGGCCTGCTACGCCACCGTCGATAAGCTCTGCAAGAGTCTTAGCCATGGGAGTTTTCTCTCCATCGTTTGTGAGGGTGAATGGGGTGGGCACCTGGTGAGTGCTGGGTATAGGTAAGGGTTAGCGAATCGCGCGTGTGCGCGTGGATCCGCTAACCCTATCCTATTGCTGTCTCATGAAAGACCGGTGGATGTCAGCTTAGAGAGCTGCAACTACCTTGTTGGTGAACATAACCAGACGTGATACGTAGCCGTATTCGTTGTCGTACCAGGCGATAACCTTGACCTGGTTGCCGATGACCTTAGTCAGGGGGGCGTCGAAGACGGTGGAGACGGGCTCACCTTCGATATCCTTGGAGACGATGGGCTCCTCGGAGTAGGTGATGATGCCCTTCATGGCACCCTCAGCTGCTTCCTTGACGGCTGCGTTGACTTCTTCAACGGTAACTTCGCGTGAAGCGGTGAAGGTCAGGTCGGTGATGGAGCCGGTGGGGGTGGGAACGCGAACAGCGAAGCCGTCCAGCTTGCCCTTCAGTTCGGGCAGAACCAGGCCAACAGCTGCTGCTGCACCGGTTGAGGTGGGAACCATGTTCAGGGCTGCGGCGCGGGCGCGGCGCAGGTCTGAGTGGGGGGCGTCCTGCAGGCGCTGGTCAGCGGTGTAGGCGTGGATGGTGGTCATCAGACCCTTTTCGATACCGAACTTGTCGTTCAGCACCTTAGCCATGGGAGCCAGGCAGTTGGTGGTGCAGGATGCGTTTGAAACGATGTTCATGGTGGCTGAATCGTACTGGTCGTCGTTGACGCCCATGACGAAGGTGCCGTCGATGTTCTTACCGGGGGCAGAAAGGATAACCTTCTTGGCGCCAGCTTCAAGGTGAGCCTTAGCCTTCTCGCCGTCGGTGAAGAAGCCGGTGGATTCGAGAACAACGTCTACGCCGAGGTCTGCCCAGGGCAGGTCAGCGGGGTTGCGCTCAGCCAGAACCTTGATTTCCTTGCCGTTGACGGTCAGGCCGTTTTCTGAAACAGCAACTTCGCCGTTGAAGCGACCCATGATGGAGTCGTACTTGAGCAGGTGTGCGAGGGTCTTGACGTCGGTCAGGTCGTTGATTGCAACGATTTCGAAGCCTTCGCCGTGCTGCTGTGCGGCGCGGAAGAAGGTACGACCGATGCGGCCAAAGCCGTTAATAGCTACGCGTACAGTCACTGAAATCAAACTCCTAGATACAGTTAGTGACGTTGGTGGACGAGACGCCGGTTCTGGCGTTTCATCGCCGAACTTGGGAAAACGTGGTTCCTTCAGCTCAAGCGGGTGAGCTCTCGTCCGGTTCGTTAACCATCATACCCTGTTTATGTGAGTTTTGGTGTGTTTCTGTCGGTTTTTTAAGTGGACTTGCGTGCGTTTAAGGACGCTTCGCCCCTCTTTTGACCTGCAAATATGGGTTTTTCGGGGGTGAAGCATGAGCAAGGCCACCCAGTAAAGGGCAAACCAACAAAAACCCACACAGCTTTTGGATCTGCATCCGCCCACCGAAACCAAAACCCCGTTCCACTGCCAGGCAAGGGTAAACGGCGGGGAACGGGGTGGCAGGAAAGGCTCACGGGGTGACTAGGAATTCAGGCTAGACATTCCACTCACGCCAGCTTCGGTGCCGGGAATACCGCGCTCAGCTGCGCGTTTATCGGCCATAGCTATAAGGCGGCGGATACGACCAGCGATAGCATCCTTGGTCATAGGTGGGTCTGCCAACCGACCCAGTTCATCGAGAGATGCCTGCTTGTGGGCCACACGCAGTTCACCGGCGTAGCGCAGGTGCTCGGGAACCTTATCCCCCAGAATCTCTAAGGCACGTTCCACGCGGGCACCGGCGGCAACTGCTGCCTGGGCTGAGCGGCGTAGGTTGGCGTCGTCGAAGTTGGCTAGGCGGTTAGCGGTTGCTCGTACCTCTTTACGAGCGCGGCGCTCCCGCCAGTTATCAAGGGCGTCCACCGCCCCCATACGCTCAAGCAGGAGCGAGATGGTTTCACCATCGCGCACGACCACCCGATCCACACCGCGCACTTCGCGGGCCTTTGCAATCACGTCAAGCCGGCGGGCAGCGCCGACCAGGGCCAGGGCAGCCTCGGGGCCGGGGCAGGTAAATTCCAGGGCGGACGAGCGCCCAGGTTCGGTCAGGGAACCGTGAGCCAGGAAAGCTCCACGCATAACAGCCTCAGCATCGGCCAAAGAGCCGTTCACAACGGCAGGAGGTAGCCCGCGCACGGGGCGGCCGCGTCCGTCCAGCAAACCGGTCTGGCGGGCCAGAGCCTCACCGCCCTGATCAACGCGAACCACGTAGCGGCCACCGCGACGCAGTCCTCCGCCTGAAATAGAGGTTATAGAGGCCTCATGACCGTACATTTCAGAAATGTTGTAGCGCAGACGCTCAGCTGTAGATTCGAGATCAACTTCAGCTTCAACCACAATTTTGCCCTGCACCAGGTGCAGACCGTTGGTAAAACGCAGGATGGTGGCAACTTCTGCCTTGCGCACAGATGAGCGCGTGGCCTCGTAGTGAGCCAGCTCTTCTTTGACCGATGCCGTTAGGGCCATGCGGGTCTTCCTCCAAAATTGTGTGTGCTCGTCAGCGCGGGGCCGATGTGTGCTCGGCCTTAGTGTTTGAAGACGTGTTTGTAGGCAGCTGCTAATTTGAGGGGGTCGTGAACGCCCGGTTGGTCAGCTTCTGATACGTCAGCCCAGAGCACCTTCGCCCCTAGCTGGGCTGCTACTTCTTCAAAGGTCTTGCTTTCTCCCACCGTGGCGGGATCAGCAATGACTGTATTAACCCTAATTTCTGGAACGTATTCACGCAAAACGAGCAGGTGGTCTGCGGCACTCATGCCGCGGGTTTCTTTTGCATCCAGTTCGAGATTCATGACCAGGCAAATTTTGGCGCTGGTGTTGAGAATGGCATCGCGTAGCCCGGGTAGGAGCAGGTGCGGCAGCAGGGAGGTAAAGAAGGAGCCGGGACCCAGCACCACCCAATCTGCCTCGTGTACCGCGCGGACGGCGTCCGGGCAGGCTTCGGTGTTCTCTGGCAGCAGGCGGACCTTGTCTACCCGCCCCGCCTTGGCCAGGGTTGCCTGCCCCTGGACGGTATCGCGGAAGGTCACCCCGTGGTCGTTGGTGCTGATAATGTCGCCTTCGATGACCAACGGACGGTTTGCCATGGGCAGTACACGCCCGCGGGCGTTGAGCAGGGCTCCTGCCCAGTCCAGCCCGGCGATAGTGTCACCCAGCAGCTCCCAAAGGGTGACAATCAGCAGATTGCCCAGGGCGTGGTTTTCTAAGGCGGTGGGACGGTCGGGGCTTCGGGAAGTGAAACGGTGCTGCATGACATCGCGCCAGGTGCGACCCCAATCGGTATCGTCACACAGGGCAGAGAGGGCCATACGCAGGTCACCGGGCGGGAGCACGTCCAGTTCTTCCCGGAGCTTGCCTGATGAGCCACCATCGTCTGCCACCGTCACCACCGCAGTAAGGGCGGTGGTAATAAGTTTGAGAGCAGACAGTGAACCATAGAGGCCGTGGCCCCCGCCCAGGGCAGTAACGCGCACGGGCAGGTCCTGCCCCTGAGCAGTCACCGGCAGCAGGCCTGTCTCGGGGAAGCGGCTCATGCGGGTTGCCTCGGACATTATTCACGCCCCATATCGCGGTGGTGGACCGAAATATTGACGTCTTCCAGTTCACCCAGGCGACGGGCGATTTCTTCGCTCACAGCCACCGACCGGTGCTTGCCCCCGGTGCAACCGATAGCGAAGGTTGCATAGAGCTTGCCCTCACGGCGGTAGCCAGCAATCACCGGCTGCAGGGCGGCAATGTAGTTACTGATGAACTCTTCAGTGCCGTCCTGGGCAAAGACAAAGTCGCGGACGCCGGCGTCCTGCCCGGTTTGGGCGCGTAAGCCGGGCACCCAGTGGGGGTTGGGGATGAAGCGCATATCGGCCATGTAGTGAACGTCCGAGGGGGTACCGTACTTAAAACCGAAGCTCATGACGGTGATGTTGACCAGGCGTTCCTTGCCCGGGGCGTAGGTTTCACGCACCTTCTTAGCCAGCTGGTGAATATTCATGCCGGTAGTGTCGATGACGTAGTCGGCCTCTTCTTGCAGGCCAGCAAAGATACGGCGTTCTTCGGCGATAGCTTCAGCAACCAGACCTCCCTGTTGCAGGGGGTGGGGGCGGCGCTGAGCCTCATAGCGGGCGATGATGTCCTTATCGGCAGCGTCCATAAAGAGCATAGAGAAGTCGATATCTGAGGCACGGAGCTTATTGATAGCTTCAGGCAGGTCTGCCAGCTGACGGCGGGCACGGATGTCGATACCCACAGCGACCTTGGGCAGGGTGCCCGGTGATTCCTTGACGAGCTGGGCAAGCGAACCGAGCATCTGCGGGGGAATGTTATCGACCACGTACCAGCCCTCATCTTCGAGAGTGTTGGCAGCGGTGGATCGACCGGCTCCAGAGATACCGGTGATCACGAGAATTTGCGGCTTGACGGTCTGCTCACTGGAGTTGGGTGACATGAATGGGGGTCTCTCGTTTCCACGCTTCAAACGGTTAGTACTTCTAGCTTAGTGCACCGGTTCACTCTCAGCTCCCTTCTGGGCAGTATCCCCTACACTCGGCGTAAAACGCTCCAGGATTTTTTGAGCCATAGCCGGGCCAATTCCGGGTACTTTTTGCAGCTCATCGGCACTTGCTTCTGAGAGCTGTTTGAGGGAGCCAAAGTGCTTAATGAGAGCTTCGCGCTTGGCCGGGCCCAACCCCGGCACGGTATCGAGGGCTGACTTGACCATCTCTTTACCCCGCTTGGAACGGTGGAAAGTGATAGCGAAGCGGTGGGCCTCGTCGCGGATGCGCTGAATCAGGTAGAGGGCGTTAGAGGTTCTGGGCAGAATGACGGGGAAGTCATCGCCCGGCAGCCATAGCTCCTCAAGGCGCTTGGCGATACCGACCACATAGATATCGGTAATACCCAAATCTTCGAGGGCACGGGTCGCGGCAGCGACCTGGGGCTGGCCGCCGTCCACCACAACCAGGTTGGGCGGGTAGGCAAACTTAGCGGGTTCCTTGGCGTGAAGGTCATCTTCGCTGATTTGGCCGGACGCCCGCACCCGGCTTCCGGGGGCCTCGTCGGTGAGGTAGCGACGGAAGCGGCGGTAGATGACGTCGTACATGCTGGCGGTGTCGTCGCGGGCGGCGTCCCCGGTGATGGAGAACTTGCGGTAGTCACTTTTCTTAGGCAGGCCGTCCTCAAAGACCACCATGGAGGCAACCACGTTGGTCCCCTGCACGTGGGAGATGTCGTAGCACTCAATGCGCATGAGGGCCTCGGGCAGTTCCAGGGTTTCTTGGAGTTCCACCAGGGAGGCCGAACGGGTGGTGAGGTCACCTGCCCGGCGGGTCTTGTGCAGGTTCAGGGCCTGCTTGGCATTCTCAGCGACGGTTGCCATGAGCTCGACCCTATCGCCGCGCTGAGGCACGCTGATACTCACCTTGGCCCCGCGTACCCCGCTCAGCCATTCCTCGAGCCTTTCGTGGTTCTCGGGTAGCACCGGAACATTGATGTGACGAGGTATTTCATTGAGATTGTGGTTCATCTCTTCTTCGGTGCTACCGGCCGCTAACACAGCTGCGGTTTCACCGTAGACCTGCACCAGCAGGTGGTCCATGAGCGCTTCAGGTGAGGAGTCCTCAACCTTCTCAACAATCCAACCCCGCTGGCCGCGGATGCGTCCGCCCCGCACATAAAAAACCTGTACGGCAGCCTCAAGGTCATCCTCAACAAAGTTGAAGAGGTCAGCGTTCACAGAATCGGGCAGCACCACGGCGTTGCGCTCGAAAGCCTTGGTCAGGGCCTCAAGATCATCGCGCAGCCGAGCAGCCTTTTCAAAGTCAAAGTCGGCGGCGGCGTCCTTCATCTGCCGGGTCAGGTCAGCTATGTACTTTTCGGCGCCCCCGGCCATAAAAGAGCAGAAATCTTCAGCGATTTTTTGGTGGTCTTCACGGCTGATCTTGCCCACACAGGGGGCTGCGCACTTATCGATATAGCCCAGCAGGCAGGGGCGGTCGGACGCCTGGGCCCGGTTAAAGACGCCGGTAGAGCAGGTGCGCACCGGGAAAACCCGCAGCAGGGCATCGAGGGTTTCACGAATAGCCCAGGCCTGGGAGTAGGGGCCAAAATAGCGCACCCCCTTCTTCTTTTCCCCACGCATCACCTGGGCACGGGGGAAACGGTCCTTGAGAGTCACCGCCAGGTAGGGGTAGGACTTATCGTCGCGGAAGGCGATGTTGAAGCGGGGCTTATATTCCTTGATCCAGGTGTATTCCAACTGGAGGGATTCCAGCTCGCTACCCACCACCGTCCACTCCACCGAGGCTGCGGTGTGCACCATAGCGTAGGTTTTAGGGCTGAGAGAATCGACGCGGGCAAAGTAGGAGTTGAGGCGGTTGCGCAGATTCTTGGCCTTGCCCACATAGATAATGCGGCCTACATCATCACGGAAGCGGTAAACCCCGGGGTTGGTGGGGATTTCGCCGGACGCCGGGCGGTAGGAGGCAGGATCAGCCACGTGTATCAGGTCCTTTGAGCTGGGGTCAGGTGCGGCAGGAGCCTCTAGTCCGCAAGGTCTGCTGGGCTAGATTCCCCCGTCGCGTTCTGCTGACGGTGAGACGTTATATTCGTTTTTGCGGGGCTGACCAGAAAGCTGGGCAATAGCATCCATAATCTGGTCGGTGGTCTGGCGGCGTTGCTTACCGCTCATGCTCTCCCCCAGTTTTTCGAAGGTCATGGGTTGCCCCACGCGGACAGTAAAGCGGTGGGGGTAGACCATGTTGGAGCCGGGTTTTTGAATTTTATCGGTGCCAATCAGGCCGATAGGCACTACGGTGGCTCCGGTCATGTGAGCCAGCCAGGCCACACCGATTTTTCCCTTGTAGAGGTAGCCGTCCCGGGAGCGGGTTCCCTCGGGGTAGATGCCGAAAACCTTGCCTTCGTTCAGGCGCTCAAGCGCGGTTTCCAGGGCCTTCATGGACTCTTTTTTATCGGTGCGGTTGACCGGAATGATGTCGATGACCTGGAAGAGGGTCTTCATAGCCTTACCCTTGATACCCGGTGAGTTGACATACTCAGACTTGGCCAAGAACGCTACGCGCCGGGGCATCAGGGCTGAAATAATGACCGAGTCAAGGAAGGCCAGATGGTTGGAGGCCACAATGACGGGGCCCTCTGCGGGGAAGTTCTCAAGGCCGGTAACACGGGCCCGGAAGACGGTACGAAGCAGGCCTTCGATGGTCTTTTGAGTTGCCTTGTATTTGAGGGACATGAGAACTCCTTGAGCGCATAGGGGATGGAGTGGATGCTGGCCACCCCGCCCGAGGTATGCTTTTTGAAATTTTTAGGCTGTTTTGACCTATTTAGCATACCCCGGCTGGGCGCTTCTCCCCTAGAGCATCTCAGCCAGGAACCGCCCGGTGTGGGACTCGGGGACGGTGGCCAGATGCTCGGGAGTACCGGTGGCCAGCACAGTTCCGCCGCCGTCGCCACCCTCGGGGCCCATGTCGATCAGCCAGTCAGCGCTCTTGATGACGTCGAGGTTGTGCTCGATCGTGATGACGGTATTGCCCTTATCAACCAGGCCCTGAACCACACCCAGGAGCTTGCGGATATCCTCAAAGTGCAGACCGGTGGTGGGTTCATCCAGCACATAGATGGACCGGCCGTTGGAGCGCTTTTGCAGTTCGGTGGCCAGCTTGACGCGCTGAGCCTCACCACCGGAGAGGGTGGTGGCAGACTGGCCCAGACGCACATAGCCGAGACCGACGTCCACCAGGGTATCGAGGTAGCGCGAAATCTTGCTGAAGGCGGCGAAGAATTCGGCGGCTTCAGAAACCGGCATTTCAAGCACGTCGGCAATAGTTTTGCCCTTGTAGTGTACTTCAAGGGTCTCGCGGTTATAGCGCTTGCCCTTGCACACCTCACAGGGTACATAGACGTCGGGCAGGAAGTTCATCTCGATCTTCAAGGTGCCGTCACCCGAGCAGGCCTCGCAGCGCCCGCCCTTGACGTTGAAAGAGAAACGTCCGGGCTGGTAGCCGCGCATCTTGGCCTCGGTGGTTTCGGCAAAGAGCTTACGAATGTGGTCGAAGACGCCGGTGTAGGTAGCCGGGTTCGAGCGAGGGGTGCGGCCGATCGGTGACTGGTCCACGTGAATAATCTTATCCAGGTGATCCAGACCGGTAATGGTTTTATGGCGCCCCGGCACCTGCTTGGCCCCGTTGAGTTTATTGGCCAGGGAGGTATAGAGAATATCGTTGACCAGGGTGGACTTACCTGAACCGGAAACACCGGTAACGGCGGTGAGCACGCCCAGGGGGAACTCCACATCAACATTCTTAAGGTTGTTTTCGCGGGCCCCAATGACCTTGATGATGCGTTTGGGGTCAACCGGACGGCGGGTGGCAGGAACCGTGATGGCGCGGCGTCCTGCCATGTAGTCACCGGTCACTGACTCCTTATTTTCAAGCAGCTCAGCATAAGTACCCGAGTGCACGATCTGGCCGCCGTGCTCGCCCGCGCCGGGACCAACGTCCACAATCCAGTCGGCTTCCTTCATAGTGTCCTCATCGTGTTCCACCACAATCAAGGTATTGCCCATGTCGCGCAGCTTGGTAAGGGTTTCAATCAGACGGCGGTTATCGCGCTGGTGTAGACCAATGGAGGGCTCATCCAGCACATAGAGCACGCCCACTAGGCCAGAACCAATCTGGGTTGCCAGGCGGATACGCTGGGCTTCACCACCCGAGAGAGTTCCAGCTGAGCGGGCCAGGTTCAGGTAGTCCAGCCCCACATCCAGCAGGAACTGTAGGCGGGCATCTATTTCCTTAAGTACCAGTTCAGCAATCTTAGCCTCACGCTCGCTCAGGGTCAGCGAGCGCATGAAGGTGAGGGCCTCTCGCATGGGCATCTCGGTGACGTCGGCGATGGATTTGCCGCCGACGGTGACAGCCAGGATGGTGGGGTTGAGGCGGGCACCATTACAGGAGGTGCAGGCGACCTTGCGCATGTACTGTTCGTAGCGGTCTTTGGACCAGTCTGATTCGGTTTCTTCGTACTTGCGCTTGATGTAAGCGCTGGCGCCTTCGAAACCGGAGGTGTAGCGGCGTTCGCGGCCGAAGCGGTTTTTGTAGGCGACGGTGACCTTGTAGTCCTTGCCGTTGAGGATGGCTTTTTTAACCTTGGCGGGCAGGTCCTTGAAGGGGGTAGCTAGGTCGAAGTCTAGTTCTTCAGCCAGGCCAGCTAAGAGGCGGAGCCAGTATTCACTGGTGGCTTTGCCGGTGGCCCAGGGAGCAACAGCGCCTTCGGCTAGGGAGAGGTCGGGGTTGGGGACGATGAGGTCGGTGTCCACTTCGAGAGTGGAGCCGATACCGTCGCAGGCTGCGCAGGCACCAAAGGGTGAGTTGAAGGAGAAGGCTCGGGGTTCAACCTCGGTGACGGCTAGGGGGTGGCCGTTGGGGCAGGCCAGGTTTTCGCTGAAGGAGCGGGTGCGGCCCGGGGCGTCGGCGTCCTCATCTACGAAGTCGATGAGCACCTTGCCATCGGCCAGGGAGAGGGCGGTCTCAACAGAGTCGGTCAGGCGCTGGTGAACGCTTTCCTTGATGGCGATACGGTCAACCACGACCTCGATGGTGTGCTTGTACTGTTTTTCCAGCTTGGGCGGGTCGGTCAGCTGGATGACCTCGCCATCTACGCGGGCGCGGGCGTAGCCTGCGGTGGAGAGTTCTTTGAAGAGGTCAACGAACTCGCCCTTGCGGGCTGACACGACGGGGGCAAGCACCTGCAGGCGAGTTTTCTCGGGGTAGTCCATGAGCGTATCAACGATTTGCTGGGGGGACTGCTTGGAGATTTCTTCGCCGCATTCGGGGCAGTGGGGGTGCCCCACGCGGGCCCAGAGCAGGCGCATGTAGTCGTAGATTTCGGTGATGGTACCGACGGTTGAGCGCGGGTTTTTAGAGGTTGATTTCTGGTCGATGGAGACGGCCGGTGACAGGCCCTCAATGAAATCGACGTCGGGCTTGTCTACCTGGCCCAGGAACATGCGGGCGTAGGAGGAGAGGGATTCAACGTAGCGGCGCTGGCCTTCTGCGAAGATGGTGTCGAAGGCCAGGGAGGATTTGCCGGAGCCGGAGAGACCGGTGAAGACGACCATGGCGTCGCGGGGGATGTCGAGGTCGACGTTTTTGAGGTTATTTTCGCGGGCGCCCTGCACACGGATATGGGTGAGGTCGTTGCCGATGGGTTGAGTGGCTGAGCCTGCCATGAGTCACCTATCTAAGAGATTGTTTCGAAGATATATTCTATAGGTTTTGAAAGCCCGATGAAAGCGCCATCCCTCTCCCAGTTTGTACCGCGTTCTGCTCATTCTGAGGGCTTAATCCGGTCAGAGCACGGTACAAAGGTGGGGGCCAAGGCCTAGAATGGGGCCATGAGTGACCTAACCACTACCCTGATTTTTGAGTCCGATGACCTGACCGTCCGCTCCATCGCCGTTTCCGATATGGACAACAAGGTCTACCTGCTGACTAACCGCTCCAGCGGCGAGCAGGTTCTGATTGACGCGGCGGACGACTTCCCCGCTATCCAGAGCTTTGCCCAGCAAGCTGCGGCCACAGACTCCCCCACCTCACATGACCAGCCGGGGGCGGGCGTCCTTGCTCTCATTACCACCCATTCTCATTGGGACCATATCCGCGCCCTCCCTGAGGCTCTTGAGGCTTGGGACCCGGCAACCTATTGTGGCGCTCCCGATGCTGAGGCCATCGCCGAGCAAGAAGGTGTGGAGGTTGAAGAGCGCCTAGTTGGCGGCGAGCGCCTGACCTTAGCAGGTATTGAGCTTGAGGTCATTGCCTTGCGCGGGCACACCCCGGGCTCCATTGCCTTAGCTCTGTGGGTTCCTGCTGCTGAGGGGGAGGACGCCGGTGGGCGGGTTCTGCTTTTCACCGGGGATTCGCTCTTCCCCGGTGGGGTGGGCAAGACCAACTCGCCACAGGACTTTGAACAGCTCTTTACCGATGTTTCTGAGCGTATCTTCGACCAGTTTGGTGATAGCACCCTGGTGCTACCGGGTCACGGGGATTCCACCACCTTGGGCAAGGAACGCCCCCACCTGCCTGAGTGGAAAGAGCGGGGCTGGTAATAGAATCGTCCTAGAAGTTTTAGTAAGCCCTCAACCGAAAGATTATTCATGTCAACCCCACACCATGTACCTGCCCATCAGCAAGCCCTCGATGCTTTCAAAGACATCCTTGGTGCTGAGCATGTGCTCACCGCAGAGCACGCAACAGCCCCCTTCAGTAAGGGCTACCGCTTTGGCGGCGGGCCTCTCTTTGCGGTATTGCGCCCCACAACCCTCGTGCAGATGTGGAAGGCTCTACAGGTCTGCGTCGATCACAACTTTATGGTGATTCCCCAGGCCTCCAACACCGGTCTAACCGGCGGGTCTGGCCCGGGCTTCCAGGACTACGACCGGCCCATCGTGCTCATCTCAACCCACCTGATTAACCAGGTTCACCTGATTAACGACGCCCACGAGGCTATCTCCCTAGCCGGTGCTACCCTGACCCACTTGACTGAAGAACTCGCCCCGCACAACCGCGAGCCGCACTCAGTCATCGGGTCAACCTCCATCGGTGCTTCGGTTATCGGCGGCATCGCCAACAACTCCGGTGGTAGCCAGATCCGTAAGGGTCCAGCCTTCACCCGCGAAGCTATCTACGCCCGCGTCACCGAAGAAGGTAAGGTCGAGCTCGTTAACCACTTGGGCATTTCCCTGGGTGAGGACCCCGAAGTTGCCCTCGATAAGCTACAGCGGGGCGACTGGTCGGCGGACGACGTCACCCCCGCCCCAGAAGACACCAGCGAGACCGAATACGCGGCCCATCTGCGCAAGATGGAGCCCACCCCCGCACGCTACAACTCCAACCCCGAGTACCTGTTTGAGGCGTCCGGATCTGCCGGCAAAATCCTTGTCTTTGCCGTGCGAACCCGCACCTTCCCGCTCGAGAAGAACCCCGCCATGTTCTACATCGGCACCCACAGCCCCCGTGAGCTCGAGGAGATTCGCCGCATTTTCCTCGAAGCCGACATGCCCCTGCCCATCTCGGGTGAGTACATGGGCCGCAGCGCCTTCGACCTGGCAGAAAAGTACGGCAAAGACACCTTTGTGTTCCTCAAATACATGAGCTCAGCCCTACAAACCCGCATGTTTGCCTTCAAGACCTGGGCTAACGGGGTCTTCGGCAAGGTTCCCGGTATTGGCCCCACCTTCGCCGACACCGTCTCCCAGCGCATCTTCGATGTGGTTCCCAGCCAGCTGCCCAAACGCATGCTGGACTACCGCGACCGCTTCGAGCACCACCTGCTACTCACCGTCAGCGAGGCTCAGAAGCAGGCAACCGACACCATGCTCAAGGACTTCTTCGCCGCTCCCGAGCATGAGGGTGACTTCTTCATCTGTACGGCGGACGAGGCTAAGAGCGCCAACCTGAACCGTTTTGGCGCTGCCAGCGCAGCCACCCGCTACGCCAGCATGAAGCGCAAGGAACTGGGTGAGCTGATCCCCATCGATGTTGCCCTGCGCCGGGACGACTGGGATTGGCTGGAGGTACTGCCCCCTGAGATTGCCAGCCAGCTGGACGTTACCGCCTACTACGGCCACTTCTTCTGCCACGTCATGCACCAGGACTACGTTGCCAAGAAGGGCGTTGACCCCCATAAGCTGCACGACGAGATTCAGGAGCTACTCGAAGCTCGCGGCGCCAAACTGCCAGCTGAACACAACTACGGCCGTCTCTACCACATGCCTGAGGCTATGGTGGAGCACTTCAAGGAACTGGATCCCACTAACACCTTCAACGCTGGTATTGGTGGCACCTCCCCCAAGAAGGACTGGGTATAAACCCCCTACAAAGGAAGAACGCCGCCGCCCCTCCCCTGACCGGGTAAGACGGGCGGCGGCGTCCTATATTTTCGAAGAATAACTAGTTGCCCTTCCTGAGAAGGTATGAAACAAAATAATGGCTCATAAACGCGCTATAGATACTAAAAAGTTAACTATATTCATTCTGTCCAGTATTTTCCACTAGACCCCTTTGTGGAAATTGCTTTACGTATAGCGGGAATAATTTTTCTCGAAATCTCATCAATCGATTCAGCGCCAGACACTTCATAATACTTTAAAGTAGATATAAATTCCGGCACATTATCCTTACAATCAGATTCAACAAGTGAAATAATTGCAACATCAGAAGTGCTTGCATAATTAGTATGAAAACGCTCAAACTCATATTTACACCAATTAGATTGGAGAAACTTATCGCTTATCCAGAATATAACAACCTTTGATTGATTAACTCCCCTAGAAATAGCGGAGGCTATATTATCTCCGTATTCGATATCAATTTCATCAAACCAAGTTGATATTCCATTGCTTGAGAGAACTCTCTGCAGGTCACGAATTTTATCTTTTCGCTCACTTTGATGACTTAGAAAAATCTTATTTTCAGGCTCTAAAAGACCTACTTTATAACCTTTAGATTCCAAACCATCAATCTCCTCAAACTTGCATGGGTCTAGTATCGTAAGACCTTTAACACAAGCCATCATATTCAGTTGCCTACCTGCTAAAGATTTCATCAAACTGTCACCAGTATAGTCGCTCCTCTGAACAGCACCAGTCGATACGAGAATGTTTTTCAGTGATGAGTCCAACTCAGCTATCTCTGCTTCGCTACCCGAATAGTAGAAACATGCAAAAAGCCTCAAATCATAAGGAATGTCTGACCACATCACATTCATTCCCTGGAGTAAATTTTCTTTAAAAGTATTATTGATTTCATTTAAAGCTTTAAAGAAATCACTCCGTCGTCCGTAGTCGCACTCCCAAACCTGCGAGTAAGAACCCTCAAATACTTCATTTTGCTCCATTAGAAAATCCTCTAATCTATAAAATCTAGCAACCGTTTTCTCCATCTTAGGAAGACGGGCGGCGGCGTCCTTTCGTGGGTAAACCCTGGATGGGGTTTAGAAGAGGCCGACCATGGTGCCGTTGTCATCAAATCCGATACGCTCGGCAGCCGGGGACTTAGCCAGGCCCGGCATGGTACGCATAGTGCCGCAAATAGCGTAGACGTAGCCAGCGCCAGCTGCCAGGCGCACCTCGCGCACGGGCAGGGTCCAGCCGGTCGGGGCCCCCTTGAGCGACGCGTCAGCCGAAATAGACAGGTGGGTCTTGGCAATGACGACCGGCAAGTTACCGTAGCCTAACTCCTCGTAGCGGGCCAGCTGCTTGGCAGCTGCCGGAGCAACCTCGATGCCGTCGGCCCCGTAGACCTTGGTTGCGACCTTCTCGATCTTGGTGGCCAGGCTGTCCTCGTCCTCGTAGGTGTAGGTCAGCTCGCTGACGTCATCGCAGGCAGCTGCGACAGCGTCCGCCAGCTCAGTCACGCCCTTGCCGCCCTCGGCAACGCCACGGTGAATAGCAACGCGGGCACCTACATCCTCGGCAATACGGCGGATGGTCTCGTGCTCTGACTCAAAATCAGTCGGGAAGGCGTTGATAGCCACAACCGGCTGCACGCCGAAGGAACGCACAATCTTAATGTGCTTGAGCAGGTTGGCAGCACCTGCCTCCACGTCCTCGGTGTTCTCGGCCAGCAGGCCCTCCGGCAGGGGCTTGCCGGGCACAATCTTGTAGCGGCCCGAGTGGGACTTGAGGGAGCGGACGGTAACCACCAGGACGGCGGCATCCGGCTTCAGACCGGAGACGCGGCACTTGACATTGAAGAAACGCTCAGCACCCATATCAGCACCGAAGCCGGCCTCGGTAATGACATAATCAGCGTGCTCAAGACCAACGTAGTCTGCCACAACCGAGGAGTTGCCGGTGGCAATATTGCCGAAGGGGCCCGCATGGATCAGGGCGGGGGTCTTTTCCAGGGTCTGCAAGAGGTTGGGGTTGATGGCGTCCGCCAGAATGACGGCCATGGCCCCGTCAGCCTTGAGGTCAGCAGCGGTGACGGGGTCGCCGTCCACGTTGAGACCAATAACGATTTTAGCCAGACGCCCCTGCAGGTCAGCGAAGCTGGTGGAGAGGGAGAGAATCACCATGATTTCGCTGGCTGAGGTGATGTCGAAGCCGGTTTCGCGGGGGACGCCGTCCATGCGCTCGCCCAGGCCAACCACGATGTTGCGCAGGGCCCGGTCGTTCATATCGATGACCCGGCGCCAGGTGATGGCACGGGTATCAATCCGTAGCTCGTTGCCGTGATGCAGGTGGTTGTCAATCATGGCAGCAAGCAGGTTGTGGGCCGCTGTGACAGCGTGGAAGTCGCCGGTCAGGTGCAGGTTGAGCTTCTCCATGGGGACAATCTGGGAGTAGCCACCGCCCGCCGCGCCGCCCTTGATGCCGAAGGTGGGGCCCATAGAGGGCTGACGCAGGGTCAGCATAGCCTTGCGGCCGGTAGCTGCCATACCCTGGGCCAGAGAGACCGAGGTAGCGGTCTTGCCTTCACCCAGCGGGGTAGGAGTTACTGCGGTAACAACAATGTACTTAGAACCGCGAGCCAGAGCTTTTTCCGCGGTGGTATCGTCGGTCAGCTGCACCTTGGCAACATACTTGCCGTAGGGCTCCAGGCGATCTTCATTGATGCCTGACGCTGCGGCGATCTCAGTAATCGGTTGCAGGGTCGCTGCCTGAGCGATTTCAAGATCAGAAGGGAAGGGCTTGCTCATAGGGGTGAACTTCCTTGTTAACTAGCGAATATGCCACCACCTAGTTTAGTGCCCTGAGTCATGTTTTGCAGGCTAGCCAGATTGAAGATCCTGAAAGAATACTCAAAATCAAACATCAACGTATAAGTAAGCCAAATCTATGGCGAGCAGCACAACCAGGACCCCAGTGTGGGATAATGTAGAGCTCATCACTACACACAATATTTTGCCAGCAGATACACATCTCAGAGGAAAGCTTCATGTCAGTTCTTGATAGGTCAGCGATCGTCGCACCCATCACTTTCAACCGCTGGTTTATGGCCCCAGCAGCACTTGCCATCCACCTTTGCATCGGGCAGGTCTATGCCTGGTCAGTCTTCAAAACCCAACTGGTCACCCATTTCGGCTCAACCGAGACCGCCGTGGGCTGGGTTTTCTCCCTCGCTATCGCCATGTTGGGCATCTCAGCAGCTGTGGGCGGAACCTGGGTTGAACGAGTTGGCCCCCGTAAATCTATGCTGACAGCGGGAACCTGCTGGGTCCTGGGTTTTCTCATCGCTTCTCTAGGAGTTACCACCAACCAGCTGTGGTTGGTCTTCCTGGGCTACGGTGCCCTCGGCGGCGTTGGTTTGGGCCTTGGCTATATCTCACCGGTGTCTACCCTCATGAAGTGGTTCCCTGACCGGCCCGGCATGGCAACAGGCCTAGCCATTATGGGCTTTGGTGGCGGTGCCCTGATTGCCTCCCCCGTGTCAGCCCAGCTCATGGAACTCTTTTCAGGTTCAGCTGAAAAGACAGAACAGGCTTCAGCGCTCATCCCTTCCTTCCTGGTGCTGGCTTCCTCCTACACCCTCATTATTCTGCTCGGTGCCTTCGTCATCAGGGTCCCCCACCCCGACTGGAAACCCAGCGGCTTCGACCCAGCCCAGCAGAAGCCCAACACCATGCGGACCAACCAGAACGTTACTGCCGCCCAGGCTATCCGCACTCCCCAGTTCTGGCTCCTATGGACAGTCCTCTTCACCAACGTCACCGCCGGTATCGGTCTGCTGGAATCAGCCTCACCCATGATTCAGTCCTACTTCCCCATCTCCGCAGCAGCTGCAGCCGGTTTTGTCGGTCTGCTCTCACTGGCTAACATGGGTGGCCGTTTCATCTGGTCTTCCACCTCAGATATCATCGGCCGCAAGAACATCTACGTCATGTACCTGGGTGTGGGTCTTGCCCTCTACATCATCTGGGCTCTCTTCGGTAACGTCAGCCTGGTGCTTTTTATCGCTACCGCCTTCCTTATCATCTCCTTCTACGGCGGCGGTTTCGCCACTATCCCGGCCTACCTGCGCGATATGTTTGGCACCCTACAGGTTGGGGCTATTCACGGCCGTCTGCTCACCGCCTGGTCGGCAGCGGGTATTGCTGGACCGCTCATCGTCAACCTAGTTCAGGACACCGTGCGCGCAGGCAACCCCGATGCCGCCGGTGCTGAGCTCTACCAGCCCTCCCTCTTCATTATGGTCGGTGTTCTAGCAGTTGGTTTTATCGCTAACCTTCTCGTCAAGCCGGTTGACGAAAAGCACCATGCTTCAGAGAAAGATATGGCCAAGCTAGCGGGACACGGCAAGCTAGGTACCGCTCATCAGAAGATGAAAATCAACACTGGTGGCCCGATCCATACCGCGGCAGCCTGGGTGCTGACCATCCTGGTCACAGGAGGCCTGCTCTACGGCCTGGCTCAGACAGTCATTCGCTCCCTGGCGCTCTTTAGCTAGAGACAAACCCCTGCCCTGGTAGCTTCCTGCGCAACTCGTCGCAGGGCTTTAGTCGTCGTCAAAATCGCCGGCTAGTGCCTTAGCTGCCAGGGCTTCTTCGTGGGCAGTTTCCCAGACCTCTTTAGCAGCCCCCACATTGAGTACTAAAATCAAGGCACCGAGCACCAGATCGGGCCAGCCGGTGCCAACAAAGGCAGTTACCCCAGCCATGAGAATAATGGCTAGGTTAATGGCAACGTCGTTGCGGGCGGCAAGGAAGGCAGCCTGAGTGAGCGACCCCGCACCGGTGCGGAATCGAGCCAGAATAAGAGTGCAGATCAGGTTAACCACCACAGCGCCGCCCGCGGTAACAAAGAGAGTAAATGCATCGGGGGCGTCCGGATCCGGGAATTTTGCCACAATCTGCCAGACTGCAGCCAGGGCCGGGAGCAGGATAATGACAGCGGACGCTTTACCCGCCCTCGCCTGCCAAGTCAGCGACCAGCCCAGAGCGATAGCAATGAGGGAATTGACGGCGAAGTCTTCAAAAAAATCCACGCTGTCTGCCAGGAGGCTCACTGAGCCGATTGCCAGAGCGATGACCCCTTCAACGAAGAAGTAGGCAAGGTTGAGACCGGCAACGACGAGGACGGCTCGGCGTAACTGGCCTGGATCTGCTGGGGTCTTAGTTGAACTCATGAGGCTAGATTAGCATCGAGCACCCCACCCAGTCTATGCGTGGGGTGCTGATGATGTACCTCAGTTTAGGCTCGTGCAAAGATGTGCTCCGGTTTACCTTCAGCCACCAGCTCGCCGTCCTCAAGCAGCACAGCCCGGTCAGCCAGGGA
Source organism: Rothia sp. (in: high G+C Gram-positive bacteria) (assembly GCA_030529845.1). Lineage (GTDB taxonomy): Bacteria > Actinomycetota > Actinomycetes > Actinomycetales > Micrococcaceae > Rothia. Next base: position 301,673 of record JAUMWB010000001.1, on the reverse strand, counting down.
AGCGATACGGGCATCATGGGAGATGATGATGACGGCCCGGCCCTGCATGACAGCGGCCAGGGACTGCCGAGCATCGGCCAGTTCCAGCTGGGTGGTGGACTCGTCCAGAATAACAGCGTGGGGGTTAGCCACCACGATACGGGCCAGGCCCAGCTGCTGAATCTGGTCGCGGGTGAGCTCTGTAGAGCCACCACCCACCTGACTCTCCAGCCCTTCTGGCAGGTCATCGACCCAGGTGGCACCCACTGAGCGGAGGGCGGCTAGAACCTGCCCGTCACTTGCATCGGGGGCAGCCACCCGCATGTTTTCTGCCAGGGTGCCGACAAAAACGTGGGCCTCCTGGGTGCAGATAAGCAGGGCGGGGCGTCCACTGGCATCGGGCTGGGTGGGGTACAGCCCGTTACCCACCAGATGATCCTCCACCTGCACGGTGCCACTATCAGCAGTCAGCGACCCGGCAATCAGGCGAGCCAGGGTGGTCTTACCCGAGCCGGAGCGTCCTACCAGGGCAAGACTCTCCCCCGCCGCCAGCTGCAGATCCACTCCCTTAATGACGGGGGCGTCCGGGTCATACCCGTAGGTGACGCCCACTAGGTCGATGACCGGGGCGGACGCACCCCGCACGGGCCGGTCTACCGGGGCAGCTTTTTGCCCGGCGGCACGGCGGGCCTGCTGCTGGTGGGAAAGGTCAATGACGCCGAAGACGCGGCCCATGGTCACGGTCATTTCGCGCAGGCGGTCCAACCAGAAGGTGAAGATATCTGAGTTCACCCGCATGGTGAAGAGCATGATTGAGGCGGTTGCAACATCACCCCAGGTCGCCCAGCCCTGCTCCACGCAGTAGGCACCCCAAACCATGGAGAGCACCAGGGGCAGGAAGGAGTTGAAGGCATCCACCGCCCAAAAGACGGAACGCACCACTACCATGCGGTCGCTAATCTCGAAGCTGCGCCAGATCCGTTCCTCCTGCACTCTGGCGCGGGCTTGACCGATTCCCAGTTCGCTCACTGTGGCAGCCCCGCGAATGTTTTCGGTGGCTACTACGGTCAAATCACTGATAGCCTCAGTCTTTTCCCGGGTGAGCTGAGCGATACGGGGTAAGAAAATTCTCAGCATCATAGTCATGACGATAAACATGGGCACGGTCACCAGGCCGATAGCCGGGTTGACGGTGAAGATGGTAGCTGCGGTAATCACCATGTAGATGCTGATATGGGCAAACTCTGGCAGGCCGGTAGCCAGCACCTGGCGGACGCTATCGACGTCATCCGTCAGGCGGGCAACTAGGTCGCCGGAGCCAGCGTCCTCAACGGTCTGGGCGTCCAGGTACAGAGAGGCCCCGACCAGGTCAATACCCAAATCGCGATTGAGCCGCACACCCATCTTCTGACCCTGGAAGGTCCAGGCACGGGCCAGCAGGGCCCCGGCCACCACGGCAGCACCGATAACCACCAGCTCTGCCCAGGGGTAGCCGGTCAGCTGCCCAGTCGTAGCCCGGTCAATGAGCTGCCCCACCATGATGGGAGTAATCAGGGTTGCCACCGAGCTAGCTACAAACAACAACACCAAGAGAGCCAGCTGCCAGGGGGTCTTGAGAATGGACTTGGCCAGCAGCCGCCAGGTGGTCTTACCGTCGGTTATGGGAAGGAGGTTAGCCACGGGCCTCACCTGCTTTCAGTCGTCGCTCAACCTCCATGGTGGTTGAGACCAGGTAAATCTGGCGGATATGTTCGAGGGGGCCGGGCTTGCCCGTACGCGCTTCGAGCTGGTTGAGGATGAACTTTTGGCTAGGTTCATCCACCGAGTTCAGGGGCTCGGTCAGCACCAGGACGGACGCCGGCTGGGCCAGGGCCCGGGCCAGGGCCAGGCGCTGCCGCTGGCCCCCCGATAGGTTGGTCCCTTCGGAGGCCAGGGTACTGGCCAGGTAACTCTCGGGATCACGGCCGCCTAGGCGGAAGGCAATTTCTTCGGAGTCGGTGAGCTTCAAAAGCTCGATCATATGCTCCCGGCTCAGCCCCTCCGTGCCCATCTGCAGGTGCTCAGCCAGAGTGCCAGCAAAAATCATGGGGTTTGGCTCAGAGAGCAGGACGCGCTCGCCCCCGGTGAGGACGCCTGCCGCCTGTTCCCCGCCCGGGGCAGGTTGAGCTTGGCGCAGGGCTTCGGTCAGAGCTTCGGCGTAGTCCTGGGCAGGCAACCCGGCTTCGCGCGGGTTGATGTAGTGAACCGGGGCACTGGCCCGGGGAACCTCAACCAGTGCCTGCCCTGCTGCGGCGCTGGGACCCGGGGCGGGGGCGTCCTTACTCTCTACTTGAGAGTTAGCCTCAACCTCAGCTGCAAGTCTATCTACACGTTTGAGGGCAATGCGGGCGTTACGCCAGGAAAAGAGCAACATCTCCACCGACCAGATGGGGCCGGTCAGCGTGTTGATCAGACCCACCACCGTGACCAGCTGACCCGCGGGTACCTCTGTAATCCAAGTACCCTCAGGGACAGCCCCACGCAGGGCCAGGGCAATCACAACCCAGGTTACGGTACCTACCAGAAAATTACGCACTGCATAAGACCAGGTCTGCACGCTCTCCAGACGTATCTGCGAGGTGTAGACGTCCTGGGCCGTTGCCCCGTAGCGGTCCATCATGCGGCGCTGGGCACCCAAGCCCAAAATAGTGCGAATCGAAGAGGCAATATCTGAAGCCCGGGAGGTAGACACCCCCACCTTGTCACGGAAAATATCCGCGTGCTTTTCCAAAAGTTTGGAAATCCAGGTGAGAGTCAGCATGGTGAGAATCAGCCCACCCAGAGCCACCACCGCAATCGCCGGGCTAATACGCCAAAGCTGCCAGGTGCCCAGGGCCGTCACCCCCACAGCAGAAAATGCCAGAATCATGGGCTGCCACATCTGGGCCATGGAGCGAGCGTCCTTATTGAGAATCGCAATGAGGGCACCGGTATCGCGGTTGGGGCTTCGGGACATCAGGTGGGCGATGTAGAGCCTCCAGTCTCTCTCGATGCGGGCTACTACCCTAAAGGTGATGCCCCAGCCCACGAACTCGACGACCGATAGGTAAACCACTACGCCCACTAACAGCCAGACCAGCCGCCAGGCAGCTGCTTCATCGCCGGATGTGTGCAGGTCGATAATCGTGCCCACCAGAACCGGCAGAAAAACCATGGCCAGGGACGTCAATATATCGAGGGGGAAGGGAAGAAAAAAGAGGGGCCGCCAGCGGAAACCCGGCGGTGCGATACGGAACTTAACTTTTTCTTTCGGTGGTTTCGCTTTTTTCTCGTCAGCGTTCTCAGTCATCTGGCTACTCTTTCAGCGCATGTGCGTGCAGGTGTGAATGTTGTGCATCGAACCCGCAGAGGCACAAAAATACCTACCGGGCTCAGTCCGTCCCAGTAGGTTTGAAATAGGTTTAGGAGCAGAAACTCGTCATGCCGGTCAAGCGGTAAGAAACGAGCGCACCTTAGGCTTTGCTGCCCACGGGGAGGATATTGAAGGGAATAGTTTGATTATTCAATTCGATGCCTCCTTTCGTGAGCTAGATATGCGGTTTAGTTCTGCCCTTTACCTTAGAACATTCTGACCATGCTTGACAAGCGTCACACCCACCTTTGCCTTGACCGGTCTATTAAACTAGAAGAACCATGAAGATTCTTCCCTTTCTCTCCCCCTCTTTAGCCGATAAGGCCAGGCCCTATTTCCGCGGTGATTTTGCCTCTAACCCGCTCACGGGCGATGAAGCCTACGAGGCATTTCTGGCCTGGATTGAGGCTCGCGGTATGCAGCTCTACCCTGCCCAGGATGAAGCCGTCCTTGAGCTGGCCGCCGGCAACAACGTCATTCTGGCAACTCCCACCGGGTCGGGTAAGTCTACCGTTGCGGTGGCTGCCCACTTTATGGGCCTGGCAACCGGTCAGCGCTCCTACTACACCGCCCCCATCAAAGCCCTGGTGTCTGAGAAGTTCTTTGATCTCTGTGAGATTTTTGGGGCAGAGAACGTGGGAATGGTGACCGGCGATTCTTCCATCAACGCCGATGCCCCCATTGTCTGCTGCACCGCCGAGATTCTTGCCAATGTGGTCTTGCGGGAGGGCGAGGGTGCAGATGTGACCCAGGTGGTGATGGACGAGTTCCATTTCTACTCCGACCCCCAGCGCGGCTGGGTCTGGCAGGCCCCCCTGCTAGATTTGCCCCAGGCCCAATTCCTGCTCATGAGCGCAACCCTGGGCGACACCAGCCGCTTTGAACGGGAGCTGACCGAGCTAACCGGCCGCCAGACGTCCTTGGTCACCAGCGAAACCCGCCCCATTCCCCTCAACTACACCTATTCGCGTGAGCCCCTGGTGGAGAAGGTAGATGAGCTGGTGAGCACCCACCAGGCCCCGGTCTACATTGTGCATTTCTCCCAGCTCCAGGCAATCGATACAGCCGCTTCGCTCATGAGCCTGGCCATCGCGTCGAAGGAAGACAAGGAGCGGATTAACGAGCTGACCGCAGGCTTCCGCTACTCGGCGGGGTTCGGTAAGCAGCTGCAAAAATACATTAAGAACGGCATCGGCATCCACCATGCGGGCATGCTACCCAAGTACCGCCGCTTGGTGGAGCAGCTGGCCCAGGCGGGCCTGCTCAAGGTCATCTGCGGTACCGATACGCTGGGTGTAGGTATCAACGTCCCCATCCGCACGGTGCTCGTAACTGCCCTTTCGAAGTTTGACGGGCAGCGCACCCGCCGTCTCAAGTCCCGTGAGTTCCACCAGATTGCAGGACGCGCGGGCCGGGCTGGCTTTGACACCGCCGGTTACGTGGTGGTCCAGGCCCCCGAACACGAAATTGAGAACGACCGCCTTGAGGCCAAGGCCCGTGAGAAGTTCAACGGGGACGAGAAGAAGATGGCCCAGTCGCTGCGAGGCAAAAAGAAGAAGCCCCCGCAGGGTTTTGTGGCCTGGAGCGAGAAGACCTTTGAGCAGATTATTGCTGCTGAGCCTGAGCCGCTGACCTCCTCTTTCCAGATGACCCACTCCATGATGCTCAATATGCTACAGCGCGAGGCTGACCCCTTTGAGACTGTCATGCTCTTTTTGACCGCTAACCACGAGCCGCCCATCAAGCAGCGGGCTCTCAAGCGCAAGACCATTGGTATCTACCGGGAGCTGCTGAACGGGGGCGTGGTGGAGCGCCTGCCGGAGCCGGACGAGTTTGGTCGTACCGTGCGCCTGACCGTCTCGCTGCAGGAGAACTTCGCCCTGAACCAGCCGCTCTCCCCTTTCGCGTTGGCTTCCCTGTCTCTGCTCGATAAGGAGTCGGAGTCCTACGCCCTCGATGCGGTGTCGGTGATTGAGTCCACCCTGGAAAAGCCCCGCCAGGTGCTCATTGGCCAGGAGAAAAAGGCCAAGAGTGAGGCCCTGGCCGAGATGAAGGCTGAGGGGCTGGATTACAACGAGCGTATGGCTGAGCTCGATAAGATTACCTACCCCCAGCCCCTAGCTGACCTGCTGGAGCAGGCTTTTGAGACCTATTCGGCGGGTGCTCCTTTCATGAAGGAGTTTGAGGTTGAGCCCAAGAGCGTGGTGCGCGATATGTATGAGCGGGCCATGGGCTTTGGTGATTATGTGCAGTTCTACGGGCTGGAGCGCTCCGAGGGTATTTTGCTGCGCTACCTGTCGGACGCCTACAAGGCCCTGCGCCAGACCGTGCCCCTATCTGCCCTGACCGATGAGCTGACCGATGTGATTGAGTGGCTGGGCGAGGTTATCCGCCAGACCGACTCCTCCCTGGTGGACGAGTGGGAGCGCCTGGCTGCCGGTGAGGAAGGCACCCCCGTGCAGGACTCACTTGAAGAGCTCGTTGCCGAGTCGGCTCCCAAGGTGACGAGCAACGTCCGCGCCTTTAAGGTGATGGTGCGCAATGCTCTCTTCCGCCGGGTGGAGCTTTTTGCGGACGAGCGCGACCGTCTGCTGGGCGAGCTGGACGGTGAGCACTCGGGCTGGGATGCCGACCGCTGGGCTGAGGCCATGGATGATTACTTTGAGGAGTATGAGGATATCTATACGGACGCCGAGGCCCGCTCCCCGCGCCTGATTGAGATTGACGACGACACGGCGGCTCACCCCGGGGTGTGGAAGGTCCGCCAGGTTTTTGCCGACCCCGACGACAACCACGATTTCGGGATTGTCGCCCGGGTCGACCTGGCCGCCTCAAACGAGGAAGGCGCACCCGTGGTGCTGATTGAGAGCGTGGGGGCTTTCTAAGAGGCGACTCAAAAGTTCTTCTACAAGGTGCCTCAGACTCGCGCTTGCCGCTGACCCTCTCGCCTGGTTCGCTAACACTCACAAGGCGATTCACGCCAGCCCCAGCCAGCGGCTGCGCTACGAGTCTGAGGCACCTAAGTAACGTTTGAACTAGTCTGAAGCTTATTCATAAGGTATTCCGCAGGTTCATGCTCGCTGTAACCCTCTCGCCAGATACGTGAACAAGGCAAGAAGGTTCTTCATCGTTACTGCCCCTGAAGTTATCTAGGGGACTTTTGAGTAACCCTCATACATACTTTACAAAAACTGTTACATCATCAAATCCGCCCAATCGAACAGAGTCAATAATAGGTTCATAACCAAGCTGATGATAGAAATCTAGCACCCTGCCGTTATTATTCCTGGATGTACACAACAGGATGGTTCTATCAGCACAATAAGACTCCAACCCCATCATCAGCTCTTGCCCCTTTCCATTCCCCTGCCGCTCCGGGACAACAAAGATATCGTTGACCTCAAAAGTGCCATCATGCCAGTTTCTCCAGGTAGGCAACTCGTCAGAAATTTGCTGAGAAAACCAATTGCCAGGTACAAAATCTATACCCCACACAGCACCCACAGGAGAACCATCTTCATACAGCACCACCACAACAGGGTTAACGCACCGCTGAACAGCAGATTTAACCTGTGCTTTAAACCTATCAACCTTTTCACCCGACGCGTTAAAAGCTGCCTGGTAAACAGGAATCAGCTCCTCCAAACATTCAAGAATCTCAGTGCTACGATAAATCTTCATCATTAAATTTCACTCTTTGTAGATTGCCGAGAGCTTTATTCGTAAGGGAAATACGGCTAAATTAGCCCGCGCCGCTTCAAGAGCGGGGCGGTGTCGGCCGTACGTCCAGTCATGGCCTTGAAGCTTTCCGGAATGGGTCGGGTTCCGCCGATCGCCAGGATATGGTGGCGGAAGGCGTCCCCGTTCTCACGAGTCAGCCCGCCGTTCGCTTCATACCAGGCGACCGTATCCGCGTCGAACACCTCAGCCCACAGGTAGGAGTAGTAGCCCGCTGCATACCCACCGCTAAAGGTGTGGTTGAGGTAGCTGGTGCGGTAGCGGGACTCCACCAGCTCATGCCACAGCCCTAGCTCGGTCAGGGCCTGCCGCTCAAAAGCTCTGGGGTCTTCAACCGGAGTGGCATCCCTCTGGGCCGGGAGCTTGTGCCAGGCCCAGTCCAGGGCGGCAGCTCTCAGGTATTCCACGGTGGCCTGCCCCTGGCCCCAAGTTTCAGCCGCAAGGACGGCCTCAATCAGGTGGGCGGGCACCGGCTCTCCGGTCTGATAGTGCACCGCGTAATGGGGCAGAATCTCAGGGTGCAACATCCACATCTCATTGACCTGGCTGGGGTACTCCACAATATCCCGCTCAACGTTAGTGCCCGAGAGGGAGCGGAACTCCGTATCAGAGAGCAGCCCGTGCAGGGCATGGCCAAACTCGTGGAACAGAGTTTTGACCTCATCAAAGGTCACAAAGGCCGGCTGGCCCTCAGCCGGGGCCGGGATATTCAGGTTATTGACCACCACCGGGCGGGTGCCCTCGGCCCGGGACTGATCAACGAAGGTATTCATCCAGGCCCCACCCCGCTTGGTATCCCGGGTAAAGAAGTCTCCCAGGAAGAGCCCTAGGGGGCTGCCGTCTGCGTCAAAGACCTCCCATACCCGAACCTGCTCGTGGTAGCCCGCCAGGTCAGTGCGCTCTTCAAAGCTCAGCCCGTAGACCCGGTGGGCAGCGTAGAAGACCCCGTTCTCAAGCACCCGGTTGAGCTCAAAATAGGGCTGGAGGGCCTCTAGATCAACAGCGTACTTTCGGGCCTTGACCTTCTCGGAGTAGTAGGTCATATCCCAGGGCTCAAGCGTGTCGATGCCGTCCTCAGCTGCCAGCGCCGCAATCGCATGCGCCTCCCGGTCAGCATTTCGCATAGCTGGCCCAATGGTCTGGGCAAAGAGCTTCTCCACGGCCTCGGGTGTGCCGGCTGTCCGGTCCGCCACTGCCAGGGCCGCAAATGAATCAAAACCGAGCAGGGCAGCTTTCTGGGCGCGGAGGGCGGCAATCTCAGCAGCCTTCGACCAGGTACCGCTACCGCGCTCAACACTGGCAGTATAGATACGCTGGCGCACCGCCCGGTCTGAAAGGTAGGCCAAGGCCGGTTGCTGGGTGTAGAGCTCAAAGGTGAGCAACCAGCCGTCTTCGTGCCCGGCAGCACGGGCAGCCGCGCGGGCAGCGTCCTTATTCGAGGCCGGCATACCGGCCAGCTCTGCCTCATCAGTGATCAGGACGGCCGCCGCATTGAGATCGCGGGTGACCTGCTGGCTGTAGGCGGTTTGGGCCTGGGCAATGGCAAGATTCAAGCTAGCAAGTGTCTCACGGTCAGAGTCGTTCAGGGCAGCCCCGGCCAGGGTAAAGCGCTGGTGGAGCTTTTCGGTGAGCCGAATCTGCTCGTACGTCAGCCTTGCCTCATGGCGGCCCCGATAAACGGCATCGAGCCTGGAGAAAATAGCGGGGTTGAGGTAGAGGTCGTTCTCAAGCTGGGTAAGTTTTTCGGTGCTGGTGGCTTCCAGCGCTAACAGCTCAGGGGTGCCGTCCGCCGATACCAGGTTGTAAAAGACCTTGACGGTGCGCTCCAGGGTGGCACTTGGGCGTTCGAGCAGGGCAACCACATTATCGAAGGTAGGTTCCTCGGTGAGCTCTGCGATTTCGGTATAGGTGGAGCGGGCTTCAGTCAAACCAATCTCAAGTGCAGGCAGGTAGTGTTCTGGGCGGATAGCAGCGAAATCAGGCAGGTGAAATGGAAGGGTAGATTCTGTGAGCAGGGGATTCTTAGTCATGCAGTTAGGTTACTGCAAATATGCCCCAAACCGGTAACACCAGTCACAGTCTACTGGCGCTCTTTCCTAAAGCGGTCACATTAGAACTTCTTACGCCCCACCTCAAAGCCAGGGCAGAAAAGCTAGGGTAGCCTAGCGGTAGAAGAAAGACAGCCCTGCGTGCAAAGGAGCCCCATGCCTACCCACCCCCACCTGCCCCAGCCGTCCCACCGCGTCGGCGCCACCCACACCATTGACTCCCTCAAGCTGGTTGACCACTGGTTCACCGTGCCCCTGACCCACGGGCTGATCTACGGCAAGGGCGAGGCAGCCGCCCTGGACTCCCGCTTTGCCAGCCAGACCATCACCGTCTTTGCCCGCGAAGTCATTGATACCTCTGACGCCCTGACCACCCCCGTGGATGAGCGCCCCTACATGGTCTACCTGCAGGGCGGCCCCGGCGGCAAGAGCCCCCGCCCCATCTCGGAAGGCGGATGGGTCCACGAGCTAGCCAAGACCCACCGTCTGATACTTCTAGACCAGCGCGGCACCGGCAATTCCACCCCGCTTTCCGCCCGAGTCATCACCGCCCAGGGCAGCCCCGAAGTGCAGGCTGAATTCTGTGAGCTGTTCCGTGCCGACTCCATCATTGCCGACGCCGAGGTCGTCCGCGAATTCCTCCTGGCCGATCGCCACGATAAGCGCTGGTCAACCATGGGCCAGAGCTTCGGCGGCTTCCTCACCCTCTCCTACCTCTCCTTCGCCCCCCAGTCCGTCAAGGACTCCCGCATGACCGCGGGGCTCGCCCCCATCCGCTCCCACGTGGACGAGGTCTACCGCTCCACCCTGGACCGTATGAAGGAGCGCACCGAGGAATACTACGGTTGGTACCCCGAAGACAGGGAGCTGGCCGTCCGGATCAGTGAGCACCTGGTCAAGAACGAAGAGTACCTGCCCACCGGCGAGCGCCTCACCCCGCACCGCTTCCAGATGCTGGGCAACATTTTGGGCGGTAACGGCCGGGCTAGGGGTCTGCACTATGTGCTGGAATCGGCTTTCGCTGAATCGGAGAGCTGGCTCTCTGACCAGTTCCTGACGGAGGTCAGCGCCCAGGTCAGCTTCCAGTCTGGCCCCCTCTACGGCCTGCTCCACGAGACAATTTATGCGGACGGGCCCGCCCAAGAGCTGGGGGGCACCTCGCCGTCCGCTTCACCGACCAACTGGTCTGCGGCCCGCATGTACGCCGAACGCCCGGATTTTGCCGAGGAGGCCTCTCCCCTGCTGCTGACCGGCGAGCACATCTTCCCCTGGTACTACGAGGAGGACCCTGCCCTGCGCCCGCTAGCTGAGGTAGCCCAGTTGCTGGCGGAGAAGAAGGACTGGGGTCGGCTCTACGATCACGATCAGCTGGCCCGCAACGAGGTGCCCCTGGTTGCAGCGGCCTACGTTCCCGATGTGTACGTGGATTACGCCCACTCCATGAAGACGGCCGAGTTTGTGGGGAATACCCGCGTGTGGACGTCCAAGACCCACCACCACGACGGCCTGGGTGCTGACGGCCCCCTGATTCTGAGCCACCTGAAGAATCTGTTGGCTGATATGCGCTAGATACCCGAAAAACTCCAGGGTAGTCTGGGGCCCTTCTCAACGGGCTGCAGGCTACCATGAATGCCCCACAAAAAAGCGAGGCGCCGTCCGCCTCGCTCTCTAACCTCTATTCCTGGCCATCAGGGTGATCCTGCTTCCAGGCGTTATGGGCCTCATTTGCAGCAGTAGTTGCCGTGGTTGTGGAGACCAGCAAAAGACCCAAGACACTCATCATCATCACAACCAACCCAGTGATTACCGCAACATCTGCATCCTGCGTAGTAAAAGCAAGCACTACCACCAGCACAGCACCGAAAAGCTGCACTAGGGCCCCAATGCGTATACCGGGAGCCGCCGCCCTGTGCCCAGCCTTCCAAGCGACGTCCGACTGCATCGTGGCGCTCGTACGAATCCCAAAGAAACCGTTCCGCTTCAAAGTTCCGGCAGCTCCCATACGTGCAAGCACCCAAAAGACGGTAGCCAGCACCAAAAGGCTGATTGGCATGGGGAGAACTTCAAGGGGAAACATACCGACTCCATAAATCGCTGACAAGCATATTCACCCCCACCATAACCTCTTATTACCTGCACCACAAGAGCAAAAAGCCGCCGGCTCTCCCTGCAACGGGGAAAGCCGGCGGCTTTGACTCATCAGCACCCTGATAGGGGCTAATCCCCTACCGGCGCGAGTTATCAGCGACTAGGCGCTACGCTCAGCGTGAGCGGTGCGGGCCCGACGAACCAGGTCCTGGTACTCGTTCTCCGACTCAATCAGCTCGTCGCGGTACTTCTGCGGAATCTCGCGAGATTTAGCAACCTGCTCATCCAGCTGGCGCTGAATCTCAGCACGCTCAGCTTCAGAAGCATCGGCGGGCAGGTTCAGGTACTTCTCAGACAGGGTCTGAACCTTCTGGATGGTAGCCAGAGCACGGCCCTTCGGGCTGTAAAGAGAAGCCAGAACAGTGACAATCAGAACGCCTACAATAACAGCAAGTGAGAGCTCAATTCCAACTTCAACAACGTGAACCGGCTGGCCATCGTTAACAAACGGCAGCGTGTTGGAATGCAGGGCGTGCAGCAGCAGCTTCACACCGATGAATGCCAGGATGATGGACAGGCCCCATGAGAGGTAGATGAGGCGGTCCAGCAGGCCGTCAATCAGGAAGTAGAGCTGACGCAGACCCATCAGGGAGAAGGCAGTTGCCGTGAAGACGATGTAGGCTTCCTGGGTCAGACCGAAGATTGCGGGAATGGAGTCAAGGGCGAAGAGGATGTCGGTACCACCGATTGCGACCATGACCAGCAGCATGGGGGTCATGACCTTCTTGCCATTTTCAATGGTGAAGAGCTTGTCGCCGTCGTAGTAGTCAACGGTGTGGAACATCTTCTTGGCCAGGCGAACGACGAAGTTGTTGGCCTCGTCCTCTTCTTCCTTGTCGGTGATTTCACCCTTGATGAGGTTACCGGCGGTGTAAATCAGAATCAGGCCGAAGAGGTAGAAGACCCAGCTCCAGCGCTCAATTGCGGCGGCACCCACCAGAATGAAGACGGTGCGGGCAATCATGGCAAAGATAATGCCGAAGAGTAGGACCTTCTGCTGGTCCTCACGCGGCACACGGAAGGAGGCCATGATAATCAGGAAGACGAAGAGGTTATCAACGCTCAGGGCCTTCTCGGTGATGTAACCGCCGTAGTATTCAGCCGCGAACTGGGAGCCGTCCCAGAAGAGGATGACCAGGCCAAAGAGCAGGGCGATACCCACGTAGACGGCCGACCAAATCGCGGCCTCTTTGATGGTGGGTTCGTGTGCTTTACGCACGTGGAAGAAGAAGTCATAAGCAAGCAGTGCCAGGATGAACGCAATCGTTACACCCCACTGCAACCCAGTGATATGCATTGGGAGCCTTTCTTGTGGTTGGGGTTTGCCAAAATCCACAAGTCTCTCCCACCACCCATATGAGTGGTTTCCTGCCCCGGTTGGGCGCCTTCGATCAACGTGCTGACGACACAGGAATTAGTGGGATACTCCCTTGCTCGGTCTACAACTATAACCCATCTTCTTACTTTTGAACAGATGCGCGGGCATCCCTCAGACCGAGCAACAGGGCACAGGCCAGCAGAAGGACGGCCGCGCCCGTCCAGGCGGCGGTAAAGCTAGTTGCCTGCGCGGCGGCTCCGATAGCGAGAGAGCCCAGCCCGGTTCCCACATCAAAGTGGGAGTTCCAGGCGACAGAGGCGCGCTGGGTGGCGTCCGGCCCACCGGCGTCCGTCAGAGCGCGCACCATGGTGACCGACTGTAGGAAGCCGTAGCCAAAGCCAATGAGCGTTGCCCCGGTCAAGAGGAAGATGATAGAAGGCAGGCTTGCACCATTGACCCAGCTAACCAACGCCACGCCGAGAGCACTGAGCGCCAGGACGGGTGCCATGAGCAGGCGGGTGCCGAAACGGTCGGTCAGTGAGCCCCCGTACAGGCGGGTGGGAGTTGCCAGGGCACACAGTAGCAGCAGGGCACCGGTTGCCAGGGTGGCAGTGGGGGCGATTTCGGTAGAGAAGGTCATGAAAGCACCGCCAACACTGGTGACCAGAGTGAGCGTCAACAGGGCAGGCCAGATGCGGGCGATAATGGTGGCTGTTGAAGTGACAGGGGCGGGTTCGCTCCCCTGCTGCCCGCTGTGCTGTTCGTCCATGAAGTGATCAACCAGTCGCCCCAACTGTAGGGCAAAGGGGGCTGCGATGGCGGCGATTGCTCCAGCCGAAATCACCGAACGGTAACCGAAGGTTTCAAGAGCCCAGGGGGCAACGGGTGTGAAGAAAAGCTGAGAACCAGCTGCCGCTAGCCCGTAGAGCCCCACCGCCCGACCACGGAATTCGACCGGAATGAGGTAGGACATAGCTGATGAGCAGCAGACAGTGACGATACCGAAGCCGATACCGCGTAGACCAGATGTAATCAGGACGTTGAGCAGGTCGGGACTAAGAGCCTGAAGCAGGGAGGGTAGCCCCATAAAGAGAGTGCCTACAGGCAAAACGAGCGCCCAGGAGAAACGGCGAGTGAGGGCGGGAACGCTGAACTGGGTCGCTACGGTCACAGCCATGAGCACCGCGTTGGTGGTCCCTGCGCCCAGAGAGCCTGCCCCGCCTGCCACTGCCCAGGCAGGTGATGCTGGCAGGAGGATGGAGAGGCTGCAGATGGTCAGCCCGAAGGTGAGCAGAATCTGGGGCATGCCTGGCATGCTGGCAACGCTGGGGCGCTCGGTTTTCTGGCTCATGGGACCTCCCGGGGTGGTTCTGACGCAAACTGCACTAGTCTACACCAGTGCAACAGGCCGGTGAAGCGCTGAGGAAAACTCTTCTGTGGCTTTAGGCGTGCCCGGCTTCCTGCATGGCCCGCAATTCCTTCTTGAGGTCGGCAATTTCGTCGCGCAGGCGACCAGCCAGCTCGAACTTGAGCTCCTCAGCAGCCTGCATCATCTGGGCGTGCATCTCTTCAATCAGCCCCAGTAGGTCTTCGGCAGGAGCTGCCGCAAGGCCGTCCTGACGCACCCTGGCTTCTGCCTTCTTGAACAGTTCCTCAGCTTCGGGGCTGGTTGCAGCGTACTTGGTGCCCTTCTTGACCGGCGCCAGCTTGCCCGAGGCTCCCTTGCGGGTAGCAAGGAGCTCAGCGGTATCTTCAGATTCCCGCACCAGGCTATCGGTGATATCAGCGATTTTCTTGCGCAGGGGTTGCGGATCAATGCCGTGCTCACGGTTGTAGGCCTGCTGAATCTCACGGCGGCGGTTGGTTTCGTCGATGGCAGTACGCATGGAATCGGTGATTTTATCAGCGTACATGTGCACCTGCCCGCCAACGTTACGGGCGGCTCGCCCGATGGTCTGAATCAGAGAGGTGGTGGAACGTAAGAAGCCCTGCTTATCGGCATCCAGAATTGCGACCAGGGAGACCTCGGGAAGGTCCAGACCCTCACGCAGCAGGTTAATACCCACCAGTACATCAAAGACGCCCTGGCGTAGTTCGCTCAACAGCTCCACTCGGCGCAGGGTATCAACATCGGAGTGTAGGTACTGCACCTTGACCCCGTGCTCCAGCAGGTAGTCGGTGAGGTCTTCTGCCATACGCTTAGTCAGGGTGGTGACCAGAACACGCTCGTCGCGCTCTACGCGCAGGCGAATCTCTTCCAGAAGGTCATCAATCTGCCCCTCGGTAGGCTTGACCACAATTTCGGGGTCGACCAATCCGGTGGGGCGAATGATTTGCTCAACAACCCCGTCCGCCTGGGCCAGTTCGTATTTACCGGGGGTCGCGGACAGGTAGACGGTCTGCCCGATACGGGCGAGGAACTCCTCCCATTTGAGAGGGCGATTATCCATGGCTGAGGGCAGGCGGAAGCCGTGCTCAACCAGGGTGCGTTTGCGGCTCATATCGCCCTCAAACATTGCCCCGATTTGGGGAATCGTCACATGAGACTCATCAACGATGAGCAGAAAGTCGTCGGGGAAGTAGTCCAGTAGACAGTGCGGAGCGGTGCCGCGAGCGCGTCCGTCGATATGACTGGAGTAGTTCTCGATGCCGTTGCAAAAGCCCATCTGCTCCATCATCTCCAGGTCGTATTGGGTGCGCATGCGCAGGCGTTGGGCTTCAACGAGCTTGTTCTGGGATTCAAGTTCTTGCAGGCGGTCACGCAGCTCGTCCTCGATGGAGGTAATAGCCCGGGCCATGCGTTCGGCGCCGGCAACGTAGTGGGAGGCCGGGAAGACGTACATTTCGGCTTCTTCGCGGATGACGTCGCCGGTGAGCGGATGCAGGGTGTAGATGGCTTCGATTTCGTCGCCGAAGAATTCGATGCGGATGGCGTTTTCTTCGTACATGGGGATGATTTCGACGGTATCACCGCGCACGCGGAAGGTGCCGCGGTGGAAGTCCAGATCGTTGCGGGCGTACTGCATAGAGACAAAGCGGCGTAGCAGCTCGTCCCGGTCAATTTCCTCGCCCTGACGCAGAGTGACCATTTGGGCAACGTACTCCTCGGGGGTGCCCAGGCCGTAGATACAAGAAACGGTGGCAACGACGACAACGTCGCGGCGGGTCAGCAGGGAGTTGGTAGCGGAGTGACGCAGACGCTCAACTTCTTCGTTGATGGATGAGTCTTTTTCGATGAAGGTATCGGTTTGCGGCACGTAGGCTTCGGGCTGGTAGTAGTCGTAGTAGGAGACAAAGTATTCGACCGCGTTGTTGGGGAGCAGTTCGCGCAGTTCGTTGGCGAGCTGGGCAGCCAGGGTCTTGTTTTGCACCATGACCAGGGTGGGGCGCTGGACGGCCTCGATGAGCCAGGCCGAGGTTGCCGATTTACCGGTACCGGTGGCACCCATGAGCACGATGTCTTTTTCACCGTTCTGGACGCGCTCGGTCAGCTCCGCAATTGCTTTAGGCTGGTCGCCGGCTGGCTGATATTCAGAAACAACTTCAAAGGGGGCAACGACGCGGTTGACTTCCTGGGCAAGACTCATACCCCCTACCCTACCGAAAAACCCCCGCCAATACTAGAACATATGTACTAGTGATGACGGGGGTTCGCGGAGCGCTGACGGTGCGACTACTTCTTGGGGTCGATATCGGTAGCAGGCAGGTCACCGGTCACCACTGCGGTGTGAGTTCCCTGCTCTTCTGCCGGCGCAGAGGCAGCCTTCTTGGCGGCGGCGTCCTCGGCAATATCTTCAGCAGTCACTACGGGAATCTGGCCGGTGTTGGGAACCAGACCCTCAAACTCAGGTTCGGTGCCCAGCTCGTATTCGGGGCGGATGGTGACTTCTTCAATGGATGAGAAGTCTTCCTGGGCGCGGCGGTGGTATTCCTCAATGGGGATGACCTGCTTCCACTGGCGGGTGCGCATGGGGGGCAGCTCACCGGCGTCCTCGCGCAGGGCGCGTACCAGCATCCACATCTGCATGAAGCCAATGAGCCAGACCGGGAAGCCGATGACGATAATGACGTTCTGCAGGGCGGTTAGGCCGTTGTCTCCGGCTGCTACCAGAATGGAGGCTGATACAACGCCGATGGAGGCAGCCCAGAAGATACCCTGTTTCTTGGGTGCGGGGTCTTCATGACCGTTAGCGATAGCATCCATGATCAGGGCCGCTGAGTCGATGGAGGTGATGAAGAAGATGGTGATCACAATCAGAGTTACCGCAGCAACCAGCTGGTAGAGGGGGAAGTGGCTCAGGAACTCGAAGAGGGCGGCGGGTATGTCACCTTCAACTGCCACAGTCTGCACCAGGGTTCCGTTCTCATTGCGCTCGATATTGAAAGCGCTCAGACCAAAGACACCCACCCACATCAGGGTGAAGGTAGTGGGGGCAGCCAGCACACCGACCACAAACTGGCGGATAGTGCGGCCCTGGGAAATCTTGGCGATAAAGAGACCCACAAAGGGTGCCCAGGTGACGGTCCAGGCCCAGTAGAAGACGGTCCAGGAACCGATCCAACCGGTATCTGCAAAGGCGTCATTGAAGAGCATCATGACAGGCAGCTTCTGCAGGAAGTAACCAGCAGACTCAATAGTGCCCAGAGTGACGAAGCGGGTTGCGCCGGTCATCAGAATAAAGATCATGAGGGCAATGGCCAACAGGATGTTGATGTAGGACAGACGCTTAACGCCCTTGTCCATACCCATCAGAACCGAGGTAATACCAGCAGCGGTAATGACGGCAACGATAGCGGCCTGGATCCAGCCGCCCAGGGGAACACCGTACATGATGCCCATACCGGAGTTAATTTGCAGAGCACCCAGACCTACCGAAACAGCAATACCGAAGACGGTTGAAATAATGGCTACCGAGTCGATAGTTTTGCCGATGGGACCGTGGATGCGCTCACCCAGCAGGGGCTGGAAAATGGAGGAGACGCGCGGGGGTAGCTTGCGCTTGTAGGTAAAGTAGCCGAAGGCTAGAGCCGGGATGGTGAGAATAATCCAGACACCCAGACCGATGTGCCAGTTAGCAATTGCCAGGGCTTCGAGGGCTGCACGGTCTGACTGGGGCTCAACCCCGTCGTAGGGCGGATTGGCATAGTGGGTAATGGGCTCTGCCGCACCCCAGAAGAGCAGGACGGCGCCCACACCGGCTGCAAAGAGCATACCGAACCAGGCTAGACCCGAGTATTCAGGCTCAGCGTCATCGTCACCGATTTTGATACGGCCAAAGCGGCTCATGGCCATGTAGATCAGGAAGAAAAAGAAGATGGCGATACCCAGGGTGTAAACCCAGCCTAGGTAGGTGATGATGAAGTCAGAAATGACGCCAATGCCATCAGACATAGCCGTCGGGAAAATCATCATCAGTAGGGTAAAGACGATAATAAAGAGTGCAGATGAGAAGAAAATGACGGGGCTAGTACGCAACCCTAGTCTGTCGTGTAGCTTGTTCAGCACAGGATTATCCCGGTGGAAGTGGGTGTGTGACCGTGCGGGCCCCTTGCATCCACCGCCCGCACAGCGGTTACCCGGACTCTGGGCAACGTATCAATGATAAGCGGGCTTGGGGTTGATTTCCAGGTGAGATGAGGCCACTTGATTTTTTCCCGGCCCTTGTTCTCGCCTGTTTTTACTGGTCACAACCAGATTTTTTCAACCGAGTTTTCAAATACCTACCGCAAAAAATTTATTCATGCAACGAATCGGCTGTGATATTGGCAAAGACCTCGCGCACCTGCGCAGCAGTGCGCTCTTCGCTCCCAGAATTATCAATAACCCAGGTGGCAATAGCCCTGCGCTGGTCGTCACTTGCCTGAGCCTTAATGCGGGCACGGGCGTCCGCCTCGCTCATACCGCGCACCTGCACCAGGCGTCGCAACCGCTCCTGGAGCTCTGTCTCCACCACGATGACACCATCAAAATCAGCGGCCTGGCCGGTCTCAGCTAGCAGGGGGATATCTTCAACAATGACGGCGCTCTCCCCCACCTCTTTCACGGCTGCTTGTCGCTGTCTGGCGGCCTCAGCCCGCACCGCCGGGTGAACAATGGCATTGAGTTTCTCGCGGGACTCAGGATCAGAGAAAACCAAAGCAGCCAGGGCGCCACGGTCAAGTTCGCCGCCAGGTGTCAAAATACCCTCACCGAAGGCGCGGACGGTCTCAGCCAGCACCTCCTGCCCCGGTTGCATGAGCTGACGGGAAATAGCATCAGCATCAATCAGCACAGCACCGCACTCCACCAGCATCCTCGCTACCGTTGATTTACCCGACCCAATACCACCGGTCAGACCGATACGCTGTACCACAGGCGTCCTTTCCTCTCGTCACCGGGCAGATGCCCGAAGCCTACCACCAGCCTACGCGCCCTGCCAGCCGCACACTAGAATAGACACCATGACTGATAAAACCCGCGCTAACCGCTACACCGTGCTCGCCAGCCGAGACCAAACCCGGCACCTGCTAGAAATTAAGCGCAGCGAATTCATCGGCTATATCCAGCGCGTGGAAACCGAGGAAGAGGCCCGCGCTTTCATTGAGTCTAAGCGTAAGGCCTACCACGACGCCCGACATGTCTGCTCTGCCTTCATCCTCGGGGCCGACCGGCAGATTCAACGCTCCAATGACGACGGTGAACCCGCAGGAACCGCCGGCATTCCCATGCTCCAGGCCCTGTTAGCCCGGCGCACCGAAGGACGCGACGGTGAAACCACCGACCTCTCAGATATTTGCGCTGTAGTGGTGCGCTACTTTGGTGGCATCAAGCTGGGGGCTGGCGGTTTGGTGCGCGCCTATACGGACGCAGTCGTCGCCACCCTGGACGCCGCGCCCCTCGTTCCCCGCGAACGCTTACGACTGGGCACCGTCACCGCCTCCCACGCCGAGGCCGGACGCTTCGAAAACGACCTACGAGCTCTCGGCTATACAGTGCTGGGCACCGACTACACTGCCAGCGGCGCCGAGATCACCCTGGGAGTATTTGACGACCGCACAGCCCTTACAAATACAGAAAAGGCCCTGGCCGAGCTGACAGCCGGCGCAGGGCACATTTCGTGGGGTCAAACCCAGTGGGTTGATCTAGCCTAGAAAATTGCTGAAATAGCCAGCACACCTACTGAGCCGATAGCAGCTGAAATAGGCAGGGTAATAATCCAGGCCAGGGCGATGGGGCGCATGAGCTTCCAGTTAGCTGAGCGGTTGACGATACCGACACCCAGCACCGCACCGATCAGAATGTGGGTGGACGATACGGGCAGACCCAAAACCGAGGCAGCCATGACCACGCCAGCAGCAGCAAGCTCCGCCGCAAAACCTGACGAGGGGTGCATCTTGGTCAAGCCGTGGCCCACGGTAGCAATGACGTTACGGCCAACGAACCAAAGACCAACGATTAGGGCAATACCGAAAGTAACCAGGGCAGGCATGGGCACAACAGCCTCTTCACCGATAGCGCCGGTCTTGAGAACATCAAGAATAGCGACGAAGGGGCCAATAGCGTTCGCGATATCGTTAGCACCGTGGCTGAAGGCGAAGGCGGCTGCGGTGAAGACCTGCAACCAGGCAAAGATGGTGAAGGTAGCGCGGGAGAGCTCCTGCTTCTGCAGACTGCGGGCAAAGACCGAAACGCTAACCCAGGCAATGGCAGCAACCATGACCATGATCATGACGTTGCCCATGGTTGAGATACCCAGCTCAAGATTATCCAGACCCTTGAAGAGCAGCATGGCAGCAATCAGCGCTGCACCGAAAGCAGCCAAGATGGGAACGTAGATTTCGAGGGCACGGTGTGAGTCACTACGCTTGGCCTTCATATCGAGCTTGTGTACCTGACGGTAGTACTCGCTCTCAGGCGCCTCGGGGTCCAGCTTCTTGAGCTTGAACTTCTTCTTGCGCAGCATGGCATTGGCGTAGGCGTCCGCCTGTAGGTCGGTAATGCGCTGAAAACCAACGTGGGGGGTGTGGGCTGCGCGCTCTTCTTCCTGGTGCTTCTTGATTTCGAGCATGGCCGCATCGACCTTCTCGTTGTAGCCCAGGATGTACTTCTTAATGAAGCCAAAGAGCAGCCAGGCGAACAGGCCGCCCAAGACCGGTGAAAGAACCCATGAGATAGCGATCTGGCCAATCTTGTTCCACTGAACCATGTCCATACCACCTGTTCCGGTGGTAAAGCCAATGGTCAGTGCAGCGCCCACAATACCGCCGATAATGGAGTGGGTGGTAGAGACGGGCCAGCCCATCTTGGTGGCAATCAGCAACCAGATAGCTGCACCCAGCAGGGCAGCCATCATGATGTAGACGAACTGCATGGGGTCAAGATCGATGGCTCCCAGATCGACGATACCTGAGCGAACGGTATCGGTGACCGAGCCACCTGCAATCACAGCGCCTGAAACTTCAAAGACAGCGGCGATGAGCAGGGCCTGCTTAATGGTCAGGGTGCCTGCGCCAACGGAGGTTCCGAAAGAGTTGGCGACGTCGTTACCACCGATGTTGAAGGCCATGAAGAGGCCCAGCAGTACAGCAGCGATAAGGACGATGGTGCGTGATTCCTGGTCCACGTAGTTGAGTGACCAGAGGGTAAAAAGTGTCAGAGAGACGGCCATGAGGCCGCCGAAGGTGAGGTGCCACCATTTGTCGGTGGTATCACGTTGCAAGGCGGGAGTTGCAAGTTGTGAACCCGAATTCGCGCTGGAATTCACGAGTCCCCCTTTGAGGTTGTGTTCATACGGTCTTAAGGCAAAATTTGAGCCCTGTTAATAGTCTGGGCAAAAGGTTAACGCAAGGTTAACTACCCCTAGCTTTCGCATGAACTATAGGTATGAGTCTGGCCCTACTCCTAGCCTCCTCAAAAAATTATCGGGGAAAGCTGAAGGGCCCCTCCCACCCGAAGGTGGAAGGGGCCCTTGCCAGCTGTGGCTAATTCAGAGAATTAGTTGCCGGTCAGCTTCTTACGTAGCTCAGCCAGTGCCTCATCGGATGCCAGGGTGCCGGTTTCGGCAGGCTTCTCGGATGAGTATGAGGTGGGTGCAGCTTCGGCGGGAGCGGACGCGGGGGCAGCAGCTGCTGCTTCTGCGTCGGCTTCGAGGGCCTTAGCAACCTGTACCTTGTGAGCTTCCCAGCGAGCCTGGGCGTCAGCGTACTGCTGCTCCCATGCTGCACGCTGGGTTTCGAAGCCTTCGAGCCATTCGTTGGTCTCGGGGTCGAAGCCCTCGGGGTACTTGTAGTTGCCTTCTTCGTCGTATTCTGCAGCCATGCCGTAGAGAGCGGGGTCGAACTCGGTGGACTCGGGGTCTACACCTTCGTTGGCCTGCTTCAGTGACAGGGAGATGCGGCGACGGTCGAGGTCGATGTCGATGACCTTGACGAACAGTTCGTCACCAACGGAGACAACCTGCTCTGCCAGGTCCACGTGGCGAACGGCGAGTTCGGAGATGTGGACGAGGCCTTCGATGCCGTCTTCAACGCGAACGAATGCGCCGAAGGGAACGAGCTTGGTGACCTTACCGGGTACAACCTGACCCAGTGCGTGGGTGCGAGCGAATGCCTGCCAGGGATCTTCCTGGGTAGCCTTCAGTGACAGTGAGACGCGCTCACGGTCGTGCTCAACGAGGAGAACCTCAACGGTGACTTCGTCGCCAACTTCGACAACCTCTGAGGGGTGGTCGATGTGCTTCCAGGAGAGCTCGGATACGTGGACGAGACCGTCAACGCCGCCGAGGTCAACGAAGGCACCGAAGTTAACGATGGAGGAGACAACGCCGGTACGAACCTGGCCCTTTTCGAGCTGGTTGAGGAAGGTTGAGCGGACCTCTGACTGGGTCTGCTCAAGCCATGCACGGCGTGACAGAACAACGTTGTTGCGGTTCTTGTCGAGCTCGATGATCTTGGCTTCGATTTCCTGGCCGATGTAGGGTGCCAGGTCGCGAACGCGGCGCATTTCGACGAGTGAAGCGGGGAGGAAGCCACGCAGGCCGATGTCGAGGATAAGACCACCCTTGACGACCTCGATGACGGTACCGGTAACGACGCCGTCTTCTTCCTTGACCTTCTCGATGTCGCCCCAGGCGCGCTCGTACTGTGCGCGCTTCTTGGAGAGAATCAGGCGGCCTTCCTTGTCTTCCTTGGTGAGGACAAGAGCTTCAACGGTGTCACCAACAGAAACAACTTCGTCGGGATCTACGTCGTGCTTGATGGAAAGTTCACGTGAGGGGATGACGCCTTCGGTCTTGTAACCGATGTCAAGCAGAACCTCGTCGTGGTCAACCTTGACAACTTCGCCTGAAACGAGATCGCCGTCGTTGAAGTACTTGATGGTTGCGTCGACTGCTGCGAGGAATTCTTCTTCGTTGCCGATGTCGTTGATTGCAACCTGGGGAACGTTGGTGCTCATAGAGAGTAGGGCTCCAATATGGATAGTTTTCTAGGTCAATACAGGCAGGCCCTTACATGCTCCCGCGGTGGAG
This sequence comes from Rothia sp. (in: high G+C Gram-positive bacteria), assembly GCA_030529845.1. GTDB lineage: Bacteria > Actinomycetota > Actinomycetes > Actinomycetales > Micrococcaceae > Rothia. Next base: position 278,543 of record JAUMWB010000001.1, on the reverse strand, counting down.
CCTGTGGGCTGCTACGCGGGGTAAGGTCCGCATGGTTCTCTGTATTGAGCGTTGATACGGACAATATGGTGTGCGGGTGCCGTGCAGACGCCGAGGCGGGCACTGTACACGCACAGATTCAAGTCTAGGGTGCGCAGGTGTGCCGGTCAATGGTTTAGTGGGCGTTTTCACCGCGCGTTCACGGGAAAGTGGGGTGATGTTGGTCTTACCCCGCGCCCGGGTGTGTTGACCGGCGTCCGCACGTCTATCGGCCCGGTTGCTAGTGCCCCGCTTCGTGCCAGGAGCGGCCCCAGCCGACCTGCACGTCCAGGGGCACGCGCAGGGAGGCCGCCCCGCTCATTTCTTCCACCAGGATGGTCTCAGCAATCTTTTCTTCGCCTGCGGCGACCTCGAGAATGAGTTCATCGTGAACCTGGAGGAGCATACGGGTGACCAGGTTTTCGCGGCGCAGGCGTTCGTCGATGTTGATCATGGCGATTTTAATGATGTCGGCAGCCGTGCCCTGGATGGGCGAGTTAAGGGCTGCGCGTTCAGCAGCTTCGCGGCGCTGACGGTTGGATGAGGCCAAGTCGGGCAGGGCGCGGCGACGGCCAAACATGGTTTCTGTGTAACCGGTCTTGTGGGCTTCACGCACGATGGAGCGCAGGAATCTACCGACCTTGCCGAAGCGCTGGAAGTAGTTGGTGCGCAGACTGGTAGCTTCGTCCACGCTGATGCCCAACTGCTTAGAGAGCCCAAAGGGTGAGAGGCCGTAGGCAAGTCCGTAGCTCATCGCCTTGACCTTGGAACGCATCTCGGGGGTTACGTCTTCGGGAGCTACGCCGAAGACTTCTGAGCCAACGAAACGGTGCAGGTCCTCCCCCGCCTGATAGGCGGCAATGAGGTCCTCGTCGTCCGACAGGTGCACCATGATGCGCATTTCAATCTGGGAGTAGTCGGCGGTGAGTAGGGTGGTGTAGTCGGTGCCGTCGACCGGCTCGGGGGCCACGACGAAGGCATCGCGAATCTTGCGCCCCTCTTCGGTGCGGATCGGGATGTTCTGCAGGTTGGGGTCGGTGGATGAGAGTCGCCCGGTGGCAGCCACATTCTGCTGGTAGGTGGTGTGAATGCGGCCGTCTACTGCGGTTGCCTTTCCTAGCCCTTCAACGGTCTGCTTGAGCTTGGTGTAGTCGCGGTAGGTTTGCAGTTCACCTAGGAAGGAGGCCCCCTGACTCTCGGGGTCCACCTGGCCTAGGATTCCTTCCAGGGAATCGGCGTCGGTAGAGTAGCCGCTCTTGAGTTTGCGGGTGGTGGGCAGGCCTAGTTCGCCAAAGAGGACGCCCTGCAGCTGCTTGGGTGAGGACAGGTTGACCTCGTGCCCCAGAATTTCGTAGGCCGCTTCGGTAGCGCGAGTGACGTGCTCACCGTAGTAGCTCTTGAGTTCTGAGATAGCGCTGGCGTCGATAGCGACACCGGCAATTTCCATGCGGGTTAGGGCGGACGCGGCCGGCAGTTCGATTTCTTCGTAGAGACCGAGCTGATTTTTGGCCACCAAATCAAGGTGGAGGGCGTAGGCCAGTTCTTGGACGTAGCGGGCAAGGAGCGCCTGGTGGGCGGTATCGACTGCCGGTTCCAGGGAGAAGAGTTCGCCCTGGTCCTCTTGTTCGGGTGCGGCAGGGTAAGTCTGGCCCAGGTAATCGCGGGTCAGATCTTCAAGCATCTCACGGTGGCCGCGGCGGCGGGCGGTGGGAATGAAGCCACAGACATAGGAGGAGAGCACCGGGTCTTCGATAACGCCTACCAGGGGCAGGTTATGGGCTGCAAGAGACTTAAAGTTCTGCTTGACATCGAAGGTAATTTTGGAGGCGGACGCGTCACCCAGCCAGGCATGCAGGGCCGTACGGACGCCGTCCGCCTGTTGCTCAAAATCGAGGTAGGCTGCGCGGGCACCAGCAACCAGCATGAGACCGTGCAGGGATTGGCCGTGGGCTAGCCCCTTTTCGCCGGCCTGCTCATCGACCACGGGCCAGAGGGTGATGGCCTGAGCTAGGCGTTCAGGGACTTCCACGGCCCGCTCAACCGCCGCGAGCGCGTCGGGGGCGGACGCCAGGAAGGAGGTGAGAGCGTCCGCACTGTTGATGGTTTCCACGGTTTCAATATCAATCTCAACCGCAGGTATAGCCTGTCCCATACCCTCAAAAAGCTCCGCCAGGCGCTTGCGAATGGAGTTGAACTCCAGGTAATCAAAGAGTTCTTCTAGTTCTTCTGCCTTAGGGCCGTAACCGTGGGCGTCATCCAGGGTGACGGGTAGCTCTAGGTCATCGACCAGGCGGTTGAGGCGGCGGTTGCGAAGCACATCGTCTATATGCTCACGCAGGGCTTCCCCCTTCTTACCCTTAATCTTCTCGGCGTTTTCGAGTACGCCGTTCAAATCGCCGTATTCGTTAATCCACTTGGCGGCAAATCCGGGGCCAACCCCGGGAACACCTGGCAGGTTATCGGCCTGCTCGCCGGTCAGGGCAGCAAGATCAGGGTAAAGGTGAGGTGCAACCTTATACTTATCTTCTACAGCCGCCGGAGTCATGTAGCGAATACCCTTAGTAGGGCCAGTGGTCACCGGGTAAAGCACGGTAACGGTATCGGTCACCAGTTGGAAGGCATCGCGGTCACCTGACACAATCTGCACCTCAAAACCCGCTTCGCGCCCCTGGCGGGTGTAGGTGGCAACGATATCGTCGGCCTCATAGCGAGGCAAAGTCACCGAGGGAATATTGAGGGCCTCCAGGATCTTCTGAATCAGCTCAATCTGACCGTAGAACTCCTGCGGGGTTTCGTTACGTCCGCCCTTATACTCGCCGTACTCTTCAGTGCGGAAGGTACCCCCAGAAAGGTCAAAAGCCACAATGATGTGGCTGGGCTGCTCATTTTTAATGAGGGAAATCAGGGTCGATAGGAAGCCGTGAACAGCATTGGTGTGCTGGCCCTCAGCATTGACGAAGACATCCACCGGGGTTCCGTAAAAAGAGCGGAAAGCCAGGGAATGCCCATCGATGAGCATGAGTTTGCCGGGTGCAGAAGTTTCAGGTCTAGTCATCACGCCTACCATCCTACCGTCTGCCCCTACCCTAGGATTGAAAGCAGACAATCTCCCCCTATTTTCTTAAGGAGCACCCGTGAGCCAGAGCCAGGAGCAGGACGCCCGCCACCAGCAGATACTTGAAAGGCTAGGGGCTGGGGCCCTGGCGCAGAAGCTAGGCATTACCATTCTGGAGGCGTCTCCAGAACTGACCGTCGCCACCATGCCGGTCGAGGGTAACACCCAACCGGTAGGTCTACTTCACGGTGGTGCCTCAGCAGCCCTGGCAGAGACACTGGGTTCTATCTCAGCCTTTCTGTCGGTGGCCGAGCAGAAGAAGGCGGCTGTAGGTGTTGATCTGAACATTACCCACCTGCGTCCAGTACACTCAGGCACCGTCACCGCAACCTGCCGGGCAGTCAAGCTGGGCCGCACCGTCTGCGTCCATGCCATTGATATTACCGACGAGGCGGGCAAGCTCATTGCCACCGCCCGCATTACCAATAACATCATCGACCTACCCTAACCACCGGCATCCGCCCCCCCCTATCTCCGGGCGTTGCTGACGGCGTCCTGATAAACTGGCAGTCCGTGCAAACGCACACAAGACCACACAACACCAAGGAACCCCATGAAGAAGATTCCTCTGCTCGTGTGGATTATCGTCGCTATCATCGGCGGTATCCTCATCGGTGCCTTCACCCCCGGCCTCATCTCCGGCATCAACGACGCCCTGGGAACCTCCATTCCCACCGACTTCGTCGTCCAGCTCTTCGTCTCCTTCTCCACTATTTTTAGTGCCTTCTTGAGCTTCGCGATTCCGCTGATCATCATCGGCTTCATCGTCCCCGGTATCGGCTCACTGGCCAAGGGAGCAGGCAAGCTGCTGGGCACCACCGTGGGGCTGGCCTACACCTCCTCCATCGCAGCGGGCTTCCTTGCCGTAACCGTGGCCCACTTCATTTACCCCATCATCCTCAAGGGCCAGCAGCTCACTGCCTTCGAGAACCCTGAAGAAGCCCTCTCTGCCGGCTACCTGGAATTCACTCTTGACCCCATCATGTCGGTCATGAGCGCCCTAATTCTGGCCTTCATCATGGGCCTGGGCATCACCGCCCTGAACAGCAAGAACATGCTGAACCTCTTCCAGGACTTCCAAACCATCATCGAAAAGCTCCTGGGTTACGTCATCATTCCCCTGCTACCCGTCCACATCGTGGGTGTCTTTGCCAACATGACCATGGCCGGCCAGGTCGGCCAGATTCTTGCGGTCTTCGGCAAGGTCTTCATCATGGTCATCTTGCTGCACTGGGTCATGCTGGCTATCCAGTACACCGTTGCCGGTGCTGCCACCAAACGCAACCCCATCACCATGCTGCGCGGCATGCTGCCCGCCTACTTCACCGCTATCGGCACCCAGTCATCGGCCGCCACCATCCCCGTAACTGTAGCCTCAGCTAAGAACGTGGGTATCAAGGGCAAGATTGTGGACTTCGCTATCCCCCTGTGCGCCACCATCCATCTCTCAGGCTCCATGATCACCATTACCTCCTGCGCGGTAGCCGTGGTGTACATGACCAGCGGCTCCCTGAGCTTCACCGCCATGATTCCCGTGGTACTGGTTCTGGGCCTGATGATGGTTGCCGCCCCCGGCGTCCCCGGTGGTGCAGTCATGACCGCTATCGGCCTGCTCCAGTCCATGCTGGGCTTCGACGAGTCCATGATTGCCCTGATGATTGCCCTCTACCTGGCTCAGGACTCCTTCGGCACCGCCACCAACGTCACCGGTGACGCCGCTATCGCATCCCTCACAGAGCGCCTTGCTAAGGCCTTCGGCGCGGACGAGGACGACCTGCCCGAAGCCGACGAGCGCGAAGGCAGCCTGGCAGCAGCCCACTAACTCTAAGCACACGAAAGGCCCACCATGACCGCAGCACGCCGTACACTCATCGGCAACATCTTCCTGGTCCTGACCCTGATTTTCACCGTGACGGCCCTAAGTCAAGGCGGTCTCTGGTGGGCAGCTGTCACAGTGAGTGCAGCTATCACCCTCTGGGGAATCGGAACTAAGAGCGACCACCAGGACGCCCTCTAGCACCACGAAAGAAGGGGCGGACGCCTACCCCACCAGCAGGCGTCCGCCCCCTCATTTTCAGCAAAGTAAAGCCCGCTCCAGCTTCACGGCCGGGGCGGGCTTTGCTATAGGCTGCGGGGTACTCCCCTACTGCACCTGCTTGACGATGGTTTCTGCCACCTCTCGCATAGATAGACGGCGGTCCATGGAGGTCTTCTGAATCCAGCGGAAGGCCTCAGGCTCACTGAGGCCCATCTTGGTCATCAGCAGGGACTTAGCGCGGTCAACCAGCTTGCGGGTCTCAAACTGCTCCTTGATGCTGGTGACTTCGTCTTGGAGAGCCCGAATCTGCTCGTAGCGGCTGATGGCCACCTCGATAGCAGGGATGAGGTCGTTGGGGGTGAAGGGCTTGACCACGTAGGCCATGGCACCTGCCTCAGTGGCGCGGTCCACCAGCTCTTTCTGGCTGAAGGCGGTGAGCAGGACGACCGGGGCCAGCTGCTGCTCGCTAATCTGACCCGCTGCTTCGATACCGTCCATGATCGGCATGTTGACATCCATGAGGACCAGGTCAGGACGGTGCTCTTCGGCCAGTTCTACAGCCTTTTTACCGTTATCGGTTTCGGCGATGACGTTAAAGCCCTGGTCTTTGAGGATTTCGACGATGTCGAGGCGAATCAGCGCCTCGTCTTCAGCGACGACGACGGTGCGTGCGGGCTGCTGATCGTGGTTCTCGGGCTCCTGGGTGGTCTGCTCTGACATACCCTGCTCCTTAGGTCAATTCAGCGTTTGGTTGAGGTTCACTATCTATTTTCGCACGCGCATAACCTTGTGGGCGTGCATGCAACAGGTGACGGTGAGTACCCTCTCTGTTCCCTATCATAATGGTGAACTGCTCCGCATAAGTTGGACTACTAAAAAAATAGTCACCAACCAATGGGGAGCATCTCCTATACGAGCACGAAGCTCACTCACCCAACACCAACGAGAACAACTCATCCACCTCCTCCAACAAGACACAGGAAGCAAAGCAGCAGCCAGAGAACTCAACATCTCCCGCTACGCCGCAGAAGCACTCGAACGCCGCTACAAACTCCATAGCACACTATGCCCTATGGAAAAACCAACCAAACAGCACTACCCCTACGACGTTAAAGAGGTCTTCACCTGCTGCGGTGCGCTGTGCCTTATCTGCCAGGTCTGCTTTTTATTTATTGGTTTCCATGTGGTCTTTTCTGCTACTGGGTCTATGGGTGCCGCTTGGGCGGCTTGTGGTATCAGCTATCCAGTATAGGGGGGTATAAGAAAGTGGCGGTCAGTTGGGGAACTGACCGCCACAGCCTGTAGATGGGGGTTTACCAGCCTTGCAGGAAAGAGGTGGTCTTTAGGGCGTCCGTGAGGGTGATGGATGATGAGCCGTCCTGCGGGGTGGTGTAGTCAATCCGTGCGCTGGCTACGCGGGAGGTGAGCTCAAAGTAGCTGCTGGGGCTGCTGTAGTTGGTGTTGATAGAGAGCGTTGGCAGAATGATGACCTGACCGTAGTAGCGCTTGGTTTTGCTGTCGTAGGTCAGCTTAGTGTCCCTGTTTGTGGTTACGGTGATGGTTCCGCGTAGGGTGCCGCTGCCATCTGGGTTGATGGTGACGGTGGGCTTGGGTGCGGTAAAGGTTGAGGCAATCTTGGAGTAGATGAAGTGGTTATCAGCGATGGCTTTTTTCTCGTCGATGGGGCCGGTGCGCTGGGTGTTCCATTTAGTGTTGAAGTTATTAATGACGATGCCGGTGTTGCTCTGGTTGTTGCCGTTAAGGAGGAAGTCAGCCTGAGCAGGAATGTTGATGACAACATCGGTAACGAAGGTTGCCCCTGCCTTGAGGGTGGCAGTGGAGTTGGGGATATATCCGTTGCCGGTCTGTGCCTCGTTGGAGGGTACGGGTACAGAGAACCAGAAGCCGCTGGTGGGGGCATAGGCTCCCTTGGCGGGGGTATCTACGTTGGTGACGGGCGGGAAGGAGCCTTCGCCGTTGCTGTACCATTGGGCGCGTTTGTTGGTGATGCTTGAGGTTGCATCGCTCCAGCTGAAGTCAGCTTCGGGGCTTCGACCGTTTTTGACGGCTTCCCAATAGCCAGCGACGGTGGTGGGTGCGGGGACCGTTCCTTCACCAGACTGGACGTGACCTACGCGGGAGCCGCTGAAGCCTGTGCTGACGTAGAGGCCATACTCCAGGGTGGGGGTGGTCTTGGATGCTGAGTATTGAGGGATGGCGGCTGATGCTAGGATTGCTGGTGCGCTCCAGGCTGCCGCGGTCATGGTGTCTCTGCGAGTGATGTTAGCCAAGGGGTGTCAACCTTAAGGTGCGATTTGTTGTATCTGACAGAGACAAATTCTACTCTTATAATCTCTCTCTTCAGGTATGTTTTCTCTTAATTTTAGATTATTTTAATAAATATAGCTCTGACTAGTGCTTACGCGGTTTAGTTTTTTTGACACGGCATTAATTTCTTGGGTATTGAGTGGTGTGTATTTCACATATGCTTGTCTAAAAATATGTGATGACTATATCTATTGGTATAACAACGATAGGCTTCAGAAGCGATTAAAGGGCCTGGCTCCGATGGGGTATCGGAGCCAGGCCTTGGTAGCCCTGACGGTCTAGAATTCAACCAGTCCAACTTTCGGGGGCTAGTTCATGGGGGCGGGGCTTTTCTTCTAGGCAGGAACTCGATTGGCTTTTCTCGGGTAAAAGCGTGTATTGTAGAAGAGCTTTCGCACTTGCCCAAGTGGCGGAATTGGCAGACGCGCCGCACTCAAAATGCGGTTCTTCGGAGTGTGGGTTCGAGTCCCACCTTGGGCACCATAAAAGGTCTCGTCAGAGCGACACAAACCCTCTCCTGTTGACAGGAGAGGGTTTTTTGTTGACGCGAGGGTGGTTGCACTGTGAGAAAACCCCCGGCGGTACCTGGCCAAGCCTGCACCGACGTCAGCACTCAGGCCCACCTCAAAAATTCCCGGGGTGGGACACACTTTTCTGCATATACCCCCCAATAGAACCCTTGTGCTGTCTGCCTTCATAAGTGAGCGTGCGCGATATCGCTGAGCGTGTGTTTGCCCGGTGCACGTTCGGCGATTTGGTGCACGCTCACAGGTACGGGCGCGGGTAGTTAAGGACTTCCCCACAGGCAACTTAGGTGAGGCGGGCGTCCTAACCCTCTGCTGCCGACTTAAGGCGGGCCAGCCCGCGCTCAAAATCAGCACCGATACGCTTTTGCATATTAAAGACCTTGAACATTACCTTCATCATCAGGTTCTGCTCACCGCTCATCGACCAGGCAACTGCGGTACCGCCCTCGGTAGGCTGCAGCTTGAAGTGGCTACAGTTCTTAGCAGCCCAGGGCTTGATGAATTCAATATCAACCTGAACCAGGTTGTCCTCCACTGTCACTACAGTCATGCGGCCCTCACCGGCCTTCTTGTTACCAGCCCAGGCCATCTTTGCGCCGACACCTCTCTCGGCACCCGAGTAGGTCTGCTGCATGGCGGGGTCTAGTTCCTGCCAGGGCGACCAGCTTTCCCAGGCGTGCAGGTCCTCAATCAGGGAGCGGACGCGCTCAAGGGGCGCGTCGATAACGGTGGAGCGAGTGAGAAAAGTATTTGTCATATCAACCAGTCTATAGAGACAAGGGCCCCGCCACTTCAGGTCTTGAAGTGGCGGGGCCCTCAGCGCGGCTTCACGGAGCCACTTATCCCTTAGTCAGTGAATGGACCGACGGTTTCGCGAGCTTCAGGCAGCACAGCGCCGGCGTCATCAAGGTCACCAACACGGTGGACCTTGACGGTGTTGGTGGAGCCGGCAACACCGGGAGGTGAACCTGCTGCCATAACAATCATGTCGTTGGCTTCAGCCAAGCCGTTGGCTAGCATGTAGCGGTCAACCACGGCGGTCATCTCGTCGGTGTCCTTAGCGGTGGGTGAAACAGCGGCTTCAACTCCCCACAGCAGGGACAGGAAGGCGCGGACGGAGGGCTCAGGGGTCAGAGCCAGCACGGGCTTGGCCGGACGCAGGCGGGCCAGACGGCGGGCGGTGTCACCGGACTGGGTGAAAGTAGCGATGTACTTAACATCCAGCTGGTCAGCGATGTTCACAGCAGCGCGGGTGATAGCGCCGCCACGGGTGCGGGGTGAGGTGCCCAGTTCGGGAACGCGGAAGAGGCCGCGCTCTTCGGTGGACTTGATGATGCGAGCCATGGTCTGGATGGTGATGATGGGGTACTTACCCACTGAGGTTTCACCGGAGAGCATGACGGCGTCGGCGCCATCGAGGATAGCGTTAGCGCAGTCGGATGCCTCTGCACGGGTGGGGGTGGGGTTCTGAATCATGGTTTCCAGCACCTGGGTTGCCACGATAACAGGCTTTGCCCAGCGGCGGGCCAGTTCAATGGCGCGCTTCTGTACCAGGGGAACCTCTTCGAGGGGGAATTCCACACCCAGATCGCCACGGGCTACCATGATGCCGTCGAACTTATCGACGATGTCCTGCAGGTTTTCAACAGCCTGGGGCTTTTCAATCTTGGCGATGACGGCAATCTTGCGGCCCTCTTCTGCCATGATTTCGTGAACGCGCTGGATGTCGTCGCCGGAGCGGACGAAGGAGAGAGCGATAATGTCAACGCCCAGGTTCAGGGCGAAACGCAGGTCGCGTTCGTCCTTTTCGGTCAGAGCGGGAATGGAGACGGCAACGCCGGGCAGGTTGATGCCCTTGTTGTTGGAGATGGGGCCACCGACGATGACGCGGGTGGTCACGGTGGTCTCGTTAACCTCGATAGCTTCGAGGCGGATCTTGCCGTCATCAATCAGCAGGGTGTCGCCGGGCTTGACGTCGCCGGGCAGGCCCTTGAAGGTGGTGCCGCAGATTTCCTTGGTGCCTTCAACGTCTTCAGTGGTGATCTTGAAGGTATCACCGGGTTCGAGCACCTCGGCGCCGTTCTTGAAGGTTTCGAGGCGAATCTTGGGGCCCTGAAGGTCGGCGAGAATCGCGACGTTGTGACCAAGCTTTTCAGCCTGCTCGCGGATGGTTGCGTATGAGTTGGTGTGAACCTCGTGGTCACCGTGGCTCATGTTCAGGCGGGCGACGTTCATGCCCGCTTCGATAGCCGCTGCAATCTTCTCGGGTGCAGAAATTGCGGGGCCAATAGTACAAACAATCTTTGCGCGTCTCATCAATCAACCTTAGGTTTGTAGGGGTCTGAGAACCTTTGGTGCGGTTTCTGTCGATAGGGAATCAACAACCAACATATTCACAGATAGTCAGCATGAAACCAACATGTCCACACCTCATTATACGTTGTTTCGTGAGGTTTTGGTGGAGGCTTTAGGCACTTTTTGTGTAAATATTCGACACAAACCCCACCAAAACACACATAAACAGTCATAAACAAACAAAATATGTCATCTAGCTTGTCAGCTTTGAGAACACACACCGGTAGCGCGGTATTCTGTATGCAGAAGCCCCGGTAAGCCACCGGCCCACAAACAAACGAAAGAGTGCCCATGCCTACCCCCAACGTCCTGATCCTCTTCGGTTCAACCTACGGCCACACCGAACGCTACGCCCACTGGATTGCCGAAGACCTGCGCGCCCACGCGTCCGCCCCCCAGGTCTCCCTCTCCCCCGTTGCCGAAGCAACCGACGAGATGATCGAAGCAGCCGACGTTCTCATCGTCGGTGCCAGCTATCTGGGTGGCTTCCTCACCGGTGCCCCCACCCTGCGCAAGCGCCGCGAAGCCATGCTCAAGGTGCCCAACCGCGTCTTCTACACCGTCTCCTTCAACGGCACCGAGGTTTACCCCCGCTCCTACCTGGACGAGCGCGTCATGAAGAGCTACAAGGCAGACGTCGCCGGTGACCGCCCCGCCTTCCACTTCCGCGGGGGCCTCAAGATGGACGAAATGTCTAAGCTCCACAAGACCGCCCTGACCGGCGTCAAGACCGCCTACAAGCTCAAGCCCAAGCAGAACGAGTACGACAAGCAGCTAATCGAAGCCTTCGAAAACGGTGGCGCCGACCACACCAACCGTGACTGGACGAAGCCCCTAATCGCCGAGGTCGAAACCTACCTGACCGACATCGCAGCCTCCTAGTCATGAACACTCTCCTCATTACCTACGGGAGCCAGTACGGCTATACCGAGCAGTACGCCCGCTGGGCTGGGCAGCAGCTTGAAGGGCAGTACACCGTGCAGTTACTTCCCCTGGATGCTCTGACCGAACTCGCCGTAGCAGATGCGGACGTGCTGGTAGCAGGCTTTAGCGACTACGGCGGCTTTCTCACCGGCGCCCAGGAGCTGAAAAAGTACGAGCAGGAGCTACGGTCCAAGCCCTACGCCCTCTTTACCGTCTCCTTTAGCGGTCTAGCGGGTGCAAGCCAGCAGAAGCTCGATGCCCTGCTGGCCAAGAATCTGGGCGAAAGCCTGGTTCAGGACGCCCTGGGCACCTACCACCTGCGCGGCGGGCTGGACCACACCCGGCTTTCTTTCAAGCACAAGACCGTGATGGTGGGCATCCGCTCAGCCATTGCCGCTCTACCCAAGAAATCTGAGGCTAACCAGCAGATGCTCGACAGTTTCACCCAAAAGACAGTGGATTACTCCAGTGAAGAGCAGATCGCTCCCCTGGTGCAGGCAGTAGCTGCCCTGGCCTAAGGGAAGGCTAATCCTCACGCAGAAAACCGGCCCCGCCCCAGAGATTCTGAGACAGGGCCGGTTTCTTTATTAGAGCGCCAAATCAATCGCCCGGTCGCTGGGGGCTACCGGTGAGGGCAGCTCGGTGGAGCCGGTCAGGTGCTTTTCGACGGCTGCTGCACAGGCGCGTCCTTCGGCAATTGCCCAGACGACCAGGGACTGGCCGCGGCCGGCATCGCCGCAGGAGAAGACGCCGGGTACGTTGGTCATGTAGTTCTCGTCGCGGGCTACGTTGGTGCGGCGGTCGAGTTCTGCACCTACCTGGGTGGTGATGGAGTCGTTGTCCTGGCCGGTGAAGCCCAGGGCGAGGAAGACCAGGTCGGCCGGGATGACGTGTTCTGTGCCGGCCTTAGGCACGCGACGCCCGTCGGGCAGGTATTCGGTTTCAGCGACCTTGAGGCCGGTGAGTTTGCCGTTCTCCCCCACGAATTCGACGGTGGAGGCCAGGTACTTGCGTTCGCCGCCTTCTTCGTGGGAGGAGGAGACCTCGAAGACCTTGGGGAACATGGGCCAGGGTTCGTTCTCCGGACGCTCGGCACCCGGCTTCTTGCCGATAGCCAGGGTGGTGATGGAGGCTGCGCCCTGGCGCACGGCGGTGCCAATGCAGTCGGAGCCGGTGTCGCCACCGCCCAGCACGATGACGTGCTTGCCTGCGGCGTTGATGGTCGGGGCTTCTAGGTCACCAGCTACCACCCGGTTGGCTTCGGTCAGGTAGGGCATGGCGTAGTGGACGCCTTCCAGGTCGGCACCAGGAATGGGCAGGGCGCGCGGTGCGGTGGCACCGGTGGCCACAATGACGGCGTCGTAGCGGCGCTTGAGGTCATCCCAGGTGATATCTTTGCCGATATCAACGCCGGTACGGAAGCGGGTTCCTTCGGCCTTCATGACCTCGATACGGCGGTCAACGATATCTTTTTCCAGCTTGAAGTCAGGAATACCGTAGCGCAGCAGGCCGCCCACCTTATCGTCACGTTCGAAGACGGCGACGGTAAAACCTGCCTGGGTCAGCTGCTGGGCAGCTGCTAGACCGGCGGGGCCTGAACCAACCACTGCCACGGTCTTATCGAGCATACGGTCGGGCATAATGGGCTCGATATAGCCCCCCTCGAAGGCCTGCTCAGCAATGGTGTATTCAATCTGCTTGATGGTCACCGCAGGCTGGTTGATACCCAGCACACAGGAGGTTTCGCAGGGAGCCGGGCAGACGCGTCCGGTGAACTCGGGGAAGTTGTTGGTCGCGTGCAGGCGCTCTACGGCCTTTTCGGTTTGCTCCCGCCAGGTCAGGTCGTTCCATTCAGGAATCAGGTTACCCAGGGGGCAGCCGACGTGGCAGAAGGGAACGCCGCAATCCATACAGCGGGAGGCTTGGGTCTTGAGCACAGCCGAGTTCTGGGCGACCTGTACTTCCTTCCAGTCCAGGATTCGCACGGGCACGGGGCGCTTAGGCCGGTCTTGACGGGTGGTTACTTTTAGAAAACCGCGGGGATCAGCCACGAGCGGTCACCTCCAAAATCTTGTTCCAAACCTGCATAGATTCGGTGTCTTCGCCGGCGGCTTCGGCCTCGGCGCGGATAGCTTGTACGGCGGCATAGTCGCGCGGCAGTACCTTGGTGATGCGGGTGTAGGTGCCCTCCAGGTCTTCGAGCAGGGCGGACGCCAGGGTCGAGCCGGTCTCGGTGCGGTGGCGGGTCAGTAGCTGGGCGACCTCTGCGCGGTCGTCCTCAGAGAGTTCCAGGAAGCCGAGTTCACCGGATTCGCGGGACTGCTTATTGACCTTGGCCATATCGAGGTCGAGCACGTAGGCTGTACCACCGCTCATGCCTGCACCGAAGTTGCGGCCGGTTGTGCCCAGGATCAGGGCCTTACCACCGGTCATGTACTCACAGCCGTGGTCGCCAATACCTTCAACGACGGCGGTTGCCCCTGAGTTACGGACTAAGAAGCGTTCACCGACGATACCGCGGATGAACATTTCGCCGCTGGTGGCGCCGTAGCCAATGACGTTACCGGCAACCACGTTCTCTTCGGCAACCAGGGGGGCTGCCGCGTCCGGAGCCACGATGATGCGACCGCCGGAGAGGCCCTTGCCCACGTAGTCGTTGGAGTCACCGGTTAGGCGGATGGTGATGCCCTGGGGCAGGAAGGCGCCCAGTGATTGACCGGCGTGGCCGGTGAGGTTGAGGGTGATGGAGTCGTGTTCCAATACCTCAATGCCGAAAGTCTTGGTGACGGTGTGGCCCAGCATGGTGCCCACGGAGCGATCGGTGTTGACCACCTGTGAGTCAATGGTGACCGGGGTGCGAGCGCTCAGGGTTTCCTGGGCAGCTGAAATGAAGGTGTTGTCGATGTGCTGGTCAAGCTCATGGTCTTGGTCCTTGAGGTGGCGGATGCCCTGCCCCTCGTAATCGACGGCGGTTGAGGTCAGCACCTTGGACAGGTCGAGCCCGTCTGCCTTCCAGTGGTCAATAGCCTGAGACATGTCGAGCACCTCGGCGTGGCCGATGGCCTCATCCAGGGTGCGGAAGCCCAGCTGGGCCAGGTATTCGCGCACTTCTTCAGCGATGAATTCGAAGAAGTTGACCACGTGGTCTGCCTGACCGGTGAAGCGGGCACGCAGGTCGGGGTTCTGGGTGGCAACGCCCACGGGGCAGGTATCCAGGTGGCACTTGCGCATCATGATGCAGCCTTCAACGACCAGGGGTGCGGTGGCGAAGCCGTATTCTTCGGCACCGAGCAGGGCGGCGATGATGACGTCGCGGCCGGTCTTGAGTTGGCCGTCCGCCTGCACCACCACGCGGTCGCGCAGGCCGTTGATCATGAGGGTCTGCTGGGCTTCGGCCAGGCCGAGTTCCCAGGGGGCACCTGCGTGCTTGAGGGAGTTGAGCGGGGCTGCGCCGGTGCCGCCGTCGTGGCCCGAGATGAGGACGACGTCGGCCTTGGCCTTGGTGACGCCCGCTGCCACGGTGCCGATACCGATTTCGGAGACCAGCTTCACGTGCACACGGGCGGACGGGTTGGCTCGCTTGCAGTCGTAAATCAGCTGGGCAAGGTCCTCGATGGAATAAATATCGTGGTGAGGTGGCGGTGAGATCAGGGAGACGCCGGGGGTGGAGTGGCGGGTCTTGGCTACCCAGGGGTAGACCTTCTGGGCCATGAGCTGACCGCCCTCACCGGGCTTAGCACCCTGGGCCATCTTGATCTGGATATCGTCGGCGTTAGTCAGGTAGAGGGAGGTCACGCCGAAACGGCCGGAGGCGACCTGCTTGATAGCAGAACGACGTTGGGGGTCCAGCAGACGATCAACGTCCTCACCGCCCTCACCGGTGTTGGACTTAGCGCCCAGGCGGTTCATGGCAATGGCCAGGGTCTCGTGGGCCTCCTTGGAGATCGAGCCGTAGCTCATAGCACCGGTGGAGAAGCGCTTGACGATCTCGCTGACGGGTTCCACCTCGTCAATGGAGATGGGGGTGCGGTCTTCGGTGAAGGTGAAGAGGCCGCGCAGGGTCATCAGGTCCTTGGCCTGGTCATCGACCAGCTTGGTGTAGGACTTGAAGATGTCGTAGCGGCGGGTCTTAGTGGAGTGCTGCAGACGGAAGATGGTCTGGGGGTTGAAGAGGTGGGGCGGCCCCTCACGGCGCCAGTCGTATTCGCCGCCGGTTTCCAGGGCGCGGTGGGGCACGGCAACACCGTCGTCGGGGTAGGCATCGTGGTGACGCTTACGGACCTCAGCTTCGATGACGTTCAGCCCCACGCCGTCCATCTGTGAGTGGGTGCCGGTGAAGTACTGGTCAACCAGGCTCTGGGACAGGCCCAGGGCCTCAAAGGTTTGGGCCCCGCAGTAGGAGGAGACGGTGGAGATACCCATCTTGGACATAATCTTCTGCAGGCCCTTACCCAGTGCCTTGATCAGGTTGTAGACCGCCTCAGACTCGGTCACACCGGTGATCTCGCCCTGGGCAACCAGCTCTTCGACCGATTCCATGGCAAGGTAGGGGTTGACCGCCGAGGCACCGTAGCCAATCAGGGTGGCAACGTGGTGGACCTCGCGCACATCGCCGGCTTCAACGATCAGGGCAACCTTGGTGCGGGTTGCTGAACGCAGCAGGTGGTGGTGGACGGCGCTGGTCAACAGCAGGGAGGGAATGGGGGCCCAGGCACCGTTAGAGTTACGGTCAGAGAGAATCAGGAACTGCACACCGCGCTCTACCGCAGCTGACACCTTTTCGCAGATTTCAGCGATACGGGCGCGCAGGGCGTCCTCTCCCCCGTGGGCCGGGTAGAGGCCGCTGACCTTGAGGGCGGCGGGCATGCCATCCTCGTCCTCGATATGGGCGATCTTGTCGAGTTCATCGTTGTTGATGACGGGGAAGTCCAGACCCACGTGCTGCACCTTAACCCGGCCGTTACGTAGCAGGTTGCCGTCCGCGCCAATAGAGGTTTTGAGACTGGTCACCAGTTCTTCACGAATGGAGTCCAGCGGCGGGTTGGTCACCTGGGCGAAGGACTGCACAAAGTAGTCAAAGAGCAGGCGGTGGCGGGTTGAAAGCACCGCAATGGGGGTATCAGTGCCCATGGCGTAGATAGGTTCAGCCCCGGTCTTAGCCATGGGAGCCAGGATCTTGCGCAGCTCTTCCTCGGTGTAACCGAAGGTCTGCTGGCGCTTGAGAATGGACTTGCGGGAGGCGCGAATGTGCTCACGCTCGGGCAGGTCAGCGAGGTCAACGATGTTCTCATCGGCCCACTGCTTCCAGGGCTGCTCGGCAGCAACCTTAGCCTTGACCTCTTCGTCGGGCACCAGGCGTCCTGCCTTGGTATCAACAAAGAACATCTTGCCGGGGGAAACGCGGCCCTTCTCAACGATCTTTTCTTCGGGCATATCGACCACGCCGACCTCTGAGGCCAGAATGACCAGGCCATCATCGGTAACCCAGTAGCGGCCGGGGCGCAAACCGTTGCGGTCCAGCACGGAACCCACGTTATCGCCGTCCGTAAAAGCAATGGCGGCAGGGCCGTCCCAGGGCTCCATGAGGGAGGAGTGGTAGCGGTAGAAGGCGCGGCGGTCTTCATCCATGGTCTCGTGGTTTTCCCAGGCCTCGGGAACCATCATCATGAGTACCTGGGCAGCCGAGCGACCCGAGAGCATCAGCAGTTCAGCGACCTCGTCGAAGCTCTGGGAGTCAGAAGCGCCCACGGAGCAAATCGGGAAGAGCTCTTCGGGGTTGCGGCCCAGCACCGGGGACTTGAGCTGGGACTGGCGAGCCCGCATCCAGTTGCGGTTGCCCTTGACCGTGTTGATTTCGCCGTTGTGGGCGATGGTGCGGAAGGGCTGGGCCAGGGGCCAGGAGGGGAAGGTGTTGGTGGAGAAACGCGAGTGGACGATCGCCAGCTTTGTGGCAAAACGCGGGTCGGAGAGGTCCGGGTAGAAGGGTTCCAGCTGGGCGGTGGTCAGCATACCCTTGTAGACGATGGTGCGCGATGAGAAGGACGGGAAGTAGACACCGAGCTTGTGCTGGGCGCGCTTGCGCACGCGGAAGGCCTTCTGATCCAGCTGGCGGCGCTCTGAATCTTCGTCCAGGTTGACGACGGGGATGTGGCCGGTAAAGGGGGCGTTGACGGTGTCCAGATCCTCACCTGAGGCTTCTGCAATGAACATTTGCACGAAGTAGGGCATGACCTCGCGGGCAGCCTTACCCACGATATCCGCCTTGACAGGCACCTCGCGCCAGCCGAGCACCCGCAGACCCTCGCGCTGGGCAATCTGGGTTAGCCCCTCCTTGAGTTCATCTGCGTTCTCGCCACCGGCGGGTAGGTAGGCGGTACCTACGGCATATTTACCCAGTTCGGGAAGGTCAAAATCAACGACCTCACGCAAGAAGGCATCGGGAATCTGTAGGAGGATACCGGCGCCGTCGCCGGTGCCCTCGTCCGCGCCGACCGCACCGCGGTGTTCCAGACGGCGCAGGGCGGTGAGGGCGTGATCAACGATGTCGTGGCCGGGGGTGCCGCGCAAGGTGGCAATCATAGCCAGGCCACAGGCGTCCTTTTCGTTCTCCGGACTATAGAGGCCGGCTGCCTCGGGAATGGAGGCGAAAGTGGTGAAGGGTGAGGGGGCGTGCCCGAGGGTGTGGGGGTCCTGGGTGAAGGTCTTATCGGCGTGGTCTGCACTGCCGAGCATGGTGTGACTCATGTGGGCCGTTCCTACTTACGTTGGGCTCTGGTGCCGGCTGAGGAGGCTAAACGGCGGGCGCACGGGAGCTGGTGGTCACAGGACGCCTGTGGTTTAGCCGCTCCCTTGCAGCACGAGATGTCGGTGGTCGCCTCGCTGTGACAATGGGGCGTGTGGTGACTCAATGACGCCCGGGTAGGGGCTTGAGCCTGAGGTTGCCTTGCACGCGGGTGGGTGCGAGGAAAGTCTTCCATCAGTCTGTAGAGGCTTCGTTACGTATGTGTAAATTTATACGACCCTGCGTGTAAAGATTCAACGAGCAACTGTATGTTGCATGGGCAAGATGGGAGCTACTCCCCTACTAGATAGCGCCTTTTACTTGATTTTAACCCTGCACAGCCTAGGGAAAAACGAATTAGAACATGAATAATTTTCGTAATTATGCAGGGTTCATCGTTACTTGGAGGGTGGTTAATTGAAACAGACTTGAAACTTTAAATCTCGCAGAATAAGACAGGTATTTCATATAGAGGATAGAAAAGTGGGGCCCTGGAATACTCCAGAACCCCACTGATCAGATAGGTAAGTTAGCGGGTGGCGCCGGTAAAGTCGAGCACCATGCGTCCGTTAATCAAACCGGCATGCATTTCATCAAAGATAGCCGGGGCATCTTCGACCGGGCGGAGCTGAACCACGGGCTTAACACGACCCTGAGCACCGAATTCAAAAGCTTCTGCCAGGTCTTGACGGGTTCCCACCAAAGAGCCCTGGACCTTGATACCGTCTAGCACCAGACGGGGGATGTTAAGATCCATAGACTCGGTGGGCAGACCAACAGCAACCACGGTGCCACCGGCGCGGACGGAATCAACAGCCTGATTAAAGGCAGCCTTAGCTACCGCGGTGACCACCGCAACGTGGGCACCAACCCCGCCGGTGGTGTTCTTGATTTCTTCCACGACATCTTCGACATTCTTAGCGTTGATGACCACATCTGCCCCACTGTCCTTAGCCAGCAGCAGCTTGTCTTCGTTAAGGTCAACGGCAATAACCTGGGCCCCGAAGACGTTCTTGGCGTACTGCACAGAGAGGTTGCCCAGGCCGCCTGCACCAAAGCAGACAATCCATTGACCCGGGCGGACGCCTGATTCCTTCACGGCCTTATATGTGGTCACACCGGCGCAGGTGATGGAGGTTGCCTCAACCGGGTCAAGAGCATCGGGAACCTTGACGGTGTAATCAGCGTAGAGCAGGGTGTATTCGCTCATGCCACCATCTGCTGTGTAGCCCGCATTGATGACGGAGCGGCAGAAGGTTTCGCGGCCGTCCGTGCAGTATTCACAGTGGCCGCAACCCTTAAAGAACCAGGGAACACAGACGCGGTCGCCCACCTTGAGGTGGTCTACGCCGGGGCCGACTTCAGTGATGACACCTACACCTTCATGGCCCAGAATACGACCGGGCTTTTCGCCAAAGTCGCTGGCTGCTACGTGCAGATCGGTATGGCAGATGCCTGAGTATTCAATCTTGGCAAGTACCTGACCGTGACCCACCTCGGGTACGGGCACATCTTTGATATCCACGGTTCCATCAAGACGGTCAGAAACAACAACAGCTTTCATGGTGGCCATGCGAGAGCTCCTTAGAAATACAGCAGATCGAATGTTGTGGCTCACTTAAAGCCTAGATTCTGGGTGCACCCAGGCGCCAGGGGGTGGATATTTTTTCTACTCTGTTACGGTGCTTTTACCCCTAAGGGATCTAGTTCGGCAATAATTTATCCCCCCAAACAGTAAGTAGCTAAGCTAGAGCCATGAGTAATCAGATACCCTCCCCAGAGCCCCTTACCCAGCGTGCTA
Source organism: Rothia sp. (in: high G+C Gram-positive bacteria) (assembly GCA_030529845.1). Taxonomy (GTDB): domain Bacteria; phylum Actinomycetota; class Actinomycetes; order Actinomycetales; family Micrococcaceae; genus Rothia. The sequence continues at coordinate 258,656 of JAUMWB010000001.1, read as the reverse complement.
CCTGGGCGGACCTCCCTCATTCCGTGCAGGCCTGGGTGGAAGAAGAGCTAGGTGACGCCGTAGTCGGGGCCGAGTCGCAAAGCGGTGGGTTTAGCCTGGGCACCGCAGACCGCCTGGTCACCCGCACAGGGCGCAGGGCTTTCCTTAAGGCTGTTGACGCCAACCTTCACCCACAAACAGCTGACCTACACCGGCAGGAGGGCCGCATCACCGCGTCCTTCCCCAGCAGCACCCCGACCCCGGCCGTCCTCGCCACCCGTGATTTTTCAGGGGCGGACGGCATAGCCTGGGTTGCCCTGCTTCTGGAAGATATCGAGGGGCGGCACCCAGAATACCCCTGGCAAAGAGAGGAACTAGCTGCCGTTTTTCGGGCCCTGGACAGCATGAGCCGGGTTCCTGTGAATGCAGAGCTCAAGCTGCCGACCACTGAAGCGGACCTGACCGAAGAACTCGTTTTTTGGCACAGGCTCGCCCAGGGTGTGGCCCTAGAGCAGCTGGCCTACGTTCGGGGAACCGACTCCTACCAGGAGCTGGTGGAGCTGTTGCCCTTTGTCAACCAGAAGGCTGCCGAGTTTGCTGCCTTTGTCGATGAGCATCTGGTTGCCCACTTGGCAGGAAGCTCCTATGTACATACGGATCTGCGGGGCGACAATATTCTGATTCGCCCCACTGGTGAAGCAGTTTTGATTGACTGGCCCTGGGCAACGGTGGGCAATCCCCACTTTGACGTCGCTTCTGTAGCGACAGACGCCCTGATTGCCGACCCTAACCTGAGTCTCACCGAGGTAAGGGACCTGATCCCGGCGTCCAGGCGCCCTCCGCTTGAGTTTTTGAAGGCCAATGTCGTCGCGCTAGCGGGCTACTATCTGTACGCTTCGATGCAGAAGCCCAGCGAATCAACCAACGCGTCACTGGTGAATATGCGGGCCCACCGAGCGTCCGCCCTGCTGACCAGACTGGCCCGGGGCGAAAAGTAATCCGCACTTATTCTGATGCACCCGCAACTAGTTGCGGACTTTTCAGAATAAATGCGGATTGGGCACCCTGGTTAGGAGTTACCACCGCGAGCCAGATTTCGGTTAAAACCAGCAGCGGCAACCGGAAGCGCTGCAATTAGCCCCATGAGCGCCGTGACCCAGGTAAAACCTACTCCGGCCATTGACGCAATGACATATACAGCACCATTGACAGCACAACCATATATAAGCAGTGCCGCCACAGCTTCAACAGGGTTACCCGGCAGCCAGGAGTCGAAATATCCACGGCGCTTTGCACCATCTGCTTGTTCACGCTCAGCTTTTATCTGGTGATGTGGAGCCAAGAACACCAGCGCGGCACCACACCAGGCTCCGAACAAAATCGTTAGCCCGGGCTGGAAAAATCGCGAAGAAAATACTGTTCCTAGCGAGACAAGCAGCCCGTAACTTGCCAGCGCCCACAGGGCAGAAGACAGCAGATACGCCGGAACCGTTGTGAGATTTGGGAAAGATGAATACCTCATGATTACCTCCTCTGTGAAACTGACTACCTCCACCCTACCATTTGATAAGTAGACATATCAATCTTGTGCCGGCCCGGGGCTAAAAGTAATCCGCACTTATTCTGATGTACCCGCAACTAGTTGCGGACTTTTCAGAATAAATGCGGATTAGTTTCTATGCTTGTGCGCTAGTTGCCGGAGCGGACGGACGCCGGGGAGGGCTCGTCCGCGCTAGGACCGTCCACGTTAGACTCGCCAGCCCCTTCCACATAGGCACCGGGCAGCTCCCCGCGTCTGCGGGCACGCAACCCCATAACGGCGAACATGACGATACCCAGCAGCATAATCAGGCCAGAAGTCCACACGTGGATACGAACCCCCAGCAGCATTTCAGCGGTATCGATCCGCAGGAAGGTCTCAATCATCAGGCGGCCGAAACCGTACCAGACAACATAAGCCCAGAAAACCTGGCCCAGCTGGAAGATACCGCGGCGGCCCAGGGCAATCAGAAGCGCGGCACCAAGAAGATTCCACAGCGACTCATACAGAAAAGTCGGGTGAAAGAGGGTACCTGCCGGGTACTGGTCGGGGAAGTTGGGTGAGGACGCCGAAATCTCCAGGCCCCAGGGCAGGGTGGTGGGCTTGCCAAAGAGCTCCTGGTTAAACCAGTTACCCCAGCGGCCCATAGCCTGGGCGATCATGATGCCGGGGGCGGCGGCGTCCGCGAACTTAGCCAGCGAAATGCCGTAGCGGCGGCAGGCATACCAGGCGCCCAGGCCACCGACCGAAATCGCGCCCATAATACCGATGCCGCCTTCCCAAATCTTGAAGACATCAAGGGGGTCAGCGCCAGCACCAAAGTAGGAGCCGGGGTCGGTAATGAGCACGTGGTAGAGGCGGGCACCGATAATGCCCGAGGGAATGGCCCACATGGCAACGTCCCAGACGCGTTCGGGGTCTTCACCCCAGGCAGCCCAGCGGCGGCCAGTCAGCCACATGCAGACCGCGATACCCGCCAGTATGCAGAGGGCATAGAAGTGGATGGTCAGGGGGCCCAGCTCAAGAGTGGAGATGGACGGCGAAGGAATAGAGGCAAGCACAGTGGCAGTCATACAACCCCTACCCTACTCGCGGCCAGCCAGCTGGCGGGTTAGGGAACCAACAGCGGACGGCCCGCCCTCAGCCAGAGCCTTAACCAGGGCGGTACCCACAATCACGCCATCTGCATAGGCACCGATTTCTTCCACGTGTTCACGCTGGGAAACGCCCAGGCCCACGCAGGCAGCGGGAGCGCCTGCTGCCCGCAGGTCAGCGACCAGGGTCTCGGCAGCAGTATTGACCGAGGATCGGGCACCGGTCACACCCATGACCGAGACAGCGTAGACAAAGCCGCTTGAAGCCTGCGAAATCATGGAAAGACGCTCGGGGCTGGAGGAGATAGCTGCCAGGAAGATACGGTCCAGGCCGTGCTTTTCTGAGGCTTCAAACCAGTCGGCGGCCTCATCGGGTACCAGGTCGGGGGTAATCAGACCGGCACCACCGGCAGCGGCTAACTCCTCGGCAAAGCGATCAACACCGCGGCGCAGCACCGGGTTCCAGTAAGTCATGACCAGAACTACAGCGTCGGTGGCAGCGGTAATCTCGCGCACAGCCCGGAAGAGGTCGTCGGTGCGGAAGCCCTTCTCAATCGCTTCAACGGTGGCGCGCTGAATCACGGGGCCGTCCATGACCGGGTCCGAGTAGGGCAGGCCGAGTTCGATAATATCGACCCCGTTCTTACCCATCTCGATGGCAGCCTCGATAGACTCGTCCACGCTGGGGTAGCCCACCGGCAGGTAGCCAATCAGAGCTGCGCGGCCCTCAGCCTTACACTCGGCGAGGCGGGCTGCCAGCTTGGAGTTGGGGTTGGGGGCAGGGAAGGTGCCCTGACGCACGGAGTAGCGGGTTTCGTCCTGAAAATCGATGTGGCTCATTAGGCACCCTTGCTTTCGTTCTGCATAGCCTTGTCGTTCTGTGCGGTGGTCTCTGCCGCCGCTTCCTTGTTGCCCACATTGAGGCTGGTGGAGGGAATGGCCTTGCCCAGGCCGAACCACTTGAGCGCGGTTTCCATGTCTTTATCCCCTCGGCCTGAGAGGCAGACGATCATGGACTTTTCGTGCGCGGTAGCGGGGTCTTCTGCCGCCCACTGGCGGGCTACCCGCAGGGCACCGGCGAGCGCGTGGGAAGACTCGATGGCGGGGATGATGCCTTCGGTGCGGCAAAGTAGGCGCAGGGCGTCCATGGCTTCGGTGTCAGTGACGGCCTGGTAGTCCACGCGGCCAATATCGTTGAGGTAGGCGTGTTCGGGGCCGACGCCGGGGTAGTCAAGGCCCGCTGAAATCGAGTGGGACTCGATGGTTTGGCCGTCCTCATCCTGCATGAGGTAGGTGATGGCCCCGTGGAGCATGCCGGGGCGGCCCAGGGAGATGGTGGCTGCGTGGCGGTCGGTGTCGATTCCGTCGCCGCCTGCTTCGAAGCCGAAAATCTTAACATCGGCGTCGTCCAGGAAGGCGTGGAAGAGGCCGATGGCGTTGGAGCCGCCGCCGACGCAGGCTGCGATGCCGGTAGGCAGGGTGCCTGTTGCTTCAAGGAACTGTTCGCGGGCTTCGGTGCCGATGGCGTCGTGGAAGTAGCGCACCATGGCGGGGAAGGGGTGGGCACCGGCTGCGGTTCCCAGCAGGTAGTGGGTGGTGTCGACGTTGGAGACCCAGTCGCGCAGGGCCTCGTTGATGGCGTCCTTGAGGGTGCGGGAGCCGGTCTGCACGGCAATGACGGTGGCACCCAGCAGCTGCATGCGGGCGACGTTGAGGGCCTGACGTTCGGTGTCCTCTTCGCCCATGTAGACCACACATTCCATGCCGAAGAGGGCGGCAGCGGTAGCGGTGGCAACGCCGTGCTGGCCTGCGCCGGTTTCGGCAATCAGGCGGGTCTTGCCCATTCGCTTGGCCAGCAGGGCCTGGCCGATGACATTGTTGATCTTATGGGAGCCGGTGTGGTTAAGGTCTTCCCGCTTGAGGAAGAAGCGCACTCCCCCAGCTTCTGCCGAGAGACGGGGCACCTCGGTCAGCAGGGAGGGGCGGTTGGAGTATTCGGCTGAAAGGCGGCGGAATTCATCGATGAAGTCGGGGTCAAGCTTGGCCTTTTCAAAGGTTTCTTCGAGCTCATCCATGGCCGCGATGAGAGATTCTGCCATATAGCGACCACCGTACTGCCCGAAGTAGGGGCCGGGGGCGTTTTTGAGGCTCTGGCCTGCTGCCAGGAATTGTTCTGCCAGGGTTTCGGTCATGGGAGTTTCCCTTCGGTGGGCTGGTCGTAACGTTTTGGGGTGAGGTGCGGACGCCGGTGCCCGCTTTAGCTCACAAGAGGTAAGGACGGTCGGGGTTAGGAAGACGTAGAACCCAGCCAGGCTTGACGGGCCTGGCTACCGGCGGCGCGGAAGTCCCGCAGGGTTTCGGTGGGGGTACCTGACTTGACGAGGGCCTCACCCACCAGCACAGCCTTAGCCCCGTGGGCGGCGTAGTCGGCGACGTCCTGGGGGCTGGCAACGCCCGATTCAGCCACGATGACGGCGTCCTCAGGCAGCAGGGGGGCTAGCTTGCTGAAGTTGGCGTTATCGACGTCAAGGGTCTTGAGGTTACGCACGTTAACCCCCACGATGCGGGCACCCACAGCTACAGCCCGTTCGATTTCTTCGGGGGTGTGGGTTTCGACCAGGGCGTTCATGCCCAGCTCATGCGTGAGGTCTAGGAAGCGGCGCAGGGTGGCGTCGTCCAGGGCGGCGACGATGAGGAGTACCAGGTCAGCTCCGTGGGCGCGGGCCTCCCAAATCTGGTACTCGTCCACGGTGAAGTCCTTACGCAACACCGGAATATTCACGGCGGCACGCACGGCGTCCAGGTCAGCCAGGGTTCCCTTGAAGCGGCGTTCTTCGGTCAGTACCGAAATAGCGGCCGCTCCCCCGGACTGGTAGGCGGCAGCCAGTTCAGCAGGGTCGGGAATGTCTGAGAGGGCACCCTTTGAGGGGGAGGATCGTTTGACCTCGGAAATGATTTCGACGCTTCCCTCCTCAGCCCCGCGCAGGGCGGCCAAGGCATCAAGCGCGGGAGCCTGCGCAGCTGCCTGCTTCTTGATCTCTTCAAGTGGCAGGGCGGCGCGGCGGGTTTCGAGATCTTCGCGGACGCCTACGATGATGTCATCAAGTACGGTCATGGTGCCCCTTGGTGCTGGTGCGCGGACGGCGCAGGTTGGGTTGGTCGTGCCCCTCTAGTATCGCTCAGGTGCCTGAACGTTTGCCAGACAGGTTCACCGGGTGAGAACAAGTGTGAAGAAAAGGCAAGGGGCACCTCGCGTCTGTGCGGGGTGCCCCTTGTCTCACCTCACCCGGGTGGGTTCGGGTCTTAGTGGTGGTACTTGGTGTGCTTGCCACCCTGGCCGTAGCCTGCTGAGCGGAGCACGATACCGGCAACAACGCCGATGGCGATGATGGCAACGCCGACCACGAAGATGGGGGTGTTTGAGATGCTGAAACCAACGGCGCCGATGATTGAGCCGACAATCATGATGATAACCATGGCCCATGAGGCGGTGGTGTTGCCGTGGTTGTTGTAGGGCAGGTCGGGGACCATCTCAACGGTCTGCTGTGCCATGTGAGTCTCCTTGTAGTGTGTGGGCGTGCGCTTGCCGGTGTATGGGGTGCCGAGCACACGGGTGCTTATCTCTATCTTAGAAGATTGGGGGCTCTTTGGCCCAGTTTAGGCACCCGTGTGCCTTTTTATTTCCTTGAGGCAGGGCACTAGGCGAGGCGTCCGGTGACGCTTTCAGCCGCTGCCAGCAGCTCGCCGCTGGCGACCAGCTGAACGGTCTGCTCAATTTCGGGTGAGAGGAAGCGGTCGGGTCCGGGGCCAGCAACGTTCTTACGCAGGCGCTCAATCACAGCGGCGGTTGCCGGGGCGGGGGTCTGCGGGGCGCGCAGGTCGATACCGCGGGCGGCTGTGAGGATTTCGATGGCAAGGACGCGGGTGAGCCCGTCCACTGCCTTGCGTAGCTTGCGGGCAGCCGACCAGCCCATGGAGACGTGATCCTCCTGCATGGCAGACGAAGGAATGGAATCTGCCGAGGCAGGTACAGCCAGGCGCTTGAGCTCAGAAACGATAGCAGCCTGGGTGTACTGGGCGATCATGTGGCCTGAGTCCACGCCGGGGTCGTCGGCGAGGAAGGGCGGCAGGCCGCGGTTACGGGCAACATCCAGGAAGCGGTCGGTGCGGCGCTCCGAGATTGAGGCAGCATCGGCAACAGCGATCGCCAGGAAGTCCAGCACATAGGCTACCGGGGCGCCGTGGAAGTTACCGTTGGATTCCACCCGGCCGTCCAGGGTCACCACGGGGTTATCGACGGCTGAGGCTAGCTCGCGCAGGGCAACGGTGCGGGCGTGTTCGATGGTGTCGCGCACGGCGCCAGCGACCTGGGGTGCGCAGCGCAGGGAGTAGGCGTCCTGCACGTAGGTGGTGACGTTCTCGGCGTGGTGCTGGATGATGCCGGAACCTTCCAGCACCTTCTTCATGTTGGCGGCAGCGGCCCCCTGGCCGGGGTGGGGGCGCAGCTCGTGCAGTTCGGGGGCAAAGACGCGGTCTGTACCGGCGAGTCCCTCAACGCTCATGGCCGCAGCGACGTCGGCGAGCTTGACCAGGGCGTCCAGGTCGGTCAGAGCCATCACCAGCATGCCCAGCATGCCGTCGGTGCCGTTAATGAGGGCCAGGCCCTCCTTTTCGGCTAGTTCAACCGCGGTCAGCCCAAACTTCTCGAAAGCCTCGGCGGTCTCGTAGAGCTGGCCGTCGGCGTCCCGCACCTGGCCCTCACCAATGATGGCCAGGGCGCAGTGGGACAGGGGCGCCAGGTCGCCGGAGCAGCCCAGCGAACCGTACTCGCGCACTACCGGGGTCAGGCCGGCTGAGAGCATATCGGCGTAGGCCTGGGCTACGACCGGACGGACGCCGGTGCGGCCGGTTGCCAGAGTTGAAAGACGCAGGAGCATAAGGGCGCGGATGACCTCGGTTTCAACCTCGGGGCCAGATCCTGCCGCATGGGAGCGAATCAGGCCGCGTTGCAGGGCCTTACGCATTTCCAGGGGAATGTGCTTGTTGGCCAGGGCACCAAAGCCGGTGGAGACGCCGTAGACGGGGGTGTCTGAGTTGGCGAGATCGCGGATGCGCTGGCTGGATTTTTCGATTTCAGCCAGGGCTTCGTCGCTGATGGTGACGGCTGCGCCGTGGCGGGCAACAGCGATGAGGTCGGCAAAGCTCACGGGCCCAATGCCTACGGTGACGGTTGTGGTCATGGTTTTCTCCTTTGAAAGTGTACGAGGTGAGGCAGGCTCGCAGCGAAGCTGCTGGCTCGGCGGCTGGCGTGAATCGCTTGTGAGCGTCAGCGAACCAGCGAGAGGGTCGGCAGCGAGCGCGAGCCTGCAGAACCTATAGAGTTTTACTCCGGAAAAGGCGTGTGCCGGGTCAGGACGGTGTGTATCAGGCGGGCGGCGGTTTTGGCGGTGCGCCCGTCGATGTCGAGGGAGGGGTTGAGTTCGGCCACGTCGAAGGCGGCTAGCTTACCTGAGGCAGCAACCTTACCCATGATGCGGTTGATGATGGCTGTATCGACCCCGAGAGCAGCCGGGGCGCTGACGCCGGGGGCAACGGCTGCCGGGAGCACGTCTAGGTCCAGGGTCAGGTAGATCAGGTCAACGTTTGCGGTGAAGACTTCGATGAACTTGTCGATGGCCTGTAGGTTGCCCCAGTGGGTTTCTTCATCGAGCAGGTAGTGCACGCGGGCGCGGTCTGCGGCATCGAAGAGCACCTGGGTGTTGGCGGCTTCGGAGATACCCACGACCGCGTAGGTGAGGTCGGTGCCTGCCCATTCTTCTTCGGCGAGCGCTTGGCTGAAGGGGGTTCCGCTGGTGGGTTCGTCCGCTTGGCGCAGGTCGAAGTGGGCGTCCAAATTTAGGATGCCGATGCGGGCGGCCCTACCCTGCCCCCGGTGGTTTCTTCTGCGGGCGGACGCTGCCAGCCCCAGGTAGGTGCCGTAGGCAACTTCGTGCCCGCCGCCGAGGACCACCGGCAGGGAGCCCGCGTCGATGATGGCGGTGACGGCCTCCGATAGTCTGCGGTGGCCTCCTACCAGGTCGCGGTTGGTAACGACAACGTCACCGGCATCGCCAAGGACCAGGTCGGTGCGGCGGTTACCGGTGGTTCCCTGAGCCAGGGCCAGGGTTCCCAGGGCTGAGCGCAGGGCGGTGGGGCCTTCTGCTGCGCCAGTGCGCCCCTGGTTGCGGCGGACCCCCTCGTCGGAGGCAAAGCCGACGAAGACCGCGTCCGGGCGCTGGGTTAGCTGGGCAAGCGGCTGCACCGTCTGGAAGAGCCTGCGGTGCTCGGCACCGGGGCCGTCGTCGCGTCCGCTCCAGGTCGGGGCCTGCCTGTCGGTAAAAGCCTGTATCACTAGATGTCCTCCTCGGGCAGGGGTACGATGCTCTGGCCGTCCTTCCAGACGCCAGCGACCAGGGGCACGCCGGGGCGGTAGGCCAGGTGCAGGTGGTTGGGGGCGTCCAGGGCCAGGACGTCGGCGCGGGCTCCCACGGTCAGAGCCCCGATGTCGGTGCGACCCAGGGCGGCTGCTCCCCCGGCGGTTGCCGCCCAGATAGCTTCGTCCGGGCTCATGTGCAGATCGCGCACGGCCAGGGCGATGCAGAAGGGAATGGAGGTGGTGAAGGAGGTGCCGGGGTTGCAGTCTGCTCCCAGGGCCACGGTGGCCCCGGCATCCAGCAGGCGGCGGGCGTTGGGGTAGTCGCCCCGGGTGGAAAAATCGGCCCCGGGGAGAACCGTAGCCACCGTAGAGCTGTTGGCCAGGGCGTCCACGTCCGCGTCCGACAGGTAGACCACGTGATCCACACTGGCGGCCCCCAGCTCCACTGCCAGCTGCACACCAGCCCCGTAGGTCAGCTGGTTGCCGTGCACGCGAGCCTTCAAACCGGCAGCTATACCTGCCTGCAGAACTGCCCGCGACTCGTCCTCGCTAAAAGCCCCGCGCTCGCAGAAAACATCAATCCAGGAGGTATAGGGGGCGCACTCGGGAATCATGGTGTCTACCACCATCTGAACGTATTCGTCCTGCTTATCACGGTACTCCGGCGGAGCCACATGGGCAGCTAGCAGGGTCACCTCGTCGGTGCAGGCAGCGGCAACCTGCACCGACTTCAGCTCAGACTCGGCTGACTGGCCGTAGCCGGTCTTTACCTCAATCGTGGTTGCCCCGGCGCGGGCGTACTCCTGCATGAGCGAGCGGGTATTGAGTTCCAGCTCCGCTGCGCTCGCGGCCCGGGTGGCCTCGATGGTGGTGCGGATGCCACCGGCCTCGTACGGTTTGCCCTCCATGCGGGCAGCAAACTCGTGGGAGCGGTCACCGGCAAAAACCAGGTGGGAGTGGGATTCCACAAAGCCCGGCAGCACAGCTCGCCCGCCCAGATCAACGCAGAGGTCGGACGCCGGTGCCTGGCTGGCAGGGCCAACCCAGGCAATACGGCCCTGCTCCACCACAAAGGCGGCCTGGTCCAGCACGCCCAGGGGCCCTCGATCCAGGGTGGGGTCATTGGTGACGAGCGACCCGATATTGGTAAAGAGACGGCTGGTCATGGCTAGCGGTTTTCCTGCATGGGAATACGAACCCCGCGCTCAGCGGCAACCTGCTGGGCGTACTCGTAGCCGGCGTCCGCGTGGCGAATCACGCCCATGCCGGGGTCGTTGGTCAGCACCCGCTCCAGCTTGGCAGCAGCCAGCTCAGAGCCGTCGGCGATGCAGACCTGGCCCGCGTGGATGGAGCGGCCCATACCTACGCCACCACCGTGGTGAATGGAGACCCAGGAGGCACCCGATGAGGTATTGACCAGGGCGTTGAGCAGGGGCCAGTCGGCAACCGCGTCGGTGCCGTCCTTCATGCCCTCGGTTTCGCGGTAGGGGGAGGCTACCGAACCGGAATCCAGGTGGTCACGGCCAATGGCGATGGGGGCAGAGAGCTCACCGCTTGCCACCATCTCGTTGAACTTGAGACCGGCCTTGTGGCGCTCACCGTAGCCCAGCCAGCAAATGCGGGCGGGCAGACCCTCGTAGGCGACCTTTTCACCGGCCATGGTGATCCAGCGCTTAAGGTGCTCGTTCTCGGGGAAGAGTTCGAGAATAGCCTGATCGGTCTTCTTGATGTCCTCGGGGTCGCCGGAGAGAGCGCACCAGCGGAAGGGGCCCAGCCCCTCTTCAAAGAGGGGGCGGATGTAAGCGGGCACGAAACCGGGGAAGTCAAAGGCTCGCTGGTAGCCGGCCTTGCGGGCCTCATCGCGAATAGAGTTGCCGTAGTCAAAGACCTCAGCACCGGCGTCCATAAAGCCAACCATGGCCTCAACGTGGGCCGCCATGGCCTCGCGGGAGCGCTTGGTGAAGAGCTCGGGGTCGCGGGCGGCTTCTGCTTTCCAGTCCTCGAAGGTAACCTCGGTGGGCAGGTAGCTGAGCGGGTCGTGGGCACTGGTCTGGTCGGTGACGATGTCAATGGGGGCCTTGCGGCGCAGCAGCTCGGGGAAGATTTCGGCGGCGTTGCCGACTACACCGATGGAGAGAGGCTTCTTGGCGTCGCGGGCCTCGATGGCGAGCTCTAGGGCGTGGTCGAGATCGCGGGCCTTGACGTCCAGGTACTTGTGATCGATGCGGCGGTCAACGCGGGACTCATCAACGTCCACACAGATTGCTACACCCTCGTTCATGGTCACAGCCAGGGGCTGGGCACCGCCCATGCCGCCCAGACCTGCGGTGAGGGTAATGGTACCTGCCAGGGTGCCGTTGAAGCGCTTGCGGGCAACCGCGCCGAATGTCTCGTAGGTGCCCTGCAGAATACCCTGGGTGCCGATGTAGATCCAGGAGCCAGCGGTCATCTGGCCGTACATCATCAGGCCTTCGGCTTCGAGCTTGCGGAAGTGCTCCCAGTTGGCCCAGTCGCCCACCAGGTTGGAGTTAGCTAGTAGCACACGAGGTGCCCACTCGTGGGTGCGGAAGACACCTACGGGCTTGCCGGACTGCACCAGCAGGGTTTCATCATCTTTAAGGGTCTTGAGGGTGGCGACGATTGCGTCAAATGCTTCCCAAGAGCGGGCGGCGCGGCCGGTGCCGCCGTAGACCACCAGGTTATCGGGGTGCTCGGCAACCTCGGGGTCAAGGTTGTTCATGAGCATGCGCAGGGCACCTTCCTGCTGCCAGCCGAGGGTATTGAGTTCAGGGCCGCGAGGGGCGCGGACGGGGCGGGGGCCGCTGGTGGTCATGTCTACTCCTTTGTGCATGAAATTCTGCCGGGGGCTCTTCGTCACTCTTGTTTCTGACCGACCGCTAGGGGCGGTAGAGTGGAAAGATGAAGAGGGTCACACCCCATCATCTTGTATATACAACTACTTGTCAATGGAGTTGGCGTGTCAAAAATAGAAGAACTGACAGCTCAATACTTGAGGGATCAGGCCCCTGAGCAGCCAGCCTACCTCAAGCTCAAAGGGGCCCTCGTCGACTTCATCAATGCCGGTATCTGGCTGCCGGGCGAGCCAGTCCCCTCCGAAAACGAGCTTGCCTCTGCCCTTTCCCTCTCGCGCATGACCGTCAACCGGGCCGTCCGCGAGCTCTCCCAGGATGGGCTCCTCACTCGGACGCGCGGGGTCGGCACCTTCGTGGCCGAAAGAAAGAGAACATCGGCCCTCCTTGAGGTCCGCAACATTGCTGACGAAATCACCGAACGAGGCAGCTCCCACACCAGCAGGGTGCAGACCCTTGGCCCACTTGCTTCTTCGGACGTCCCTGCCTGGGTCAGCCAGGAGCTGGGGGCTGACGTTGGCCACAGCCTCATCGTCCACTATGACGATGGCACCCCCACTCAGCTTGAAGACCGGTACGTCAATCTGGCGGTAGCAAGGAACTACCTGCACCAGGATTTCACCCGGATTACCCCCAACGCCTACCTCAATTCTTGTGCCCCCATTACCCGGGGAACCCACACTGTTGAGGCGGTCCTGCCCACCGCCCAGGAATCAGCCCTCCTCAGCCTCTCCCCTGCTGAACCTTGCCTCCGCCTGCAAAGAAGCACCTGGTCTGGCGATAGTTTGGTGAGCCAGGTGAGGTTGCTCCACCCGGGCTCACGTAGCAGACTAGAAGGGTCATTTGAAACTTATTCGACAGCAGGTACAAACTACTCACCGACCACCTAGGAAAGGGTCTAGTTAGTCACAAAAAAGAGTCGGGGGTGGATACGAAGAAAAAATTGAATACTAGAAACCGTCAGGGCGAGCCGCAAAGCCTCGCGGAATCAACCGCTCAGGAGACGTCCGCTCCAATAAACCGTGCAACTCAACCCGGTTAAGTTCCTCCCCCGTGGCCCGGTCATGCCGGGTCATCATAAAATAATCCAGATCATGATCATCAATGAACAGGGTAAAATCGTCCTCCCCAAAACGAATGTTCACATTCCCATTCACGGTCTCAGGAAAAACCTCAAACAGCTCCTCCGTCATACCGGTAGCCAAATCTGTAGCAAATACACGATCACCCATATACCAATGTAACCTCCCATCCTCAGCCACAACAAAGTCATTGTGGTACCCCAGTTCAGCAATCCGACCTCCTCCCTCCAGGCTTGCCTGTACAGGCTCACCCTCAGGATCTAGCATCTGCCTCACCGCATACTCACCGGTCACCGTATCCCAAGCCAGTAAATAGGCCAAGGAAGGCTTCTCCCAGGTCTCACCATCTCTCACGCGCATAATGGAATACAGTACCCGGTTTTCACATACCGTAGCCCGAGACAAGACCGAACCAATATCCTCCCCACCGCGAGCAACCAGCTCCTCTTTCTCAGCATCGAGATTGACTCGAAAAAGTGCTACTGCGTATTCTTCAAGGCCTCTTGGTTGAGAGGGATCCTGATAATCACCAGTCGGCTCTGCCACAGAATAGACCTGCCCATCCTCGCACAGGCCACTAGCAGCATGTTCGCCCTCTACGATAAAGTTCCTGCTCATGCTCCCAGAACGCACCACCACCTGAGTACTGTAAGACCCCTTGGGGGTCTCTTTAAGACGGCCAGCATTATAAAGGCTAATGTACTCATCGCCCCGCTCATACAGGGAATAATGTCCGGTAGCCTTCAGCTCATCCCACGTCTGCAACCCATCATTGGTCAGCAGGTAGTCTTTTTCCTTATCTGTGAAATAAATGCCCCTCTCATCCCAGATCAGCTTTGCCGAATCCATCCCGGAGGTCTCAATTGTTTCAAAACTCCCGTCCGCTTTAATTAGAATCAATCTGCCTCGGTTAACTGGTAGGTTCCCAGAAATCGGGCGACTGGCATAGAGAACATATTCGACTCCATCAAGGATATTCTTGCTCTCTACATCAGCATTTGGCCAGGGGTAGCTAATGTGCGAGAGGGAACCGGAACAAGAGTTCAGGCTCAGGGCCAGGGACCCCGCGATAAGGGCACAGGAGATTTTGGTCAGGTTATTACGCACGGGAAAATCCTCAAAAGCAGGGAGAGTATGCAGAATCTAGCAAAAGATACTAGGGGATCACCTTATAAGTTGTGGTGTGCTCAGAATCCTTGATGTTATAGGGGTAAACACCCAGGCCCCCGTTAGCATCCAAGTCAAGACCCGCTGCTACGTCAAAAGCATGCCAGACCAGCTGAGAGCAATTGAGGGCGCTGAAGCTTCCGAATTTATTGACGGCAAAGTTGATGTTGTAGGGCCGCTCTAGCAGGTTAGCGTTGGCCCAGTCAGCAACATTATCGCGGGTTTCTTGGGGCAGGTTGACGGACATTATTTCTGTCCCGGCAGCAACAGGAACTTCTTCCAGGGGGACGTTACGACTAACTTGTCCCGCCCCAGGGGCTTCAATAATGCGATCTGACCTGCAGTAGATGCCTGTATGCCCGTGATCATGCTCCAGTGTAGTAGCAGCGGTGACAAAAATATCGCCCCTATTTGCTCCGGGGGCAAGAACCCTATCTCGCACAACCCCTGTTCCGCTACTAGCATCTGCGCCCCTCCTCTCCTCGGTTTGATCTGCCTGCTGAACCCAGGTGAGGCTGCCTTGAAGGTCGGCCAGAGTTTCTTGGGCTGCTTGATCGATAGTGATGTTCTCTTGCGCCGCGTAGTCGCTCAGAGCTTGGGTAAGTTCTTCTGCGCTTAGCCCCGGAGAGAACTCAAGGATTTTTTCTTGGGCAGTCAGCGACACGGGTGTGCTCGCCAGGGCGGGCACCGCCTGGACGGAGTAGGTAAAGGCTAAAGTTGCGATGGCCAGGGAAGCTGTGGCCTTGGAAAGGGTTTTCATGGTGGTCACATCCTTATGCTTATGCACAATAAGTAGATGTGATCCAAGCTACCAATAGAGTGAGATATTGGCAACAGTTAATATCAAAAGTTTATCCCCTAGGAAGTTTTTCACCCCAGGGGATATATCCAAAATTTGAATCTTCAAAGGAGTTCTTTTTTAGATTGTTTGTGCCCACTAGAAGAAACTTATTACCTACAATAGGGTCAAGAATATAAGCCTCAGTAGATTACAACCGCTCGGTTGGGTCCTTGCCTTCGCTCAGGGCGTCCCAGGCGTCAATTTCGTCCGTTTCTTCGGCTGAGGCCAGGCGGGCGGCGCGGGCAGCTGACCGGTCGTATTTGCGCCCGGTCTTCCAGTGGGAGGTCGCCACAAAAGCCCATACACCGGCCAGGGCAACCAGAACGCCGAAGGCGGCAGACAGCAGGGGCAGGACGGTCACTTCGTAGGAGTCCGCGGGGGCATTGGTGCCGGTAATGGCGCTGACCTGAGCCATCGAGGCAGCCTGCGGGTCGGCGTGCACACCGAAAGCGGCAACCGCCAGCCCCACACCCACGCCCACGAGCAAAAGGGCCAGCACCTTACGCAGTTTGGGCCCGGCAATACGCAGGGCAACCGAAGCCACCAGGGCAACCAGGGCCAGGGCAGAGACGGTGGGGCCGGCGTCCGCACCCGAGATGTCTAGGGTGGAGGTTGCCACGACCGTGCTGACCTCGGCCCGAATCCAGGTGGGTAGGGTGGTCAGGAAGGCGGCGGCTGACACCGCCATAGACCCCAGCATGACGCGGGCAGGCTTAGCCCAGCCCGGCACCGGGCGCACACGCGCAGCTTCAGCAGGCAGAGCCTGATTCTCGCCCATTTAGTCGATCACCTCGGTTGACAGAGGGGCCAGACCCGATGCGGTGAGTACAGCGCGCAGGGGCGCTGCCGCCTTGTTCACGGTTTCCTGGGCCTCGGAGGCAGGCACAGAGTCCATGACGATACCAGCTCCTGCCTGCACGTAGGCGCGTCCGCTCTTGAGCACGGCGGTGCGGATGGCAATGGCCATGTCCATGTTGCCCGCAAAATCGAAGTAGCCGCACACGCCGCCATAGACGCCGCGAGCGCTAACCTCATACTCGTCCAGTAGCTGCATGGCGCGGGGCTTGGGCGCACCTGAGAGGGTGCCTGCGGGGAAGGCCACGCGCAGCACGTCGTAGGCATTCATACCCTCAGCCAACCGGGCCTGCACCTCGGATGAGATGTGCATGATGTGGCTAAAGCGCTCGATTTCCATGAACTGGGTGACGTTGACGGAACCGGGTACCGCGATGCGGGAGAGGTCGTTGCGGGCCAGATCGATGAGCATGAGGTGCTCGGAGCGTTCCTTCTCGTCAGCCAGCAGTTCTTCAGCCAGGGCTAGGTCTTCTTCGCGGGTGGCACCGCGCGGACGGGACCCGGCGATGGGGTGGGTGGTGGCGGTGCCGTTTTTGAGGGTGACCAGGGCTTCGGGTGAGGAGCCGACAATCTGGAAGGGCTCACCATCGACCGTGGACTCGAAGTTGAAGAGGTACATGTAGGGCGAGGGATTGGACTGGCGCAGTACCCGGTAGACGTCCAGGGCGCTGGCGCGGTTCTCGGCCTCAAAGCGGCGGGAGATGACGATCTGGAAGACGTCGCCGTCCAGGATGTTTTTCTTGGACTTATCGATAGCATCCAAGAAGCCCTGCTCAGCCCAGGTGTGCTTAACCTGGGCGACTTTTGCTTCAACGTTTGCCGTGCCGGTGAGGGTTGAGACGGAGTCGGGGGCGGGCTGGGCCAGCTTGTCCATCATGGCGTAGACGCGGGAGAGGGCGTCGGCGTAGGCGGCGTCGATGTTTTCGTCGGTGCCGTTGAAGTTGATGGCATTGGCGATCAGGGTGACGGTGCCGTCGGCGTTATCGTGCACTGCCATGTCTGAGACGATGTTGAGGGCGAATTCGGGCAGGTTGACGTCGTCCGCTGGTCCGCCGGGCAGCTTTTCCCAGTGGCGCACCACGTCCCAGCCCATGTAGCCGACCAGGCCGCTGGTGAGCGGGGGCAGCCCCTCCAGGGGCTCGGTGTGGAGCATCTCCAGGGTCTGGCGGATTGCTTCGACGGGGTCGCCCTCGACGGGGGCACCGGCAGGGGTCAGACCCTGCCAGACAATCTTGCCGTCCTTGGTGGTGAGGGTTGAGCGGCTTGAGGCCCCGATAAAGGAGTAGCGGGACCACTGCTTCTGCTCGTTGGCTGATTCCAGGAGGAAGGTGCCGGGGGCGGGCACCCCGTCGGCAGCAACCAGGGCACGGTAGATGCCGATGGGGGTCATGGCGTCTGCGAGAACCTTGACGCGCACGGGGATGACGCGGCGGCTGGTCGCTAGTTCACGGAACTCTTCTAGGGTCGGTTCTACGATTCCCAAGTCGTGCATGGTGTCCTCTGGTTGTGGTGTGTCTGGGGTGCTATTCGGGGCGGACGCCGGTGGCAGCTGGCAGGGTGCCCCCGGCGTGGAAGCAGGTGGTGGTGCCGGTGTGGCAGGCTGCCCCTACCTGGTCTGCCTCAATCAGCAGGGCGTCGCCGTCGCAGTCAATGCTGACGCTTTTGACGTACTGGTAGTGGCCGCTGGTGTCTCCCTTGCGCCAGTATTCCTGGCGGGAGCGGGACCAGAAGGTGACCCGCCCTTCGGTGAGGGTGCGGCGCAGGGCTTCGTCGTTCATCCAGCCGAGCATGAGCACATCGCGGGTGTCGTACTGCTGGATGATGGCGGCAAAAAGGCCGTTCTCGTCGCGCTTGAGGCGGGCGGCAATATCGGCGGGCAGGGTTGCGCCGTCGGTGGCGCTGGGTGCTGGTGTAGTCACCATTCCATCCTAGCTGATGGCGGTAGCGGGGCTGGGGCGGCTCTCAGCATCTGGCTATGAGCTGGTAGTTGCGCCGGTGGTGGCGTCCGCACCGGTGTTCCCTGCGCTGGTGGTCTCTGTGGTCGGGGCTGCCTGCCCGTAGGTTTCTGCGTGCTGGGCCACCTGGTTGGCGTAGGCCACCGACCGGTTGTAGGCCAGCACTCCGCGCTGCCAGCCTTCATCAGTGCTGGTATCGCGTTGGCCCTGGCAGAGGTAGACGGCGGTGGTCAGGGCCGCGTCGTCGATGTGGTGGGGGTCGCGCGTTCCGTCGGCGTTGCCGTCCTGCCCAATGTAGTCCCAGGTGGAGGGAATGAACTGCAGGGGCCCCACCGCCCGGTCCCACTCGGTGTCATCATCAAGTTCGCCCCGGTCGGAGTCTTCAATGGCCATGACTCCGGGGCTGCCGTCGAGAGAGGGCCCAAAAATCTTGGGGGTTACATTTCCATCGTGGTCAGTGCTGGCACCCCGGTAAGTGCCGTGCAGGGTTTCGACCGCACCGATACCCGCGACGGTGTTCCAACCCAGCTGACATTCCGGGTGGGTTTGAGCCACGCGCAAGGACGCCCCGGCGTAGGCTGCCAGCACCCGCCGGGGAATATCGGTTGCCTCAGCGGTGGCATCAAGCCAGGAACTATCAGCCAGTTCAGTGATGGGGGTCTGCCCTGCGGGGCTTTCCTGCGCGGACGCCGGCAACACCTGCTCAGGCGCGGCGGGCAGCGTGGTGGGCAGGCCCTCCCGGGATGCTCCTTGGAAGGATGCCGAACAGCCGCTGACGGCAAGAGCAGCCAGGGCAAGCAGGGGGCTCAGGCGGGCTTTGGTAGAAACTGGCATAGAACCTTTCACGGTGGGGCTGGTAAGAGCCTAGCTGGCGCAGGTCAAGAACCGGTGCGTGAAAGCTGAACGTTTCCTGCATGTCGTAACCTGCGCCCCAAGCCCTGCGGCTCCTGCTCCCGGGCCTATCGTCGGGTTTAGACTGGGAGCTATGACCTCTTCAGCCCTTGTTACCTCCGAACGATCCGCTCTCGTGCAGGCTCTTGCCGACGCGGGGCCGTCCGCCCCTACCCTCTGTGAGGGCTGGGAAACCCGCCACCTGGCAGCCCACCTGCTGCTGCGCGAGTCCAAGCCCACCCTGGCAGCCGGGGTCATGGGCGGCCCGCTTGGATCCCGCACCGAGCGCGCCACTAACCAGCTGGCAGATGAACTGACCGGCCAACGCCGCTACGAGAAAGCCCTGCGCGATTTTGAGACCCTGCCGGGCTACCTGCACATGCGCTCGCACTTTCCCGGCCTGGACGAGGCGATGAACCTGATTGAGTATTTTGTGCATGCCGAGGACGTCCGCTGCGCCTCCCTGGCTGACGGCGAGGAACTGGCCCCGCGCGTCCTGGCCGAAGGAGTGCAGGAGAAGATGTGGCAGGTGCTGCGGGCGCGGGCCCGCATGATGGCTGGGAAGAAGTACCCTAACGGGCTGGTGTTGGAAGCGCCGGGCTACTCCCCCGCTGTTCATACTGTGGTCGCCCCGTCTGCTGGCCGGGTGGCAACCGTGCTGACCGGCGAGCCGGGCGAACTGGTGCTCTACCTGTTCGGGCGCGAGGCTGCGGCCCGGGTTGAGGTGGGCTAGTAGCCAGCAGGGTACTTTCCCGGTCAGGAACCCTAATCACTAGCGGCTCCGTATACGAATGGGCCGAAGAACTAAGAAAAGCATTATTGCTCCTGTGGCTATAGCCCCACAGCCAATCACCACTTGCTGAGGTTCGCCTAAGAGATACGGGGTTCCCAACATCTTGCCTAAACCGGCCAGAAGTGTAAAGCTCACACTCACCATAGCCCATACCTGGCCAGTATGCTCTTCAGGAACTTGCTCATAAACAGAAGAACGCACCCCCACATTATGCACGGCATTACCTATTCCCCCCATCAAAAAGGCCACAGCAATCACAGGTGCATAAGGAAACATTCCTTCCGCCACAATAGCCAGGGAAATAGCCAAACCGCCTACTATCAAAGATTGATAGGTAGACAGTAAAAACCAGCGCCGATTGGGTATAGCCGAACCAAGTAGTAGCCCCAGTGACCAGAAGGCGGTTAGGGCAGCATAGCCTGCTGGCCCTGGGTTTTCTACCATGCCAGGGAAGGCTCCGGCGATAAAGTCGCTACCCACCTGCTGGAGGTAGATAAGGCCAGAGAGGTCTTCTGCTGACGTTGCGATCACAACCAAGTACATCACCGGAAGGTACGCTAGAAGCCCTAAACTCTTACTCAAAGCCCCCAGCCCGAGGGCAGCGTCTTTGAAACTGAGTTTCTCAAGTTGAGGAGCCTCGCCCTTCGGAGCCACCTTAAGTAACAGTAGTACTGCCGGGACTTGTAATGCGAAGGCAAGTAAGAAACAGGCGTGGGGTGCTACTGCGTAGAGCAAAGCCGCACCGGCCGGAGTGACCACACCAAGCACAGCTCCCATCCCCACAAGGAATGAACTTGCAGAAGTCTGTGTCATACCTGAAATCTTAGGAAGAGCCTTGAAAATAACAGTTCCACTGACCACCTCAGCAGCAGTTATACAGGCTAGGAGCATTAGCCAAAACCACGGTGTAGAAGTTAGATGCAACCCCAGGGTCAAAAAGGCACTCGTGCTAGTAGCGCCAATCCACAAAGTTCTTAAGTTGCTCCGGTCAACCCATGCTCCCAAAGGTGCAGCGCAGACTGCGCCGGTGAGCATGCTGACCAAAGCTACAGCTGTCATCCCCCAAGGGTTTGAATCCTGGGCGAAGCGGAAAAGAAGCAGAAAATATATAGTTGCGCTGGCAAAGGCATCGAGAAAGATAACCGTTTTCACGGTTGTTTTCAGCCCAAACATGGATCCCTCACCTACTTAGCTTGTCAGGTAACCCGGCAGCCACATCGCTTCCCAGGCCGGGGCCTCGGCAGCCAGCACGGTACCTGCCCGGTCGGGAGCCCGGGTTGCCAGGCAATACGCGGAGGCGTCAGCGGTTCGCACCAGGTAACCGTACTCGACCATTTCCCGACGCATAAAGGCGTAGTCCTGCCAGAGGGCGGCCAGAATCTTGTTGACCTGTTTCTCGGTGTAGGTGCGACCCGGCTCAAAATAGGTCACCAGGTGCAGCAGCAGGTGGGCGCGGGTGCGGCGCTTGGAGGGCCAGGAGGTCAGGCGTCCGCCCTGCAGAAAACGGTCAACGACTGTGCGGTGCTCTGCGTAGGCTTGTTCACGGGAATCGTTCAGGACGTCTGTCGACGGTCTGGTCTCGAGGAGGGCTGCTCGGGCGGTGGTGTAGTTCTCACCGGTTTCTTCCATGCGGGCGCGCACGAGCTTTTTGAAGTTTGATTGGGCAGTCACGGGTATCGACTTTCTTCGCACTCTAGCTGCGGTATCAATCGACGGTTCGGTGGTGCCTACCCCGGTCTTGGAATACCGGTGCAACCCGAGAATTCTCTTCCCTTCGCGCTGATGGCCTGCTTGCTAGAGTCACAGGGGCAAAGCGCTTGGCGGTGGGTGACGCCACACACCTTTATATCACAGTCGCTCCCGAATGTAACCGAAAATGCCATCTGCGCGTTATTTTATCGCGCAGATGGCACTTTCCATTACCTTCAATGAGCGGACGGACGCCCGCCCCGGCTTAGCGGGGCAGCACAAGCCAACAGATGGAGTGTAAAGACCTAAAGACTAACCTCTCCCCTGATGAGGGTGTGGGTCCTTCCGCCAACCCAGATGTCGGGGGTGCCGGTGGGGTCGGCGTCCTGCCCTACCGTGATGGTGAGCCTGCCGTCGCGGTGCAGGTAGGTGCCCTGGCGTACGGTGTAGGTTCCGGCAACCCGTTTCTCGCGGGCGAGCCACTGGGCGACGGCGGCGTTGAGGGAGCCGGTGACCGGGTCCTCAGAAACACCGATGCCAGGTACGAAGGCGCGGATGTCGTAGGCGATATCTGAACCTGCCGGATGCATGGCGAAGACGCCGAGTTTGAGGTCTGGGCCGCGGGAGAAGTCCGGGGTGAGGGCGAGCAGGCGGTCGGGGTCTGCGATTTCGACGGCGGACCAGCCGGGCCCGTTGTCGACCCGCTGGTGGGAGAGAATCTGGCTGCGCTCTAACCCTAGGGCGGTGGCGATGTCTGCCAGGGTTGCTTCATCGAGGGCACCGGTGCGGACGGTTGCCGGGGCGGCAAAGGCGAGCTCTTGGCCGTTGCGGGTGATGTCGATGAGCCCGGCGGCGCATTCTTGCACGATGACGTCGGGGCGCTGCGGCTGGCCGCCTGCTTCTAGCCAGGCGTGAGCGCTGCCCAGGGTGGGGTGCCCGGCGAAGGGCAGTTCGCCGCTGGGGGTGAAGATACGGACGGCGTAGTCGGCACGAGCGTCAGTCGGTTGGGTGATGAAGGTGGTTTCAGAGAGGTTGGTCCAGCGGGCAAAGTCCTGCATCTGCTCGTCGGTGAGGCCGCTGCCATCGAGCACCACGGCGAGGGGGTTGCCTTTGAGCGGAGCCGAGCCGAATACATCGACCTGGGTGAAGGGGCGGGGTTTCATAGGTTGAGCTTCTTTCTTCGTGCAGGTGGTTTTATTCCCCCAACTTTACTCGCCACCCTCACTACTGGGGTGGCTGATGATAAGATTCACCAGCTGAGCCCACTGCCGATGTGAGTCTGCTGGGTCAGGAGCTCAACCCCGAGTCTTATGCGATTTTTAAGGCGGACATGGTGGTGAAGGGCCGGGACGTTGATAACATCGCCCTGGGTAACACCCTGACTGACCCGGCGTTTGAGAACCGCACCTTCCATTACGGGCTGAGCAAAAAGACGATACACCCATTGATACAAGCAAACGCTGGGTGCAAGTACGCGCTCGCGGCGTAGCGCGGAATGAAAGTGCACGTCATTCCGTTTTCGCCTTATAGAGCACAAATCCAATCCACAGTCAGATGTTCCCAGTTTTCCCGAAAATCAGGATGATTGAGAAAAATTCGCAACTTTCAATAATTGACAAACGATTGGCGTTGCACCCAATATCGACAGAGCCTATCACGTCGTCAAATTGTGTTAGCCAACGTCGTAATATCTCTATATTGGGGTGATCATCTAAAGCGATGCCGCCTCGTCGACTGCCAAAATCTTGCTGGAAACAGAAGCAATCTTATCGAGGATTATTTTTCGAGACGCTGCATTGTGTTCGACATGAGCTTGCTTCACCAAGGCAACTAATTCCTGATGAGACTTGTTGCTTTTTGAATAATTTGGTAACTGCAAGTTCTTTAGGATGTTCCCCATCTGAATATCAACTAGATATGAACTGAGAACTTTTACCACGGAAGGGTTATTTAGCAGGCCGCACAAAAACATTGCAGGCGCCTCCTCATCGAAAGCCGCAAAGTAAATTTTATGATCCGGCACAATCGGTTTTAAGCCTTGACCCGGGACTTCTGCACTTCCCACAACGGCAGCTTTCACCTTACCCATCTCAGGGAAAACCACCTTCCACGGCTTGAAAGTGTAATCACCAACGTTGTAAACCGAATAGTAAGGGGCATCCGGCATTTGGCGCCTGTAAGTTGACCTATTTAACAACAGCTGACGATAACCACTAAACCACTTGGCAGTTTTCGCCAGCTTTGGAGAAGCCATAGCTTTTTCCAAGGATTCGTATTCCCTAGGAGCAATTTTTTTGTTTGGGACAAAAGTAAATAGTCTCTCAGAGGAATAATCTGGATTAGAGGCGTGAACATAGCAGGCATCAAAATCGCGTGCCCCTTTGATTAGAGGAAATAAACAGTCTGTTTCAACCCAAGCAGTTTTTGTTGGACCTATATCTGTCTTGCCCGCCTCTGGGCGCGATTCAATTTTTACGAAGCCTGATTTCGAATCGATAATCCGAATGAAGTAAACTCCGTTGAGATCTGCTGTAATTCCCTTCCTACCTGTTGCCCAAGTAGTTTCACCTATCAACTTTGACAGACGCTTGTGTTCTCCCTTCTCCATAACCGACCATGCCGATCCAGGAGTCGTTGCATCCACAGGAAATGCTTCCAATATTTCAGATTTCAATTGAGTGATAGCGTGTTCCAGCTCATCATTTATTCTTAGTGAAGGCTGTCCTGACTTGCGTTTCTGCCAGAGTGTGTACTCAATCGGATAACAAAGCGCATCCTTTGTCTTTTCAAATGTAACCACGACGGCATGGTTTGCTACACCTGGGAACGGCTTTACTGACTTAAAATCGTGGACTCGTGAAGGATTAATTCGGAATGAATCATCCGATTTTGGGTTAAGAATAAAGTTTCTAAATCCGGATGATGATGGATTTTTGAGAAGCGTACCTGTAAGAACAAGTGCCATTTTGCCGTAGTCTTTAAGCCACTTGTCAGCGACCGCGTAGGTGACAATTGCGGAAACATCAAGCTCATTTCCACCGTGCCGTTTAGTCTCAGAGAAGATGCCATAGGCATCACAGGTAGGTTTGACTCTATTTCTATAACCTTCGGGGAGCCTAGACCACCTTACCCATGGAGGATTTCCAACAACTGAATCAAAGTGACCGGCAGTTGCTGACCAGAAGAAATTACGAACGATTCTAAACCAGATACCATTCCAATTCTTTCTATGAAGGTCTAGAACCTGGTCATAGGAATATTTCAATGCATCATAAAATTCGTCAGCCTCAATTTGCTCTAATATTTCCGTTCCAACAAGAAGTTCACTTACCTTTTCGTACTCAGAGTCATTCTCTACTTCCTCACCCATCATTTGCAGAACTTCATCAAGACGTTTTCGATCAAACGCCAACTGCGACGGAATCCTTACTTCGAGCCCAGCGATTGAAGATCCAATTGAATAGCTAACAATGGGTTCCGCTCCTGCAGGGGGCTGCGCCGGAGAATAAATAGCGTCTGCCATCAAGATTGGGATCTCAAGTTGAACTCTGTTGGCTCTCGAAAGCAATTTGGCTATCGCCATTAAGTAATTTACGCGAGCAATCTGGACGGCAAGAGGATTTAAGTCAATCCCCCAGCAGTTATCAAGAATATCTTTAAGCAAAATATCTACATCGACGTCAGCATTTTGCGCCTCCGTGATTTTACGATTGATAATCGCAAGCAAAAAGGAGCCTGACCCGCATGTTGGGTCCAAAGAACGATGGCCTAACCAACTATCTAGTTCAAGCGAATTTAGCGTAAAATCCACGAGCCAGTCTGGAGTGTAAAACTCGCCTAGAGATTTTCTTAACACTCCAGGAACCAAGCCTTGGTAAACGTCCCTTAAGACATCTTTAGTTTCAGTTAAATTTCCGGCCTGAAATAACGACAGAGTGGCGAGTGCCTCACGTATGTCAAAGATCAGGCGGTTAGCTAAGTCCGAGCTATCGTTCAGTCCATCCAAGTACCAGGAAAAAATAACTTCCTCGACAAACCCATTGATGCCAGCTTCTTGAAAAATTCCAGAATGTTCAATTTCTTCTTTAAGAAAAGTTATTAACCCTGCGTCATTCTGAATAGAAGACATGTATTGTGCCGGGTACTGTTGGCTGGTTAAGCCATACGCGCTAACAATCTCAGCAGCCAATAATTTTACTAGCAGTGAATTGTAAGTATGAATAACAAAGATACTTGCAGACAAAGCAATGGATTGATCTCCGCGCCACTTGAATGCGATGCTTTTTTCCAGATCTTGTGTTTGGAAAGCTGAAAGGTCAGAGACTTGGCCGTAGAGTGACTTCCACTCGTTGAAAAGCATCGGTATTTTTCCACTTTTTTGGCTTATTCCGTATGCGAGGGTATCAGCTAACGACTGCATAAGGTTTCGAGCGACTTCAGACCCATGCCCGAAATCATTAAGGATCGCCTCTGAAGTGACAGGGCGTCGCAAGTCCGCTTTTAGTGCCTGAGCTACCAACATCAAGGAGTATTCTGAAACTTCAAGAAGATGTTCTGTTCTAATCGTGTTGCCCTGTACGGTAGCGAAACAAAAATAATCTCCGTCGAACATCACACCGATGTAGTCTTCTTGAGCTCGCCCTTCTTTAGCAGCTCGGCGTACAATATACTTCATTATTCGCTCGTCGCGAGCTTCAAGGAATTTTGCTGAGGTTTTCGATCCTCGAAAAAGACCTGGACCTTTGCATTCGATTATTACGTTGTTATAACTGAGGTCTTCTTTGCCTCTTTCAGCGTTGAGCGTGATGTCAGTTGCCTGTTCAAGCGCTCGGACAAGTGCAATTCTCACTTCCTCTTCGTTTTTCCAGGTGAGAGAATCTTTTGACAGCCGTTCATAGGCACTAGAAACTCGTTCTGCGAAGGATATCGACTGAATTGTCTTGTTCATGGAAGTCACATTTCCTTAGTAATTTTTATGCTTCAGTTTTCCTGTTTGGTTGAACATCTTGTGCTCAATAGTTTGACGAGCAATTGCGGTACTCGTTGTCAGGTAGCAAGCATCATGAGGGTTATTCATAAGGGATGCAACCACCAGCTAGACAACAGCCCCACCAGCGGCAAAAAATTGAGAATAAATCATCACAAATATTCTCAAAGCCATACCAGAGCAGACCGTTGCCCCACAAGCCTATAACAGGCCTTAGCTACCAGCACAATTCACCATGCTACTAGAATCCCTCAACAACCACCTGACATGGCGAAAAATCAACGAATAACCCAGGAAGCTTACCCTAGCTCAAGCCCTGAAAATCACCCTGCTCCACCACCGCCGGAACCTTTCAGCCCATCACCAGAGGCAGTGGTGACTCCAAATCTAAGCAACTGGTTGAAGCCCTAACCACCGGTGTGCCCATCATCGGCGTGACCCTGCAAACCTTCCCCTTTGCCCTGGCAGAAATGACGAAGGAGGGCGGCCAGCTCGCCGGTAAGCACTTTGCGATTATTGCGAACGAGGCGCACTCCTCCCAGTCGGGTAAGGCCACCGACTCCATCAAGGAAATGCTCAACACCGAGATTGACGCCGGTATCGAAGAGTCAGACCCCGAAGCCGACCAGGTTGCCCTGACCAAAATGGCCCAGCGGGTAGTCGGTGAGGGCCACCAGGTCTCCTTCTTTGCTTTTACCGCCACTCCCAAGGCAAAAACCCTGGAGGTCTTTGGCCGACGGGCCGACGGTACCGGCCCCCACCAGCCATTCGACCTCTACCCCATGAAGCAGGCTATCGAAGAGGGCTTCATTCTTGATGTGCTCAAGAATTACACCACTTACCAAATGGCCGCCAAAATCGCCCAGAAGAATGAAGACAGCGGGGCCGATGAAGAAATCGACATCCGCAAGGGCACCAAGAGCCTGATTAACTTTGTGGAGCTACACCCCACCAATGTTGCCTCCAAGGTTGCGGTAATCCTTGAGCACTTTGAGGGCCGGGTCAAGCAGGAGCTGGGTGGTAAAGCTAAAGCCATGGTGGTGACGTCCTCCCGTGCAGCTGCCGTACGCTACCAGCGGGCCTTTGAAAAGGCAATTGCCGAAAAGGGCCTGCCACTGAAGACCCTGGTTGCTTTCTCCGGTGAACTGCCCGACCCCGATCTTGAGCCAGTGCACGGGGTTGATACCCCCACCGTGACCGAAGCGTCCATGAACCCAGAACTCAAGGGCAGGAACTTAGCTGAGGTCTTTAACCAGGACGGCCAGCACATTCTGATCGTGGCCAACAAGTACCAGACCGGCTTCGACCAGCCCCTCCTGGTTGCCATGTATGTGGATAAGAAGCTCTCGGGCATCACCGCCGTGCAGACCCTCTCCCGTCTCAACCGCCGGGCTGACGGCAAAGAGAACACCTACATTCTGGACTTCGTCAACGACCCCGAGCAGATTCGCGCCGCCTTCGCCGAGTACTACGAGGACGCCCGCATCGAGACCGAATCAGACCTCGACCTGGTTGCCAAGCAGGTCGACAAGCTTGATGCGGCCGGTATCTATAACCGGGCCGATGTGGAACAGTTCTGGGAAAAATGGGTTAGCCCCGGTGCCCGGCAGGCCACCTTTGACTCCCTCATCTCCATACCCGTGCAGCGGTTTGTCACCCGCTGGAAGGCGGCCCAAGAGGGGCTAGACGGTTCTGCTGATAGGGCCGCCCTTGAGGCCCTGCTGGAGTTCCGCTCAACCCTGGCCCAGTACGTGAAGTCCTACGCCTTCTTCTCGCAAATCTTCAACTTCGGCGACCCCTACTACGAGAAACTCTCTGCCTTCGCAGACCTGCTCGCGCGCAAGCTGCGCCGCTTTACCCTCGATGAGGTGTCACCCGAGGTAGTGAACGTGGACGACATCGTGCTCACCCACTACCGCCTCGAAAAGTTGCGGGAAGAGGAAGACCTCAAACTCTCGTCCTCCCAGGCGGAGGGCCTGCAGGGCATGACCGAAGCAGGACTCGCCAGCATTCAGGAGCGCGAGCGCAAGGCCCGTTCCGAGCTGATTGAGAAGATTAATAAGTACTTCCACGGCCTGGATTTGAGTGACGAGCACCAGGTGGGCTTTGCGACCACCTTCGTGGCTGAGGCGGCCAAGGACGCCGGGCTCAAGCAAAGCGCCATGGCCAACACCAAGGTTGACTTCTACCATTCGAAGAATGTGCGCGTTGGCCTGGCGAATAAGCTCTGGGACTACAGCTCAGACACGGCTGACCTGATTGACCATGTGCGCAAACTGCCCCCGGAGAAGTTCGTGGAGTTCATGCTAGAGATGGGCCTGTACGAGCTGCTGCGTGGCGAGCAGGTGGAGGAGCTGAGCCACTAGAAGGAATCTGCACTGTATTACTCGTAGTGGGTCCACATTTTTAGCACATGGACAGTGTGTTCCTCTTCGAACACGTCATAAACAAGTCTGTGCTGAACGTTGATTCGTCTGGAATACAAGCCCGCCATGTCTCCAACGAGTTTTTCGTAGCGTGGAGGGTTCTGCCAAGGATTTTCAGCAATTACCTCTAGCAGCTTCTGAGCCTTAGGTTGCAAGCCAGAACGTTTGAGTTTGAGCGCGTCCTTTTGCGCTTGCTTGGAGTAAATCAGTTTCCAGCTCACCAAGGAAGCTCCGTGCTGCCTTCGCTCAGAGGCTCCTTGCGAGCCTGCTGGATACTTTCTCGGACTTCAGGGATAGAGCTGAGGTATAGAGTTTCTTGGATAGCCAGCCAATCATCTTCGCCAATTAACACAGCGTTACCTCGCTTTCCTGCAATGGTGACAGGGTGCGAATCAGCGTTGACCTGGTCAACCAACTGGTAGAGATCACTACGGGCATTAGTTACTGAAATAGTAGTCATACCCCCAACAATACGGAATTACGTACGCCTCAGCAAGGGGGGCAAAACATTATCGGGATAAATGAAGCAACCTCGTTATATGCCCCATTGCCCGAGTCATGAGCAGGTCAAGGTCGACATTGATGCCGCTAAACTCATTCGACTGGCATTGAGTACAATATTGCTCAACGAATAATCTTGCTGCCTTTCTGCACCATGAGACATCCGATTATTTCTATTTTTTGCTTTTCGCAAAGCCACCTTGACTGATTTGAGATAATTTATATATGGGTATCGAGAGACCAGTTGATTTTAGTAAACACCGAATACTGCTGTGTAGAAACTGCAAGTATCGAGCGGCATTTCCGCACTCATGGATTGACCTCTGGGAACAGGGTAAAGAGACATGTCCTTCCTGCAGAATTGAGTCAAACCATCAGAGACGAGCGGTGTACGATTGGGACCACTCAGATTTAATCACGGATATTAGCAAGGTTCTAAATCTCAACTGGTACCATACGACAACGCACACAAACTGGCCTGACCCGCACTTTGATCCAGCTGAAAAACTAACATCTAATGCAAAGAACTATATGCGCAATTCCACCGGAAATCCCCACGCAGTCGAAGAATGGGTAGCTAGACAGAAAACAAAGGCTCTTCATGTGGGAACATACGAAGCTGCAATCGAAAATATGCTTCGCCAATTAGGTAACCAGAGAGCATCCGAAACTCAGTATTACCTATATCGTGTAAAGCTTAGTAAAGCCAGCAAGGTTGCCCCAGGAGTGAACCCTGAGCCTTCAAGCAGTTTTGGCGATTCGTATCTTGCCGACCTCGGTATAGAATCTGGTGGAATTTACCGGTATATCAATGTACACGAAGACGAAGGTAGTGTCTCATTAGCACTAGGAACGAAAGCTATTGAAGCTGTCCAACGAATTGCAATCCCTCTTTTACCGCATAAATCATCGGAATCACAATTTATTAAAAATAAACTGGATCACGC
The DNA here is from genome assembly GCA_030529845.1 of Rothia sp. (in: high G+C Gram-positive bacteria). Lineage (GTDB taxonomy): Bacteria > Actinomycetota > Actinomycetes > Actinomycetales > Micrococcaceae > Rothia. Next base: position 228,624 of record JAUMWB010000001.1, on the reverse strand, counting down.
TGAGTTCATGAAACCTGAACCCAAAAATGATAAATTTTCGAAAATTCGGTCGAAACCTTTATTTACCAACCCTTATCTTGATACTACGCAGTTAGTTTGGAGAGAAATTGCTACCTCGATTCCTGATCGACTTCAAGATAAATTCTCAATGGCTCTAGATACAAGAATCCAAACAGCGGGTAACGAATATTTCAGTCGATATATGCTAGGAATGCGAGACCTTATATTGAACCCTGAGTGGGTACTAAAGGCACTAGATGATGTGCCTTTCCAGAAACGCGAAGAGCAGGATTGTTCCCATGCTGAAACATACTTATTAGATTAGAAGTGCTCTCGGGCTCGCGGCGAAGCTGCTGGCTCGGGGCTGGCGTGAATCGCCTCGTGAGCGAAGCGAACCAGGCGAGAGGGTCGGCAGCGAGCGCGAGCCCGAGGGCACGTCAAGCCTGAGCCTGGTGAGCCTTACTCGTCCTCTCCTACCGTACTTCGTACCCCGCAGCTCGGATTGCGTCCTTCACTTCCCCGATGCTGACCTCACCGAAGTGGAAGATAGAAGCGGCGAGCACGGCGTCCGCACCTGCTTCGATGGCGGGCGGGAAGTGCTCGGCAGCGCCCGCGCCACCCGAAGCAATCAGGGGTACAGAGACAACGGAGCGCACCGCCCGAATCATGGGCAGGTCAAAACCGGCCTTGGTGCCGTCGGCGTCAATGGAGTTCAGCAGGATCTCCCCCACCCCGCGCTCCTGGGCTTCAGCAACCCACTCCAGCAGGTCAAGGCCGGTGGACGTACGCCCGCCGTGGGTGGTCACCTCATAGCCAGAAGGAGTAGCATCCGACTTCTTGGCATCGGCAGAGAGCACCAAAACCTGAGATCCGAAGCGCTCGGTAATCTCGTTAATCACCTCAGGCCGGGCAATAGCAGCAGTGTTGATTGAAGCCTTATCAGCCCCGGTGCGCAGCAGACGGTCAACGTCCTCAGCGGTGCGCACTCCCCCGCCCACGGTCAGCGGAATAAAGACCTGCTCAGCGGTGGAAGAGACCACATCAAAAGTGGTCTGACGGTCAGAGGACGAAGCCGTCACGTCAAGAAAAGTCAGCTCGTCAGCGCCCTCAGCGTTGTAGCGCTTGGCGAGTTCTACCGGGTCGCCAGCGTCGCGCAGGCCCTCAAACTTAACGCCCTTGACCACGCGGCCGGCGTCCACATCAAGACACGGAATAACACGAATGGCAACACCCACGGGCGCGCCCCCTTTCCTTGAATTAAAAACTGAAGCGGCGGCGTCCGCCCATATCAGGGGCAAGGACGGCGCCGGGCAAGACTACAGGCGGGCGGCCTGAATGGCGGTGACCAGGATGCCGCGGCCGCCGGTCTCGTAGAGGGAATCCATGACCTTATTGGCAGCCTTACGCGGCACCATAGAACGCACAGCTACCCATCCCTCACGCGAGAGCGGTGAAATAGTGGGGGCCTCCAGGCCGGGGGTCAGTTCCTTAGCCGCGTCCAGGTTAGCCTCTTCGATGTTGTAATCAATCATCACGTACTGGCGGGCAATCAGCACACCCTGCAGGCGGCGCTGTAGGCGCTCAAGACCGGCGTGGTCCTCAACGCCGGGGCGCTTAATCAGCAGCGCCTCAGAGCGCATAATCGGGTCGCCAAAAGGTTCAAGACCGGCAGCGCGCATGGTGTTGCCGGTTTCCACGACGTCAGCGATGGCATCGGCAACGCCAAGGCGAATCGAGGACTCAATGGCACCGTCCAGGCGTACCACTGAGGCATTGATACCGGAGCGTTCCAGGTAGTCGGTCAGCAGGCGCTTGTAGCTGGTGGCAATACGCTTGCCCTCAAGTTCAGACGGGTCGGTGTAGGTACCGGCGGGCCCGGCCAGGCGGAAGGTGGAGCGAGCAAAATCGAGCTTGAGCGCTTCCTCAGCGTGGGTGCCGGAGTCGAGCAGCAGGTCGCGACCGGTGATACCGACATCCAGGGTACCCTCACCCACGTACACGGCGATGTCGCGGGGGCGCAGGTAGAAGAATTCGACCTCGTTGTCCTGGTCAACGAGCACCAGCTCGCGGGAGTCGCGGCGCTGAAGGTAGCCCGCTTCGGTCAGCATGGTGATGGCAGCCTGAGAGAGCATGCCCTTGTTAGGAACTGCAACGCGCAGCATAAGTTTTTCCTTTGCAGTGGTGGTTTAGAGGTACTTGTAGATATCTTCGGGAGTCAGTCCCTTGGCGATCATCATGCACTGCAAATGGTAAATCAGCTGTGAAGCCTCTTCGGCGAACTCGGCATCAGACTGGAATTCAGCGGCCATCCAGACCTCGGCTGCTTCTTCAACAATTTTCTTGCCGATAAAGTGAACACCCTTGTCGAGTTCAGCGACGGTGCCGGAGCCCTCGGGGCGGGTTGCTGCCTTTTCGGTCAGTTCTGCGAATAGGGTTTCAAAGTTCTTCACGGTTTCTAGAGTACCGCTCTTTGAAGCGGGGGCGTTACCGGACCGATCTAGATTTCATCTTTCGGTCACTTTTGAAAAGGGCTTGCTGAAGACCGGCAAGATGATGTCTTGGGCGTTGAATTCATCGACCATGACCTTATCGAACTTTTCACCGGGCTTAATTTTGCTGAACTGGGCACGCCGCGCACCCCACAGGAGCTCAGAGACCAGGTACTGACCTGCGGTTCCGCCCACCGACAGGCAGTAGGTAGTCAGCAACGCCTCCCCCAGAGTTTCAACGGCACCATCAGTAGCGAAGATGGTGCCCAAGATGCCCTGGTAGATGAGCATTCCCGGGAAGAGAGGCAGAAAGGCCACCGTCATAATCGCGTTGGAGGTCAGATGCAGGGGCTTAGAGAGAAGGACGCAGGCCCCACCTACCAGCACCGCGGTCAGGGCAATAGCGCCGTAGGAGCTCAGGCCCATGTTGCCGGTCAGCAGCAGAAGACCATAGGCTAGCGCCCCCATTATGGTCAGTATGAGCAGCTGAATCTTCTTACCGCCGCAGGTCAGGGCAAAGCCCAAACTCACCAGGGCAGCCCCTAGCAGGGGGTCAATAATCTGCGTGGTTTCAGCATCGAGGGTGCGGATGAACCTAAACTCGTCATCGACAAACCAGCCAGCTACCCCGATGCCGAGAGCCACCCCCGTGACCAAACCTGCCGTACACATGAGGGCATCCAGCAGGCGTCCTACCGCAGACAGGTACCAGCCCATGATGGAGTCCTGCACCGCGGCATAGGCGGCGACCCCCGCCAAGTAGGCGGCGAGGGACGAAACAACGGTGATGGCAACGTCCGCCCCAATCGGAGAAACCAGGTTGAAGATAGTGGCGACCACGACCGCAACAAACCCAGCCAAGGCGTAGCGGAAGATACCGGGGGCACGTGCGATTTTGACCCAGCGGTAGACCGCTGCCACCAGTACGGACGCCAAAAAGGCGCCCACGGTTGTTGCGTTCCCCGCGCCCAGGAGCTGACTGAAACCAATACCCAGCAGGCCAGAACCCAGCAAGGAAAAACCCCAGTGCACCGGGTGCAGGCTGGTGTCTTCTTCCTCTAAAAGATCGATAGCTTGCTCGGTGCTGATGTCCCGGGTCAGCAGACCCTCAATGATTTTTTCGGTCTTTGACCGCCACTGGATAGCCAGGCTACCCGGGGTGATATCAAAGATTTCGGTGTAGGGTAGCTGGTTTTCACCGCGGGAGTCGCTGATAATCAGCTGGCCCATGGTGACGCTGACGGTCACCCCGCTCAGGCCCGCAGCTGAACTGACCGCGAGCAGGGTTTTGGTGGTCGTTGCAGAGCTGGCTCCGCTGCGGATTAGTGAATCCCCCAGCAGAGCCAGCAGTTTATAGGTAGGTGCTTCGTGTGTCATGATGATCTGCGCACCAGCTTACCCTGTTTGCGGGTTTTAGACCTGCTTGAGAGCCACCACGGTTTCCAGCGCCGCGGTGCCAGCCGGTGGCAAGCACCTGCCCGGTGGCGTCCGCAATCACGGCGCCAACCAGGGGGTTAGCCCCGCGAACGCCCTTGCGAGCGCAGTCGAGGGCAAGCTGCATGGCCTGGGTGTCGGTGAGCTGGGTATCAGTGCGCGGCGCTTCAGGAAGATGAGCCTTGGGCGACATGCCTAGCGAACCTCTACGGTGGGGTCGGGAAAGCCTGTTTCAACTTCGACCTTGCCGGCCTCGCGGTTGCGGGTGCACCACCAGACGAAGAAACCGGTGAGGGTGAAGGCCCCGTAGAAGAGGTACATGAAGGCGCTGGCGTAGTAGCCTGCGGACCAGAGCAGGGGCACGCCGACCACGTCCACGGCGACCCAGACCAGCCAGAATTCTACCCAGCCCTTAGCCATGCCGTAGGTCGCCAGTAAGGAGCCGGTGAAGATCCAGGCGTCTGACCAAACCGGCTCGTAGGAGCCCAGGGCACGGAAGATGGGGGTGAGCACGCCGGTGCCGATCAGCATAAAGGCGACCATGAAAGCTCGTTCGCGCCAGCTGGCCCACTGGGGCACGACCGCGGCCTGACCTGCAACGCCGGTCTTGCGGGTCTGGTTCCAGCGGTACCAGCCCCAGATGGAGACGGCGATGAACATAATTTGTCGCCCTGCCTGCCCCAAAAGGTTAGCGGTACCATAGGTTGCCCCGAAGAGGGTACCCAAAAAGACGGTGAGTAGAAGCAGGTTGCCGAGAATGCCGACGGGCCAGGCCCAGGCTTTGCGGCGCATACCGCCGAGGGCTGATAGTAGGCCGAAGATGTTGCCAAGGACTTCGCGCACCAAGAGAGACTGGTTTTCGCCAATCGCAATTTGAGCGTCGAAGAGCCACCGCAAGAAATCCATAAAAAACTCCCAAAGCGAGTGGCTCCGGGAGAACAAATCGAGGGTACCCGGTCTGTGCGGGGCCGTGGGTGGCGTCGGTGAGGACGCCGGTGGGCCGGGCAAGCGGGTACGGCAGGTACCAGTAGGGGCACCTTACGGTTTGCTCGTGCTACCTTCCATCCAGACTGTACTGTCTGCCAAGGAATTTCACCTTGCAGGTATCGGGCACTGATGTGTGCCGTCAATTAGCGGGCTGTCACCGCAGGTTCGGATTTTCACCGGGTCCCGGAGCACGATATTTTTCTTTTACACTTCAAGTTATAGCACGGCTGGGGTCTGTAACCGTCATATTGTGACTTATTCCCGCTATCTGGTCGGGTGCGGGGCCTTCCCCGAGCCCCTGCTGATAACGTCAGTGTGACCTTACTCCCTGCCCCCTGAGCAACATGACTTCCCCGCACGAAAACCAGCCCCGGGCGTCCACACCCGGCAACCGCGCTACCGCCACGACTGCCGACGCCCTCAACACCGACTCCCTGAATGCCGAACAGCTCACCGCTACCCTCGACCAGCTGCCCGTTACCCGCCGTCACGCCCGCCTGCTGGGAGTAACCGGTATTGGTTGGGCGCTCGATGCCATGGATATCGGCCTGATTTCTTTTGTCATGGCCGCCCTCATAGCCCACTGGGGTATTAGCTCCGGGCAGGCTTCCCTACTGGGGTCAATCGGCTTCTTGGGCATGGCCATCGGTGCGACCTTGGGCGGGCGCTTATCAGATAAGTTCGGGCGGCGCGCAATCTTTGCCGGCACGCTTCTGGTCTACGGTCTTGCCACCGGCTTCTCCGCCCTGGCAACCACTTTCACGGTTCTACTGGTCCTGCGCTTTATCGTGGGACTGGGGCTGGGCGCCGAACTGCCGGTAGCCTCCACCTACATTTCTGAATTCGCTCCGCGGGCTGTCCGCGGGCGCATGGTGGTTATTCTCGAAGCCTTCTGGGCAGTTGGCTGGATTCTCGCGGCCCTCATCGGCACCTTCATCGTCAGCCGCTCCGAGGACGGCTGGCGGTGGGCGCTCGCTATCGGTTGCGTGCCTGCCCTCTACGCCCTGGTGGTGCGCTGGGGCCTCCCCGAATCGGTTCGCTACCTCACCCGACGAGGGCAGCTCGACCGCGCCCGCTCAGTGGTTGCCAGTTTTGTAGCTTCCCCGCCCTTGCGTGCTCGGGGTGAGCGGACGGCGTCCGCCCCTGCCGCTGCCGGGCAGCCCCACCCGGAGCTTGCCCAATCCCCCTCTATCTGGTCAGCCGCTCTACGCCGCCGTACCTCTGCCCTGTGGGTTATCTGGTTCTGCATCAACCTTGCCTACTACGGGGCCTTTATCTGGATTCCTTCCCTGCTGGTACAGCAGGGCTTTAGCCTGGTCAGCTCGTTCGCCTTTACCCTGATCATGACTCTGGCTCAACTACCCGGCTACGCCGTCAGTGCCTGGCTCATTGAGCGCTGGGGCAGGCGCTCTACCCTGGCTACTTTTTTGCTGGGCTCCGCGCTGGCCGCGGTAGCCTACGGCCTATCCAGCGAGGTCTGGGCGCTGGTGGCCAGCGGCTGTCTACTCTCCTTCTTCAACCTGGGTGCCTGGGGCGCCCTCTACGCTATCGGCCCCGAGCTCTACCCGGGGCATCTGCGCGGTTCGGGCACCGGTGCTGCGGCCGGGTTCGGGCGACTTGCCTCAATTACTGCTCCCCTACTGGTGCCCGCCCTGCTACCGCTGGTGGGTGTAACCGGTCTCTTTGTGCTCTTCTCCCTTGCCTTCTGCACCGCAGCTGGCGCCACCTTTCTACTGCCTGAAACTCGGGGCAGGCAGCTGGCCTAAGGCACCTGCGCTGGCGGGAGTCGCTAGACTTGAGGGGAAACAAGCAAGATTTCGACCCTAAGGTGAGCTGTGTCTGACGCTAAACCCGCCAACATTCAAAAACGCGATACAACTTTCAAGCAGGAGCACGGTGCTGTGGCGCACCTGGTCAAGCGCAAGCCCCAGCAGGCTGTTGCTCGCGCTGTTAAGGGTGCCCAGAAACTACTGGACGAGGGCCAGGGCAAGCAGGCCCTGAACGTGCTCACCCTAGCTAAGCCAGTGCTGACAGCAGGCTCAGAGGACGCCACCGCTTACTACACCATGCTCGCCACCATTCACCGCTTTATGGGCAATGAGCAGGCAGCCGAGCGAGCAGAACAGAACCTGCCCGCTGCCTAACGGCCTCTTAGCGACCACCGGTTAGCTGGTTCAGCAGTTCCTTCACGAAGGCCTCATTATCGGTATCCCCCGCCTGCGCATAGTGCTCTGCTGACCGCATGAGGTGCGTCTGGGCGGCGTCCGCGTCCCCGCCCTGGGCGGTAACTAGAGCTAGCAACTGGTAGGTTTCGCCCAAGAAGGCGTGGTCTTCCAGCTCACCGGCAAGGTCGAGGGCTTCGGCCAGCAGGGGGCGGGCGGCGTCCGTATCCCCTGTTGCTAACAGGCCCTGAGCCTGGGCGTTGCGCACGTGCATGAGCTGCACCGTGTGGTTACCAGTCTTGTAGAGGTCGTAAGCCTGGGCCAGGTAATCCTGGGCTTGCGCTTCGTCCTGAGCCTGCCGGGCCAGCCCTGCCAGCGCCACCAGGTTGTGGGCCTGCCCCTCAGCATTACTAAGGGCTTCATAGCCACGCAGCCCCTGGGCGTACCAGGTTGCGGAGCGCGCAAAGTCGCCCAGTTCAGCGTGCAGGGAGCCTACTTCGGTAGCGAAATCGGGGAGCTGCTCCGCGTCGGGCTTAGCCTCCGCCAGCAGGGCGTGGGCACGGGTTACCTGGGTAAGAGCAGGATTGGGGTTGCCCAGGTCGCGGTTGACCTCACTCAAAATTTTCAAGGAAAGGATCTGCCCGAAGACTTCACCGGCACTCTCAAAACCACCCACGGCAGTTTCCAGTGCGGGCAGGGCGTCGGTCAGCTGCCCAGCTGCAATGAGCTCCTGGGCGCGGGCGAGTTCGCGGTCGGCTTCTTCGAGGGGAGTTAGGTTCTGGGTCATGGCGTCCTAGTGGTGGTGGGCGGACGCGGCAGCCCGCCGCAGGCCCGCAATAGCGGCTTCGAGGTCGTCCGCCCCATAGACTGAGGAACCGGCAACAAAGCAGGTGGCACCGGCTTCTGCTGCGCGCACAATGGTTTCTTCGGTAATGCCGCCGTCCACCTGCAGAATGACCTCGGCCCCGGAACCCTCAATCGCGGCAGCTGCCCGCTTAATCTTGGGCAGAGTGACGTCCAAGAAGGTCTGGCCGCCAAACCCCGGTTCAACGGTCATAATCAGGAGCATGTCGAGCTCACTGAGCATGTCCATGTAGGGTTCAACACCGGTAGCCGGGCGCAGGGCCATACCCGCTTTCGCGCCGCTCTCCCGCAGGGTACGGGCCAGCTTGATGGGAGCGATAGCGGCCTCAGCGTGGAAGGTCACCGACTCACACCCTACCTCAGCGTAGGCAGGGGCCCAACGGTCGGCGTCCTCAATCATCAGGTGCACATCAAAAGGAATGGGTGAAACCTCTTTCAGGCGCTTGACCACGGGCAGCCCCCAGGTCAGATTGGGCACAAAGTGGCCGTCCATCACGTCGATGTGGGCGGCGTCAGCGGTGGAAATAACGGCCAGCTCCTCCCCCAGCCGGGAGAAGTCAGCGCTCAAAATGGAGGGGTTAATCAGGCAGGTCATGGGCGTCCTTTCATCACTGGTCTACTACCCATCGTAGTGCCGTGCTCCCGGGCAAGCGAAAAGCAAGCCCCATCACAGTCCAATGGGTGGTTTACAGGGATGCCCCGAGCTGAGAGAGGACTACACTTTAACGGTCTTTGACATAATTATTCAACGGTTAGGAAAACTATGAACTCGGTTCTGCTTGCGGTCCTGGTCATGCTCGTCCTCTCCGCAGCACGCGTACACGTCGTCCTCGCACTCTTCATCGGAGCTCTCGTGGGTGGCCTTCTCGGCGGGCTCGGACTGGACGGGACCATGGTCGCCTACCAGGAGGGCCTCTCCGGAGGCGCCATGCTGGCCCTCTCCTACGCCCTACTCGGCGCCTTCGCCATGGCGGTATCCAGCTCGGGCCTGCCCCAGCTCATCGCCAACGGCATCATTGCCAAGGTCGGTTCAGACAGCTCAGAGACCAACCATCGCATCGAATTCACCGTCAAGTGGATGCTGCTGGCCGGTATTCTGGCCATGTCGATTATGTCGCAGAACCTCATTCCCGTTCATATCGCCTTCATTCCTCTGATCATCCCGCCCCTGCTGGCCGTCTTTAACCGCCTAAAGCTAGACCGCAGACTCATTGCCTGCGTGCTCACCTTCGGTTTAGTCACCACTTACATGTATGTGCCTGTCGGCTTTGGCGCGATTTTCCTGAACGATATTCTGCTGGGAAACATCGCACTGGCTGGCATGGACACCAGCGGTATCAACGTCATGACCGCCATGGCTATCCCCGCCCTGGGTATGGTCATCGGCCTGCTCTTTGCCGTCTTCGTTAGCTACCGTAAGCCCCGCACCTACCAAACTGTCGATCTAGCTCCCGCAGAGACAGCCACCACCGAGGTCAAGAAGTTCAAAGTCATCGTTGCCATTGTTGCTATTATCGCTACCTTCCTGGTTCAGGTAGTCATGCAGTCTATGGGCACCGAAGCTAACTCGCTGCTGGTCGGTGCCCTGGTCGGTCTAACCATCTTCATGGTCACCGGCGCAGTCAAGTGGAAGGAGGCCGATGACGTCTTCACCGCCGGTATGCGCATGATGGCCCTGATTGGCTTCATTATGATTTCAGCCCAGGGTTTCGCTGCCGTCATGGACGCCACCGGCGACGTTGACCCCCTGGTCACTACCGTAGCTGACCTCTTCGCTGGCAACAGGGCAGCAGCTGCCATGGCCATGCTGGTAGTAGGTCTGATTGTCACCATGGGCATTGGCTCGTCCTTCTCCACCCTGCCCATCATCACCACCATCTATGTGCCCCTCTGCCTGGCTCTGGGCTTCTCACCCCTGGCTACCGTGGCTATTATCGGTACCGCCGGTGCCCTGGGCGACGCGGGCTCCCCCGCTTCTGACTCTACGCTGGGCCCTACCGCCGGTCTGAATGTGGACGGCCAGCACGACCACATCCGAGACTCTGTCATCCCCACCTTCCTCCACTTCAATATTCCTCTGCTGATTGCAGGGTGGGTAGCGGCGATGGTGCTCTAACACTGGTCTTAGACCTTTCAAGGGGACCGCATATCTAAAAAGGGACCGCATAATTTGCGGTCCCTTTTTAGATATGCGGTCCCCTCGTCCTAACTGGCCTTCTTACCAGGCGCAGAAGAGAACGGGGCCTAGTTCTTGCGGAAGAGGGCGAAGAACATGGCATCTGTGCCGTGGATGTGCGGCCAGAGCTGGGCGGTCGTAGCGCCTTCAGCTAGGGTTGCGCCCTTGGGGGCCTCCGGGGTGAAGGCCGGATCCAGTTTGCCAGATAGGGTGGACGCTCCCGCCTCGTCCTTGCGGGCAACTGCGCGTAGAGCGGCACCGGAGTCCAGCAGGGTCACATCGACCTTGCGTAGGATGTCGTGCACGATGCTCTGGGTTTCAGCGGTGTGGGGTGAGCAGGTCACGTAGGCGATGAGGCCGCAGGGGCGGGTCACCGAGGCAGCTGCCTTGAACAGATCTAGTTGCAGGGGCAGCAGCTCGGCAATATCGCGCGGGCTCTTACGCCAGCGGGCTTCGGGGCGGCGGCGCAGGGCACCCAGACCGGAACAGGGCACATCGACCATCACGCGGTCAAAGCGCACACCGGCAGGCATACCTTCGGGTAGGTTTGAACCCCCAGCTACAGTTCGGGCGATCTGACGGCCGTCACCGGCTACCACAGAATAGGTTCCGGACGGCAGCGGGGCCAGGGAGCGGCGCACCAGTTCAGCTCGGTGGTCAGCGGCTTCATTCGCCAGCAGGCGGGCACCACGCTGGGCTCCCAGGGCGCCGAGCAGGGCGGCCTTACCGCCGGGGCCAGCGCAGAGGTCAAGCCAGTTGCTGTCACTGCCCTCAAGCGGGGCATCAGCTAGGGCTCGTGCTACCAGCTGAGAACCGGCGTCCTGGGCACGGACGACGCCCTCCCGCACCGATTCAAGCCGAGCCAAGTCGCCGGCCGAATAGAAGGCCGAACCCTCCACCAGAGGGCCATTCTCGGCACCTGCTGCGCGGGCCTCGTCCAGATCTCCCAGGCCGGGCAGGGCGACCAGGTTAACCACGGGTGAGGCGTTATCAGCATCTAACAGGGCCTCAACTTCATCAGGCTTTCGCCCGTGGGCTGCTAGGGCCTGACGGAAGGACCGTACGACCCAGGCCGGGTGGGACTTTTCCAGCGCCAGCCGGGTCAGCTCATCGGGGGCCTCTTCGGCAATGAGGGCGTACCAGTCTTCCGGGGTGCGCTCAGAGACCCGGCGCAGTACCGCATTGACGAAGTTAGCCGGGCCGGTGCCGATCTCAGCCCGGGCCAGGGCAACCGTCTGGTTGAGAGCGGCATGATCGGGCACACGCATGGCCAGCAGCTGGTGCACACCCAGGCGCAGTACCAGCAGGATCTTGGTGCCGATTTTCGCTACCGGGCGGTCAACGCAGTGGGCCAAAATTGCATCATAGGTGCCCTGGTTGCGCAGGGTGCCGTAGGTCAATTCGGTGGCGAAGCCAGCGTCCCGGGCATCCAGCCGGGCGGAGCGAATCGCCTTGGGCAGCACCAGGTTAGCGTAGGAGTCTTCCAGGGCAACAACGCTCAACACCTCGAAGGCGACTGCGCGGGCTCTATCTGCTGTGCGGGCACGCTGGGAGGGCGCGGACGCCGAAAACGCCCGATCCTTTACCGCCTTGCGATTGCGCTCGTGCCCCTTGGAGTTACGGCGGGTCTCTCCCCCACCACCTTGCTTAGTCTGAGGCTCACCACCGGGGTTACGGTTGCCGCGGGAGCCACGGGGGTTAGGGGTGCCCCCGGGCTGCCCCTGCTGGGTGCGGTCATCGCGCTTGCGGGCACCACTTCTGCCCTGGCCAGCTCGGTTAGCGCCGGAGCGGTTAGCTCCAGCTCGGCCTTTACCGCTGTTGGATCGGCCGCCTGAGCCGCGTCCGCCTGCATTCATGCTCATACCAGCACCACTTTCCCTTCTGCCAGGGCGGTGCCCTGACCGCGCGCCCAGTCGGCGGCGTTCATCATTTTCTTACCAGCAGGCTGCACCTGGGTCAGTTCAAGGGCCCCATCGGCGCAGGTGACGGCCACCTTTTTACCGGCCCAGAAGAGGGTTCCGGGATTACCGGTCGGAGCTAGGTCAAGAGCCCGCACCATACCAAGCTTGAAGCGAGCGCCCTCGAGCTCAGCCCAGGCACCGGGTTCAGGGATGACCCCGCGCACCTGAGCGATAATCTCAGCGGACGGACGGGTAAAGTCCACTTTCCCGTCGGCGATGGTGAGCTTGGCTGCGTGGGTGGCGGCGCCGGTCTGGGGGGTACCGGTAGCGCCGGCAGCGATATCGTCAAAGGTGGCTGCCAGCAGGGCACCGCCGGTTGCGGCCAGACGGTTCAGCATATCCCCGGCGGTATCGAGCTCCCCTACTGTGGCTGATTCAGAGCGGAAGACCGGTCCGGTATCCAGCCCAGCATCAATGCGGAAGGTGTTGGAGAAAATCTCGGTTTCCCCCGCCATCAGGGCCCGCTGCACGGGGGCTGCCCCGCGCCAGGCAGGTAGCTGGGAAAAGTGCAGGTTGATCCAGCCCTGGGGCAGCAGGTCGAGAGCGCTTTGCGGCAGTAGGACGCCGAAGGCCACCACCGCCGCAATATCGGCACCCAGCTGGGCGACGGCGTCCGCAACCTCATCAGACCAGCGGTTGGCCTTAATGATGGGCAGGCCCAGCTCCTGGGCGCGGGCAGCCACCGGCGAAGGGGTGAGTACCCGCTTGCGGCCCACGGGGGCGTCCTCGCGGGTGAGAACCCCCACCACCTCGTAGCCTGCCTCCAGCAGGCCGTTGAGAGGGGCTACAGCGACCTCGGGGGTACCGGCATAGAGAACCTTCATGCTTACCTTTCCACTCAAACTTAAGAACCAGCAGGTTTAGATGCCAAAAGCGCCGGGCTTTTGGGCGGCAGGCTGCTGGGCACCGCCGGTCGGGCTAGCCGCGCCAAAGGAACCGCCCAGGGCACCGAAACCCGATGAGGTTTTCGCGGCGCGTTCACCCTGAACAGCGGCGGCTACCTGGTTGTAGTCGGCCTGGCGAATCTTGCGCCAGATATTTTTCTTGTCTTCGCCCTCAACCCGGTCGATGAACATGGTGCCGTAGAGGTGGTCGGTTTCGTGCTGGAGCATGCGGGCAAAGAGGCCCTCGCCCTCGTAGACCACCGGCTCGCCCTTGTAGTTCACGCCGGTCACGCGCGCCCAGTTCTTGCGCGGAGTGGCGGCCGACAGGCCCGGTACCGACAGGCAGCCCTCGCCGCCTTCCTGGGGTTCGTCCCCCACCTCAAGTACGGGGTTGATGATGTGCCCCTCGCGGCCGTCAATGTTGCCGAAGGTGAAGATGCGCTTGGAGATACCCACCTGGGGCCCAGCTAGACCTACTCCCTCAACGTCGTACATGGTTTCGAGCATGTCAGCCACCAGTTTTTCCAGGTCGGCGTCAAATACGGTGATGTCGTCGCACTCGGTGCGTAGCACGGGGTCGCCTACGGTGCGAATGGGCAGAATAGTCATGCTTCTCTTTCTCGTCGGTGAGGTTAGGACGCCGCTGCGTCAGGTAGGTCTGTTCCGGTAGCTGCCGGGGGCGGAACTACCGGCATGAGGGAGTCTTCGGGGGTTTCGGAGAGATCGCGGTTGAGATCCCAGACCCGTTTAAGGGCGCAGAACTTGTACCAGTTACGTTCTAATACCCGAGGGTTGGCCTGCTGGGGTACCACCTGGGTTTCGCCCAGGGCAACACCCATGAGGATGCTCGCTCCCCCGTGTTGCCAGGGTTCCCAGCTACCGTGTTCAGCGTCAACCAGCGCTTCTTCTGCTTTGACACCGGCGACCAGCTGCATGACCACTTTATCGTCCAGGGGTTTGACCCGTCCCTTGCGGTCGGTGCCCTTGGTTTTGTAGTCGATAATGCAGGTGTGACCAGCAATTTCGGCGACCAAATCGAGGGTACCGGCATAGCCCACGGTTTCGTTCCAGATCGTCACTTCGGTGGCCAAGGGCTTGGGGCGATAAAGGTCCCACCACTCGTCAAAGCGGTCGGCGTAGGCCTGTTCCCCATGGGCGATGAGGTTTTCGCGATAGCCCTCTACCTCGTGGGGCAGGCCCATGGCGCGCAGGGCTACCTGTTCCGCGTAATTGTGCACGCGATCGCCCCTGGCCGCTGCGGCGTCCCGGTAGCGTTCTGAGGCTGCCGCCGCGTCCCGAATCACCGCGAACTTGAGTCCGGTTGAGTTGGTGGCCCGGTAAGACCGCTGGTCTTCGAGGGCGGCCTTGGCCGCCATATAGCCATGCCAGCCCGAGAGGTCGTTGGCTTGCTGCCCAATGACCGTGGTGATAGATGGAACCAGCAGCTCCCCGCCAACCGCGCGCGCGTACATGCGACCGTGGTCGGTTGCTGACGCTAGCATGGGTGTGGTCACGCGTCCGTCCTGACGTCGGGGAAAAATCGAAAAAGCGCCCAGCCTTCTCAGCTCTATTTGGCGCTCTATCGATTATACGCGTCTGCTCTGCCAAGTACGAGAGGGCCAGCAGGTTAGACCGCTTACCCTAGCTCCACTGGCGAGCGCCAGCCTCAGCCGCCCCCATGGACTCAACTATCTGCTGAATACGGGCGTTGGACTGCTGGGCGTAGGCTTCATCAACGCAGTCGGAGGCAGGACGGCTGGGTGAGGTGATGCAGTAGCGATAGGACGGGGAGTCAACCATGGTGCTAGAGACCCAGCGCAGGTCGCGCACCTGCCAGGTGCCGTCCTCCCCTCGCTCAAAGATGGGGTTGACCATAATTCCCTCGTTGTTGGCAACGTAGGAGGGTGAAAGTTCGGTGAGGTTGTTCCCCATGCCGTAGACAATCCAGGTGTCCTTGTAGTGTTCGATGGGCTGTACGGCGTGGGCGTGCTGGCCCACGATCAGGTCGAACTGCCTTGAATCAACCAGTTCATGGGCCACCTCGACCTGCTGGGCTGAGGGCTCGTGAACGTACTCGTCACCGGCGTGCATATTGGCAATGACCAGGTCAACCCCTTCCTCCCGAGCTCGGGTTGCTTTGGCAATCATGGCTTCTGAGTCGAGCATGTCGACCTGCCAGGGATGCTCGGGCACGTTGCCGTTGAGCCCGTAGGTGCCGGTAATCATGGCTACCTTCGCACCGTTGGCAGTGGTGAAGATATCGGGCTGTTCAGATTCTTCTTCGGTCAGCGAGGTGCCGGTAACGCCCATACCGGCGGCCTCAACCGCACGATAAGTTCGCTCTAGGCCCTCGGTGCCCTGGTCGAACGAATGGTTAGAGGCCGTCATGCAGACGTCCCACCCGGTGTCCGCTGCGGCCGTCAGAATCTGGGGCGGCACATTGAAGTTGGGGTAGCCAGAAAAGGGGCCCTCTTCGGTGGCAACCACTGTTTCCATCTGGCAGACCGCCAAATCTGCGCGGTCCAGGTAGGGCTTCTGCTCGCTGATGAGGGGCCCAAAATCTAATCCGGTGGCCCCGGCTGCGACTGCATCAGCTTCAGCCTGGTCCCAGAGCATGTTGTGCATGAGAAAATCGCCGGTGAAGAGCAGGGAGACGCAGTCTGCCTCGCCGCAGGCTCCACCCGCTGCCGACGCGGTCAGGGTACCCGATTCGCTGGTCTGCCCCGCTTCTACGGGGGCTACTTGCCCTTGCCCGCTCTGCTGGGCGGTGGCGTCCTTCCCGCTGCTTTCCGTAGTCTGCGAGCTACAGCCTGCCAGGGCCAAGGCGCTTAGGGAGAGGAAGGCAAAGAGGCGACGGTGCACGGTGGGGTCCTTTCATCGGGTTGTTACCAGCACCACCCTACCCAAAAGTGCCCTAAGGCACAGATTGTTACCAGATGTCCATACCGGTCAGAGCGTAAGTCTAAGGCCCCACCCTGCAACTCGATGGACGTTACTGTAGCACCATGCAGCTCATTAGGTAGGGTCAGGCAGAGATAAGACTCGCATATACACCCGCCGTTGGCTCACCACGCTGGTTGCGGGGCCGATAGGAGGCCAAGAGCTTGAGAAACTTGGCTGTGCGCTGGCCGGTATCTGGCCGGTAGTCAATCACAGCACATCTGCCGATACCTTCGCCAGCAACCAGTTGCAGACCGTGCAACTCAGTCGGCAGGCCGCGTCCTGACTGGAGGGTAAGCGTTGTCCCCTGCCACCTATCTTCAATGTAGGGCGTTGAGGTCTCGACCACCAGGTTGCAGCGCAATCTGGCAGCTAACTCGTCCGCGGTCGGAGGGTTCTCAGGGTTGAGCCGCGCGGCTATGTCGTCCAAGGTCGCACTGCCGACAAGTGATAGGGCGCCGGCGTACACCAGGTTCTGCCGGGGAGCAAAAGCCAGGGCCACAGGCTTGCACAGGTAGGTGCTCAGGGCATCATTGACCCGGTGATTGTAGACCGCAAGCTGTTTCTCGGCACCCCAGGAGGTGAAGGTGCTGGTGGCAGCGTTGGTGAGGGCAGGGACGGTGTAGCTGCCTGCCCCGGGTATGTGCAGAGTCAGTTCAGTCCTGTCCCCGTCATTGATGAGGTCTGTGGTGATGCCCATCAGAGAGGGGTTAGCAACGGTGCGGAGCACGGTGCGGTCAGCGGGTGAGACGAGGGCCCAGCGGCGGTTAAAGGTAGGGCCGGACGCGGTAATCTCGGCTATGGTACGCGCTTGATGGCGGGCGCCTTTGAGGGGGCTATAGCCGAAGTGGGTGACGGTCAGGTGCATGGTTCTAGTCTTGCACAGTATGTTCTGATGATGCGGGGGAAGCAAAAGGCTCCCTGGCCGAAGCCGGGGAGCCTTTCTTTGTGCGCGATACTGGGATCGAACCAGTGACCCCTTCCATGTCAAGGAAGTGCGCTACCGCTGCGCCAATCGCGCGTGGAGGTGAGGACGGGATTCGAACCCGCGTACACGGTTTTGCAGACCGTTGCCTAACCACTCGACCACCCCACCACACGCTCAGACCGTGGTCTGAGTTGCGAAAACGAGTTGTTTTCGAGAGAGCGGTTGACGAGACTTGAACTCGCGACATCCACCTTGGCAAGGTGGTGCTCTACCAACTGAGCTACAACCGCAACTCGAATAACTATACACAAGGGCAGGTGGTCTTTCAACCTGGCAAGACTATTGCAGGTGCACTTCTTGCCAGTCACTTACCTTGGAAAGAAGGTACCGGTCATGAGTTGCGACAACAACACTCGACTGGGTCCCCCTGAGATGAGGTATAAGTTGGTCGAGCAGGGTCATTGAGAGGTGGTTGGTAGGCTCATCGAGCAGCAGGACGTGAGGACGTTGAGCTATAGTGACTGCCAGGTGGAGCCTCCTTTGCTGGCCAGCAGAAAGCTGCCCAACATGGGTGGTACGCGCTTCGGTGGCCAGTAAACCCAAGCTTTCTAGAGTCGGTGTGTCCGGATACTCCGCGTAGGTACCTGTTTGAATGAGGCTCTGCCGATACACATCTTCTGGGGTTAGCTCTGGGTTCCACTGGGGCATTTCTTGCGACAACAGGGCTATCTTCGCCTCAGGAGCTACGGTCACGCTGCCGTTTGTGGGGGCCAGCTCCCCTGCCAGCATGGAAATCAAGGTTGATTTACCGGTCCCGTTTCCACCGGTCACCACGATTTTTTGCCCGGACCTTAGCGATAAGCTAACGCCATGGGCGCTGCGCCCCAGATATGCGATTTCGCTAGCTTCAAGCAATAGCTTTTCTTTCTCAATTCGCACCTCTGGATACTGCAGAATACTCGGGGGCTCAGGAACTTCAATGCGATAGCTTTCCAGCTCGTTGAGACGTTGCTTGAACGCTTTGACATGGCTAGCAGCTCGTGTAGCTCGCTGATGCTTTCCCGTCCCCTTGGGCGGCCGCCACCCTGTGTGTAACCTAGCCCCTGCCTCTTCAACCGCCTGTTTCAGTTCTTCTGTGCGGTTGATGTGGTCTTGATAGGTTTTCTCCCACGCAATACGGTCTTTTCGTTTCCCCTTCTGCCACCCTTTGTAGCCACCAGAGTAGACCTGAGGCACCCCTTGTAATGACGGGTCAAGATCGCAGAAAGTCTGCGCAACGTCAACCAGGAGTTGCCGGTCATGGCTGACTACAGCAAATCCGCTCTTTAGCTCCTGCAGGGACTGAGTCAGGAATTCAATCGACTCTCTATCTAAATGATTGGTTGGCTCATCGAGTAGAAGTACATCTGCCCCTGCGCCGAGAAGCACAGCAAGCCTCACCCTGTACCTTTGGCCCACCGACAGGGTGCTAAGGTTTCGGGATCGGTCTGTACACGCTTTTAGTCCGTGGAGCGCTTGATCGATTTTTCTGTCAATATCCCATGCTTCCAGCGCACTAGCTTTTTCTAGCGCTTGAGCGTAGGCAGCCTCTGAACCCTCATGTCCAAGCGCGAGTAATTCTGACACCCTGTCCAGGTCTGCAAGTGCTGTGTGTGCATGCTGAGTGGATAGTTTAATGAGATCGCCTACAGTTTGATGGTCGATCAACGCCATATCCTGCCCGACAAAAGCGATTGTCCCCTGAGATGCCACTTCACCCAGGTCAGGGTTTTCTAGGCCTGACAGTATTTTGAGCAGGGTGCTTTTCCCTGTACCGTTCTCTCCAACGACCGCCATCTTGGTATGTGCCGATATTGTCAGATTTAGATCTGAGAACAGTAATTTTCCGCCTCTAGTGGCGGAGATATTTTCTGCCTTGATGTGTGCGGTGGCGGATGTTCCGCTCTGGTGAGTAACGAAGCCTAATGTTTGAGGTTCTTCGGGGTGACGTTTGTTGTTTCGCATATTCTCTCTAGTCCGTTGAGGGTACGACTATGTACCCGTTCATCTGGGGTGATGGAACGGCGGCTGAAGAGATTAAACCCTAGGTGTAAGCCGCCTTTAGCGGCGGGTCCAGGGCTTAGCGATAGCTGCTGCGAAATACATGGTGAACACTCTATCAAGTGGTAGATATCGATGCAAAAGCCCCGGCTCTTAGAACCGGGGCTTACGTGGAGCGGTTGACGAGACTTGAACTCGCGACATCCACCTTGGCAAGGTGGTGCTCTACCAACTGAGCTACAACCGCATATGCAATTATTTGCAGTGGATTTTCATCCAGTGCGCGATACTGGGATCGAACCAGTGACCCCTTCCATGTCAAGGAAGTGCGCTACCGCTGCGCCAATCGCGCTAGACACTCGCAAGGAGTGTTGCGAGCGGTTGACGAGACTTGAACTCGCGACATCCACCTTGGCAAGGTGGTGCTCTACCAACTGAGCTACAACCGCATTGTGCTTCAATTCCTTTGGGGAACCGAACCAACGAGTAAATACTTTACACTCTTTTCTGATTCATGCCAAATCGACACACGTCTTCACATAAACCCTTTTTTACCGCGTGTTTTCGCGGTTTTTACCGCTACAACCCCGCCCAGTTCAAAATTTTTCTTCTATGCCCTGTGCCACATCTTTGAGCGCGTACACTGTAAAAAACATTTCTATTCCTCGTGGAGTTTTCATGCACCCCCAACTTCTCACCGAACGTTTTACTCTGCGCCCTTTGCGTGAGGCCGATGCGGCGGCGATGGCTCAGGCTTGCCAGGACCCGGACATTATTCGTTTTTGCCTATCTGTACCCCTGAACTATACGGAAGAGACTGCCCGCAATTTCGTTGCCTACACTCACAGGGCCAGCGAGAGCAGGCATGAGCTGGTCTGGGGCATCGACGCGAGCGGGGTTTTCGCCGGTGTGGTGAGTCTCTTTAACATCACAGGATCTTCTGCGGAGGTCGGCTACTGGTTAGCACCGGGTAGTCGCGGTCAGGGCTTGCTGACCGAGGCCCTGGGCATGATGGTGGGCTTTGCGTTAGATCCCCAGGGGCTTGGCCTTGATCGGGTGACGTGGAAGGCGCTTGCTGATAATGATGCCTCTGAGCGGGTGGCTCGCCGGGTTGGGTTTACCGATTTCCGTACGTTGGTGAAAAGCGAGCCGGGCCGCCCGCTTGAGGACGGCTCCATTCCCCTGCTTGATATGCGCGCCGCTGAGCTGACGCGCGACCGCTGGGCCGAGTTGGGCTTCCCCGGCTAGGGCGGTTTTTATGCAAGGACGCCGGGGCGCACCTACATGCTGCAGGCAGGTTGGTGCGCCCCGGCGTCCTGGTTTCACGCCTCCGTTTCGTCCAACATACCCTCACGCGCCAGGGCAGTAAGGCGAGACGGAGTGAGCGGGTGCGAGCGCGCGAGCACTCAAGAGCGAACGGAGTGGTTTCACGCCTCCGTTTCGTCGAGCATACCCTCACGCGCCAGGGCAGTAAGGCGTGAAACCGCGCGGAAGTACTTTTTCTGGTAGCCGCCGGTCATCATTTCTTCGGTGAAGACCCGGTCGAAGGGGACGCCGGAGGCGATGATGGGGAGGTCTTTGTCGTAGAGGCGGTCGGCGAGGACGACGAAGCGGAGGGCTACTGCTTGTTGGGTGATGGTGGTGACGTTGCGCCAGGCGATGGCGTCGAGGCCGTCGATGAATTGGCGGTAGCGGGAGGGGTGGACGCGGGAGAGGTGGTCGATGAGGGCTTCGAAGTCGTCGATGGCGACGGTGTTGAGGGAGCTGAAGCGGTTTTCGACCAGGGCGTCGAAATCAGAGTCTGATACGGGGGCGGGGGCAGCGGGTAGGCCGCGGTGGCGGAAGTCTTCGCCGTCGACGCGCAGTACATCGAACTGGTCGGCGAGTACCTGGATTTCGCGTTTGAAGTCGGCGGCTGCGAAGCGGCCTTCGCCGAGGGCGCCGGGCAGGGTGTTGGAGGTGGCGACGAGTTTGACGCCGGCTTCTGCTAGTTCGCGCATGAGGCGGGACATGAGGACGGTGTCGCCGGGGTCGTCGAGTTCGAATTCGTCGATGCAGACCAGTTTATAGCTTGAGAGGGCTTCTACGGTTTTGCGGAAGGTGAGGGCGCCGACCAGGTTGGTGTATTCGACGAAGGTGCCGAAGGCTTTGGGCCCTTCGACCATGTGCCAGAGGGAGGCCAGCAGGTGGGTTTTGCCTACGCCGAAGCCGCCGTCGAGGTAGAGGCCGGCTTTGGTGTCGTCCTTCTTTTTGCCGCCGCCGAAGAGTTTGCCGAAGAAGCCGCCCCCGCTGGTTGCTCCGCCTCGGTTGATGGTTTCGCCAAAGGCGCGCAGGGCGTCGACGGCTGCCTGTTGGGAGGGCTGGGCGGGGTCGGGCCGGTAGGTATTGAAAGACACTTCACCGAATCGTTCGGAGGGCCTGAACCCTGAGAGTAGTTCGTCGGCTGAGACGTGGGGGGTGCGGTCGGTGAGGTGGGTGTAGGTTGCCACGTGTGGTCTTTCCCTTGGGCGCGACGGTGCGCTGGTGATTCGTACACCCACAGTCTAGTAGCTGGGTCTCAGGTTGCCCAATGTTGCGGGGGCTTAGGGCGAAGCTGACTCTAAGCCGGTTGGCTTCTTCACAGATTGGCGGCGGGGGCTGTGGGCGGACGCCGGTGGGCGGCTTCTCGTTTTAGGCTGGTAGGAGCAGACTAAAGAGCTGAGGGAAAGGATGACTACATATGGCTAAGGCAAAGAAGAAGGGGGCGGCTACCGCGGCGCTGGCTCTCTTGCAGCAGACGGGTACCGCCTTTGAGGTGCGCGAGTACGAGCATGTGGACGGTGAAACCAATTTTGGTCTGGAGGCTGCCGAAAAGCTGGGTCGCTCCCCCGAGCAGGTTTTTAAGACCCTGATGATTACCCATGAGAAGGATTTTGCGGTCTGTGTGGTGCCGGTGGGTGGCAAGCTGAACGTGAAGGCTGCTGCCGCTGCCCTGGGCTGGAAGTCGGCCAAGATGGCGGCTCCCGATGTGGCAGAGAAGCGCACCGGCTATGTGGTGGGCGGTATTTCACCGCTTGGCCAGAAGACTGCGCACCCCACGCTGGTGGACGAGACCGCCCAGCTGTTTGAGACGATTTTGGTCTCCGGCGGGCGCCGTGGTCTAGATGTTGAGCTAGCTGCTGATGACCTAGTTACCCTAACCCAGGGGGCGTATGCCGATATCGCTGCTGCCTAGCCAGTTCGTCACGGTATCGAACCAGAGTTGGGGGTCCACGTTCCATTCCCTGGTGTGGGGAGCTTTTTTGAAGGGTACGAAGTCCACCAGGGGGGATAGCTCAGCTAGGGCTTGGGAGGGCTGGTAGGGCACGTAGGTGTCGTCCACCGAGTGCATGATTAGGGTGGGCAGGGCGATGTCATCTGCCCGGTGGGGCCAGGAAATCTGGTCGAGGCTGATGGGTTCTTTCAGGCCGGTGAGGGTGCTCAGGGCCGGGTGGGTAATCATCTGAACACCCAGCTGGCCAATGCGCAGGGGAATCTTGTTCAGGTGGGTGTGGTAGCGAATGAGTTCAAGCCAGTCCAGGGCAGGCCCATCGAGCACCAGCGCCCGGATGGCCCGGCGGTTGCGGGCAAGGTCAGCGGTTTGCATGCAGATAGAGCCGCCCATGGACCACCCGAACAGCACTACGTCGCGAGCACCGTGGGCCAGGGCGTAGTCGATGGCTACTTCAACGTCCCGCCATTCGGTAAAGCCTAGGCCGTAGCGGCCGTCCTCGCTGGCGGGGGCTTCACGGTCGTTGCGGTAGCTCATGTGCAGGCTGGTGAGGCCCAGGGCCTGGGTGGCGTCGAGGGCGCGCAGGGTTTCGGCGCGGGTTGCCCCCATGCCGTGCACCATGATGGCCCAGGTGTCGCTGGGCTCAGGCTCACCAGGGGTGTTTGCTCCCTGCCGGTCCAGGGCTGCGCCGGGGTGCACGACCCAGGCCGGTGCAACACCTACTGGCAACGATAGTTCGATATCTTCTGCCCGGTAGCCAGCCATTGCCGGGTCGGTGGCAACCACGCCGGTCAGGCGTCCGCGCTTAATACCTGCGATATCACCCCGGTAAATTTTTTCGATACTCCGTACCACCGTGTTTTCTGCGGGCAGGTAAGAGGTGACCTCTCCCAGTAGGGCAAAGCCCGCCCCACCCGAGAAGTAAAAGCCGTAGTGGCCGGGGGCTGTTGTACGTTCGG
The DNA here is from genome assembly GCA_030529845.1 of Rothia sp. (in: high G+C Gram-positive bacteria). GTDB lineage: Bacteria > Actinomycetota > Actinomycetes > Actinomycetales > Micrococcaceae > Rothia. The sequence continues at coordinate 205,550 of JAUMWB010000001.1, read as the reverse complement.
TGGCGTCAATGCGGATGCTGGTGGGAGGCTGTTCTCCGCTCATCTCAACACTGCTGTACCCCACCGAGTGCACGCGGACGTCCTCCACCGGGGCCTTGGGGGGAACCACAATTTTGCGGGCGAAGTGGGTGGCAACTCCCGCGGTGCCCAGGGCAGCAGCGAAGGCAAGGGTTGCGCCGGCGGCTCCTGCTGCACCGGCCACGGTGGCCAGGGTGAGAGTACGAGCTGAGGTGGTAGATTCGTGCGTGCTAGCCATGGTGCCTAGTTTACGGGAATAAGCCTGGCCAGCGCCCGCTTATACTGGTGAAGAAATACCGCGGTTAAGAAAGTGAGCACGCCATGAGTGATGCACTCCCCGGCCTTGGGGCTATCGCCAAGAACTGGAAAGAGGTCCTTAAGCCCGACGAGTACGCCGTACTGCGCCAGGGCGGTACCGAGCGGGCCTTTACCGGCGAATATTGGGACACCACCACCGAGGGCGTCTATGCCTGCCGGGCCTGTGGCACAGAACTGTTCCGGTCCACCGAAAAGTTTGAGAGCCACTGCGGCTGGCCTTCTTTCTTTGAGCCGCTGGCCGCTGACCGGGTGCGCTACATCGAGGACCGTTCCCTGGGCATGGTACGCGTTGAGGTGCGCTGCGCTGCCTGCGATTCACACCTGGGCCATGTTTTTGAGGGGGAAGGCTATGACACCCCCACCGATCTGCGCTACTGCATTAACTCCATCAGCCTCACCCTTCACGAGAAGCCGGTAGCTGAGTAGGTTCTCTGTCCGGGGATTGTGGGTGAGCGGACGCCACCCACCCCGGTAGGGCTGGGCAAAACCTGGCATAATGGGGAGGTAGTTTTCCACCGGGAGGGAGTTTTATGGTGGCGCAACCTGTAGGGGGAACAGGTTCTCAATTTGATTTACCCGAGGGGATTAACATCCCCGATGTGGTCTACCTCGATGAGCCTGAGGGAGGCACCCCGAGCGTCATTAATACCGAGCGGGGCTTACAGCGCGTAGCTAAAATTCTGGCGGCAGAAAGCGGGCCCGTGGCGGTTGATACCGAGCGCGCATCTGGCATTCGCTATGGTCAGCGGGCTTTTTTAGTGCAGCTCAAGCGCGGCAATTCCGGGGTGATTCTGATTGACCCCGAGAGTTTTGAAGATCTCACCCTGATTAACGATGCCCTGGCCGGGGTCGAGTGGGTGCTGCACGCTGCGACCCAGGATTTGCCCTGCCTGGCTGACCTTGGCATGTACCCCGATGCTCTCTTTGATACGGAGCTGGGCGGACGCCTGGCCGGATTTGAGCGCGTTGGCTTGGGTTTTATGGTGGAAAACCTACTGGGCTATAAGCTGGCCAAGGAGCACTCTGCGGTGGACTGGTCCCACCGCCCACTACCCGCAGCCTGGCTCAACTACGCTGCCCTCGACGTTGACATTCTGCTTGACCTGCGCGATGCGGTAGAAGAAGAGCTGCGGGCCCAGGGCAAGCTCGGCTATGCGCTGGAAGAATTCCGCTATATCTGTGAGCACCCCGAACGTGAAGAGAAGCCCGACCCCTGGCGCAAAACCAAGGGTATTCGAGAGGTGAAGACCCGCCGCCAGCTCACCGCCCTACGCAACCTCTGGTATGAGCGTGAGCACCTGGCACAGAAGAAGGACGTTGCCCCCAAGCGCCTCTTGCCCGACGCCTCCCTGATTACCGCAGCCAAGCTGATGCCGCGCACGGTACCTGCCATTCTGCAGATTCCCGGCTTCCAAACCCGGGCGCTCAAGCGGGAGGCCCCGCGCTGGCTCAAGGCCCTGGCCGATGCCAAGAAGGATGCCGAACCGGTACCGTTTACCACCCCTGCCTCCGGCCCGCCGCCGCTCAAAGCCTGGGAGGTCAAGCGTCCTGAATCCGCCCAGCTCATTGCCGAAGCCAAGCCTGCGGTGCTTGCTGTGGGTGAGCGTTTAGGCATGCCCCAGGAGAACGTACTAGCCCCCGACGTACTTCGCCGTCTCTGCTGGGATCCGCCCGCAGGGTCGTCCGCTGAGGAACTTAGGCTAGCCCTGCTTGAACTTGGGGCTCGTCAGTGGCAGATTGAACTCGTAGCCCCCGACCTGGCCGATATTTTTGCTCGGGTCAGACACTCACCCAAAAAGTAAGGTTTTATTATGTGCACCACCTGTGGTTGTCAGAAGGAAAACAAGGACGCTCCCACCCCGGCTGAGCAGACTGCGGCCGGTGAGCGCGGGGTAAGCCGCCGTCAGGCTGTTGCGGGCACCGCTGGCCTGGGCGCAGGCGCAGTCCTACTGACGGCCTGCGGTTCTACCGAGTCTGAGAGCCTGACCGCCAACGACGGTCGCCCCACTCAGGCCACCGATATGGCTGCGGTTGAAGATGTTCCGGTAGGCGGCGTCATTCAGGCCAACAACGATGGTGTGACCGTCATGATCACCCAGCCGACTGAGGGCACCTTCCACGCCTTCTCATCGGTCTGCACCCATCAGGGCTGCCAGCTCAACGCCCAGAAAGAAAAGACCATGGCCTGCCCCTGCCATGCTTCAGTCTTCTCACTAGAGGACGGCTCCGTGCAGGGCGGCCCCGCAGAAACTGCCCTGCCCGAGTTCACGGTGGAGGTCAAGGACGGCCGTATCTGGGTTTCCTAAGCTACGAAGTAAGGGTGAAGCAGGCTCGCAGCGAAGCTGCTGGCTCGGCGGCTGACGTGAATCGCTTGTGAGCGAAGCGAACCAGCGAGAGGGTCGGCAGCGAGCGCGAGCCTGCTTCACCCCTAATATTTAAGCTTCCGAAATGCTTTGCAGCCCCCTAGCTAGTGTGCTTAGGCTTCTCCCCCTCGGTGCGGGCGAAGGGCACCATGTTACCGGCCAGCTGGGCCAGGATATCGGCGCTAATTTTCTGGGGTGTAAGGCCCACTTCTTCAAGGATTTCGCCGCGTTCTGCATGCTTGATGAACTCAGCGGGCAGGCCCAGTTCGTTGAGGGCGGTATCAATACCGGCAGCTCGCATCTCCTGGCGGATGCGGGATCCCACACCACCTGCGCGTACGCCATCCTCCATTGACACCACAATGCGGTGCTCACCGGCGAGGACTACCACGCTTGCGGGCACGGGCATAACCCAGCGGGGGTCAATGACGGTCACGCTCACGCCCTGGTCAGCCAGCAGCTTAGCGGTGTCGAGAGCCAGACGGGCAAAGGCACCCACACCAATCAGGAGCACGTCACGCTGGCCGCTTTCAGGGTTGGGATCGCCATGGCGGGCGAGGACGTCCGTGCCATCGGCAAGACGTTCCAGGGCTGGGATATCAGCACCTACTGAGCCCTTAGGGTAGCGCACCACGGTGGGGGCATCCTCAATAGCAACAGCTTCACGGAGCTCTTCACGCAAGGTCACAGCATCGCGGGGGGCTGCCAGGTGCAGGCCGGGAATGAACTGGAGCAGGGCTAAATCCCACATGCCGTGGTGGGAGGCACCATCAGGGCCGGTGACGCCCGAACGGTCCAACACGATGGTGACGCCAGCCTTATGCAGGGCAACGTCCATGAGCAGCTGGTCAAAGCCGCGGTTGAGGAAGGTGGCGTACAGGGCGATGACGGGGTGCTGGCCACCGTAAGCCAGACCGGCGCTCATGGCAATGGCGTGCTGCTCGGCGATGCCCACATCGATGACGCGGTCGGGGTGGGCGGCAGCCATGGGCTTGAGACCCACGGGAATCAGCATGGCGCCGGTGACGCCCACGATGTCCTCGCGTTCATCGGCAATATCTTTGATTTCCTGGGCAAAAACACTGGTCCAGGACTTTCCGGACGACTTGGCTAGAGCTTCGCCGGTATCGGGGTCGATGACGCCGACGGCATGGAACATATCGTCCTTATCACTCACAGCAGGCGCATAGCCGTGGCCCTTTTCGGTGATGGCGTGCACAATAACGGGGCCACCAAAGTTTTTGGCCGATTCTAGAGCGGTTTCTACAGCTTCCAGGTCGTGCCCGTCGATGGGGCCCACGTACTTCATGCCCAGGTCTTCAAAGATGCCGCCGGGCACCATGACGTCCTTAATACCGGCCTTCATGCCGTGCAGACCGCGATAGATCATCTGCCCCACAGAACCGCCATTTTGCAGCTTGGTGCGGGCAGCAGCCAGGGTGCGCTCATAGCGGGAGTCCAGGCGAACCTTATCTACCTTATTTTGCAGTTCGTGCTGCAGGGCAGCGAGGTGGTTGGCGAAACCGCCGATGGTAGGAGCATAGGAGCGGCCGTTGTCGTTGACCACAATGACGACTTTGCGGTTCTTATCTGCTGCAATATTATTGACGGCTTCCCAGGCCATGCCGCCGGTCAGCGCACCGTCACCGATGACAGCTACGGTGTAGCGGTCCTTCTGGCCGGTGAGCTGGTAGGCCCGGGAAATACCGTCTGCCCAGGAAAGGGACGAGGACGCGTGCGAGGACTCGACGATGTCGTGGTCAGATTCTGCGCGCTCGGGGTAGCCAGCAATACCGCCCTTTTGACGCAGGGTCTCAAAGTTTTGACGGCCAGTGACCAGCTTGTGAACGTAGGACTGGTGGCCGGTATCAAAGACGATGGAGTCCTGAGGGGAGTTAAAAACCCGGTGGATTCCCAGGGTTAGTTCCACAACACCCAGGTTAGGGCCCAGGTGCCCGCCGGTCCGTGAGACATTAGCAACGAGGAAGTCACGAATCTCTTGGGCGAGCTCGGTGAGCTGCTCAGGGCTCAAAGCATTCAGGTCGCTCGGCTCACCAATAGTTTCCAGTAGTCCCACGATTACTCCCCCGTTCACCGGCCAGCTTCACCCCAACGTCCTTGTAGCTGTGGGCGGCGGTAGCCGGTCAAAAGTCTAGTGTGTTGCAATTAAGTAACTTTACCCGTTCAGTGCAGGTTTAGCGATTCATAGTGTGAGCAGAAAAGTAGCGCTTGTGTTTCGGTTAGGTTTCCTCACGCGTGGCGCTTTTCAAATGTATATACGAGCCGCTAGTATCAGTGTTCAACAGCTCATACTGTGCATCAGCACACAGTTATAGGTCACAGTGGCGCTGAATCATTACCAGGCTAGTTCCCTCACTAGCCCCGCACGAATGGATCTCTTCTATGACCGCAGCAATCGATTGGGCGAACAGCATCATCTGGTCGCCCGTGCTGGTATATCTTTGCCTGGCTGTTGGCGTGTACTTCACCATCCGCACCCGCCTGCTCCAGATCCGTCAGATTCCCACCATGATTCGCGCAACCTTCAAAGGCGAATCGTCAAAGGACGGCGTCTCGTCCTTCCAGGCCTTGGCTATGTCACTTGCCGGCCGCGTAGGTACCGGTAACATCGCTGGTGTAGCCACCGCTATCGCTTTCGGCGGCCCCGGTGCCGTTTTCTGGATGTGGACCGTTGCCTTCCTGGGTTCCTCCACCTCCTTCATCGAGTCCACCCTGGGCCAGATTTACAAGGAACGCGATAAGGTTACCGGCGAATACCGTGGTGGCCCGGCCTACTACTTTGAAAAAGCCTACCGCCATACCAAGTACTCCGGGCTTTTCAAGGTTTACGCCTCCATCTTCGCTTTTGCCACTGTCCTGGCCTGCGGCTTCTTCCTGCCCGGCGTTCAGGCTAACGGTATTGCTACATCCATGCAGGGGGCCTTCCCCACTGTTCACCCCTGGATGACCGCCACCGGCATTACCATCCTGCTGGCATTCATCGTCGTAGGTGGCGTCAAGCGCATCGCCACCTTCGCCTCAGTTGTTGTTCCCTTCATGGCCATCATCTACATTGTGCTGGCCATGATCGTTGCCTTTGTCAACATCAATATGCTGGGTGAGGTTATCAACCTGATTTTCTCATCAGCTTTTGGCCTGCACGCCACCTTCGGCGCCATCATCGGCACCGCCGTTGAATGGGGCGTTAAGCGCGGTATCTACTCCAACGAAGCTGGCCAGGGCACCGGCCCCCACGCTGCTGCAGCCGCTGAGGTCAAGCACCCTGCTGCCCAGGGCTTCGTACAGGCTATGGCTGTCTACATCGACACCCTCTTCGTCTGCTCCGCTACTGCCTTCCTGATTCTTTCAACCGGCATGTACCGCGTCTACGAGGGCGGCTCAGCCGATACCCCGGTACTAGCTGAGGGCCCGGGCAACCTGGCCGAGGGCGTCACAGTTGGCCCGGCATTTGCACAGTCCGCCTTCGATACGCTGATCCCCGGTGCTGGCCCTATCTTCATTGCGGTTTCACTTGGCTTCTTCGCCTTCACCACCATCGTGGCCTACTACTACATGGCAGAGACCAACCTGCGTTACCTGACCCGTAACCTGCAGAACAAGACCCTGGGCAACGCCCTGTTGCGTCTGCTGCAGCTGCTGATTCTGACCGCAACCGTTATTGGCTGCGTCAGCACCGCAGGTGCCGCCTGGGCTCTGGGCGATATCGGCGTAGGTCTGATGGCCTGGCTGAACATCGTGGGTATTCTGGTCATTCAGAAGCCAGCTCTACAGGTACTCAAGGACTACGAGCAGCAGAAGAAGCAGGGCCTTGACCCCATGTTCGATCCCCGCCCCCTCGGCATCAAGAACGCTGATTTCTGGGAGACCTACTACGATGTAAAGACCGGTGCTATCCCGGTTCAAGACATCAAGTAAGACGAACTAGGCTTTAGCGTCAAGTGCCCCGCACCGCCCCAGGCTGTGCGGGGCACTTCTGCGTGTAGGGTGAGGGCATGAGCACTCTTCATCCCTCCCCACTGGGCGACCAGCGCCCCACTCGGGAGCAACTTCAAAACTTCGCCAATGGCACCCTTGACGACCGGCTGCCTGCGGCTGGCACTCCCCTCCGTCTGCTGATTGTGGGCATCAACCCTGGGCTGTGGACGTCCGCCGTCAACGCACCCTTCGCTTTTCCCGGTAACCGCTTTTGGCCGTCGCTGGATCGAGCCGGAATCGTCACTCCTAGAGTGGACGCTTCACGCGCCCTGAGCGACGAGGTAGAGGAACAGCTAGCCCGCCTGGGAATTGGTATCACCAATCTGGTTGACCGGGCAACGGCACGGGCTGACGAGCTCACAGTCCAGGAGCTGAAGGACGCCCCACCCCGCCTCTGCCGCCGTCCCCGCCGCCACACACAAGGGACCAGATTCCTCCCGAGGCCCTCAAGGCCTACCGATACTTCGAACAGTTATCTGATCCCAACTCTATAGAAAACAGACAAAAAGGCCTGTGGCCCCCACTCGAAAGTGGGGGCCACAGACCTTGAACCGGCAGGCGGTCTGGGGCTTAGGTCTAAAGGCTTAGGAGCCGCGGACCAGGTTACGCAGAACGTACTGCAGGATGCCGCCGTTGCGGTAGTAGTCAGCTTCACCGGGGGTGTCGATGCGAACTACAGCATCAAACTCGGTGACCTTGCCGTCTTCAGCGGTGGCGGTGACCTTGAGGGTCTTGGGGGTGGTGCCCTCGTTCAGTTCGGTCAGGCCGGTGATATCGAAGGTTTCGGTACCGGTCAGGCCGAGTGACTCGTGGGACTCACCGGCGGGGAACTGCAGGGGCACAACGCCCATACCGATCAGGTTTGAACGGTGGATACGCTCGAAGGACTCAGCGATAACTGCCTTGACGCCTAGCAGGGTGGTGCCCTTAGCAGCCCAGTCACGAGATGAACCGGTGCCGTATTCCTTACCGCCCAGAACAACCAGCGGAATGCCAGCTGCCTGGTAGTTCATGGAGGCATCGTAGACAGTGGACTGTTCGCCGCCCTGGGTGAAGTCGCGGGTGAAGCCGCCTTCAACGCCGTCCAGAAGCTGGTTCTTGATACGGATGTTGGCGAAGGTACCGCGAATCATGACTTCGTGGTTACCGCGGCGGGAGCCGTAGGAGTTGAAGTCCTTACGTTCTACACCGTTTTCGATCAGGTACTTACCTGCGGGGGTGTCTGACTTGAAGGAACCTGCCGGTGAGATGTGGTCGGTGGTGACCGAGTCGCCCAGCTTGAGCAGCACGCGGGCGCCCTTGATGTCCTCAACGGGGCTGGTTTCCATGGTCATGCCCTCGAAGTACGGGGGCTTACGCACGTAGGTAGACTTGTCGTCCCACTCGAAGGTGGAGCCGGTGGGGGTCTCCAGGGCCTGCCAGCGCTCGTCACCGTCGAAGATGGTGCCGTATTCCTTGTTGTACATCTCGGTGTCGAGGGACTCGTCGATGATCTTCTGGACTTCTTCGGGGTCGGGCCAGATGTCCTTGAGGTAGACCTCGTTGCCGTCGGCGTCGGTGCCCAGGGAGTCCTTCTCGAAATCGAAGTCCATGGTACCGGCCAGGGCGTAGGCGATGACCAGCGGCGGGGAAGCCAGGTAGTTCATCTTGACGTCCGGTGAGATACGACCCTCAAAGTTGCGGTTACCTGAGAGAACCGCGGTGACGGAGAGGTCTTCGCTCTGGATGGCTTCTGAGATCTCGGGCTCCAGGGGGCCGGAGTTACCGATGCAGGTGGCACAGCCGTAGCCAACGACGTAGAAGCCCAGCTTCTCGAGGTCAGGCAGCAGGCCTGCCTTCTCGTAGTAGTCGGTGACGACCTTCGAGCCGGGAGCGATGGAGGTCTTGACCCAGGGCTTGGCAGTCAGGCCCTTGGCGGCGGCGTTGCGGGCGAGGACGCCTGCTGCCATCATGACCGAGGGGTTGGAGGTGTTGGTGCAGGAGGTAATCGAGGCGATAGACACCGCACCGTTCTTGAGTTCGAACTCGCGGCCGTCCGCCATGGAAACCTGGGCTGACTTGTCGGTCTCGCCGTCCTTGGCGTAGTTCTTGATGTCTGATTCGAACTGGCTCTTGGACTCTGAGAGCAGGATGCGGTCCTGGGGGCGCTTGGGGCCTGCGATGGAGGGGACCACGGTGGAGAGGTCCAGCTCCAGGTACTCGGAGTATTCAACATCGACGGAGGGATCGTGCCAGAGACCCTGTTCCTTGGTGTAGGCCTCGACCAGGGCGACCTGTTCTTCGCTGCGGCCGGTCAGGCGCAGGTATTCGAGGGTCTTCTCGTCGATAGGGAACATGGCGGCGGTGGAGCCGAATTCGGGGCTCATGTTACCGATGGTTGCACGGTTTGCCAGGGGCACCTGGCCTACGCCTTCACCGTAGAATTCAACGAACTTGCCGACTACACCGTGTTCGCGCAGCATTTCGGTGATGGTGAGGACGACGTCGGTTGCGGTTGCGCCGGAGGGGATGGAGCCGGTGAGCTTGAAGCCGACGACGCGGGGAATCAGCATGGAGACGGGCTGGCCGAGCATTGCTGCTTCAGCTTCGATGCCGCCAACGCCCCAGCCGAGAACGCCCAGACCGTTAACCATGGTGGTGTGGGAGTCGGTGCCTACAACGGTGTCGGGGTAGGCGCGCAGGACGCCATTGACCTCGCGGGCCATGATGGTGCGGGCCAGGTATTCGATGTTGACCTGGTGCACGATACCCATGCCGGGGGGAACGACCTTGAAGTCGTCGAAAGCGGTCTGGCCCCAGCGCAGGAACTTGTAGCGTTCGCCGTTGCGCTGGTATTCGATGTCCATGTTGCGGGTGATAGCGTCGGCGGTGCCGAAGGTATCAATCTGCACGGAGTGGTCGATGACCAGTTCGGCAGGTGCCAGGGGGTTGATCTTTGAGGGGTCGCCGCCCAGTTCCTTCACGGCCTCACGCATGGTGGCAAGGTCAACCACGCAGGGAACGCCGGTGAAGTCCTGCATGATGACGCGGGCGGGGGTGAACTGGATTTCGGTGTCGGGTTCCGCGGAGGGATCCCAGTTGGCGAGTGCCTTGATATGGCCTTCGGTGATGTTGGCACCGTCTTCGGTGCGCAGAAGGTTTTCGAGTAGAACCTTCAGGGAGTAAGGCAGCTTCTGTGAGCCTTCTACTGCCTTTAGACGGAAAATTTCATAGTCGGTTCCGTTGACGGAAAGTACGCCCTTTGAACCGAAGCTATCCACAGTGCTCATATGTGGGACTCCTCTCGACACTGTCTTGCGATTGGCTCGTGCGCCGGTGGGCACCGTCGCGTCTGCGCGACGGGTGTGTGATGCTCGCTCTTGAGCCTGTGGGCACGAGGCCACTGCCTTTTAGTGTACCGCGTATCACGTTGTTCACATATTTTGAAGACGGTTCGTAAGCAAATGTTTCGTCTGCATGTTTCAGGGAGCGGACGCCCGCCCCACCTCGGGCGCGACTTTTCGGCTTTAGCAAGGAAAATGTGCCGTTAATATATTGCGTTCTCGTGCCAGAATAGGGGCATGACGGTTTCTCCTGAGCACTTGCATCGGGCACAAACTAGGCCTGTGGCAAACACACTCAATGTAACCTTTCGGTGGCTTCTTATCGGTAGTGCTGCGGTGTTTGCGCTGGCCATCTCGGTAGCTCTAGCGCTTCCCTTCCCCGCCTCAATTCAGTTTGCATCCCTCATCAACTGGGCGGCAGTGCTTTCTGTCCTTGCAGGTGCTGCCTCACTATTGGGAGTGGGTATCACCGAGATTTTTCACAGTACATCCGCTGAAACGAAAACCAGCAGGGAGTATGTTAAGCCGACCCCGGGCGTCCGTCTGCCTCTTTCCTTTTGTGGGTTGGGGCTGGTGTTAGCTATCTACTACGGTTTGCATGTCTTTTGGTGGAACCCCCTAGCAACAGCCCCAGGCTACACCCTCAGCGAGATTTACAGCCTGATGAAGGAGACCAACCAATTTAGCCTCTTTGTCGTGATTGTGTGGGGCTTTATCGTTGCACTTCTTTTAGCCGCCCTGCCGAACGTGCACGAGTGGTTGCGGGGCATGGCATCCTACAGCACCAAGCGCGCTATTGGTTTCTGTTCTCTTGCTGTAGCTATCGCTTGCTTCCTTCTCCATTTGGGGTGGGGCTGGCACATGGGCGTGGGGCTGGCTGATACCTTTATAACCAGCGGTGCTGACTACTCCCCCACAGCTGTTCCATTTGGGGTAGCTACCCTGGTGCTCGGCGCACTGGGTATCTACGGGCTCTTTGCACCCGCCCGCGCCCGTTAGCGCCAGTAGCCAACCTGCCAGCGGGCCCCTTTCGCGGTAGAATAAACGAACCTATGTTCGAATTCCCAGGAAGAGGTCTCGATGGCTCGCCGCACCACCGCGCACGATGACTACCCCACCGACGTCGTCGAAAATATCGTCGATATCGACGTGACCAGCGAGATGGAAACCAGCTTCCTGGAATACTCCTACTCGGTCATCTACTCCCGTGCCCTACCCGATGCCCGCGACGGCCTCAAGCCCGTGCAGCGCCGCATCCTCTACATGATGCAGCAGATGGGCCTGCGCCCCGACAAGGGCCACGTCAAAAGCGCCCGCGTGATCGGCGAAGTGATGGGCAAGCTGCACCCCCACGGTGACGGCGCCATCTACGACGCTATGGTGCGCCTGGCCCAGCCCTTCTCTATGCGCCTGCCCGTGGTCGATGGTCACGGTAACTTTGGCTCCCTGGACGACGGCCCGGCAGCCTCCCGCTACACCGAGGTTCGTATGGCCCCGGCGGCCCTGGCCATGACCGCTAACCTGGACGAAGACGTCGTGGACTTCGTACCCAACTACGACAATCAGTTCATGCAGCCGGCCGTCCTGCCCGCTGCCTACCCCAACCTTTTGGTCAATGGCTCAGCCGGCATCGCCGTCGGCATGGCCACCAATATGGCCCCCCACAACCTGCGCGAGGTCATTGCCGCAGCCCGCCACCTGCTCGATCACCCCGAGGCCACCCTCAAAGACATCATGAAGTTCGTGCCCGGCCCCGACCTGCCCTCTGGCGGCACCATCGTGGGCACCGCCGGCATTAAGGACGCCTACGAAAAGGGACGCGGTATCTTCAAGACCCGCGCCAAGGTGTCCATCGAACAGGTCACCGCCCGCAAGCAGGGCATTGTGGTTACCGAACTGCCCTACCTGGTTGGCCCCGAAAAGGTCATCGAAAAAATCAAGGACGGCGTCAATTCCAAGAAGCTCCAAGGCATTTCTGACGTCGTTGATCTGACCGACCGCAAAAACGGTCTGCGCATGGTCATTGAAATCAAGAACGGCTTCAACCCCAAGGCCGTGCTGGCTGCCCTCTACAAGCACACCCCGCTGGAAGATTCCTTCGGTATCAATAACGTCGCCCTGGTGGACGGCCAGCCCCAGACCCTAGGCCTGCTCGACCTGCTTCACGTCTACGTCAACCACCGCCTCGACGTCGTGCGCCGCCGCACCAACCACCGTCTGGGCAAGCGCCGCGACCGCCTGCACCTGGTCGAGGGTCTGCTGGTGGCCATTGTCGATATTGACGAGGTCATCCAGATTATTCGTTCTTCAGACGAAACTGCCCAGGCCCGCGAACGCCTCATGCAGATTTACGATCTGAGCGAAGTTCAGGCCAACCACATTCTGGAGCTGCGCCTGCGCCAGCTGACCAAATACTCCCGCATTGAGCTTGAGGCCGAACGCGACGACCTGCTAGCAGAAATTGCTTCCCTGGAAGAAATCCTCGGCTCCGATATGAAGCTCCGCGCCCTGGTCTCAGAGGAACTGCAGCAGGTTGCCGACGAGTACGGCACCGACCGCCGCACCAAGATCGTGACCAAGGACGAGCTGGCAGACGCTGTTGCTGCTCTGTCGGCGTCCGCCTCTAAGGCTAAGAAAGAAGCCGGGCTGTCCCTAGAAATTGCAGACGACCCCTGCTGGGTTCTGCTCTCCACCTCGGGTCAGCTGGGGCGCACCAGCGGCGTAAAGGGGCAGCGCCCTACCCTGGTTGATCCGGGCAAGCGCATCAAGCACGACGCCTACCTCTCCATTGTGCCCACTAGCGCCCGAGGTGAAATCGGCGCTGTCACTTCAGCCGGCCGCCTCATCCGCGTGCCCGTCATTGACCTGCCCGTGCTCGAAGAGGCCGGGGGCACCCCCCAGCTCACCAGCGGGGTCAAGGCGGCGGACGCCATCGCCCTAGCCCGCGGTGAAAAGCTGGTGGGTTTGGTTCCGCTCAACTCCATTCTGGCTCTGGCCACAGAGCGGGGTGTCGTCAAGCGCGTCAATCCCGACTACCCGCTGAATGCCACCGAGTTTGAGATTATGAAGCTCAAGCCCAAGGACGCCGTGGTGGGCGTTGCGGTCTGCGACTCCAACGATGCGATACTGACCTTCATCACCGAACAGGCAAAGCTCCTCACCTTTGACGCCGCAAAGGTTCGCCCCCAGGGCCGTACCGGCGGTGGCATGGCAGGCATGAAGGTAGCTGACGACGATAAACTTCTTGCCTTCGGCGTCACCGCCCCCGGCGCGGACGCCCAGGTCGTCACCATCACCGATGGTGGGGAGGACGGGGCCACAGCCAAAGTCACCGAACTCACCGAGTTCCCCCAAAAAGGCCGCGCTACCGGCGGCATGCGAGCCCACCGCTTCCTCAAGGGCGAAACCGCTCTGGCTCTAGCCTGGGTGGGTGTCGGCCCGGCTAAGGCAGTCTCAGCAGCCGGTGTTGCCCGCACCCTACCCGCCGAGTTCGGCCCCCGCGACGGCTCCGGCGTCCTGCTTGCCCAGAGCGTCGACGCTATCGGCCCCAACTACCAGGCCCTGACCTCCCCCGCACCTGTATCAGCAGTGTCAGAAGAACCCGCCAGTCACCCTGAAGCTCAGGTAGCGGTCGACAGGCCGGTAGAGGCCGAAGATGATGCCCTCTTCTAAATAGCTAAAGGTGCTGAACGCAGCCGAGAATTCACCTCAGCAACAACCTGCTCGGGGTTGCTAGCGGACGCCGTCACCCGGCTACCGTTCGTCAGGGTAAAGGTGACGGAGGGGCCGCCGGTCAGATAGCCGGTGTTACCTCCGCCCATGATTCTGAGACCGGCCCCCTGTGCCAGACCGGTTTCTGGCCCCACTTCTGCCTTCTCAATCTCGCTGTAGGGTAGCTCTTTCGAGAAGAACTTCATGGTGGTGATCTTGACCGACGTATCAAGCAGGTCAATACGGGTACTGCTGAAAATCATCGGAATAATAACCAGTGCTACGGCAGCTCCTACAAGAACTGAGATAAGAATCCCCTGGTAGGACCCGTCCTTATCGACGGGGCCAAAAATCAGAATCGGCAGAGTGACACTGACCAGTACAAAAGCTACTACTCCGCAGAGGAATAGTTTGAAGTTCTTGGTTAGGGGCGCAACATAGCTATGCTCTTGAAGAGTAGGCATGGGATTCACTCACTATCTGTAGCTCGAGCTCTAGAAATTTATTATCTAGAACACACTTTACCCTCATAATAAATTTCCAGACAGCAGATACATTTCCGCTGCCCCTCTAGATACAGAAAGCCCCTCCCGTGGCGTCCTTTGATAGGAACCTTAGGAGGGGTCTTCTGCCGGCTATCGAAGCTTCACCACGGTATCGCAGGCCGCGATATCTTCGGCCCGGTGGGAGACCAGGACGACCGCAGGCAGCTTGGTCTTGCCCTTGACCTTCTGACCTGGAGCACGCTTGGTACCCCGGGCTACCTCATTGATCAGGGCAACAGCGGCAGGGGCGTCAAGATGGGCGGTCGGCTCGTCCATGAGCAGCAGGGGCGAATCCACCAGCAGGGTGCGGGCGATAGCGATGCGCTGACGCTGGCCGCCCGATACATACGAGCCACCGGCACCCACCAGGGTTTGCAAACCGGCTGGCAGAGAACGCACAAAGTCACCTAGACCTACGCGATCCAGCACCTCGTACATCTCTTCATCGGTGGGGCGTTCATCTGCCGAACGGGCAATTGCCAGGTTGTTAGCGATGGTGGATTCAAAGATATAGGCCGACTGGGGGCACCAGGCTGCGTAGCCGCGCAGGGACTGGGCATCGAAGGCACGACCGTTCACCCGAATCTGGCCCTGCTCTACGGGCAGGAAGCCCAGCAGGGTCGCCAGTGCGGTTGTCTTACCCGAACCCGAGGGGCCGGTAATACCCAGCCATTGGCCCGAGGATACTGATGCAGAAAGCCCGGTAAAGATAGGCTGCTCCATGTCAGGCCAGCGGGTCGCCAGCGAATCAAGTTCCAGGGTGATGGACTTATGAGCGGCACGGTTCTTAGCCCCAATACCGGGGTCTCCGAGGATATCCCGAATCTCACCCTTACCGGCGTCCTGCCCCTCAACCGCAGCGGCGGCGTCCACCGTCTCAAAGTTAGCGCGGGTGCGGGCAACCAGGGCCGCGAAAGCGGGCCAGCCGCGGACAGCGTCCAGATGGGCGGCGGTGCTCTCGAACAGGCCTGTCATCATGAGAATGACGATGGCAGCGGTCGGCGCGGTTACGGTACCGGCTTCAACTGCTGGCCAGACGCTAGCGACCACGGCCAAGGCAGCGCCCCACCAGGTCACAACCATGAGACCCTGTCCCACACCAATGGCGCGGGAGCTCTTGAGACGGGAGGCCTGGGCGTAGCCGTCCTGGCGGGAAACAGCCAGGGCGACGGTTTGGTCAAGTCCGTTGTTGTGCAGGTCGGTAGCAGCATCAAGAGCCGAAACGCCCAGGCGGAGCATGGCCGAGGTTTCCCGGCGGGCGACGGCGTCCGCACGTTCGTCAGCCCGGAGCACAATCAGCGGGAGCAGGAAAGTTGCTACCAGGGCGGCAACCGTGACCGGAAGTAGAGCCTGCGGGGTAGCCCAGGCCGTCACGCCCAGTACCAGCAGCATGACGATCAGGTGGGAGGCAAGGGGCAGGATGACACGCGGAATAGCGTCGCGTAGCTCATCGATATCGCCGACCAAGCGGTCGAGAATCTTATCGCCTCGCAGCAGGGAACGTACAGAAAGCACGGTTCGCCCAGCGGCATCCCAGGCACGCACGCGCAGGGTATTCGCTGCCCCCAGCACCAGGTCGTGAGTGCGTAGGCGCTCAGCATAGCGGGAGGTAGCCCTGCCCAGGCCGAAGAAGCGGACGCCGGTCACAGCAACCAGCAGGTACATCATGGCAGGCTGCTCGGCGGCACGCACAATCAGCCAGCCTGAGAGGGCGGTGAGGCTGACGGCAAAGACTACGGTAAGGACTGACAGCAGAATCGGCAGGGCCATGTCGCGCTTGCGGATTCCGGTCAGCTCACCCAGGTGGCGCAGGGTTGTCAGGACGCCGGCCACCGCTGGCTCTGGAGCCTGGTAGGGTGTGGCTGCCGCAGCCTGCACGGGAGCTGAGTCTTCAAGTTCGCCGGTGGCAACGGCGTCCGCCAGGGTTGCCAGGGCGTAGCCACCTAGCCCGTCGGTGTTTTGGGCGGCCAGTTCCCAGGTAATTCCGTGGGGCTTGGGAGTGGCCTGGAGCAGGTTATTAGTGGCGGCAGCCAAGGCGGTATCGTGCGTGACGATAATCAGGGTTGCACCCGTCTCTTGCAGGGCGGCCAGGGCAACGTTGACCTTGGCCGCTGAAACCGGGTCAAGGTGGGCGGTGGGCTCGTCAATCAAAACAGTGACGCGTTCTTCCTGGGCCTGGAGGGTTGCCACGCGAGCCAGGGCACGGGCAATGGCCAGGCGGCGCATCTGGCCGGCCGAAAGAGCCTCGGGCGGCAGGTCTGCTAGATCAGCCAGGCCTACCGAGTGCAGGAAGGACGTGAAGTAATCGCGGTCCTCAGCAGTAAATGCCACTGAGTCATCGAGCAAGGTTGAAGCGTAGTTGATGCCCTCTAGAGCACCTTCGCCGCGGGTAACGGTGGCATAAAGAGCAACCTCAGCCAGGGCGGTGGGGGCAATGAAGGTGGGCGACTGGCTGATCCAGACGGTGGATCCGGTACCGGACACCAGACCAGAGACGTGTACCGGTTCAGTGGTTCCGGTGGGTACCAAATCATTGCGCAGAGCCCCACCCAGGACCGACAGCAGGGTGGTTTTGCCGCACCCGGAAGGGCCCGTAATGGCTGTGGTGGTTCCGTGGCGCAGGGTGAAGCTCACACCGGTGAGGGTGCGGTCGCGGTTCGGGTAGGCAATGGAGAGCTGGCGAACCGAGATGCGGTCACCGCCGGGAGCGACGGTGGCGTGGGGAATAGGTTGGTTGATGATGTCCTCAGCACGGCGCAGGGCTGCCACCCCGTCCTCGGACTGGTGGTAGGCAGTTCCCACATCGCGCAGGGGCTGGTAGCACTCTGGTGCCAGCAGCAGGGCGAAGAGGGCAACGTCAAGGCCCAGGTTACCTTCAACCAGACGCAGACCAATGAGTACAGCGACCAGGGCAACCGAGATAGTGGTAATCAGCTCCAGGGCCAGGGAGGAAAGGAAGGCCGACCGCAGGGTGTACATGGTGGCCTTGCGGTAGCGCTCCCCCAAGTCCCCCAGTGCCTTGGACTGGGCACGCGAGCGACCCAGGCCCACCAGTACGGGCAGACCTTTGACCAGTTCAACAATGTGGTCTGACAGGCGGAGCAGGTCGCGCTGGGCACGGGCGGTGTCTTCAGCTGTGGTTCTACCGATGAGCACCATAAAGAGGGGAATCAGGGGCAGGGTGCAGAGAATGACCAGGGCTGAGACCCAGTCGTAGAAGGCGATAAAGACCAGTAGCAACGTAGGGATGACAGCCGTAGACACAAAGGCGGTGAGGGTCTTGGTGTAGTAGTCATCGAGAGCGTTTAGACCGCGGGACAGCAGGACGGCGGTGGCACCGGTGCCGTCTGGGGTGTCGATGCCGCCGGTTGCAAGGACGCGGCGAATGAGCTTGCGGCGAATGGTGGTTTTGGCGCCTGTCGCTGCCTGCTGGGCGTAGAAGCCCAGTGACCAGTCGGCAACGGCGCGCACGAGTAGTGCGATGACACCGGTGACGGCCAGCGAGAGCAGGCCCGGCTGCATGAAGGGGGTGGCAAAAAAGATACCGGTCAGCTGGGCCTGACCGTTGCCGGCAAAGACAGCCAACTGCTCGGCATGGGCTGACTCGTAGGTTTTGCCCTCGTACAGCACCGCGTATGTCATGCGGGCCAGCAGGGTGATGGCGGTGCCCAGCACCGCGGCAAAGACAATGAGCGCCAGCGTTTTGAGCGCGGTGAGCACAGCAAAAACGGTGAGGTTTCTCTTGGCGTGGGGCCCCAGCGGGGGCCGCTTGCTCGGTGTAGGAGCGGTCATTCTCGATTGTGTCCTTGGTGCCGCGAACAGTTTGTTCACTATTCTAGTGGGAACTTTCCAGCCGGGTAGACGCCTGGTCAATGGCTGGGCCGTGGGTATGAGCACACCTACCCACCCCGGGTAGGCGAAAGGACGCCGGGAGCTGCTCCCGGCGTCCTTGTCAGCTTCAGCCTTGAGCTAGCTACTAGGCGTTGTGGACGCCTGCGCGGGTGGTGCGGGCGGCTAACTCGGTGGCGTCGTGGGCATCGGGGATGCTCTCCACATGCAGGCGTTTACGGAAGACCCAGTAGGTCCAGCTCTGGTAGACCAGCAGGATCGGAATACCGAAGAGACCAACCCAGCTCATCACACTCAGGGTGTATTCGGAGCTTGAGGCGTTAGCGATGGTGAGGTTGTAGGCCTCATCGAGGGTTGAGGGCAGGACGTTGGGGTACAGAGCTAGGAAGATAGCCAGCACGCCGAAGGTAACGAAAACCGCAAATCCCGAAAAGGCCTTACCTTCGCTCTTGCGGCTGGCGAAGAACCAGGCAACAGCCAGAGCCAGCACAGCCAGAACGGTCAAAGCGTAGGAGATACCGTTGCCGGTGGTCACCTGCATGTAGACCACCCAGGCCACAACGGGGAGCACCAGTAGAGGCGAGAACTTGACCAGGGCGGCCCCGGCACGGTGGCGCACCTCGCCGTCGGTCTTCAACGCGATGAAGGCCAGGCCCATGACCAGGGAAACTCCCACCATGGAGAGGCCGCCCAGGAAGACAGCGGGGGTGAGCCAGGCGAAGGCACCGCCTACGCGGTCACCGTTGGCGTTGATGGGTAGACCGGTGGAGGTCAGCGCCAGTAGGGCACCGATCAGGAAGGCGATGAAGAAAGAACCCAGCGAGATGGCAAGCGTCCAGCCGGCGATCCAGCGCTCAGAGTCCTTCTTACCGCGGTACTCGATAGCGACCGCACGGAAAATCAGGGCCAGTAGGGCTAGGGTCAAGGGAATGTAGAGGGCTGAGAAGAGGGAGGCGTACCAGAGGGGGAAGGCGGCGAAGGTGGCAGCGCCACCGGTCACAACCCAGACCTCGTTGCCGTCCCAGACCGGGCCGATGGTGTTCAGCAGCAGACGGCGTTCTTTCTCATTCTTGGCAAAGATTCGGCTCATGAGCATGCCTACGCCCAGGTCGAAGCCGTCGAGGATAATGTAACCCACCCAGAAGAAGCCGATGACGGCGAACCAGAGAGTCGGCAGAAGAGGCTGATCAGCAAAAAGCTCAAACATGTGTATAAGCCCCTTTCTTAGTAGGCGAACGCGAGCACGTCGCGGTCGTTCTTCTCGTCGGTATCGTGTGGGTCTTCAACTAGCTCGGGCATGGCCGCTGCCACACCGGCCTTGACGTACTTGGCCAGCAGGTAGACCTCAACAATCATGAGCACACCGTAGACCAGCCCCAGTGAAATCAGTGAGAAGAGGATCTCATAGCCAGATACACCGGGTGAGACAGCGGCGGCGGTAAACATCATGATGGCGGGGTTGCCGTCGGGGTTGGGGGCAACAACGAAAGGCTGGCGGCCCATTTCGGTAAAGATCCAGCCGGTGGCGTTAGCGCCGAAGGGGGCTAGGATACCTGCAATAGCCAGGTTGGAAATCCACTTGGCCTCGGGGACTGTGCCTTCACCCTTCTTGCGGGTCACCCACAAAACGTAGAGGAAGGAGAGGGCGCTGATGCCGCCGAAGGTAATCATGCCGCGGAAGCCGTAGTAGGTCACTTCCATGAGGGGCAGATATTCAACCTCGGTTCCGGCACGTTCCCCGTAGAGTTCAGGGTTATCGGGGATGGTGGTGCCGTAGGTTTCCTCGTACTGGGGCAGCAGGGTGGTGATGCCGGGGACGTCGGTGGTGAAGTTGTTGTAGGCCAGGAAGGAGAGCAGACCGGGGATTTCAATAACGGCCTGAACCTCGTCACAGTTCTGGGCACCAGGTGATGAGAGGGAGAGAACAGAGAAACCGGTACCGTCGTGGCAGGCTGCTTCGGCCGCTGCCATCTTCATGGGCTGCTGCTCAATCATGAGCTGGGCCTGGTGGTGGCCGGTAAAGGCGGTTCCAACAAAAGCCAGCAGGCCGACGATAGCACCAATGCGCAGGGACTTGAACCAGACATTAAAGTCGGTCTTGTCGCGGGCACCTTCGGTGGTTTCACCGACGATAACCTTACCGTCTTCGCCGATGGTGTCGATACCATCGCAGCGACGCTTCCAGAGCTTGTACCAGGCGATACCTACCAGGAAGCCACCGGCTACCTGCAAAGCACCAAAGATAGCATGGGGGTAGGCCACCAAGGCGGTGTTGTTAGTGAGCACGGCCCAGACGTCGGTCATGACGGGGCGGCCGTCGATCATTTCAACACCTACGGGGTGCTGCATCCAGGAGTTAGCCACGATGATGAAGTAGGCCGAGAGCCAGGAGGCCGCAACCGCAATAACCAGGCAGGCTGCGTGTACCTTGGGAGCCAGCTTGTCCCAACCGAAGATGAAGAGGCCTAGGAAGGTGGACTCGATGAAGAAGGCCAGCAGACCTTCCATGGCCAGGGGCGCCCCGAATACGTCACCGACGAAACGGGAGTATTCGCTCCAGGCCATGCCGAACTGGAATTCTTGGACGAGGCCGGTTGCAACGCCCATGATGAAGTTGATGAGGTAGAGCTTGCCCCAGAACTTGGTCATGCGCTTGTATTCATGCTTCTTGGTTCGCACGTAGGCGATGTAGAAGCCAGATACGACGGCGCCCAGGCCTAGGGTCAGCGGAACCATCATGAAGTGGTAGACGGTGGTGATACCGAATTGCCACCGCGCTAGTTCGAGGGGATCCATTGACATCCTTGAGAGTTAAAGTGATGCACCGTCTGCGGGCTGGCAGCTCTACCGACTGCCCGGCGCAACGGTGCGGGTGTGTTGTGCTCTAGGATAGCGGGCTTGTATGAGCGTGCCCTTAGGGTGGTTTTGACCCCTTCACCAGGTGATTTGACGGTTCACTAAAGGTCACTTAAACGCTAAGACTCCCGCTACCCTACTGGGGTTGTGCGGGAGTCTTTGCTTATTTTTGCACCGGGTGCCCAGTTAGTGACACTTTGTCTAGTCACACCGGGGCGGGCAACTTAGCGGGGGCCGAACAGACCGAGCTGGGCGACAGCGTCCTTCTCTTCAACCAGCTCTGCCACAGAGGCGGCAATGTGCTGGCGGGCAAAATCTGAGTGCTCTAAACCGTGAACAATCTCATATCCAATGGGTGGACTATCCCCATCTGGCAAGCGAATACTACCCAGGGCAATGAGGGGCAGATACCTATCTAGGCCCTCATTGCTTCAGCAGGTTGGGCCTGGGCTGCTAAGTAGGCGGGGTAGGCGGCGGAGAGCATACCGGTGAGGGCGCCGATGGCGAGGCCGATCCAGATCCAGCCGGTAGACATGACAGGGGTCCAGCCCAGATTGAGGCTTGTAATAACTATGCCGAGGGTGCCGAGGCTGGCTCCTGCGATTCCGCCCGCTAGACCGACGAAGGTTCCTTCGAGCAGGAAGATTCTGAGGATTGAGGCTTTGCTTGCTCCGATGGCGCGGCGCAGAGCTATTTCGGTGCGTCTGGATTGCACTGAGGTGTAGAGGGTGGTGGCGCTGGTGAGGCTGGCAAGGAAGATAAGGAGCCAGGAGATTCCGGTGACGAGGGTGGCGAGATTGGAGGATACGCCACGTTGGATATTGCGCAGGTCGGCTACGGTGCTGACACTGATGGTTTCGGGGGCTACGGGGTTGATGATGAGAGGCAGGGCTTCGGCGAGGGGAGCAGGGTAGCCCGGTTCTGTGCGTATGAAAATCTCGCTTTCTACCACTTTGCTTGCCTGTTCAGGAGACAGGCCGTAGCTGAAGTTGGTGTAGATGTTGGAGCTAGCGGTTACGTCCCTGGGGCTATCTTTTACCAGTCCGAGGACGGTGACGGGTTTGCCGGCAAGCCAGATGATTCCGTTGCCGCTGTTGGGGTTGCCTATGCCGAGTTCTTCGGCGGCTTTGGTTCCGACGAAGGCTACGGGGTGGTTTCCGTCGAGTTGCCAGAGAGCGTGGGCGTGGCTGACGGTTGCGTCGAGGTAGGTGAAGTGGTGTGAGTCTACGGCGTAGGCGGTGCCGCTGAATCCGCTGGGGAGGTTGGGGAGGGCACTGGGCGCGAGGTCACGGGTTGGGAGGTAACGGGAAGCTGTGACGGTTTTCGCGCCGGGGTAGCTGGCGATGTCTTGGGTGAGGGTGTTGATGGTTTTGCCGTCGTAGGCGGTAGTGGCGTCGGACGGTGTGATAGTGGCTTTGACGTCGTCGAGGGCTGCAGTGGCAAGGGTTTGGGAGACTTGTTGGGAGGCGGTGGCGGAGAGTCCTTGGGCGGCTATGAGTCCACCGACTCCGAGCATGAAGGCGAAGATGAGGGTGAGGGCCTTGATGGGGGTGATGGAGATGTAGTTGAGGGCGTCGAGGGCGTCGTCTACCCAGGGGCGAGTGTTTCCTTCTGCTGTGGTGTTGGGGGTTGGTGTGCTGGGTGCGGTGGTGCCGGGTCTGGGTTGGGTGGCCCCGGTGTCTTTGATGATTTTTCCGTCGTGGAGGGTGATTTGGCGGGGTACCTGACTGGCGAGGGTGGGGTCGTGGGTGATGAGTATGACGGTGGTGCCGGTGGCGTTGATGTCTTTGAGGTGGTTGAAGACGCGCTGGGCGTTGTTGGAGTCTAGATTGCCGGTGGGTTCGTCGGCGAGGAGGACTCTGGGTTGGGTTGCCATGGCGCGGGCGATGGCGAGGCGTTGGCGTTCGCCGCCGGAGAGTTCGTTGCCTTTGGCGTTGGCGCGGTGGGTGAGCCCTGTTTTTTTGATCCAGGTGGCGGCTCCCGTAGCGCGGTCGGTGAGGGGCCGGTTTTGGGTGCGGAGCCCGAGCATGGAATTTTTGGTGACGGTTTCGTAGCCGAGCACGTGGGAGGCTTGGAAGATGAAACCGAAGTAGTGGGAGCGGAGGGTGTCGCGTTCGCGGGCGCTGACGTCCTTAAGGTTTTCGCCGTCGATGGTGTAGGTGCCGCTGTCTGCGCTGGTGAGTAGGCCGAGAATGTTGAGGAGGGTGGATTTGCCGGAGCCGGAGAGCCCGGTGATGGCGATGAACTCTCCGGCGTGTATGTCGAGGTCTATGGAGGACAACGCGGGAATATCTTGGTTCTTGTATTCCTTGGTGATTCCTCGGAGTGTGATGAGTGGTTGCACGGGGTTTCTCCTAGGAAACGCGGACGCGGGCACCTTCGCTGATTCCCTCTACGTCTTCAATACCGGCCCAGCCTTGTACCTGGGTGAGGACGGTGACGTTGATGCGGGTGCCGTCTTCGGTGAGGACGTAGGTGGTGGTTCCTTCTTGGCGGATAGCGACGGCGGGTACGGCTAGGTATTCTTTGGTGGAAGCGTTGAGGCTGAGGGTGACGATGGTTTTATTGTCGGGGATTGTTGGCAGGTCTGGGGGAAGGTTGACGGTGAGGTCGTAGCCGGGTAGGAGGCTGTCGGTGCCTTCTTTGAAGTCACTGAAGCTGTAGTCGGTGGTGCGGGTGATTTCGCCGTTGGGGCCGGTGACGGTTACTTCGGGCTGTTCGTCGAAGTCAGTTTTTTGGGCGACGCCTATGCGGGCGGTGATGTTGCGGGTGCCGCTGTTGGTTTGGAAGAGTACGGCATTTTCTGCGGTGTTGGTGCCGGGTGTGGTGACGGTACTGACCGGGGGTAGGTCTGCGGGGATAGGGAGGAAGGTGCCGGTGTGGAAGCAGATTTTTTCGCCGCAGGGGCTGGTGTAGCCGATGTTGGCGAAGAGTCTTTCTGCGGCTTTTTCTGTAGGTTCGTCGAATTTTCCGGTGATGGTGAGTGGGTAGCCGAGTTGGTTGAGGATTTCTTGGATTGCTTCGATATCGTAGCCTGCGTCCCCTGGATGGACGTCACGGTAGATGGGTTTGTTGGAACCGGTGACTGCGATGACGGGGTTGCTGTCTACGGTAGCGACGAGGGTTCCGGGGCGTACGGTGTCGCCGGGTTTGACGGCAACGGTGGTAACGACTCCGGTGCCCTTGTAGGTGATGTCTTGGGACGGGGGTACTTGGACACTGCCCTGGTAGGTGGCGGTGGTGCCCAGGGTGCGGCGTTCTGCGGGGGCGTTGACGACTAGGGTTGTTTGGGCGGAGGCGAGCGCCTCGTCCTGGCTGCTGGAGCTGTTTTTGCCGATGATGAAGCTGGTAACTGCTACCAGCAGGCAGGCGAGCACGAAGCCGAGGACGAGGCGGGGGTTATCCACCCTGCGGGTTGGGTTCACGGGGTGATTCCATTCTGCAGGAGAACTTGCTTGGCCTGAGTAATATATTCTTCCTTGCGCTCGGCAAGGGTGTTAAAGGCTGCCTGGTTCTTTTCAATGAGGGCCTGCTCGTACTGGGCTTGGGCGTCATAGTACCGTTCCATCAGTCGCACGTCCTTTTTACACTGGACGTCGGTGATAGCCTGCTTGATGTTGGCTTCCTTTCCTTCTGGAATAACCGGTATGGGCTGCTCATAGTTGGTATCCAATGAGATGCCCTGTCCCTCTAGGCACTGAATCCACTCCTGGATTGCAGTGTGTACATCCTGGTCTTGAGATATCAGGGTCTGGACCTGGTTACCTACCTCGCTCAAAATAACCATGTCTCCGACTGGTCTTGCAGAAACGCCACCCATGATGACGGGTATTTCATTTCCTTGGGTCTTTTCTAGGCAATCTGTTTGCACTTTATCTCGCTCAGGATTTTCATCAGTTTCACCCTGATCAAGGTAAACCTTGCCTTGTACCGGGTTGATTTCATATCCATATTTTTCAGCAAAGGGATATGACCAGACAGCAAAGGGAATATGTGGCCTGTACTCAGTTTGGTAGGTGTGACGGCTGGTTTCATACCCAGCATTATTCACGCATTGTTTAAAAGGGAAAAAGTTTGCAGTGACAATCATTGTAAATTCGTCCTCAGAATGAACATAACGGTTGAGGGGAGTTTCTACAATTTGTTTCTGCTCATCAAATACGGCGTGAATATTTTGATAGGCACTTCTATCTACCTCTGGGATATCTAGAGTAGAAGCTAGGTTGCTAGACTCGGGTTCTTGTGAAGCCTGGTTGCCCGTGTTTCCACAGGCAACCAGGCACAAGCAACCGATTATCATCAATGAGGTGGTTACTTTCTTAAACATTTATTCTAGCTTGCCTCATCAAACGATGAAATTTTATCTCCCCAGGTTCCACCATATAGATGTCGAATCTCATGAAGATAAGGTATGCCATGATTATGACGGTCATAGAAACTCGGGCCATATCCAGTTGCAGCATTAGCATTATAGGAATGCTCATAGAACATTACATACTTGTACCGCGTATTGCTATATCCAATACGATAAGAGGAAATCTTGTCATTGAGTGTATTTCCAATCCACGGTGTCCTAAACCGAAATACACCACTAGACCCACCTTGCCCAAATGCGCGATGATCCCAAACGCATACCTTATCGTTTACACAACCAGAATCTCGCACAGCAGCTTCTGCATTGCTAACAGGAACCAATAGACATGATCCAATGGCAAAACTCGCAAGTAGAGCAGTAATCTTCGAAGGCTTCATTGCCTCCTCCTTTCTGCAAGGGGAGACCCCCGGAGGGGAAATCAACAAGAGTTGATATAAATCACATTAGGATTTCCAAGCCTCTCATGTCAAGAAATTTTTTCCTATCGCTTACCCGTTAGACCTAGGCTTGCCACGGCCTGGCATTCTTCTGCTAACTCAGAAACAGAGCGTTCAATGCGCTGGTGGGCAAAGCCCCCATGGTCCAGCCCCTGAACAATGTTATAGCTACCATCAGCACAGCGCACGGGGAAAGAAGAAATCAGTCCCTCGGGCACCCCGTAGGAACCATCAGAAGGAACCGCCATAGAGGTGGTTCGCTCCCCCGTTCCCAGAACCCAATCCCTGACATGGCAGAGGGCTGCATGGGCTGCGGAGGCAACCGAAGAGCCCCCGCGCACCGCAATAATCTCAGCACCCCGGTTAGCAACGGTCGGAATAAAAGTCTGTTCAAGCCATTCCTGGCCCAAACCCTTCTCCGTCAAAACCTCCCAGGCCGGGCGTCCGCCCACCGTCGCATGGAAAACATCGGGGTACTGGCTAGCTGAATGGTTACCCCAAATCGCCAGGCCCTCAATCTCAGAAACTGACGCCCCGGTAGCCTGGGCCAGCTGGCCAACAGCCCGGTGGTGGTCCAGCCGGGTCAGGGCCGTAAAACGCTCCAGGGGAACATCAGGAGCATGAGAAGCCGCAATCAAGGCATTGGTATTGGCAGGGTTGCCCACCACAGCGATCTTCACATCATCAGCCGCATGATCATTAATAGCCCGGCCCTGCACCGAGAAAATACCCCCGTTGGCCTCAAGCAGGTCAGCCCGCTCCATCCCCTTGGTGCGAGGACGGGAGCCAATCAGCAGAGCAATATTTGCCCCCTCAAACCCAACCGCCGGGTCGTCCGTCATCTCAACAGACTCCAGCAGGGGGAAGGCACAGTCAGTCAGCTCCAGGGCGGTGCCCTCAGCAGCTTTCATGCCAGCAGGAATTTCTAGCAGACGCAGACGGACGGGGGTATCCGGCCCCAGCATTTCACCCGCAGCAATGCGAAAAAGGGAGGCGTAGCCAATCTGCCCGGCAGCGCCGGTCACGGTCACAGTAACAGGGTGCTTCATTGCATGTGTCATGCACAACATTTTACTCAGCTGCTAGGTCGCACAGATTCCGGCACGCCGCACCTGCATATCGCAAATCGCAGTCCACCTGATTGTTGTTAGGCATCAATTGCTGTGTGGTCCAGCTTGGTCGCACCGCGAATAATGAAGTCCTTACGCGGGGCAACCTCTGAGCCCATCAGCAGGGTAAAGGCCCGCTCGGCAGCCTCGGCGTCCTCCACCCGCACGCGGCGGAGCATCCGGTGACGGGGATCCATAGTGGTCTCAGCCAACTGGTCAGCGTCCATCTCACCCAGACCCTTATAGCGTTGGATTGGCTCCTTATAACTCTTGCCCTCAGCTTCCAACCTATCCAAAAGCTCGTGGAGCTCCTTCTCAGAATAGGTATAGACCATCTCATTAGCCTTACCCCGGTTGACCACCTCAACCCGGTGCAGGGGCGGCACGGCAGCGTAAACGTGGCCTGCCTCAACCAGCGGACGCATGTAGCGGTAGAAGAGGGTCAGCAGTAGGGTGCGGATGTGGGCGCCGTCCACGTCCGCGTCCGTCATCATGATGATCTTGTTGTAGCGCTTCTGCTCTAGATCGAAGGTGCGGCCAGAACCGGCGCCAATGACCTGAATAATGGCGGCGCACTCGGCGTTAGCCAGCATGTCGGTCAGGGAGGCCTTCTGCACGTTTAGAATCTTGCCGCGAATGGGCAAAAGGGCCTGGTAGGTCGAAGAACGAGCCAAACGCGCTGTGCCCAGTGCCGAGTCACCCTCCACAATAAAAAGCTCAGACTTCTCAACATCGGTAGACCGGCAGTCCACCAGCTTGGCGGGCATGGACGAGGTTTCCAGGGCGTTCTTACGACGCTGGGTTTCCTTGTGAACCCGCGCTGAGATACGCGACTTCATCTCAGCAACAACCTTCTCAGAAACAGCCGCCGCCTGGGTCTTCTCTCCCCGGGCCGTAGAGGTCAGCTTGGCAGCTAGCTGCTTGGCAACCACCTTAGAGACAATCTGCCGCACCGCCGGGGTACCCAGAATCTCCTTAGTCTGGCCCTCAAACTGGGGCTCAGCCAGGCGCACAGTGAGCACGGCAGTGAGCCCTGCCAGCACGTCGTCCTTTTCAATCTTGTCGGTGCCCGCCTTGAACTTTCGCGCATTATCGGCAATGTGCTTGCGGAAGGTCTTGAGCAGGCCCTGTTCAAAGCCGGTCTGGTGGGTACCGCCCTTGGGTGTGGAAATGATATTGACGAAGGTACGCAACTTGGTTTCGTAGCCGGTCCCCCAGCGCAGGGCAACATCCACTTCACACTCGCGCTCAACTTCTGTGAGCTGGGAGTGGCCCTCGGCATCGAGCACGGGGACGGTCTCGGTGAAGGTATCGGTGCCGGTGAAGCGCCAGATGTCGGTTACCGCCTGGTCGTGGGCCAGGTAGTCCACGAACTCAGAGATACCACCGTCGTGCTGGAAGACCTCCTCAACGGTCTCAAATTCGCCGGGGGTGCCGGGTAGGCGGCGTTCGTCGCGCACGGCAATGCGCAGGCCGGGAATAAGGAAGGCGGTCTGGCGGGCTCGGGCTGCCAGGTTCTCGTAGCTGAACCGGGCGTCCGGGGTGAAAATCATGGGGTCAGCCCAGTAACGCACCCGGGTGCCGGTGACCCCGCGCTTGGCCTTACCAACCACCTGCAGGGCGTCCGAGGAGGCGGTGAAGGGGGCATCGGGCTTGGGGGTGCGGGCGTCGTCGAAGATGCCGGGAACACCGTGGCGGAAACTCATCTGGTAGGTTTTGCCGCCGCGGTCTACCTGCACATCCAGGCGGGAGGACAGGGCGTTAACAACCGAGGCGCCCACACCGTGTAGACCGCCCGAAGCGTTGTAGGAGCCACCGCCGAACTTACCGCCGGCGTGCAACTTGGTGTAGACCACCTCAACGCCGGAGAGGCCGGTGCGGGGTTCGATGTCGGTGGGCACGCCGCGGCCATCGTCCTGCACCTCAACCGAGCCGTCCTTGTAGAGAATGACCTGGATGGACTGGCCGAACCCTGCCAGGGCTTCATCGACCGAGTTGTCGATAATTTCCCAGAGGCAGTGCATGAGGCCGCGCGAGTCGGTGGAGCCAATATACATGCCGGGGCGTTTGCGCACGGCTTCGAGGCCTTCGAGCACCGATAGGTTGCGGGCGGTGTAGTTGTTTGCTGCCACGAAACTCTCCTGCAGGTATGGACGGGACGCCTATCTAGTCTAGTACATGTGTTCGGGTTGGCGGGGCCTGGCGCTGCTGTGCCTGAACTGTGGCGGCGCGGACGTCCGCGATCGGTTTGGGCTGACACCAGGGGGTTTAGCGCTGTGGGCGAAAGGACGTGCGGGGCGGCTCGGTCAGTGATTGTATGGAGGGTAAGAAAGAAAGCTTTTGAAAGGAGCCTATCGTGAGTGCAACTCTTGAGACCCGCCGCGAACTGACAGCTGCTGACCGGTGCGATGCCTGCGGCGCCCAGGCCTATGTGCGTGTGGTGATGGAGTCAGGTTTAGACCTGCTTTTCTGCGGCCACCACGCTCGTGCCAAGGAGGAGGCCCTGCGCGCTGTAGCTGTGGAGTGGGACGACCAGACCGACCGCCTCAGCTAGCAGTCACCACCCCGCCGCGCCCCACAGGGGTAGGTACCATTTAAATCAGAAAAACCCACGAACTAGGTGGGTTTTTCTGATTTTCTGGTCTTTTCTGAGTTAGCTGGTCTTTTCTGGGAACCTTTATGCCCCGTACCGGCTAAACACCGCCACCGCTTCGACGTGGTGGGTGTTGGGGTACATATCAAACGCTTCAACCGACTCCAGCCGCCAGCCTGCTGCCCGCAGGTAGCCGGTGTCGCGGCCCAGGGCAGCCGGGTCGCAGGCAACATAGACAATCCGCTGGGGGGCCAGGGCAGAAACCTGTTCCATCACCGCCCGACCAGCGCCCTCACGCGAGGGGTCACAAATGACGACGTCCGGGGCGGCAAAGCGCCCGGCAGAGACTTCTGCAGAAACCTGCTCAAGCATCTGCCCCACGTCCCCGCGTTCCACGCGCACGCGCGTCCGCTCAGATCTGTGGGTGCGGGAGGGCCCCTCGTCACCAAAGTTCTCGGACGCATTGCGGCTGGTCACTGGAGATCCCTCAACCGACAAAACCGTGCCCCTGTCGCCTACGGCGTCCGCCGCGAGCGCGGTGAAGAAGCCGGCACCGGCGTAGAGGTCGTAGACCGTCATGCCCTGCGACAGGTGGGCAGCTTCAAGCACAGCGTTACCCAGCACCTCGGGAGCGGCCCGGTGAATCTGCCAGAAGCCGGTGACGCCCACGTTCCAGTAGAAGTCCTGGGTGTAGACGGTGGCTGTCTCCAGTAGGTTGGGGGTGGCGGCCCCGGCGATGATGTCGGCGGGTTTGCTGCCGCGGCGGCGTCCGCCTTTTTTCTCGGGGGTAAAGACCAGGGTGATCATGCGTTCTTCCAGAGAACCCCACAAGGATCGGGCCTGAGTCTCAATATTCTCAGCGACCGCCGCAGGCGTGGTGCGGGCAGATACGGTAAAGACCACGGCCACCATATCGGTGGCAGAGATCGCCACATCAACCCGGGTAATACCGGCTAGCTTGAGCCGGTGCAGCTCTAGGGCCTCGATGCGCTCATCGGCCAGGGGAAAACCCGGGACAGGTACAGGCACCGAGCTAGAGTGCGGGAACATGGCGATCTGCTGGCTCTCGCGCTCCACCGCAAAATGCACTCGGGTGCGCCAGTGCAGCCCCTGCTCGTTGCCGGGTAGAGCATGGACCGGCAGGTTAGCCAGTAGCGGGTGGTCAGCGGGCATCCCGCCCAGGCGCACCAGCTGTTCAGTCACAATCTGCTGCTTGTAGGCCAGCTGGGTGGCAGGAGCCAGGTGGCCGTATTCCATACCGCCAAGAGGCTGGGCGGACGCGAGCGCGTCCGCAGGTGCCCAGGGGTGGGGGCGGCGCTGTGGTGAGGGGGCATCCACTGAGACGACATCCGCAAAGAAGAAGCGGCCCTTGGGTCCGCGTCCGGTAATGCGGGCGGTGGCTCGCTCCCCCACGACGCCGTGGCGGACGAAGATGACCCGCTCCCCCGCCCGGGCAACCAGGGCACCACCGTGGGCGGGGCGTTCGGGGGTGACGTCTAGGAGGTCACCGATAGCGGGTTCGGGTGAGGTGGGGGTAGTGGTCATGTGATTCTCGCTTGGGGTAGGGCTTGGGTGGGTGTTAGCGGTCGATTTGCCAGGGCACGGAGGCTACAACCACACCGGGTTCATGGCGCAGGCGGGCTTTGAGCTTGTGCACGGTGCGGCGGTGGAAGATGCCCTGCCACCAGTGGGGCACCACGTATTCGGGCAGGTAGACCACCAGCACGTCGCGGGGGGATTTTTGGCGCATCTGCTGCACGTAGTCCAGCACGCTGGCGGACGGGTTGCGGTAGGGCGAGTCGAGCACGGTCAGGTCGACGGGCAGTTCGAGGGCTTCCCAGGTGTCGATGTTTTCGCGGGTGCGGGCTTCATCGACATTCACCACCAGAGCTTCGATGGAGGAAGGGCGGGAGGCTCGCGCGTAGGCCAGGGCCCGGAGCACAGGTTTGCGTACCCGCTCGACATAGATGAGGGCGTGGACGCGTGAGGGCAGGGCCCGGTCTGCGGCCAGTTGGTCGGGGTCGGCTGAGAGAGCCAGCTGCCGGTCGATGGCGCTGTAGTGTGTGTTGGTTTTTATCATGAGCCAGGTCAGAAGAAGTATGAGGAGTACGGTGAACCAGGCACCGTGGGTGAACTTGGTAAGGATGATAACGACGAGCACCGTGACCGAGGCGCCGGTACCGATGGCGCTGATACCGATATCGCGCCAGAGGGTGCGGCGTTTTTTTGTGTCGAGGGTGATGCGCTGGGCCCGCCAGCGGTTGCGAAGCACCGCATACTGGGTGAGGGCCATAGCGGTAAAGACGCCCACGATATACATCTGTACCAGGGCATGCACGTTGGGCCCGACGATAGCAACTAGCAGCATGGAGCTCATGCCCAGGGCCAGCACACCGTTAGCGTAGAGGGAGGCTGAGCTTCGGGCCGACAGGTGTACCGGTAGGTACTGTTTAGCGGCAATGGTGGTAGCGAGCATGGGGAAGCCGGTAAAAGCGGTCATGGCCGCGACCATCAGCACCCCGATGGTGGCAGCACCGAGCAGAATACTGGCTAAAGGCAGGCCAAAGATAGCATCAGTAATTTGCAGGAGTACGGGTACCTGGTGGAAGTCCTCCCCCACCGGCTGGCCATTGACAAGCAGCCCCTGGGCCGGGTCAAGGACGCTGACCACCCCGGTTTGCTGAGCAAGATAAAGCACTCCCAGCAGGGAGAGCGCCGAAAGCCCGCCAATCACCATCAGACTAATGGCCGCATTGCGCTGACGCGGCGGGGCGAACGCCTTGACCGCGTTACTGACGGTATTAACACCTGTCAAAGCCACAGAGCCAGAGGCAAAAGCCCTGACCAAGAGCAGACCCACGCCGAGCTGGGTGGTCAGCACCTCGGTTGCCCCGTCCGGTACCACCACCGTGTAGTCAGCCGACACCGCCTGCCCTAGCTGGCCGGTGGCGTCCGCAATCAGCCCGCACACCACGGTAGCAGCCAGCAGCACCAAAAAAACATAAGAAGGCAGGTGGGAGACCGGCAGCATTACTTTTAGACCACGCAGGCAGATAAAGGTCACCAGGCCAATGAGGGAACAGGCAATCAGTCTCTGGTGCCCTAGCAGTACCGGGGTAATCGACTCCAGGTACTGGGCAGCAGACGACAGGGACACCGCTACGGTGAGCATAAAGTCCACCATCAGGGCCGCGCCCAGCACGATAGCGGCGGTGATTCCCAGGTTCTGGTGCACCAGGGCAAAATCGCCGCGCTCGCCCACGTGCTGAATGTTGTAGCGGTAGGCTCCCACCACAACCAGCAGGATCAGGGCAATGCCCAGGCCCACCAGGGGGGAATAGGCTAGTGCCCCGTGGCCAGCGACCAGAAGGGTGAGCAGAATTTCGTCGGGGGCATAGGCGACCGATGAGAACCCGTCGGCCCCAAAGAGGGGCAGGGCACGGCGCTTGGGCAGGTTGCCTTTTTTGGCATGCCTGCTGGTGACGGGGGCACCAAAGATCAGGCGGGTGGCCGCGCTCCTAATATTTCTCACAGGCTCTAACCGTAGTCGCTAGCGCAGAGAAAACACAGCTACACACACCACATTTTGGCTGTGGGTCAGGACGCTCCCGCACGGCTCGGGCGCGCCGGTTGGGTGGTGGGGCTACCGGGCGTAGACTAGTGTCAGCCCTGCCCAGCAGGGTTCATGTTTCTTATTGCTGTGCTTTGGTGAGGTGCTAAGTGCCCCATTTTGTGATTATGGGTGCCGGTCGTGTGGGAGTCATGCTGGCTCATACTCTTGAAGATGCTGGCCATACGGTCGCGGTCATTGACCAGGATGATAGGTCTTTCCGCAGGCTACGCAAGGATTTTGCGGGCAAGAAAGTCACCGGTGTGGGGTTTGACCGTGAGACCCTCAAACGGGCCGGTATTGAGCAGGCCTACGCCTTTGCTGCTGTATCGTCCGGGGATAACTCCAACATCATTGCCTCCCGTGTGGCCCGCGAGACTTTTGGGGTGCAGCACGTGGTGGCCCGCATCTATGACCCCAACAGGGCCGAGTTCTACCAGCGTCTTGGTATTCCGACGGTAGCGGCAGTGCGCTGGTCCACCGATCAGGTGCTGCGCCGAATTTTGCCGGAGCAGGCCATGGCCGGTGACTTCCGTGAGGCCTCGGGCCGTCTGATGCTGGGAGAGCTCCAGCTACATGAGGATTGGGCCGGTCACGCCCTCACCGAGATTGAACAGGCAGCGGGTGTTCGCGTGGCCTACCTGACTCGTTTTGGGGAGGGTATGCTACCCACCAAGGACACCTCCTACCAGCAGGGCGATACGGTACACGCCATGATGCGTACCGAGGACATCAACGAGATTGCCAGGGTGCTGGGCGCTCCCCCGGCACGTAACGCTGAGGGGGATCTGGAATGGAAGTAATCGTTATCGGTGCAGGTTCGGTGGGCTCATCCAGCGCCCGCGAGCTCCTCTCCCACGGCCACACGGTCACCATCATCGACATCAAGCCAGAGGCTATCTCCCGCAGCGATGTCCAGCATGCTCACTGGGTGATTGGCGATGCCTGCGAGCTATCCGTCCTGCGGCAGGCCAAGCCTGAGAACGCCGATGTCATCGTTGCTGCCTCGGGCGACGACAAAACTAACCTGGTCGTCTCCCTGCTAGCCCGCAGCGAATTCGGTGTGCCCCGCACTGTTGCCCGCGTGAACAACCCCAAGAACGAGTGGCTCTTTGACGACTCCTGGGGCGTGGATGTTGCGGTATCGACCCCCCGTCTCATGACTGCCCTGGTGGAGGAAGCTGTGGAGGTGGGTGACGTTGTCCGCCTGCTTACTCTCAAGACCGGTAGCGCCACCCTGGTGGAGTACACCGTACCAGCAGACCATCCTGTTATTGGGCACACCGTCGATAATGTGCAGTGGCCCTACGAAACCACCCTCACCGCTATCTTGCGCGACGGGATCCCCATTACCCCCAGCGGCGACGATGTGATTGAGGGTGGCGACGAGCTCTTCTTCATCACCACCCCCAGCGGTGAGGACGACATCCGAGCCCTCTTCAGCTAGCACCTGCCCTACACCATAAGGACGCCGGCCCCACCTTCTGCGCAGAAGGTGGGGCCGGCGTCCTTATATGGTCCCTGCTAAAGAGCTGGCACAATCTCGTAGCGCGGGTTGTACATCAGGGGCTTCTCGCGGGTGCTCAGCATACCCGAGACTCGCAGGTAGCCCCCGGCCTCAATTCCCGGTACCTGGCGTTGCCCCTGCCAAATCAAGGTCAGCACCGCACCTGGGTTCAAGGGAGGGAATTCCGGGTAGAGCAGGCGGGGAGCCGCACGCTTGACGCTAAACCTGCTGGTGAAGCCGGTCTCCTCATCGAGTACAGAAAACTGGCCGGTTGATGTATCTTCGCTGGTGCTCACATCAGTGGTGTCGTCCAGGTCCTCGCCTGTTTCTGCAATCGGCATACCCGTCATGGGGTGAGTCTTGGCGGGAGGCAGCGGCTTAGACTTCTCGACCACCAAGGTCACCTCGAAACGGGGGTTAGCCCCCATATGCGACATGTGCACGCGGGTCACCCGCCCGGCAGCTCGCGCCCGAAACCTCTCGGGGTACTCTTCCAGGCGAGTGGCAGGGCCGGCAACCTGCTGCTGGGTAAAGGGCGACTCAGTCTCTGGCATGGCCTCTAGCCAATTTCGGTAATCTCGGGGCCGCGGCGGGGCACCTCAAGAGTAGGCTTCTTCTCAGCTTGGGCAGCAGCTGCGGCTGCGGCCTGGGCGGCTGCGGCATCCTGAATACTCTGAGGCACCCGCATGGGCAGCAGGTCACGCGGCGGCATGGGATCGGAACCACGGTTCACCACGATAGAACGGAAGACCTCTTCAAGGGCGGTAGCGCTCTCTCCGGGCAACACAGCCTTGCCCGAAAAGACTCCGCGCACAAACCAGCGGGGCCCATCTACGCCCACAAAGCGGGCAATACGGAAGCCCTTACGGCCATCGGGAAGTTCAGCAGGTACACGAGAGATGAGCTGACGACCAAAGGGGCCATCATTAATATCTACCTGACCACCCTGACGGCGGACACTCTCAGAGAGTTCCTTGCGAATCTCATCCCAGATACCCCGGCTCTTAGGAGCAGCAAAAGCCTGCACCTGCAAGGTTCCCTCACCCAGCTGCAGGGTCACAGCGATAACCTGCTGGGTTTTCTGGTCAGCCTCAAGACGCAGGTTTAGCCCCGGGTTGCTCTTAACCATCAGGCCACCCAAATCTATATAGCTAGAGCCTGTACGCTGCTCGGTAATGTCAAAGGGGCCGTTCTCACGGGTGAATTCCGCAAAGGACGCCTCAGCAGGCGCATCGTCAGCGGCAGCTTCTTTCTCGTCGCTCTCTACAGCTACCGCCAGCGTGCCCTGCTCAGCCTCAGCTGCGGCGTCCGCGTCCTTCTTTTTCTTACCAAAACCAAACATGATGCCTCCTTGGGCCCTCGCCTATCTACTGCTCTTACTGTACGCCAGTTGAACCGAACCCGGCAGTCCCACGCTCAGTTTCACCCAGGCTCTCCACTACATTGAAACTAGCTGCCTCAAACTTCTGAATCACCAGCTGGGCAATGCGGTCCCCACGCTGAATCACAAAAGGTTGGCTGCGATCTGTATTAAGCAGGCAGACCATCAACTCACCCCGGTAACCCGAATCAACGGTGCCCGGAGCGTTCACGATAGTAATACCGTGCTTAGCAGCCAGACCCGAACGCGGGTGCACCAGCCCCACAAAGCCCTCAGGCAGGGCAATCGCCACGCCAGTCGGCACCAGGGCACGTTCCCCGGGTTCGAGGGTCAGGTCCACGCGTGAACGTAAATCAGCGCCAGCGTCCCCGGGCTGGGCGTAGGTGGGGGGCTCAATCCCCTGATCGAGCATCTTAATATCAATCTTTAGCTGGTTCATCACCCTCTTTACTGTACCGGCTTAAGCAGCCCTCTGCCGCTCACATCGGCAGCCAAAACCGCTTAGACTAGAACCTGTGCGCCAAGTTTTCTCCTAGCGCCCACCTAGATTTGTCCCTCTCCGAAGGAAGCTATGCCTGCTACCGCCCCCACTGTGCTCTACCGCGAACGACTAGCCCCCGGCATTGGCCTGTGGATAGGTTGCCTGGGGGTTGGCCTAGCTTCATTCCTCGTAGGTGCGCCCATCAATATCACGGCGGGCATCATCGCCGGTATCGTCATGTTCCTTCTGGTCGGCGGGATTCTCTACGGCAGCTCCCCCACCCTGGAAATCACCGAAACCACCGTCCGCTTTGGCCGGGCCCGCATCGAGCGGAACTATGTTGGCCGGGCCTACGCCTTCAAGGGTGAAGAAGCCCGTTTAGCCACCGGCCCCGCACTCGATGGCCGCGCCTACATGTGCTTTCGTGGCTGGATCACATCCGTGATTCGCGTGCAGATTACAGACCCGGCAGACCCCACCCCCTATTGGATTGCCTCCTCCCGCCACCCCGAAAAAATCGCTGCCATTCTCAATGCGGGTTTACCCGAAGAAGACTAGAAAAAATCCGAGTCTAAATATCTTTCTCCGCATGCAAAGGGCGGGCCCGCGTACTTCAACGCGGGCCCGCCCTTTAATCAAGTCTCTACTATTTAGCTCTCGCACTCGATGCAGAACTTTAGGTCGCCCTCTTCGCGGGCAATCTGGGAGCGGTGACGCACCAGGAAGCAAGAAGCACAGGTAAATTCGTCTTCCTGAGCAGGGAGCACCACAACGTTTAGCTCTTCGTTGGAGAGGTCAGCACCGGGTAGCTCAAAACTTTCGGCCGCTGCGTTTTCGTCCTCGTCCACTGCACCTGACTGCATTTCTGAGGGGCGTGAACGCAGCTCCTCAAAGGACTGGTCCTTGCTCTCTTCATCCTGCTTGCGAGGTGCATCGTAATCGGTTGCCATGGTTTTCTCCGTATTAAGTGTGCGAAGGGTAGATACCCCCTCTGTCTGGTCTGGGGCACCTGCACCTCGGGGCTTTGTATCGTCGGGCCCTGAGCGGGTCAGGGGCTCCAACTGTGTTGAGGTGACGGGTAGAATTGTTCACCATTGCCCCCAATAATGCAAGTGGAAACTTCATGTTCTCTCTCAGCGAGTCACAAAGGCTCAAGGTGCGCTCGCAGAAGTCGGAAGAAATATTTCAATCTCTTGCTGAACTTGAGCTAAATTCCCCTGTAAAACCGGGTTTTCTCAAAACAACAGCCCCTGCCCCAGTTACTTTAGCTTTCAAGCACAGCTTGAGCCGGTAGTCTTTCAAGTAAGTGTAAAGATTGAAGTAAGCACCCCTCCGGTAGGAGGCGGTACCTGGCCCACTAAAGGAGACCGAGCAGTGCGAGAACTGCGACTAGCTGGAATTCACGACGACGGTGAAAATCTCGTCCTCGAATCATCTGACGGCGCTACCTATCTCTTGCCCATCGACCAAAATCTCAGGCAGAGCATCGCCCGTGCACGCCGCATCAGCCCTCTTCGCGGTGGTAGTTCCAGCGGAGCCTTTGGTCCCCGCGATATTCAGACCCGTTTCCGTCAGGGGGCAACGGTTGAAGAAATTGCCGCGGAATCAGGGTGGGAGCCCGAGCGCGTACGCCGCTATGAATGGCCCATCGTCGCTGAACGAGCCAACATCATTCAGACAGCCCGAACCGTGGTTATCTCCCCCGCACCAGGCCAGGGGGGTTCAGCCCAGAGCCTCAACCAGCACATCGACGCTGTCGCTGAACGCTACGGTTTCGTGTCTGCCACCATGGACTGGAATACCTGGCAGCAGGAGTCAGGTCAGTGGACGGTGTCGGTTGATATTGAGCTGGGTGAGGACGCTCAGGCGAACCTACCACGCGGCGTCATGTTCCCCGCCCGATGGAACTTCAACCCTGCCAACCAAAGCATCTATGCCTCCAACGAGGCAGCCTACTTCCTCATGGGCCGCGACCACTCCCACGACGCCCCGATCCCCGGACCAGCCAAGCAGGCAACAGCGTCCCAGCAAGAGGCAGATAGCGAAGCCCCAGCGCAGATTACAGCCCCTTCCGCAGGTATCCCGGTAGGTGAACCCCGCATTACCCGGGTGACCATCCCCGAACAAAAGGAACAGAACGAGCTACTCGATGAGCTCACCGCCCGCCGCGGCGTCCGCTCCTTTGACCCGGCCAGCGAACGCAAACTAGCTGACCTACTAGAGCGGGCCCGCCGCAGCTCCCGTCCTGCCCCCCTTACCCAGGCGCAGGCAGAGCCTGAGCCCGAAACCAGCGAGCTCACTGCACCGGTATCTGATGAAGTAACCGACCTGTACGAGGCAGCTGACGAAAATACTGTAGAACAGCAGGATTCTGGGCAAGAAACCGA
Organism: Rothia sp. (in: high G+C Gram-positive bacteria); assembly: GCA_030529845.1. Taxonomy (GTDB): domain Bacteria; phylum Actinomycetota; class Actinomycetes; order Actinomycetales; family Micrococcaceae; genus Rothia. Next base: position 166,691 of record JAUMWB010000001.1, on the reverse strand, counting down.
GGTGGGCGGTGAGACCCCGGCACCTGTAGAAGTAACTCCCTCAGCCGTGGAGGCACCAGCTACCCAGAGTTCCCCGTCTGACCAGGATCAGGAACCCGATGAATCTCATGGTGCTGTGGACTCCCTGGGTGATGATGATTCCCAGGACGCTGAAGCTCCCCTGACCGACGCAACAGAAGACACCCCTGCGGCGGATACCGAGCAGGTAGAAGACCAAGAGCCTAAGACCCAGCAACCCAAACCCAACCGAGCCAAGCGCACCAGCGTACCGAGCTGGGACGACATTATTTTCGGCAACCAGCGCCGCTAGAATCGCCACAAGTGGCACAAACCCAGGCCCCGCGTCCGCCCCTTAGATGGGAAGGCGCGGGGCCTTTGGGCGCTATGTGCACCCGGCCATAGCGGGTGAAAGTTCGCCGACATTACGGGCATTTCGTTAGAGGCACCACAGCACCGGCAAGCTTTCAGCGCGTACACTGGGTACAGTAATCTCTCTTCTTTTCGCTGCACCGGCCCACGTCGTAACCGTTTCGCACACGGGTAGAGGGCTGAGAAATATTTGATAAGGAAAATGTGACCACGCCCCGTTCCCACAAGTCATCGCACTCTGAAGATCAGCTGCCCGCCCCCGACGATGCCACCGAAGCCCTACCCGCTTCTGAAAGCTCAGCTCAAGACGCAACCGAAACCCTGCCCCTGGCTAACGGCTACGAGTACGTCACTGCCGATAGTGGGAGCACCCGTGCGGTAGTTGATACGGACGATGATTCCCTCACCTTTGGCCTCATGCGCAATGGTGATGTTGTGGAAAAACGCACTCGAGAAGAACGACGAGCGGATCGGGCCGCAGAGAAAGCTGCGGCTAAAGAAGCTGAGCGAGCTGAAGAGGCACGCAGACAGGCAGCTCTAGTGGCGGCGGCTGCCGCAGCGGCAGAACGTGACCGGTTGGCCCCTCCCAGCGCTACCCCTGAACAGGAAGAAGAAAAGACCGGATCAAAGGCCCTTTTCGTAGGTTCCGCGGTTCTAACGGCGGCGGCAATTGCTCTGGTTGCGGCCTTCCTACTTCCTCTCCAGGACGATACCGCAAGCCAAACCACAACCGTTGAGGCACCTCCAACACCCACCGTAACTGAAACCAGTTCACCGGCGGCAGAAAGCTCTGTGGCTGTACCTACCCCAAGCTTTAACACCAAGGCTCCCACCATCACTGAACAGGACGGCGGCATAGAAGAGCCCGTAGCCCCTGGCAACGTCCTCTACGCCCCAACCCCGGAGGCACCGGTGGTTGAGCAAACCCTTGAGACTGCCCTGCCTGAGGAAACGGTCGAGGAAATCCAGCCTGAGCCTGCCCCGGATGAGACCCCGCTGTCAGAAGAAACACTGACGCTTGAGCCAACTCCTACTGAAACTGCTCCGGTAGAGATTGTGGCCCCCACCGAAGCTGCTCCCATTGAGGAACCCAGCCGCCCCATTGAAACCACTACCTCAGCAGAAACCGGTGGCGTTGCAAGCGTCCCCACCGCCCCTGTTGCCGATACCGGTAGCCTGGGACCAATGGTGGAAGCAACTACCGGCCCCTAGCCAAGAAGCTGGGGCGGACGTCCACTCCTATCTAACCGGTCGGTAGCATGAGTAGCGGCACCTGGGTTTCGTCCAGGGTGAGTGACCCGTGCTGACCCACCATCTGCAGGGCATGGGGCTTGTAATGTCGCATATCGTAAAGGGCGACAGGTTCACGGGCAGCCACGATAATATCGCCGATCCGGCGGCGAGCTTCATCGGTTACCGGCTGGCCAAAATAGCCGGCCTCAAAAAGTTCTTCTGAGTCAAAGACCCAGGCCTGGTCACCCCAGGCGTCCGCCCACCGGCCCAGGGCGTCCTGGCGGGCGGAAGGGCTGGTGTCCTTCAAGTAGAGCTGTACCATGCGGGGCTCCCCTGCTGTCAGCTCAATATTCTCAAGCAGGGCTGTATCGCCCGAGTAGTCAATGCGGTTCTCGGGGGCGATATCGACCATGCCGTGGTCAGCCGTTACCAGTAATAGCACGTGGGGTGGCAGCCTACGAGCAAGCGACTTGAGGGCAAGGTTGAGCTCTTCAAGTTGTTCAAGCCACTGGTCAGAGCGGGTACCGAACTTGTGCCCGGCCTGGTCAATCTCTCCCCAGTAGAGGTAGACCAGGGAGGGCTTGCGGGAGTTCAGCAGGCTAGCTGCCAGCGTTGTGCGGGCGGCGTACCCGGCGGCGTGGACGAAACGCCCGCCCCTCAAACCTGCTTCACTCAGGCCGGTGCCCGCGTATTTGCTCAGCGATACCATCGCTACATCCAGGTGGTTTTGGTAGCGCTCAAAAACCGTGGGGTGGGGCTGCCACTGGTGGGGGTCGACGGCTTTGTCCCAGCCCGAGAGCTGATTCATCACGGTTCCAGTAGCCGGGTTTCTCACCTCGTACCCCGCCATGCCGTGGTAGCCCGGCGGGGTTGCTGTTCCCAGGCTACTCAGCGATGCAACCGTGGTTGAGGGGACAGCTGAGTGGATAGGGCCCAACTGGATGGCCTTCTTCAAGAAAGGCGCGTAGGAGCCGTATGCAGTGAGTAGGCTCTGACCCAGGCCATCGACCATCACCAGGCAAACACTGCGGTAGCGGGTAGGGTCAACCCCAGCGGCACGAAGACGATCAGCCAGGCCGAGCAAATCGTGGCGTCCTGCCCCGTGCAGGGGGTGGGGGTCGGGGGTGATAGAACCTTGGGCTACCAGGGTGCCGCAGGATTCAAAGAGGTCAGCTAGGTTGTTACCGCCATAGCCAGGTTCGGTGGGTAGGGCGGTGCCGCAGTGATCGGTCAGGACGCTCATCTTAGGCTCCTGCCTGCGCGGCACCGGAAGCTAGAGTGGCCGTCTGATTCATCGCAGCCATGTGAGCTGAGCGGAGCGCCCGGGCAAAGCTACGGGCCTGGGCAGTAGCATTCTCGCCGTCGGCCTGTGTGCTAACCCGAAGGAGCATATCTTCACGCGGGCCCATACCGGTATAGCCGTGGTCGGCATCGCAGGACGGGTCGGGACAGTCAGCCGGTTGCACGTCGAGGCGCTGGGAGCCCGTCCAGGCAATAAGCAGAGAGACTTCTGAGACGGAGCTACCTGCTCGATAATGCTGGGGTTGGGGGTAGGTATAACTGATGGTGAGGGTTCGGATACGGCTTACGTGCAGGGTTTCCACCGATACATGGGCTAGAACCTGCTGGCCCTTTTCATCTAGGTTCTGGTCATCGAGGTGGGCAACGAGTAACATCTGGCCGGCCAAGACCAGCACAGTGATGTGGCGGTGTACCTCGTTCTGGTCAAAGTGGGTTTCGACCTGTACCAGGTGGGAGGTAGGGACCAGCCCGGCCAGGGCTTCATCTACCGTATCGAGAACGAGGTCGGGGTAGAAGCCTGCCTGCTGGATGTCTCTGGTGAGAGCTTCGGCTGCGCTGAGGTTGGTCATCTCGTCCTTCGCTGGTTGTAGAACTGGCTGGTTTGCTTACCCTCCATCTTAGGTCATGGCCGGGCTCTACCTAGCTGCTCATGGTTCGTCGGGCGGAGTCGGTGCGTTGTTGGGGGTTGCCCAGCCGGATCTTGGCCCCCACTACGGTGAGGGTATCCTGCGAGAGCAGCACGGGGTTGAGTTCGAGGTAGGCGATTTCCGGGTGATTGTCCTTCATCAGGGCGACCCTGGCGCAGAGATCTTCCAGCAGGTCCACCCGCACCTGGGGCAGGTCGCCGTCGGCAAAGAGCTTTGTAGCGGCTTTGGGCGAGCGCACCATCTTGTAGATATCTCGCTCGGTCAAAGGCGGTACTCGGTGGGCCCAATCTTCGAGCAGGCTGGTGGCATCACCCGCCATACCGAAGGAGACGACGGGGCCAATCAGGGGGTCTTCGATGCCGGTGAGCACCGCTGTTTGACCGGCCGGAGCCTGCTTCTGCACGGTGAGGTCGAACCTTCCGTAGGGTTCGAGCACGCGGTGCATTTGGGCTATTTCGCTGATGAGCTCGGCATCGCTCTCAATACCCAGGCGCACACCACCCAGGTCTATGCGATGGCGCAGGAAGTCATCGGTGGTTTTCAGAACAACCGGGTAGCCACCTGCCCGGGCAGCAGCCTCAACCGCTTCGTCTGCGGCGTCAAAACCGTATTCGGGTAGCAGGCTAATACCGTAGTGGGCAAGGAGCTCTTCGGTGGCCGCAGCTGACAGGTCAAGCAGGTTCTCGCCGGTCACCTGGGTCAGGTGCTGGGCTATCTCGGCCGCCGCTGCCTTGGGGCTGACGTTCTCGGGGGTGGCGAGCGCACCGGTTTCCTTTTCACGCCACTCCATATAGTCCATGACGCTGGCCAGGGCCAAGATAGAGGCACCCGGGGATTCGAAGCAGGGCAACCCATGTTGCAGGACGGGGGCGCTCTCCCCCGCTGTATCGTTCTCTGCCGGGGCGGACGTCCGCGCCTCCGGGTCCTCCCAGATACCCCGCATGGTTGCATCGAAGCTCAGGGTGCCGGGGAAGGAGGCCACTACAGGTTTACCCGCCTTTTGCCCTGCTCGGTAGAGCACGCGGGCAACATCCTTGGGGTCAACCGAGTCACCGGTGAGGAAGACGCCGATGGCTGCATCAATATCTGATGCTTCGAGGGCACTGGTTGCCACATCTTCCAAGACTTCAAGGCCATCAATGCCGTCGTCGGTGAGTCTGAGCATGGACTCGGTCACCCGCACATCGATGTTTAGGCCCCCAGATTTATCGGCAATAATCTGCCCCAGGGCTGAGGCGTTGGAGAGGATAGCCACGCGGCGGCCCGCAGGTAGGGGCTGGGAGACCAGCACCTGGGCAACGTCGAGTACCTGGTCGAAGGTTTCAGCGCTGATGACACCGGCTTGCTTGAACATGGCGTCCAGAGCTTCGGTGGGGGCGATGGAGGTTCGCCCCGAATGCCCCGGTGGGAGTTGCTGGCCAGTGACCGCGTTTTTGGCGACCAGCACGGGTTTGACGCGGGAAAGTCTGCGGGCGATACGGGAGAACTTTCGGGGGTTGCCGATAGATTCGAGGTAGAGGGCGCAGACGCGGGTAGCGTCGTCGTCTTCCCAGTACTGCATGATGTCGTTACCCGACACATCGGCGCGGTTACCCGCTGAGACCAGGGACGATACCCCGATGTTGCGTTTGACGGCGGTGTTGGAGAACATGGCCCCGATAGCCGAGGACTGGCTAAAGAGCCCCAGGGCACCGGGCTTGGGGTCTTGGGCGCTGATGGTGGCATCGAGGCGGACGCCAGGGTTATTGTTCAGCAGGCCAAAGGAAGCAGGCCCGATGACTCGCATGCCGTGGCTGCGTGCCGATTTCACCAGGGCCTTTTGACGAGCGCGGCCGCGGGCACCGTCGTCCGCGTAGCCGGAGGTGTAAATCAGGACGCCGCGGACGCCCGCCTCACCGCAGGCGTCAACGGCGGCTGCCACGTCGGCAATGGGTACAGCAATAATTGCAAGATCTACGCGGGCTGGCACTTCAGCGATGCTGGAGTAGATAGGCACTTCTCCGGCTTCTAGCTTTTCTTCGTTAACCCCGTAGAGGGTTCCTGTAAAACCACCGGCGACCAGGGTTTTGAGGACCTTATGCCCGTTGGTTTCCCAGCGGGGGGCTGTACCGATAACGGCGACCGTGTCGGGAGCCAGCAGCTCTGCGATTGATTTAGCCTCAGCGCGGTGCTCGCGGGCTTCCATCACTCCGCGGGAGCGGTCGGTGGGGTCGATATTGAAGTAAACCATCACCAGACCATCTTCGAATTCCCGGGAGATTTCGTAGCCTGCATCGGTAAAGACATTGAGCATTTTCCGGTTCTGGGGCAGCACTTCGGCGCTGAATCTATCGATACCCCGCTCATTCGCTGCCGCTGCAAGATGTTCAAGCAGAATTGATCCGATGCCACGCCCCTGGTGGGCATCGGAAATCATAAAGGCAACTTCGGCCTCGTTAGGGTTGTGGGTTCGGTCATAGCGGCCGATACCGATCATTTCCTCCCCCAGCATGATCACAAAGGCCACCCGGTTGTTGTGGTCCACGGTGGTGAACCGGGTGAGTTCCTTATCGCTTAGGGTTGGTTTGTGGGTAAAGAAGCGCAGGTAGATGGTGCGTTCTGATTGGCCCGCGTACATTTTTTCCAGGGCTGCCCGGTCGGTAGGGACAACAGGCCGCAGGTTTGCAGTGGCCCCATCGCGCAATACAACATCAGCCTCCCAGTGGGCCGGGTAGATGAAAGGAATCTCGGCGGTCGTAGGGTGGGCCGGGTCTGCCGGGGTGAAACGGGGGGCGTGGCCGTCCTCTTCGTAGCTGTCTGCGGGTGCTTCTGGTTCAGTCACGGGGTACTCCTGGGCAGTACTGATTGAGCTTTTATCCCATCATAACGCGATTGAGGTACAGCTCACAGACTGATTGTTCCTATCAAGTTTTACTTCTTAATGCGCACACGAATATTTGTGTGCCCGCTAACGGTCTGAACCCGCCCCATTTCAAAGAGGTCTACAGCCTTGGTCAAGTCTTTTAGCTTGACATATCCCCAGTTGCGGGAATCAAATTCAGGGGAACGATTACGCAAGGTTGCCCCGATTGATGAGAGTTGAGCCCAGCCGTCCTCATCCTCGCTTGCCACGATCACGCTGCGCAGCAGGTTTACCAGGGCAATATCGCTCGAATTCTTACCCTTGGTGAAGGAAAATTGCTGCTGAGGTTTAAGGGAGTGCTGCTGAATCTTCCCCCTCCACTCTGCAAGCTGCGGGGAGCTCCAGTCCCCGTAGATTCGTCGCACCGAGGTGGTGCCATATTTTGAAAGTTCTTGAAGTACGCCTTCGATATTGCTGGGGCTAACATTTTCAGCATCGATCAGAACCGCAATATGGTTATCGGGGTTGGGGTATTGCATCTCCACCCTCCTTAGCCGTGGGGCTAGTAGCTTGTGTTGCTCTCGATGCAGCGGGCAATGGCTTCTTCATCCCCAGCATGGGTGATTTCGCAGTTTGCTGTTTCTGCACCATTGAGAAACCAGCTGGCCATGAAGTAGAAAAAGACCGCCATCGGAATGCAGGTTACTCCCAGCGCGATCCCGCCCCAGGCCAAACCTGCTGTTTGCCCGTGAAGGCCGGTACGTGGGTTTCGCTTGCGAGCCCGCAGGGCCTTGGTACCAAGAACAATAGCCCCTACGGCCGGGATAAGCGCTAGCAGGGCAAAGACACCCGCCATCAGTACCACAAGCCAGCTGGCAATGCCCACGGACAGTGCCATAACGGCCTGGTAGTAGCCCCGACCGCGCTTATCGCGTACAGCTTCACCGTAGGGACGGCGATATTCCTGAGGTACCCGATACTGGGCAGGCTCACCGGGGGTCGCGTGATCAAAGGCAGGGGGCACGAGGACGCCAGCGCCCACGGTTGCCTGTGACTGGGAGAAAGCAGGGGGTTGGGTACTCACGACGTCCTCTTTCTTTCTAAACTTCTAGAACCACTGCGGGCTACATCTTATGGCCAGCATACCAGCAGCACTGAACCCTATCGGGCATAGAAAACCCACTTCCATAGCCCTTTTCAAGTGGTTTACAGAAGTGGGGTTTACTCATCTATGGCAACGCTATTAGGCGGTTGCAACTACTTTCTTTGATGCCAGCTTGAGGAAGGCTGCGCCGATAAAGGCGAGAACGACACCCAGGCCCATCACCAGGGCAGAAACACCGAAGGAGACAACCGAGGTAAAGAGGGAAGCACGCAGGAAGGAAGCGTCCATGACGAGATTTCGGCAGGTCTGAAGCTCTTCTGCTAAGGCTTCATCACCTGCGCCCTGGGCTTCGCGCACCATAGTACCAAGCTCAACGTAGGTTTTATCTTCATAGACGGTGCCCTCCGCACCCGCTGTTGCATGCTGACGGATAGTATCTGCCTGGGCATAGGCGGTTAGGGCCCCCTTGACCTCTTTACCAGCAAAAGCGCCACCCATAAATTCAGAGTCAGCAGGTACGCTAATGCGTTCTTCGGCAAGCTGATTGCTGACAGTAGCCCACACAGTAGCACCCCCGATGAACATAACGATAGCGAAGACACCCCTCGCCCCAACACCGCCCGATACTCCTAAGAATCAGGCAACGCCGTCCGAAATCTCTCCCCCCCTCATGGTGATTTGCGTGCTCTTCGGGCTCTACTCCTCAACCCCTTACGCGGTGATGAGCAACCTGATCCCCCACGTCTATTCGTGCCACCGGCATTTCCATGGGCTACAACATTCCGGTCGCTGTCTTTGGTGGCTCAGCTCCCTTTATCGCCACCTACCTGGTCAATGCGACCGGTGATATTACCTCTCCCATGCACTTCTTCATTGGGTGCACGGTTCTCTCATTCCTGGCGGCTGCCTTCACCACTCAGAAGAACTATCAGCGGGTTCGTGAAGCCGATGCTGACCTGATGGAAAAGGTGGCAACCTCCTATATCCCCACGGTAGAGCCTAAGAAGTAACACCTGTTCAGAAAACACAGAAAAGGCCCTCCACCCGGATTACCCGGGCGGAGGGCCTCAATACTGTGGAGATGCGGGGAATCGAACCCCGGTCCGATGTGGCGTCAACGGGTCTTCTCCGTGCGCAGTTTGTGAAAGCGGTGTTTTCGGCTACCTTGCTTGCGCAAACACTTACAAGGCCTAACCTAGCCGTATAAAAGTCCCACCCGGCCCTACGACAAGGACGGGCAGCAGTGGCCTTTTAAACTGATGGTAGGGGCTGAGCCAAAGGCCAGCTCAGGCTACCAGACTGCATCGCTGGGATTATTAGGCAGCGAGTGCGAAGTCAGTGCGCTTAGATTCTGCACTTATTTTTTTGCAGAGGGCGTTTACGAGATAACCCTGCGTCCTCGGCACGCTTCATCCATCTCAACTCACATCGTCGAAACCGATCATCCCCATATTCTTTTATCAAAGAACGCCAAGCTAAGCGTTTTCCAATACTCTTTCGAGTCGCAACTCATTTGTGAAAGGCACCGGCCCAATTAGCTCGGATGCACCACTCTACCAGCTGGCTCACCTTACTGTAAAGAGCCAGCTGGCAGGTGGATTAGACGTTACTGTTTGATTCTGTGATGTCAAGGCCCATCTGCTGGTTGATGCACTGTTCCATGAGAACCTCGTTCTCAGCGTAAGCCATGCAGTCACCGAAAGCTGAGAAAATCCAGCCGAAGAACACCAACATTGCCAGGGAAATCAGAATGCCCAGGGAGCTGAAAACAATGCCGGTGATAGCCAGGCCCTTGCCGCCACCGCCGGTCTTGGTCTTGCGCAGGGCCACAATGCCCAGCACCAGGCCAACGATACCCAGGATGCCGCCCAGAACAATCCAACCGCCTAGGAAGGACAGAACACCCAGAATCAGGGAAGCAATAGCCAGACCCTTGGGAGCCGAAGCTACTTGCTGGCCGTAGGCGTCATATCCGTAGGACGGGTAGCTGGCAGACTGCTGGCTATAGTCGGGCTGACCGTAGCTCTGCTGGCCATACTCCTGCTGAGAGTACTGGGGCTGGGAGTAAGTCGGCGCCGAATGAGCGGCGTTATTCTGCTGGCTGTAGTCCCCGTAGGCCTGCTGGGAGCCGTTGTAGCCCTGTGTGTTCTCGTTGGCGTAGGGGTTCGTTTCAGGTACCTGCCCCGTGCCTTGCTGCCCATCAGCTGAATAGCTGGTGGCGGCGTCCTGCTGGCTCTGGCTGGACTGGACCTGGCCAGAGGTGTTGCCAGAGCTATACTGCCCAGGAACGTAGTCGCCGTAGGGGTTTTCCTTATTATTTCCGGTTGTCATCTCTCTCCTTCGAGTAGGTTCTTAGCCCAGGTTCTTATAGCGCATGGCACGCTGGGCTTCGAGGTTATCCTGACGCTCGCGTAGGGCCTGGCGTTTGTCGTAGTCGCGTTTACCGGTGGCCAAGGCAATTTCTACCTTGGCGCGACCCTTACTGAAATAAAGCTTGAGGGGCACGACGGTGTAGCCGCTTTCCTTAAGCTTCTGAGCAATCTTGTTAATCTCACTGCGGTGCATGAGCAGTTTGCGACGGCGTCGGGCAGCGTGGTTAGTCCAGGAGCCACGACCGTACTCAGCAATATGGATACCCTCCAGCCACAGCTCATTGCCGTACATCTGGCAGAAACCATCGGTAATTGAGGCTCCCCCATCGCGTAAGGACTTAACCTCGGTGCCCATGAGTACCAGGCCTGCCTCCCAGGTTTCTACGATGTTGTAGTTATGGCGAGCGCGGCGGTTGGACGCTATGGTGTGGTTATTCGGGTCTTCTTTCGTTACTTTTTTCTTAGCCACGATTATTCTTCGTTCTTTCTCTTCTGTCGTTCGGCAGCGCGCCATCGCACGCCTGCATCGATGAAACCGTCGAGAGCACCGTCGAACACAGCGCTTGGGTTTCCCTCTTCGTAGTTGGTTCGTAGGTCTTTGACCATCTGGTAGGGGTTGAGCACGTAGGAACGCATTTGGTCGCCCCAGGAGGCCTTGACGTCGCCGGCAAGCTCTTTCTTCTTGGCATCTTCTTGCTCTTTGCGGAGCAGGAGCAGGCGGGACTGTAGGACGCGCAGTGCCGCGGCTCGGTTCTGGAGCTGCGACTTTTCGTTCTGCATCGAGACCACAATGCCGGTGGGGACGTGGGTCATACGGACGGCGGAGTCTGTGGTGTTGACGGACTGGCCACCGGGCCCCGATGAGCGGAAGACATCGACCTTGAGTTCGGATTCTGGGATTTCGATGTGATCTGTCTGCTCGATGAGGGGGATTACCTCTACCGCAGCGAAGGAGGTCATACGTTTGCCCTGGCTGTTGAAGGGAGAGATACGCACCAGACGGTGGGTTCCCGCTTCAATTGATAAGCGCCCGAAAGCGTAGGGAGCCTTAACCTCAAAGGTAGCCGATTTGAGGCCGGCTTCCTCGGCGTAGGAGGTATCCATGACCGTTGTGTTAAAGCCGTTTTTCTCTGCCCAGCGCAGATACATACGCAGGAGCATTTCGGCAAAGTCGGCGGCGTCTACGCCACCGGCTCCTGCGCGGATGGTGACGACGGCGTCCCGCTGGTCATATTCTCCCGAGAGTAGGGTTATGACTTCAAGCTCTGCTAGACGCTTTTCAATAGCGTGCAGTTCTATTTCTGCTTCGGCAAGGGTAGCAGCGTCGTCCTCTTCATCGGCTAGTTCTACCAGAGCCTCAAGGTCGTCGATAGCTTGACTTAGTTTGACGAGTTTATCGAGTTCAGCCTGCTTGTGGGAGAGCTGGGAGGTTACTTTTTGGGCGGCGTCGGGGTCATCCCAGAGGTCGGGAGCACCGGCTGCTTCAGAGAGTTCTGCGATGGTGGCACGCAGCTGCTCAACATCGCTGACCTCTTCGATGGAGGCGTAGGTTGAGCGCAGGGTTTTAATCTGGGCAGAAAAATCTAAAGTAGCCATGACTATTAACCCTAACTGAAAACAGGAATAAGCGCCCGATTTTGCCCCTGTTTTGCGCTGAGGGGGCAGTATGCTTTGGTTCCTGCCCTGTTTTACTCTTGGGTGGTGATAACGCGAGCCCGCCCGGTGACAGTGATGTCGATACCATCAGGTAGCACAAGGGAAAGCAGGGGCGGGTGGGCGCGGGCAGAGAGGACGATAACCGCTGTGCTATTCCCCGATGCCCCGGTACTAGGATTCAGGGCGAGGTGGGAGAATTCTGCCCCGGCACCGCTTTCTTGCAGAAAGTTTTGAGCGGACGCCTGCACCCCGCCACTGGTGAGTATGACCTGCGCTTGGGATTCTCCCACCGCTCTAATGCCTTCAACCCGCTGGGCAGCTGAGGTCGCAGCTTGGTCAGCTAAAGCTTGCAAGCGTTGTCTCTCCAGGTAGACGGAACTTACTCCAATGACGGTGGAGGCAACCAGAAGAAGCACGAGACACAAGCCCACGATGAGGGGCAGAACGCTACCCCGCTCGTCCTCGCTATCTAGATTTCGACGGGGTTGAGCCGTGTGCTGCGCTTTCTCTCTCCTTATGGCTTCACCATATTGCTCCTGCTCAGAGGCTATCATTCGCTTAGCTATCATCATGAGTAATTGCCTCCCCAGCTCACAGCCTGTGAAGTCATTGTGGCCAGAGTAGGCGCACCAGGCCAGGGGACCAGAGGCAAGCCCACCTCAACGGTCACATCCACAGTTATCCGTTCACCCGGGGCACATATGTCCTCGCAGCCTAGCGTAGCAGTGACGACATCAGCTTCTAAGCCAAAGTCGCTGGCTGTCAGGTCAGCAACTGCTTGTACAGCAGATTGGCTGCGTTGCTCCGGTGGTAATACCTGAATCATCTGGAGCGCGTGGGCACTAGCGTTAGAAGCCGCGAAAGCAGCCGACTGCATCGAAAAGACTGATAACAGAAAATAGACGGTGGGTACCATCAATAGGGCACCCAGCCCGATAAACTCAACAAGAGCGCTGCCCTGTTCAGAGTGATCTGTACGTTGCGCTTCTTCAGCTTTACCATTGGACTTACCGCTGAACCACAGCATGACCGCTCACCTCCCACTGGGCAGCAATGCCAAAGGGCCCGAAGAGAGGGACCGGGGCGGCCACGGTGACCTGCACAGCGTCCACCCCCTTCCACTGAGTAACAGAACTAGTAACCGTTGCCGAGTAGTGGCGTGGGAGCACCGAGTACAAGAGGTCGTAAGTACGTTCTTCACCATCGGCCGGTGTTTTATCGAGCATGGCCCCGTAGCGGGCCCCCTGAGAAGCCGCATCTTGCAACACGTTATGGGTAAACAGGGCGAATGCAACCTGTAACACGCCCAGAAAAAGCAGGACCACTAAGGCAGAAACCATGACGAACTCTGCCGTTGCGTTTCCTCTTTCCTTCTCAGGGAGCTCAGCTCTCACGGGAATTCTCCTAGCGGTTGATCATTGCCATCGCGTTATTGAACATGTTGACGAGGGCGTCCTGAGCAACCACCAAGATAGCTGCTACGAGTATCGCCGACATCATGGTGATCATTACCCAGCCAGGCACATCCCCACGTTCAGAATCATCTGAACGTGTTAGAGGCGCAATAATGCTAAGCAGGGCCTTGAGGTAGGTGTCAGTCATGAACTTCTTCATGGGGATTCTCCTTTGAATATGAATGTGATAGACGGTGCCCGCAAGCGGGCAGGATTAGAAATTGAGATTCAGCAAGGAAAGACCGGGGAACATTGCAAATAGCACGGTGAGAGGAAGTATCAGGAAAACGACGGGGGCCATCATCCCAATTTCCTTCTTTCCAGCAGTTTCCATGAGCTCTCGCTTAGCGTTATCACGCACATCTTGCGCCTGTGCACGCAAGACATCTGCTAGGGGTGTCCCGCGTTCAATAGCAACGACCAGGCCATCCACAAAACGGGATAGGGCTGCTACCGAGGTGCGTTGAGAAAAACTTTGCAAAGCGACCACGAGAGATTCTCCGGACCGCGTCATCGCAAGGATGCTTTGAAATTCGCGGGATAGTTCTCCTTGAGAACAGCGAACTACCCGTTCAAGCGATCCGATAGCTGACTCCCCTGCGGTAACAGAAAGAGCCATGAGCTCTGCTAGGGCAGGAAACTCAGCGAGCATAGCTTTCTCCCGTCGAGCTATCTGTTGAGATAGCCAGTAGTCACGGGCAAGGAAACCAGCACAAGCAGCTAGAGCAATCAACAGGCACCCCGGTATGAAAGCCACAGTTCCCTGGGCCAGACCCACAGCCACCAAACAGATAGAGAGGGCAGCAGACAAAAGACTCCAGAGTACCTGTTGCACCCGATACTCAGCTACAGTGAGGCCGCTTCCTAGCTGAATGAGACGTTTTTCGAGGGCTACAGTATCGAAACTAGATCTGCCCAGACTCCGGTAAACTTTTTCAACCCACGGCTCAAGCACAGCAGTACTAGCCCCATAGATACCCTCGGGCAAAGTGCTATACGGGGTGTCAGGCCGGTTCTTCTTTAGTTCTGCCGCGCGAAGCTGCGGCGCTATGCGGTCAGCAAAAGTCTCACGGCGTTGATGCCAGATACTCGAGAGAACAAGCCAAAGCCCTGCGGCTAGGCTAAGACCAAGAAGCAACGAAAAGTTCATGCTAGTACCCTCTTCTCCTCAGGGAGGGCACCAATTCGCATCATCAGCCGGTAGGCAATAACAGTTAGAGCTAAGCCGCTGGACAAAACAAGGAAACCGGCGACACTGTTATAAATCCTGATTGTGCTTGGCTGAGTCGCCATCAGACCCAGAACAACCCAAGGCGCAACGCAGGCAAGCCGAGCGGCATTGACTGTCCACGACTGTCGGGCCTCAAGCTCAGACCTCGTCCTACTGTTCTCACGCAAGAAAGTGCTCAAGGTTCCTAGAAGACGGCCTAAATCCGTACCACCTACCTCTCGGGTAACTTTAAGTGCCTCAATAATGTTGTCGGCGGTGGGGTCACTCAAACGGTTCTTAAGGCGGTTGAGAGCAGGAAGGAACTCCCCACTAGCCCGGTAATCTGCGGCAAAGCTAGCGAAAGCCGGACGCAGGGGTTCCGGACCGCGGTACTGCAGCTGCATGAGGGCGTCCGGAAGTGACAAACCAGCACGAATAGCCGATCTTAGGTGGTCCACGGCGTCCGGCCACAAATCCCGAAGCTGAGCCTGACGCTGAGCAGCCCTGTGCTTGACAAGTATGCGGGGAGCAAAAAACCCAACGCCGCCTGCAAGCCCAGCCAGAGGTACCAGTGAGGTGAGGGCAAAAGTCAATATCATCGAGACAAGACCGACTACAGCAGAAACCATGTAGAACATAGCCACAGTAAACTTTTCCAGGTCTGCCTGGCGAAGTAGCTGTTGAATAGCTGGGACTTTTCGTTCCTTCCTCGTTTTAGCAGGAAGCTCCCAGAAAGACATATAGACCAAAAGCGCCCCTATGCCAAACATGAGCCCGAGTAAAGCACTCATGATAGAGCCCCCTCGCAGTTAAGGAGCGTCTCAGGGGCATAACCAGTCCGAACAAATTTCTCAGGGGATGGAACCTCTGCCGCAAC
Source organism: Rothia sp. (in: high G+C Gram-positive bacteria) (assembly GCA_030529845.1). GTDB lineage: Bacteria > Actinomycetota > Actinomycetes > Actinomycetales > Micrococcaceae > Rothia. The sequence goes on along the minus strand of JAUMWB010000001.1, from coordinate 151,624 downwards.
GCATACTAGCTGATCCCCCTCACGCCTAAACAGTGTACTGGTTTCAATTACCCCATTTTCGACTCTGTTTCCCACAGCAAGAATCTCCCGTACCTGACGTTTACCTCGAAGGTTACGGTCACAATGAATCACCAGATCAAAGCAAGAAGCCACCGTAGGAACAACGAAAGAGCTAGAGATATTGTCACCCGCCAAGAGAGGCAAGGTGCACATCTTGGTAATAGCGTCACGGGCAGAATTAGCATGGATAGTACACAGACCTGGCAGCCCGGAATTTAGAGCGATGAGCATATCAAGAGACTCGGCTTCACGCACCTCTCCAATAATCAGACGGTCAGGTCTCATACGCAGGGCCTCTTTCACCAGGCGCCGAAGGGGAATCTCACCATGACCTTCCAAATTAGGTTGCCTACACTGCAAATTCACAACATCGCGGAGGGGAATTTTGAGCTCAAAAATCTCCTCGCAGGTAATAACGCGCTCCCGCATACCGATGGAAGCCGATAAGCAATTCAGCATGGTTGTCTTACCTGCCTGCGTAGCTCCGGAGACAAGGCAGTTGAGCCCACTGGCGACAGCTGCATCCAGAAATTTTGCCGCCTCCGGGCTGAGAGATCCCAGCTTGACCAGGTCATTCAAACGAGTTGCTCGCGCAATAAATTTACGGATATTGATGGCCCAATGACGGCGGGTAACATCTGGAATAGCTACATGAAGTCTGGAGCCATCAGGGAGTGAACTATCAACAAAGGGTGTACTCAGATCAAGACGGCGCCCAGACGTTTTGAGCATGCGCTCCACCAGCGCACGAATCTGTTCCTCGCTCAGAATAAGTCCGGTGAGCTCAGACTCTCCAGCACGAGCAACAAAAATCTCATCCGGAGCGTTAATCCAGATCTCTTCAACAGAGCTATCGTCAAGATACTGCTGAATCTCGCCAAAACCACACACTTTGTCAAAAAGAGAACTAACAAGCGCATCTGCGTTATCCAGTCGAGGCACTGCACCGCGCAGCATCTGGCGTTCGTACTCCGCGATTGCCTGCTGAATGAGCTCTTTAGCTTCACCCTGCTGGACAAGCGGGTCAATGCTGCTTCGTCGGATTAAGTCCCGCACGTCCGCCTCAATGAGCATTTCTGCTTGCGCTACAGACATCTGTCCCCCTTACGCTCCGTTGCGATTAGTTGATGAATTATCCAATAAGATACATCTGATTAGGAAAAACAATCAAACACCCCAGGGCTGCCCTGTGGATAACAGTGTCCCGCACCCCCTTATCCAGCCAACAAGAATGCAATGAAGTTACATCTGACAAGCCATAACACATGAAGGCCAGAGTTTTTCCACAGCGCCTTAGACCCGATACGGTCAATCGTAATTTTTTGACACACAACTAGTTACTGACTAGTAACAACGCACAAAAATGCCCACAAGCTATCTAGCTTGTGGGCATTTTTGGGGAAGGATTCTTTAGTGGGATTTTGCCCTCATGAATTCAATCGCTTCGTCAATAGGGCCATCGAACTGCTTAGACCCATGGTCCAAGACAACTCCGCGTTCACAGATTTTTGCCACCAAATCAAGGTCGTGGCTCACCACGACAAGGGTTTTACCCTCGGCGCTCAGATCCCGAATCTTAGCGATACATTTCTTCTGGAAAGGCTCATCACCAACTGCCAAAATCTCATCTACCAAGAAAATCTCTGGATCAGTATGAACAGCTACAGCAAACGCCAGGCGCAGGTACATACCCGATGAGTAGAACTTAACCTCGGTATCGATAAAGTTGCCAATCTCAGAGAATTCAACGATTTCGTCGAACTTCGCCTCAATCTGCTCTTTGCTCATACCAAGGATGGCGGCATTCAGGTAGACATTGTCACGCCCGGTCAAGTCGGGGTGGAAGCCCGCCCCCACCTCGATAAGCCCCGCGATACGTCCGCCGGTAAGCACTCTACCTTCGTCCGGATGCATCACACCCGAAATCAGCTTGAGCAGGGTCGACTTACCGGACCCGTTATAACCCAGCAGGGCAACACGTTCGCCTTCTCGGATATCCAGAGAAACGCCGTTGAGAGCATTGAACTTCTCGTTCAGGTCCCCCTTCCGGCCCTTCACCAACCAGACGAAAGCTTCCTTCATCGAGCGAGTATGGCGTAGCACGAAGCGCTTCACCAAAGACTCAACCCTAATCACCACAGGAGCGTTTTCTGCTACGGGGGGTAAATCAAATTTCTTGATATCCACGCTTATCAGAGCTCCTGGGCAAAGTTGCCCTCAAGCTTACGGAAGAGTAAGTCACCGAGGAACAAGGTTACTAGCGAGATTCCCAAAGCGACCGGGACCCAAAAGGTAAGAAGGTGCGGGGGAATCTGTGACACAGGTAGGACCGCGGACTCAGCTGAAAGAGTAGGCATCCAGAAGGCATAGTGAAACAGCTCAACAGCCACCGTTAATGGGTTCATCATGTATACATTCATTACCCAGGGGTAAAGAGTGTCACGTACCATCGTCCATGAATACAGAACAGGTGAGAACCAGGTAGCGACCATGAGGAGCATATCGACAATATTCTCTGAATCGCGGAAAAATACGTTAGCTACACCGAAGATGAGGCCCAAGCCAGCAGAGAAAATCATCACAATAACCATAGCCACGAAGGCAGCGCCCAGCTGCTTCAAGTCGGGGCTCCAGCCAGCTACAAAACATGCACCAAGGAGCACCAATATCTGCGGAAGAAAGTGGATAAGAGCCACCCAGATCGTTGAGACTGAGAACAGCTCACGGGGCAGATAAATTTTCTTAATCAATGCCCCGTTAACCACCATGGCTTTAGCCCCGTTACTAAATCCTTCAGAGAAGAAGTTAATAACGATCATCCCAGAGAACAGGTAGATAGCATAGTTCTGCATACCACGCTCTAGCCCCAGAAAGAGACCTAAAGCGATGTAAAAGACAGCGAACTGCACACCCGGTTTGATATAGGACCAGAGAATACCGAGTACCGATCCCCGGTATCTTACCTGTATCTCCTTATCAACCAGAAGTTTCAACAAAAATCTATTGGCAAAAACATCCCGTAGCCCACGGCCCTTACCGGGGGCTACGAGTTGTTTATTCATCGAATCATTCATCGAGTAAGTTCTGACTCCGTATGCTTATCGAATGTCTTCTTCCATTCTTCAATAGAAGAAATACGCTCTGCTGCCTCAGCATACTGCTTGCGCAGGGTCGGCCACTCACGCAGAATCTGAGCAGTCAATTTGGATGACTCAATCAGTTTAGAACGAAGCTGCTCAGGGTCACGGCGATACCACGAAACTGCGGTACCTTCAGCGTTAGAGACCAGTGCTGAATCGTACTGGGACATTCGCCACCAGCGGTTGTCCTGGTGAGCAATATGTGCCTGCGGATTCTGCTTGTATTCATCGCGCACAGGCTTGACCAGCTGTTTGGTGACAGTCTTCAATGCCCAGGGAGCAAGAGTGCGGTAAGACGGAGCAGCAAAACCACGGCCATTGCGAGGGGGCTTTGCCATCCGCGGCTCAGGGAAGGACTCGACGTCTTCCTTGAACTGGGCGTCAGTGTACTCCTTAGTCAGAGCACGGATTTCCGGCAGGCGCTGGGCAAGGAGGTCATGTAGCTGATCAGGGCCAGCAAGGACGTCCTTCAGCGCCATAATGCGACCGTGCTCCGTAAAGTACTGCATCGAGATAAGGTGCTTGACATCTGCATAGAGCGATTCGCGTAGCAGGCGTCCGCCTCGCTCATAGGGTGAGTGAATCAGCGAAGCTATGATGCGGTTACGGATGTGGAAGTAAGCCTGCCAACCTACGAGGTCGTCCTTATCAATCCACGATACGTGCCAAACAGCGGCACCGGGAAGTGAGACGGTGTGGTAGCCAGCCTTTTTCGCGCGCAGGCCAAATTCAACGTCATCCCACTTGATAAAGACGGGCAGAGACAGACCAATCTCACGAATGACCTGGGTAGGGATTAGGTCCATCCACCAGCCGTTGTAGTCTACGTCAGTCCGGCGATGCAACCAAGGGGTGCTACGCAGATTGGAGTGCAGGAAGTCGTGGCCCAGGGACTGGTCCTGGTGGGGCAGATCGGGCTGGAAACGGTAAGTGTTAACGACCTCGCCGAAGGTGTGAAGGACAGTACGGTTGTACAGATCAAACATGTGGCCACCTACGATAGTAGGCTTACGGCACATATCAGCGAAGGTGAGCAGTCGGATAATAGATTCCGGCTCAACAACCACGTCATCATCGAGCAGAAGGGCGTAGTCAGAACCGTTTTCTACAGCCTCGTACATACCGCGAGCGAAGCCACCTGAACCGCCCAAGTTTGCCTGGTTAATGATACGTAGCTTGCCCTGTAGGGTAGCAGCGACTTCTTCAAAATCTGGCTCGTCTTGTAGCTTCTGGGAGCCCTGGTCAACGATGAGGACCTCTTGCAGATGTTCCAGAACCTCGGGGTTAGCAGCCAAAGAACGCAGGTTATTCAGGCAGAATTCCTGCTTGTTCATAGTGGTAATTTCCAGGGTGATACGGCCGGGAGTCTTCCCATTATCGGCGCCCTGCCACTCTGCTGACTCTAGAACCAGCTCCTCGGAACCTGCGGCGAGCTCGAACCAGTACCATCCGCCATCGCCGAAGGGTTTCAGCGAGAGGTCAAACTGGGTGGTTGCACTGCCTTCTACTCGTTTGGAATCTACTCTCTGCAGGGAACCGCGCGCATTTGACTTATACACAATGACAGTACCTTCGCCGTGGGTCTGAATGTGCAGACGGACGGAGGTTAGGTCGGTCCAGCGCTTCCAGTAGGATGCAGGGAAGGCATTGAAGTAAGTACCAAAAGAAAGACGAGTGCCGGGGCGTACAAGAGTGGAGCGGCGTCCAATAAAGTCTTCTGTATGGGCCTCACTCGCTGCCCCACCGCTACTCTTTGCAGGTGCTTTCTCGTCCTTTAAGGAGTCATTCTGGCTCAGCGAACCGTTCATGGTGGAAAGCTGCACGCCGGTTGCAATACCGGAATCAACATAGAGCGATACAGTGTCCATCTGAGCGCGTTCGGGGAAGATTACTCGCTGCAGGGTTTTCATGGGGGTCTCTTGGGTTTTCTTCATCATCTTTAGGCCTCGATCCCGCCAGATACCAGCTTTTCGCCCTTTTCGAAGTGGGGGCGGAGCTTATTGTCGAACATTGAGAGTGCTGCCCCGATTGCCATGTGCATATCGAGGTACTTGTAGGTACCCAGGCGTCCGCCGAAGAGGACGTTCTGCTCGCCGCCGGCAAGTTCGCGGTACTTCAGGAGCATGTCGCGGTCTGCGCTGGTGTTGATGGGGTAGTAGGGCTCGTCGCCCTTTTCAGCAAATCGTGAGTACTCGCGGTGGATAACGGTGGCATCCTTGGTGTAGTCGCGTTCGGGGTGGAAGTGACGGAATTCGTGGATGCGGGTGAAGGGGTGAGTTGCATCGGGGTAGTTCATGACGGAGCAGCCCTGGAAGTCTTCGATGTCGAGGACTTCTTCTTCCAGGTCGATGGTGCGCCAGGAGAGGTCACCCTCAGCGTAGTCGAAGTAGCGGTCTACAGGGCCGGTGTAGACAACGGGAACCTGGCCTAAGACCTTGGAGCGGGAGTATTCGTGGCCTTCTTCGAAGAAGTCGGTGTTGAGGTGGACTTCAATGTTGGGGTGGGCTGCCATTCGTTCGAGCCAGGCAGTGTAGCCGTCAACGGGCAGGCCTTCGTACTTGTCATTGAAGTAGCGGTTGTCGTAGTTGTAGCGTACAGGCAGGCGAGAAATAATGGAGGCAGGCAAATCAGCGGGGTCGGTCTGCCACTGCTTTGCGGTGTAGTGCTTGATAAAGGCTTCGTAGAGCGGACGCCCGATGAGAGAAATACCCTTATCGTTGAGGTTCTTGGGGTCGGTTCCGGCAAGTTCGCCAGCCTGCTCCTGGATCAGGGCTTTAGCTTCTGCCGGTGAGTAGGCAGCGTTGAAGAACTGGTTGATAGTACCCAGGTTGATGGGCATGGGGTACACAATGCCGTTGTGGTTGGTGTAGACGCGGTGGGTGTAATTGGTAAAGCCGGTGAATCGGTTGACGTATTCCCAAACGCGTTCGTTAGAGGTGTGGAAGAGGTGGGCACCGTACCGATGAACTTCGATGCCGGTCTTTTCTTCGTTCTCACTGTATGCGTTACCGCCGATGTGGTGGCGGCGGTCGAGCAGGGCTACCTTGAGGCCAAGCTGGGTAGCAGCTTGCTCTGCGATGGTAAGGCCAAAGAGGCCAGAGCCTACGACTACAAGATCAGCGTTCACTTAACTTACTCCTTGTTAGGGGTTGCACAGCGATTGTGGGAAATCTGGCAACCATGCTCTGCTACTACAGCGTAGAAGCTTAACTTCGGTGTGTTCCTTGACGGCAAGGCAAACACGGTCAATAACAAAAGTACCGGATATAGTCGGCGGCTACCCGCTAACAGGCTGCAAAGATCGTGTGATTATTCCCCGGTCACCCCTGTAGTAGTGATTTTTAAGAAAGAATTTCGACTTTTTCGTATCTCAGCCGAAAAACAACGGCGAAAGTTTGTTTTTACGTTTTGCGCCCTTGCCTTGGCAGGTTTCCAGGTCTTAGGTGGCTCTATGAAGCTTTTAGCGCGTGTCCAGCAGCCGCTGGCAGGACCATATCAAACAGTCGAGTTTGACTACTCACCCGGCACACGAGGGCTAGATTTCCACCGAGAGCTGTGCAGAATCTGGGGTAGCGACGATTATGCCTGGACTATCCAGGGACGAGACATCAGAGAGCTCACGCCAGGTTATGGGCCCTGGAAGAGTGGTGCTTTGTTGTCAGTATCATCCCTTGTTTCGAATGTGCCTGATAGTTCCTCGCTAGAAGAACAAGCCTTATTTACCCTATCAGTGATCCACGGGCCAGATTCTCATGTGCGCTTCCCGCTGGCGCGTGGAAGCTGGGAGATTGGACGGCAAGCTTCTCTTCTTAAGATCGATGATCCAGCCCTTGCACCCCTTGAAGGCTTCATTGAGGTGGCAGGTAGCGGCGTCTACTTTGTGAGCGAAGGTTCACGTCACGAGCTTGAGATAGGGAAGAAATTTATGGTGGGCGACAGCGTACTGGTCCTTGACAGGGAGGAATACTGCGCTCCCCTCTATTGCGACCCCACAGTTCAAGAGATTGATGTTCCGGCCCCCAAGTCTAAAGTGCTTATAGTAGCCACGGTGGCTCTTCCTCTCGTCTTGGGCTTGGTCATTGCCTGGTTTACGCAGCTATGGCTTGTCTTACTGATGGCCTGTGGATCTTCGCTCTTGATGGGTCTTCACGCTTTTGCGAGGGGGAATGAAAATGCTTCACTCCGTCGTCACATAGAACAGTGTGCTCACATGGAAGAAGAGGCTATAGGTCATTATCGAGGAGCTGATAAGAAGCAGGCGGCTATAGGCGTTGTGATAGGACGCGGCACACGGCCTCTACGGATTAAGGGAAAACAGCGTGAGGTAAGGAGAATCCCTGAGGTACAGGGAGCTCCTTATGTAATAGGTGCGGATGAGCTTGCCAAAACGCTACCTAGGCTCCCGATCTCGACCCAACGGTTAGCCCTTTACCAGCTCTTAGCTGAGGATCAGCCGGTCTATGTTCTTCTACAGGAGAAAGAAGAAACCTGGTTTTTAGGTCTTGTTGACCCGCTTCTTGCTGCAGATAACGTGTGTACGGTCGCTTTGGCAGAACTCACAAACCTACCCGCCGGATTAGTGGTGTGTTCGTCTCTGCCTGTGTCAGTACCGCCCCAGCTTCTCGCTTTACCACTGGCAGATTCGGGTGCACAGCAGAATGCAGCTGGCCTCATTTTTCAATCATCTACCTGGCAGAACCTTGTTTTAGACGGAATCAGCGAAGAGCGTTACTGCACTCTGCTAGCAAACCTGCCCCAACACATAGCTTCTTTCCAGTCAAAAACTCTAGGTGTTCCCGCAACCCATACATCTCAGATACCGCTGTACGCTCTACCTGATGTTGAGGAAGCAACCCAGCTTAAGAATCTATGGGCAACAGAAATCTTTTTACATGTAGGGAAGTCCTGTGAAGGTAAGGGGCAACTTCAACTCGGATTGATGAGCGACGGTCCACATTTCCTCTGTGCAGGGACCACTGGCTCGGGGAAGTCCCATTTGATTCGGTCTCTCTTGTGGTCTGCTGCGCTTGCCTACCCGCCCCAACGCCTTACTTTCGTCCTTATCGACTTCAAGGGTGGAGCTGGCTTAGGCCCCCTTGCTTCTCTCCCCCACTGTTCTTCCTTAATTTCCGATCTAGATACGTCTCAGCTCATGCGAACTATGAAATTCTTACGAGCAGATATAACGCATCGTAAGCAGGTATGGAAGAGCATGGGTGTTAGCTCCTATGACGATTACATTGCTCTCTGCGAAGCTGCTCGAACGATGCCTGATTACCCAGAGCTAATAATCTGTATCGATGAATTTCGTATGCTGGTCGATGAACATCCAGACATCATGAATGAAATCATGAAAATAGCTACGATTGGCAGGTCCCTGGGTTACCACCTGATTCTGGCGACCCAACGCCCACAGGGAGCAATTTCTCCCGATATCAGAGCTAATATTTCTACGGTTCTGTGTCTTAGAGTAAGTTCCGCTCAAGAATCTTTTAACGTTTTGGGCTCAGAGGACGCCTCTCTTATCTCTGCACGCTTCCCAGGCCGAGGCCTTCTTCGAAGCCCAGACAATAACCTGATTGAATTTCAAGCTCCTTTAATTACGGGCCCCTATAAGGCTGATCCCAATGGTTACTGTCGAGCCCGTTTTGTGCTCAATTCACAAGATTCTCAGCAGCTTACCGAGAGCAGACCCTGGAGCGATGTAGAACTAGATGCCGCTAATGCATCAATCTATCGGGCTTATCGAGATGCAAATCAGCTTCCATCCTATAGGCCTATCCCGCCTATGCCCGCACCCCCTTGCCTTACCGATGTTCCTAATTCAGATCAACCCTATTCTTTGCTACTAGGTCAATACGAGTTACCGGAGTTAGGGCTTCAAGCACCCTTGCTTTGGTCTGCCGAGAACGGCCCAATTCTGTTCCAGGGGGCTAGCACCGAATGGATACCAACGCTACGTGTAACTATTCTCCAGGCCCTCGATAAAGGGTATGCCGTCTTATGTCTTACGCCGTCGGAGCAACGTGCACGAGAAATGCGGCTCTGGGGTAAAGATTATCCACAGCAACTTGAAGTCTTCACCTACCAGGACTTCAACTATGTTCAGTACCTCCTAGCCTGCTGCGCTGATTCTTCAGGCCCAGGCCAACTCCTTATAGTAGATACCCTGGAAACAATGCTCGATCATCTGCAACGATATCCAGAAGCAGAGACCCACCTGCATCAAGTTCTTGCTCTCAGCGAGCGTCCTAAAATACAGGTTTTCTGCACGTCTATAACAGGGGTACGCGGCAAGTATCAGCAAGCTTTTGAGCACACAATCGTAACTCGTACTGTTGTTGAAAATGACCCCGTCCGTACCCATAGTAAGGACTACACGTTGCCGGGTAGCGGGCAGTTTGCGCTAGAGGGGAAAGCCATCTATGACTCTTCCCAGGGCAAGATACGTGCAGGCACACTAGTGTGGGCAGAACCTGATAGTAGACCAGTTGATGTGCCATCCACCACCGGTCCAGTCCACCGCTCTGACCAGATAGAGGGTTTTAACCAGCGCTGGCTGTCCTGGCGTCCGCTACCGTTGGTGGTCCCTGTGAGCGCCCTGCCGACAATAGCCAAGCCCCATGCTGGTGCTCTGGCCTGTGGCGTATTCAAAGACGGCTCTACCGCTTTCACTCCGCCGCTGAGAGGAGGGTTTATGAGTATTAGTGGCCCTCGAGGTTCTGGCAAAACATGGCTTCTCAGAAGCCTCGTCCAAGCTAATCCAGAGCGTTTCTTTATTGTTCTCTCATCAAGCGCAAACACCAAAGCAGAAGATATCTACCAGGTGCTTGCAAAAATCGAAAACCAAGCAATACGCCCGATATTGCTCATCGACGATATTGATCAGCTCAGCCATAACCTACAGCAGACAATACTCGCTCAGAAAGATGCTTTTGATGCAGTTATTGTCACCTACACTCCTTGGCCACGGTGGAGCACCTCACCAATTCTTGCCGCTCTTAACGGAACGGCTACCGGCATCCTACTTAATCCGTGCAGCCCAGCAGACATGTCCTTCTACCCTGGGGTGGCTCTCCCCCATGACCTCCGTACCCACGGCCAGCTTCCGCCTGGACGAGGAGTCATCATCAACCATGCATCTGTTACGGCCTTCCAGACGGCTTTGCCAGAAGACCTGGCTACGAGGAGGGAGCCAGATAACCGAGAGTAGAGCGAGTAAAAAGCAGCATGATAACTGCGCCGCTGATGCCCACTGTCGCTAACCCTAAAAAGTGATCTCCGCCCAAAGCAGTTTGAACGCCAATAATGACGGCAAAAAGCTGCCAGACAAGCACAAGAGGCTGGCCAAAGCGCTGAGCCTTCCAGATTGCGATCGCCCCCACGGCGAGAGCTAGAGCAATAATGAAGTAAAAGGAGGCTATTACTGAGGCCGTCCCGATATCGGCAGAAGTGAAAGTTCCTATGAGAGCAGTGACTGCCAGGTACAGGGCCTGGAGCAGGCTAAGCCCAACTAAGATTTTCACCGGGCCTGGAATGGCTGAAGCTTTGGAAAATGCCACTTCTGTCTCATTTCTCTCTGCACTAAGAAAAGTTCTCCTATCTAGAATAGGCACCCGGGAGTGTCACCTCTCACCCCGGCACCCCTTTACGTGCCCACCTGTGACATTTACCTCAGGCTTACACATAGATTTTCACTCACAACCCCCTTGTATGACGCCCCATATCGTGGGAAAGTTATTGAGGTTCAAGTTTGGCTCCTTCTAGGAAAGGAGCCAGATTTTTTTGTTAGTTGCTGAGCTATTTTTGCCTCAGCTTTAAATCCGGTAACCCTATAGGAGAGCATGCTAATGGATTGGCGTAGCCGTGCTGCTTGTCTTGAGAAAGACCCTGAACTCTTTTTCCCCGTAGGAAACACCGGGCCTGCCCTTCTTCAAATTGAAGAGGCTAAGAATGTCTGCCGCAGCTGCACTGTGATGGATACCTGCTTGCAGTGGGCTATCGAAACTGGCCAGGATTCTGGCGTGTGGGGCGGTATGAGTGAAGACGAACGTCGCGCCATGAAGCGACGTGCCGCTCGAGCCCGCAGGGCCTCGTAGTAGCAACTTCACGTTAGTGTTCTTACGGAGGGGCGAACCGGAATACCGGTTCGCCCCTCTTCTTATCTCTTATTCCGATGCTTAAACGATCGCAGCCTCGATGGTAACCAGGGTTCCACCTTCAGGAGCACGGTTCCAATGAATAGTACCGTTGAGTTCGCTGGCAACCAGAGTTTTAACAATTTGAGTCCCGAGACCGGTTCCGGCGCCATTTCCTTCTAATTCTCTGATCTTTTCGGGGCTGATGCCAGCGCCGCTGTCGTGCACCGTCACAACGATGCTGTGCTCTTGCCCCTCTGAGTAGTGATGCTGGCACCCAAGGATTACTGTTCCGGTTTCACCAGCTAAGCCATGTTCTACTGCGTTCGCTACAACCTCGTTGATGACCAAAGCAAGTGGTGTGGCGATTTGGCTGGGCAGTTTCCCGAAAGCCCCCTCAATACGGGTCGCCACGTGCTGGCCGGGTGAAGCAAGTTCTGCTGCGAGTCTAAACTGGCGGCTAATGAGATCGTCGAAGTCTACGTCCTGTGTGAGTCCCTGTGAGAGGGCATCATGCACGAGTGCGATAGTTGAGACTCGCCGCATTGCCTGTTCAAGGCCCTCTTTCGCCTCGGGGGTAGTCATGCGCCTCGACTGTAGACGTAGCAGGGCTGAGACGGTCTGGAGATTGTTTTTAACCCGGTGGTGGATTTCGCGGATAGTAGCGTCCTTAGACATCATCTCTTGTTCGCGACGACGCAGCTCGGTGACATCCCGGCAGAGCAGTAGAGCTCCGTACCGTTCTTCACCTAACCGTGAAAAGTGACGTAGGGGAATGGCTCTGAAGGTGACGTTTTTACGGTTGGCTTTGATTTCTGCACGCCAAGGCATGCGTCCTGTCAGGACCAGGGGAAGGGTCTCGTCCGCTTTTTCACCGGCAGGCAACAGCGCCCGAGTAATATCAAGCAAGCTTGCCCCGAGCATATCACCTGCGTAGTTGAGGCGCTTATAAATGGAGAGGGCATTGGGGGAAGCATAGGTAACCCTGCCGTCCGTATCGAGCATGACCAGCCCGTCGCTGACGCGGGGGTTGCCGTGTGCTGTACCCACAGGCGCTGAGAACTCTGGCCAGGCCCCTCGTGAAACCATCTGTAGGAGGTGGTGGGAGACATCGCGGTAGACTCGTTCAGCTTTCTGACGTTTTCGGGTGCCCAGGCTCTCTCGGTGAACAGAAAGCAAGGCTACCGGCCTATCATTCCGTATGAGTGGAATGAATTCTGTATCAAGGACGATGTCGGTCAGATTATGTTCGTCGTTGAGGGTCTTAGGTGTTTGGCTATTCCAGCTTGCGACAGCCCGCTCGCACAGGGCCGGGTCGAGTTCTTTACCGACCCAGTCGGTGTGAAAAACGGTATGGGTGGTGGAGGGGCGAATTTGGGCAAGGTTGATGAACCCAGCGGACGCCGGTAGCGGCTGAGACAGGGAGAAGTAACCTTGGATAGTTTCGGTGTGGGGGGTCCACAGCATAAGGTCGCAGTAGCCGGTATCGGCGATGATTTGCCATTCGTTGGTGAGGAGGTGGAGCCACTCAATATCGCCTGGCCCGTAAGCACCGGTGCGCATGAGGATTTCGGTGAGTGACAAGGGGCCTCCTGGTAATCTGGGCGGGGCGTTTTAGGAGCTATGGCGGCGGCTGAAGCGCAACCAGGGCTTCTTCTTTTCTACCATGTTTGGGCTCTGCGTGTGTTTTAGAGGCGGGATAGGTTTTCCAAGGCCTAGCGCCTCCTGGCTAGTGTGGGCGAGCGCTCGAATCTGCTGGGCAAGTTCTGTATTCGGCGCTGACTCAAGAATTGTTGTTCCTTGCAGGCGTGCTTTATCAGCGGTTGCGCTGTCTTCAGGTAGTTGGGCTGCGATAGGCAGGTCGGGCCCGAATCGTTCCCAGGAATGTTCGAGGGCCGCCTGGGTAGCTGGGCCTAGGGCTTCGGTGCGCAGGCGGTTAAAGACGATACTAATTTTTTCGGGCGAGGCCGGCCCAAGAACTGCGCTGAGACTGTCATAGGCTTTGATGAGACGCGGTACACCCACCACATCTGCTAGGCCAACAGCTACCAAGTGATCAGCTCGTGCAAGGCTGGTCAGGGTTGCGTCGTTTCGCTGGGGAGTCAGCCCATCGAAGCTCAAAGCCGGGTCTTCTTCCAAACAGAATGAGGTATCAATGACTACTACATCATAGGTTGTCGCTAGCTGATTGAGGACAAGGTCTAAGGCGCTTGAACGCAGTTCCACCCAGCGGTCAGATCGGTTAATGCCGGTGATGATATCGAGGTAGTAGGAATGATGAGCGACGGTGTGGGTAAGTTCTTTGAGCTGTTGCGGAGTCAAGCTGCCTCGGTCTGCATGGTGGCACAGTTGGGCCAGGCTTGAGTAGTCGTCGGTGAGGCCCAGAGCTGCTCCAACGGATGCGCCGTAGGTATCTGCATCCATCAGGCAGACCGAGTACCCTGCTTCTGTATAGGCTGCTGCCAGGTTGATGGCTAGGGTGGTACGCCCCGGGGAGCCATAGGGCCCCCACACCGCCACTATCTTTCCGTCCGCTTGGGGTTGGGCTGGGGCGTCCTGTATGTCCTCTGCCCCTGATAGCCTGGTCTCTTCCGGGGCGGACGGTAGCGGCTGACCGTCCGGTATTTGGCTGGGGGCGCCGTCCTGCTCTGAATTCAAGAGAGTATCGAGCGCCTTTTCTATCTCACGCACAATCTCTGCTGTATCGGCTAGCGAGTCGATTGGGTGTACACCTTCAAGCGCTGGCTGGTCTCCTTGGTCCGTTACCAAGCACACTGCCACCTCAAGATGGTGCAGGGATTTAACCATGGAATAGGTGAGGTTCTCTCCCCCGGTCACAATTAGAACGGCACGGGCAATACCGCTTTGGGCAAGCCCCAGCATCTCACCAATCTCGTGGACATGCCTCACCACGCTCACCTGCCCACGTTGGGATTCTATGGCCGAGACGAAGCGTCCACCTTCATCTCCAACGACAACAATAGGGATCTGCATTAGTTCCCTCCTTCGGTGTAAACCGATGGAACAAGGCTGATAATGGCACCCTTACTTGTTGCGCCGAGCACTGAGGGGAGGACATCCTGGCTGACCCAGAGCTCAACAGCTGAACGTCCCGTACCACCGATCACTGACTCCTGGGCGGTTACTGAATGCACCTCTGCTGATTCTGTGATAACTACAGGGTCCCCGTAAGAGTTGGCCCCCTCTGTCTTATAGGCAACCCAAATATCTACCCTGGCTCCGGCATCATATTCAGCTACCGCATAATGATCAAGGAGTAGGGTGACGAGCCGTCGGCCGTCGCTTACCTCAGTCGATAGCGCCCGGGGAGACAGAAACTCCCCGGCAGCTAACGGACGAGTGGCTACCGCCCCGTCTGCGATTGCCTGTTCAGCAGAAAGGTAGAGGTCAGCCGATTCCCCCAGCTTAACCTGGGTAGTTGTCACGTTATCGGTAGTAATTTTTTCCCCGATACCGATATTTTTACTGGCAATGTAGTAGGGCTGGGTCTGGTTGGTAGCTCGCACGAGACCAACAACGCCAAGAACCGAGAGAAGGATAATTAGGACGCCCGCGAGCAGCTTAGGGTCGCGAAACCCTGGCTTTCTGAAGCGGGGAGCAAGATTTTCTTGAGCCATCATGACACCTCTTTGAGTCAGGAAGTTTTCCTCATTGATAGCAGTTTCCCTAATGAGCACATCAATTTCAAAGTTTCTAGGTATTTTTGACCAAGGTTACGCAACATCGAGCAAGTTATCCACAAGCCTTGCTTCTTCTATCAAGATGGTTCAAAATACACTAAACTGAAGCAAAGTCCCCCTCATATCCCCCGTCTATAAAAGGAACCAGGTATGGTTGAACAGCGTTTTCTCACACTGACCGATGTTGGTGAAATCCTCAATATCTCCCCCAGCCAGACTCGCGCACTGGTGCGCTCAGGAGAGCTCAAGGCCATTCAAATTGGTGGGAGAAACCAGTGGCGAGTTGAAAAGAGCATGCTCGAAGCCTATATCAGCGACCGTTATGCCATGACCGAAGAAGCCATTCGAGCCGAACAGACCGAGCGAGCTGAAATTTCCTAAGGCAGGCTTTACCCCGCTACCCTGATAGCGGCAATTGAGGAAAAAAGGATGCAGCGTGGAGCTACTCGCACTCCGCGGGCATCCTCTTTTTGTGCCTTCATGACCACAATTTCACAGTAGTCAGCACCGACGGACCGCACCTGCCCTGAGCTGGTGAGGCCTTGCCCTCCACTATGGTGAATATGGATATGACGCTGGGCAGAGCTCAGCGCTCGCAGGGCTGAACCCAGTGTGAGTTTGCGTGATACTTCCTGAGCTTCACCTATTGCCTGATGATTTCCACCTTCCCAGTAAAGAATTTCGGTCAGTGGCAGAATCAGGTCGCCAGCATCCGTTGTCAATTGGAGCCAGCCGAGTCCAAGTGTCGCTAAGCGTCCCCGCCAGATATCTCCAGTCGCCCCGTGAATTGTCAGGGACTGCCCCAGTTGGGCTGCTAATCGGTCGGCTGCGGTAACTCGAGAAAGTTCTAGCTGACGGAGCTCACGCGCATCTGCCTCGTAGTCTCGATGCTTTTGTGCCTCCATCTGTATTTCGTAATCACGGAAGAGCAAATCTAGGTGTGCCATGCATTGAGGATACCCCGCCCACAAAATATTTGTTGAAAATTTTAGACATCCCCTTGAATTCACCCCAAAGAGAAGTAATATGATGCGTAAATCATCAAACTACATCAAATGACATGATTTGAGGTGAAAGAAGTGAAATCAAGACTTTTTGCTCTGTGTGTAGCAAATCTAGTTCCCCTCCTGGCACTAGGCGGAGCTGGAACCTCCGCCCTGCTGATTCACTCACTTCATGAAGGAAGCAGGCAGAGCCTCGGGTTAGCAACTTATGCACCGGGCACTTGGATGAGTATTCTGGCCTGTGCTATCACCGGCATATTCTGTCTCGGTATCGCTCTTTGGTGGTTAGCGAGCTTGGCAATCTACTATGGGGCGCTGGCTCGCTCCCGCCAGGCTGAAACTCACATACAGCTTCCAACCTGGGTACCGAGCCTCCTCAAAACGCTCGCAGGCGCTTCCTTAGGATTAGGGGCCTTAGCCCCCGCCCAGGCCTATGCCCCACCTGCTGAGGGTACCATCTCGGTTTCAGCTACGATTCATACCGGAGAAACCGGTTCACCTCTCTACCCTCAGACTTCTCAAGCTGGTGAGAAGCTAAAGACAGCACCAGATACCCCTCCCCTAGCATCAGCTGTTTCACCCTTCTTCACGCAGACCAAGGAGCAGACAGGAGTCACGGTTCTTTCCGTTTCATCGACAAGTTACCACCCTATCTCGCCTCTTTTTAGTGGCGGTAGCCGATTTCAGCAAGAGCCCCTGGATAGCAATCAGCAGAAAGCCACCGCTCCACAGAGTCCCGCGACGGAGCAAGATCACTCAGAGGTGGTGGCACCCAGTAGGGCAATGCCGGATGGAGGCTCAGCGAACACCTACACGGTGGCCCCCGGTGACTCGCTATGGAGTATCGCAGAAGACAGACTGCCCGCTGAGGCCTCAGGCACTGACGTACTAGAGCTCGTACACACAATCTGGCAGCTCAATCAAGACACTATCCCCACCTTAGACACCCTGATTTTCCCAGGTCAGATCATCACCCTACCCCGTTAGGTTTTGCAAAGGAGCACACAGTGAAAACCGCTTTCCCAGAACGCGATGACCGCAGATACATCATCGTAGAAGCTACCGAATACGCCGAAAGGTATGCCCCCTACTTTGAAAAGAGCCAACCCACAGAACCCACTGTCAATCTCTCCTTTATCGATCAAGAAGAGCAGGCTCTGGAACAGCTAGGAGTTCGCATCGGAACCGCCGCCATTGAAGTATTCATGGGGCGCAGGCCCCAGCACCATCTCGCTCCCTGGATGACTACTGGCTGTTACCGCACCCTAGAGAAGCAACTTGAGCAGGCGAAAGCAGCCATACGCTATCGGCAGCTTCACTACCCCCAGGCTGCACACCCGCGTAAGCCTCCGGCCTCCATCCGCCCACGACGTATCATCGTCCAGAAAGTTGCAGATACTGCCTATGAAATGAGCCTGCTGGTAACTGACGACGTCCGCACACGCGCTATAGCCCTGCGGGCAGAGCGCAAACGGGGCAGATGGAAGATTGCGACCCTAGCTATCGCCTAACCCAAAACCAGCGCCCCCATAATCAGGAAACAGATTTACTGTCGCCTATATGTGTAGCCCTACAAAAAGGCGGGTGCCCCTGAGCTAATTGGCTCGGGGCACCCGCCGTGTTGTATCGACAGAGAAGGCTTCTTAGTCCAGGTAGTCGCGTAGTACCTGGGAGCGGCTGGGATGACGCAGCTTAGACATAGTCTTTGATTCAATCTGGCGGATACGCTCACGGGTAACGCCGTAGACCTTGCCGATTTCATCGAGGGTCTTAGGCTGGCCATCGGTCATGCCAAAGCGCATGGCAACTACACCGGCTTCACGCTCCGAGAGAGTATCGAGAACCGAGTGCAGCTGCTCCTGAAGCAGAGTGAATGAGACGGCATCAGCAGGAACAACCGCCTCAGAGTCCTCAATCAAATCGCCGAACTCAGAGTCGCCGTCCTCGCCCAGAGGGGTGTGCAGGGAGATCGGCTCACGGCCGTACTTCTGAACCTCAATGACCTTTTCAGGGGTCATATCGAGTTCCTTAGCGAGCTCTTCAGGGGTAGGTTCGCGGCCCAGATCCTGCAGCATCTGACGCTGGACGCGAGCCAGCTTGTTGATAACTTCAACCATGTGCACGGGGATGCGGATGGTACGGGCCTGGTCAGCCATTGCACGGGTGATCGCCTGACGAATCCACCAGGTTGCATAGGTTGAGAACTTGAAGCCCTTTGAGTAGTCGAACTTCTCAACAGCACGGATTAGGCCCAGGTTACCTTCCTGAATCAGGTCGAGGAAGAGCATACCGCGGCCAGTGTAACGCTTAGCCAGTGAAACCACCAGACGCAGGTTAGCTTCCAGCAGGTGGTTCTTTGCGCGACGGCCGTCGTGAATAACCCAGCGCAGTTCCTTCTTGAGCTGGGGATCCATATCGGGGTTCTCTTTGAGTTTGTGCTCAGCATAGAGGCCTGCCTCGATACGCATGGCCAGATCAACTTCCTGCTCAGCGTTCAGCAGGGCAACCTTACCAATCTGCTTGAGGTAGTCCTTGACGGGGTCTGCGGTAGCACCGGGGGTAACCACGCGGACGGCGGGGGCGTCATCCTCGTCGTTAGTTGTTAGAACGAAGCCGGAGCCCTTTGCTGCTACAGCTTCGGCTTCCTTCTTCTCCTCCTTGGTGACGGAGTCCGCCTCGTCCTCATCATCGTCTTCATCGATATCTTCGATGTCATCAGCGTCGAGGTCTTCATCGTCCAGATCAATATCGTCGTCGACGAATTCTTCGTCCTCGTCCTTAGCCTTGCGGCTCTTCTTGGGGGCAGCCTTCTTAGCTGCGGTCTTCTTGGGAGCTCGCTGAGGCGCGGCGCTTTCGTCGTCCTCTGCTTCTACGGCGTCTGCTGTCTCGTCAGCCTTTTTTGCTTTGGCGCGAGTTGAGGTTTTTTTAGCGGTGGCTTTGGTTGCAGCGGTTTCGCTGGCTGCTTTCTTGCGTGCGGCTGGTGACACAGAAAACCTTTCTGAGCTAGTTGACCGTAGCGAGTGTGATGCGGTGTTCGCGGTCAAAACACCTAAGACCCTGTCAAGTGATCGATTCGCACACTACAGTTTCAGGTGTATCTATCGGTGAGTATAACGCCCGGGTGGAGGCATCTATTCCCGATGATGAAATGCAGTGTTTGAGAGACACTTTGAGCGGGGTCAATAGTCAAGTATGACATGTTTTAGGTTTTCTGGCGAAGCAGGCACGGCCGCTTATCTGCTGTTCTTGGTCACGTAGGGCTCCGGGGCGCCCCCGGGCAGGGTGAGCCAGGCAGGGAAAGCACTGACGTTCAAGAGATAGTGCAGAGGTAAAGAAACCCCGTCACAGTAGGTACTGTCGATGGCCTCCAGTAGGTGGACGGCTTGTGTAGAGTTCCCCCGCAACCATTTGAGCCAGGCCTGTGCGGCAATAAGGGCCACCTCAGCTTTACCGGTAGCTGAAGCTTCCAGCACAGCACCTAGATATTCCAGGGCTTCGAGCCGCTTCCAGTTCGGCGGTTCTACCGCCAGACCAAAGAGAGTTTCGGCTAGTTCCTTAAGGTAGCCCTCCACCCTTTCTTCCTGATGCTGTGCAGGTCTTCCGGACTGGCTCAGGTGCTCCAGCCCGTATCTATGAAGAGTTGATGGCAAGGGCAATACTCGATTACCTTGCGAGCAGGAGCTTAGCCCTAGCTCTTCGCCACCACTTTCTAAAGCGCTCAAGGCTGCTAAAGAGCCTTTGAGGTCACGGCAGGCCTGAAAAATCACGAGCTGGAGGGTAGCAAAGCTATCGAGAGACGCAATGAGAAAACCAGCAGCATCGGGAATCACCGCTCCACGTATGGAGTCAGCTAGTGTCTGCTCACCCGTACCGTTGCGACGGTGTGAGCCATCTAAGAGGGACGCCACAGCATCTATAGCGCGCTCCCACAGCTCCAGTTCACCGGAAATTTGCTGAGCCTCATGGGGCCGTTCTTCCTGCTTCTCCTTCAGGTAGAGAGCACTAGAGGCCTCTGAATAAACCCGCCAGTATTCTTGCTCTTCAGGGTCCGAAGTATCCACAACAGCATGGTTCTTAAACTCATGTGCTTGATGGGAATCTCTTGCAACACAGGATCCATGAGCAACCAGTTCAGTGTACAGAGGGCTTGTCACGACCTCTTCTAGAAAGCCCGCAGGTGATAGCTTCCCCTCTTCGGGGTTCACCGCCCAGTAGGCTTCCTGCCCCACCGCCAGCACGTCCAGTAGGATTACCCCATGTTGGGTTGCATGAGCTGACGCTAGCTCAGCGTAGCGCTGAGCTGTTTCTAGAAAGGTTCTCTCTACAGAGATATCCACCTTTCCGGAGGCCGCGCCAGATGCAAAGAGGAGCAAAAATACACTGGTGATCAGCTCCCCCTCGGGTGTGTGGGTAGGGAAGGCATCGAAAATATAGGTGAGGAAGTCATCCGGGGCAACATCCGACATGTCAGGCATGTCAACCCGCAAGAGTGGCCCTACTCCCCCGCTGCTCAGGGCCAGAACCATAATGGACTTTTCAGGCCAATACCCTAGAAGGTGCAAGGCAAGGGCAAGGACGTCGCGCTCCGAGCTGAGATGAACAGTGACGGGTTCTTGGTGTGGAGTGGGATAAATCTCTGTCATACCCACCAGGCTGGTAGAAGGCAGGGCCTCATGCTAGCTCAAGTAAACCTGTGGATGCTTCCGACCCGCTGGAACTCCGACGCCCGCCCACATCAAAGGAGCTTTTCATCGTACTAACCGCCTAAAAAATACCTAACTGCGGTGCAGCTGTGACGCGCTTATGACAGGTCACAGGCAGATTTCCACAAGCACGGCTCACCACTTCTCACAGTCTAGGAGAGGGATGGCCCAAGCCCACGGGGGCCGTCCTCGTCCGCTTCCCGGGTCCGGTGATCAAGCTGAGCCAAAAACGCCTCAACTTCATCCCCAATTTCATCCCGGCTCGGCACCTTGCCAGCTGCGCGTTGGGAAAGGGGCAGGCTACCAAAGCCCTGGGCCGCATTGGCGTCGTAGGACTCTTCGAGCCTCTGAATCATCATCTGAATTTCAGGGCTAGCACTCGCCTGCTCGTCAATCTGTAGCTGAACATTCTCGGAGAGCTCACGCAGGCGATCCGAGGGCAGGCTCAGCTTGGCTGCCAGCGATAGGTGTTCCATGGCTACCAGGGCTGTTTGAGGTAGCTCCGACTCCGAAAGATACTGGGGCACGTTCACCGCAAATCCGGCCGTTCCAATACCGGCCTCGGTCAGGCGCACCTCCAACAGGCTCGACACCGAACCGGGAACCAGAGCCTCGGGCTGGAAAGAAGAAATACCGACCGTCAGATCCTTCCGGGACCCGTGAGCGGTGACAGGAATAGGACGGGTGTGTGGTACCGGCATGGGGAAACCAGTCACCGTCAGCGCCACCGAGACCTCAAGACGTTGGGCGATATCAACAACATCTGCCGTAAACCGCTGCCATAACAAATCAGGCTCAGCGCCAGTAAGGAGTAAGAAAGGCTTGCCCAGGCGGTCTTCTACCGCATACAGCTTGAGCTCAGGGAGGACCGGATTAGTGTAGTGGTCCTTTTTGAAAGTAATGCGGGGCTTACGGGAACGGTAATCGTGCAGGCGGTCAGCGTCAAACTCGATGACCGGCACATTCTCAAGTTCGCGCAAGAGCACTTCACCGAGGTGCCCGGCGGTTCCACCAGCGTCCTGTGGATGGGAGAGAGCAATGACGAGGGGCAAACCTCGCAGCCGATTGTTTTCAAACGCCCCGGCATGAGCGATATACAGCCGATCTTCCTGCGTCATCTTCTTAGCCCCCTTCTTTAGTTCCCGTCTTCTGTGAGTCTCTATAGTACTCCAGGGTATGGGCACAGTGTAGCCTAATGTCGCGGGTATAACGCTGGGAATATGCAGAGCTATTCCCAGTGGGGCTTAAACTCTAGCCCCGGCATCTTTTGCTGTTCGCTCTGGGGTTATTTAGGCTCATCAACGTTGTACAGGTTACATTTGGCCGCGGTTTTGGCCTACGCTTATACACGATAGCGCGGTCACCTATCTATGCCCGCCCCTCTTATTTCTGTTGTGAAGGGAGAAACCTGTGAGCGATTCTCACGACCTGTCATTCTCTGTAACGCCCCCCGACCTTGAGGCCCTCGAAGCCGACGTGCTGGTACTCGGCGTTTATTCCGGCAAGGAAGGCCCCTCGCTGGCCAGCAGCCCCCTCGACGCCGAAACAGCCGAGGGCCTTGAGGCTATTTTGGAGGATTTGGGAGTCAGCGGTGGGCAGGACGAGCTCGTCCGACTTCCCGGCTTTGACGAAGCTGGTGCTGATGTAGTTGCCCTCATCGGCCTGGGCGCACAGAAAGAGAATGCAGCCGCCAACCGTCTTGCCCTGCGCTACGCAGCAGGCTCAGCCGTCCGCCAGCTTGCCGGTGTTGAAACTGTTGCTCTGGCTCTGGGTGCAGAGTCTGTAGAAGATGTTGCTGCTCTGGCTGAGGGCGCTGCCTATGGCGCCTTTGCCGATACTCAGCTGCGCGCTAAGACCGCCGATTCGGTTAAGGCTCCTGTTGCTGAGGTACTGATTGTCAGTGATCTCACCCCCGCTGAAACAGAAGGGGCTCTCACCCGCGCTCTGATTCTGGGTGAGGCCGTTGACCACACCCGTCGCCTGGTCAATACTCCTCCCTCCCACCTCTACCCCGAGACTTTTGCAGAGCGTGCTCTAGCTCGAGTAGAAGGCCTTGAGAAGATTGAAACTAAGGTCTGGGACTACGATGAGCTGGTCACCGAAGGCTTCGGTGGTATCGCTGGTGTTGGCCAGGGGTCAGAACGTAAGCCCCGCTTGGTAGAGGTCAAATACACCCCTGATAATGCCGAAAAGACCGTCGCTATCGTGGGTAAGGGCATCACCTTTGACACCGGCGGCATCTCTCTGAAGCCTGCTGGCTCCATGACCACCATGAAGTCCGATATGGCGGGTGCGGCGACCGTCCTTAACGTTGTGGCAGCAGCCTCCGAACTCAAGCTGCCGGTTGCCGTCCACGGCTACCTCTGCCTGGCCGAAAATATGCCCGGTGGCAACTCGATTCGCCCCGAGGACGTGCTCACCATGCGCAGCGGCCACACCGTAGAGGTCATGAACACCGACGCCGAAGGCCGCCTGGTTATGGCCGACGGTCTGGCCCTGGCCTCCGAGAGTGAACCCGACGTCCTGCTCGACATCGCAACCCTCACCGGCGCCCAGCTGGTGGCTCTGGGCGTGCGCACCGCAGCGGTCATGGGCAACGATACCGTGCGCCAGCAGGTTGTCGATGCAGCCACCGAAGCCGGTGAAGACTACTGGCCCATGCCCATGCCCGAACACCTGCGCAAGAGCCTCAAGTCCCCCGTGGCTGACCTGCAGAACATTGGCTCCCGCTACGGCGGCATGCTGGTAGCAGGCCAGTTCCTTGAAGAGTTTGTGGGAGAGAAGGACGG
Organism: Rothia sp. (in: high G+C Gram-positive bacteria); assembly: GCA_030529845.1. Taxonomy (GTDB): domain Bacteria; phylum Actinomycetota; class Actinomycetes; order Actinomycetales; family Micrococcaceae; genus Rothia. Next base: position 128,089 of record JAUMWB010000001.1, on the reverse strand, counting down.
AGCCAAGATTCCCTGGGCCCACCTTGATTTCGCGGGCCCCTCATTCAACGAGGAAGGCCCCTACGGCTACACTCCCAAGGAGGGAACCGGCCACTCTATCGCAACCCTGATCAAGTTCATCGAGGCCTACGCCTAAGCCGGTTGTTTTCCAGAGAACTTTTACGATGACACCCTGTTGCCTGTGTTCTAGCGGGTAACGGGGTGTAATCATGCCCACCCGAGTAACAAAACACCTGCCAATAGTGGCAGGTGGACGCGTTCAAGGGATAAGCTAGAAAACGACAGTACATAAGGGGGCTTACGCCTCCGCGACCCATGCAAGGGAGCGTCAACGTGGCCGATTCGGCAACAACAGAATTCGATATCCTTATCCTCGGTGGCGGTAGCGCCGGTTACTCCGCAGCTCTACGCGCAGTACAGCTGGGCTTCACCGTAGGTCTCATCGAAAAGAGCAACCTGGGCGGCACCTGCCTGCACACCGGTTGCATTCCCACCAAGGCTTACCTGCACGCTGCTGAACTCGCATCCGAGGCTCAGCACGCTTCAAAGTACGGCGTAAACACCACCCTCGAGTCCATCGACATGGCTAAGGTTCGTGACTACAAGGACGGCATCGTCGCCGGCAAGTTCAAGGGCCTGACCGGCCTTCTTAAGATGAAGAAGGTCACCATCATTGAGGGTGAAGGCAAGCTCACCGGCAAGGACACCATCACCGTCGCTGGCACCGAATACAAGGGCAAGCACATCATCCTGGCCTCAGGTTCTGTCTCCAAGACCTTCGGTATCGAGATTCGCGACCGCGTCCTCACCTCCACCGAAGCCCTGCAGATGGACTACCTGCCCAAGAGCGCAATCGTTCTGGGCGGCGGCGTCATCGGCTCCGAGTTCGCATCCATGTGGAACTCCATGGGTGTTGAGGTGACCATCATCGAGGGCCTGCCCCACCTGGTCCCCAACGAAGACCCCTCCATCATCAAGGTCGTCGAGCGCGAGTTCAAGAAGCGCGGCATCAAGTCCTCACTGGGCAAGTTCTTCAAGACCGTTGAGCAGGACGCCAACGGCGCCAAGGTCACCCTTGAAGACGGCACCGTATTCGAAGCTGACATCGTTCTCGTAGCTGTGGGCCGTGGCCCCAACACCGAGGGCTTCGGCTACGACGAGCAGGGCCTGACCATGGACCGCGGCTTTGTCATCACCAACGAGCGTCTGCACACCGGTGTCGGTAACATCTACGCCATCGGTGACATCGTCCCCGGTGTCCAGCTGGCTCACCGCGGCTACCAGCAGGGTCGCTTCGTTGCCGAAGAAATCGCTGGCCTCAACCCCCAGGTCGTTGAAGACATCAACATCCCCAAGGTCACCTTCTGCGAGCCTGAAATCGCTTCCATCGGCTACTCCCAGCCCAAGGCTGAAGAGAAGTTCGGTAAGGAAAACGTTGAGGTTGCCGAGTACAACCTGGCCGGTAACGGCAAGTCCTCCATCCTGGGCACCGGCGGTCTGGTCAAGGTTGTTCGCGAAAAGAACGGCCCCATCATCGGTGTTCACGCCGTTGGTAAGCGCATGGGCGAGCAGATCGGTGAGGCCCAGATGTGGGTTGTCTGGGAGGCCTTCCCCGAGGACGTCGCCCAGTTCATCCACGCCCACCCCACCCAGAACGAATCACTGGGTGAAGCTGCAATGGCTCTGGCAGGCGCCCCCCTGCACGGCTAAGCAAAGCCCCCTGCGGTAGGCGCTGGCCGTCACCGCTGGTTATAGCCGGCGCCTACCCCACAGATTTTTATCACTCACAAGGAGAGCACGAAGGACTATGTCCACCACCGTAGAACTGCCCGCACTGGGCGAATCCGTAACCGAGGGTACCGTTACCCGCTGGCTCGTTGAGGTTGGCGAAACCGTTGAGGTTGACCAGCCCATCGTTGAGGTTTCCACCGACAAGGTTGACACCGAGGTTCCCTCACCCGTAGCCGGTGTTGTTGAGAAGATTCTCGTTGAAGAGGACGAGGACGTCGAGGTCGGCGCTCCCCTCATCATTATTGGCGATGGCTCCGGTGCAGGTTCCTCTGACGATGCGCCCGCCGAAGAGGCCCCCAAGGCTGAAGAGAAGGAAGAAGCTCCCGCAGCTGAGGAAAAGAAGGAAGAGGCACCCACTGCCGCTCCCGCGTCCTCAGGTTCAGCTTCTGGCACCGAGGTTACCCTGCCTGCACTTGGCGAATCCGTCACCGAAGGCACCATCACCCGCTGGCTCAAGGAAGTTGGCGAAGAGGTAGCTGTTGACGAGCCCCTCGTTGAGGTTTCCACCGACAAGGTTGATACCGAGGTTCCCTCACCCGTAGCCGGTACCCTGCTCGAAATCCGCATTCAGGAAGATGAGGACGCCGAGGTAGGCCAGGTTCTGGCTATCATCGGTGACGCCGCAGCCGCTTCTGCCCCCGCAGAAGAGAAGAAGGAAGAAGCCCCCGCAGCTGAAGAAAAGAAGGAAGAGGAAGCACCTGCTGTTTCTTCAACCGACGAAGCTGCTGAAGCTCCCGCTGTTGAACTGCCCTCCGGCGACAACGGCGAAGCCTACGTCACTCCCCTGGTGCGCAAGCTGGCCAAGCAGGAAGGCATCGACCTGTCCACCATCAAGGGCACCGGTGTCGGCGGTCGTATCCGCAAGCAGGACGTCCTGGCCGCCGCTGAAGCCAAGAAGGGCGCTGCTCCCGTAGCGTCAGCACCCGCTGCTGAAGCTCCCGCAACTGCGGCTCCTGCCAAGAAGGAAGCCCCCAAGGCTGCTGCTTCTTCTAAGCGTGGCACCACCGAAAAGGCTCCCCGCATCCGCCAGACCGTTGCTAAGCGCATGGTTGAGTCCCTGGCAGTTTCAGCTCAGCTGACCACTGTTCAGGAAATCGACCTGACTCGCCTGGTTGCCCTGCGCAACAAGGCTAAGGCCGGTTTCGAGGCTCGTGAGGGTACCAAGCTGACCTTCCTGCCCTTCTTCACCAAGGCAGTCACCGAAGCTCTGCAGCAGTTCCCCCAGTTCAACTCATCCATGAGCGATGACTTCAAGGAAATCACCTACCACGGCTCCGAGAACATCGGCCTGGCAGTTGACACCCCCAAGGGCCTGCTGGTTCCCGTTGTCAAGGACGCCGGCGATCTCAACATCGCAGGTATCGCCAAGAAGATCAACGACGTTGCCAAGCGTGCCCGCGACGGCCAGGTCGGCCCCGAGGAACTGTCAGGTTCCACCTTCACCATCTCCTCCACCGGTCAGACCGGCGGTGTCTTCTTCACCCCGATCATCAACCAGCCCAACGTAGCGATCCTGGGCATCGGTTCCACCAACAAGCGTCCTGCTGTTATCCAGGATGCCGAAGGTAACGATGTTATCGCTATCCGTTCACTGGCTTACTTCTCACTGACCTACGACCACCGCGTTGTAGACGGTGCGGACGCCGGCCGCTTCCTGGCCTTCCTCAAGCAGCGTCTTGAAGAAGCAGCCTTTGAAGCTGAGGTTGGTCTCTAAGCCGCGAGCCTTAGTTCTGTGAGCTAGGTTCTCAGGTGCCCCGCTAGCAAGTGCTATCGGGGCACTTTACTTTCTCCCTTTTCTTGGCGTGGGCACTCCCACACTAGTTTTGGTGGCAAACTGTCGCTAAATAAACAGGTATTACGTAGACTTGTTATCATGGCTATCGCATTTTCAATCCTTCTTTTCTTGCACATCATTGGTGCAGCAATGGTTTTCGGTCTCTGGCTGGGGACCTTTAAGCAGGGCATCGTCCTGCCCGGTCAGTTCCACGCAGCTCTTCTTCAGGTCGTGACCGGTTTTGCCCTCTACTTCATCCAGATGTCAGAAAACATGACTCTGAACCACATGATGATCGGCATCAAGATGGTCATCGCCCTGGTTATTGCTGTCGCTGCTTTCATGGGTCAGAAGAAGTACAAAGCTGCTCGCGCCCTGGGCACTCCCGAAAACGGCAAGAATATTGCCCTGGCCCACACTGTTGGTGGCCTGGCTCTGATCAATATCGCTATCGCTGTTTTCATGCAGTACCCCCAGATCTAAATATTCTGCTTTGAACCGGTAGGTTCTTAGCGTCAGGGGCGGTATACCGGTTGAGGTACACCGCCCCTAGTTTTTTTGGGGAGGCAGAAAGCGAGCTAAGGCTCAGGCCGCTCTAGAGCTAGCGGCTGAGCTTGAGCTAGCAGGTAGCTTCCCCCCTGAATCTGCAAGGTTAGCTCTACCTGCTGAAGCACCTTTCCTTCCTCCACTCTGATCCCCTGGGCTGCTAGCTCCTCGCCGCTGGCAGTCGGGGTATAGCCGGTCGCTTGAACTGTTCCCCGGACCTTGAAGCCTTGATCAGTCTGGGTAACCTCAGCGACGGCAAGCAGTTCTGTGCTCATGCCAGCTAAGTCAGCGGCACCTTGGCTGACCAGTAGTTGCCGGTCGGCTTCTGCCAGGGGTGAATCCATCACCGCATAGTCGCTGATACGCTCGGTGTCGCCGCTAGCCAGAACCCGACTACGGGAAGCCACAAGTTGCGCAGCTTCAAGGGCGAGATCGTCATTGGTCAGCTCAGAAACAGGAGCCCGCTCTTGCCCATCAGCTATCTGCTGTGCACCACCGGCTAGCTGCTGGCCTGCTTCTGGTAAATCTAGATCAGGCAGAGAGTGAGGGGCCTGGCTAGGTGCCGTAACGGCATCCTCCCCCTGTCCCTCTGCAAAGGAGAGCTGGTAGCCTACCCCTCCTAAAGCTAGAGCCCCTATCAGAACAGCGCCGCTAATGGCCCACCGTTCTCGAATAAATCTTCCTAGAGGCAGCTGACTTGCGCCTTGACCGACAGGCTTACTACGAGATGGCTTGCGGGCCTTGGCCTTGCTCCCCCGCGAGAAATCAGGAAGTTTCCCGTACACCTGCCGCCGCTGGGCCAACGATCGGCGGGGTTCAGCAGGGGCAGGGGGCCTGTAGGCAGGAAGACGAGAGCGGACGCTCTGGTGAGCACTCAGATGAAGCTCAAGAGGCTCAGGGTCAGCAGCCAGTTCTAGGAGTGCTAGCAGATCAGTCAGCTGGGGTTGCTGGGCGCGGGAGTCAATGGCGTCCTCAAGTGTCTGGGCGAGGGCGTCGCTTGCCTGGGGAACAGCCAGGTTGAGGGGAGCTCTCAGCCTCATGGCTTTAGGCTCTTCCCCGGTGAGGCAGAGCCAGATCAGGGCGGCGCAGGCTGCAATATCATCGGCCTGCTTACTCTTCTGTATTGCTGGCTCCAACGCGCGGGTGTCGCAATCGGGAGCAAGAAGTTTCAGTTCACCCCTTACTGTGAGCACGCAGTCCTGGGCTGTCAATGCGCTGTATGCAAACCCCTGTTCGTGTAGATAGGACAGTGCCTGAACGAGGCCCCTAGCGACAGTGGTGACCTGCCCAAGAGGCAGTTTGCCTTTGGCTCGGCAGTAGTCTGCCAGGGATCCTGCCTCGGCAGGTTCGTACCAGATATGATGTGATCCTTGCGACGTGGTCACCGCGTCTACCCTCAACACCGCAGGATGCGAGACTAAAGAACAGAGCCGTTCAGCGGCTTTCACTCTGGCTTCTGTGGTCTCGGTAATCCGGGTGAGGGTGTAGGGGCCAGCTTGCAGGTCCAGTTGTGCTGCGCTCTGGTAGCCGCAGTCCACAAGCCAGGTGCTGTGTTTGGCTCCGCTTTCGATACGGTAGCGCGGGGTGATGTCGGGTAGGTTTCCCGGGATAAGCAGGTTCTGCTCTGTTTCAGTAATAGGCGGTGCGGACGCCTGGGGCAGCTGGGGTAGTTCTGTGGGGGTGCTCATGCTTTAGCTATACACCACCTTGCGGCGCCGCCACAGGGAGTATCCACAGGGTCAGCATTTACACTAGTCAACCGCATGAAGGTACCCTGTGGATAAAAAAGTCATCTAGCGTCACAGCACCACACAGTGGGTCCAGAAGATAAGAGCCTCCCTGAGTATTTTCGCCGCACTGCCAAAAGGGCTACTCTAGAAGGTATGGCACTTTTGTTTGAACGAGTCGGGCTTGCACCCGACTATGTGGAATACACCTCGGCGCTCGACTACCAGCGTACCGTCCACGAAGAAGTCGCCACCGGCGTCCGGCAAAATACCGTGCTTCTCCTAGAGCACGAAGAAGTCATCACCGCGGGTAAACGCACCGAAGACCACGAATACCCGGCTGATAGCAGTGTGCCCGTCATCAAAATTGACCGCGGCGGAAAGCTTACCTGGCACGGGCCCGGCCAGCTGGTCGGCTACCCCATCGTGCAGTTGCCCGATCCCATCGACGTGGTTCGCTACGTGCGGGTGCTCGAAGAAGTGCTGATTAACGTCCTGACTGACCTAGGCATTACCTGCCAGCGAGTTGAGGGGCGCTCCGGTGTTTGGGTACTCGGTGACGGTGCTCTAGTACAGGATAAAAAGATTGCAGCCATCGGCATCCGCGTTGCCAAGAACACCACCATGCACGGTTTCTCTATCAACTGCAACAACCCCACCGACCCCTTCGGGGCTTTCATTCCCTGCGGCATCACCGATGCGGGCGTCACCACCATCAGCGAACAACTCGGCCGGAATATAAACCCCGCCGACATTGTTGACCGTGTAGAAGAAGAGCTGGCTCGCTATGCCGACCAGCTCGCCGCCGACTTCATACCGACCGCCAGCGCATAACCCGCTCCCCGGCAGAAGCCGCCAGCACACCCACCACAGGTTTACCACCAAAGGAGAACCCCACCTCATGAGCGCCCAGCCAGAAGGCCGCAAGCTACTTCGCGTTGAAGCCCGTAACGCAGAGGTTCCCATCGAGAAGAAGCCCTCATGGATCAAAACTAAGGCCAAGGTCGGCCCTGAATACAAGGAAATGGTTGACCTTGCCCGCGGCTCCGGTCTGCACACCGTCTGTGAAGAGGCTGGCTGCCCCAATATCTACGAGTGTTGGGAAGACCGCGAGGCAACCTACCTCATCGGCGGCTCCGAATGCACCCGCCGCTGCGACTTCTGCATGATTGACACCGGTAAGCCCGTTGCCATCGACCGCACCGAGCCCCTTAAGGTGGCCCTCAATGTCAAGAAGATGGGTCTGCGCTACGCTACCGTCACCGGTGTTGCCCGCGATGACCTTGAGGACGGCGGCGCCTGGCTTTATGCCGAAACCATCCGCCAGATTCACCGCGTTTCGCCCAATACCGGTGTTGAAATTCTGATCCCTGACTTTAAGGGTAAGGAAGAGGACGTTCAGCAGGTCATCGACGCAGCACCCGAGGTTTTCGCTCACAACCTTGAAACCGTCCCCCGTATTTTCCGCCAGATTCGCCCCGCCTTCCGCTATGAACGTTCGTTAGACGTCATCACCCAGGGCAAGGAAGCTGGACTGATCACTAAGTCCAACCTGATTTTGGGTATGGGTGAAACCAACGAAGAGGTCTATGAAGCTCTCTGCGACCTGCACGATGCCGGTTGTGACCTGATTACCCTCACCCAGTACCTGCGCCCCGGCCCTCTCTTCCACCCCATCGAGCGCTGGGTCAAGCCCGCTGAGTTCGTGGAACTCTCCAAGATGGCTAAAGAAATCGGCTTTGCCGGAGTTATGGCAGGCCCCATGGTTCGTTCGTCCTACCGAGCAGGTAAGCTCTGGGCCCGTGCCATGAAGAAGCAGGGCCGCGAAATCCCCGAGCACCTATCGCACATCGATGACTCAGGCTTTGCAATGCAAGAGGCCAGCTCCCTGGTCGCTGCAGGAGCCTAGGGGTCTGCTCACTCCATATTTCCAAGCGCTCACCGGTTTCACCGGTGGGCGCTTGCCGTATAGAATGGGTAAGTTAGGGCGCGTATCGCACTCGCCCGCCCAGAATCGACTCACGAAGGAAACACAGTGGCTGAATCCCGTGGCAGCACCCGCGCACAGACCCGCGAAGAAAAGAAGAAGGCTCGCGAAGAGCGCCGCGCCAAGCGTGGCCCCGGCATGTTTGCTCAGATGAAGCAGGTCTATGCCATGACCCGCGAGCAGGACCCCAACATCCCCTGGATTATGGCCCTGGTTTTCTTCGGCACCATCCTGGTCTTCCTGCTCATCGGTCTGCTGCTGAACAACTGGATCACTTTCCTCCTCATTGGTATTCCTCTAGGTATTCTGTTTGCGGTCATGGTGCTCTCACGCCGAGCAGAAAAAGCAGCCTTTGCTCAGTTGGAGGGTCAGCCAGGCCGCTCTGGCGCCGCCCTCTCAACCCTGCGCCGCGGCTGGATTTTCGAGCAGCAGCCCGTAGCTGCCAATAAGTCTCAGGACGTCGTCTTCCGCGCTATCGGCCGCCCCGGCATCGTCCTGGTCACCGAAGGTCCCACCGGTCGCGTCAACGCCCTAGTGCAGAAAGAAAAGCTCAAGTACTCCAAGATTGTACCCACCGTTCCTGTAACCGTGATCAACACCGGCCATGCTGAGGGGCAGGTAGAACTCAAGCAGCTCACCAAGACCATGAACAAGCTGCCCAAGAAGCTGACCCAGCAGGAAATGCACCAGGTCGCCAACCGCATTGATTCGCTGTCCAAGCACAACAACATGCTGAACGCTATTCCTAAGGGTATTGACCCCATGCGTATGCGCCCCGACCGCAAGGGCATGCGCTAAGCCTCAAACATTAGGGGCCCGCTCAACGTTGGTTGAGCGGGCCCCCTTTTTTATCTTTGCACAAGAATTACTCTACTGACTGCTTTTTGGATCCGCGCCACCAGTTCATGATGAAGACATAGGCAATCAGAGCCAGGGTTATCTGCATCATGTAGCGGTCAATGGTTTCAAGAGTGGGTTGAATACCCTCGCCGAAACGTAGACCCAGGTAGAGGTAAAAAAGTTTGTTAGCCACAGCCAACAGGTAGATGTAAAGACCAATCATCCAGCCCTTGAGCTTACGAATACCGGCGATAGCCACCAGAATCGTTGCAGGAATCGGTGAGAAGGGGATAAAGCCAAGAAGCAGGCTCAAAAAAAGGTGTTTCTCAACGAAGCCCTCAAGCTTACGCCACCACAGGGGGGTGTGGTTGGCGAACATCCAGTTAATAAAATCCTGGCCCCAGTGCTTACCCATCAAAAAGTAGACAGCCATAAACTTGATGTGGCTAGCGGCAGCTGCGGCGGTGAGAGCAGCTAGCATGAATACCGCTCCCTGGTTCTGGGCTGCGGTAATGAGTAGACCCAGGCCTGAACCGGTCAGTAGTGACAGCAGCCAGGGAGCATTCACCAGCAGATTGGGTCGCAGGGGAATCATCACCATCGAAAAGATGGTCATAAAGGCCAGAAGGCTCAGGAGCACCTTATCGACAGGGCCGGGCTTTGTGAGAAAGGACGGCAGTGCCGGATCGTTCTCTTTGGGCAGCTCTTCGGGGGTGGGGGTCGTCATATCATCTTTCATCTATCGAATCATCACCAAGATAGTGTGGCGGGCCCGGTCATGTAGGCCACGCTGGTCGGCGTCCATAATCACCACTGGAAGTAGTAGCATGACCATCGACTGACGGATCAGGGCAGTCAGCCAACCGGCTGGTTTACCGTCAAGGCGTTGCACCTGCATACCGAAAGCAAAATGCCCCACCGTATGCCCCATAAAGCCGACAGCAGCCACCATATAAAGCCAGAAAATAACCAGCTGGGCTACATCGAGCACAGCGGTACTCGCCTGCGGAAAAGCAGTCTGCCCTAGCACATAAAACATGCCCTCAATCAGTAGCCAGTCAACCCAAAAAGCCAGTAGGCGGCGCATAGGGCGAGCGATTGAGCCCCGCCCCGACTGCGGCCTACCCATAGTCTGCCCGGGGTACTCCTGGTCGCTAGGAGCCCCCTCAATCCAGGAACCTAAATCTCTTCTCGTAACCACCCAACTAACCTTACCGGCTCTTACCCCTTCTCGCCCCTGAAAACTGGGTACAAGCGTCCTCCCCTCTGCAAAACCCGCTCTCAGAGCGCCTACACTAGATACAGGGAGCTAGCCACCCAAACCCACGTAACACCAACGCAACCCAGCCGACGGTACGTTACACACGCGAAACAAAAGCGATACTTTAGGGCAAAAAATACGCTCTAGGCTAGAAACAACAGCGAGGGAGCCCAAGCAAACGGGCGCCCATGGGTCGAAAACAACTCAAGGAGAACAAACGACCATGTTCACTACCGCACAGGAAGTCCTCGACTTCATCAAGAACGAAGACATCAAGTTCGTTGATATCCGCTTCTGTGACCTGCCTGGCGTACAGCAGCACTTCAATCTGCCCGCAAAGGCTATCGACGAAGATTTCTTCATCAACGGTCAGATGTTTGACGGTTCCTCTATCCGCGGCTTCCAGGGCATCGCCGAATCAGATATGCAGCTGATTCCCGACGTCACCAGCTGCTACGTAGACCCCTTCCGCCTTGAGAAGACCCTGGTCGTCACCGGCTCCATCGTCAACCCCCGCACCGGCGAGTCCTACCACCGCGACCCCCGCGGCGTAGCAGAACGTGCCGAAGAGTACCTGAAGTCAACCGGCATCGCCGACACCGCCTTCTTCGCATCCGAAGCAGAATTCTTCGTCTTCGAAAATGTCCAGCACGAGGTATCCCCCCAGTCAGTCTTCTTCAAGATCGACTCCGACGAAGCCCCCTGGAACTCCGGCCGCAAGGAAGAGGGTGGCAACCTAGGCAATAAGACCCCTGTCAAGGGTGGCTATTTCCCCGTCTCTCCCGTCGACAAGCAGGCCGACCTGCGCGACGCCATGTGCGTAGCCCTCGACGAAGTGGGCCTTGAAGTAGAGCGCTCTCACCACGAAGTAGGTGCCCCCGGCCAGGCTGAGATTAACTACAAGTTCTCCACCCTCACCCAGGCAGCCGACGACCTGCTCAAGTTCAAGTACGTCATCAAGAACACCGCCGACCAGTGGGGCAAGACCGTTACCTTCATGCCCAAGCCCGTCTTTGGCGATAACGGTTCAGGTATGCACTGCCACCAGTCACTGTGGCAGGACGGTGAGCCCCTCTTCTACGATGAGCGCGGCTATGCAGGTCTTTCCGATGTTGCCCGCTGGTACATTGGCGGTCTGATTGAGCACTCCTCATCAGTTCTGGCTTTCACCAACCCCACCGTCAACTCCTACAAGCGCCTGGTGCCCGGCTACGAAGCCCCCATCAACATGGTCTACTCCCAGGGCAACCGCTCAGCAGGTATCCGCATTCCCATCACTGGAACCAACCCCAAGGCTAAGCGCCTCGAATTCCGTGCGCCGGACCCCTCATCCAACCCCTACCTGGCTTTCGCTGCCCAGCTCATGGCTGGTCTGGACGGTATCCGCAACCGCATCGAACCCCCCGCACCCATCGACAAGGACCTCTACGAGCTGCCCGCCGAAGAAGCCGCAGACATCAAGAAGGCACCCGCCAACCTTGAGGAAGCCCTTGACGCCCTCGAGCAGGACCACGACTTCCTGCTGGCAGGCGACGTCTTCACCGAAGACCTCATCTCAGCCTGGATAGACTACAAGCGCAGCAACGAGCTCGCCCCCCTGCTGCTGGTCCCCCACCCCCTCGAATACCAGATGTACTACGGCGTCTAAGCCCTAGCTAGCCTAAAAGAAACTGCCCCCGGCATCCGCTTTGGATGCCGGGGGCAGTTCCTTTTCTTACAGGCTAGGCCGGGTAGAAAAGCCGCTCAAAGACGTTACGGCACTGACAGGTAATTTTCAGATAATCATCCTCAAGGGCACTCGCCTGGTGGGGGCATAGCCACACCAGCGGGCTATAGCCTCCAAATCCGCCCGCATAGTAGTGGTCAGAGTATCGGAAGCCCGGCCCGTCCGCAGGACGTTAAGCCCCCCCCCCGGATTTTGGTGGCCAGCTCCCAGGCAGACCGCAGGGTATGGGCATCCTTGCATCTGGTCACTTCATCTGCACTTAGAGGCTTATTCAAAAGGTGCTTCGGTGCCTCAGGCGTACAGCGCCGCCGCTGGCGCGGGGCTGGCATGAATCGCCTTATGAGCGAAGCGAATCAGGCGAGAGGGTCAGCGGCAAGCGGGAGCCTGGGGCACTCTGAGTCTGGACTTTTGAATAAGCCTCTTACACTTTCATTGCGGGGCATTCACAAGATATTCAAAGCTTGCACTCGATTTAATCCCAGTAGCTTCCGAGCAAAAACATGTCTCCGGGCGCAATAGGCGCTGGCCTGAGCCTCTCATCTTGTTCACCGTAAGCTTGCTATCTTGTCTGCCCCTGAGGCTTATTCTCTGTCCCTTATAGATTATGCTTTCTTCACTTCTCCTTTACCATTCCTCATCCATAGGAGCAGAGTAAGAAAAGCGGGTAATACGGAGAAAGATATGATACTGAGGTAAGTCCCTGTTCCCCATCCGTCAAGCACCCAGCTAGCCAAAAATACTGACACCGCAGAGGCAGAAAGAAATGATAAATCAGAGACTGAATCTACTCGGGCAAGATAAGCATCATCCGTAATGTATTGCGTAAGAGTTCCTGAGTAAATAAAAATAGCCACCCAGAAAAAATCTAAAGCAAATAAAGCTATTGCCGCAACCCAGATCCCCTCTATGAAGGAAAAAGCGGATAAAAGAAAAGCTATGGAAGCAAGGGATACTATAAGAACGGAGCGATATTGGGAAATGGGAAAAACTTTTTCAAGTAGCAGAGAAGCTACTATGCCCCCAACGCCTGTGGAAGCTACAAGTATACCCACTAACCATGTTTCAAGTTCTAACCCGTGCTTAAGATGAACAAGGACTCCATAAATATAGCCGGCAGTTGTTAATCCCAAAGCTATTTGAACCAGTTGCATGACCACCAGCGAAGGGCTTCGGAGCACATAGAGAATTCCTTCCCATATATCAGGAATGATAGATGAGAGAGCTTCTCTGATTTTCCTTTTTCCTTTCAGTTTCTCTGGGACTTCGGTAGCAGGGAGGGTCTTATATACAAGAGCATTGAATATTGACATCATTGAAGGAACCAATAACGAAAGTGGACCTCCAAGTAGCCCTACTAACCCTCCTGAAAGCGAAGGACCACCTATTGCAGCCACGCCCTCCACAGTTTCCACCCGTGAATTAAACTTGAGCATCGATTCGCGACCCAGAAGCTGAGGAAGATAGCCTGCTGTAGCTGATACACTTAGCTGGCTTGAACCCCCTCGAATAAAACCAAGAATTATGAGGGCTAAAATACTGACCGACTGCATATATAACATACCCGCTAAAACAGATAGAGAAATAGCTTCTATAAAATATGCTAAGATAACGATAGGGCGGCGGGGTAAGCAGTCTGCAATAGCAGCAAGAGGTAAAGCCAGAACCAGCTGAGTTACCAAACTTGCAGTGGCCAACGAAGCAGCAGCGGAAACTGAACCTGTCGCATACAGGAAGGCTAGTGGAAGTGCAACATGAACCACTGAATCAGAAATAAGGTTTATAAGAGTAGTTGTATATAACTTTTTATATATGCCAATTTCAATTTTATCAGATATTTTGATCACCCGCTAGATACATAATAGCTGCGGCAGACAGCCTCAGCGAGCAAGTAATCTCAGATTCAGAACCATGAGACAATTTTTCAAGAATATTATTGTAAACATTGTAATGATATCTTTCAGATAAATGGAAAATATTAAACTTTAACATCAGGGAATCAATTATTGCAAGACACTCATATTCCTTCTGCAAAAAACGTTCAACATCTTCAGTGTGCTCCAAAAATTCAGCAGAAATAAGATGCTTACCTAGATGACTAAGACACGATTTATCACATGATTTTCCATCAAAAAATGCATGTATAAGCTTATTCCTAGAAGTCCCTAGGAGTATTTTTTCCTGAAACGAGATACTATTATCATATGTTATGTTTCTTAAAATATCTCTATACCGGTTGTCTTGCATATAGCTAAACACCTATCTTACCAATGATTGATGAAACAATTCTTTCAGCAGCAACTCTATGCCCATCAATATTTCGCGCTGCTGGACCAACAGCCTCACGAGCATTGGCTCCTATGACATACTCATTAGGTGAGATACTACAGTCTAAACTCACCGGTAGTTTGGGAGTAAATGTATGATTATTTTCCAAACCTAGACACTGGATAATATAATCATATCTATCGACTGAGGAAAAATTATTCAAACCCTGTAAGACAGGTTTTCCCTCAGAGTCTTTTACAAGACTAACATTAGGAATTACCCTAAGATATCCATTTTTTTCGTAATTTTTAAATTTCTCCTCATATTCCAACATCATGCTAGCTGGAAACTTTATAGTATTACCCGATAAATTTGCCTCCACTCGACCCGCTGGCCTGAAAAAATGTGGAGTTGAATCAACACATCGAAAGTTAATTTCATCCCCTGGAAACGCAATATCTACCATACAACTATTATAAATTAGCATTTCAGTTACGTTCGCTGCGGTTTGACCGGCTCCTACAACAAGAACTTTAGATTCAGTGATTTCACCAACATGAGGAGAGTCCCAAGTGTAGGAATTACAAGATTCAAAATCTATTTTTTTATGCTTTTCCCCGTAGCATGTACTAAAAATTTACTCTTAATCTCATACCCAGAGTCTAGATAAATACTAAATAGCTCCCCCTCCTTAGAATACTCTTCAGCAAAATCTATGTAGTGCCTTTTCGATAACTCATGGGTATTTATCTGATGCATTAAATGATAAAGAAAAATATCTACAGGCACAACACCACGGTGCCCAGCGGAAGCAAGAATAACTTGCTCTTTTTCTATGTCACTTAATTTTCCATAAAATATTTTTGCAAAATCCAAAAGAGAGTAGTCATAAACTCTATGACAACCTACATAATGTTCGTAAGGAGAACGCATAACTCTTTGATTTGTTCTGTCTACTTGATTTTTAAAGTTTTCACCTAAACGTTCGTGTGGATCAACTATAACAAAATCAATATTTACATGATAAAAGTAGCAGGCAAGGGTTATTGCAGCTAAACCACCACCAACAATTACGCAATCCACCTCTTCCGATTTCTCGCTTTTACTAAGCTTGACTCCAGCAGGCCAAACAATCTCATCTCGAAATCTATTAATCTTAGAATCCAAAAGCGAAGACGGCGGTATAAAATGATACTTATATGAGTTCCCACACTCAGAATCGAATTTCGACAGGTACAAAGATTTCATAAGCAGGATCCAAAATATATCCGTTCTCAATTTCACTGAGTATTTCGATATCTGAGGGCAAGAAATTTGGCGTATGCCTACGGCCATGTGACATATAGAATTTACGAGATGGAGTTTCAATCGTAAATTGTTTCAAGATTGACTCACCTGGGCGAACTTCCCCACCATAAAAACCTAAACGTTTTTTGTCGTCACTAATAACTGATTTTGAAAATTGCATTGCCCTATTTGGTCGAGCAGGATCGTCAATAAAACGACCGCCCTCGTCAACACTCATAATCCAGGAATTCCAAATTTCATCAGAAAGATTGGTTTCAGCCTTTACAAAATTCCACTCACCTTCGGACGGCAAATCATAGGTAACCATAACCGCACGATCAGATGTTTCAAGAACACCTGATATAAAGATTGTTCGAGTCTCAAGATATGCAACTGCCGACATTTGAACATCCCTTGCTCGTATACGCTCGGGGGTATCTACGATATTCCTAAAAATATTTTCAGTATTCATTTCTCTCCTTAGAGATATGGATTAAGTTAAAAATCACAGTACCAGCGTGTTCCACTTCACGTCAATAGGTTTCTGAAAAATTTTGCTGCCTTCTTAAAAAGACTCATACACACCCATTACGAGCTCTACTACAGCGTCTAAGCCCTAGTAAACTGAAATTACGAGCACAAAGCCGCGCTTAGGCGTCCGCCTCAGAAAGGACGCCGCAGCGCGGCTTTTGCGCACACCCGCCGTTTACCCCAAGGAGATAATTATGAGCCCCCAAAGCACCATTCTCGAAGGCCGCTCCACCATCTACCGCAACGAGGTCTTCCAAACCGGTCTGATGAGCCAGTTACTGGATGGTATCTACGACGGGGATATGACCATCGGCGAACTACTGGGTCACGGCAACTTCGGGGTAGGAACCTTTGACGGGCTAGACGGTGAAATGATTGTGCTTGATGGTACCTGCTACCAGATGCGCTACGACGGGTCCATCTCCCTGGCATCGCTCGATCAGAAGACCCCCTTTGCAGTCATCACCAACTTCGTGCCCGCTATTAAGCGGAATCTGCCCACCAACCTGCTGCGGACCTCAACCAGCCAGGTACTCGATAACTTCACCCTGTCAGATAACTACATGTACGCCATCAAAATCGTGGGCAACTTCGAATGGGTACGCACCCGCACGGTCAAAAAACAGGAAAAGCCCTACCCCAAGATGGTTGACGCCGTTGAAGGTGAAGACATCGTACAGTTTGATGATGTCTCCGGCACCATCGTAGGCTTCCGCACCCCCATCTACGAGCAAGGCATCGGCGTGCCAGGCTGCCACGCCCACTTCATCGATGACGAGCGCACCCGCGGCGGTCACGTAGTCGACTTCAAACTGCGCAGCGCCCACGTAGAAATCTGCCCCGGCACCGGTCTACGCCTACACCTGCCCCTCAACGAGGCATTTTCGAATGCAGATCTCTCCCCCGAAGACCTCGCAGACCAAATCTCTAAGGCTGAGAAGCACTAGAACATAGCAGTCGTTCCGGGCTCGTGCTCGCTGCCGACCCTCTCATCTGGTTCGCTAGCGCTCACGAGACGATTCACGCCAGCCCCGAGCCAGCAGCTTCGCTACGAGCCCGGAACTCAAGTACGGCAAGTCAAAGTGAGCAGCTAATCTTTACCCCGGGTAGAACAGCTTCTCGTAAACGGCACGGGCCTGGCGGGTGATGCGCAGGTAGTCGTCCTCAAGCACACGGGCGGAGTTCGGTGCGTAACCGCACCAGCGGGCAATAGCTTCAAGGTCAGACCGCGTGGTGGTGAGGGTATCGGATGCCCTACCGGTGCGAAGCACGTTGAGACCGCGAATCTTTGAGGCAAGCTTCCAGGCATTGGTGAGCAGGGTGGCGTCACGTTCATCAACTAACCCAGCCTGCACGGCGGCATCCAGAGCCTTGAGGGTAGAGGTGGTGCGCATGCCCTCGACCCGGTGGGCGTGCTGGAGCTGAAGTAGCTGGACCAGCCACTCCACGTCCGTCAGCCCGCCGCGGCCCAGCTTGAGCTGACGGGTCTTGTCTGCCCCGCGCGGCATCCGTTCGGTCTCAACGCGAGCCTTCATGCGGCGAATCTCGGTAACCTTCTCCGCGGGGAAGGTAGCCGGGTAGCGGTAGGGGTCGATGAGCTCAATAAAGGCGGATCCCACGTACTCTGAGCCAGCAAAGGGGCGGGCACGTAGCAGGGCCTGGAACTCCCAGGTATCAGCCCAGCGCTCGTAGTACTCCCTAAAAGATTCGAGCGAGCGCACCATGGCCCCGGATTTTCCTTCGGGTCGCAGGTCGGCATCAATTTCGAGCACCTTTTCGGCACGGATGGGCGGGGTTGTGGGCTGTTTGAGCAGGGTGACCATGCGGTTGATCAGGTCGGTGGCTTCTGCCTGGGCGGCCTTTTCGTCGGCTCCATCGCGCGGGATGTGCACGTACATGAGGTCGGAGTCGGAGCCGTAGCCAATTTCAGCTCCACCCTGGCGGCCCATGGCAATGACGGCAACATCGGTCAGCGGGGCGCGGCTATCTACGTACAGTTCCCGCTCTGCAATAGCTAGAGCCGATTGGATGGCTCCCCGGTCAATGTTGGAGAGCCCGTGAGCCACTTCGGCGTTGCTGTTGAAGCCTAGCGCTTCACCCATAGCAAGACGGAGGATTTCACGGCGGCGCAGCATACGGACGGCGCGGATTGCTTCGGCGGAGTCGGTATGGCGGGTCAGCTGGGAGCGCAGCTCGCTGATAATAGCGTCTGCTTCGCGGGGTTTGAGGTCTTCTTCCTTATCGAGCCAGGCGATGGGTTCGGGAATGTCTTCGAGCAGGTCGGTGATGAAGCGGGAGGATGAGAGCAGGGTGCAGAGGCGTTCAGCGGCCGCCGGGGAGTCCCGCAGCATGCGCAGGTACCAGGGGGTGCCGCCCAGGGACTCGCTGATACGGCGGAAGCCGAGCAGGCCGGCGTCCGGGTCCACGCCCTTAGCAAACCAGCCCAGCAGAACGGGCATGAGGGTGCGCTGGATTTCGGCGGAGCGACGCAAGCCCTTGGTCAGGGCCTCGATGTGGCCCATAGCCCGGCGCGGGTCCTTGTACCCCAGGGCTGCTAGGCGGTCTTGCGCGGCAGCCGGTGACAGGGCGACTTCGTCCTTGGAGAGGTGGGCGACAGCTGCCAGCAGGGGCCGGAAGAAGAGGCGCTCGTGCAAGGATTTGACGGCCCTCTTGATGCCCGCCCATTGTTTGAGCATGTCAGCCTCGGTGAGCTGGGTGGGGGCCAGCGGCAAATTCATGGCCCGGGCCAGGGACCGCCGGTCGTTTTCCTTCTCGGGCATCAGGTGGGTGCGGCGCATGTAGAGCAGCTGGATGCGGTGTTCCATGACGCGTAGGGTAGCGTAGTTGTCGGCAAAATCGTGGGCGTCTTTGCGGCCGATGTAACTAGCTTTGGCCAGGGCTGCGATAGAATCGGTGGTGCTTTGGGTGCGTATGCTCTCGTCGGTGCGGCCGTGCACGAGCTGGAGTAGCTGCACGGTGAACTCAACGTCGCGTAAGCCGCCGGGGCCCAGTTTAATTTGGCGGTCGACCTCCGCTGAAGGAATGTTGTCGGTGACGCGCTGGCGCATGGCCTGCACGGACTCGACGAAGGACTCTCGGGCTGCAGATTCCCAGATGAAAGGACGCATGGATCGGCTCCAGCGGACGCCCAGCTCGGGGGTACCAGCGATGGGGCGGGCCTTGAGGAGGGCCTGGAACTCCCAGTTTTCTGCCCACCGCTTATAGTAGGTGGTGTAGGACTCCACGGTGCGGACGAGGGCTCCGTCCTTACCCTCGGGGCGCAGGTTGGCGTCGACTTCCCAGAGAGAGGGCTCCGGTGCCGGTGCCATAATGGCCTTGCTCAGAGCCATGATTAGTTCGGTGCCAACCTGGGTCAAGGTGTTTTCATCGAGCGGGGTAAAGCCTTCGGGCAGGTTAGAGAGGGGGGCGTGGGCAACCGCGTACACCACATCCACGTCTGAGATGTAGTTTAGTTCTCGAGCTCCACACTTGCCCATGCCAATAATGGCCAGTTCCACTGCGGCTACGGTATCTTCACCTCGACTTTGGCCGACCTCGGCGCGGGCAATGGCCAGGGCTCCTTCCAGGGCAGCAGCAGCTAAATCAGCCAGGAGGCGGCCGACGGTGGGCATGAACTGAACGGGGGCAAAGCTGGTCAAGTCGTGGATAGCCAGCTCTGTGAGGTGGCGTCGGTAGGCAACCCGCAGGGCGGTGTAGCCTTCCTTGCCGGTGAGGGTGGCTACCGGTGCGGACGCTGCCGGGTCGGCTCCCACGGCTGTCAGCAGGTCGGTACGGTAGACCGTATCGAGCGGAGCAATGGGGGTGAGGTTCTCGTCATCTGTTTCGGGGAGCAGAGAGGCAGGGTGGTCGACAGCGGAAAAAGCGGTGGGGTCGGTTTCGAGCAGGTCAGCATGCTCGGGGTGGCGTACCAGGAACTCCCCCAGGGCCGCCGAGCCGCCCAACAGGCGGTAGAGGGCTTCAGCGTCCGCCCCGCGAGCAGCCAGTTGCGCGACCCGAGGGGCCCGCTCAATCAGGCGTACCAGGGCAGGTAGGGCGATATCGGGTGAGGGGGCAAGACGTAGCCCCTCCAGCAGTCGGGCCCGGTCTATACCTTCCAGCTCCCGGGCGTTGAACCAACGGGCGCTCTTAGCTGCATCGTAGAAACCGGCTGAAGCCATTTCGGCAATTAAACGGGCCTGGGCCTTGCGTTCTTCCTCGGCACGGCGGGCGGCTTCTTCGGGGGTGTCGTTCTGCGGGGCGTGAGTCACCACTAGCTCCTTGGGGTTAAATCGCAGCAGGCGCAACACCTATTTTGGTGTTGCGCCTGCCCTGAGACGTTAGAGGATACTGAGGTTGTTCTTGAGCTCGTAGGGGGTCACTTCGGCACGGAAGGCGTTCCAGTCGCGGCGCTTGTTCCGCAGGAACTGTTCAAAGACCTGCTCCCCCAGGGTCTCTGCCATAAACTCTGACTCTTCGGTGCGGTGGATAGCGTCGTGCAGAGATGAGGGCAGGGCGTGGTAGCCCATGGCGCGGCGTTCGGCACTGGTCATGGCTGAGATGTCTTCGGTGACGGCGGCACTGGGCAGCTCGTACTCGTTTTCAATACCCTTGAGGCCCGCTGCCAGAATGACGGCGTAGGCCAGGTAGGGGTTGGCGGCTGAGTCGATGCCGCGGTATTCCATGCGGGCTGACTGCATCTTGTTGGGCTTGTAGAGGGGAACGCGAACCAGGGCAGAACGGTTGTTGTGGCCCCAGGAAACGTAGGAGGGGGCTTCCCCGCCGCCCCAGAGGCGCTTGTAGGAGTTCACGAACTGGTTGGTCACTGAGGTGAACTCGGGGGCGTGGCGCAGGACGCCGGCGATAAAGTGCTTGGCGGTGCGGGAGAGCTGGTACTCGGCCCCGGCTTCGAAGAAGGCGTTGGTATCGCCTTCAAAGAGGGAGAAGTGGGTGTGCATACCAGAACCAGCGTGCTCGGTAAAAGGCTTAGGCATGAAGGTGGCGTAGATGCCCTGGGAGAGGGCAACTTCCTTGATGACGGTGCGGAAGCTCATAATGTTATCGGCAGTCTGCAGGGCGTCAGCGTGGCGCAGGTCGATTTCGTTCTGGCCGGGACCGGTCTCGTGGTGGGAGAACTCCACCGAGATACCGATTTCTTCCAGGGTGGTCACGGCCTTCCGGCGGAAGTCCTGAACCACGCCACCGGGGGTATGGTCGAAGTAGCTTTCAGAATCGACAGGTTCGGGGAAGCCGCTGGGGCCCAGTTCCTTTGACTTGAGCAGGTAAAACTCAATCTCGGGTGAGGTGTAGCAGGTAAAGCCCATACCCGCTGCCTTAGACAGAACGTTCTTGAGCACGCCGCGGGTATCTGAGGCGCTGGGCTCCCCGTCGGGGGTGAGAATATCGCAGAACATACGGGAGGTCGGCTCTTCATCCCCGCGCCAGGGCAGCACCTGGAAGGTAGAGGGGTCAGGCTGCAGCAGCATATCTGACTCGTACACGCGGGACAGACCCTCAATCGATGAACCGTCAAAACCGATACCCTCGTCGAAGGCGCTCTCAACCTCAGCCGGTGCAATAGCAACAGACTTAAGCTGGCCCACCACATCGGTAAACCAGAGGCGGACGAAACGCACATTGCGCTCTTCGATGGTGCGCAAAACGAATTCTTGCTGACGATCCATGTAACCTATCCGTTCATGTCTAAAGGTGGCGCCCGCACCCCGGTGGGCGGGCAAACGAATCCTTAGCATCAACTCTAGAACGTAACCGCCTTGCGTGCCCACCTGGCACGCTCTGACCCCGGTAACAGTAACGTGTTTTAAACATTTCTTTCACCGACTGAGATTAAGCTGGCGCGCTCCGGTTGCAGGGCGCCAGCAGAGCACTAGAGTTAAGAACATGGTCAACGAAGAAACAGCACCTTACGGTTCCTCAACCCCCACCCCCGCTGCCCCTGCCCAGCAGGCCGAGGCAAGCGTCCTTTCCGTCAAAAAGGTGCGCACCGTGCACCTACAACAGGCCAAGGACGCCGGTGAAAAGTTCGCCATGCTCACCAGCTATGACGCTCTCACCGCCACTATTTTTGACCGAGCCGGCATCGAGCTGCTGCTGATTGGTGACTCTGCGGGGAACAACGTGCTGGGGCACGAGTCCACCCTAACCATCACCGTTGATGAGATGCTTCCCCTGGTCAAGGCTGTTTCAAGCGCTGCCCAGCGCGCTATGGTTGTAGCTGACCTGCCCTTTGGCTCCTATGAACAGTCTCCCGCCCAGGCTGTAGCAACCGCTGTACGCTTCATGAAAGAAGGCGGGGCCCACGCGGTCAAGATGGAAGCCACCGCCCACCACACGGAGCATGTGCGCGCCATGGTTGCAGCGGGAATCCCTGTCATGGCTCATATCGGCTTCACCCCCCAGTCCGAGCACACCCTGGGCGGCTACCGGGTACAGGGCCGCGACGGCGGGCAGGTACTCAAAGAGACCGCCCTGGCCCTTGAAGAAGCCGGTGCTTTCTGTCTACTCATGGAAATGACCCGCTCCGATGTTGCCGCCGAGATTGATGCTTCGGTACGCATCCCCATCATCGGCATCGGGGCCGGGGCGGACGTCAGCGGGCAGGTACTGGTCTGGCAGGACGCCTTCGGCCTACGCCAGGGCAAGATGGCCCGCTTCGTCAAGCAGTACGCCAACCTCTACGACACCCTCTTTGAGGGAGCAAGCGCCTACCGGGCAGACGTGCGCTCAGGGGTCTACCCGGCGGCGGAACACCGATTCGACAGTTAAAAATTCTGCGTTGCCAAGAGCTAGAGGAGTCGCTAACCCGGGGCTCGCGATCGCTGCCGACCCTCTCACCGGTTCGCTGGCTGACTCGCAAGCTCTCCAGATTCACACCAAGATTTATTTTCCTCGCACGCTCGGAATCTCGGTGCTCATCACACGTGATTCACGCCCCGCCTTGCAGCGGATTCCGTTCGCTCTTGCGTGCTACGTACCCGCTCACTTCATCCGAGCCAGCAGCTTCGCTGCGAGCCCGGGTCAGCTTTCTCAACGCTAGTAAAAAATTCCTTCCTTACCAGGCGTCCTTACCCTCATCCCATTCTTCGTTGCGCTTCTTGGCCTTCTCCATGGCCTGCTCAGCTTCTTCGCGGGTGGCAAAGGGGCCCCAGAGCTCGGTGATTTTGGACTGCTGACCTTCTTCGACCTGGCCGGTGCTCAGGTTGTACCAGTACTGGGTGTCGTGGGGGCCGGGGGTGTAGTCGTTCAGTGACACGGCGTCTCCTTCTCATTGCCAAAAGTGTTGCACGCACCACTTTACGCCCGGTTAGGCAAAAGATACAGCTTTTGGCAACGTACCTAGCCTGGCAGGTTGGCGACCAGCCGATAAGCTAGAAGACATGTCGACATCAACTGTAAACCACAACCTGCCCGCCGAGCCGGGCAAAGCCCCCGTGGGCAACCTGACGCCCGGCGTCGTTGCCCCCATGCGCCCGGTACCGGCGCACATCGTCCGCCCCGAATACGTGGGCAAGCCCGAAGCCAATGAAGGCCAAGGCTCAAACTTCTATACCCCCGAAGAAGTTGAAAAGGTGCGGGCCGCCGGCAAAATCGCCGCCGGCGCCATCGTAGAAGCCGAAAAAATAGCGGTTCCCGGCACCACCACCAACGAGATTGACGTGCTGGTTCACGAATACATCTGCGACCACGGGGCCTATCCCTCCACCGTTGACTACCGGGGCTTCACCAAGAGCGTCTGCACCTCCCTCAACGAGGTCATCTGCCACGGTATCCCCGACTCCACCGTCCTTGAAGACGGCGATATTCTCAACCTCGATGTAACCGCCTACCTGCACGGTATGCACGGCGACACCAACCGCACTCTGCTGGTGGGGAACGTGGACGAAGAGTCCCGCCTGCTGGTCGAGCGCACCGAAGAAGCCCTCAACCGGGCTATGAAGGCCGTGCGCCCCGGCCGGGAAATCAACGTGATTGGCCGCGTCATTGAAAAGTACGCCGCCCGCTTCGGCTACGGCGTCGTGCGCGACTTCACCGGCCACGGGGTCGGCCGCGAGTTCCACTCCAGCCTGATTATCCCCCACTACGACGCAGCCCCGGCCTACAACACCGTCATCGAAGAAGGCATGATCTTCACCATCGAACCTATGCTCACCCTGGGCACCATCGAATGGGACATGTGGGAGGACGACTGGACGGTCGTCACCCGTGACCGCAAACGTACCGCCCAGTTTGAACACACCATGGTTGTTACCGCCGACGGCGTTGACATCCTCACCCTGCCCTAACCACCATCATTCTCTAAGGAGCGCTCATGACTGACGCAGTAACCCCCGACGTACCGGCACCCACCGCAGCTGACCTGGTGATCGGTATCGATATCGGAGGCACCGGTATGAAGGGCGGTATCGTCGATATCCGCACCGGCCAGCTGGTGGGCGAGCGCTTCCGTATCCCCACCCCCCAGCCTGCCACCCCCGAGGCTTGTGCTGCTGTGGTGCGGGAAATTGTTGATGAGTTGCAGGGCCGGGAGCTAGCTCCCCTGCCCGATTCAGCCGTGGGCATTGACTTTCCCGCCATTGTGAAAAACGGCGTGACCTTGTCAGCTGCAAATGTGCACGAGTCCTGGATTGGTGCTGACCTTGAGGGCATCATGAGCGAGGCCCTGGGCGGGCGTATCGTCTATGCCCTCAACGACGCAGACGCCGCCGGCCTGGCTGAGGCCACCTACGGTCAGGGTAAGGATAAGGATGGCCTCATTGCCGTCATTACCCTGGGCACCGGTATCGGTTCAGCCCTCATTATTAACGGGCAGCTGATTCCCAACACCGAGCTGGGGCATCTTGAGATTGACGGCCACAATGCTGAGTCCCGTGCCTCAGCCCGTGCCCGTGAGATTCACGAGCTGTCCTGGAAGAAGTACGGTAAGCGCCTGCACCGCTACTTCTCCCACGTAGAGTTCCTCTTCTCCCCCGACCTGTTTATCATCGGCGGCGGTATCTCTAAGAACCCCGAGAAGTTCATGCCCTACTTTGAAGATGAGATTCGCACCCCCATGGTCATGGCCCAGCTGCGCAATAACGCCGGCATTGTGGGTGCAGCCCTGTGGGCTGCCGGTCACCCCAGCGAGCACGAGCGCCGCGCCGCTGCTCAGGGCTAAAGCCTGAGCCTTCAGTTAGCAGGACGCCGCCTGCTCACCTTCCTTGCCCGAGGGTAGAGAAGGTGGTAGGCGGCGTCCTTGTATCTGGGGCTAAAGCAGGGTGGGTTGCTCCCCCTGGTCCGCGCCGGCTTCACGCAGGGCAGCAATAGCCCGCTCGAAGTCATCGAGTGACTCAAAGGCCTGGTAAACACTGGCAAAGCGCAGATAGGCTACTGTGTCGAGCTTAGAGAGGGGCTCAAGGATAGAAAGACCCACCTCGTGGGCATCTATCTCTGCAAGACCCTTGGCCCGGATTGCCTCTTCGACTTCTTGGGCCAGCTTGGCCAGATCGTCTTCGCTGACCGGGCGCCCCTGGCAGGCTTTGCGCACACCAGAAATAATTTTGGCCCGGTTGAAAGGCTCCGTGACTCCGCTTCGCTTGATGACTGAAACAGCGGTGGTCTCAACCGTCGTAAAGCGCTTTCCGCAGGATTCACAGCGGCGACGGCGACGGATTGCTGAGTTGTCTTCGGTGGTGCGAGAATCAACGACCTTGGAGGTCGAGTTGCGGCAGTAGGGGCAGTTCATGCGTCCTCCTTATCGGCTACCACGGGTACGAGCGGTGATGGCCTCACCGTGGGCGGGCAGGTCTTCATCCTGGGCAATAGCAACGATGGCATCTCCAATTTCAGCCAGGGCACCTTCGCTGTAGTTGATGAGCTGAACAGCCTTCATAAAGACGGTGGTGTTCAGCCCCGAGGCGTAGGCAGCGGAACCGCCGGTGGGTAAAACGTGGTTGGACCCTGCCGCGTAGTCGCCCAGGGGTACCGGCGAGTAGGGGCCGATGAAGATAGCGCCAGCATTTCGCACGCGAGCGGCAACCTCTTCTGCCTTCTCGGTGTGGATTTCGAGGTGCTCGGCGGCGTAGGCGTCAGCTACGGCGATGGAGGCGTCCAGGCTATCGGTGAGCACCACACCCGACTGGGGGCCGGTCAGAGCGGTGGCAACACGTTCGCTGTGCTTTGTGGCGGACGCCCGGCGGTCAATGGCGTCCTGCACTGCGGCGGCGAGGGTAGGGCTGTGGGTAATCAGGACGGACCCGGCGTTAGGGTCGTGTTCGGCCTGGGAAATCAGGTCGGCAGCAACATAGTCGGGGTTGGCGGTATCGTCAGCGATGACCGCGATTTCGGTGGTTCCGGCTTCGCCGTCTACACCTACAACACCTTGCAGGGCCCTCTTGGCCATGGCGACAAAGATGTTGCCGGGACCGGTGATGGTGTCGACAGGTTCGAGGACGTCACCGGCGTCGTCCAGGCCGTAGGCCATAGCACCCAGGGCACCGGCGCCGCCGATGGCCCAGACTTCAGTAATACCCAGCAGGCCAGCTGCACCCAGGATGGTGGGGTGGGGCAGGCCACCGAATTCTTTTTGGGGCGGGGTGCAGAGCACAATGGAGCCGACGCCCGCGGCCTGGGCGGGTACGGTGTTCATGATGACCGATGAGGGGTAGACAGCCAGGCCGCCGGGCACATACACGCCTGCGCGGCGCACTGGGGTCCATCGGTTGGTGAGGACGGCCCCGGGGGCAACTTCGATGGTCTGGTCAGCGGGGCGCTGGGCAGCTGCAAAGGCGCGGGTGCGTTCGATGGCGGTTTCTAGGCCCTTACGGACGCCCGGGTCAAGGTTCTCTACTGCCCGGTCGATAGCACTCTGAGGTACACGCAGGGCGCCCTGCTCTACTCCGTCGAAACGGGCAGAGAGTTCCCGCAAGTAGTCAGCGCCGCGGGCCTGCACGTTCTCAAGAATCTCGTGCACGGTGGTGAGCGCGTTCCCCACGAACTCGGTGGTCTGGCGCGGGACGATACGGCGCAGCTCTGCGTAGGAGTGGTTGCTGCCGCGCAGGTCGATAGTGCGCAGGGTGAAGTCTGCGGGGGCAGAGGAGTTCTGGGTGTTGTCTGTTGTGCTCACTCTTTGATTTTAACGCGGCCGTCAAGCCAGTGGCCGATTAGGGCTGCGGGTTTTTCGGTGGGTGAGATTCTGCCGCTTTGAGTTTTTCTGCAAGATCCTGCCAGCCGGGCGGACGCTTGCGGGCAGGCAGGGACTCAACCACGGTGAGATAGGACTCGGCGATAAGCTCGGCTAACAGCTCGCCGGTCACATCTGAGTGGGGCACAAGACTGTACCAGTGGGTTTTGTTCATGTGCCAGGCCGGACGCGCCGCCGGGTGGGCTTTGAGGTTGACCAACTGGGTGCCGTCCTTCTCAGCCAGCAGCATGAACCACTTGCCGGCAACGCGGGCAGCTTCGGCATCGCTGCGGGGGCTGAAGCGGTAGAGCTCGGTTGCGGGCAGGGCCAGGGCACGCGCGGACGCCGCCTCGTAGAGGGCGCGGGAGGTGGAAAGGGGCATGGACCCAATTTTAGTACCCCCGTTAAAGTGCAGATACCCCAGTTTTTAACTGGGGTATCTGCATAAAAACTGGGGTATTTGCCTAGAGGGCAGTTTCGCTCAAAAGGATCAACCTCTCTAGTCAACCATTTGTTTATTGGCCCTGGGCTGCTGCCTCATCAGCGGAAGCAACAGTGAAGCGGGTACCGGCGTGGGCGGGATTTTCGATTTCGTCCAGGGCTGCTACGGCAAAGTCCTGGGTGGAGACGAAGGCACCGGCGGGGACGTCCTGCTCGGTGCGGTAATCACCGGTGCGAGCGCCGGGGGCGATCATGGGTGAGGGGGCCAGCATGGTCCAGTTCAGGCCGGACGCAGCCCGGTAGTCGTCAAGGATGCTTGCGAAGGTCTTGGCTTCGGGCAGGTATTCTGCGGGGAAGTCGGGGCTCTCCAGTAGCAGGCCCTCCCCAGCGTTTAGGGCACCGGCACCGCCAACAACCAGGAAGCGGCCGGTGGGGGCAGCGGCAATGAGAGCACGGTGGGCTGCACTGGCAGCGGAGTAGTCATCGCGGCTAGCTACAGAAATGACGGTGACATCGGAAGAGTTGATGACCTCAACCAGGGCTTCGGTGTTAGCCAGGTCAAGAGCTGAGGTGCCTGCTGAGCCGCTGCGGGTGTAGCTGGTGACTTCGTGGCCGCGGTTCTTAGCTTCTGCGACGATTGCTGAGCCGACCATACCTGCTGCGCCGATCACTGAGATGTTCATGGGGTTTTCTCCTTGAAGAAGTGGTTTTCGTTTTCTGATAGTTCTATAGTATTTTTTAGAAACTAATTACCTCAAGGTAACTATTGGAAGATTTTTAAAAAAACTTTTCGAAAGGCCCACCATGCCCTCCTCACCCCAAGTCAGCGCGGACGTCCGCCCCACCTCCCTGCCGGCCGCAGAGCAACTGCCCGCCGACGTCCTGAGCCAGCACTGCCCCTCACGCATCGTGCTGCGCCACCTGACCGACCGCTGGACACCCCTCATCGTCGCCGTACTTGCTGACGGTGAGCCGGTGCGGTTCAAAGACCTCAAAAGCACCATCCAGGGTATCTCCCCCAAGGTCCTCACTGAAACCCTGCGCTCCATGGAACGCGATGGGCTACTCACCCGACACATCACCGCCAGTGTGCCCCCGCGCGTGGACTACCAGCTCACCAACCTGGGGCTGACCACCGTTGAGCCGCTGGAAGCCGTCCGCACCTGGGCAGAAACCCACGTGGCAGAAGTACTAGCTAACCGTGAGCGCTTTGATGCCGCCCAGCCCCTCTAAAAGCACCAGACCCTTTTTTAAAAGCAAGTGTGCCGCTCAGACCCCAGAGCGGGAGTACGACCCCCACGCTCAGGGCTGAGCGGCACATCGGCAGCTTTGTAAATTTTTAGGCTCGGTAGTTTTATAGGTCCAGGCAGGCCGGGCCCAGCAACACCTTGAGATCACCAAAGAGAGCCGGGTTAGGGTTGACCCGCAGGTCTGCGCCCAGGCGGATGAGCAGGCGCTTGGTGCGGGTGGTCATAGCAATGCGGACCTCTGATTCACCCTTATGGTTTCTCAGGATGTCGCGCAGCTGCCCCAGGGTTTCCTCGGTCGCCTTGTACTCAGGGATAGCGATAGTGACGGGCCCGCCGGTGCCGTCCGCTGAAATCTCGGGGATATTCAGTTCCTGGGCGCTCAGGGTCACAGAGCCGTCATCGCGGCGCTGTAAGCGCCCCTTGATGGTACAAATCAGGTCTTCTGCCAGCACACCGGCAATCGGCTCGTAGGCCCGACCAAAGAACATGACCTCGATGGAGCCGGTGCGGTCTTCCATCTCAATACGGGCATAGGGGTTACCGGAGTTCTTAGCGATACGGCGAGAAACGCTGGTAATCATGCCCGCGATAGTCACAATCGCCCCATCGGGCTTCACCGAATCTTCAGACACAAGACCCTGAATCGTGGAATCTGACAGAGAGTCCAGAGCATCTTCAAGACCGCGCAGGGGGTGGTCAGAGACGTACAAACCCAGCATCTCGCGCTCAAAGTTGAGCTTATCGCGCTTCTCCCACTCGGGAACGTCCGGAATCTGCACCGCCAACTCGTTCGTCGGGTTCTCATCGTCTAGCCCCAACCCACCGAAGAGGTCGAACTGGCCAGCGGCCTCCTGGCGCTTGACCAAGACAGTGGCGTCAATAGCCTCTTCATGAATCATGGAGAGCGGACGCCGCTCGTGCCCCAGCGAATCAAAGGCACCGGCCTTAATCAAGGAGTCCACGGTGCGCTTATTACAGACGACAATAGGCACCTTAGACAGGAAGTCGTTGAAGTTCTCGTAGCGTCCCTTCTCTTCGCGGGCCTCAACCATGGCAGAAACCACGTTGGCACCCACGTTACGGATCGCACCCATACCGAAACGGATATCGTTACCCACAGGGGTGAAGTTCAAAGCAGACTCGTTCACATCGGGCGGCAACACCGTAATCTTCATGTGACGACACTCGTTCAGGTACAGAGCGAGCTTGTCCTTATCATCACCCACAGAGGTCAGCAGGGCCGCCATGTACTCCTGGGGGTAGTGGGCCTTCAAGTAGGCAGTCCAATAGGAGACCAGACCGTAGGCGGCAGTGTGGGCCTTATTAAAGGCGTAGTCAGAGAAGGGTAGCAGAATATCCCAGAGAGCCTTGACCGCTCCCTCGGAGTAGCCGTTATCGAGCATGCCCTGGTGGAAGGTGGCGTACTGCTTATCCAGCTCCTCCTTCTTCTTCTTACCCATAGCTCGGCGCAGAATATCTGCCTCACCCAGAGAATAGTTAGCCACCTTCTGGGCGATCGCCATCACCTGCTCCTGGTAGACGATCAGGCCGTAGGTGGTATCGAGAATCTCAGCCAGAGGCTCTTCCAGCTCCGGGTGAATAGGGGTTACTTCCTGCAGACCGTTCTTACGCAGGGCGTAGTTGGTGTGGGAGTTAGCACCCATGGGGCCGGGCCGGTAGAGGGCCAAAACCGCCGAAATGTGCTCAAAGTGGTCAGGCTGCATGAGCTTAAGCAGCTGACGCATGGGGCCACCATCGAGCTGGAAAACACCCAGGGTATCACCGCGGGCCAGCAGCTTATAAGACTCAGTATCATCCAGCTCTAGGGTTTCCAAATCTAGATCTTCGCCGCGGTTGAGCTTAATATTCTCAATCGCATCCGAAATGATGGTCAGGTTACGCAGGCCCAAGAAGTCCATCTTAATCAGCCCCAGCCCCTCGCAGGTGGGGTAATCGAACTGGGTGATGACCTGCCCGTCCTGCTCACGGCGCATAATCGGGATCACGTCAATTAGGTCGTGGCTCGACATAATAACGCCCGCAGCATGCACGCCCCACTGGCGCTTCAACCCTTCGATACCCTTAGCAGTTTCAAAGACCTTAGAAGCATCAGCATCTGATTCAATCAGGTCACGCAGGTCCTGGGCGTCCTTATACCGCTTATCGTCAGGGTTGTAGACATTCGCCAGGGCGATGTTCTTACCCATGACGTCCTCGGGCATAGCCTTGGTCAGGCGCTCGCCGGTGGAGAAGGGGTAGCCCAGCACACGGGAGGAATCCTTGAGCGCCTGCTTGGCCTTGATAGTGCCGTAGGTGACGATCATCGCCACCTTGTCTTCGCCGTACTTCTCGGTCACGTAGTGAATCACTTCAGAACGGCGGCGATCATCGAAGTCCACGTCGAAGTCGGGCATGGAGACGCGGTCAGGGTTGAGGAAGCGTTCGAAAATCAGGTCGTGCTCTAGGGGGTTCAGGTCGGTAATACGCATGGCGTAGGCCACCATAGAGCCCGCACCTGAACCACGGCCAGGCCCTACTCGGATACCGTTTTCCTTAGCCCAGTTGATGAAGTCGGCAACCACCAGGAAGTAGCCGGGGAAGCCCATCTGGGAAATGATGCCCACCTCGTACTCGGCCTGCTTGCGCACCTCATCGGGCACACCCTTGGGGAAGCGGTAGTGCAGGCCGCGCTCCACCTCTTTGACGAACCAGGATTCCTCGTTTTCACCCTCGGGCACGGGGAAGTTAGGCATGTAGTTGGCCTTAGTATTGAACTCCACGGAGCAGCGCTCGGCAATTTCCATGGTGTTGTTGCAGGCCTCGGGGTAGTCGCGGAAGAGCTCGCGCATCTCAGCCGGCGACTTGAGGTAGAAGTTATCAGCATCGAACTTAAAGCGTTTAGGATCCTGCAGGGTGGAGCCTGACTGCACGCACAGCAGCGCAGCGTGGGCCTTGGCGTCCTCAGCGTGGGTGTAGTGCAGATCGTTGGTGGCAACCAGGGGAAGGTTCAGTTCTTTCGCCAGCTTGAGCAGGTCGGCCATGACATTCTTCTCAATATCGAGCCCGTGGTCCATAAGCTCGCAGTAGAAGTTTTCCTTGCCGAAGATATCGCGGAAGTCGCTGGCTGCCTGTATGGCCTCCTTGTACTGGCCCAAGCGCAGACGGGTCTGCACCTCACCCGAGGGGCAGCCGGTAGTGGCAATCAGACCCTTACCGTAGGTCTGAAGCAGTTCCCGGTCCATGCGCGGCTTGTAGAAGTGGCCCTCCAGTGAGGCCAGGGAGGACGCCCGAAACAGGTTATGCATGCCTTGGGTATTCTCTGCCCACATAGTCATATGGGTGTAAGCACCACCACCGGAGACGTCATCGCGTCCGCCCTCACCAAATTTAACGCGGGTGCGGTCCTGACGGGCGGTACCCGGTGTCAGGTAGGCCTCAACACCGATGATAGGTTTGACCCCGGCATTATTTGCCTTGTTCCAGAAGTCAAAGGCACCAAAGAGAAAACCGTGGTCGGTGGTGGCCAGGGCGTTCATGCCCAGCTGCTTGGAGTGCTCAAAGAGGTCGGTGAGGCGGGCAGCACCATCGAGCATGGAGTACTCGGTGTGCACGTGCAGGTGGGTGAAGTCGGTGTTAGCCATGCTGGTTGCGTCCTTAGCGTTGGGCTCTAGAAATTACCGTCACGCAGGGTGTCGAGAGCGTACTGAAGGTCAGGGGTGTAGGAGCTTTCAAATTCCACCTGCTCGCCGCTGGTGGGGTGGGTGAAGCCCAGACGGTGGGCGTGCAGCCACTGACGGGTCAGCCCCAGGTGGGCGCTCAGGGTGGGGTCGGCCCCGTAGGTCAGGTCACCGGTGCAGGGGTGACGCAAGGCCGAGAAATGCACACGAATCTGGTGGGTGCGACCGGTCTCAAGGTGTACTTCAACCAAGGAAGCCGGGCCAAAGGCTTCAAGTACTTCATAGTGGGTAATAGCCGTCTTGCCGTCCTCATTGACCGCGAACTTCCACTCGCTGCCGGGGTGGCGGCCAATCGGAGCGTCGATGGTGCCCTTAAGGGGGTCAGGCAGGCCCTGCACCAGGGTGTGGTAGACCTTGGTGACGGTACGGTCTTTGAAGGCATTCTTCATGACCGAGTAGGCTCGCTCGTTTTTGGTAACAACCATAAGCCCGGAAGTGCCCACGTCCAGACGATGCACAATGCCCTGACGCTCAGCCGCGCCGCTGGTAGCGATATCAACACCTGCGTGCTTGAGCGCCCCTACGACGGTCGGACCGTGCCAACCCATGGACGGGTGGGCGGCAACACCGGTGGGCTTATCGACCACCACGATGTCATCATCCTGGTAGACAATCGAAAAGCCATCAATCTGCTCTGCCTCAATCTGAGTGAGGTCGCGCGGCGGGGTGCCGGCAGCCTGCACGGTCATTCCCTCAAGCAGTTTGGACGAGGCTTTAGCCTTCACTCCCCTGCCCTTAGCATCGAGAAGCTGCACTTCCCCGTCCTTCACCCAGCTACTCACCGTGGTGCGGGACTGGCCGCTGACCTCAGCCAACAGGGCGTCCAGCCGGGTACCAGCCTGATCGGCACCCACCACAAACGTCAGTTCAATCTTCTGAGACATTAGACCCCAACCTCGTCCTTCTTGGCCTTATCGGCCCGTACTTCGCGCTGGCCATCTAAGCGGTAGCCCAGAAAAGTCAGCAGAACAATCACCGCCATCGACACGCAAATAGCAGCATCGGCAATATTAAAAATCGCAAAATTTGGTACAGAAATATAGTCGACCACGTGCCCAACCCCGAAACCAGGAGCCCGGAAAAGTCGGTCATGTAGGTTGCCCACAATACCGCCCGCTAGGGTAGCAAGCGGAATCACCCAGGGCAGAGTCTTAGCCCGTACCACCAGAGTCAGGGCAACCAGAGCACCCACCGTTGAAATCAGGGTAAAGAGCCAGGTCGAGCCCTCGCCCATAGAAAAAGCAGCCCCCGGGTTCAGGTAGTAACGCCACCACAGCAGCCCGTCAATCACGGTGATACTCTGCCCAACGGTCATGGTGGTCTCCACCAGGTGCTTAACCCACTGGTCAGCTCCATACACCAGGGCGAAGAGGAGCAGAGCCAGCAGGGCCTTACCTACCCCAGAAATCGTCCGAACCGGCACCAAGACGGTACCCTCCTGCTGGGTTGTAGCCACCGCGCTCCCTGTCTCCAAAGGTTAAAACTGCACACACCAGCTTATCGCGTTCCCACATTAGCCGGTACCTGCGCAAGGTATCTTAAACATCTCAGGCGGCCCCTCAGTCTGAGGAACCGCCTGAGCAGAAAGACTATAGCTTCAAGGCCTAGAACCTAGGAATTGTTACTAAAAACCCCGTTACGCT
Source organism: Rothia sp. (in: high G+C Gram-positive bacteria) (assembly GCA_030529845.1). Taxonomy (GTDB): domain Bacteria; phylum Actinomycetota; class Actinomycetes; order Actinomycetales; family Micrococcaceae; genus Rothia. The sequence goes on along the minus strand of JAUMWB010000001.1, from coordinate 94,107 downwards.
GACCAAAGGCGCCAAAGCCCTGGGACTGTGCTGCTGCGGGGTCAGGAGCGCCCTCAGCCTTGGGCTCAAGGACAGGGGTCTCCTCCAGGGTGGTCAGCTGCTTATTGAGGTAGTCGCGCAGGGAGGTGCGGTACTGATTCTCGAAGGATCGTAGCTTGGCAACAGAGACTTCGAGGTCGCTCTTGGTCTTTTCGAGGTCGCCCAAGACCTGGTGTGACTTCTGTTCTGCTTCGGAGACCAGCTTTGCTGCTTCATCGCGGCCTTCGGTGATGAGGCGTTCACGCTCACGCTTGCCCTCGAAGACGTAGTCATCGTGGACCTTCTGGGCCATGGCCAGCAGGCCGGTTGCGCTAGAGGGTGACAGGGTGGGTTCAGCGGTAGCAGGAGCTGCGGCCGCCACAGGAGCGGGAGCTGCAGCGGGTGCGGGCTGGGAGTCAACCACGATTTCAGCTTCAGCCAGAGCACCGCCCTGCTGCTGAGCAGGAGCCAGTGAAATCTTTGCCTCAGCCTCTTCAAGCTGACGCTTGAGGCTAGCATTCTCAGCGTTTAGACGACGCAGTTCAATGACAATCTCATCAAGGAAATCGTCAACCTCTTCAGGGTTGTAGCCTTCCTTGAACTTAGTCGGCTGGAAGCGCTTGTTGATTACTTCCTCAGGCGTGAGTGCCACGATCGTTCACCTCTATTTTCTAAAAATCTTTATGCTTTGGCCCGTAGAGTTCCCGGTGCGCAGTTTGTGCTGGAGTCAGGCGTATGAAGCTCGAACTTTCAGTGCGCTAAAAGTTCGGGTAGTCCCCTATTTACTACAACATAAAATTACCTGGCGAAGGAGCACTGCGCAATACTCTAGGCCCAGTAATATGTGAGCCACTGGTCACGTCACCATTTGAGGGGACAGCTCTTTGCCTGCTCTCTGGCTGACTTTACAAGCGACCTAAGGGTCGCTACGGCAACCAGCGTCCGCATCCCTAGCCCTATGAGAGATTATAGGCAAGATTGGTCAGCAGGGAGTAGGCGAACCACAGCACCATCAGCAGAATCATGAAGCCCAAATCCAAGGAAATGCCACCCAGGTTAATGGGTTTGATCAGTCGGCGGGCAGCATTCATGGGCGGGTCGGTGACCGCGTAGACAAATGAAGCAACTACGAGTACCGCCCCTCGGGGGCGCCAGTAGCGAGCGAACATCTGCACCCAGTCCAGTACCAGACGAATCATGAAAACGACGATGAGCAGGTAGACCATAATGGCCAGCAGGGCAAAAAGATAACCCACTGCTTAGGCCTGGTTGAAGGGGGTCACGTCATCACTATCTAGAGCTACGGGCACCTCGGTGCCCTCTGCGCCCAGAACCTCAAGGTTAGCGGGGGTCAGCAGGAAGACCTTATCGGTGACGCGCTCGATATGGCCGTTCAGGGCAAAAGCCAGGCCGGCGGAGAAGTCAATTAGACGTTTGGCATCGGTATCGCCCATCTCGGTGACGTTCATGATCACGGGGATATTCTCACGGAAGGACTCACCGATAATCTTGGCGTCGTTGTAGGAGCGGGGGTGAATGGTGGTGATACGGCGCAATTCTTCGCTGCTTTCTTCGGAGAAGGAGGGGGTAAGGACGGGTGAGGTGGGGCTGGGTGCCTGCTGTCTGGTTACAGGTAGGTCCCAAGAGTCGCTAGTGCTTTCGGCATACTCCAAAAGCTGGTCGTCCGCTTCGGCGACAGAAACACTGCCGGAACCTGCTTCGGGAGCGGACGGGCGGCGGGGAGCATCGGGGGTAATTCCCAGCAGGACGTCACGGTCAGCAGGTGATGAGATGTGAGCGCGACCTTCGGCGGGAGCTAGCTCATCGGTGTAGTCATCGTACTGGTCATCTGCCTCAAAAACGGTTTCTTCATAAATCGTCTCTGGGCGGCGCTGGGGCCGATCTGTGCGCTGGGCTTCATCTTCAACCTGGCCAAGGCCCAGGTAGGCCATTGCCTGGTGTAGCGTGCGAGCCATTTTTCCCTCCCTGTGAGTAGCCGTCCCACCGGTTGGAGGCGGCTAATCCTCTGTTCCTATCAACCTTTTACGGTACCAAAAAGTTATCTGACTTTCTTGCAGACAAGCCCAAGGGGCACCTCAGTATTCCCGGGGGATTATAGGTAGCTAGCTTAGAGGCCTGGGCGGGCCCCCATAATCGAGGAACCAATGCGCACCGAGGTTGCGCCCCAACGGATAGCCTCAGCCAGGTCGTGGCTCATACCTGCTGAGATAGTAGTTGCCTCGGGGTAGTGCTCCTGTAGCTTCTGGGAGTAGCTGTGAAGTCTCTCGAAGGCGGCAGCTGCGTCCTGACCTAGCGGAGCAACAGCCATGAGTCCGCCTAAGGTGAGTCCCGGCAGGGAGCTGATGTGGTCGGCAAGGTCAAGAATCTCAGCGGGGTCTACTCCCCCGCGTGCCCCCAGAGCGGCCTGCCCGGCGGTTGCTTCAACGGTGGTATCAAGCCCTACCTGAATCAGACAGCGTAGCCCCTTCTGGGCCAGGGCCGCAGGAGCGTCCGCCTCACCATTCTCGTAGCGGGCCAGACGATTGGTGTAGGCCTTAGAGAGGGCATCAGCTAGCTGGGGGCGGTCAACAGACTGCACCTCCTGCGCGTACTGCACCACAGATTTAGCCTTGTTAGTCTGCAACTGGCCAATGAAGGACCAGCGTAACAGGTCTTCACCGCCTGTATAGGTAACCAGCTCCCGGGCCTTAGCAGCAGCCTCCTGGTCGCGGTTTTCGCCTACGGCACGCACGCCTGCGTCATAGAGAGCCGCTGCGTCTGAGGCAGGAAAAAACTTGGTGACTACCACCAGCTCGGGCAGGGCGGACGCCTTTGTTCGAGCACCACTTAGATCTTCGGCAGCATCGCGAATACGGGCCTGCACCTGAGAGAGGCCTTCGCTGAGTTCTGCGCGACGTTCGGGAGTGTAGGTCAGAGTCATAATGCCTTCCTGAGGGGCTTTTGGGGTAAATAGGGAGGGGTCACAGAGCGGAGGCTGTACCTTCTGGCGCACCGTTCGCCACCCAGACCAGGCCAGCAATGCGGCCAGCTGGCTCCTGCTTCTGGGTATGGCCGCGGTGGGAGAAAAGACGCTCCTCTTCAAAGGTACAGGCTGCAAGATTGCTATGTACCTGTGTTACCTGAGGCAAGGATTCAAGGACGGCGCGGGCTCCGGCCGGAAGATCCAGACCGGGCGTTCCCCAGGAAGTAGTGGCGTAGACCTGTGGGATAAGTTGGGCCGACTCCTGCCGCATGCTCTCAGGAACCTCGTAGCAACGTCCACAGATGGAGGGCCCGATCCAGGCCTGAATGTTTTTCGCGCCGCTCTGTGCCATGGCCTCAACCTGGCGTTGAATTACACCGTCGAGCAGGCCCCGCCGTCCAGCATGAGCTACCCCCAGGACCGGCTGCCCGCCCTGGGCGTGCTCCCCCACAAAGACCAGGGGGATACAGTCGGCAACCATGATAGCCAGAGGTCTACCGTTACATGAGATAGCTGCATCGGCAACCGGTGCGCTATCACGAATGCCCTCAGGGGTAAGCTCCGAGGTAGCCAGCGGGCTGTTCGGCCCGGGCGCGTCCGCGTGGAAGACATCGGTACCGTGCACCTGATTGAGGTAGGTAAACCCACAGGTAGCGCCCGTCCCGAGCAGGGCCTTCTCAAGCAACTGGCGGTGGGTTAGGGTCTGTTCAAGGTCATCACCTACATGCAAGCCCAGGTTTCCTGCTGCAACAGAGGTGAATGCCACCTTGACCCGGTCACCGTGCGACAGGGTGATGAGCTGGTGGGAGAACAGGAGGTCTGCCATAGGGCCTGGTCTACCTTTCGTAGAGAGGGGAAACGAAGAGGGGATGAAAGCTAGAACTAGCTTTCACCCCCTCTCAGTGCTCAGACGGGCCATGCCTGTCTAGGGTGTGGGTCTGAAGTTCTTACTTCAGGAAGTCAGGCACATCGAGGGTGTCGCGACGTACTGACTGGGATTCCTCAACAACCGGGGGAAGGTCTACATCAAAACCGGCGTTGGTGGGAACGTCGTTACCGCCCTTGCTCCAGTTGTTGCCTGCCGCAGGTGCTGCGCCGAAACCTGAAGCAGCAGCCGGGGCCGCGGAAGCGCCACCAAAGTTCTGCTGGGTACGGGCGGCCTGGTTAGCTGCGGGGTTGGTGTTATTGGAGTTGGTTTCGGGGTTGACGGAGTCAAAGCCTGCGGCGATGACGGTCACGCGAGCCTCATCACCCAGGGCATCGTCAATGACGGCACCGAAGATGATGTTGGCATCGGGGTGAGCGACTTCCTGAACCAGGCGGGCTGCTTCGTTGATCTCGAAGAGGCCCAGGTCTGAACCGCCCTGGATGGAGAGCAGGACGCCGTGAGCACCGTCGATGGATGCTTCGAGCAGGGGTGAGGCAATAGCCAGTTCAGCTGCCTTGACAGCGCGGTCCTCACCTGAGGCGGAACCGATACCCATGAGGGCTGAGCCTGCGCCCTGCATGACGGACTTGACGTCTGCAAAGTCGAGGTTGATCAGGCCGGGGGTGGTAATCAGGTCGGTAATGCCCTGGACACCGGAGAGCAGAACCTGGTCTGCTGACTTGAAGGCGTCGAGCATGGAGACGTTGCGGTCTGAGATGGACAGCAGGCGGTCGTTGGGGATAACAATCAGGGTATCGACCTCATCGCGCAGGGCAGCGATACCGGTTTCAGCCTGGTTGGAGCGACGGCGGCCTTCGAAAGTGAAGGGACGGGTGACAACACCGATAGTCAGTGCGCCCAGGGAGCGGGCGATGCGGGCAACGACGGGAGCGCCACCGGTGCCGGTACCACCACCTTCGCCTGCGGTCACGAAGACCATATCGGCACCCTTGAGTACCTCTTCGATTTCCTGTTCGTGGTCTTCAGCAGCCTGGCGTCCAACATCGGGGTTGGCGCCTGCGCCCAGGCCACGGGTCAGTTCACGACCAACGTCGAGCTTGACGTCTGCATCTGACATGAGCAGAGCCTGAGCGTCGGTGTTGATCGCAATGAATTCAACGCCACGCAGACCAACCTCAATCATGCGGTTGACAGCGTTGACGCCACCGCCGCCGATACCGACGACCTTAATGACTGCCAGGTAGTTCTGGGGAGTTGCTGTATCCATGGATTCCCTACTAATTTGTGCCTTGTGTCAAACCAATTCAACCTTAGAGTGAAAGTTGAGATTGGAGTAAACCTATTGTTTCAATCAATGAAAGAGTATCAACTTCACCTTGCAATGTCGCCCTCGTTTCACGCATGACCTTATTTTTCTCAGAAAATATCAAGGTCAAACAAAAACTTCAGGTAGAAGTTGAAGCTATTTTACGGTGGGGACAAGAGGGCTTGAAACATCATAGGTTTCAACCGCCTGCTGAGTCCCCACAGAGTCCATAAGCTGAACTAGAACCTTAGCCTTAAGGTCACTTTCTTCCGGGGTCCCCCAAACCACCTGCGTACCATCCACCATCTCTAGAGTGATAGTCGATGCCGAATCAGCCTTAGCCTCAGAAACCTGAGACAAAATCGACGTCGGCAGGGCCGCCAGCACACCGGTCACGGTGCTAAAAGCAGCCGACCCCACTATCTCTAAACCACCGGCAACCAACGGAACACCGGCGTCCTCAACCGAATCTGCGGTACCCAGCTGCACGCCCTCATTATCAACCAGAACGAAGCTACCCCCATTCTCCACCACTGCAACGGGCACACGCTCGTGCAACTGCACGACGAGTTCATGAGGTGGATTAGCTTGCAGGGAAACCCCGTAGAGCACATTCTCATTACCGATTAAGGAGGCAACCTCGGACTCGCTAATGCGGGTCATCGGTACTCCCTGGAGTTGGCTCAGCTGCTGTTGTACGGTCGCTTCATCCAGCAAAGAAGCACCCTCTACCGTAATCGTGCGGGTAGCCAACAGGGGCGAAAAGAATACGACCCCTACAAAGATTAGGGTAGCAAGAACCAGCGTCCCTAACCCGTAGGCCCACTTTTTCCAGCCACCGCTAGCCTGAGTCCGGGGACGCAACTGTAGGGGGGCAGAGGGAGAGGCAAGGGCCTCTTTCTGGCCGCTACCCCGCTCTTCGGCCTGAGCCTGACGCCACTGGGCAAAACGGCTGTTCTCTGAAATATCGACCAAGTTATCACCGGCATCAGGCAGCTGGCTCACCTTGGAAGAATTCAGGCGAATGCGGGGCTTTTTTTCGTCAGCCACTAGAGCGCAGCACCTTCACGGGCGGCAAGCTTCTCTACCAGAACCCGCCCCAGGGCGGTGACGTCACCAGCACCCACGGTCATGATGATATCTCCTGGCAGGGCAGCTGCAACCACGGCCTCAAGAGCCTGGTCACTGTTCTCGGCATAGTGCACCTCCGAGAAACCAGCCTCGGTAATCAGGTGACTGGTAACACCCTCCATAGGCTTCTCACGGGCGGGGTAGATATCAAGTACGTAGCTACGATCAGCCTGTGACAGCGATTCGGCGAACTCTCTTGCAAACTCCTTGGTGCGGGAGAAGAGGTGGGGCTGGAAGATCACGTAGAGGTTATGCCCGGCAGCGACAGTACGGCCGGTTTCAAGGGCACGGTGTACCTCGGTGGGGTGATGAGCGTAGTCGTCAAAGACCTGAACCCCATCTGCCTCACCGCGCAGGGTAAAGCGGCGGTCGGTGCCGGAGAAATGGGCAAGGGCTTTTACAGCCTCTTCGGGGCTAGCACCAGCCAGCAGAGCACAGACAAAGGACGCCGTGGCGTTGAGCTGGTTATGGATACCCGGCACTGGCAGAGTCAGGGTAATCTGCCCCGTAAACTGCTGGCCACCTACGGTGAAGTCCCAGACCAGGTTCGAAGAACAGTCGGTTCCTTCAGAGGTGATACCGGTCAGGCGAACCATGGCACCCTCCCCCTCGCCGTAGGTGACAACCTGCACACCAGCGTCCGCTGCCTTTGCGGCCAAGGTGGCTGCACCGGCGTCGTCCGCGCAGGTCACAAAAACACCGCCGGGCGCCATAGAGGCAATAAAGCGGTTGAAAGCCTCAAAGACCCGCTCGCTCGTGCCGTAGAAATCAAGGTGGTCGGGCTCGGCGTTGGTGATCACCGCAATCTCGGGACGGTAGCGCACAAAGGAGCCATCGGATTCATCAGCTTCAGCCACGAACCAGGACTCAGGGCCCGAAGCCCCCAGATGGGCGTTGGTGTTGTAACCGGCAATAGTTGAGCCGACAGCAAAGGAGGGGTCTAGCCCCAGGCCATCGAGCATCACCGAAATCATCGATGAAGTGGTGGTTTTACCGTGGGTACCGGCAACAGCGATGACCTTAGAATCCCGCATAGTCGCAGCCAGGGCCTCAGAGCGGTGCAGCACGCGCAATCCGCGAGCGCGGGCAGCAGCGAGTTCAGGGTTTTCTTCACGAATTGCGGTTGAGATAACCACGGTATCCGCACCCTCAATGTTCTCAGCGGCCTGGGGCACCGAAACCCGAGCCCCCAGCTCACGCAGGCCCATCAGGGCTGCGCTTTCAGCCTGGTCCGACCCGCTGACGGTCATACCGGCTCGCAGCATCAGCCGGGCGATAGCCGACATACCCGCCCCGCCAATTCCCACAAAATGTACCCGCCCCAGGTCGGCAAGGGCCGGGCGCTCGGGGAAAGGAGGATTCAGGGGTGCGGGTAGGTCGATTGAAAGATCCATGAGTGAGGTGCTCATACGCGGGCCGCCTTCAGTACTTCGTCTGCCATGACCTGCGCGGCATCGCGGATGCCGTGCCGGTAGGACTTTTCTGCCATGTCGGTAAGTTTATCGGTGTCTGCCAGTAGGGCCGGTACATTCTGTCTAAACCAGCTAGCGGTGAAATCTGAATCGTCTACCAGCAGGGCCGCCCCGGCAGCGACCAGAGAGCGGGCGTTCAGGGCCTGTTCACCGTTGCCAATGGGTAGAGGCACAAAGATAGCTGGTAGGCCCACGGCGGCGATTTCGCTGACCGTGGCTGCGCCAGAGCGCACCACCATCAGGTCAGCAGCTGCATAGACATCTTCCATTGAGGTGATGAACTCAACCTGCTGGTAGCCGGGGGCGGAGCAGAGCTGGCCGGTTTCGTCCTTAACCGCCTTATCGCGGCCGGTGATGTGCAGCAGCTGGTAGCCAGCCGGGGCAATTTCATCGATGATCTCGGCAACGGCCCGGTTGAGGCTCAAAGCTCCAAGAGAACCGCCTGTTACCACCAGGGTAGGCTTATCTGGGTCTAGCCCCAGGCGCTCTCGAGCTGCGGCCTGTTCGGTGGCGCGGTCGAGGTCGGCGATGTTCTGGCGCATGGGCATGCCTACGGTACGGGCCCCTGAAATGGGGGTATCGGGGAAAGCTGTAGCTACCAGGGCAGCCTTCTTGGCACCCACCTTATTGGCAAGTCCTGGCTTAGCGTTAGCCTCGTGAATCACCACGGGCACTCCTAGCTTGTGGGCTGCTAGGTACATGGGGGTGCAGACGTAGCCGCCTACACCTACCAGCACATCCGCCCCGGTGTCGGTCAGAATCTTCTCGGCCTGCTTGAGCGAGGCCCGGAAGCGCCCGGGGAACTTGAGAACATCAAGGTTGGGGCGACGGGGGAAGGGGACCTTAGGGATAAAGCTGATGTCAAAGCCCGCTGCCGGTACTAGCCGGGCCTCCATGCTATTTTCGGTGCCGACGGTCATGATAGTGACATCGGGCTCGCGCTCCTGGAGGGCTCGGGCAATGGCCAGCATAGGGTTGATATGCCCGGCTGTGCCGCCGCCTGCGAGCACGACAGTGGGTGCGTGGGTCATCAGGTTTCACTCCCTTGGTGTTCTGTTTCGACCCTTAGTTTACGCGGATTGGGCCACAGGCACACCTTGAGGATGGGGGCAGTGAGCCAGCTTACCCCTCTGAGTGCTCCTCTGGCAGCTTGCGGGCCTTGCGGATAGTGCGCAGGCCAGCGGGCAGTTTTTGCTCCTTAGGGGCGCGCTGGACAGGCTCGGCGCTTTGAGCCCCTGCAGCCCGTGCTACAGCTGGTCGTGTGGCACTAGTAGCCGATTGAGCTACGGAGCTGCGGCCCACGGCTCCCTGAGTCGCAGGACTCTGGGCAGCAGGACGACCTGGCTGCTGAGTCTGGGCTGAGGTGGTTCGGGTGTGGGCCTGCTGGACGCTTACTGAGGGCCGGGCCCCACTGACTGAGCTCGAGCGACGGGCCATTGCAGCTTCGGCGCTGGCTTCAGCGGAAAGAGGCGCCGACCGGCGAACCGTCTGAGCGGACGGACGGGCGGTGGCAGCCGAGGGGCGCATAGAACGGGTACCTGCCGGTGCCCGGTGAGGCGCGGAGTCCGCCGGGCGGGTGGAGCCGCGCCCGTCTACTAGGGCCCCTAGGCGGGTAGTGAGTTTTTCCAGGGTCCACCCAGTACCGTCAGGGTCTGCGGCGATGACGGCTTGCTCCCGCTCAGCGATGCGGCCCAGGGCCAGCCGGCGGGCGGCGTCCTTTTGCATCTTGCTGTTGGCTATGCCGGTGCGCTCCCCCACAATCGGGGTAAGGGGGGTCTGGCGGGCAAAAGCAATAAGGATACCGATACCAACCAGGGAGGACACCAGCGCCGAACCGCCAGCCGAGATAAAGGGCAGGGGCACACCGATGACGGGCATAAGCCCCACCACCATGGCGATATTCAGCAGGGCCTGGCCAGCAATCCAGGTGATAATGCCGATGGTAGCGTAGCGGATGAAGAGATCAGAAGAACGCAGCAAAACACGCATGGCGCAGTAAATCAGAGCCGCATAGAGTAGCAGCACAGCGATGGCGCCAATAAGGCCCAGCTCTTCACCGACAACAGCGAAAATGTAGTCGTTGTGGGCCTCAGGCAGGTAGTTGTACTTCTGACGGGACTGGCCCAGCCCTACTCCCCAGAAACCGCCGGTCGCAAGAGCAGCTAGACCCGAGTTAGCCTGGTCGCAGGTGGCCTCAACACAATCGCGCCAAAAGGCAAAGGTATTGAAGATACGTTCAATGCGGTTAGGGCTAATTACTACCATGACGGTGGCAGCTAGAACTCCCAGGCCTGCGCTGATTGTGACCAGTCCCCGGGAAGGGCGGGCAGCCATGAAAATCGCGCTGAAGAAGAGGGCGTAGATGAGCACGGTACCTACGTCATGGCCGGCCAGAATCAGGGTGACTATCAGGCCAAACCCTAAGAGGGCTGGCACCAGGCCCTTATAGGCGGTCTGGGCCAGGGTTCCCCTGTCGATACGCCCCTGGCGGGAGTAGACCGAAGCCAGCCAGAGAATCATGATGGGCTTAGCGAACTCCGAGGGCTGGATAGAGAAACCAGCGATATTAATCCAGTTGCGGTTACCGTTGACGGTGGTTCCCACAAAAATAACCGCAATCAGCAACAGGGCGGCCAGGCCCAGCAGGGTGTGAACAACCCAGGGGCGGCGGTACCAGGTAACGGGTATCAGATAGCCCACCAGCAACATGGACACCAGACCCAAAACCGCAAACATACCCTGAGAGCGGGCCTGGGCAAAGGCACCTGCACCGGAAGAAATCTGCTCAACGCTGGAGGCTGAGAGTACCATCATCACGCCAAAGAAGGTCAGGACGGTTGCGGCAACCACCAGCACGATGGGTACATCGGTCAGGACCATAGCACCCAGACGCACCTGGGCATCTTCCCACTTGGTACGGGCTAGCCCCCAGAGACGCCGGAAAAAGCCAGGACGCTGCGGTAACCGGGTTTCTGCTGCCAGGCTCATAGTCTTCTCGCTTCTCTTCTCTCGTGTTCGGACGCCCGCCGTAGGTGCGCTTAAAGGTGAGGGAGGGTGGGAACCAGTAGCTACTGATTGCCCAGCCCTCCACTTCTTTGGTTTTAGGAATTAATCTGGTTGACCAGGTCAGCTACCGCATCGATAAAGGCATTACCGCGGTCAGCGTAGGAGGTGAACTGGTCCATTGAGGCTGCGGCAGGGGCCATGAGCACGGTGTCATTCTGTTCCGAAATCTCGTGGGCCTTGGCAACTGCCAGTTTCATCACGGCCCGGCCATCACTGGCATCAGCCAGTAGAGAGCTTTCGCTAATCTTGTAGACCGGTACGTCAGGTGCCTGCTCAGCCAGAGCTGTTACCAGGGCTGCGGTGTCGGTGCCAATCATGACCACGGCCTTGAGGCGGTCCTTGTGTTCGGCCACTAGCTCGTCGTAGGTTACGCCCTTGGAGAGGCCGCCTGCTACCCAGATGACGGGGTTGAAGGAGGCCAGAGAAGCGTTGGCTGCGTGGGGGTTGGTGGCCTTAGAGTCGTTGACCCAGAGCACCCCGTGGGTATTGGCTACCAGCTGGATACGGTGGGCACCGGGCTCGTAGTTCTGTAAACCGGCCTTGACCTGTTCCGGTTCAATACCGGCAGCGCGAGTGAGAGCTGCTGCAACAAGGGCGTTCTCGACGGTGTGCTTGGTCGGAAGCTGGCTGGTATCTGCTACCTCAGCCACTTCCAGGGCCTGGTTGCGGCGGTTATCGAGGAAGGCCCGGTCGATGAGGAGACCATCGATGACCCCCAGCATGGAAAGACCGGGCGTATCGGCCCAAAAGCCGATGGCTCGAGCGCCCTCAACGACGTCCGCTTCTTCTACCATCTGCACGATTTCTGGGTAGTTAGCGTTGAAGATGCAGGCGACCTGAGTGTTTTCGTAGATACGGGCCTTATCGGCCAGGTAGTTATCGTAACCGGCGTGCCAGTCAACGTGGTCTTCTGCCACGTTGAGCACAACGGACGCCAGGGGTGACATGGAGTAGGTCCAGTGCAGCTGGAAGCTTGAGAGCTCAACGGCAAAGAAGTCGTAGTCAACGGGGTCGCGTAGGGCGTCCAAGATGGGGGTACCGACATTACCCACGGCAATAGCCTTGTAGCCTGCGGTCTGCAGGATAGATTCGGTCATGCCCACGGTGGTGGTTTTACCGTTGGTGCCCGTAATGGCCAGCCAGGGGGCAACCTTGCGTCCTTCGCGCTGACGCAGACGCCAGGCCAGCTCAACGTCACCCCAGATCTGAATCTTTTGGGCTACAGCATCGGCCAAAATTCCGATCGTGGGGGCTAGGCCGGGTGAAGTGACGACCAGGTCAGCAGGCTGTCCCTCGACCAGAGGCAGGTTGTCCATGGCTCCGGCGCCCAGCACCGAACCGGCCGCACCCACAATCTTGAGAGTATCGGCCTTACCGCGAGTGACCTCGTTATCGCTACCGTCCACCACGACAACGCGGGCGCCCAGTTCGATCAGGGTATCGGCAGCTGAAAAACCTGAGATACCCAAACCGGCTACGACCACGCGCAGGCCGGCCCAGTCAGACTCCCAGCTGGTCAGCTTTTCCAGGCGCTCGTAGCCGTAAACGGGGTTAGCATTAGTTGCCTGCATTAGAAAACACCTCCGTTGCTCAGGAGCCAGTCACCGTAGAAGATGCCCAATGCAACAGCCACAAACAGGCCAGCGAGAATCCAGAAACGGATTACTACGTTCACTTCGGTCCAGCCCTTGAGCTCAAAGTGGTGCTGCAGGGGGGCCATACGGAAGACGCGTTTGCCCCCGCTCATCTTGAAGTAGCCCACCTGAATAATGACGGAAAGGGCAATCATAACGAAGAGGCCTGCGATAACCGGCAGAAGCATCTGGGTGCGGGTGATGATAGCGAAGGCCGCCAGGGCACCGCCCAAACCTAAGGAACCGGTATCGCCCATGAAGATAGTAGCCGGTGAGGTGTTCCACCAGAGGAAGCCGATCAGGGCACCAATGAGGGAAGCGGCCAGCATCGCCATCTGCCCTGAATCAGGTACCTCGTAGCAGACGTTATCAAGGGAACCGGGGGCACACAGATGCTGCTGCTGCCACATAGAAATCAGCAGGTAACCGCTAAAGACCATAATCGCGGCACCGGTTGCCAGGCCGTCCAGGCCATCGGTGAGGTTTACAGCGTTTGTCGTAGCGGTAGCAATCAGGTTGGCCCAGATGATGAAAAGGATAATACCCACCACAGGCCCAGCAAAAGCCAGGTCAAGCCAGGAGATATCGCGGGTGAAGGAGATGTTGAAGGAGGCAGGTGACCAGCCGCGTTCGTCCTTAATCAGGAGAGCGCCAACCGCAAAGAGGGTACCGATAAGCCCCTGGAGCACAATCTTGCCTTTGGGAGTCAGGCCCTCACTCTGCTTCTTCCAAATCTTCTGGAAGTCATCGATAAAGCCAACGCCAGCCATACCTAGCATGAGGAACATAGCCAAAAGAACCGAGGCGGACGGAGCCAGGCTAGTTCCGGTGAGCAGGGCTGAGAGGCCCAAGGCCAGGAAGAAACCGAGGACGGTTGCTGCCATCATCATGACACCGCCCATAGTGGGGGTGCCCCGCTTGGTTTGGTGTGAGGTGGGGCCGTCTTCGCGAATAAACTGGCCGAACTGCTGCTTCACCAACCATTTGGTGTAGAGCGGGGTTCCGGCGATCGAGATGATCAGGCCGAAAGCGGCAGCCAACAGGATAGAAATCATGCGGTGTCTGTGCCTTCCCGGTTATGAGTTATCTGTAGTCTTGGCGGCAGCATCGGGCTGGGCGCCACTGTCTGAGTTTAGTGCCTGAACAAAGTCACCGGCGCTTAACCAGGGCTGTGATTGCCCACTATCGCGCTCCGTGTGGGTGAGGTTGCCCTCATAGTCGGCAACTTTTTGCCCGAGAAGGCCCAGGCCAGCCCCGTTGGAGGACTTGAAGAGGACAATATCACCCGGCTCAAGAGCACCGCGCAGTAGCTCGAAAGCTTCGTCGGTGCTGGAAACCCAGGTTGCCTCATTGCCCCAGGAACCTTCAAGGTGGGCGGTGTTGTAGATGGGCTTGGCGATATCGCCAACGGCAATGAGTTTGGAGATATTGAGACGTACGGCTAGCTGACCGATACGGTCGTGTTCGGTGAGGGTCTGATCACCCAGTTCCAGCATGGCACCGAGGACGGCCCAGGTGCGGTTGGTTGAGGGCAGACGGCCTAGCTGGGCTAGGGTCTGTAGGGCAGCGGTCATAGATTCGGGGTTGGCGTTGTAGGCATCATTGATAATGGTAACGCCATCGGGACGGTCGGTGCGCTGCATACGCCACTTAGAGGCAGCCCCAGCAGTGTTGAGTTGCTCTGCAATGCGCTGGGGGGCAATACCGGCCTGGTAGGCCACGGTGGCTGCCGCCAGCAGGTTATAGACGTGGTGCTCGCCAATGAGCTGGGAGCTAATGTCAAAGCTCTGCCCATCGGGGAAGGTTAAGGTAAAAGCCGGCTTGCCTTCATCGGTGGTGGTGAGGTTGGACGCCGTCATCCGGTGTTCTGATACCCCGGGGTTGCTGGTGTGGGTTAGTTCCGCTTCGCGCCCCTCGACGCCAAAGTAGGTGACGGGGGTGGACGCCCGGTTGATCATGCGGCGCACCCGGTAGTCATCGATGTTCAGGCCCAGGCCGAGTCGGACGCCTTCGGCCATCTCGCCCTTGGTCGCTTCGATGTTATCGACACCGCCGAACTCACCGGCATGGGCTGTGCCGACCTTGAGCACAATGCCGTAGTCAGGGGAAATCATGTCGGTCAGGTACTTGATGTTGCCTACCCGGTCAGCACCCATCTCAATGACCAGGTACCGGGTGTCTTCCTCTGCCCTAAAAACGGTCAGCGGTACGCCAACTTCACCGTTGAAGGAGCCGATGGGGGCTACAGTTTTGCCCTCAGCGCCAAAGATGGCTGCCAGCAGGTCCTTGGTGGTGGTCTTACCCGCTGAGCCGGTAATACCCACTACCGTTACCTCCCCGCCCTCACGCAGGCAGGCCACGATGTAAGCAGCCAGACGGCCCATAGCCAGCACGACATCGTCCACCAGAATGGAGGGGTAGACCTGACCAGCAGCGTCCCGAACCTCACGTTCAACAAGAGCTAGAGAGGCACCCTGCTCAAAGGCGGCAGGCAGGAAGTGATGGCCGTCCGTCACTTCGCCAGGCTTGGCAATAAAAAGGCAGCCGGAGCCGACCTCACGGGAATCTGTGGTGGCAGAAGTGCAGGTCAGAGCAGGAGCAGCGGCAGGGTCTACCCCCAGGAGGGTGCCCGCTACAGCTTCTTCAATCTCAAGCGCTGAAAGTTCAATCATAGGTTTACCTTTAGGTTACTTCTGGTGGTTCTGGTAGGCCGGGAGCACGCTGAAACCAGCAGCTTGCAGGGCGCGGGCGGTTTCTACACGATCATCGAGATCTACATCGGTACCCCCTACGTCCTGGGCTACCTCATGCCCGCGTCCCGCCACCAGTATTGAGTCCTTGGGGCCAGCCAGGGCGATAGCCTCGTCGATTGCTGCCGCACGGGGCTCAACGTTGAGCACCCGGTAGGCTCGGGCACCGGCTTCACAGGCCGCGTGGGCACCGGCCTCAACGGCCTCACGAATGGGGGCGGGGTCCTCACCGTGGGGGTCATCGTCTGTGACCACCACGATATCGGCGTAGGTGGCCGCAATTTCGCCCATCAGGGGGCGCTTGGTCTGGTCGCGTTCACCGGTTGCACCGAAAACGATAATGACCTTGCCGTCTTTTTCAGCAGGCTCAATTGCCTCAAGTGCACGCTTAAGAGCATCGGGATTGTGGGCAAAGTCCACCAGGGCGGTAGGTTCAGTAGAAATTAGCTGCATGCGTCCGGGCACAATGGGGGTCAGGGTCTCGGTGCGCGATAGCGCCTCCATGATGCGGTCACGTTCTAGACCATCGCGGGCGCTCTCAAAGACCATCACGGCGGCTAATGCGGCGTTCGAAACGTTGAAGTCTGCCGGGAGTAAGGTGGCGCTGGGCAGTTCAAAACCGTCGCCCCGGCGCAGAGTGAAGGAGTGACCGATACCAGAGCGCTCTACCCTCACCAGGGCCCAGTCCTGAGCTGCGAGGGAGGTCAGCACGTCCGCCCCCGTCTCGTAGCCTGCACCGAAGTTGGTAAAGAGGCGCACCACCGCGCGGGCGCCCAGAGCCTGGGCAGCGCGCTCTGCCATGGCAAGACCCCAGCGGTCATCGGCGGTGATGACGGCCCGGCGGGTACGGGCCGGAGTGAAGAGTTCTGCTTTGGAATCGAAGTAGCTCTCCATGGTGCCGTGCAGGTCCAGATGATCCTGGGTCAGGTTGGTAAAGCCCGCAACGTCGTAGCGGATGCCATCAACCCGGCGGTAGTCCAGGGCGTGCGAAGAAACTTCCATCGCTGCACTGGTAATACCCTGCTGGCGCATGAGAGCGATGAGAGAGTGCACATGTGGAGACTCGGGAGTAGTGAGTTTGGAGGGAATAGCCTGGCCACCGGCAAGAATCTCAATGGTTCCAATCAGGCCGGTGGTGTGGCCCAGGGCCTGCATGATCGAATTGGTCATATAGGTGGTGGTGGTCTTGCCGTTGGTGCCGGTCACCGCAAAGAGACGAGGTGCTCCCCCGCTACTGGGCTGGGAGGCATAGATACGGGCAGAGAGCGGCCCCACAGCGGCCCGTACCTGGTCGGTGGTTACAAGGCCCAGCCCCTCTGGGATCCCCAGGTCGCGGGCAATAGCAAGGCCAGCCTCATCGGTCAGCAAAGCGGATGCTCCCAGCTCGATAGCTGCGGGCAGGAAGGCAGCTCCGTGCACCTTAGCACCACCCAGGGCAACGTAGAGGTCGCCGGGCTGCACCTCGCGAGAGTCCATGGTGATACCCGTGATGGGGCGGGCGGACGCCTGCACCAGCTGGGCCTCTAGGCCCACCTCGGCCAGCCAGTCGGCAACCTCAGCGCAGGTGCGCTCGGTAACCTGGCGGGGGCGCAGGGTCTGGGTGCTACCCTCAAGTGCTCGGTTTTCTGTCACAGGCTTTCCCTCCAATAGGCGGTCAATCGTTTAGGTGCGCCCTTGGGCGCGGGTGCTAGTAGGGTCTACTTTAGCCGTTTTCGTCGTGGCCCTCAGCGAACTTAGGGGTCTCTTGCGGCTCAGTGGTGGAACGCGGCACGTTGTAGATGTGCAGGGTCTTCTCCATAATCTGCGCAAACTGGGCAGTGGTGTTAGCCAGGCCAACAGCAGAGGCTGTGGTTGTGGGGCGGTGCATGGTCACCGATACCAGGAAACGGGGATTCTCGGTGGGAGCAACCCCCACAAACGAGGTTGTCCAGCCGTCATAGGTGCTAGAACCCTCGCCCACGTTTTCTGCGGTACCGGTCTTACCGGCAACCCGGTACCCATTAATCTGGGCTCCCTTGGCACCGCCCTGATAGACCACTGCTTCCATAACCTGTAGGGTCTTCCGGGCGGTTTTTTCACTCACCATGCGGGTACCTTCAGCGACCTCGCGGACTTCCTCGGTACCGTCCGTATCAATCACGGCATCAATGATGCGGGGCTTGAGCATAACCCCCTTATTAGCCATAGCCTGAAAAATCATAGAGGTCTGCAAAGCCGACTGGGCCACACCCTGACCGAAAAGCACCGTGTACTGCTGACGGATATCCCAGTCCCGCCAATCACTGACCAGGCCCTGGGATTCGCCGGTTAGCTCAATACCGGTGAATTCTCCCATGCCAAATTTCTTGAGCCAGTTATAGCGCTGTTCTTTGGTGAGTTTGTTCCCCATCATGACGGTACCGGTGTTCATCGAGTCAGCGATGATACCGGCAACGGTGCGCTTCTGGGCAGGGTGGACAAAGGGGTCAGTAATAGTCTGCTGATCGATTTCGAGTTCAGCAGGCACATCGTAGACAGTCTCGGGTTCAGCGATCCCCTCTTCAAAAACGGCAGCAGTGGTCAGGATTTTCTCGGTAGAGCCCGGCTCAAAAACCTGGGTGATAGCGCGGGGGTTCATATCGGCTAGTTCAAAGCGCTCAGCGCCGGGGTCCATCGTCGAAGAATCCGCTAGGGCCAAAATGGAGCCATCACGTACGTCCATCACGATGGCGGTACCCCACTCGGCTTTCAGCTCCTCAGCACGGGCCTTGACCACCTGCTGGGCAAAGTACTGTACATCCTGGTTAATGGTCAGGCGCACACTCTTGCCGTCCTGGGCGGGGGTGTTTTGTTCATCCCCGATAGGGATGCGGATTCCGTCGGCCGAGATTTCATAGATGCGTTCGCCATCAATACCGGCCAGGTGCTCGCCCATGGTTCGTTCGATACCCACCGAGTTATTGACCTGGCGGGTTTCTCCGCTGCTGCCGTCCACGGCTTCTTCAATGATGCTAAAGCGGCCTACCACCGAACCGCCCACCTGACCGTTGGGGTACTTGCGGTCAGATAAAATCTCGCCATAGATATAGGGGGCGCCCAGGGCATCGACCTTGTTATAGATGGCGGGGGTGACATTCTCTTTGACGATCTTGTATTTAAGGTCGCCATCGAGAGCCGCTTTCACATCGGCATCGCTCATTTCGAGAATATCGGCCAGCTCATAGACCAGTTCGGTGGGAGTAACCTCCACCGGGTCACGACTCTCATCGGTGTAGCGCTTAAAGTTGGCTACAGCTGACTGGTCAACGGTGATGTTATAGCGCTGCACGCTACGGGCCAGCACCTTGCCGTTAATATCGAGAATTTCGCCGCGCAGGGCCGGGATGGTCTGCACGCGGGTACGCTGGGCCTTCGCTGCGTCGGCTAGGCCCTTGGGGTCAAGGCCCTGCAACCAGGCAAGACGCAGGCCCACCAGGCCCAGGCCACCGATGCCCAGGGTGCCAGCGATAAAGCCACGCCTCCCTACGGTGCGCTTGATACCTTGGACGGGTTCATTCTGCTCAGTGCCGCTCATCGTCCCCTATTTCTCTTCTGCTGTGATTCACTCTTACCTCCGGTTGCTTAGCCCGAGGTTATCTGCTGGCTCAGAACGCGAACAGGTGCCCGCCACTGAGACAGACACCGTATCACGCGCTTACTATTGGCCACCCGTACTCGCCGTCGCGGACGGCTGGGCTGAGGTCTGAGCCGCTGGTGAGGAGCTAGCAGGAGCTGAGGCCTGGGCGCTGGCAGAAGCAGCTGCGCTAGCTGATGCTTCTGCGGAAGCCTTGGCTTCAGCTTCTTCCTTCTTACGCTCTTCCTCGGCTCGGGCGCTGGCTTCTTCATAAGCCTGTGTATCAGCCAGGGCCGGGGGCGCAATCAGGTTCTTGCTTGCTGCCTCACCTTCGACGGCGGCTAAGGGGGTGCCGGTAATTTCACCGGTTTGCAGGTCGATAGTGGCCTGGCTGGAGGCCGCGACCAGGCCTAGCTGGCTGGCCCGGATAGCCAGGTCCTGAGGGGCCTGATGGAATTCAATTTCCTGGGCTAGGGCCTCGTTCTGCTGAATCAGGGCCTGTTCTTGGGACCGTAGCTCCACCAGGTCGTACTGGCGGGAGGCCATGATGATGCTGAGAACCAGCACGGTCAGCAGGGCAACAAGCATGGTTCCCAGCGCCACAAAGATGCGCCAACGGTTTGAGGTAGCGCGTAGGGCTCGGGAGCGGGAGAGAGGACGGCGGGTCGGAGCTGACTCTTGAGGTTCATCGCGCACCACAGATAGGCGGGGCTTGTTCAGCTGCCCGCCTTCATCGGTTGAGGTGGGGAAACGGGGTTCCGCGCTCATCGTGATACCCTCGTGGTCTGTTTGATCTTTTCTGCTGCCCTGAGTTTTGCGGACGCTGCCCGCGAATTCTCCTCAATTTCCTGTTCGGTGGGGGGTTCAGCGCCGCGGGTGATGATTTTGAGCTCTGGCTTGTGCTCTTCAAGTTCTACCGGGAAGCCTTTAGGGGCGCTAGAGGTGGCTCGAGCGGTGAAAGCCCGTTTGACGATTTTGTCTTCTAGGCTGTGGTAGCTCATGGCCACGCAGCGTCCGCCCAGGTTAAGGGCATCGATTGCCGCGGGTATGGCACGTTCTAGGGCATCGAGCTCATGGTTGACCTCGATGCGCAGGGCCTGGAAGGTGCGCTTGGCGGGGTGCCCGCCCTTGCGCTGGGCCGCTACGGGAACAGCCTGCTGAATTACTTTGACCAGTTGGCCGGTGGTTTCAAAAGGACGCTCGGAGCGGGCCGCCACGATACGGGAGGCAATGCGGGCGGCGAATTTTTCTTCACCCCACTGCCGGATAATACGGCGTAGCTCAGCTTCATCGTAGGTGTTGACCACGATGGCGGCGGTGAGTTCCTCGGTATTGTCCATACGCATGTCGAGCGGAGCGTCATAGGAGTAGGCGAAGCCGCGTTCGCGTTCATCGAGCTGCATGGACGATACACCCAGGTCAAAGAGAATACCGTCAACCTCGGTGACGCCAGCTTCTGCCATGGCACGGGGAATCTCATCGTAGACTGCATGCACCGGAATGAAGCGATCACCAAAGCGGGCCAGGCGCTGCCCGGCAAGTTTGTGGGCCATGAGGTCGCGGTCAATACCGATAAGGGTTAGATCTTTGAAGCGTTCCAGCATGGCTTCTGAGTGGCCACCCATACCCAGGGTTCCGTCGATGACGACGGCACCGGGGCGGGAAATTGCGGGCGCGAGGAGGTCGAGGCAGCGGTCAAGCATGACCGGCACATGTCTGTCTTTGGCGTCCTTGCCGGGTGAGAGGTTCTCTACCTGAGTCAAGGGGTGCTCCTCGTGTTGAAGGTTTTGTGGTCCGCGGTCTGTGGGGTTAGAGCATGAGCCCTGGCAGGATTTCATCGTCGGTGCCTGAGAAGGCTTCTTCCTGTTCTTTCAGGTAGGTCTCCCAGGCTTCGGTGCTCCATATTTCTGCCCGTGAGCCTGCGCCAATGACCGTGAGGTCTTTTTCCAGCCCGGCGTAGTCTCTGAGGTTTTGAGGTATGGTGATTCGCCCCTGCTTATCGGGCACCTCGTCTGAGGCTCCCGATAGAAAAACTCGGATGTAGTCTCGTGCCTGTTTCGACGACAAAGGAGCTGTGCGCAGCTGTTCATGGATGCGCTCGAACTCGGTCATGGTAAAGACGTAGAGACAATGTTCCTGCCCGCGGGTGAGCACCAGACCTGTTTCCAGCTGCTCGCGAAATTTCGCGGGAAGAATCAGGCGCCCTTTGGCGTCCAGACGCGGGGTGTGGGTTCCGAGGAACATGGCACCACCGCCTCTACCTGTCGTCCTTGTTCCCCTCAGCAGGAGGGAAACTACACCAGTGTTGTTCTATCCCCTCCACTTTACTCCACTATGCCCCACTGAATGTACCAAATACGGAATTTTTACCGGGTTTTTGAGTGTTTTCACACGGAATACCACCCTGGTAGCTTTCTCTCTTTTGTCAGGCTTCTTTGAGGCCCGCTTTCTAGGGCTTAACCACCGTCCTACATATACTTTTCAAGGCATACAAAAACCGCCCGGCGCAAGCCGGGCGGTTGGCAAAAAACTGTCAGTAAGCCTAGAAGCGGGATCCGCCTTGGCGCTCGTCCCACTTATTTTCGAGGTTCTGCATAAAACGTGAGTTTCCCTTGCTCTTTGAAGGAGCCTGACGGGAGGGCGCAGCACTTCCGGCTGCCTTCGCATTCTTGGGCGCAGTGGTAGCAAAGTAAACACCCGCAGCGGCGACTACAAATCCAAGAACCCCCAGAAGAATAAGCTTGGTTGATACTCCGGCGATGATAAGACCAAGACCCACAACGGCAATGAGGGCACCGATGACCAGGTTGCGGGGAGATGAGGCAACGGCGGGGGCCACCAGGGGCTGAGAGCCGGTCATCGTGGACGCAAAGGCGGGGTCGTCGTTGAGCTGCTTTTCAAGCTGGGCCAGCAGTTCCTGTTCCCGTTCTGAAAGCGCCATGGTGTCTCCTTAGCTTGTGCGGTGAGCCCTAACGCACTGAAAGAGGCAGGGTGTCTATGTGCGAGCGCGCGCCAGGTTGTCTCCCCATCTTACCGGTAGCTCTTGAATACAGCCTAGATGCTCCCTGAAAATGACCTTGCATTTCATTGCTGTTTTCGGTTACCGGGGCTAAGCAGGCTAGCCGGGAGTAGCCCTTTGGCCCCGAAGCGGGCATTGATGGTATCCATGGTATTTTCGGCGTCTTCCCATTCTTGGGCCAGGGCATCGTGGGTGAGCGGGGCAGCGACATCTGCTCCTGCGGGTGATGCCGGGGTGAAGAGGTGCATCTGGACCCCTGCTTCCCGCCCCTCCAGTTTCTCTGCCCGTACTCCCAGCAGGCGCAGGGGCCGGGGTGACGAGCCATCTGCTTGTAGCACTTCTAGCTGCTTGAGGTGGGCAAGAACAGTATCAAACATGACGCGCCCCGAGACAGTTGCTAGCGGTAGGGGGCAGGAGCGGGTGAGGGTTTCGAAGTCTGAATAGCGTATTTTGAGGCTCAGGCTGCGAGTCTGCCGCCCGGCAGCGCGGAGCCTGCGGGCTACCGTGAGGCAGAGGGTGTAGAGCTCTACGGCGATAGCCTCAGCATCTGTCTGGTCGGTGGTGAAGGTATGTTCTGCACCGATTGATTTTTCGATGCGTTCGGGGGTTACTTCTCGGCGGTCGATGCCCCGGGCCAGTTCGTAGAGGTGCAGTCCCGCTGCTTGGCCGCAGCGCCCCTGGAGCCAGGTGAGGTCGTATTCCCGCAGCTGGGCTACGGTGTGGATGCCTAGCCCATCGAGAAAGGCGGTGCTTTTTACTCCGACGCCCCAGAGTTTGCCGACCGGTAGAGGGTCTAGAAATTCTTGCACTCGGTGGGGTGGGACCACCCAGAGACCATTGGGTTTGGAACCGGCAGAAGCCATCTTGGCGACAAATTTACTCGATGATATTCCCACAGAGCTGGGTAACCCCAGTTCTGTTTTAATGCGATCCCGGGCTTGCTGGGCGATATCGACGGGGCTCCCCTGGGCGCGGACGGCTCCTGTGAGGTCAAGGAAGGCCTCGTCAACGCTGACCTGTTCGAGGCGGTCGGTGATGGCGCCCAAGATAGTCATGACCTGAGCCGAGTAGCTGCGGTAGTGGGCGGACGGCTCCAGCAGCAGGGCAGCGGGGCAGAGCTGGCGAGCACGGGCCAGGGGCATGGCTGAGCGCACCCCGTAACGACGGGCTTCATAGGAGGCAGAGAGGACGACCGAGCGCGGCGAATTGCGGGCCACGATGAGCGGACGCCCGCGCAGATGGGGCTGTGCAAGAAGTTCGACGTTGACGAAGAAGGCGTCCATATCGAGGTGCATGATGATGCGGGCAGGTGCGTCCGTCCGTCCGCTCCATGTAGATAGCTGTCCCATGCACCCCACCTTCAAATATCGAAAATATGTTCTAATCTATCCTAGGCCAGAGAGGCAGGTTTTGACTAGGGGCAGGCCCCTATCAACTAGACTGGTGTGCAGAGCTATCCCCAGACCCAAGGACGTCATGACCACCCAGCCAGCACCCGTTACCGGCCCCGACGAGTCCGCAGCCTACCTTGAGGCCCTCGAAGCCGAAATGGGCCGCTTTTTTGATACCCAGCAGGAGCTAATGGCCGCGGTCTCGGTTGAAACCCTGCCCCTGTTGGAGTCCGTGCGCGCCCTATCTACCGGCGGCAAACGCCTTCGAGCGTTACTGGCTTACTGGGGTTACCGTGGAGCTGGTGGAGCGGGAGTGACCGAGTCCATCGTGCGGGCTGGTGTGGCTATTGAGCTCTTCCAAACTGCGGCACTGATTCACGATGATATTATCGACGCCTCCGATACCCGCCGGGGAGCACCCAGCGTTCACCGCCGGTTCGAGGCCATGCACCGGGAGCTGGGCTA
This sequence comes from Rothia sp. (in: high G+C Gram-positive bacteria), assembly GCA_030529845.1. Lineage (GTDB taxonomy): Bacteria > Actinomycetota > Actinomycetes > Actinomycetales > Micrococcaceae > Rothia. The sequence goes on along the minus strand of JAUMWB010000001.1, from coordinate 70,391 downwards.
TAAGACCAGCGCTGAGTCCTTTGGCATCTCAAGCGCCATTTTGGCCGGGGATCTGTGCCTGTCGTGGTCAGAAATGGTGTTCTCCTCTATTCCCGAGCTCACCGCCGCCAGCGAAGCCCGTTTTATCTTCGATTTAATGCGCACCGAAGTCATGGCTGGCCAGTACCTCGATATTGTGGGCGAAGTCGTGCCCGAGGAAGAACCTGAAGTTGCCCTTGAGCGGGCCAAGAATGTGATCCGCTACAAGGCTGCTAAGTATTCCTGCGAGCACCCCATCGCCCTGGGTGGAGCGTTGGGACTTAGCCTGGCACATGGTCAGGCCTCCGAGCTAGTTGCAGGTTACCGGGCTTTTGCCCTACCGCTGGGCGAGGGTTTCCAGCTGCGTGATGATGTGCTGGGGGTCTTCGGCGAGCCCGAAACCACCGGCAAGCCCGCTGGAGATGACCTGCGCGAGGGCAAGCGCACCGTCCTCACGGCCTTTACCGCCATGAAGGTTTCTGCCGATCAGCGGGCCTTCCTCGAAGAATCCCTGGGCTCCCCCGCCCTGAGCGCAGAAACTATCGCGCGTTTGCAGGAACTCATGCGAGATTCCGGGGCCCTCCAGGCGGTTGAAGAGATGATTCAGGCCAAGGGCGATCAAGCTCTAACAGCCCTTGACTCTCTTGATCTTGAGACCTCAGTGCAGCAGGCTCTGCGGGCCATTGCGGCCAAGGCCCTGCACCGCTCCTTCTAGAGCAGCACTAGCATCTATCAGGTAATAGAACAGCAGGCTCACACCGGAGTGTGAGCCTGCTGTTCTCTATCTAAACCTTTGAAGGCCTTACCAGGCCAGGGCCGAGGCGCGGCGGCGAATTTCGGTCTTGCGACCGTCAATCAGGGCGTCGATAGGACGGCCGGGAAGGGTGTCGTCAGCGGTGTAGAGCCAGACAATGGCTTCTTCTGCGGTGAAGCCAGCATCGGCCAAAACGCTCAGGGTACCCTTGAGGGATTCAAGGACGCGGTCTTCGCGCATAAAAAGGGCAGGGACCTTGCGGACGCCGGTTTCGGGGTCGCGCACGGCCAGCAGGGTACCGTCGGCCAGCAGGTTGTGCACGCGGGTGACCTTGAGGTCAAGGGCTTCTGCGATATCGGGAATGGTCAGCCAGTCGCCAACCAGAGCAATTACTTCGGGTGTAGTTTTTTCATCAGTCACCTATCCATTGTGCCCCAGAAACCGGGGAAGCGGTAGGTAGCTCGCCCAGTAGCGTCCAAGGAGGGTTTTCGGCCTCTTCCCAGGGGCCGCCCGTACAATGGTGAGGGTGACTGATGACTTCTCTGCTGCCCCCTGGCTGACCGGGGTGATTTTCAAGGGCCACTTTGAGGTGGGCCACCTGATTGCGCGCGGTGGTATGGCCGAGGTCTACCATGCGGTTGACCTGTGGTCAGATAACCCGGTGGCGCTCAAGGTCTTACTCCCCCATCTCTCTACCGACCCTGCCCAGCAACAGAAGTTTTTTAGGGAGGGCTCGGCTCTCAAGAAGATTCAGCACGAGAACGTCGTGGGCGTCATCGATGAGGGCACCGAGACTGTGCACGGCCAACAGGTCATGTTCCTGGTGCTGGAGTACGTGCACGGTTGCACCCTGGCCCAGCTCATGCAGTTGCGCCCGGTACTGTCGGTGGGCGAGATGCTCCAGGTGATGATTCCCGCAGTTGAGGGCCTCTCTGAGGTACACGCCCACCACCTAATTCACCGTGATATCAAGCCCGCCAATATCTTGTTAGAAGCTGAGACCCAAGGGGTAAAGCTTTCTGACTTCGGCCTGACCCGCCGGGCAGATCAAAGCGCTACCGGCCAGCTCATGGGAACCCCCTCCTTCGTGGCCCCCGAGATTCTTGACGTTGCCTCCCCGGTTGGTCCGCCTGCCGATATTTTTGCCCTGGGTGTGATGATGTACCGCATGCTCACCGGTCGTATGCCGTTTGCCGGGGCTGACAATGACCAGCAGGTGCTCTACCACAACATGAACACCGACATCCCCTCACTCACCCACCTGGCCGAGGGCATCTCCTCCGACATCGCAGGTGTAGTGAGCTGGTGTACCCGTCGCAACCCCCGCGACCGCCCCCAGGACGCCACCGAACTCTACCGGGCCCTAGGCGATATTGAGGCCAGAGCCAGCGCACAGGAGAAGGCCTACCGCCTAAAACTGGCAGACCGGCCAGCAACCGCCCTGTGGGAAGACGTTGCCGACATCGCAGAACGATCAGGACGACTCCACCGCGGGCAAGCGGCTATTACCGGCTTCGGCGCAGCCAATGACCTACTCGATGCGGGCACCTCGGGCCCCCTCAGCGCGCACGAGCAGGCCGTGCGCTCAGCGGCGGATGCCCCCGTAGAGGTCTACGCCCCCACCAATTTATCCGGAGTTGGCCCCAAGACCGAGACCCAAGCTGTACTTGATGCCCAGCTATCTGAGCAAGAAGCTGACCAGGACCCAGCTGTCGTAGAACACTCCCCTATCTCAGCCGGCTATAACCGGCAGCGGGCTGCCACCCACCGAAGCAAGCGCGCGGACGCAGCACCCGCGTCCGCCCCGCACGCGGCCTCGGCGCGCCCGGCCGACCCCGCCCACTGGACCGAAGCCCAGCGACGCACACCTGCCGAACCCTGGCGTCCGCCGCTGTCACCTGCCGTCCTGGCTCTACTGCTAGCCCTAGTACTGCTGGGGTTCGTGACCGCAGGTTTTGTGGGCTGGTGGCTCACCGGTCTGGTTCTCTAGGGCTGCCTCGCTCTTACCCAAGGCATAGAAGGTCGGGCAAAGAAAAGCCGCCGCAACCTTACTCTTGAAACAGTCCGTTCAAAAGCAGGCAACGGCGGCTTGCCCTGTGCCCTGTGGGCCTGGGCCTTAGCGGCGGGCCAAGTACTCAGCGACCTGGAAGGCAATTTCCAGGGACTGCTGGTGGTTCAGTCGCGGGTCACAGAGGGTCTCGTAACGGTCTGCGAAAGCTGCCTCCTCAATGGGATCAGAACCGCCCAGGCATTCAGCGACGTCGTCGCCGGTCATCTCAACGTGGATACCACCGGGGAAGGTACCCAGAGCCTCGTGAACCTCGAAGAAGCCCTGGACCTCGTTCATGACATCGTCAAAGCGGCGAGTCTTGTAACCAGAAGGCACAGAGATGGTGTTGCCGTGCATGGGGTCGGTAACCCAAACAACCTTGGCACCTTCCTTCTGCACACCCTCAACAATGGCGGGCAGGTTTTCACGGATCTTGCCCGCACCCATGCGAGTGATGAAGGTCAGGCGGCCGGGCTCGCGGTTGGGGTCAAGCTTATCGATCAGGGCCATAGCGTCATCAGCGGTGGTGGTGGGCCCCAGCTTCACGCCGATGGGGTTACGGACCTTGGAGAGGAAGTTGACGTGGGCATCGTCCAGGCCGCGGGTACGCTCGCCAATCCAGAGGAAGTGAGCGGAGGTGTCGTAGGGCAGGTGGGTGCGGGAGTCGACGCGGGTCATGGCGCGCTCGAAGTCCAGTAGCAGGGCCTCGTGGCCGGTGTAGACATCAGTGGTTTTGAGGGGTCCGAAGTCGGTGCCACAGGCTTCCATGAACTTGATGGCACGATCAATCTCGCCAGCGATGGACTCGTAGCGGGCGTGGGCGGGGTTGGAGGTAAAGCCCTTATTCCAGGAGTGAACCGAGCGCAGGTCGGCAAAGCCGCCCTTAGTGAAGGCGCGAATCAGGTTCAGAGTGGAGGCGCTGGTGTGGTAGCCCTGCAACATGCGGTTGGGGTCGTGAACGCGGGATTCTGCGGTGAAGTCAAAGCCATTGACCATTTCACCGCGGAAAGAGGGCAGGGTGACACCTTCGCGAGTCTCATCGTTGGATGAGCGGGGCTTAGAGAACTGACCTGCCATGCGGCCCATCTTAACCACGGGCATGGAGGCACCGTAAGTGAGAACAACGGCCATCTGTAGGAGGGTGCGTACACGGCCTGAAATCTTATCAGCGGTAGCACCAGAGAAGGTTTCGGCGCAGTCGCCGCCCTGAAGCAGGAAGGCTTCACCTTCAGCGACACGGGCCAGATCGGCCCGCATCTGGTCAACTTCACCGGCAAAAACCAGCGGGGGGACGCTGTTAAGTTCCTTAATGACGCTTGCAAAGTCGGGGTGCTCAGCCCACTGGGGGTGCTGGTCAATGTGCAGGGAGCGCCACTCTTCGAGTTCGGGGAAGTCGTTCGGGGTGGGTACTGCGCCGGGGTTGGTCACGGGGTGATTCCTTCGTGTGTGGTCGCTAGAGCCTGGCTGAGGGGTAAGGCTCTTGTCTCTTATTCAAAAGTATTGGGGTTCTTAGGGAGGGTTCAAAGCTGTGTCCAGCATGTGACATACAGCTCTCAGCGAGAAGCCCAGGGGTTAGGAACGGTTCTCCAGCAGTCGGACGGTAGCCTCATCTGCACTGATGTTTTCAGCGGTCATCAGCTTCTTCACATCAGCCGCGTACACCGGGGTGATGGGGCGACCGGTCATCTGGCTGATACGCTCAATCACCAGATCTGCCAGTTCACGCTGAGCTTCCCACTCGTCCTTGCGGCCTAGGTAGGGAGTGATATCGATGGGTTCACCAATGACGGTTTTGACGCGAATCGCTCTGCCGTCCTTGCGCAAACGCAGACGGTTGGACCCGGGTACCTGCACGTCCTCATTGCCAAACTGGGCAACGGGGATAATGGGGACGCGGGCCTCTAGGGCCAGGCGGGCCACACCGATTTTGGCACGGTAGAGACGGCCATCGGGGCTACGGGTGCCCTCAGGATAGATGCCCACCAGCTTGCCTTCGCGCAGGGCATCGATAGCAACAGACAGGGATTCTGCCGACTTGGCACCCCCCGAACGATCAATCGGCAGCTGGCTCACCGACGTGAAAAACCACTTCATGATGCGCCCCTTCACACCGGGGGTAGTGAAATAGTCGGATTTAGCCAAGAAGAAGACCTGGCGCGGGGCGGCTAGGGGCAAGAAGATAGAGTCGATGAAGGATACGTGGTTGCTCGCCAAGATAGCGCCGCTTGAGGCCGGAATATTATCTGCTCCTACAACCTCGTGGTGATAGGCCCGCTGCAAGAAGGGCTTGAGCACAGTGCGCAGCTGCATATACATGGTATCTCTCCTCAGTGCAGGTCTGACATAACGGGGTCTCGTGGCTAGAGCAGTCAGCGAGCGGCTTTCCACTACATATTGTATGCCCGAGTGGGACGAGTTATCTAAACCAGTCAGTATGAGTAAACCCCGCTGGCGGCGAAGCTATTCCCCTCAGAGCGTCACACCCCGCGAAAGTAGGGTTATCGCCAGGGGCGGGCTGTAAAATGGCCAGGAAGAACCGCGTGCACAGGCATCGTTGCCGATGCACTTTACCCCTCCCCCGCCCCAGGGCCCGTTAGAGACAAGGTAACACCGTGAAAGAAATTCACTCCCCCCAGATTGTTACTGTTGATCCGGCAGTCAATATCACCGATATGGTAGAGCGCCGTGCGCAGGACAGTCGCAATCCCCTGGTCTACCGGGTCCAGAAATCTACCGGTAACTGGGTGCCCGTTACTGCCAAGGACTTCCGCCGTCAGGTCATTGATTTGGCTAAGGGCCTGATGGCCGCTGGCATTGGGGTAGGCGATGTCGTTGGCATTATGAGCCGCACCCGCTACGAGTGGACCCTCATTGACTTTGCCGTCTGGTACGCAGGGGCCGTAACCGTTCCTGTCTATGAGACCTCCTCCCCCGCGCAGGCAGCCTGGGCTCTGTCCCACTCTGGCGCTAAAGCTGTCTTTGTTGAGAACAGTAAGCTGGCCGACGTCATCGAGCAGGCTCGGTCACTCACCGATGAAGAACTCTCCCTGGACGCTCTGAAGGACGTCTGGGTACTAGAGGAGGCTGCACTTCCCTCCCTGGTCGCTGGCGGGTCAGCTATTACAGATGAAGAAGTAGAGGAACGCCGCGCCACCGCCAACCTCGATACCGTGGCCACAATCGTCTATACCTCCGGTACCACCGGCCGTCCCAAGGCCTGCCCCATCACCCACGGCAACTTCGTCCGCCTCTCTGCTAATGCCAAGCTCACCATCCCCGAAATTGCCAACGAAACCAACTCAACCCTGCTCTTCCTCCCCCTGGCCCATGTGCTGGGGCGCCTGATTCAGGTGCTGGCTTTTGACGCGGGTCTGACGGTAGGGCACGCCCCGGATATCAAGAACCTTTCCACCGATCTAGCTTCTTTCCAGCCCACTATGCTGCTGGTGGTGCCCCGTGTCTTTGAGAAGGTCTATGAGGGGGCTATCAAGAAGGCTGAGAAGGGCGGTAAGGTCAATGCCAAGCTCTTCCAGCGCTCGGTTGACGTTGCTATCAAGTGGTCCCAGGCCAAGATTGCGGGCAAGATGACACGTACTCTCACCCTGCAGCATAAGTTCTACGACAAGCTGGTCTACTCCAAGCTGCACGACGCCATGGGCGGCAAGGTGCGCTTCGCGGTCTCCGGTGGCGGCCGCCTCGCCCCCCACTACGGCCACTTCTACCACGCTGTGGGCATCGAGGTAGTTGAGGGCTACGGCCTGACCGAGACCACCGCCCCCCTGGCTGTGGGACGTATCCGCCAGTTCGATATCGGCAATGTGGGCACCCTGATTCCCGGAGGTTCTGCCCGTATCGCTGAGGACGGCGAGCTGGAGTTCAAGGGCGTTGGCTTGATTTCTGGCTACCTGGATAACCCCGAAGAGAACGCAGCTGCTTTCACCGAGGACGGTTGGTTCCGTACCGGCGACCTGGCCCGTATTGACGATGACGGCAAGCTCTACATCACCGGCCGTAAGAAGGAAATCATCGTGACCGCTGGCGGCAAGAACGTCATGCCGGTTCCCGCTGAGGATCGCTTGCGGCAGTCCCCCTTCGTGTCTCAGGCTATGCTGGTGGGCGATGAGAAGCCCTTCATTTCGGCGCTCATCACCCTGGATCCCGACGTGCTTCCCGACGAGCTCGAACGTATCGGCCTGCCCCGCACCCTCTCCCTCAAGGAGGCCTCCACCAACCCCCGCGTGCGTGAGGCTATCCAGAAGTTCATTGATGACGCCAATGCCTTTGTGTCCAAGGCTGAGTCTATCCGCGAGTTCCGCATTCTCGATAAGGACTTCACCGAGGCAGAGGGCCATCTGACTCCCTCCATGAAGGTACGCCGTAAGCAGGTACTGGCTGACTTTAACTCCTACGTTGAAGACATGTACAACCGCACTAAGTCCACTGTGACCGAGACGGCCGCCCATACCGCTGAGCGCGTGCAGGAGCTGCGCGCTGAGCAGACCGAGAAGTGGGATCAGTTCAAGGCTGTTCAGGCTGAGAAGCTGCACGAGTTCACCGAGTCCCAGGGGCAGAAGCTGCACGAGCTGGCAGATAAGATTCAGCAGGTCGCGCCCCTACCCGGCGCTAAGGACAAGGACGCCACCACCGACTCAGATGCCGACGAGCAGGTGGAGAAGGCCGCCAGCGAATGGGTAGAGGTTACCGAGGCAGAAAAAGATCCCCAGTAGTTCATCAAATTAAAGTACAAGACCCCCGTTCCTGTTATCAGGAGCGGGGGTCTTGTAGACGGAGTGAAAACTTAGTCGAGCTCTAGTCCCAGCAGGGCGTTTTCCACGACCTCGGTGAGGGCCGGGTGGATCCAGTACTGGCCGCGGACCATATCGCGAGCACTCAGGCCAAAGCTCATAGCCTGAATCAGAGGCTGAATAAGGTTGGGTGAATCTTCACCGATCAGGTGAGCTCCCAGTAGTTCGCCGGTGTCCTTACGGGCAATGAGCTTGCAGATGCCTTCGCTATCGTCCATGGCCCAGCCATAGGCTACGTCGCCGAACTTCTGCTCCTTGACGGTAATCTCGAACCCTTCGGCCTCAGCCTGCTCCCGTGCATGGCTTTCGGTCAGGCCAACAGCCGCAATGGGCGGGTGGGTAAAGACCGCAGCGGGAACATAGCGATGGTCGGTGGCCCGCAGCTGGTCTGGGTGCACAATATTCCACTGCACGGTACGCATCTCGGCGTTAGCCACATGTTTGAGCTGGAAGGGTGAGCTCACATCGCCCAGGGCCCAGACGCCCTTGACTGGCTGGCCACCAGAGAGTACCCGCTGGTAGTCATCGACCTGCACCAGGCCCCGCTCATCCACATCAAAGTAGGTGGCAGCATCGAGGGTATCGGAGTTGGGGGTGCGGCCCGTTGCCACCAGCACCAGATCGGCGGGCACGGCAACCTGCTCACCGGCGTCCTCAAATATCACCGAGACAGATCCGTCGTCGGCAGGCTCGATAGCTTTCAGGGCATGGTTGGTGCGCAGGTCCCACTGGCGGGCAGCCTCGCGGGTAAAGATTTCAGCGATGGTGTCGTCGTGGCTGCGCAGCAGGCGGTCTGAGCGGACGGCTTGGGTCACCTGAGCTCCCAAACCAGAGAAGACGTGGGCGAACTCGGCGGCGATAAAGCCACCACCAATGACAACCACGCGCTCGGGCAGCTCATCAATGCGCATGACGGTATCTGAAGTGTGCACCTGGGGAAGGTCAATACCGGGAACCTGCGGCAGGGTGACGCGGGAGCCAGTCGCCAGCACCAGCTGGTCGGCGGTCAGCTCAAGGCCGGACGCGGTCACCACGCTATGGGTGCCGGTAAGCTTGGCGAACTCCTCATAGACATCAACGTTCTCGAGGGACTTACGCCAGGCCAGCCCACCCTCGCTAATGGCGTCGATACGGCCGAAGATTCGGTCGCGAATCTGCCGCCAGGCGGTGTGCTTGTGCTCAAGTTCTACGCCGAGGCGGGCGGCGTCCTTGGCTCGTGCCACGGTGGAGGCCGGGTAGACGTACATCTTAGTGGGGATGCAGCCCACGTTCAGGCAGGTACCGCCAAAGCGTCCGCCGTCGATGATGGCAATCTTTTTACCCTCATAGGCCTCGTTGGGCAGGGAGTTGCCGGAACCAGAGCCAATGATGATGAGGTCGTAGTGGCGGGGTGAGCTCATGGGGCTACCTTTCATGCTGATGTACGTCTGTAGTTTTCAACGGACCGGGCCGGGGTTTCATTCCTGCTCGGTAGCTCTGCTTTGTGCCTGCGCCGCGACTTTTGCGTTGTCGCGGAAGTTCTTTTGCATCTGGCGGAAGACCAGCACGTTACCGACCACGATATGAAGGAAGCCGAGAATCATCACGTAGATATTCCAGCCGCCCTGCGGGGCGAGTACACCCAGTAGCAGCAGAATCGCTCCGAAACCAATAATCATCAGGTGAGTTACGTTCATGCTTTCTAGCCTACAGGTAGGGACCAGATTCCTCTCAAAATCCTTGTGCACAGCACATACTTTCGTCACTTTTCTGGTCCCTACTTGAGATAACAAGAGAGCGGACGCCCGCCCCGACTTACGCAAGCCGGGTACGAGCGTCCGCTTCTTAGCTACCTGGGGTAGATAGTTACTTGACGTTGACCACAATCAGCAGATCGCCGCCAGCTACCTGGGAGACGTCGTTGTAGACAACGCGCTCGACGGTACCTGAGACAGCTGAGGTGATGGAGGCTTCCATCTTCATGGCCTCGATAGTGGCTACCTGGTCGCCGGCTGAGATTTCGTCGCCGGGCTTGACCGTGATAGAGACACCGCCAGCGAAGGGAGCTGCGATGTGGCCGGGGTTTGAGGCGTCAGCCTTCTCAGCTTCCTTGACGTTGGACTCCACGGAGTTATCGCGTACCCTAACGGTGCGCTGCTGCCCGTTGAGGGTGCAGATGACCTCGCGTATACCCTTTTCGTCGGGCTCAGAAATAGCCTGAAGGGTGGCAATCAGGCGAACGCCCTTACCTAGGGAGATCACGTGCTCGCGCTTGAAGAGCATGCCATAGAGGAAGTCGCGGGTGTGCAGGATCGATAGGTCGCCGTATTCCTCGCGGGCCTTCTCAAAATCGCGGGTGGGTCCAGCGAAGAGCAGGCGGTTGAGGGTAGCGCGGCGGGTTGCTGAATCCCCGTTCAGGGCTTCTAGGTCGTCGGCGGAAAGCTCGTTGACCGAGGGCTTGGAGAGCTTGCGACCCTCCAGCGCGCGGGTGCGGAAGGGCTCGGGCCAGCCAGCGGGCGGGGTGCCCAGCTCGCCGTTGAGGAAGCCAATCACCGAGTCGGGGATATCGAACTTCTGCGGGTCCTTCTCGAAGTCCTCGGGTGAAACGCCCATGCCGACCAGCTGCAGGGCAAGGTCGCCGACCACCTTGGATGAGGGGGTTACCTTGACGATGTGCCCCAGCATGCGGTCCGCAGCGGCGTACATGTCTTCGATATCCTCGAAGCGCTCCCCCAGCCCCAGGGCGGTTGCCTGAGCACGCAGGTTAGAGAGCTGGCCACCGGGAATTTCGTGGGTGTAGACACGACCGGTGGGTGAGGACAGGCCCATCTCGAAGGGCTTGTAGATGGTGCGGACGGCCTCCCAGTAGGGTTCCAGCGCACAGGCCGCTTCCAGGGTGATGGAGGGGGCGCGGTCGGTGTATTGGAGGGCACCGATCAGGGCTGAGAAGGAGGGCTGGGAGGTGGTGCCTGCCATAGATGCAGACGCCACATCGACGACGTCCACGCCGGCCTCGACAGCGGCCAGCAGGGTACCGACCTGGCCACCGGCGGTGTCGTGGGTGTGCAGGTGCACGGGCAGGTCAAAGCGCTCACGCAGGGCGGTGACCAGGCGGCGGGCAGCTTCCGGACGCAGCAGGCCGGCCATGTCCTTGATAGCAAGGATGTGAGCACCGGCTTCTACCACCTGGTCAGCCAGGTTCAGGTAGTAGTCCAGGGTGTAGGTCTGCTCAGCGGGATCTAGCATGTCGCCGGTGTAGCAGATGGCGACCTCGGCAACGGCGGTGCCGGTGGCGCGAACAGCCTTAATAGCCGGGGTCATCTGGGAGACGTCGTTGAGGGAGTCGAAGATACGGAAGATATCGACACCGGTCTCAGCGGCTTCCTTAACGAAGGCGTCGGTGACCTCGGTGGGGTACGGGGTGTAGCCCACGGTGTTGCGGCCGCGCAGCAGCATCTGGATGGGCAGGTTGGGCATAGCCGCACGCAGGTGGGCCAGACGCTCCCAGGGGTCTTCAGACAGGAAGCGCAGGGCAACATCGTAGGTCGCACCGCCCCAGGCCTCAACCGAGAAGAGTTCGGGGGTCACGTGGGCGACCGCGGGGGCCGCTGCGAGTAGATCGCGGGTGCGGACGCGGGTGGCCAGCAGGGACTGGTGGGCGTCACGGAAGGTGGTGTCGGTAATCAGCACTTCCTTGGTGTCGCGCACAGCCTTGGCGAACCCTTCGGGGCCCAGTTCCAGCAGGCGCTGACGCCAGCCTGCGGGGGGCTCATGACTGGAGGCGTCGAAGGGTGAGCGGTAGGGCTCTTCGGTCTTATCGCCGGGGAAGGCGGGGAGCTTCCAGCGAGGGTCAAGGCCCTCGATACGCTCACCGTGAGGCTTATTGACGGTGACGTCGGCCAGGTACTGCAGGGCCTTGGTGCCACGGTCAGCCGAGGGCTTCTTGGTCAGCAGCTCGGGGTGCTCATCGATGAAGGGGGTGGATACGTCGCCCGCCCGGAAAGTGGGGTCTTCGAGCACCGCCTGGATGAAGGGGATGTTGGTTGCTACGCCGCGAATACGGAACTCTGCCAGGGCTCGGGAAGCGCGGCGGACGGCGTCCTCAAAGGTACGGCCGCGGCAGGTGAGCTTAACCAGCATGGAGTCGAAGTGGGGAGAAATCTGGGCACCGGTGTAGACGGTACCTCCGTCCAGACGGATGCCAGAACCACCGGCTGAGCGGTAGTAGGTGACCTTACCGACGTCGGGGCGGAAGCCGTTAGCGGGGTCCTCGGTGGTGATACGGGACTGTAGGGCGAAGCCGCGCACGCGCAACTCGTCCTGACGGATACCCAAATCTTCCAGGGTCTCGCCGGCAGCGATACGCATCTGGGACTGGACCAGGTCAACGTCGGTGACTTCTTCGGTCACGGTGTGCTCAACCTGAATGCGGGGGTTCATTTCGATAAAGACATGCTGGCCAGCGCGCTCACCGGCGGTATCGACCAGGAACTCCACGGTACCGGCGTTGACGTAGCCCAGTTCCTTGGCGAACTTTACAGCGTCGCGGAAGAGAGCCTGGCGAATCTCTTCATCGAGATTGGGGGCAGGCGCAATTTCAACGACCTTCTGGTGGCGGCGCTGTAGGGAACAGTCACGCTCAAAGAGGTGGACGATATTGCCCTCACCGTCAGCCAGAATCTGCACCTCAATGTGGCGGGGGCGTAACACAGCCTGCTCAAGGAAAACAGTGGGGTCACCAAAAGCGGTATCAGCTTCGCGCATAGCCGCTTCCATAGCGCCGCGCAGGTCTTCACGCTTTTCGACGCGGCGCATACCGCGTCCGCCGCCACCGGCAACTGCCTTGACGAAGATAGGGAAACCGATTTCTTCGGCCTCAGCCAGCAGCTTCTCAACGTCGGAGCTGGGCTCGGTGGACTTCAGGACCGGAATACCGGCCCGCTTAGCTGCCTTCAGCGCCTCAACCTTGTTACCGGCAAGTTCTAGAACTTCCGGCGGGGGGCCAATGAAAGTAATCCCGGCAGCCGCAGCGGCACGGGCCAGCTCGGGGTTCTCAGAGAGGAACCCATAACCCGGGTAGATAGCATCAGCGCCGGCTTCTTTGGCGACGCGAATAATCTCCTCAACATCGAGGTAGGCTCGGACGGGATGGCCCTCTTCACCAATCGGGTAGGCCTCATCAGCCTGCTGCCGGTGAATGGAGTGGCGGTCTTCATAGGGGAAGACGCCGACGGTCTTAGCGCCGAGCTCGTAGGCCGCACGGTAGGCGCGGATTGCGATTTCGCCGCGGTTAGCGACCAGAATCTTTGAAAACATTTTCTTCCGTTCCGCCCCACGCGGCACACAGGGTGCGGTGAGGCTAAGCCACAGTTCGTGTGTGAACACCTCAAATATATCTTTAGACTTCCTAAAGCACCTGGTTTTGTCTCATTTTTTGTGATGCCGAACGTAATGTAAAGATTTTATTGTGAGCATGGCTACACGTACCTAAGATCGCGGCTGTGAGCTTGCCTGACTTTCTGTACTGCCTAGCAGCAGGCACATACCCTCTTGGGTAGCATAGAAAGTCAGTGTATCCGCCAAATTCGAGAGGCTTTCGTGGCAATGAGCAGCGTGGTAAGTATAAGCAGCCTAAAGGGCGGTGTGGGCAAAACATCGGTGGTGCTCGGATTGGCTTCAGCCGCGCAGGCAAGCGGCCTGCGGGTTCTGGTAATTGACCTCGACCCCCACGGGGACGCCTCCACGGGCCTGGGCATGGGTACCTCTGGCGGCATGGACATGGGCACCCTGCTATTTTCTCCCGCCGACTATTCCCTAGCGGACGAGCTCGTCCCCGCTTCCTGGGCTGCCCTCGGCAGCCTTGGCAATGCCTCCCGCACCGGGCTGGAGGCGGGCACCTGGGTGGGGCGCGCGTCCGCCCGACTAACAGCCCTGAAACAACTCGACTCGGCGACCCTGTTACCCCGCCTGGCAGGCCTGCTTAAACCCCTGCGGGAGAGTTTTGACCTCATTCTCATTGACTGCCCACCCACCATTGGGCGCCTGACCGAAATGGCCTGGGCAGCTTCTGACCGCGTACTTTCTGTAGCTGAGCCTTCCCTCTTCTCCGTAGCGGGCTCCGAAAGGACCCTGCGCGCTATCGCCCGTTTCGAAGCCAATACTCCTTACGCTGTCGAGTCAGCCTCGGTAGTCATCAATAAGGTGCGTGCAGGCGACCCCGAGCACGACTACCGCATCGAGGAAATGAAGGTTCTCTTTGGCGACCTGGTCGCTGAGACCACCCTGCCCGAGACGCACCTGCTCCAGCGCATTCAGGGGTCCGTCTACCCCGTGCACTACTGGCCTGAAGAAGAAGCCCAGGAACTTGCCAGCGCCTTCACTACGCTACTGGCGGGCCTGCACGACGCAGGTACTGACAGATAGGAATATAGGGATAGAGGGCACGGAACTCACGCTTGCTGTTGACCCTCTCGCAGCTTCGCTTCGCTCAGGCGCGATTCACGCCAGCCCCAGCCAACAGCTTCGCTGTGAGCCCGCGCCCCTCCTATGAGCGCAGCAAAAAACTACCCCGCCTTCGCGTCTGCAAGGCGGGGTAGATTTTTATGTTTTAGGCGCCGGCCTTGCGGGCTCGGCGGGCCGAAAGTTCGTCGTGCATTTCGGCTTCCTGCTGGGCTTCCTGGGCGGTGCTTTCGCCGGGTAGTTCGCTGAGCGATACTTCCAGTTCGCGCCAGACCCGGCCGATGGCGATACCGAAGACACCCTGGCCGGCCTGCACCAGGTCAATCACCTCTGAGGCTGAGGTGCACTCGTAGACCGAGGCGCCGTCTGACATGAGGGTGATACCGGCAAGATCTTCAACGCCGCGGGAGCGCAGGTGATCAACCGAGGTGCGGATTTGTTGGAGAGATACACCGGTATCGAGCAGGCTCTTGACGATTTTGAGTACCAGCACATCGCGGAAGGAGTAGAGACGCTGGGAGCCAGAGCCCTGGGCTGAACGGACGGTGGGCTCCACCAGGTGGGTACGGGCCCAATAGTCCAGCTGACGGTAGGTAATGCCCGCCGCCTTGCAGGCCGTAGGGCCACGGTAGCCCAGGTTCTCATCAACCAGGGATACCGGGTCGTCAAAGAGAACGCCCTGCTCACCTACCGGTGAGGTGCGGGGCATGACATCTTCAAAACCCAGCAGGGGCTGATCCATAGGGGCAGGTAAGCCTCGAAGCGCTTCCAGGGCGCTAGGATCACCGTTGTACTGTGTCACGGTTTGAGGTTCCTTCCCTTGTTCTGATCATGGACTCTCTTATCCTACCCGCCCGGCAGCTCTTTTGCCGGTTAATCGGTCGGCGGGGGCACCGGCGTTTTAACGTGGTTCTGGTCATTAAGGTAGACCACCTTCGCCCGGTTGCCCCCTTGCCTACGGCAGGAGTCTTTAGTCGAAGCTGGGCATGCTCCCGGCCACCAGGGCCATGTGCAGACGAAGTAAGAGCTGGGCAATATCTCCGGCGAGCTCTGCTGCCCGGGCCTGGGATTCTTCGTCTTTGCGCAGGGCAAGGGGGCCAACAGCAGTTTCCACCAGGTCGACTTCGCGGTCGGCGGCAGCACGGAAGGCGCGCAGGTGGCGGGGATGCAGACCGTGGGCGGTCAGCTGGTCGCTCACCCGGGTTACAGCCAAATCGTACTGATCGTACTCTTCCTTATTCTCAGCAAGCAGGCCGTAGTTCATAAGTTCGCGCAGCAGGGGCATATCGACCCCGGCTGCCTGGCCCAGCTCCCGTAGGGTGTAGGTGCGAGCCGGTTCTGCTTCCATTGTTGGCCGAGCATCTGGCATCTCCTGGGCAAGCGGCTGGGCGGACGCGTCCGCACCACTCCCCTGCCCCTGGTCAGGTTCACTGCCGGGGGCAGGAACGAGCCCCGCATCAATGTCGGCCAGGCGCTGGCGGATTACCTTAAGCGGCAGGTACTGGTCGCGCTGGAGCTGCAAGACAAAACGCAGGCGCTCAATATCTTCTTCGGAGTACTTGCGGTAGCCGGTATTAGTACGTTGTGGGCTCACCAGACCCTTGTCTTCAAGGAAGCGGATTTTTGAGGCGCTAATACCCTCAAATTCGCTTTCCAGGGCCCCGAGCACCTGACCAATGGTCTTGTTTTTTGCCCCAGCAGTTTCAGCAGAGTGAGCCTGAGCCATAGCTACTGCCCCTGGCCCTGATAGAAAGCGAAGTGGAACTTACCGATATAAATTTCGTCGCCGTTGCGCAGGTAGGCTTCGTCTACACGGTCCTTGTTCACGTAGGTGCCGTTGAGGGAGTCAGCGTCGGTCAAAATGAAGCTGCCTGCATTAGGGATAAAGAGGGCGTGGCGGCGGGAGACGGTGACGTCATCCAGATAAATGTCTGACTGGGGGCTACGACCAGCGATGATAGGCAGGTCGGCTCCGTCTTCGTCAGTTTCGGGATTGAGAAGGAAGCGGGCGCCCTTAAACTGGCCATCTAGACCAATGAGGACAGCGGAACCGGCGGGCAGGGTTGCCAGCAGGTCACGCTCTTCGGCGGTGGGGTTGTGGGACTGGGAAACACCCAGGGCTACCATGGCAATGGTGCTTGTGGGCGGGTGCGCTTCATGCTGGGCCATACGGTCTCGTCCTTATATCTTCGGGCGCCGGGTCTACGCCCGTCCTGTGCCTGTTATCCAAACGTTATGTGCGATGTGCTGCGGGCGGCTCAAGGTCACGAAATGGTAAACAGTGAACCGTTCGTTTAATCTTAGCCATTTAGCGTCATTTCTGCCCGGTTCACGCCGTGTTCTCTCACCAAATTTTCCTGTTTTTTACCGAAAGCAAAAGGGCCCCCTTTCCCATGGAAAAGGCGGCCCTCGCAGGCGGTCGCAGCCGGGCATGCTAGCCGGTTTTAGGCGATTTCTGCCTCGTAATCAGCTGCTGAGAGCAGACCCTCAATATCTGCGGCGTCGCTGGGGCGAACCTCAATGAGCCAGCCAGCGCCGTAGGGGTCTGAGTTGACGGTTTCGGGGGCATCAGCCAGGTCTTCGTTAACGGCAACAACTTCACCAGCGATGGGGGCAAAGAGGTCAGAGACGCTCTTGGTGGATTCGATTTCGCCGAAGGTTGCTTCTGCGTCGATGGTTTCGCCTACCTCAGGCAGGTCAACGTAGACGACGTCGCCCAGTTCGCTCTGTGCGTGGTCGGTGACGCCGATGCGGACGGTGCCATCAGCGGTGAGTTCACTGACCCACTCGTGCTCTTTGGTGTACTTGAGTTCTGCAGGAACGTTGCTCATCGGAGGTGTCCTTTTCTTTCGTGGGACTTTTGTGGGAGTGCCGATCGAGGTGCGTGAAACTCGACGAGGTGAGCTCCGACGAGGGAGAAGGAGCTCTCACCTAACGATTATATGACACAGGGTACACCTGCTGGTGGCGGGCGCCACCGAAACCGGCTGGTTTTCTCGTAAATAAAGAAAAGGACGCCCCGCCCTAGCTCCCCTGCTCAAGGGAAGTAGGGTGGGGCGTCCTGACCGCGACCTCTTAGATCACACCCTCAGAGAACTTGTAGGGGTTACCGAAGCGGTGGGCGGTGATGGAGACTGCCTGCTCGCGCACGAAGGGCAGCATCTCAATGCGGCCGGCTTCGGTGACAGGCTGGAAGTAGACCGCGATGTCGGGGCGGCCGTCGAGTGCCTCGTAGATGCTGGTGGCATCGCTACCGATGTAGCGGATGCGGGCACCTTCGAAGGCGGTCCCCTCAAGCTGCTGTGAGGGAGTCTTTGCAATCTTGGCCAGCGAAGCCCGGTAGGCGGCGTCGCTCTGGTCAAGCAGGGTGACGCCTGCGCTGTGCAGGGCACCGGCAACAGCTACCGGGATGCTCTGGCCGGTGGAGAACTCGATGGTGGCACCGGCTGCTACACCTGCAAGGAGCACGCGCAGGGCACGGTCGCGGTCGCCGTTCTCGTCCAGTCGTACCTGAACAGTGGTGGGTAGGTAGCGCAGGATGTTGCGCTCAACGCCCAGCTGGCTGGGGTCGTGACCTACGCCGAATTCGGTAGCCCAGGCTTCGGCATCGGAGCTGGCTGCACGGGCCAGCATATCCAGGGAGCCGTCGTTGGTGGCGGTGGGTTCGCGCAGGGCAGCCAGGATGGAGCGGACGCCCGCGTGTGAGGGGGCGGTGGTGGCGGTGGATTCTGCGGTTTCCCAGTCGGAGAGGGCAACCAGGTAGTTGGGGCCGCCGGCCTTGGTGCCAGAACCTACGGTGGACTTCTTCCAGCCACCGAAGGGCTGACGCTGCACGATAGCGCCGGTGATACCGCGGTTGACGTAGAGGTTACCTGCCTGAACCTTGGAGAGCCAGAGTTCCAGTTCACCGGAATCCAGGGAGTGCAGGCCTGCGGTCAGACCGTAGTCGGTGGCGTTCTGCAGTTCGATAGCCTCTTCGAGGGTTGCTGCCTTCATGACGCCCAGGATGGGGCCGAAGTACTCGGTCAGGTGGTATTCACTGCCGGGCTTGACGCCTGCGCGCACACCTGGTGACCAGAGGCGTCCGGTCTCATCGAGCTGTTCGGGCTTGATAATCCAGGTTTCACCCTCACCCAGGGTAGTCAGGCCGCGCTTGAGTTTACCCTCGGGCTTCTCGATGACGGGCCCCATCTCTGATTCGATGTCCTGGGGGTGGGCAACGTGCAGGGACTTCACGGCGTCAACCAGCTGGTTGTAGAAGCGCTTAGACTGCCCGACCGAACCAACCAGAATCACGGTGGAGGCCGCCGAGCACTTCTGGCCTGCGTGGCCGAAGGCTGAGTAGACGACGTCCTTGACCGCCAGGTCGAGGTCGGCGTTGGGAGTGACGATGATGGAGTTCTTACCGGAGGTCTCACCGAAGAGGGGCAGATCCTTACGCCAGGATCGGAACATCTCAGCGGTCTCATAGCCACCGGTCAGAATGAGACGGTCAACAGCGGGGTGGGCGATCATCTTTGAACCGGCGTCACGGTCGGTCACCTTGACCAGGCGTAGGGCCTCACGAGGCACACCAGCCTCCCAAAGCACTTCAGCAATCAGGGCGCCGATACGGGCGGTGTTGGAGGCGGGCTTGAAGATAACCGCTGAACCCGCTGCCAGGGCGGAGATAACGCCGCCGACGGGGATTGCGGTGGGGAAGTTCCACGGCGGGATGACCAGGGTCAGCTTGACCGGGCGGTGCTGGGCGCCGTCTACTGAGTCCAGGCGCTCTGCCAGCATGGCGTAATAGTAGGCGAAGTCAACGGCTTCTGAAACTTCAACGTCACCCTGGTCCAGGGTCTTACCGGCCTCGTGGGCCATGATTTCCATGAAGTCACCGCGACGAACAGCCAGGGCTACCGCTACCTTACGTAGGATTTCGGCACGCTCAGAAGCTGGGCGAGCACCCCATGCCTCGCCTGCTGCAACGGTCTCGGCAACCAGGGTTTCGGCGTCCTCGGCAGAGCCCAGCTCGTTAGCAGCCAGGGTTTCGATACCGATCTGGGTGGTCTTTGAACGCTCCAGGATGGCGCGGCCCCACTCACGGTTCCCGGCCAGGGCAGGGTCGGTATCGGGGGTGTTTTCAAAGGTGCCGTCGGCGGGCTTGAAGACGTTCCCTTCGGTTTCTTCCAGACGATTCTGGGTGCGTTGCGGGGGCTGCACCTCATCGGTGACCTCGTTCAGGGAGCGCAAGAAGCGGTTCTTCTCGCGCTCAAAGAGGGCGGGAGAAGAGTCTAGGTCGAAGACGGCACTCATGAAGTTCTCACTGGAGGCATTCTCTTCCAGGCGGCGAACCAGGTAGGAGATGGCGACGTCGAACTCTTCGGGGCGCACCACGGGGGTGTAGAGCAGCAGGTGGCCTACACGCTGGCGGATAACCTCGGCCTGCTGGGATGCCATGCCGATGAGCATTTCGAACTCGATGTCCTTTTCAACACCGCGGTCTTCCGCCAGCAGCAGGGCGAAGGCTACGTCGAAGAGGTTGTGGCCGGCAACGCCCAGGCGGATGTTCTTGGTGTGCTCGGGCTGCAGGGCGTAGTTGAGGATGCGCTTGTAGTTAGTATCTGAGTCCTGCTTGGAGTCGCAGGTGGTCAGGGGCCAGCCGTGTACTGCCGCTTCAACCTTTTCCATAGAGAGGTTGGCACCCTTGACCAGGCGCACCTTGATACGGGCTCCGCCTGCTTCGACGCGCTTGGCGGCCCATTCCTGCAGGCGCTGCATAGCAGCTAGGGTATCGGGCAGGTAGGCCTGCAGCACGATGCCTGCTTCCAGGTTCTTCAGGTGAGGCTGGTCCAGGATCTTGGTGAAGACCTCGATGGTCATATCCAGATCCTTGTACTCTTCCATATCCAGGTTGATGAACTTCTGGGCAGGAGAGTTAGCGGCCAGCTCGTAGAGGGGGGTCAGACGGCGGACGGCTTCGTCCACGACTTCCTCAAAAGCCCAATGGGAGTGGGGACCAGATACCGAGGAAACCTTGATGGAAACATAGTCGACGTCGTCGCGGGCCAGCAGGCGCTTGGTTTCGGTCAGGCGTCGCTCAGCTTCTCGGTCACCGAGCACAGCTTCGCCCAGCAGGTTGATGTTGAGCTTGTTACCGCTTGCGGTCAGGTGTTTGATTGCAGGGCCCAGCTTTTCGTCGCGGGCATCGACAATTAGGTGGCCGACCATCTGACGCAGGACGGTGCGGGCAATGGGCACGGTGGGCCAGGAGGCTTTCGCGGCCAGCTTGCCACCTAGGCCTACTGCGCTCTTCATGTACCAGGGCAGGAAGGAGGGGACGATGGGGGCAATACGGCCCAGGTTCTTACCGGCCACGGACTGGTCTTCGGGGCGTACTACGCCATCGACGAAGCCTACGGTAAATTCCAGGCCGTTGGGGTCTTTGAGCACGCCTGCCAGCTTCTCTGCTGCGGGATCGGCGGGGATATTCTGGGCTTCTTTGACCCAGTCGGCGACAAGCTGGACGGCCTGGTCAGCTAGTTGCTGGTGGTGAGTATCGCTAAAAGGCTGTGCCAAGGGTGGTACCTCCTGCTAGCCCGCGCGGGGGCGGGGTGAACTTTGTGTCTTGTTATCTATTTCACCATCTTTGGGTATAAGTTACACTATTAGAAAAAATGAATATTATTTAGGCAGTATGTTTAGTTCTGCTAACCTGTATTCGTGACGCTTTCCACCCCGCAACCAGGAGTGCACCATGTACGATTTGCGCCGTCTGGCCATGTTGCTTGAGATTCATGAGCGCGGCACACTGGCCGCAACAGCCAAGGCCCTGCATCTGACGTCCTCTGCTATTTCCCAGCAAATTACGACGCTGGAAAAAGAGGTGGGCACTCCCCTGCTGCGCAAGGTGGGGCGCCGGGTGGAGCTGACCACCGAGGCCCTGATTTTAGTGGAAAGCACCCGCAATATTTTGAAGGAGCTGGACGCCGCCCACACCCGCATCACCCTCTTGGAGGGGGTGCCTGCCGGGCAGGTGCGACTGGCGATCTTCCAGTCAGCCGCCAAGGCTCTACTACCGGGCACACTGGCCCATCTTGCGGAGCATGCCCCGCAGGTACAGCTACATGTGGTTCAGATTGACCCGGAGACCGGCCTGTCCCTGACCCGCAGTAGGGAGTTCGACCTGGTAATTGCTGAGTCTTACCCCCACCACTACATTCCCGAGTACCCCGAGCTCACCTCTGAGCTCCTCACCGAAGACGCCCTCAACCTAGTCCTTGCTGCCAGCTCCCCCATTACCGAACTTGCCCAAGCAGCCCACCTGCCCTGGGTCTTTGAAGGAGCCCACAACACCTCCCGAACCTGGGCCATCAACCAGTGCCGAGCAGCAGGCTTTGAACCCCACATCCGCTACGTCATCGACGATTTAGGCACCCACCTACTGCTAGCAGCCAGCGGCGCCGCAGCCATCCTCCCCAGCTTCGCCCTACCCTCCACAGAACCAGACCTACTCACACAAGCAGGCATCAAAGCACTCCCCCTACCAGGTGAACCCGAACGCAAGATCTTCGTGACAGTCCGCACCGAAAGCATCAACCAACCCGCCATTCGCGCCGTCAAAGAAGCCCTTAAAGCGGCAGTGCCCGCCGCACCCACCCTCACAGGCAGTACAGACGGGCACCAATAAGCACTAACTCGCTAGAGGGCACTCATCAAAGCCTCAGGCGACTGAGCCTCAAAGTAACCAAAATGATGGAAACTAACTGTCGTTACCGCCAGAAGCTGCACCTGACGCACCTGCTTCTGGGTCAAGCGAGCCGCTAACTCTAACTTCATATCCACCGTCAAGGTTGCACCGGGAGCAAGCCCCCGCGGCAGAGTCATCACCGAGGCATCAGGGCGCTGGCTAAAACCAATCAACCCGTTCAAACGGTTATGAGCACCCACCACCAGTACAGGCTGCCGGCTGCCGGTCACCAGACCCGCATCGTCAACCAACACAGAACGCACCAAAACCTCAGCCCCAGCAGGTAGAGCACGATTACCGTCATTAGCAATAGTCAGACTTACCGGAACCTGACGCAAATGGGCGGTAACAGTGCGGGCAGCATTGCTAATACTTGCCCCTCTATGACCGGCAAAACTGAGCTTAACCGACGGCTCATCCCACAGGATCTCGGTAGTTCCCTGCACCACTACAGCAGGTGCAGGAGCAACCTGACGAGTAGCACCCCCAGAAGGACGCACAGTCCGCTGGGGCATCATCTGATACCTGAGACTTGCCTCAGCTGCACTTGCTCCAGTCACCGTCGCCACGGTTGCCAATGAAGCCGCACGCACAGCTGCACGGCGATTCAGTGAAGTCATCTTTCTTTTACTCCCTAAGCCTTAGAAATTCGGTAAACGCCAGTGACGGTACCCTGCCACCAGGTGCCATAAGCGTCAATAGTTCCCACCATCTGCAAGGTGTCACCGCCACCGAGCACAATGCTGACGTGGTTTGGCAAGCGCTGCTCGTGCAGGGTTCTGCCTGTTTTCATGTCAATAGCAACCGCGTGTGCATAGGCACCATCTGCCAGCCCGGCAGGACCTCGGCGCCGTTCGCAGGTGTAGATGATTCCATCGGCAGTGGAATAACGGGGCACAGCAGCAGAGTAGACGTCCCTACGGTTCCATACCTGCCGAAGCCCCTGGGCAGTGATATCCCAACGCTCCATGCCGGGAGCAAAAAGAGCACTGGCAGGCACAGAGCGTCCTGCGCCGTCCGGGTACTTGGGGTAGGGGTAGCCAAAGGTATTGGCTCCTACAACAGTATTGCCTATGCCAATCATAGAATTTTCTGTGCCCGATGCACCGTGGGCAAAGAGACCTGCCCTACCTACTTCTTTGCCGTCTGCGGTGCGGTAGATAATAACGTTTTCTTGCACATCAGCGTTATCGGTCAGCATGACGTAGTCAGAACCGTTAGGTCCGAAGAAAGTAGGGGAAGCACCAGAGCCCCAGGCAAGTTTGCCGGGCTTACGGGCAGATCCGCGATCGTAGGTGCGGCTCCATGACACAAGGGGGGCGCCGTTCTTACCTGCGGTCAGCATGTAGATGGCATGGGAAGTTACGACGCTGACGCCGCTGGGGCAGGCAGAAATGGAGTTGTCGATTCGTTCGGTAGCTGAGGCGGACCCGCTCCGAAGCAGGGTTGCGCGCACCACGCCGCGTTCAGCATCCACCACGCCGATAGCACCGTTTTTAGAGGCAACCCAAACCCTACCCTGCCAGTCAGGAACCAGACCAACAACCTGGTCGCCCTTGACGATAGAAAGCATGCCAGAGAGATCAATGCGGGAATCTACCCATAGACGTCTGCCGTCTGCTGAGTGGGCGATGCGGATGAGGGTATTGCTACCGTCTACCAGCACCATACGGTTCTGGGCATCCAGGTAGGCGTAGACCCCACCCAGCAGAGCGCCTTTGGGCAGGTCCAACTTTGCCAGTTCATTGCCAGCAGGGTCAAGGATGACAATTTTGGGCACAAGCATCTGTAGCTTGTCTGAGAAAATCTGGGTACAGAGCACCTGGACGAAGTGGTCTGAACCAACCAGCACGGTGGGGCAGGCACCGCCCAGGTAGGTGTTTTTAATATTCCAGCGGTTAGCGCCGGGCCCGGCGTAGGGGGTGCAGTCAGATGCCTGTGCATCCCCGTGCATGGTGGTAACGCCGGGGGCACCCAGGTGGGGGTTAACCTCGGCGTTGTAGTGAAGTGTAGTCACGGTGTCTCCAGGTGAGAGCGTATGGATCTTGCGCTGGCAGAGTTTGTATTTGCCAGCAGTTCAAGGAATAAACTATTCCCCTAAGTTACTCAAGAGTAACTTATTTATTATCCATAACCACTATCGGGTTCCCCAAAGAGGCATATCCAAAAGCTCTCTTCAAAGGCTCCCCTTCCCAGCCGGCAGTTAGACCAACTGCTCTGCCAGAGTTTGCCCCACCACCAGGTCTGTTATGGCACCGGTCCTCAGTGCCCCACGTAGGGCAGCAGCACGGTGAACCCCAGTCGCCACACAAATCCGCCTACCAATACGGGTTAGCTCTGCCGGAGTGGGGCCTGTTGCCCTGGCGTTAACTGCCAGGTCCGCCCAGGTACCATCCTCACGCACCATAACCGTACACATATCCCCCACAATGCCCTCTGAACGTAGCCCCGCCAGCTGATCCGGATCAAAATAACCACCAGAGTAAACATGGGAGGGAATAGCACCACCAAAGGCACCCACGCCGAAGAGGGCAATATCAGCGCTACGCTGCACCGCTAGCACGCCGCGCACGCTACGCTCCCGCCACATAGCAGCCTTGGTTTCTGCGTAATCGAAGAAAGCAGGAACGGGAAAATGAACCATTTGCGCCTCGTAGGCAGAGGCGATATGACCCAAAATCGCACCCGAATAGGGAATACCTGTATGGTGAGCATTACCCGCCCCATTGAGCTGCACAATAGTCACATCTTCTAAGGGGCGTTTGGGCAAAAACTGGGCAAGCTCAGTGACGGTAGAACCCCACGCCACACCCAAGGTAGTTCCCGATACCATCAAGGAATCCAACAGGGTTGCCGCTGCGGCAGTAACTGTGCGCAGAGCCATAGCATCTGAGGCATGAGCAGGCAGTGGGACAACCTGAGTACGGACGCGATAGAGGTCAGCCAGACGCTGCTCAAGGGGTTTTTTAGGTCGATGAGCCTCATTAATACGGATGCTCACAAGACCGGTTTCACGGGCTTCTTTGAGTAGACGGGAGACGGTAGGGCGAGACACCCCTAACCTGCTGGCAATTGCGCCCATTGTAAGGTGCTCTACATAGTAGAGCTGAACTGCCTCAAAGATCATTTCTTTACTTCTGTTCACCACACTGGCAGTCTAATTGAAATTTTGTTCACTTTCCTTGGGCTACCTTGTACCTAGCCGTTCAAATAGATAGCAAGACCTAGCCCCTAACCGACAAAACGAGGGATTGACCGTGACCGCAACTTTTACCCACCGTTCCTACCTCTCAGCGCAGTCCCGTGCCCAGGCACTAGCTGCCATGACCGATGATGCCGGTGTTGACATCCTGGTTATCGGCGGCGGCGTGACCGGCGCAGGCATCGCCCTGGACGCCGCAACCCGCGGTCTACGTACCGCCATTGTGGATGCAGGTGACTGGGCAGCAGGAACCTCAGCATGGTCCTCTAAGCTCGTGCATGGCGGCCTGCGCTACCTCTACAACCTGGACTTCAAGCTGGTAGCCGAAGCCCTCAAGGAGCGTGGTCTGCTCCTAGAGCGCACCGCCCCCCACCTGGTTAAGGCCCAGCCCTTCCTCTGGCCCCTAAAACTACCTGTCATTGAGCGCGCCTACTCAGCAGTAGGTATCGGCATGTATGACACTATGGCATTTGCCGGTGCCGGTGGTCGCAAGACGGTGCCCGCCCAGCGCCACTTCACCAAGGAAGGCACCAAGAAGGTCTTCCCCGGTATCAAGGACTCCGCCTTCACCGGCGCTATCCAGTTCTACGATGCCCGCGTGGACGACGCCCGCCTGGTCATCGACCTCGTCCGCACCGCTGCAGGCTACGGCGCTCTGGCAGCCCCCCGCACCCAGGTCACCGCTATTAACAAGGACGCCGCCGGGCGGGTGATCGGCGCCCAGATTGTTGACCTAGAAACCGGCGACGAAAAGACCGTCAAGGCCACCCACATCATCAACGCAACCGGCGTGTGGACCGAAGAATCCGAGTCCATGGCCACTAAGGACCAGGGCCTGAAGGTACTGGCCTCTAAGGGCGTTCATATCACTGTGCCCCGCGACCGCATCAAGGCCACCAGCGGTATCTTCACCAAGACCGAAAAGTCCGTGCTCTTCATCATCCCCTGGCAGCGCTACTGGATCATCGGCACCACCGACACTCCCTATACCGAGGACCGCGAGCGCCCCGTCGCCACCAAGGCAGATATTCGCTACGTGCTCGATCAGGCTAATAAGCTGATTGCCGATGAGCTCACCGAGGCCGATATTATTAGCTCCTACGCTGGCCTGCGCCCCCTGCTGCAGCCGGTCGCTAAGAAGGGCGAGAATGCCGCCTCCACCAAGGTCTCGCGTGAGCACACCGTCATGGAGATTGCCCCGGGCATGAGCGCTATCGCCGGTGGTAAGCTGACCACCTACCGCGTGATGGCCGAGGACGCCGTGGACTTCACCCTGGGCGACCGCGCCAAGGATCTGCCCTCTGTTACCGAGAACATCAAGCTGGTCGGTGCTGAAGGTTTTGAGGCTCTAGCTGCCCGGGCTGATGCGCTGGCTGCCGAGAACGGCTGGGATACTGACCGGGTGGAGCACCTGCTGGAGCGCTACGGCGCTGAACTGGCTGATGTTATAGCCCTGATTGAAGAGGATCCTGCCCTGGGTGCTCCTCTGGCGCAGGCGCCCCAGTTCTTGCGTGCAGATGTCCTCATGGCGGTACGAGCCGAAGGTGCCCTGCACCTTGAGGACGTGCTGGTACGCCGCGTCCGCCTAGACCTTGAGGCAACCGACCGCGGCCTGTCAGCCGCCGACGAAATCCTTGAGATTATGGCCGCTGAACTAGGCTGGGACGAAGCCACCGTAGCCCGCGAAAAGGCAATCTACGCCGAGCGGGTTAAGGCTATCGCCGCAGCTGAAACCCATACCGAGGACGCGGACGCCGCGGCTGAGGTTCTCGGGGCAACCCACGTGGCGCCCCGCCGTCCTGTCACTACTCTTCACTAAAATCATTATTCATCACTAACAACCGCAGGGTGCCCACAAGGGGCACCCTGCCCGCACAGAAAAAACGAGGTCAACGATGAGCTCACTACTGGCCGCTGGCGCTGAAGCTAGCCTCCAGGCAAGCGCCCTTATCTCAGCAGAAGGCAATGCAACCCTGCTGGGCGCTTTTGTTTCTGAAGTTATCGGTACCGCCATTCTGATTCTGCTCGGTGCTGGCGTATGTGCCGCAGTTACCCTGCCCAAGTCAGCCGCTAAGAACACCGACTGGCTAACCATCGCCTTTGGCTGGGGCTTCGCGGTTTTCGCGGCCGTCTACATGTCTGCCCCTTCAGGTGCTCACCTCAACCCCGCTGTAACCCTGGGCCTGCTGATTGCCGGTGGTGACTTTGCCCCCGGTATCGCCCCCACCGTTGGTCACTTCTTCGTCTACGTAGCAGCCCAGATGATCGGTGCCTTCCTGGGCGCCTGGAGTGCCTACCTGGTCTACAAGAAGCACTTTGACGAGGCAGAGCCCGGAACCACCAAGGGTATCTTCTCCACCGGCCCGGCCATCCGCTCCTACGGTTGGAACACCGTGACCGAGGCCTTCGGCGCTTTCGTTCTGGTTGGCTTCGTCCTGGCCTCCGGCAGCACCCCCTCGGGTCTTGGCCCTCTGGCCGTCGCCTTCATCGTTGTAGCAATCGGCCTCTCCCTGGGTACCCCCACCGGCTACGCCATCAACCCCGCCCGCGACCTGGCTCCCCGTATCGCCCACGCCCTCATGCCCATCAAGGGTAAGGGTTCCTCCGACTGGGCCTACGCCTGGGTTCCCGTTGTCGGCCCCCTCATCGGTGCAGCAGCAGCTGGCATCCTCGTCCCCGCTCTGCTGGTCTAAGCCGAGCACCCGCGTCCGCGCCCTCAACTACAACAAAACCCTCACCGCGCCAACGAAGGTGCACTCACGAAAAGAGAAAAAACATGTTGCAGCTCCCCGAGCGTAAGAAGTACGTGCTCTCCATCGACCAGGGAACCACCAGCTCCCGCGCTATCCTTTTCACCAAGTCCGGTGAAATCAAGAGCGTTGGCCAGCACGAACACGAACAGATTTTCCCCAAGGCTGGCTGGGTCGAGCACGACCCCATGGAAATCTGGGAGAACGTGCGTAAGTCTGTCGGTGAAGCCCTCACCAAGGCCGAAGTCAACCACCACGAAATCGCGGCCGTCGGCATCACCAACCAGCGCGAAACCGCCGTGGTCTGGGACAAGAACACCGGTAAGCCCGTCTACAACGCCATCGTCTGGCAGGACACCCGCACCCAGAAAATCTGCGACGAGCTGGCTGGTGAGGACGGCCCCGGTAAGTACCACGACACCGTCGGCCTCAACCTGGCCACCTACTTCTCAGGCCCCAAGGTCAAGTGGATCCTCGACAACGTTGAAGGTGCCCGCGAGAAGGCAGAAGCAGGCGATTTGCTCTTCGGCAACACCGACACCTGGGTGCTCTGGAACCTGACCGGCGGTGTTGAGGGCGGCGTGCACGTCACCGACGTCACCAATGCTTCTCGCACCCTGCTGATGAACATCAAGACCCTGGAATGGGACGAATCAATTGCCGCTGACATGGGCATTCCCATGAGCATGCTGCCCGAAATCAAGTCCTCCTCCGAAATCTACGGTTACGGCCGTTCCAAGGGCCTGCTCAACGGCACCCCCATTGCCGGTATTCTAGGCGACCAGCAGGCAGCTACCTTCGGCCAGGCCTGCTTCGAAAAGGGCATGGCGAAGAACACCTACGGCACCGGTAACTTCATGCTCATGAACACCGGCAACAAGCCCGTAATCTCCGAGAACGGCCTGCTCACCACCGTGGCCTACAAGCTGGGCGACGCCGACCCCGTCTACGCCCTCGAAGGCTCCGTAGCTGTCTCCGGCTCCCTGATCCAGTGGCTGCGCGACAACCTGAAGATGATTGACAACGCCGCCGAGTCAGAAGAACTAGCCACCAGCGTTGAAAACTCCGGCGGTGCCTACGTGGTCCCTGCCTTCTCAGGCCTCTTCGCCCCCCACTGGAAGTCAGATGCCCGCGGCGTCATCGTTGGCCTGACCCGCTACGTCAACCGCGCCCACATCGTCCGTGCAGCTCTTGAAGCAACCGCCTTCCAGACCCGCGAAGTTTTGGACGCCATGAACGCCGACGCCGAAGCAGCAGGCACCAACGTTGAGCTTGAAGAACTGCGCGTCGACGGCGGTATGACCGCCAACGAATTCCTCATGCAGTTCCAGGCCGACCTGCTGGGTGTTCCCGTTATCCGCCCCAAGGTCATTGAAACCACCGCCCTGGGTGCCGCCTACGCCGCCGGTATCGCCGTTGGCTTCTGGGAGGGCGAACAGGACGTCATCGACAACTGGTCCGAAGACAAGCGCTGGGAGCCCCAGATGGACAAGGACGAAGTCGAGCGCCAGTACCGCCTGTGGAAGAAGGCAGTCTCTAAGACCCTGGACTGGGTCGATGAGGACGTCGAGCAGGACTAAACGCCCGACTCCATCGGACGACCTAGCGGTAGGCTAGCTACACAATAGCCCTGTACTTCACCCTTCGGTGAGGTACAGGGCTATTTGCATACCGCCCCACTAGACTAGGTACATGACCTACCACGCCCACACCCTCACCCCGCTGGGAGAGATGATTCTTGCCTCAAACGGGCAGGCTCTGACCGGGGCCTGGTTTACCGGCCAAGCCCACTTCCCCCAGCAAGAAGATTTGGGGCACCGCATTGAGGTCAGCGACTGCGATGTACTGACCGACGCCCAGGCCCAGCTACTGGAATACTTTGCCGGGCAGCGCACTGCCTTTGAGCTGCCTATCGCTCCCGAGGGAACGGATTTCCAGCTGGCGGTGTGGGCGGCCCTGCGCGAGATTCCCTACGGCTACACCACTACTTATGGGGCTATCTCAAAAATTGTGGGGCCCGGCGCCCCGGCTCAGGCCGTGGGTCAGGCTGTGGGCCGCAATAAGGTTTCCATCTTTATCCCCTGCCACCGGGTCGTAGCAGCGGATGGCAAACTCACCGGCTACGCTGGCGGACTGGAGCGCAAAGAGTTTCTGCTCGCTCTGGAAGAGCCAAGTGCCGAGGTTGAAGGGCGGCTTTTTTAATGACTGATACCCGGGTAGGTACCGACGGGCTAGTGCGCCCGGTATGGGCCGCGGACGCTGCTGATATGCAGACCTACTACGATACCGAATGGGGCGTACCGGTCACCGATGAGCAGGGTGTCTTTGAGCGCCTCTGCCTAGAAGGTTTTCAGGCCGGACTCTCCTGGCGCACTATTTTGACCAAGCGTGAGGCCTTCCGCGAGCTCTTTGAGGGGTTCGAGGTTGAGAAAGTCGCGGCTTTTACCGAGGACGACGTGGAGCGGCTTGCTACGGATGCCCGCATTATCCGCCACCGCGGCAAGATCCGGGCTGCTATCGGCAACGCTCAGGCTACGCTTGCTCTACGATTGGCTGGTCAGCTAGTAGCTCCCGGCGGAACCACTATCGACCTAGGTGCGCGGACGCTGGCAGCAGGCCAGCAGGTTGAAGCCGGTTTGCCAGCCCTCATCTGGTCTTTCCAGCCCGAGCGTACCCCGACCCCGGCCGTCCTCTCCGATATACCCACGCAGGATGAGAACTCCCTACTACTCTCTAAAACCTTGAAGAAGCTGGGCTTTAAGTTCATCGGCCCCACCAGTGCCTACGCCATGATGGAGGCTATCGGGGTGCTCGATACGCACCTGGTGACCTCCCACCGCCGCGCTGTCTCGGGGCTATGGAACGAGGACGGTACCCGACGAAGCTAGAGCCCCGCAGCTGGGCGGGGCTCCCAACGTCCAAGCATTTCTAGACTATTAGCTGTAGGGGCCCATGAAACGTGAACCGTTGAGATGCAACATGTGGGTTGGCTCTTCAGCGATCCAGGCTTCAGTCTCCCACGCCAAATCAGCGATAAACTTGCGAAGCGTTGCACGGTTCGGAAAACAAGAAACGTAGACCAGCCCCGCAGAAGTCTGTGAAAATAGAGATTCAAGTTCTGAATAACGCCAATGGTCGATAGGGCCGTGCGTCGAACATGCTTCTATCAGAAATAACCAATGTTTATCAGGCTGGTACACGATAAGGTCTGGCATTTTTCCGTGGTCAGGCAAATCAACGCCTAGCTGACTGAGGCGCTGTTTATCATAAAGACCTTCTTTGCTATCGGCATCCCCGATATATAGCACCTGAGCATCAGGAATAAACTGCGGGCAAAAATCAGTGATGATCTTTTCAATAAGCTGGTTCTGCCCGCCTCGTTTCAGAGAAACTTGTTCACCCTGGGGCAGAGTTACATTGAATCTAGATAGTTCTCTAGCTTTAGCATATTTATCGGTAAGAACAACTTTAGATTTTAGATATTTTTCTATTATTTTCTCGCTACCATCACGCTGATAAGAGCGTATAACGGTGAGCGCTTCATCAGAGAGTCGATAGACATTTTTCGACGAATTTGTTGGCCTTCCGGGGTCATCATCGTTATGTAAACACAAGCCAGCTTCAATGAACTGTTTCAATACGAATCGTCTGATGGTTTCTCTAGTATTTTCAGCAACCTGAAAATCCAACTCGTTCCGCATCCAGTCCATGATGGAGCGGACGCCCATACGTGGGTTACTTGCCGCATCCCACTCTTGGTCTGGGGTGAGCTGGGCTAAAGCTAGGAGGGTTCTTGCGGCCATAATATTTGTGCGCTGACGGTCAAACCCTAATTTTTTAAGGAGTTCCTGTGCGTCGCTAAGCTGCGGCATGAGCTTCTTCCTTATCACCAAGAACTTCCTGCACAGCTACGTCAGGTTCCATACCGGTGCGTGCTAAGTCTAGGAGCTGCTGTACAGAGGGGTAGGGCATCATGCGTAAATCTGTGGCATTTACCTGAGTATGGCCCGAAAAAATACGGAAATATCTATCAACATAGCTTGAGTTCAACCAGAGCGTTAGCCCTAAAGCCAGGTCGGGGGGAAGCCCCTCCCCCTGGCGGTGAAAGTAGTTTGTCTTATTGTCAAAGGCCACTAGACCCGGTGATTCCCATACAGCTGCTGTGACTCTCCGTTTTTCTTCTTTAGCACTAAATCGCTTTACTAATATGAAGGAGCCGGGCGCAACGGTGTTCTTGTCATCCGGTGTGACACGGTAATACTGAGGTTTCTTCAAATCTATTTTGGGGTGCTGAAGGTTCCCGGCTGTAAAGTGTGCTGGATATACCATGGGAACGGTTTGGTCAGTTGGTTGAGACTGAAGTTTATCTTTATTCCTAAAGTCAACCACTTTCCCCGTTGATACCTGCAATCCAAGATCGCTGAGCTTATTGGAAGCCCGTGCCATCCAAGCAATAATCTCTTCATCTTCTTGATGGGCAGGAACGAAGATTACGCCCTGAGATTCGACGGCTTCCCGAGCAACTAGACGAATTTTAGTTTCCTGGCCTTGCGCCACCGAGCTACTAATCTGAATCTCTTTGGTCGGATCCTGATTCTCAAACTGAGTAATAACCGATTCCTGAAGCACACCGGTATCTTTAAAAACATCTTTTCGAGACTCAAATGTATGGATTCGAGTAAGTGAGCAGGCCCGTTGCAGGAGTTCTCGATAGGGTTGAAAATATGGGCCGTTCATCCAAGAGCGGGGAGTAATCGCAACGATTTGACCACCAGGTGCAAGCAGCTGTGAGCTAAGAGCAACGAAAGCTGCGTATAGGTTAGGGACGTTTATATTGTGCACTTTAAGGTGCTTTGATTCAGCGCTAGAGGCAGATAACTTTGCATAAGGGGGGTTCGTGATGACAACGTCGAAGTTCTGCTCTTGCAGATCATCTGCATGTAGAAGGTCTTGGTTTGCCCAATAGACAAAATCCTGCTGATGAACTGCGTATGTGAAGTTACCGAGATTAGCCTGCGCATCAGACAAAGACGATTCTAGCGTTTCAACAAGTGAGGGGTCTTTTTCGATAGCTACGACATGAATAGGCGTGTTAGGTAAAGTTGCCCGGATACGTTGACTTGCAGCAATAGCCAGTATTCCCACGCCTGCGCCAGGATCAAGGATTCTCACCGCTTTCCTGCCGGCCAGGGGCTGGGTTTTTATCATCTCTGCCATAATCTCTGCGACGGCGAGGGGGGTAAAGAATTGCTCGAATTTGCTCAGATTTTCCAGACCTATGCGATGAAGGGTGGAAGTACGTACTCTTTCTGTACGCTGAAGCAATGTATCCATGGATGTGGCCCTCTAGTTGATACCGTAGGTCAGTCTGAGATAGTTCTGACGATCCGTCTTTAAAGTTTACTGAACCTCTTGTTGATCTGCACAGGACCCCTCAGCGTTTGCTACTGGGGCAGGTCCCAGCGCCTCTGATAGGGCATGAGCCCCGCAGCTGGGCGGGGCTCATGCCTTATGGGGTAGAAGGCCTACAGGGAACGACGTGAACGTATGACGGCGAGACCGCCACCGATGACAAGAAGTAGGGCAATCACACCTGTAGCGACCAAACCTGGGTTCGTGCCGGTAGCTGCAAGCTGGCCCTGTGAGGGCTTGGTCCGCTCAGGCAGGTTGTGTGCTCTGGCATCGGCACCTGTCTGCGGGCTAGCCCCTGCTTGATTCTGGGCCTCGGTGCTCACTCCTGTTTTTGCAGTAGTACTTGAAAGAGGCTGAGATTCAGCAGGCTGGTTAGTCGAGAGCTCTGTTCCCAGACAGCCAGCTGGCAGGGATCTTCAATGAAGTTGTTGCGCAGGTCTACGCTTTCAATTGTTTCGATGGTGGGCAGGGGCCCAACCTCAGTGATTCGGTTGTATCGCAAAGATAGGGCACGCAGGTAGGGGGTAGCGGTAAACGATGTTCCACTCATATCACTGATACGGTTACTATCTGCACGCACGGTATAGATGTGATAAGGCAGGCCCTTAAGACTCGTAAGGCGGTTATTGTTCACCGAGAGAGTCTGCGAATCAGCCAGGCCGGTGAGGGAGTCAATGCTCCTGATTTTGTTGTTGTCAGCGGTGATGCTCTGCAAAGAGGTAACTTGAGCCAGGGGTTCCAAAGGCCTGACCTGATTATGCGAGACATCGATACTGTGCAGTTTGGTGAGGCCTGATAAGGGAGTAAGGTCTTCTACAGCATGGTAGGGAATACGCAGCCAGCTGAGATTTCGTGCATGTTCTAAGCCGGTCAGATCATTAATTTTCTGGTCTTCTGGCAGGTTGTAGCCGATGCAGGGAACTGTTGTAGGACTTTGTTGTTGACGATAGCTGTGTCTTCGGGGATACCCAGGGTTGAGAAGATGCAGCTTCTCAAGGTGGGGCCAGGAACCTTGATGATGTGGTGTGTATGTGGAGCACCGGCAGCCCTTCACAAGTTATTTAGGGCAACCTTATAGATAAGTTTGGGTGCCTAGATAAAATAATGAGGTAGACCAAAACAAGACAAGAGAATGAGGGTAGTTAAGTTATATTTTTAACTTAATTACCGTGAGTTTTTAACACTCGAAGCCCGCGCTTCCTCAACCGCATCACTATGCGAAGATAGGAACATGACTTCCACCTTCCCTCCCATCACCGTACCCACTGCCTGCATCTGGATTGACGGTGATGCCGCCGAGGCTGCCACCTACTATTCCCAGGCCCTGCCGCTGACCGCGTCCGCACCGGGTGCCGGCGTCACCACCCTCAGCATCGACGGAATTCCCCTGCTCCTGCTGGGAGCGGACGCCACCTACTCCCCTAACCCCTCAATCTCGGGTTTCTTGCGCTTCAGCTCCGAAAAATTTGGCAGCCAGGAGCAGGCCGAAGAGGCCCTTCGCACTGCCTATGTAGCCATCGGTGAGGGCGGGGAGCTCATGCCCCTGCAGGCCTACCCCTTCGCGCCCCTCTTCGCCTGGGTGCGGGACCGCTACGGCTTCACCTGGCAGCTCTTCCTTGAAGAACCCTCAAGCGGCTTGCCTTTTTTCACCCCCTGCTTCATGTTTGGCAACGTAGCCCACGGTAAGTGCGAGCAGGCCACCGATACTTGGATGGCCCTGTTGGGCGGCGAGCGCCTGAGCCTGATCCGCCACGGCGAGGGCTCCTATCTGGAGCCCGAGGCTGTACAGATGACCACCTTCACCATGGGCGGCGGTGTCTTTACCGCTATTGATGCCGGAACTTTCCACGATTTCACCTTCGATCCGGGGGTTTCCATGACCCTCTTCTATGAGGACCAGGCCGGTATTGACGGAGCCTGGCAGGTTCTATCACAGGTTGCGGACGCCGAACGCTGCGGCTGGTGTGTGGACGCCTAAGGGGTCTCGTGGCAGGTGCTCCCTCACAATATAGGCGAGCTCATGGCAGATACGGACGCCTGTGCCAAGCTCATGGATATGGGCAAGATTGACCTGGGTCAATTCTCATAGATTGATACCCCAGGTTTTGCGCAATTACCCCGGTTTAAAACTGGGGTAATCGCACAAAAACCGGGGTAGGTAGCATTCTTGCTCCAGAGCAGAAACGGACTTTCTCATGAACCTGCTTACCTATGCTCAGAGGCATCTGCACGATACGCCAGCTGAGCGTCCGCTTACCCACGTTGATCTCTGCCTGCTCAATGAGCTGGCTTACCTACCCCTCGATGTGGTTGCCGAGCACCATGCCGGGTTCGCCTACGGGGTGGGGGCTGGCCAGATTTACCAGGAGTTCTATAGCGATAGCGACTTGCGGGCCAACTGGTTCTTAGCCACCGCCCAACGGCTGCAGCTGCTGAAACTGGTGGCGGCGTCCGCGCGCTTCGCCGGGCTGAGGTTCTACCACTATGAGGCAAAGCAGGACGACGCGGAGCAAGTTCAGTTCGCGGCCCTCACCCTGGTACTCCCGGGGGTTCTCAAGCAGGTCATTTTCCGAGGTACGGACGATACACTCACCGGCTGGAAAGAGGATTTTCATTTAGCGGCCCGGCAGCAGATTCCGGCCCAGGCGCTTGCTGTTGACTACCTTTCACGGGCTCTGACCAGGGCTTCTACCACGCCCCTCTTTGTCACCGGCCACTCTAAAGGTGGGCATCTGGCGGTACACGCTGCCAGTATGCAGAGCGAGCTCGCCCAGGGCCGTATTGATCAGCTCATTACCTTTGATTCACCGGGTTTTGTTCCTGAGTTCCTCGATAACCCCGGCTACCAGCGCACCCTGACTAAAACAGTGGAGTACATACCCGCCGATAGCATTGTAGGGCGCCTGATGTTCAGGCAGGGACGCCCGCAGGTGGTGGCCAGTAGCTTCTTCGGTCTGGTTCAGCATTCTGTTTTTAACTGGCATGCCGACACCCAGGGGCATTTCACCCTGGCTGAGGCTCCTACTCTAGCCAGTGACCGGGTTGAAACGGTCACCAGAGCATGGATGGAGCGCCATTCCCCCGAAGAAGTTCAACAGGTCGTTGATATCTGTTTCAGCTTGGCTATGGATGAGGGCTACACCAGCCTGCTAGCTATTAGCCAAAATATCGTTCCCTTCATTCAGCTCATGCGCGCCAAGGCCCAGGAGCTTGACCCCGGTACTTACCAGCTCGTGCAGGGTACTCTCGATGATTTTCTTGCCCTGTGGCGGCAAACCCGCAGTGAACAGCGCAAGGCTGGTGGGGGCGTCCTTAAAAAAGCTAGGCCCCGGGCTCTTGCCACCGTGCGGGTGGGGAGCCGGGACCTAGCCAGTTTGTTAGCTGCCGAGCGGGGCGGACGCCTGCCCTAGCTGACCGTGACGCGCACGCCGGTCTTGGGGCGGGTCAGCAGCTGGGTCATGCTGAAGGTGGTGTCTTCGGCGTCTTCTGAGATCGTCACGTT
Source organism: Rothia sp. (in: high G+C Gram-positive bacteria) (assembly GCA_030529845.1). GTDB lineage: Bacteria > Actinomycetota > Actinomycetes > Actinomycetales > Micrococcaceae > Rothia. The sequence goes on along the minus strand of JAUMWB010000001.1, from coordinate 33,728 downwards.
ATCGGCTGAGAGCGCTGCAATGGTGGAGGATAGCGCAGCAACCGCGATCTTCTCACCGGGGCAACGGTGGCCGCTCAGAACGTCTCCACCGCCCTGGGGGATGAAGCCCTTGATAGCCTCGTAGTCGGGCTGGTCGAGGAAACGCTGCGGGTCGAAGCTGGTAGCGTTCTTCCACAGCTGGGGTGAGGTGTTGGTACCCAGCACGTCCAGCAGCACGCGCTGCCCCTTCTGGATGGGGCAGCCTGAGAGCTCGCTGTCTTCCTTGACCAGGCCGGGCAGCATGGGCACGAAGGGGTACTTGCGGCGGGTCTCCTGGGCGAAGGCAACAGCTTCGGGAATGTTGACCAGGCGGCCGTCAGCATCCTCAACAGCTTTCTTGACCTTGGCAGCCCACTCGGGGTTTTCCACCATGGCAACTGCGGCAAAAGCCGCGAAACGGGAGACAGCTACGGTGGGGCGGGTTAGGTTCTGCAGTTCAATACCGGCCAGCTTGGCGGTCACTAGCTCGCCTTTCTCATCACGCAGGTCGGCCATGTGGCGGACTACTGAGTCGGGGTCGACGGTCAGCTCACCGGAGCGAACCTTTTCGATAAGCTCTTCGGCCCAGGCGTCCAGTTTCTTGCGGTCGATCCAGGAGAGCACGTTCTGCTTGAGCTCACCAAAGGTATCGAGCAGGTGGCTCATCTGGGTGGCACGCTTATTCAGTTCCCGGTCGGACGCGGGAACCCCGGCCCAGCGGAAGGCAGCCCGACCGTAGGCCACAGCAACATCGTCGTAGATGTTGCCGGGGGTGGTCTTCCAGCGTTCGATGAGGGCTTTCATCTCTTCTTCAACGAAACCCTTGAAGGCCTCAACGCGCTCGTCGTCGTAGGCCATTTCAGCCATCTTGGCCTTGCGGACCTTGTGGGCCTCCCCATCGAGGGTGTGCACGGCACCTTCGCCGAAGAGAGGGCCCTGGATAGCTGCGGGCATGGCGCCGTCGCGGCTAATCTTGGTTTCGTCGTAGAAGAAGTCCACGGCTTCTTCGCCGCGGATGAGGGTTGCGGTGCCACCCAGAGCAGGGAAGGTGACGGGGCAGTGCGACTCTGCCGATACCCCGGCCTTGCGGCGCTGGTGTGACATGAAGAGGTAGCCCTGCTTGATGAAGCTGGGCAGCTGGTCATTCAGTAGATTTTTTACGGGTGTGATGCTCATACCAACAGTTTACTTTCTTTCAGCGGGTATTTAGACCAGCTAGTCAAGCGAGTTGTCTTTCACTTTGCTGGGAACGAGAAGGACGCCCGCCCTATCTTCACCTGCTTGAAGCAGGGAGGTGGGGCGGGCGTCCTTGTCTAGCTGAGCTAGAGATAGCAGATCTTTTTAGGCGGGCATGACCAGCGAGAGTACGTAAACCCAGACACAGAGGATAGCCAGCAGAGCCAGGGAGTACTTGATAGCTGCGTTAGTAATCTTTGATTCCTGACCAGACATGTTCACAGATGCTGCTGCGATAGCGATGGACTGGGGGGAAACAACCTTTGCCATCACGCCACCGGCGGTGTTAGCTGCAACTAGCAGACCGGAGTTAGCGCCAATCTGGCTTGCAGTGGTGGCCTGCAGGCCGGCAAAGAGGGTGTTGTTGTTGACCACAGAGCCGGTCACGAAGACGCCAATCCAGCCGATGATGGGCGAGAAGAGCGGGAAGATGGAGCCGACAGCTGCCAGGGCCAGAGCCAGGGCGGAGGACATGCCACCGAAGTTCATGACGTTAGCGACGGCCATGACCAGGCAGATCAGCAGAATGGGCTGCCAGAGCTGCTTCCAGGCACCACCGAGTTCTTCAAAAGCGGCCTTCCAGCTGATGTTGGAGATAGCGATGGTGATGAGGGCTGCCAAGAGGATAGCGGTACCTGAGGCACCAAGCAGGTTCCAGTTCCACACAGCCTTCATGGCGGTGGGCTCAGCAACGATGGGGGCAACCTGAGAGATCTGACCGTGTAGGGCAGGCATCTGGACGGGGATAGTGGTCCAGTTCAGGGGGCCCGCTGCGGCAGTTTCGGTCTTAGCCTTGACCAGACCCTTAATCAAGGGGGTTGACCAGAGCAGGATCATGATGGACAGAACGATGAAGGGGCTCCAGGCCTTGACCACACCTGAGAAGGTGAAACCACTGGGACCTTTGCCGAGCTCTTCGAGGGAGGGAGCACCGGGCTCACGGTAGATGTGGGAGGGTTGCCACTTCATCATGGTAACTGCCAGCAGGATGAGACCGAGCAGGTAGGGCAGAATATCTACAAGTTCGGGGCCGATAGCCAGCAGAACGCCAGCCTGGGCAGCGGAGACGACAACACCCAGGCCAAGTGCAACAAGACCGGTTTCCTTGAGACCGCGCAGGCCGTCGAGCATCATAACGAGCAGGACGGGAATGAAGATGGTGATAATCTGCAGCACCCATACCATCATGGAGTTCAGCTCCGCCTGGGGCACACCAGAAACGGTGGAGCCAGTAAGGACGGGGATACCAATTGCCCCGTAGGCACCGGAGGCAACGTTGGAGACAAGGGCCAGCAGACAGGCCTTGACGGACTCGAAGCCCAGGGTGACGAGCAGGGCTGCACAGATAGCAATCGGGATACCGAAGCCTGCGGCACCTTCTAGGAAACCACCGAAGCAGAAGGCAATCAGGAGCACCTGGATGCGCTGGTCAGCTGAGATTGCGGAGACCGAACCACGGATCACTTCGAAGTTACCGGCGCGGACGGTGATGCGGTAGAGCCACACTGCCATGAGCACGATCCAGCCGATGGGCCACATGCCAGAGAGGAAGCCGTAGCCGATGGCTGAGAGGGATGAGGCGAAGGGCATGCCGAAGACGAGGACGGCCAGCGCTACTGCTGCGGCCAGAGCCACCAGGGCTGCGTGCAGGCCCTTCATTTTGAGGACGGTGAGTCCCAGGAGGAAGACGAGAATCGGCACTGCCGCCACGAGGGCTGAGAGCGCCTGGTTGTTCAGTGGGTCATAGACCTGCTGCCACATGAGTATGGGTTCCTTAGCTGCGGAGGTGTGTTCTACGGTTGGTTTTATGTGCTGTTTGCACTTTTCTATCTCCTAAATTACCACCAATTCACACACAAAACTTATAAAAACCAACTCAAGGAGGAGCCATCTGTAAAGGTAAAAAATGACCTAAGTGAGCCTGTCTACCCAGACCACCACCGAGGAGGTACAAGATTTGGAAAAACACCTAGTCATAGGCATATTTTTTACGTCAAGAACATGTGCCACCCCAGTTAGAAACATACTAACCCTTACACCGTGGACTTGCTTACACCACCAACAGTTTTACTCTACACCGGCAGGCGAGGTACCAAAAAACCCACAGACCCACACACGCCCCGAAAAAAGAAGCAGAAAGTTAACCGTCCCGCCACTTAACTTTCAATCGGGAGCTTTAAATTTTGTATAGGCAAGCACCTAGAATGGTGTGAGATGGCTCCATGAGTCACATCACTACACATCTACTGACAACTTTCCCCAAGGATCCTCATGCCTGATTTCCGACGCCTTTCTCACCATCGTGCGGCGCTTGCGTTTCTCGCCTCCACCGCTACCCTCACTCCTCTGCTCACAACTCTCCCCGCTCAAGCCGCTGAGCTGACCCCCATCGCCGCGATTCAGGGCACCGGCTCCGCCAGCCCGCTCGCCGGTCAGAGCGTTACCACTCGCGGTGTAGTCACAGCTGTCTATGCGGACGGTGGCCTGCGCGGCTACTACCTACAGACCGAAGGCACCGGTGCCGGGAACCGAGCTCCGGGCGCTTCAGATGGCATTTTCGTCTACTCCCCCAATACCGTGGCCCAGGTTTCTCAGGGTGAACTCGTTGAGGTAACTGGCGCAGTTTCTGAATACAACGGGCAGACCCAGATCACCGTTTCTCGTGCAACCGACCTCACCGTCCTCGCCGTCCCCTTCACTCCGGTTACCCCTATTACCGGTCAGCTACCCGAAGGTGAAGAGGCCCGTGAAGCCCTCGAAGGTATGCTTCTGCAACCAACCGGCGATATCACCGTTACCGACAACTACAACACCAACCGCTACGGCGAAATTGGTCTTGTCAACGGCACCGAAGCCCTGCGCACCGCAACCGACGTGGTAGCCCCCGGTGCAGCAGCTCTCGCCTACGAAGCCGAGAACGCAGCCAAGGTGCTCCTGCTCGATGACGGCGCAACTGTGGACTACACCCGCGCAGGGACCGACACACCGCTACCCTACGTCTCCACCAGCGCCCCGCTACGCGTCGGAGCGGCCGTCAACTTCAACAACCCGGTTGTACTGGGTTACTCCTTTAACGCCTGGCGCCTACAGCCCACCGCACCGGTGACTGGCGCGACCGACCCCGCTGCGCTGCCGGCCTCGTGGTCTAACACCCGCACAGCAGCTCCCGAGGTAGCCAGCGAGCACAGCATTTCTAGCTTCAACGTCCTCAACTACTTCACCACCGTGGGTGACACCGTCGCAGGTTGTAAGTTCTACACCGACCGCGAAAAGAACCCCATTACCGTCAGCGGTAGCTGTGCCGTTCGAGGGGCAGCAACCCTAGCTAGCTTCGAACGCCAGCAGTCCAAAATCGTGCAGGCTATCAACAAGATTGACACCTCTGTTCTCTCCCTTGAAGAAATTGAGAACACTCTAGCCACCGGCCACGATAACCGCGATATCGCTCTGAACAAACTGGTTGAAGAGCTCAATAAGGACGCTGGCTACGAGAAGTGGGCGGCTGTTGCTTCCCCCACGGATCTGCCTGCCAGCGAGGACGTCATCCGCACTGCCTTCATCTACCAGCCTGCTGAGGTGACTCCCGTCGGTGAGTCCGCAATTCTTGACGATGCAGCTTTCTCTAATGCCCGTCAGCCCCTGGCCCAGGCATTCGCTCCGGCAGGTTCAACTGCAAGCGGTGGGGATGATGTCTTTGTAGCTGTCGTCAATCATTTCAAGTCCAAGGGCTCCGGCAGTGGCGCCGACGCTGACCAGAAGGACGGCCAGGGCAGCTCCAACGCTTCTCGTGTAGCCCAGGCTACCGCCCTGGTTAACTTTGTTGCTGCCCAGGGCGAACGGCACAGAACCGAAAACATCATGCTGCTGGGTGACTTCAACTCCTACACCCAGGAAGACCCCATGCAGGTGCTCTACTCCGCCGGTTACACCAATCTGGGTGAGAAGTACGACGCTGGCCACACCTACCTCTACGGTGGCAGAGTCGGCTCCCTCGACCATATTCTGGCGTCCCCTGCTCTCACCGAAAAGGTAGAGAGCGCCCAGGTCTGGAACATCAACTCTGTTGAGTCCGTAGCCCTCGAATACAGCCGCTACAACAGCAATGTCACTGACTTCTACGAGGCCAACGAGTTCCGCTCATCAGACCACGACCCCCTGCTGGTTGGTATAAATCTGACCACTGAGCCCCTTTCTTTTGTTGACGTCACCGAAGCCGATATTTTCTACCGTGAAATCATGTGGCTGGCTCAGCAGCGCATCACCGCCGGCTGGGCAGATGGCACCTTCCGCCCCTACGAGAACATTGACCGCGGAGCTACTGCCGCCTTCTTCTACCGCCTGGCAGGCTCTCCCGCCTTTGAGGCTCCCGCGACTCCGTCCTTCACAGACGTAGATCAGACCCACCCCTTCTACAAGGAAATTGAGTGGCTCAAGGCCGAGGGTATTACTACCGGTTGGGCAGATGGCACCTTCCGCCCCTACGAGCCCATTAAGCGCGACGCTATGGCGGCTTTCTTCTATCGCTACGCAGGCGAGCCCTACTATGTTGCACCTCAGGGGTCACAGTTTGTGGATGTTCCCGAGAGCACCATTTTCTACCGTGAAATCATGTGGCTACGTTCCCGTGGCATCACCACGGGTTGGGGCGACGGGACCTTCCGCCCTTATGAGCCCATCAAGCGTGATGCTATGGCAGCTTTCATCTACCGTTACGTTCACAACAAGTAGCAGTCCCTTTGATGCCAACGCGTAATCGCTACTAGATAAGGGTACAACCGCCTGCTCCGGCCATCTCGGGGCAGGCGGTTCTTTTATAGTTTGATGCGGTGGCGCTGGGGGCTGGGCTTCTCGGCTAGGTCCGTCAGGGTTCTTTCCAAGCTGGTCATGCGAATGCCGGGGGCCAGCACTGTGGTATCGATGGGCAGGTGTAGCTCCCCGTGGTGCACGGTGTAGTCTTTGGCACGGGTGCGATGGTAGCAGTAGACGTGAACGGTCTCGGGCAGGTTCTCTAGGGGCAGGCCGTGGAGCAGGGCAGCTGTCTGGTGGGAGAAGATAATGCCGGGATAGGACGCCGCCAGGGCCAGAACCCGGGCTAGGTAGGTTTCTTCCGGGGTGAGCTTGTCCCAGTCGCTGCGGTGCAGGTAAAAACCGCGGGTTACCCGCCGGTAGCGCCCGCGAGCTATAGCTGCCTCAAGCTGGTAGCGGTTGGGGTAACGGGCGGTAAGTTGCTGACAGGTCAGTAGTTTCTGGTTAAGTTCTTCAAGGTGAGTCATGCCACCAGGCTAGAAAATACAGGGCTGACCAGTACAGGCAAAGAAAGCCTGTGGATAACCCTGGTCCGTCACCTACCCCGTATTTTCCGGGCAAATCCGGGGTGCGGGCGTCCGCGCCACCCCAAAAACGGTGCAGTCATGACGCGACGATGACGCCAGCCAAGCACTATCCACAGGGTAACTTCACCATCTGACTCCGCCCATCGGGTAACAAAAAAGCTCCGGTCACTAGGTTTTACCCTAGTGACCGGAGCTTTATCTGTCGGGTTGACAGGATTTGAACCTGCGACCCCTTGACCCCCAGTCAAGTGCGCTACCAAGCTGCGCCACAACCCGATTGTCTCTCGTGAACTTTGCTGTTCCCGTGAGCACTCGTATAACTATACACACCTCTTTGAGGGAGTGCAAAATTGAAAACCGGGTTTTTGAGGCTTTTTTGGAGCGTTTTAGGTCACATTTCAAATGGGCCGGTGTTAGCGGCGTCCGCCCTTACCTGATTTACCGCTCTGGCGCTCCCCTAGGCTGCGGCGCTCACGCACGCGCATGGTGATGTCGATGGGGGTGCCGGTGAAGTCGAAGGTTTCACGCAGACGGCGGGCGATGAAGCGGCGGTAGCCGGGGTCCAGGAAGCCGGTGGTGAAGAGGACGAACTTAGGCGGACGGGAGGATACCTGGGTACCGAAGAGGATACGGGGCTGCTTGCCGCCACGCAGGGGGTGGGGGTGGGCTGCCACGATTTCACCCAGGAAGGCGTTGAGACGGCCCGTGGGAATACGGGAGTCCCAGGATTCCAGGGAGTGTTCCAGGGCGGGAACCAGCTTGTCCTTGTGCCAGCCGGTCTTTGCTGAGATGTTGACGCGGGGCGCCCACTTCACATGGGCCAGGTCGCGCTCGATTTCGCGTTCGAGCATTTCGCGGCGGTCTTCATCCAGGGTGTCCCACTTGTTGAAGGCCAGCACCATGGCGCGTCCGGAGTCAACAGCCATCTGGACGATACGGACGTCCTGCTCGCTCAGGGGCTCAGAAACATCCAGCAGAACAACAGCAACCTCGGCGCGTTCAATCGCGGTCTGGGTGCGTAGGGAGGCGTAGAAGTCAGCGCCTTTGGCCATGTGCTGGCGGCGGCGGATACCTGCGGTATCAACGAAGCGCCAGGGGCGGCCGCCCAGTTCGACGATTTCGTCCACGGGGTCGCGGGTGGTACCAGCCAGGTCGTTGACCACAGCGCGTTCTTCCCCGGCCAGCTTGTTGAGCAGGGAGGATTTGCCGACGTTGGGGCGGCCAATCAGGGCGATACGGCGGGGGCCGCCTAGGGCCTCGGGCTCGGCGTACTGAGAGTGCTCAGGCAGTACTTCCATCATGGCGTCGAGCATATCGGCCAGGCCGCGGCCGTGGACACCTGAGACGGGGTGGGGCTGGCCCATGCCGAGTGACCAGAGCGCGTGAATTTCAGCTTCCTGGTGTTCGGTATCGACCTTGTTGGCAACCAGCAGGATGGGCTTGTCGACGCGGCGAAGCATACGCACGATAGCTTCGTCAGTAGCTGAGATACCGACCATGGCATCGACAACCAGCAACACGACGTCCGCGTGGGCGACGGCGATTTCTGCCTGGGCAGCTACCTGGGCGTCGATTCCCTTGGCGTCGGCTTCCCAACCGCCGGTGTCGACCAGGGTGAAGTCCTTGCCGTTGTGTTCAGCCTTGTAGGAGACACGGTCACGGGTGACGCCGGGCTTATCTTCAACCACGGCTTCACGGCGGCCGAGGATTCGGTTGATAATGGTGGACTTGCCGACGTTGGGGCGGCCGACAATAGCGACGACGGGGTCAGCTTCCTGATTGTCGTCCTCGTCGATGTCGAAGCCCCAGGTGCCCAGTAGGGCGCGGTCTTCTTCGTCCAGTTCGTAGTCTTCGAGGCCGGCCAGTAGGGCTTCTGCGCGCTGGTTGGCTGTTTCATCGTCGATTTCGGCGAGGCGGTCCGATACGTCATCGTCGCCGCCGCCGAGGAACTTGACCTCGTAGTCGTCGTGGGGGGTGAGTTCGTCGCTCATGGGCGATACCTCCTGTGGTAGGTTCCGGCGGGTGCCGGGGCGTTGGTAGATAAGTTTAGTTGAGAGTGGGCGGACGCGGGTGCGCGGCTGTCCGTTTAGCGGTTGAGCTGACCTTCGACGGCTTCGATGACCGCTGCGATGGTCTCTTCAAAGTTGAGGTCTGAGGAATCAACCAGGGCTACGCCTTCGGCTGCTTCGGTGAAGCTGGTGACTTTGGAGTCCTTGGCGTCGCGGGCTGAGACCTGGGCGGCAAGCTGCTCGGAATTCTGGGTGCCGCCCAGCTGCAGGCCGCGGCGGGCCAGGCGGGCTTCTTCGCTGGCGGTGAGCAGGACGCGGGCGTCGGCATCGGGGGCAACGACGGTGGTGATGTCGCGGCCTTCTGCCACCATGCCGGTCTTGGATCGAGCGATGAAGTCCCGTTGCAGGTCAATGAGGATCTGGCGGACGTCTAGGTTGGAAGCAACTGCCGAGACTGCCTCAGAGATACGGGGCTCGCGGATAGCATCGCGCACGTCCACTCCCCCGATCTCGATGACCTCTTCATCGGGGCTGGTGCCCTGCACGTAGGGGAAGCTGCGGGCGGCAGCAACTAGGGCTGCGGCGTCCTCGGTATCAACCCGGGTATCGAGGCAGTACCAGGTCAGGGCGCGGTACATGGCGCCGGTATCCAGGTATTCGAGCCCGTAGTGGCGGGCTACAGCTTTAGATACCGAGGACTTGCCAGAACCTGAAGGGCCGTCAATGGCGATCACGAGCTTGTCAGACATAGTTTTCTTCCTTACTTGACGACCTTCCAGCCGCGGCTGGTGAGGTCTTCGATCAGTTTTTCGTGTTCGTTGGGGTTCACCGATAGTTCAGCCATGCCCACCTGGGCACCGGGGGAATGCTCTAGGCGCAGGTCTTCCAGGTTGACTCCCAGTTCACCGATTTCTACGAGCAGGCGGGCCAGGGTGCCGGGGGTGTCGTCCACCAGCACGGTGAGCTGGGCAAAAGCGGACGGCGATCCGCCGTGCTTACCGGGGATACGGGCAACACCCGAGTTTCCCTCACTCATGAGCTGGGCGATATCGAGCCGGGCGCCGGCTGCGGTGGGAGCTTCCAGGGTGCTGATGAGACGTTCAAGGTCTTCACGCACCCCGTAGAGGGTCTGAACCACAGGTTCGGCGTTGGCTGAGAGTATCTGTACCCACAGGCCCGGGTCTGAAGCGGCGATACGGGTGGTATCGCGCAAGCCCTGCCCGGCCAGACCCAGCGCATAGAGGGGGGTGTCCTGCAAGCGGGAAGCCAGCAGGGAGCTCATGACCTGGGGCACGTGCGAAATCAAGGCGACGGTGCGGTCGTGCTCGCCCACATCCATATGGGTGATGGTTGAGCCCAACTCGGTGGCTACTTGTTGGGCCACCTTGACCAGTTCGGGGCGCACCGTCTCGTGGTCGCAAAGTACCCAGGGGCGGGCTGAAAACAGCTCACCGCGGGCGGCCACGGGGCCAGATTTCTCGCGCCCAGCCATGGGGTGAGTGCCCAGGTAGCGGCTCACATTGGCCCCAGATGCTCGCACTGCGCTCAAGATTCCCGACTTGACCGAGGCAATATCGATGACAAAGGACGCCGGGTAGTCGGCGAGCGCGCGCACCACCAGGTCGGCGGTGACGTCCGGGGGTGCTGCCACGACCACCAGCTGGGGGGCGAGTTCCAGCTGGGCGGGGGCGTCCTGGCCGTCCTTGCCCTGCCATTCGCGGGTCAGGGCCCGCAGGGAGGTGCCGGCGCCGATGTCTTCGGCGACGGCTTCGGTGGTGGGTGAGATGTCAGAGATATAGACCGTGTAGCCGCGGTGGCTCAGGCCCAGCCCGATGGAGGCGCCCAGCAGGCCCGCCCCGATGACCAGGACGGGGCCGTGCAGGTGGGAGTCAAAAGCGGGGGTTGCTCCGCTCATTACATACCTACCGAGGCCAGCAGCTTACCGATTTCGACCTTGGAGAGGTTGCGGACGGTGCCCTGCTTTTGGGAGCCGATGTGGATGGGGCCCATTTCGACGCGGACCAGCTTTTCGACGGGGTATCCTACGTGTTCGAACATGCGGCGGATAATGCGGTTCTTGCCGGAGTGGATGGTGACTTCAACGAGTACGTGGCCGGGGGTGGAGTCCACCAGCTTGAACTCATCGACGCGGGTGACGCCGTCCTCCAGGCGTAGCCCCTTCTTCATGGCTGCGCCGATGCCGGGTTCCATGGGGCCAGGTACCTGCACCAGGTAGGTCTTGGGTACCTCGTAGGAGGGGTGGGTCAGGCGGTTGGCTAGTTCGCCGTCGTTGGTCAGCAGGAGCAAACCTTCGGTTTCAACGTCCAGTCGGCCCACGTGGAAGACACGTTCGGTCATGGAGGAGCGCAGGAAGTTGGAGATATTGGGGCGGCCGTCGGGGTCATCCATGGCTGAAACAACGCCGGCGGGCTTGTTCAGGACCATGTAGACCAGTTTGTCGTTGGTCTGGATGGTCATGCCGTCAACCTGGATGGTGACCTTATCGGGGTTGACGCGCACACCCAGTTCGGTCACGAGGGTGTCGTTGACGGTTACGCGGCCTTCTTCGATCATTTCTTCGCAGACGCGGCGGGAGGCTACACCGGCTGAAGCCATGATTTTCTGTAGGCGCACGCCCTCGTGGTCGTAGAAGGGGTAGTGGTCTACGGGTGCGTTCTTGGGGCGGCGCGGACGGTGGGGGCCAAAGTTCTTGGAGCCGCGGTTGGCGGGGCGGAACTCGCCCATTTCCTTGGCAAAGGGCTGGCCTGAGCGGAACTTGGGTCCCTTACCGGTGCCTGCCTTGCGGGGGCCGCCGGGTGTGCCGGGCTTAGCGCCCTTGTTGCCCTTAAAACCGCCCTTGGATGCGCCGGACTTACCGGCACCGCCAAAGCTCTTGCCGCCGCGTCCTGCGGAGCCGTTGCCGGCTGCGCCGCGGTATTCGTTGTTCTTGCCGAAGCCGCGGCCTGCGCCGCCGCGTCCGTGGTTTCCGCTTCGTCCTTGTGCTGCCATGATGGTCTCGCTTTCTTTTAGTTAGGTGTAATGTCTAGGTTTTCGGTGTTGGCTACCTGGTCCGGGTCGGGCAGGTAGGGGGCTAGGGCCGGTAGCTCGTCGAGCGAGTTCAGGCCGAGCTTTTCCAGCAGGGTGTCGGTAGTGATGTACTGGGTTGCCCCGGTTTCATCGGGTACGGTCTCTGCGATGAGCCCGCGCTGGAGCAGGTTGCGCACCGCCGCGTCGGAGGAAACTCCGCGTACCTGGGCGATGTAAGACCGGGTTGCCGGTTGCTGGTAGGCAATGACGGCCAGGGTTTCCAGTGCTGCCTTGGTGAGTTTGACGGTCTGTGCTCCCACCACGAAGCGACCCACCCAGGGGGAGAAGTCGGCCCGGGCGTAGAGTCGCCAACCACCGGCAACCTGCCGCAGTTCAAAACCGCGCGGTTCGTGGGTTCCGGTAGCGTCGTCGTAGCCCTCGTAGTCCCGGTGGAGCTCGTCCAGGGCTGTTTCAATAGCCCGCTCTGAAACGATCAGGGCGGCGGCAAACTCGCGCACGCTCACCGGCACATCGGCAACCGCCAGTATCGCCTCGATGGCGGCTTTCACGCCACCTGGCTGGAGTTCTACTCGGGCAATATCGTGGGCGGACGCCGCCGTCACCGGTTGGGCGTTGGCCGCTGGCGTGGTAGCGGGTTGGGGTGCTACGGGGGCGGTTTCTTCCGGTGCTGACTCAGTTTGGGGCTCAGGCTCGAGTTGCGGTGCTGGCGCAGGTTCGGGCTCTTGCTCGGGTTCAGCATCCCAGCTTCCGGAGAGCAGTATTTTCAGGTCGTCGTCGGTGTAGTCGGGGTTCCCGTTCATACGTCTTCTCCTTCCGGGTGAGGTTCTGGGTTGCCCAGGCGCAGGGTGATGGGGCCCAGTGCTACCTGCTGTTCCACTATCAGTCTGCCTTCCTTGTAGAGCTCTAGCACCGCGAGAAAGCGGACCGCTACGACTTCGCGGCTGGGGGCGTCCGCGCAGGCCTCGGCGAAGCTCAACTGCCCGCCGCTCTCCCCTAGCTTGGCCAGGAGCACTGCTTCTTCGGCGGCGATAGTGGTGGCCGGGGTATAGATGTGGCCGGTATCGATGTGCTCGGGTTCCGGCTCTAGATCGGGGGCCTCGTGCAGGCGTAGGGCACCGGCTGCTATCTCGGCAAAGGCCTGCGGGGTCAGGTCGAAGACCAGCTCGGGCAGTACCTGAGCAAAGGCCGGTTCCAGGGCCACGGTGCGGGCAAAACGCTGGTTTTCTACAGTGAAGCGCTCTTCAAGGACAGCCGCGACGTCACGGTAGGCCCGGTATTGGAGCAGGCGGGCAAAGAGCAGGTCACGGGCTTCAAGTAAGTCGGGATTGGCCGCGAAGACTTTTTCGTTGCGCGGGAGCAGTCGCGCTGTTTTGAGTTCCAGCAGGGTAGTTGCGGTGACGATGAATTCGCTGGCGGTGTTCAGGGCGGCGTCGCTGCCGGTGCTGAGGAGGGGCCTAATATAGGTGAGAAATTCGTCGGTGACTTCTGCCAGCGCAATATCGGTGATGTCGAGTTTACGACGGGAAATCAGGGTGAGCAGGAGGTCGAAGGGGCCTTCAAAGTTGCTCAGGGTGAGTGTAAAAGGCGCGGGGGCGCTCTGAGTAAGTATGTTCGGTACCGTCACGGCAGCGAGTCTCCTGTAGGTCTTTGAACCAGGATTGAGGCGGCTTACTGTCTGCCGCAGGTTTGTCTGTGTTAACTATTGTGCCCGCCTACCCCCTGATTCTTCAAGGGTAGACGGGCAAAAGTAGCAGAGAGCATAGGCTCATAGATTCGGGCTTAGGGGGCGCCGCCGCGGGAAATCAATTCTCGGGCCAGCTGGCGGTAGGCCTCAGCGCCGGGGTGGTTGGAGGCGTAGGAGAGAATGGGCTCAGCCGATACGGAGGCGTCCGGGAACTTAACGGTGCGCTTGATGACGGTGTCAAAAACCTTGTCGCCGAAGGCATCGACGATGCGGGCCAGCACCTCTTTCGAGTGCAGGGTACGGGAGTCGAACATGGTGGCTAGCACGCCGTCAATTTCGAGCTTGGGGTTCAGGCGGTCCTGCACCTTTTCAATAGAGTCGACCAGCAGGGCTACGGCGCGCAGGGCAAAGAACTCACAGATCAGGGGGATAATGACGCCGTGGCTGGCGGTCAGAGCGTTGACGGTCAGCAGGCCCAGGGAGGGCTGGCAGTCAATCAGAATCACGTCGTAGTCGTTTTCGACCTTGCGCAGGGCGCTGGCAAGCACCTGCTCGCGGGCTACCTCGTTGACTAGCTGCACTTCGGCAGCGGAAAGGTCAATGTTGGCAGGCAGCAGGTCAATGTTGTCGAACTCGGTAGTCTGAATGACCTCGCGAATATCAACCTTGCGGTCCATCATGACGTTGTAGACGGTGAGGTCGAGTTCGTGGGGGTTAGCACCGAAACCAGCGGAGAGGGCGCCCTGGGGGTCGAAGTCGACGAGCAGGACGCGGCGTCCGGCTTCTGCGAGCGCTGCACCGAGGTTGATAGTGGAGGTGGTTTTTCCGACGCCGCCCTTTTGGTTGACCATGGAGATGATGCGGGCGGGCCCGTGGGTGGAGAGGGGCTTCGGGTCGGGGTAGGTTCGCAGGGGGCGGCCGGTGGGGCCAAGCTGCTCAGCGCCGGTTTCAGTCACTGTGTTCTCACCTTTGGTTGGGTTCTAAGACTTTTACCTACCAGTTTAGCCGGTGGGTGCAAGTCTTCTCCGCCAGCTCCGCCTAGCCTTCTTTCTCTTGCCTGTTGCCAGGTGCTGGGGAGACGTGTGGAGGGTAGGACGCCGCGCCCCGCTCCCCTGCCTCTAGGCAGGAAGGCGGAGGGCGGCGTCCTGATTGGTGGGCTGGGTCTACAGTCGGCGTCCGCCCTCCACGAAGACCTTGGTGTCTTCGATAGCGAAGCTATGAATCGCGCTGACTACCCCATCAACCGTGGTGTTGAGCCGGGGAGCCATCTGCTCGTAGAAGTCAGCACGGGCAGCCTCGCTCTCAAAGCCGATAACCATCAGGCCGTGGTAGCGGTCTGCTGTGGGGTTATCGTGGGCGACGTTAGGGGTGTCCCAGGTCTTCTTGTGCCAGGGCAAGAAGGTTAAGGTCACGTCAGCAATTCCGTTGATTCGGCGGTCAGCGCGTACCGAGGTTTCTAGGCCAGGGGCGGGCGGGCCAGAAGCTGTGCTCGGTTTCGCTGATGTGGAGCTGGAGGTATTCCTCGAGGCCCTTGGAGGCGGTAATGATTTGGGCGTGCCCGCCAGCCCAGTAGTCCTTGCCCTCTTGCACGGTCATGCCCTTGCGAATCCAAAGCAGAATAGAAGACGAAAATTCCTTGGTAAAGGTAGGGTTCTGTGCCATAGGTGGTCCTTATCTCTTCCGGGGCGGGCTAGTTTTCGTCGGCCAGGAAGTCAACGAGCTTGGCACCAAATTCCCGATGGTACTGGAAGACTCCACCGTGGCCGGAGTTCTCATAAATCACCAGCTCGCTGCCGGGGATCCGGTGGTGCAGCTCGTAGGAGTTTTCGGTGGGCACCAATCTGGTCGACCAGGCAGTGGTCCCAGTTTTCAAGGGTGGCGGCCAGGTGGACGAAGAGGACTACCGGGGCTGCGGTGCTGTCGGTTTGGCCGAATTTCCGCTAGGCAAAGACGGTGCCGTCTGCGGCGGTGACGGCCTGGTTGGGGGCTTGCTGGTAGAGCAGGGTCATAGTGGTTCTTCCTTAGTTCATTTCAACGACGATTTTGCCGGGGCCACCCTTGCCTGCTGCGAGTAAGTTGAGGGCTTCTTCCAGGCGGTCAAAGGGTAGGGTCTGGGCGACCAGGGGCTTGATAGCGCCGGATTCGATGGTGGGGGTGTAGCTCTTGATCTGGTCTGCCTCAGCCCGCATGAAGAGGAACTTGTAGGTCACGCCGAGCTTCTTAGCAGCTGCCCGCTCCTTTCGGCTGAGGAACCACATGACCGGGGTCAGTGCCTTCTTACCAAGCTGGGCGGCGAAGTCGGTGTCGGGGGCTCCGACCACGGTCACCAGGGTGCCACCGGGTGCCAGTACCTTCATGGAGCGAGTGGTTTCCCCCTTGCCCAGGGTATCGAGCACGATGTCGTAGCCCGAGATGTGCTCTTCGTAGTTCTGGGTGCGGTAGTCGATGACCACATCGGCACCCAGGGTCTTAGCAAGCTCGACGTTCTTGGTGCTGACGGTGGTGGCAACGGTTGCGCCCAGGTGCTTGGCGACCTGGGTAGCGATGGAGCCCAACCCGCCGGTACCACCCTGGATGAAGACCCTATCGCCGGGCTTGATGGAGGCCTTTTCGGTGAAGGCCTGAATGGCGGTGAGTAGGACCAGGGGCAAGCCAGCAGCTTCAGCGTAGGTCAGATTGGCAGGCAGGGGTGCCACCTGGGCAGCTTCTACAGCGACCTGCTCGGCGAAGCCACCAATAGCGTCAATGGGCAGGCGGGTAAAGACCTTATCCCCCACCGCGTAGTCGGTAACCCCGTTGCCAACGGCGAGGACGTCCCCGGCGACTTCCTGCCCCAGGATGAGGGGGAGCTTATAGGGCAGGAGCTGCTTGAAATCACCGCGGGCAATCATGGCATCAAGCGGGTTGAGGCCTGCGGCGCGGACGCCAACAACCACCTGGCCGGGCCCAGCGACGGGGGCGGGGACGTCCGCCCACTGAGTAGTGCCGCCGTTGGCGTAGGAGGTGAGGGTAAATGCTTTCATGGTTTTCTCTTTCGGGTGGGTGATGATGGTGATGTTAAATTTGAGCGTCGGGGTGGGCTGCCAGGTAGCTGGCCCTGATATCTTCGATGACCGTATCCAGGGTGATTCCTGCTAACTGGTCGGTCATGGCCTGTTCGGCGCGGGCTGCGATGGGGTCGAGTACCGAGTTAATGTGGCCCCCTACCGGGCATTCCGGGTTGGCGTTTTGGTGGGTATCTATGTGGATGTTGGGGTTAACGGCCCGGTAGATATCGAGCAGGATCATTTCGGTTTTCGGCTTACCGAGCTGGTAGTCAAAGCTGCCGGGCAGGCGTTCAAGCAGGTCAGCGTTTTTGAGCAGGGAGATAACTTTGCGAATGTAGCTAGCATTTGTACCGACGCTGGCTGCTATGGCCTCAGAGGTGAGTTTGTCGTCGGCTTCCGAGAGCATGACCAGGGTGTGTACGGCGACCGAGAATTTTGTATCCATTCCCTCTCCCAATTTTGTATTTGCACTTGGTACAAATACAAGATTAGTTGATGGTGCTCCCACACCAAACCCACCAATACATGACGTTCTCCACTTGCCACACGCAAAAGAACGCCGCACCCCCGCTCCCCTGCCTCTAGGCAGGAAAGCGGAGGGCGGCGTCCACACCGAAAATGAGTCGCTAGCTACGCAGCACCTTAGCGATGTCGTCCAGCACACTCATGTCCTCAATGGTGGAGGGAACAGTGCACTGCTCCCCGTCAGCAATCTGACGCATGGTCTTGCGCAGGATTTTGCCGGAGCGGGTCTTGGGCAGAGCCTCCACAATCTTCACGTCCTTAAAGTCAGCCACAGCCCCGATATCGTTGCGCACGCTGGCAATGAGCTCAGCGGCCAGCTGTTCTTCGGTAATATCTGCCCCGGCTTTGAGCACCACATACCCGGCAGGTCGCTGGCCCTTAAGCTGGTCAGCAATACCGATGACGGCACATTCGGCAACGGCCGGGTGGGCGGCCAGCACCTGCTCCATAGCACCGGTTGAAAGGCGGTGGCCCGATACGTTAATGACGTCGTCGGTCCGCCCCATCACAAAGACGTAGCCGTCCTCATCGATGTAGCCAGAGTCGCCGGTGGCGTAGTAGCCGGGGAAGGCGTCCAGGTAGGAGGAAATATAGCGGTCATCGTTACCCCAGAGGGTGGGCAGGGTACCCGGGGGCATGGGTAGCTTGATGGCCAGGTTACCCTCTTCGCCGGGGCCGACGGGCTCACCGAACGGGTCGAGCACCTGCAGGTTGTAGCCGGGTGAGGGCACAGAGGGGGAACCGGGCTTCAGCGGCAGGGCTTCTAGACCGCGGGGGTTAGCAGCAATGGCCCAGCCAGTTTCGGTCTGCCACCAGTTATCAATGACGGGCACACCCAGCTTTTCCGTGGCCCAGTGGTAGGTTTCGGGGTCCAGACGCTCACCTGCCACAAAGAGTAGTTGCAGCGAGGAAATATCGTAGTTACCCAGCAGTTCCGCCTCGGGGTCAGCCTTTCGGATGGCCCGCAGGGCGGTGGGGGCGGTAAAGAGGGACTTGGCACCAGATTCTTGGACGACGCGCCAGAAGGCACCGGCGTCCGGGGTCCCGACGGGCTTGCCCTCATAGAGTACGGTGGTTGCCCCTGCCAGAAGGGGGCCATAGACGATGTAGGAGTGTCCCACTACCCAGCCAACATCCGAGGCGCACCACATTACCTCGCCGGGGCCCACGTTGTAGATGTTTTTCATGGTCCAGGTCAGCGCCACGGCATGGCCACCGTTATCGCGCACAACGCCCTTGGGTGAGCCAGTAGTGCCCGAGGTGTAGAGAATGTAGAGGGGGTCGGTCGCCTTGACCTCTACCGGGGCGTGGGGGTCGGCAGCTTCCACGGCCTGCCCCCAGTCCAGCCAGGTCACCCCGGTGGAGCCTGCTTCAGCCCGCGCAACCGCATCGGCTACGGAATTCTCAAAGCCTTCACGCTCAAAAACCACAACAGTTGACGGCTTGGTTTGGGAGAGCTCAATGGCTTTTTCAACCGCTGGGATGTATTCGATACGACGCTTAGGTTCCACACCGCCAGAGGCGGTCAGGACGACGGTGGGCGAGCAGTCGTTGATACGGCTAGCTAGCTCGTTGGGGGCAAAGCCACCAAAGACAACCGAGTGAACAGCCCCCAGGCGGGCTACCGCCAGCATAGCCATGGCTGCCTGGGGAATCATGGGCATGTAGATGAGGACGCGGTCGCCCTTTTCAACACCCGCGGACGCCAGCGCCCCAGCTATTTTTTCAACCTCACCCTTGAGTTCTGAGTAGGTGATGTCTTGACGGGTACCCAGCATCGCTGAGTCATAGGTGATGGCGGTGCGATCCCCGTGCCCAGCTTCTACGTGGCGATCAACTGCATTGTAACAGGTGTTGAGGGTACCGTCGGGGAACCAGCGGTAGAGGGGCGCAGCTTCACTATCAAGGGCGCGGGCTGGCTCAGTAGACCAGGTGATAGCCTGCGCCTGTTCAAGCCAGAATTCTTCTTGGTTTTCGATGCTACGGGTGTAGGTGTCAGCGTATGTTGCCATGCGGGATGCTCCTTTGCGGACGCCGGTGGTGGGCTTATTGGAGGGAGTGACTCCAAACTAGTGCTAGGGGTCATATTAAGCAAGAGTTTGTATACAGAAATTTGCAAAATCAGCGAAAATGACACATTATTTCAGGCTCAACCAGAAAAATTTTCCCAATTTGTATACAAAACTCGGGTGGTGTTTTAGAGTGGTCACAGCCGCACTCAGAAGTGCAGCACATCACAAGAACATGAAAGGAGAGAGCTAATGAGAGCTGGCGAACTGGCCTACCAGAGCCTCCGCAGCGACATCATGGAGGGAATGCTCGCTCCCGGTTCTGTGATCGCAGAAGTAGAACAGTCAGAACGGCTGGGAGTCTCCCGCACTCCCGTCCGCGAAGCTATCTCCCGGCTACTTGCCGAAGGCCTAGCCGAACCGGCCCCCGGGCGCGGCGTCATCGTCGCCCCCATATCGCTAGCAAACGTCTACGCCCTCTTTGAACTCCGCACCTCGCTCGACAGCACCGCAGCTGCGCTCGCTGCCCGACGGGGCGACGCCAAGGTCTTCAAGGCCCTGGCTCAGGCCTTCGAAGAGGCGTCCTTTGCCCTGCACAGGGGCGAGGCCTCTTTAGCGGAGTACTACTCCCTCGTAGATGAGCTCGATACAGCTATCGATCAGGCAGCCGATAACCGCTACCTGCACCAGGCACAGACGTCCTTGCGTACCCAGCTCACCCGCATCCGCAAGCTCTCCAAGGCTAACCCCATCCGCCTAGAGCAGGCAGCTGAGGAACATGCCCAGATTGCCCGTTGCATCGCCTCCGGCGATCCACAGCTGGCCGAAGCCGCCACCCGCCTCCACCTAGCCAATGCCCTCTACGCCATTGAAGAAGCAGCGGCGTCCCAGAGCCAGCACAGTCTTTTTAACCACCCAGAACCAACAGCTTAGAAACCTCACCGGCACCGACGCCGATTAGAACACCCCGAAAGGAATACCAGTGACCAAGCTGCACTCCGTCCGAGTCTACAAGTCAGAAGAGAACCTACCCCGAGAAGACCAGCTCGCCTACAAGCTGGCCAAGGTAGCTACCGACCCCGTTGAGGTGCTGCCCGAGGTCGAAGAGATGGTCATCAACCGCATCATCGACAACGCCTCGGTTGCTATCGCTTCACTCAACCGCGGCCCCATCATTTCAGCCCGCGACCAGGCTCTTACCCACGCCCCCTCCCCCAACGGCAAGGGTGCTGCCGTCTTCGGTGTACCGGCCAGCACCAAGGTTTCCCCCGAGTGGGCAGCTTGGGCCAACGGCGTGGCCGTCCGCGAGCTGGACTACCACGACACCTTCCTGGCCGCTGAATACTCCCACCCCGGCGATAATATCCCCCCGGTTCTGGCAGTAGCCCAGCATGTAGGCTCCACCGGCCGTGACCTCATTCGCGGTATTGCCACCGGCTACGAGGTCCAGGTTGACCTGGTCAAGGCCATCTGCCTGCACAAGCACAAGATTGACCACGTTGCCCACATCGGCCCGTCAGCTTCTGCCGGTATCGGAACCCTGCTGGGGCTGGACACCGAAACCATCTTCCAGGCCATCGGCCAGGGCCTGCACACCACCACTGCTACCCGCCAGTCCCGCAAGGGTGAAATCTCCACCTGGAAGGCTCACGCCCCTGCCTTCGCCGGCAAGATGGCTGTAGAGGCAGTAGACCGCGCCATGCGCGGACAGACCTCCCCCGTGCCGATTTACGAGGGTGAGGACGGCGTCATCGCCTGGATGCTCGATGGCCCCGACGCCCACTACGAAGTGCCCCTGCCCGAGCCCGGCGAACCCAAGCGCGCTATCCTCGATACCTACACCAAGGAACACTCCGCCGAATACCAGGCCCAGGCCTGGATCGACCTGGCCCGCAAGCTGAACCGCGAGCACCCCGAATTCGCCAACCCCGAGAACATCGAGTCGATTGTTCTGCACACTTCCCACCACACCCACTACGTCATCGGCTCAGGTGCCAACGACCCCCAGAAGTACGACCCCACAGCCACCCGCGAGACCCTGGATCACTCCATCCCCTACATCTTCACCGTCATGCTGCAGGACGGCGAGTGGGACCACGTCGGCTCCTACGCCCCCGAACGTGCCCAGCGTGAAGATACCGTAGCCCTCTGGCACAAGGTCACCACCGCCGAGGACGCCGAGTGGACCCGCCGCTACCACTCCAACGACCCCGCCGAAAAGGCCTTCGGTGGCCGCGTTGAAATCAAGCTGGCCAACGGCGAAACCTTCAGCGAAGAAATCGCCGTAGCTGACGCCCACCCGCTCGGCGCCCGTCCTTTCGCCCGCGAAGACTACATCGGCAAGTTCCGTAAGCTGGCCGAAGGCAAGGTCTCCGAAGAAGAGCAGAACCGCTTCATTGAGGCAGCCGAGAACCTGGCAAGCCTGGGCGCAGGTGAGCTGGATGCTCTCAACATCACCGCCTCCATCGACCTGGAAACCGGCAAGAAGGGTATTTTCTAATGCTGTACGCTTCAAAAACCGCTGCCGAAAAGCGCAAGGATCTGCGCGATATGCTGGCCAGCGACCAGATTCGCCAGTTCCCCGGCACCTACACTCCCATCTCAGCCCGTCTGATTGAGGAAAAGGGCTTCGACGGTATCTACATCTCGGGTGCGGTACTGGCGAACGAGCTGGGTTTTCCGGACGTCGGGCTAACCGCTCTCTCTGAGGTAGCCCAGCGTGCCGGGCAGATTGCCCGCATCACTAACCTACCCGCTATCGTGGATGCCGATACCGGTTTCGGTGAGCCCATGAACGTGGCCCGCACCATCCAGGAATTTGAAGAATATGGCCTAGCTGGCTGCCACATTGAGGACCAGTTCAATCCCAAGCGCTGCGGCCACCTGGACAACAAGAACATGGTCGACCTTGAAACCGCAACCAAGCGTATCAAGGCCGCGGCTGAAGCCCGCAGGGACGAGAACTTCCTGATTATGGCCCGCACCGATCTGCGCGGCACCTCATCGCTAGAAGAAACCATCAACCGTATTAAGGCCCTGGTCGATGCCGGTGCAGATGCTATCTTCCCCGAGGCCATGAAGAACCTGGACGAGTTCAAGGCAGTCTGTAACGCTGTCGATGTGCCGGTACTGGCTAACATGACCGAGTTCGGCAAGAGCGAGCTCTACACCAAGGAGCAGCTGGCTGAGGTAGGTATCTCAATGATTATCTACCCCGTGACCCTGCTGCGCTCCTCGCTGGGAGCCATGGAACGCGTCCTGGAAACCATCGAGCGCGATGGTACCCAGGATGCCTATGTGGACCAGATGTTCACCCGCTCCCGCCTCTACGACCTGGTTGACTATGAGGCCTACAACCAGTTCGATACCGGCATTTTCAACTTTGAAGTACCTGGTAAATTCGAAGCCTAAACGCACAAGGAGAAACAGACATGAGTGACAACGACGTCAAAAAAGGTCTGGCCGGTGTAGTTGCTGATTACACCGCCATCTCAAAGGTCAATGCAGAAACCAACTCCCTGCTCTACCGGGGCTACCCGGTACAGGAGCTGGCAACCGTCCCCTTCGAAAAGGTAGCCCTGCTGCTCTGGAACGGGGAGCTACCCACCGACGAAGAGCTGGAGGAGTTCACCGCTTTCGAGCGAGCTCACCGCCAGCTTCCTGAAGCTCTCAAAGCGGTCATTGACTCCCTGCCCACCGACTGCCACCCCATGGATGTCTGCCGCACCGCAACGTCCTTCCTGGGCGCAGCGGACCCCAAGAGCGAGGACCTCTCCCCCGAAACCGAGCTACTTAAGGCTAAGGAACTCTTTGCGGTTATGCCGGCGGTAGTCTGCTACGATCAGCGCCGCCGCCGGGGCCAGCAGATCATCGCCCCGCGTGAAGACCTGGACTACTGCGATAACTTCCTCTACATGGCCTTTGGTGAGGTCCCGGCTCCCGAGGTCAAGACCGCTTTCAATGTCTCCATGGTCATGTACGCCGAGCACTCATTCAATGCCTCGACCTTCACAGCCCGTGTCATCACCTCTTCTCTTTCTGACCTGCACTCAGCCGTCACCGGTGCTATCGGGTCTCTCAAGGGCCCCCTACACGGTGGAGCTAACGAGGCTGTGCAGCACACCTTCGATGAGATCGGGGTGATTGAGGGCGAGTCCCAGGCGGACGCCAAGGCCCGCGCTAAGGCCTGGATGGAAGCTGCTCTAGCGGAGAAGAAGAAGATTATGGGCTTTGGCCACCGGGTCTACAAGAACGGTGACTCCCGCGTCCCCACCATGCAGAAGTCCTTCTTCGACATGGTCGAATACTACGGCCGCCAGGACATCATCGGCCTCTATCAGGGTCTTGCTGAGGCCATGGACGAGGCCAAGGGAATCAAGCCCAACCTGGATTACCCAGCTGGCCCCACCTACCACCTGATGGGCTTTGATACCCCCACCTTCACGCCCATCTTCGTGGCCTCCCGTATTACCGGCTGGACTGCCCACATCCTGGAGCAGCGCGCAGCCAACTCCCTGATTCGTCCGCTCTCTGCCTACAACGGTGTGGACGAGCGCCACCTGAGCTAAAGCACAAGCCCCATAAGCTCACCTATAGGGCCGGCTGGTTCTGAGGTCAGTCACCTCAGAACCAGCCGGTCTCTCGTCTTTGTCTGCCCAGTCCCTTGCCTCATGCGGAGCTAACGGGCGCGGGGGTGGCTAGCGGCAAAAACCTCACGCAGGGTATCTGCAGTGACCTTGGTATAGACCTGGGTTGTGGTCACCGAGGCATGCCCCAGCAGTTCCTGTACCACGCGAATATCGGCCCCGCCTTCCAGCAGGTGGGTTGCAAAGGAGTGGCGCAGAGTGTGCGGTGAAATCTCGGCCTGAATTTTCGCGCGTTCAGCATGATTTTTGAGGATCAGATAGGCCCCCTGCCTGGTAATGCGCCCGCCTCTGGCGTTGAGAAAGAGGGCAGCACATCCCCTACCCCGGGAGGCGAGCGCCGGGCGTCCGCGCACCAGGTAGTCGTCAATAGCTCGGGCAGCGTAGGAGCCGACCGGCACGACCCGCTCCTTGTTGCCTTTGCCGAAGAGCCTGACAACGGCAGGCAGCTGACCAGCCTCATCTAAGCCTGGCCGGTCAATGACGATATCGTCGATGTCCACGGTGATAGCTTCACTGATGCGGGCTCCGGTGGAGTAGAGAAATTCCAGCAGGGCTCTGTCTCTTAGCCCGGCGGGGGTAGCCGGGTCGGGGCTTTCGAGCAGGCGGGTGATATCGGCCAGGGGCAGGGCCTTGGGCAGACGGGCAGCAGGTGTGGGCGGGCGGACGGTTGCTGCCGGGTTGGTGGGGGTGGTGCCTTCCCGGTACCAGAAGGTATGGGCACCGCGAACCCCGCTGATGACGCGGGCAACTGATTTGGCGGCTAGAGCTGCGCCTCCGTCTTGTGCAGGGGCCGAGCAGTGGGCGGCAAAGTCTCGCACGTGTTTTTTGGTGACGGCTCGCGGGTCGATGACGCCCTGGTCTGCCAGGTAGGTGCGGTAGCGGGTCAGGTCGCGCCGGTAGGCTGCCTGGGTGTTGGCCGCCAGGGCGCGTTCGATGCCCAGGTGGTTGAGGTAGGCATCGATGGCGCTTTCGAGCGGGGTGGCTGCCGCCGCTGCTCCTTCGGCCATTTAGAGCCCTTCGGCGGGGCGGATTTCTCCCCGGTAGTTGGCTTCACGCAGGGCGGGGTGGGCGGTGAAGGGGGCGGACGCCGGGTAGAGGGTTTCGAAGTTACGGCGGGCAGCTGCGTCGGCGGCGAGGATCGCGTTGGTGGAGGCAGCGTTGTGGATGCGCCCTGCCAACACGGCCCGTACTGCCTCGTCGAGGGGCACCCAGCGCTGTACGATTTCTGCTTCTTCGTGGACTCGCTCTTCGCGGTCTTCGGCAGGAATCTTGCTGAGATCGCGGGCCAGGTAGATTCGGCAGGTTTCCCCCATGCCACCGGGTGAGTTGTAGAACTCCATGAGGGTATCCCACCGGCCTGCCTGCAGGTCGGTTTCTTCTGCCAGTTCGCGGGCAGCTGCATGGACGGGGTCTTCCCCGTCAATGTCGAGCAGACCCGCTGGGATTTCCCAGAGGTTGGCGCGCACGGGGTGGCGGTACTGATTGATGAGCAGTACCTCGTTCTTGTCGTTGAGAGCCAGGACGGCAACCGCCCCGGGATGCAACAGAAAATCTCGTTCAAAGGGCTCGGCACCTTCATCCAGTGCTATACCCTCGCGGATGACGTCCCAGACGTAGCCCTCAAATTTGGTGATGCGGCTGGTGACATAGCGGGGGTTAGCGATATCGGCGATGGTTTCCTGGGCTGCGGCGAGTGCCGGGGCATCGAGGCGGGGGGCGTCCCCCACCTCATACGAGAGATTCTGTTGCATACCTTAGAACAGTACTAGCCGTTCTTGCGGGCCTCAAGTGCCGCCTGAATCAGCCCGGCGAAGAGGGGGTGGGGGCGGGTGGGACGGGAGCGGTATTCGGGGTGGGCCTGGGTGGCGATGTAGTAGGGGTGCTCGCTCACGGGCAGCTCTACGAACTCCACCAGGGAGGAATCAGGAGAGGTACCGGAGATAACCAACCCGGCTTCTTCCAGCTGCTGGCGGTAGTCGTTATTAACCTCGTAACGGTGGCGGTGGCGCTCCGCTACCTCGGTTGCCCCGTAGACGCTTTCAGCCAGGGAACCGGCAGCCAGGGTCGCCGGGTAGAGGCCCAGGCGCATGGTACCACCCAGGTCACCTGCGCCGTCCACGAAGGCCTTCTGCTCTTCGATGGTGGCGATCAGCGGTGAGGCGGTCTCGGGGTCAAACTCGGTCGATGAGGCGTCCTTGATACCGAGTACGTTGCGGGCGTATTCGAGCACCATGGACTGCAATCCTAAGCAGATACCCAGGGTGGGAATCTTGTGTTCACGGGCGTGGCGCAGGGCACCAATCTTGCCGTCGAGGCCACGGATGCCGAAGCCGCCGGGCACGAGAATGGCGTCCATGCCGCGCAGCTGGTGGGCGGCGTCCTCCTGGCTTGCGCAGAGGTCGGCGGCAACCCACTTGATGTTGACCTTAGCGTCGTTGGCAAAGCCGCCGGCGCGCAGGGCCTCGGTGACCGAGAGATAGGCGTCGGGTAGGTCGATGTACTTACCGACCAGGGCAACGTTGACCTCGGTTTTGGGGGTGTGGACGGCGCTCAGCAGCTTATCCCACTGGGTGAAGTCAACGGGCTCGGCGTCGATGCCCAGGTAGTCCAGGATGTAGGCGTCCAGGTTCTGGCTGTGCAGGGTCTTGGGGATGTCGTAGATGCTGGGGGCATCTGCGCAGGAGATGACGGCCTCGGGCTCAACATCGCAGGCGTGGCCGATTTTGATCTTGTGGGATTCGGGTACTTCGCGTTCACAGCGCAGGATCAGACCGTCGGGAATGATACCCAGGCCGCGCAGGGCAGCAACGGAGTGCTGGGTGGGCTTAGTTTTCAGTTCACCGGACGGCCCGATGAAGGGAACCAGGGAGACATGCAGGAAGAAGACGTTGCGGCGGCCCACATCGCGGCGCACCTGGCGGGCGGCTTCGAGGAAGGGCAGGGATTCGATGTCGCCCACGGTGCCACCGATTTCGGTGATGATGATGTCCGGGGCGTTCTCACCGTCGGCGGGCAGGCGCATGCGGCGCTTGATTTCGTCGGTGATGTGGGGAATAACCTGCACGGTATCGCCCAGGTATTCGCCGCGGCGTTCCTTTGCGATTACGTGGGAGTAGACCTGGCCGGTGGTCACGTTATCTGCCTGGGAGAGGTTCTCGTCGAGGAAGCGTTCGTAGTGGCCGATGTCCAGGTCGGTTTCTGCCCCGTCGTCGGTGACAAAAACTTCACCGTGCTGGAAGGGGTTCATGGTGCCGGGATCGACGTTGAGATAGGGGTCGAGCTTCTGCATGGTCACTGAAAGACCGCGAGAGCGAAGAAGTCGGCCAAGAGATGAGGCCGAGAGGCCCTTGCCGAGAGAGGATGCAACACCGCCGGTGACGAAGATCTGGCGGGTGACTTTACCGTTGTTTGATGCGTTTGTATCTACCACGGAATTTCAGCCTATCACCCCTTCTGTTTCGGCGGTGTAAACAGGGTGGCCTTGGCAGGTTACAGGAGCGGACGCCGCCCCGGCGTCCGCTCCCAGCATGTGTTTGTATGTGGGGGTCTGGTAGGGCCTGCAGCCTGGGCCAGATTTGTCGGGCTTAGAGCTGGCCGGCGTCCGCCAGGAGTTCCCGGGCGTGCTCCTGGGCTGCTGCAGACTGGTCGTGGCCTGAGAGCATGCGGGCAAGCTCAACCACCCGCTCTTCAGCGGTGAGCACCTGCACACGGGAGAGGGAGCCGTCCTCGTTTTTGCGCACCAGGATGTGCTGGTCAGCAAAAGCTGCGACCTGGGGCAGATGGGTGACGACCAGAACCTGCACGTTTTTGGCCAGCATGGCGAGGCGGCGGCCGATTTCGATGGCTGCCTTACCGCCGACGCCGGAATCCACCTCATCAAAGATAAAAGTGGGTACGGGGTCTACCTCGGAGAGCACCACTTCAAGGGCCAGCATGACGCGGGATAGCTCACCGCCAGAGGCTCCCTTGCCCAGGGGACGGGGCACGGCCTGGGCGTGGGGGGCCAGCATGAAGGTCACCGTGTCCTTACCAAAGCGGTGGAACTTTTCGGTTTCTTCTACCTCAACCACCAGGGAGGCGTTGGGCATGGCTAGGGCTGAGAGTTCCTCGCTGACCGCTGCTGCCAACTTACGGGCGGCCTTGGTGCGCAGTTCGGTGAGGGCTGTGGCCTGCTCCCCCAGGGTCTCACGCAGCTGGCGGAGTTCGGCTTCCAGGGCCTCCTGACGGGCGGGGTCATCGGATAGGGTTTCCAGGCGAGCGCGGGATTCTTCTGCCCAGGCCAGCACCTCGGAGATATCTGCCCCGTATTTGCGGGTGAGGCTCTTGAGCTGAGCCCGGCGGTGTTCAACCTCAGCCAGGCGCTCAGGCCCCTCGGTATCTAGCCCCGAGGTGTAGGCAGAGATTTCTTCGGCAATGTCGGTCACATGGATTAGGGCCTCGTTGAGGCGCCCCGCGAGAGCTGCCAGGTCGGCGTCTGCATCTGCCTCAGCGGCCAGGGCTGTGCGGGCGGCATCGAGCAGACCCAGTACGTTGGGCTCGTCCGCGTCCCCGTATTCGGTGCCCGACAGGGCAGCGGACGCCGTCGCCGCCGCCAGACGCAAAGACTCAACGTTAGCCAGTTTTTGGCTTTCTGCCCGCAGCGTCTCGTCTTCTCCCTCGGCAGGTTGCACCGAGTCGATCTCGGCAAGTGCCCCCTGCAGGGTCTGGGCTTCCAGGACCCGGGCGCGGGTATTTTCGCGCACGTCTCGCAGTTCTCCAGCAGCCTGACGGTAGCGTTCGTAGTTGATGGTGTAGGAGGCTAGGAGCTTTTCGAGCTTTTTCCCTGCGTAAGAGTCCAGGGCATGACGCTGTTCGGCAGCGTCTTTGAGACGCAGCTGGTCGGACTGGCCGTGCACCGCCACCAGGGTATGGCCGATGTCGGCCAGAGTACCGATAGGGGCAGAGATACCCCCCACGTGAGCTCGGGAGCGGCCAGCGGCGCTGACAGTTCGAGCAAGAAGTAGCTCGGCAGAACCCCCGTCGAGTTCCTCCACCGCTCCCCCGGCGTCCTCAGCCAGAGCCAGTGCCCGGTGGCCCCGGGGCAGGCGGATAACAGCCTCAGCCAGGGCATTCTTGGCCCCGTTGCGTACGCTTGAAGCGTCAGAGCGGGCACCCAGTAGCATGCCCAGAGCCGTGACGACCATGGTTTTACCGGCGCCGGTCTCGCCGGTCAGCACCGAGAAGCCGGGTTCAAGGGGCAGGCGGGCATCGGTGATGACGCCTAGGTCGCGCAGGTGAATTTCTTCAATCACGAGGGAAAACTTTCTTGGCGGGGTTAGTCGTTGCGAATGACGGTCAGGGCGCTGGTCGCAGGCCCGGGGGTGTGGGGCCCCCGCCAGCCAGCGATGGGAAGCTCAAACTTCTTCACCAGGCGCTCGGAGAAGGGAGCCGGGTGCATACGTGCTAGTCGCACCGGCTTGGACGAGCGGGTCACCTCGACGCGGGCCCCGGGAGGTAGGTCGCGGGTACGGCGTCCGTCGCACCAGAGCACACCTTCTGCCCCGTTCGTAGAGATCAGTTCTACCGCCATCATGGAGGTCGGTGCGGTGACCAGGGGGCGGGCAAAGAGAGCATGGGCAGATAAGGGCACCATGAGCATAGCTTCGACGCTGGGCCAGACAACCGGACCACCACCGGAGAAGGCGTAGGCGGTTGAGCCGGTGGGGGTTGCCAGCACCACCCCATCGCAGCCAAAGGACGACAGGGGGCGCCGGTCAACCTCAATGACCACCTCGATCATTTTTTCTCGGTTGCCCTTTTCCACGCTGGCTTCGTTCAGCGCCCAGGTTTCGAGAATTTTCTGGCTGCCGTCCCAGACCTTGACGTCAATAGCCATACGTTCTTCGACCGTGTAGTCCCCTGAGACTACTCGCTCTACTGTTTCGGTCAGGTCGAATTCCTCGGCTTCTGCCAGGAATCCTACGTGGCCCAGGTTCACGCCAATCAGGGGAATCTGGGTGTGGCGAATCATCTCGGCTGCTCGCAGAATCGACCCGTCGCCGCCGAGTACCATGCCCAGCTCAATGTCTTTGAGCGCCACAGATTCGTGGGCCACTGCCACCGGAACCGGGTTCTCCCATTTTTCGGTCAGGGCTTCCAGGTCGGCGCGATTCATCACGGGCACCAGGCCGGCACGGTGGAGCTGGGTACAGGTAGCTCGCGCCGCATTCCTGGCCTCCAGGCGCCCGGTATGGGCAAAGACAAGAATGTTGCGTTCTCCTGGCTCCTTGGCCTGGTGGAGGTGCTGTGCGGTGTCAGGTCTTGCGTTCACACTTTTAGGCTAGCTGACCTCGGAGCGTTTTGCTGTTTTTAGGCCCCAACACACCGTAATTTTTCGAATATTTATTCGATTTCAGGTGCGAAGGGAGCGGCAGCACCCTCCGACACAGGCTTACGGCACCAGAGGAAAAACTCCACATTACCGTCCTGCCCGGGCAGGGGGCTTTCCTGCTCCCCGAGCACGTGCAGCCCTGCGTCCTGCGCCGCCGCGCGGACGGACGCCACCGCATCCGCTCGCGCCTGGGGGTCTGTTACCACCCCGCCCTTGCCGATGCGGGCCGGGCCAACCTCGAACTGGGGCTTGACCATGAGTAGCAGGTCCCCGCCCGCTGCCGTTACCCCAGCCAGCGGGCCAACCACCTTGGTGAGAGAGATAAAGCTCAAGTCAGAGACGGTTAGGGCTACCTGCCCGCCGATATCAGCAGGGCTCATGTGCCGCACGTTCATGCCCTCATACACGTCAACGGCCGGGTGGTTACGAATCTGCTCTACCAGCTGATCGTGCCCCACATCCACTGCGGCAACCCGGCTGGCCCCTCGGCGGAGTAATACGTCGGTAAAACCGCCGGTGGAGGCACCCGCATCCAGGCAGAATTTACCGGCAACGGTGATCTCGGGGAAGGCATCCAGAGCGCCAGCCAGCTTGTGCCCAGCCCGGCTCACGTACTCGGTCAGCTCACTTCGTCGGACGCGGACGGTATCGCCCTCCTTGAGCTTCTGGGCTGGCTTCGTGACGGTTCGACCGTTCACACTAATATGCCCGCCCTCAACCATCTTGGCAGCCAGCGTGCGGGAGCGGGCAATCTTAGCCTGCACCATGTACTGGTCCAGTCGCATTTTCTTCCTTCCCGCCCCAGCGCGTAGCTCTAGTGGCTTGAATCTAGGTCGTTTTTGAGGGCGGACGCCAGCTGCCCCAGCCTCTCTATCCGTTCGGTGGCATCCAGAGCCAAGGCAGCGGTTAGGGCTTCCTCGAACTCAAGGTCTAGCTCCTCGGGTTCCTCCGCCGGGGGCGTCGCTGCCGTCTGTTCTAGGGACTCGGGCCGGCGCTCGTCCGCTCCCCTAGCCACGGTGTACCTTGGCAGGAGTAACCGGGGCGGACGCATCGGGGTGGGCAGCCCACCAGGCTACGCAGGCCACACGCCAGCTATCGATCTCGCTACCCTCACCAGTGATGGTGAGCTCGGTATCGGTTGCATCTGCCGTCCAGCCTGCCCCCTGGGCACTCATGCCGGTAGCGCTTGCCTGCACCTGAATCTCAGGGTAGTCCTCAAAGAAACCGTTGAGGTCTTCCAGAATGTAGGTGGGGCGTTCCATCGGAATTGCAGCAAGAATACTCTGGTAAGTCTCCACGCCTGTCATCACCACGGCTGTCGCCATGGCGGCCCGGTTGCCGCCCTGAATATCGGTATCCAGACGGTCACCCACCACCACAGGACGCTGCGAGTTCAGCTTCTGAGCTGCGGTCACAAAAATCGGGGACTCGGGTTTCCCCGCCACCTGCGGGGTTCGCCCGGTTGCTGTTGCTACCGCCCCAACCAGGGTGCCGTTCCCGGGTGCGATACCGCGTTCCTTAGGAATAGTGAAATCGGTATTGGAGGCAACCCACAGCACCTTCTCGTCAGCCAGAGTGTAGGCGGCTTCTGCCAGGTCTTCCCAAATAATCTTGGGGTTGAAGCCCTGAGCAACCGCAACCGGCTCATCGGCCTGGCTACTAACGGGGGTCAGGCCTGCCGCAGCCACACAATCAGCCAGAGCCTGAGCACCGGTAATCAGTACCTTGGCCCCGGCAGGTAGCTGGGCCTTGAGCAACTCAGCTGCTGCCTGCGCCGAGCTGATGACGTGCTCAGCATCGGTTTTGACACCAAGTTCCACCAGATGGTCGGCAACGGCCTGGACGCTACGCGAAGCATTATTGGTCACAAAGGCTACCGGCACACCGGCTTCCTGGGCCCTGTTCAGGGCTTGCGGGGCGCCTTCAATAGCGAAGGGTCCTGCGTAGACAACACCGTCAAGGTCAGAGAGAATCGCGTCGTGAGCTGCCAGCAACATTAGTCGCGCTCTCCCTCAACAGCTTCGGGAGCAAGCTCGAAGAGGGCTTCTTCTTCTGCCTGCTCTTCGCTCACCACGGTTTCAACGCTGGCAGGGGTCTCGTCGACCTCAAAGAGGGCGCCGTCTTCGCCTGCTTCTTCAGCTGCTGACTCGCTCTCTGTTGCGCTAGCCGGGGTTTCGCTCTCCTCTGCTACCTCTGCCTCAGCGGTCATTTCTTCGGCTTCAGCAGGAGCATGAGCTTCAGCCGCTTCTAGGTCAACGGAGGGTTCTTCGGGTTCGAGCAGATCCTGCTCGGTGAAGATATCGAAGATCTCAGGCTCGACGAAGTCACCCTGCCCCAGCGCAGCTTCGGTCATCAGGGCTAGGCGGGCCCAACGGGCAGCTTCCTTACCACGACCATCCTGCTCAAGGAGTTCTGCGTAGGTATTGAAGAGACGGGGTGAGTAGTCAAAGCCGCGCTTGGGGTTCAGCTCGGGAATCTCAAGCGCCTTGATAGCCTTCTTCAGCTCCCCCTGGTCACTGTAGATACCGGAGACCACGATAGCGACCTCGGAGCGGACGCCCGCCGGCACGTCCTCGTTCTTGGCTTCTTCTGCCAGGGTCAGGGCCTTTTCAATACGGCCCAGGGCACGCTCACAGTCGACAAGCAGAGCCAGGTGTTCGTTGGAACCTGAGATACGGCGGTGAGTGCGCAGCTCGCGTAGGGCAAGCTCGAAGTCTTCAGCGGCGTAGGCGGCGATACCGACGACCTCGCGGACGACGCCAATGCGGCCAGCTCGCTTTGAGGCAGCAACAGCGTGCTCAAGAGCAAAGTCGGGGTCGATATCGAGGTAACGCCCCACCATGACCAGGTGCTTAGCGACAGTATCAGCGTTCTGGGCTTCTAGCTGGCGCAGGGCACGCAGAGTCCAGTTTTCAAGCTCTTTACCGGTGACGTCAGTATCGATTTCGGGAGCATTCTTTGAGGGGCGGTAGTCACCGCTGGGGTTCTTCGCTTCGCCGCTAAAGTTGCGGTCCTTGCGGTCGCCCTGATAACCACCACGCTTGTTCTGATCGCGGTCAAAGTTCTTACGGGGGCCATTACCCTTGCGATCGAAAGAACGCTCACCTCGACCGTTACCGTTATTTTTACGGTCATCAAAACGTTTTCCGCCACCACGGTTCTTATCAAAGGGCTTTTTCTTGTCACCGAAGGGGCGGTCGCCCTCGCGCCTGGTGTAGCCGCTCTCGTTGCGATCTGAACGGTCGCTACGGTAGGAGCGTGAGGAGTTACGGTCGTTATTCTTCTTGTAGCCACCGCGGTTTTTATCTGAGTGGTTACGTGAGTATTCAGCCAAGTGAGCTCCTCTATGGTGTTTGTGGTGGGGGTAGGGCGCTTCTCTGCCCTCTTTTTCGCTAGGTTCTAGTCTATCTGGCTTGGGGTAGCTTGCGTAGAGGCTGCCTGGTCTTACCGGTGCGTTTTCAGGCACACAGACCCATGCTTTAAAAGAAAAATGGCCCGGAAGCTAATACTCCGAGCCATAAACTGTTAAAACAAAAAGGTCCTGGACAAACAGCCCAGGACCTTCCTATATCCCAATATAAAAACCGGCGGTGACCTACTCTCCCACACCGTCACCAGTGCAGTACCATCGGCGCAAAGAGCCTTAACTTCCGGGTTCGGGATGGAACCGGGTGTTTCCCTCTCGCTATAACCACCGTAAACCTACGATGCACCACCCCACACAGGGGCAGCAATAACAAACCCAACAGGTTGTTATCTCAAAACCATACAGTGGACGCAAACAAACAAACATACTCAGAAAA
>JAUMWB010000007.1 GCA_030529845.1 Rothia sp. (in: high G+C Gram-positive bacteria) | reverse complement strand
TTTTCTGAGTATGTTTGTTTGTTTGCGTCCACTGTATGGTTTTGAGATAACAACCCAAGGGTTGAATCAGCGAGGGGTTCTAGAGCTAACGCTCTAGAACCCCTCGCTTTTTTGTGTATGCACCCACTTTCCAGGTGCTAGATTAGACCCTGACGAGGGATCGTACAATTGAACAATGACCTTCCATACGGCCTCTGGAGATGCACCGTTGGTTTCGAGACGCTGGCGCACCCCTCATCCTCCCCATAGCAGAACGTGCCAGGTGGACTCTTGCACGGGCTATGCCCATATTGCTGTGGCTAACAGCCTCAACACTTGCTTACCTGCTGCTCTGGAACCAGCTGGTCGTCTACACCGACGAGGCCACACACACTACACTCACAGATGCGGCAGAGCAGCTATCAGATGATGTCTTTCTGCTACTTCTCATAGGGGTCACCGTCCTACCTCCCCTATTTTTGCTGTTCCTACCCTGGCCGGTAGCTCGCCTGCAGCGGAGGCTATCGTTAGGTCTGCAAACCCTGGTAGGGCTGATAACTGCGGGAGTGACTGCCTTATGCGCTTTCTCCAGCGTTTGCACGCGCTCTGGGGGCCTATGATCTTGCTGATCTCACCACTGTTCGGGGTGCACTGATAACAGAGGTGTTGGATCTGCGGAAGGTACCTACTGTGCTTCTTGTGAAGCACCTGGGTAAGATTTTTGCCGCTGGGTGGTGTGTACAAGACATTATTCGAGCTCTAGAACAGGATTCGGGGGGGGATTGTTTACCAAACACGTGGTGCCGGTGGTATGCGCTCGATCTTGGCTTGGCTACATATTAGGGTCAATGCCTGGAAGTACGATGATGGTTCTTTGCCTCCTTCTCCTACTCGTATTCGGCGTGAACAGGCTGAGGCTGAGCGTGAGCGTCTGATTGCGCAGCAGAAGCAGATTCTTGAGGAGATGAATAGGCCGAAGGTTGTGCCTGTACGGGGTCTGAGTCAGGTGCGGTTGATGCGTGAGTATTTGAAGGTGAAGAGGTTTAAGGGGGCTGTGGAGGCTGCACGGCTGTACCCTGAGCAGGCTCAGCTAGCTGAGAGCTAATAGAAGGTAGTTAAGCTATCTGGGTTTGATGCTCTAAGGAACGGTGGCTTGTTGCTCATCGTGTGCAACGTAGAGGCTTATTCATAAGGGGTAGCAACCACCAACTAAACAACGCCCCCCACCAGCAGCAAAAAAATGAGGATAAATCATCACAAATATTCTCAAAGCCAAACCGACCAGACCGTTGCCCCACAAACCTATAACAGACCTTAGCCACCAACAATCCACCACACTACTGACAGCCCTCAACAACCACCTCACCTGGACCAAACCCAACCAAAAACCACGCAAACTCACCCTAGCCCAGGCTCTAAAAATCACCCTGCTCTACCACCGGCACAATCTGACCGAAGAACTCCAGGCAGGATTCCACAACGTCTCTCAATCGACAATTTCAAGGACTATCAACCTGATAGAACAGGCACTAGTGAAGATTCTCAAGCCGCTAATCCAGCCTTGCACCGTTAATCTGACAGTCCCAGTAGTTCCGTCCGGGTCGATAATCGTAATCTTGTCAGTGACTACGTTCTCGATTACTTGTGTAGTCTGCCCGTCGGCGATAACGGTGATTATGCTCCCTGTGCTCGTTGAGGTTGTTGTTATGCGGTTTCCTTCAAGCTCACGGACGGTTGTGCTTGCGTTACCTGCTGTAAATGATGACAGGAACATAGCAAGGGTTATAAGGGCAACTAGCAGTAGCTTGAGCGTGCTCGTTAGCTTCGACATTGAAGCTTCCTTTCAATCACAACCGGATATGATGTAAGGAATATTGCATCAGTGTCTCGTCGCGAGACAAGACGTAAGGGTTGGGTTATGAGGATTTTACTTGTCCTAGTTGCGCTAGTTTGCCTCGTCAGCGGGTGCGTATTGTGGCTCATCGGCTTTCAAACTGTGGGGATAGCCTTGACGATTTCTAGTACTGCCTTGGTTCTGCTTCTTTCGTTCGCACGCCCGTCAGAAGAAGAGGGTCATCACGATAAGTTGCAGACGAAGCTTGATTGGGGGCTAGTTGCTACTGGCCTTGTGGCTTTTGCTCTCACACGGGATACCTTCTTTCTCGGCTCTGCGGTTCTAATAGCGATTACAAGTGACGGGATTATGGAGAGAGTGAAGAAGTTGACGGCAAGGTGAGGGGCTAAGACTACGAGCGTTCAGATAGTTCCCACAGGCCTGTTCAACTGTTCCATCTGGAACAGTTGATTCTAAACACTTCTCTGTAAGGGAAGTTTTACAAAATTTTTTATGTGCATATGACTAGTAGTTATGCATGAAATGTTACTTGTTGTTGACCAAACCGTTACTTAGTAAGTTGACTTTCTTTATTGGTGTTGATGGAGTGGGGATATCGCCAATCACCGTGGTAAATATGCTGCGGAACGAAAGGAAAATACGATGACCGTCAAGAAAGCTATCACTGGTTTTGCCACTGTCGCACTAGCTGTAAGCGGAGTGTGTACGATTGCCCCGGCAGCCCACGCAGATACCTCAGCAACACCATCAAGTGCCATCTCAAGCACCACTAATTCTTCTCAAGAATCGCTCAAGTATCTTGCCGTTAATGACAGCCAGGTTATCGTCGGCTCTGACGAGCTAAAGTTCACCTTCAACGCTGATGGAAAAGCTATCGCAACAGATGCAGAAGGTAACTCAGAAGTACTCCCCGAAGAAGCTATTGACCAACATGGCAATCAGATTTTCTTGAAGTACGAAGACAACGGCAACAATGAGCTACTTATCTCTGCAATTGCGTCTACTGAGCTGCGTGGCGTAGGCAAGTGCCTGACAGGTATCGGCGGTGGAGCCGTAACTGGCGCAGGCACTCTGGGCCTTGCAGGAGCCGCAGTCGGAACCGTAACCCTCCCAGTTATCGGTACTGTAGGTGCGGGCGCAGTAGGAGCTGTCGTTGGTGGAATCGGTGGTGGACTAACTGGAGCATCAGTTTCCTGCTTTGGCTAGGTCCGAAATATTTACTCTAACTAGATAGGGCGAACAGTATGTTAGACAGAATTCAAAACAGTATTGGGCTTCCCGCAATTCTGCTGTATTGGGGCCTAGGCATTGTCAGCTGGTTGCTGTTTCACAGCTTGGAAGTTGAACAACGAATAGTTGGCTGGCTCTTGGGAGTACCGTTTGTAACAGTAGGCATACTGGTCAGCGTTGGGTGGCTACTGGGACGAAAACCGTAGTAGTTGCCCCAGTTTCCCAACAGGGAACCTAAGATTCTTCCAAGCAAAACAAGGCCTCGTAGAAAAGGATTTTTCCGGATCTACGGGGTCTGTTGTGTGCTAGGGGTGGGGGGTATTTTTGCGTGATGGAGCGCTTTGAGGGGCGCAGGACAAGGCCTTTGAAGCCGTTTTGTTTGCCTTGGCCTTCTTCGGTGACGTTAGCGTTAGGCAAGTGGGCTTGGGCTTCTTGAAGAGCCACACGGAAGCGGCGTTTGAAGTCATGAATCGCCTGTGCCTGAGAGCCAAACTGAGCCTGACGCTGCTCCCAGCTGATATACACGGCGTTTGGAGCTTGGGTAGACGGCTAGAGAGCCACAGGTAAATATCCAGCGCCAGGGGTGATTTGGACTCACTGAGCAGTTCACGCCAGGTTTCAGTTTCAACCGGGACGGCGTCGCTCTGCATGACGGACTCGAAGAAGTCGTCTGAGAGCAGGAGGTGGGACTCGCGTTCTTTGATGTCGGCATTGGCGTCGAAGACGATTTCGCGACCGCGACCGACCATCAAGTCATATTCGGTGATTTTAGTTTTGCGCAATTTACGGTGTAGCCACCTGCGAAATCATTGGGTTGTTTCTTACCTCATATAACTTTATGGAAGAAGACCAGGCAGCTGCAGAAGCTGGTAATCCCTGGCCTGATATGCTGCGTGATGTCAGCAAGTACACGAGTTTTGAACCCTCCTGTCTTAGGGCGTCAGGAGTGGTATAACTTAGTGTCACTTCCTATGGTGGTGCAGGTGATTCAGGCCTTCTTTTTCGGTACTGTTGTTTGCCTATTTTTTATCTGGTTCGGCATGATAGCCGTCCCCGATGCTACCGTAACCAGTTGGCTGGTTCATGAGGCTGAGAAGGTAAAGTTTGCTGGTGTAACCATGCCCTTCAGTCTCGTTCTGGTGAAGGTATCGATGGTCTTAGGTGCGTTTGCCGCCCTCAGCTTTGTCGCTCAAACAGCATCGGATGACCGGTATGCGAATGGATTCTTACAGCCAGCAATTGAGGACGTGCGCCGCACGGTTATGGTACGAAATATCTACCGGGCTCACGATAGGTAGGCTTCTAGGTACCCTGATGCGTATTTCAGGGTTTTAGAGAGACGGTAACTGGCCTGGGATGGGCCTTAGTGCCCGAACATGACCTTGTAAGCCAGGAAGAACATGAGGGCGGCGATGCCGGCGTCCAGCACGCGCCAGGCACGGGGGTTGGCGAAGACAGGACGCAGGAAGCGGCTGCACGAGGCCAGGAGGGTGAACCAGATGGCACTACCGGTGACCGTGCCCGCATAGAAGAGCCAGCGGTAGTCGCCCTGCTGTGCCGCGATACCGCCTATGAGTACAAAGGTGTCGAGATAGGTGTGGGGATTGAGGTAGGTCATGGCAGCTGCAATGAGCAGGGCCTTGCCCAGGGTTTGCGGCCCGGAGTCTTCGCTGGTGACCTTCATAGCGGACGGACGCAGGGCACGTTTTGCTGCCATGGCCCCGTAGATGATGAGGAAGGCACCTCCACCCCAACGCAAGATCTCCAGCACCCAGGCGGCTGAGTCCACCAGGGATCCGATTCCCAGCACGCCCAGGCCGATGAGCAGGGCGTCAGAGAGGATGCAGAAGAGGGCGATAGGCCAGATAAATTTGCCGATGATACCCTGCTTCAGCACATAGGCGTTCTGGGCACCTATGGCCACGATGAGTGAGAGTGAGGTACCGATACCAAAGAGGACGTGGGGGAGAGTTTCTGCGATAGTCACGAGAATCTATGGTATGTGACTAGCTTTCATAAAGCTATCTAATGAAACTTTAATAGCATAAGATATTCTTATGATGCGTTTTACTACCGACCAGCTCCAAACCTTTGTCACCGTCATTGAATACGGCACCTTCGACGCGGCGGCCGATATTCTGGGCGTCAGCGCCTCGGCTATCTCTCAGCGTATCAAGGCTATGGAGCAGTTGGCTGGGAGGGTCCTCCTCAAGCGCACCAATCCGGTGGCCCCCACAGGGTCGGGGCAGAGCGTCCTGCGTATTGCCCGGCAAAGC
This sequence comes from Rothia sp. (in: high G+C Gram-positive bacteria), assembly GCA_030529845.1. Lineage (GTDB taxonomy): Bacteria > Actinomycetota > Actinomycetes > Actinomycetales > Micrococcaceae > Rothia. The sequence continues at coordinate 15,212 of JAUMWB010000007.1, read as the reverse complement.
GAATTTCTGCATGCAGAAATGGAGCGTGAACTCGGCGGCAGTGAAGAGGGGCAGAGCGTAGCTGTAGCCGTGAACGCTGACTCTCTGGCCACCTGGTTCCTCTCGGCTGTTGCAGAACTGGCTGCTCGTGACCGCATCTTCTGTGACGTGCGGAGGGAGGCTGAATATCACTCGTCCGCCCTGCTGCGTTCGGGGGAAGTGATGGCTGCTCTGACCTCCCAGCCGGAGCCCATCGCCGGCTGTTCTGTTGAGAAGCTGGGCGATATTCGCTACCGGGTGGTGGCCTCCCGTGACTATCTAGAGCGCTACTTCCCCGACTATCCACAGGCTACCGCCGAACAGCTGGCGTTAGCGCCGGTGGTGGAGTTTGACCGGAAGGACTTTGGGTTAGCATCCGCGCGCGGGTTACTGCTTGACCGCTTTGCGGTAGACCCTGACTCTTGGCAGGGATCACCCACTATTTACCTGCCCAGCTCACCTGACTATGCCAGGGCTGTCCTAGGTGGAATTGCTTGGGGTATTCTGCCCGAGGTGCAGGCTCTAGAAGCTCTTGCCTCCGGCGACCTGGTGGAGCTGGCCCCTCAGCCTGTTGATGTGCCGCTCTACTGGCAGCACTGGAACATTAGCTCTCCCGTCTTGGCTAGGCTGAGCGAGAGGGTCTATGCCGCTGCGGCTGGCGAGGGTGTACTGCGCTAGGGGTTGAACCCAGTGCAAAAATTTCCTTGTAAAATTTTTTTGCCAGAGGGCTTGCGCAGCTAAAACTTTACTTGTAAAGTAATAACTGTTGAAAACAAACCGTACCGCTCGAAAGGCACAATCATGGCAGAACTCACCGCAGGCACCTGGAGCTACGACTCAGCCCACTCAGAGGTAGGCTTCACCGTTCGTCACGCAGGCATCACCAAGGTGCGTGGCACCTTCGACCAGGTCGACGCCCAGTTGGTCATCGCTGAAAACATCGCAGAATCCACCATCAAGGCAACTGCTCAGATCGCCTCAGTCAACACCAACAACGCCGACCGCGACGGCCACCTGCGCAGCGCAGACTTCTTTGACGCAGACACCCACGCAGCCATGACCTTCGAATCAACCTCCTTCGATCTTGATGGCGAAGATCTGACCATCGCAGGCAACCTCACCATCAAGGGCGAAACCCGCCCCGTCACCTTCACCGGCGAATTCACCGGTGCGGTTGTAGATGCTTTCGGCGCCACCCGTGCGGGTGCATCTCTCTCTGCAACCATCTCCCGCAAGGATTTCGGTATCACCTGGAACGCCGCTGTTGAGGCCGGTGGCGTGCTGGTCTCAGATAAGGTCGTCATCAACCTCGACGTAGCCTTCACCGCTCCCGAAGCGTAATCTAAACTCCTGGCGTGAGAACGCTGACGAGATAAAGCATAGTGACTCAGGCATATATCCATGTCAATATGCAAAATCAGCTGAACCTGAGCTGATAGGTGTTGTGTAGCCCTGCCCTTCCCTGCTTTACAGTAGGGGAGGGCAGGTTGCTTTAAGAGAAAGGACGCCCGTGGTCAGCTTGATGGAGAGATACCAGGTGGTTCTGTACCTCCTCGCGCTAGGGGTAGGGGCGGCGGCTTCCTTTGTATCGCCTCTTGCTACCCTCGCTCAACCACTAGTGACCCCGACTCTTGGGCTGCTACTCCTAGCTACCTTTCTCACCCTTCCCCTGCGTGGACTTCTAGAGCCCGGTGCGCTCACGGGCTTTACTAAAACCCTACTAGCCCTCAACTTCCTATTGGTGCCCCTGGTGGTGGCTCTGCTGTTGCTGGGATTTCGGTGGCTAGTACCCGGTCTTCCTGATCTTCTGCTCTTTACCGCAGGGCTCGTGCTCCTGACACCCTGCGTAGATTATGTGGTAACGTTTACGGGCCTAGCGGGTGGTGCCCACCTGAGGCTTCTATCCCTTACTCCGCTCCTGCTTTTGGCGCAGATGTGCCTGACCCCTATGTGGCTTCTTCTCTTCCGTTCGGTCGGTATCTGGCGTGGAGATTTTCTGGCGGATGGCACCCTTTGGCGGGCCTTGCCACAACTGGGGGTTGCTCTTGCGGTGGTGGCGGTTCCTCTGATCTGCGCTGCTCTTATTCAGGGTCTTGGTGGGGTGATTCAAGCGCGCTCTGAAGATGCGGCGGGCTTGTTAATGATGCCCCTCATGGTGTTGGTTCTCTTGATAACCCCCGCTGCTCATGCCTCCCATATAACCCTTCTTGCGTCCTATCTTCTACCCATGGCATGCCTATATGCCATACACGCCATATTTATGGGTCTGCTATCGGGCTACCTACTTGCACACTACGGTAGAGCCCTTCCAGCCCCCGAGCGGATTGCCCTTACCTTCTCAACGGTCACGCGCAATGCCCTGGTGGTCCTGCCCCTGGTGCTCGGTCTCTCCACCGCTCTAGCAGGCGAGCCGGCGTCCGCCCTCATGCCCCTGGCCGTCCTCACCCAAACCCTGGTAGAGCTCCTCGCCCTCACCCTGCTGGTGGCCCTCTACCGCACGCAAAAAATCCCCGCTACCGCAGACCGGTAACGGGGATAGGGCACACGGGGCGAGCGTCTAGCCCGCCACAGCCTGCCACACAAAGTAAATAGCCACAGCAGCAACCACACCAAACAAAGCCCAGCGGCGCAGTTTAGTCTCGAACCGGGCAGCGCGAATATCAGCACGTTGATCCAGCGTCTCGTTGGGGTCAACCGGCGCTAAGTTAGACGGATTAGTGGTCTCAGGTTTCTTCTCAGCCATAGCGGCACCCTAGCGCCAGCGGGTGGTCATAATCAGCCCCACCATCATGAAGCCAATGCCGATACCAATATTCCAGTTGCCAATACCCGGAATCGGGTACACCGACTGGGAAATATAGAAAGTAATAATCCACAGTACGCCAATCACAATCATGGCGAACATAATCACGCGATACCAGAGGGGGGTCGGCGACGGGAAATCATCGTCGCTGTACATCGACTCCGCAACGCGGCGCAGCTCCGCCTCTTCAAAATCCTCGTCACGAATAGACTTCGACTCAGCCACTTTTCCTCCAGTAGGGGAGCAGTGCTCCCGGCAGTTCATAAAATATAGGGTCAGAGACGATTTTAACCGCAGTAGCTGAAAAAGTTCTAACATTAAACAGTCCCCCACAATCGTCCTACGCCGAGGTGAGATGTGACTACAGCTGCCCCCACTACCAGTCGCCGCGCGACTTCCCCCACCGGGCGCACCCCCCTGCAATGGGCAATTCAGATCATCGGTGAACTGATGATTACTGCCGGTATCGTCTTACTTCTCTTTGTTGCCTGGCAACTCTGGTGGACCAACATCGACGCCAACCGCACCCAGCAGCAAGCCGTTGACAGCCTCATTCAGGAATTTAACAATGACGGCGGACGCCCCGGCCCCGCGGTCACTGGTCAAGACCAGAATACTGAGGCAGCTACCTCTGATAACACTGTGCCCGACTACGATCCGGCAGACCCTCCAGTTGTAGCCCCGCCTGCCTACGGGCAAGCCTACGGTGTGGTCTACATACCCCGGCTAGGTCAAAACTACGCCCGCCCCCTGGCTGAAGGCGTGGGTACCGACGTGCTCGACACCCTGGGGCTAGGACGCTACCCCACCACCCAGATGCCCGGTGAATACGGCAACTTCGCTCTAGCAGGCCACCGCCAAACTAACGGCGCCGTGCTCGATAACATCGACCTGCTTGAGAGCGGCGACAACATCTACATACGCACTGCCGAAGGCTACTACACCTACCGGGTCTACGAGCACAAAATCGTGCTTCCCACCCAGGTGGAGGTCATCGCCCCCAACCCCGATAACCCCGAAGCTCCGGCGGCTGATGCTGACCGCCGTCTACTCACCCTCACCAGCTGCCACCCCCGCTACGGCGATACTGAACGCTACATCGTTCACGCCGAATTTGTCAGCTGGCAGCCTGCTGAAGCGGGTGCCCCCGAAGAAATCGCCGCCATCGCCGGCTAAAGCTAACCACCGCCGTCCACCCCAAGGAACCCCATGTACGCCTGGATTTTCCGTCACCTACCCGGCCCTCTGTGGCTGCGCATCATCATCGCTATCGCCCTGATAGCGGCCGCCGTCTACCTGCTCATGGAATACGTATTCCCCCACTTTGCCGAGTACAGCCCCTTCAACACCGACGTGACCATAGAGCAATAAGCACCGGACGCCCGCCTCACCCCGTGCGATAGAATCAAAACACCATCACGAAAGGGCAGGTGCCATGACTAAAATTCTCGTCATCGATAACTACGACAGTTTCGTCTTTACCCTGGTCGGTTACATCCAGCAGCTCGGCGCTGAAACCACAGTGATTCGTAACGACGAACTGAGTCTCGACGAGACCATCGCCTTCGCCCAGGAGCACGACGGTGTGCTCGTCTCGCCCGGCCCCGGTAACCCGGCTGAAGCGGGCGTCATCATTGACGTTATTAAGTGGGCTAAGACCGCCAACAAGCCCCTGCTTGGCGTCTGCCTGGGCCACCAGGCTCTCGCTGAAGCCTTCGGCGGCGTGGTGAGCCACGCACCTGAGCTGATGCACGGTAAGACCTCCCAGCTGGTTCACACCGGTCAGTCCGTCTTCAAGGACCTGCCCAGCCCCTTCACCGCCACCCGCTACCACTCTCTGGCGGTAGAACCTGCCACCCTGCCCGCTGAGCTAGAGGTCACCTCCAGCACCGATAACGGCATCATCATGGGTCTGCGCCACGTGAGCGCTCCCCTGCACGGTGTGCAGTTCCACCCCGAATCGGTGCTCACCGAAGGTGGCTACCTCATGCTGGGTAACTGGCTAGAAGAAGTCGGCCTAGAGGGCGCAGCAGCCCTGGGTGCCACTCTCTCGCCCCTGATTGAATCGGCAGCCTAAAACCGGCCCCGCGCCCCCAAAAAAATCTATAGGGAAAGCCGCCCTCCCCGTACAGGGGGAGGGCGGCTTTCCCTATAGGCTAGCGCTACTTAGTCGTTATTGTCGTTAGCCCTTGCGCTCGGGGTGGCCTGAGCGGTCGGTGCGGTCTGCTGAGTAGCCTGAGCTGTTGCCGCAGCAGTAGGTGCGGTCGTTGCCACCGCGGTGGGGGCAGCAGTGGGTGCAAGGGTCGGGGCTGCCGTAGCAACCGGAGCAACCGCCACACGAATGGTCACGGTCGAACCCTGCTCGATGAGGGTACCTGCGGTAGCGCTCTGTGAAATCACGGTGCCAGCAGGCTGGGCAGCGGTCGTGACGGTTTCGATATTGGTGCTCAGCAGGGTGTCTGAGGCGGTCAGCGCTGCAATAGCAGCGTCACGGCTCAGACCAACCAGACTGGGGACCTCAACCTTGCCGTTGGAGAGAATGATATCGATGGTCGCACCGGCATCGACCTGTTCACCGGAGCCAGGGGTCACGCCGACAACCATACCCGCAGGAACGGTGGGGCTGTTCACGGTAGTGGTACGGCCGGGAATAAAGCCGGCATTCGTGAGGGTCTCACGCACGTACTGCTCACTTTGACCCTCAAGGTTGGCAGGTACGGTCAGTACAGCTGGGCCAGAGGAAACAGTCACAACAATTTCACTGCCCTCTTCAGCTTCAAGGCCGGTGACAGGAGAGGTCTTGATAACCGAACCCTTGGGGATGGTATCGGAGTGCTCTTCTTCAAACTTGAGCGCAAAGTTCAGGTTGCGTAGCTGGGTTTCGGCTTCTTCCTTGGTTAGCCCCTGAACCGCAGGAACCACATGGACGGGAACCTCGTTGAGCTTGGCCTGGTAGTAGAGCACAGAGCTCACACCGAAAGCAGCCAAGAGAAGAATCAGCAGGGTGGTGAGGGCCTTGCCCCAGGCACTGCGGCGACGCTTTTTGCGGGCCTTAGCCGGGTCTTGGCCGTAGCCGTAACCGTAGAGTTCCTCATCGGAGTACTCAGACTGGGCGTTGTCGAAGAAGCTGCCAATACCGGCCTCTTCGGTCTCACGCGGGGTGGCTGCCACGGCACCGGCTGCGGCGCCTGCGCCCAGGGTAGCTGCGCTAAAAGCGGCGGTAGCTTCGGTGGGATCCTGGTCATCACCAGTGAGTATGCCACTTTCGGCATCTTTCAGGGCGGACGCGAACTCCCCAGCACTCTGGTAACGGCTGGTAGGGTTCTTGGCCAGGCCTTTGAGCACAGCAGCATCGAGGGCGGGAGAAATCTCTTCACTCGCGTAAGCGCTGGGTGGCTGAGGAGTCTCGCTCAGGTGCTTACCGGCCAGTTCCACGTTGGTGGGGGCGTCGAAGGGGGAGCGTCCTGCCAGCATCTCGTAGACGACGCAGGCGGCCGAGTAGACGTCGCTACGGGCATCGACAGTCTCACCGCGAGCCTGCTCGGGTGAGATATAGCGGGCGGTACCCATGACGGTATTGGCCTTGGTGAGGGCATCACCGGCCTCTTCAGCGGCACGGGCGATACCAAAGTCCATGACCTTAATCTGACCGGGCTCACCCAGCTTACGGTCTTCTGCTGTCTGGGGCAGAATCATCACGTTAGCGGGCTTAATATCGCGGTGCACAATACCTGCGCTGTGGCTGTAATCGAGAGCCTCAAGAATCTGAACACCGTAGGCCAGGGCCTGGGCCTGGTCGACTTCGCCGTGTGACATAGCTTCACGCAGGGTAGTGCCCTGAACCAGCTCCATCACCATGAAAGGCACCGATACCTCAGAGCTACCCACCTGAATATCGAAGGATCCGGTGTCGTAGACACCCACGATAGAGCGGTGGTTGAGAGCCGCGACGGCCTCTGCCTCGCGCTGAAAACGGGCGCGGAAGATAACGTCCTGAGCATGCTCAGTCCGTAGAACCTTAAGCGCAACCTTGCGCCCCAGGCGTGTATCAACCGCTTCGTAAACGGTCGCCATGGCGCCGGAGCCAATAAGGGCTCCGACCTCGTAGCGCTGATCGATAGTTTCAGGAACCTGCTGGTCCATGTATTCACCCATCATTTCCGGTGGAGTTTAGTTGCCGGTCGAATCAGCGCTCGGTGAGGCTGTTTCTGAGGCGGTATCTGACTGTGGTGCTGAGGTGCTCGCTGATGCGGACGCTGACGCACTGGCTGCGGGAGCCTTGGCCACGTAGACGTCTACGCTGCTTCCCACTTCAACGCGGGATCCCGAGGTGGGGCTGGTGCGCAGCACGGTGCCTTCACGAGCGCTACTGCTTTCTTCAAAGTGAATCTGCACGTTCACGCCCAGGGCGGTAATTGCGTTGATGGCCTCTTCAGAGTCTGTACTCTCCAGATTACTGGGTAGGGTTACTGATTTGGGGCCGGTTGAGTACTGCACGGTAATGGTTTCGCCCACTTCTACGCTACCGGTGGGTGAAACTGAGAGCACAGTATCGATGTCGGAGTCTGAAGTGACGCCCGTGGTGCGGGTCGAGAAGCCCAGGGCGGTGAGTTCGTTGACGACCTCATCGAGGGGGCGGCCCTCATAGGAGGCTGAATCAATCTCAATACGGGTGGGCGTTTCTACTGCATCGGCTTGCTCGGTGGTAGGGGCGACGCTGACGGTAGAGACGGTACCCGAGGCTGTAGGTGTTGTGTCGTCCGTGGTGCCAGTGTGGTTGCTGCCAGCGAGGACGAACCAGACAACTGCGGCAATGAGCAGGAGGGCCAGTACCAGGGATACCCAGCCCCAGGGGCTCTTTTTCTTAGCGGGGTCCTCAGCTGCCGGATAGGCTGCTGCCGCTGCACTGGGCACACGAGCTGTGGTCGGCTCGGGCTCGTAGCGGGCTCCTGAGCCGAAGCGGGCAGCCGCGGGGGCTACCGCGGTGGGAGCGGTCATCACCTGGGTGGCCTGGGTATCTGCCCCCTGGGGCAGGAACTTGCCCAGGGGCGGTACTGCCTTGATGGCGGCCGGGATGTCGCGGCGGCGGATGGCGTCAATGGCGGACGCCAGCGCGGTAGCGGTCTCGGGACGGTCGGCAGGGTCCTTGGAGAGCAGGCACATGATGAGCGCTGCTGCCGGGGCGGGGACGTCCTTGGGCAGGGCCGGTGGCGGATCATTGACCTGGGCCAGGGCAATAGCAATCTGGGACTCGCCGGTGAAGGGGCGCTTACCCGCTAGGCACTCGTAGCCGATGATGCCTAGGGAATACATGTCTGAGGAGGGGGTTGCCTGCTGGCCGGTTGCCTGCTCGGGAGCCAGGTACTGGGCGGTACCCATAACCTGGCCGGTGGCGGTGAGGGGGACCTGGTCAGCCAGGCGGGCGATACCGAAGTCGGTGACCTTCACCCGCTCGTCCGGGGTGATAATCAGGTTGCCGGGCTTCACATCGCGGTGTACGAGCCCCTGGGCGTGGGCTGCTGCCAGGGCACGGGCGGTCTGCGCCATGATGTTGAGAATGCGGTCGGCAGGCAGCTGCTTGTCGCGCTCAATGATGTTAGAGAGCGGCTCACCGGGGACCAGCTCCATGACCAGGTAGGCAGAGCCGTCCTCTTCACCGTAGTCGAAGACGTTAGCGACGCCGGGGTGATTGAGCAGGGCAGTGTGGCGGGCCTCTGCGCGGAAACGCTCCAGAAAGCCGGGGTCGCCTGTATATTCCTCTTTCAGAATCTTTACGGCGACGGTACGGCCCAAGACCTTATCGCGCGCCTTCCAGACCTCACCCATACCGCCAATCGCGATACGCTCGGTCAGGGTGTAGCGACCACCAAGAGTCACATCTACCGAAGGCCTCACTTGTTCAACACCGCCTCAAAAAGTTGTTTACCTGCGGGAGCAGCAAGCTGCGCCCCTGTTGTGACGTCTACACCTTCATAGACTACCGCGATAGCTACCTGCGGGTCGTCCGCCGGAGCGAAACCGGTGAACCAGGAGTTGTTTAACCCCGTGTCTCCAATTTCAGCGGTACCGGTCTTCCCGGCCACCTGAACCCCGCTGACCGCAGCGCCCGAGGCGATACCGTTGCTCACGCCATTTACCATCCACTCTGTTACCTGGTTGGCGATATCAGCCGAGGTGGAGCGTCGTAGCTCTTCAGCTGAGAAATCGTACAGCGAGCTCAGGTTGTGGGACTTAACCGACCTAATCAGGTTAGGTTTCATCTGCACACCGTCGTTCGCGATAGCTGCGCTCATCATGGCAACCTGCAAAGGGGTGGTCTTCACATCGTACTGACCAATAGACGCCTGTGCTAGCTGGCTGTCTTCCATGTTGGTCGGGAAGACCGACTGCGACACGGTCAGGGGAATCTGAAGGTCCTGCCCGTAGCCGAAGTTGCTGGCTGTCTGGGCGATGGTTTCTTCACCCAGGTCCATAGCAATCTGCGCGAAGGGGGTATTGCAGGACTGCGCCAGGGCCCACTCGATGGTGGCGGACGTGCGGGTGGAGCACTGGCCGCCGATGTAGTTGGGCAGGGTGACGGTAGTGTTCGGCAGAGTCAGGTTCTGCGGGTTGGGGATGACCGAGTCTGCGTCGTATTTACCGGATTCGAGGGCGGCTACGGCATCAATAATTTTGAAGGTTGAGCCGGGGGCGTAGGTGTCACCCGCGATAGCGCGGTTGTAGAGGGGGTGATTGGCGTCCTCGTTGAGGGCCGCGTACTGCGCTAGCACCGACTCGGCGTTGTGGGACGAGAGGGCGTTGGGATCGTAGGAGGGGGTGGACACCATGGCCAGGATTTCGCCGGTCTTGGGGTTGAGTGCCACGATAGAGCCCTTGTAGCCGTCCAGCAGGTTGTAGGCCAGCTGCTGGAGCTCGCTGTCGATGGTCAGTTCAACGCTGGCTCCCTGGGCGGTGTTGCCGGTGAACATTTGGGCCAGGCGGTCGTAGAACTGGGCGTCGGAGTTGCCTGAGAGCTGGTCGTTCATGGCAGACTCAAGCCCGGTTGCCCCGTAGATGGATGAGAAGTAGCCGGTGAGCCCCGCGTAGAGCTCAGGCTGGGAGTAGGTGCGCTGGAAGGCGTAGCCGTCGTTCGACTCTACGGACGAGGCAATTTCTACGCCGTCCACTACGATAGAACCGCGCTGGGAGCCGTAGCTTTCGTAGAGGGTGCGGGAGTTCCAGGTGTTGGCCTGTAGGTTCTTAGCGTCAAAGAATTGGATGTAGGTCAGGGTGCCCAGCAGCATCACGAAGACGCAGGCTGCGGCGATCCATGCCCGGCGGATGGCTCTATTCACCGCGAGCACCTCCTGAACGGTTGGTTTCGGTAATTCTGGAAATGACGGACGTGGCGCCCTCCGGCTCGTAGCCCTCGTAGTCGATGCTGTCTGACTCGTCGAACTCTTCTACCACGTGCGGGGCGCGGGCCGTGTGGGAGATGGCGAGCAGGATAGCCACGATGACCCAGTTTGAGAGCAGGGAGGAGCCACCGGCAGACATGAAGGGGGTGGTCAGACCCGTCAGGGGAATCAGGCGGGTCACGCCGCCAACTACCACGAAGAGCTGAATCACGATCAGGGCTGAGAAGCCTGCTGCCAGGAGCTTACCGAAGGCGTCGCGGGTGCCCAGGGCAGCGCGGAAGCCGCGGGAGACTAGCAGCAGGAAGAGCATGAGGATAGCCCCCAAGCCCAGTAGGCCCAGTTCTTCACCCAGGGCGGTGATAATCATGTCTGAGTTGGAATATGAGACCAGGTCGGGGCGGCCGTTGCCCCAGCCGCGTCCGAAGAGGCCGCCAGAGGCCAGGCCGAAGAGGCCCTGCACAATCTGACCCGAGCCGCCCAGGGGCTGGTTGTAAATCTCGGGATCAAAGGCATGGACCCAGGAATTAATGCGGTAGTAGACGTGGGAGATGTAGTTGTAGGCCAGCACGCCACCAGCAGCTACGAAGAGTAGGCCCAGGGCGACCCATGTGAGGCTTCCTGTCGCTAGGAAGAGCATGGCCAGGAAGATACCGAAGAAGAGAATGGCCGAGCCCAAATCGCGCTGGAAAACCAGCACCGCCAGGGAAACGAACCAGGCGATAAACATGGGAGCTAAGTCTTTGAAGCGGGGCAGGCGTACCGGGCCTAGGCGCTTACCGGCCAGCATAATGAGGTCGCGGTGGGTTGAGAGGTAGCCTGCAAAGAAGATGGCCAGGGTAATCTTGGCAATCTCACCGGGCTGGAAGGTGCGGCCCCCGAGAGAAATCCAGATACGGGCACCGTTAATTTCGGTACCAATAATCGGTAGCAGGGGCAGCAAAAGCAAGACAATGGAGGCAGCCAGCGAGATATAGGTGATTTTACGCAGAACCCGGTGGTCACGCAGGAAGAAGAGCACCACGGCTGAGGCAATCATGGCCAGCCCGGTCCACATGAGCTGGGCGGCTCCCGCGTTGGCGGTGGTGGTCAGGTCGATGCGGTAAATCATGGCCAGGCCCAGCCCGTTCAGAGCTACCGCAATCGGCAGGATAAAGGGGTCGGCATAGCGGGCCCGCATATACATGACAGCGTGTAGCACCAGAGCACCCACACCCTGAACGGTCAGGGCCTGCAACCACATGCGGTTAGCCAGGGCAGTTTCGGGGTCTACCAGGTACATAGCGGCAGGGCAGAGTAGCACCGCTAGGACGGTGAGTACCAGCTCGGTCAGGCGGCGGGAGCGGGGCAGCTCAACCGCAGGTGCGGTAGATGACGTGCTCACTAGTTACCTCCCTGGGTAGTTGTGCTGGTATCGGGTGTTGGGCTGGTTTCGGACGGCGGGGTCGGCTCACCCGAGGCACTGGTAGAGGCGCTCGGGGTAGGAGCCACCGTGGTCACGGTTCCCGGGGCAACTGTAGGCGGTAGCTGGTCGCGCAGGTTCTGCACGATCTGCTCAGCCTCGTCCTGGCTGGTGGCGGTGATGGTGCTGCGCAGAAGCGACTGGGAGAACTCCGGCAGGGAGCTGACCTCAATATCGGTCTCATCGACCACGGTGTGCAGGCTGACCGGCCCCAGGGACTGGTTAATGCCGTTGAATACCGTCACGTGGTCGTCCTTAACGCCCACGTAGTACTGGGTCTTAGTCCAGGAGAAGAAGCTCCAGGCGCTGGCCACCAGTACAGCCAGGGTTAGGGCAGCCACGAAGATGCGCATGGGCCAGCGATGGGGCGATGGGGCAACTTCGTTGCTGAGGGCAACCCGGTATTCCTCGGGCAGCTCGGCAGGCTCCAGGGCCTGGGTAGTCTGCTGCTGGGAGAGGGTGCTGATGTTCTGGGCGGTGCGGGCCGTGACCGCTGGAATCATGCCGGTCTGGGTGGCATTGGCGGCAGCTCCCACCAGGTCGTGGGGGCGCTCTGAAAGCTCCTGGCGAAGGACGGACGCCGGGGTCGGCTCGTCCTCCCCCTCACCGGTGATGGGGGCGGCGGCGTCCACCCCGGCCTTGACGGTCATCGTGTTGAGCACGCCGTCGGTGAAGGATTCACCGCGCCACTTGCCGTGGCGCAGGGCGTTGCGCATCTTGGCGTGCTGGGGCATGCGGCGGCGCCAGGGGGCGCGGTGTTCGCCGTCCTCGTCGAATATTTCCCCGGCGTCCGCCCCTTCGGCCTCGCTGTCGCTAGAGGCGGGTTCAGCGGCCTCCTGCTCCACGGTGGGGTAAACCCCCACCAGCTCGCCGTCCTTACCGTACTTGCGCACCGGGATAATCGGCTGCGGGGCGGTAATCGCCGCTGAGAGGGAGTCCTCGCTAATGACCTGAAGGGCTACTACGGTTACGTTGTCGGGGGCGCCGCGTTCTAAGGTCATGTCTGTCAGAATATCGACCACCTGCTGCAGGTCGCCGGTGGAGCGCATGACCGCCTCAATCTCAGCTACCTGTACCACGGCGTCCAGGCCGTCAGAACTCAGCACCCATTTTTCGCCCACCACGGCGTCCAAGGTGCGCAGTTCAAGCTCGGGGCTGGCGTCCACATCGCCCAGCACTCGCATAATCACGTTCTTGTGCGGGTGGGCCTCGGCCTCCTCGGGGCTAATACGCCCCTCCTGTAGCAGGCGCTGCACAAAGGTGTGATCGGTGGTGACCTGCTCAAATACCCCGTCGCGCAGGCGGTAGGCACGGGAGTCACCAATATGGGCCATCTCGATGCGGTCCCCGTCAATGAGCAGGGCCGTGCAAGTGGTTCCCATGCCCGCCAGGCGCGGGTTCAGGGCTACCAGCTCATTCATGATGATATTGGCATTCACAATCTCATCAGCCAGATACACCCCGGCATTACCCTCAAAACCGGCCCGGTCAAGAGGGGTCAGATCAAGCACTGTGGTGGCCGACGCGACATCGCCGCCCACATGCCCGCCCATGCCGTCGGCAACCACCGCCAAGTAGTGGCCGGCATAGCCGGAATCATCGTTCTTCGAGCGTACTCGCCCCACATCGGAGCGGGCCGCAAAACGGAAAGCGATACTCATGCACTAGGCTTTCAGCTGCATGGTGGTACGTCCTACCCGGAAAAGCTGACCAGCCTCAATCGGAGTAGCGCGGGTCAGGCGGGTATCGCCCACAAAAGTTCCGTTGGTTGAGCCCATGTCTTCAAGGAACCAGCGCGACCCCTGCGGGAAAAGGCGGGCGTGGCGCCCCGAAGCATAGTCGTCCTGAAGGGAGACCTCAATATCGGTGGCACGGCCAATGGTCACCGGGCTATCTCCCAGGCGCATGGTAGCCCCGGCCTGGGCCCCCTCAACAATCGTCAGCAGGGACGGACGGGCCGGCGGGGCAGCCGCCGGTGCCGGGTGGGCAGGAGTAGCCGGAGCAACCGGCGCATCAACAGCCACCTCGTCAAACTGAGCCCGCGCAGTGCGGATATTACGCCCCACACCCAGGTCGCGGCGCGACGCAGCAAGAACCATAAAAATAAACAGCCACAGCAGGCCCAAAAAGGCGAAACGTAAAACCGTCACGGTAATTTCAGATGCCACAAGCTACCCCTTACGAACCATCAGACGGAAAACAATACGGGCCCGGCCCATCTCAATCACAGAACCGTTTCGCAGCTCAGCGCGGCCGTGCAGGCGCTTACCGTCGAGGTAAGAACCGTTCGTGGACCCCAGATCAACTGCCAGATAGGTGCCGTCCTGCTCCACAATATCGAGGTGGCGGCGGGAGACACCCGTATCTTCAACGGTGATATCTGCATTCGACCCGCGCCCCAGGGTAACCGGTAGGTCGCGCACGACCACGCGATCGCCGTTGATGTCGAGCACCACCTGGGGGGTGGGGGCGGGGCGGTGAGACTGCGGCAGCTGGTGGGCGGGCACCGGCTCGGTGCGCGGGGGCGCTGCCGGGCGGGTAATGCGCGTGGGAACTGACTGGGGCGCGGACGCCGGGCGGGCAGGTGCTGCCTGAGGGGCAGGCGCCTGTGCGGATTCGTCCTGCGGGGCCTGCATCTTCTTTACCGCGCTGGTGACGTCGAAGCTGCCCGGTTCAAGCTCGTTGTTGAGCGAGAAAGTCACGCGCACAGCCCCGCGCAGGGAGTAGCCCTGGTCGCGGGCGTGGCGGATGACCACGTCGCAGAGCTCTTCCGCCAGGGGTACACCCCACTGCTGGGCTCGTGAAAAGTCGCTGGCTGAGAACTCAGCGGTGAAATTGTTGGGGGCAATCGTGCGCCCGGACGAAATGGAAAAGGCCTTATTGTCCATCTCGGTGCGGAGCCGGTTGGCAATATCTACCGGCTCAAAAGTGCCGCCCTTGCTGAAGGTGCCACGCACGGCCTTTTCTAGGCCCTGTTCAAGTCTGTCGATGAACCCCATGCTTGCCTCCTTCAACACAAAACTACGGGCGCACCGCGCCGTGTTCTGCGGGTGCTCGAGCTGATTCGCTGCGCAGGGTATGCGCACAGCCTAAGCTTCTAGTCTAGTGGATAACCGTAAAAACTCCCCGGGAAAACCTGGTAAAGCCCTGCTATCTCACGGGTTCTAGGGTGGGGAGCGGACGCCCGCGCGCCGGTTTTGGGTGCCTTATAGGCCTATATGTGGTTGAGGACACTTGAGAGCGGTTGGACATCTCCTTGGAGGTGTGTGTATAGTTATCTTCGTTGCTCATTCAGCAACGATAAAAAATGAATAATGCGCAAGTGGCGGAATTGGCAGACGCGCTGGCTTCAGGTGCCAGTGATCGCAAGATCGTGGGGGTTCAAGTCCCCCCTTGCGCACAGTGAAGAAAAACCCGTTTCCCCTGGTGAGAGCTAGGGGAAACGGGTTTTTTTGTGCCTGAAAATGACCCCGTGATACTGGGTTATAGGCAGAAAAGTGTGTCCCACCCCGGGCGCGTCACCCACCACGACCAC